>NZ_BAABJI010000002.1:0-1200000 GCF_039543225.1 Mucilaginibacter defluvii
TAGGTTACAGGTGTAAAGGTGGTGACATCAAAGCCGAGTAATACTAATCGCCCGAAGCTTTCTCAAGCAACAGAACTATATTGTTGTCTTCTCACCCTTTTCAATAACTTCTTTCAATAATATGTCATTGTTCAGCTAAAAGCTGAGAGCCGAAAGCATAAAGCTTTTTCTCCAGCAGAAAGCTAACAATAAAAAGTAAGGTAAAACAGAAAGGAAAGCTTTGCGCTTTTAACCTTTCGGCTTTCACCTCAAAATCTTCAGGTGCCTATATCGGCGGTGTCCACCTCTTCCCATTCCGAACAGAGAAGTTAAGCCCGCCAGAGCCGATGGTACTGCGGTAAAACGTGGGAGAGTAGGTCGGTGCCAACCTTTACTAAAGCCCCTTTCAGCAATGAGAGGGGCTTTTTGCGTTTCGGATATATAGTGGCGCAAATAAGGTATTTATTAGATAATGATGCAGGTGGTGACGATGCTTACAACCGCAGGTTTTCGTTTAAATGAGAAGCTATATCCTTAAAGGATTAAACAGGTTGAGATATAATTGTGAGTTGAACTCACTTACGCATTAATTAAAAGCAATATCACTTACTTAAAATTTTCCGGGTCACAAACTCATTAAAAAAGTAATCCCGGTAAATATTGCCTATCGGGATCTCGCTTTCCCTGATGTACACGGTATTATTATCTACTGAATCAATGTTATTTACGTTAATGATGTAAGATTTACTAACCCTGACAAAAGAACTTTTCGGCAGCAATTCATGAATGGTTTTGATATTCATAAGTGTGATCACCTTTTGGTTGAGTAAATAGATGATTACATAGTCCTTCAAACCTTCAATATACAGTATGTCGCTAAAATGTACCTTGAAAATTCTGCGCTCCGATTTTACGAAGATGTAATCAGTGGTAATGGTTTCAATGTTACTTTTCGTTTGCTCCGTATGAAATAACTTACAATAGGTACCGGCTTTTTCAACCGCTTTCTGAAAACGTTCCAGTTTTACGGGTTTGATCAGGTAGTCAATAGCGTCAACTTCATAACTTTCGGAGGCAAACTCGTGAAACGCGGTTGTAAATATCACCAGGGTGTCCCTCGGGATGGTGCGCGCAAATTCGATCCCGTTCACCCCCGGCATCTGAATATCCAGAAAGATCAGGTCCACGGGATTGGTGGCGAGAAAGGCTTTCGTTGCCTCAACCCCGTTAAATGAACCTACCACCTCCAGGTTTTCTGTTTGATAAATCAGCTTCTGTATCGCTTTTCTGGCTAATGGTTCATCATCTACTATAATGCAGTTCATAGTTCAAATTTAAAAATAAGGTAACGCAATAACTTTCCGGACAATCTTCTATTTTCAGGGCATGTGATGATGGAAAAAGCAGTTCTAAACGCCTTTTGATATTGGCCAGGCCGAGGCCGCCGGATTTACTGACCGCTTTTACCGCCGGTTTGGAGTTTACACATTTGAAAAAAAGCTCGTTTTGTCGGACATCGAAATATAAGTTCAGATACGATGATTTCGCGGAATCGTTGTTATGCTTTACAGCGTTCTCAACAAAGGAGATAAATAGTAAAGGCGGTACCTGGACACCACTGAGTTCGCCCTCCTTAGAGATCAAAAAATTGAAATTATCGCGCCTTACCTTTTCCAGGTTTAAAAAGTCTTCTAAAAAGTGGATCTCGGAGGTTAAAAGCACTTTATCCCTTGAACTATCATAAAGCTGGTAACGGAGCAAATCACTCAACTTCACCAAAACCTGCGAAGCTTTTTTGGGATCATCCTCGATCAATACATTTGCATTGTTGAGCATATTGAAAAGAAAATGCGGATTGATCTGGTTCTTAAGCTGCTCCAGTTCACTATGTGTATTGGCCAATTCCAGGTCATGGATGAGTTGCGCATCAGCTATCCACTGTTGAAATAGTTTGATAGCTGCCGAAGCTATAATAAGCACCAACGTCATGAAAGAAAAGGTAAAGAAGTTAATGCTGTCATCCTCGTTTGGTAACAGATCCTGCTGAAAGTAATTGGCAAATGCTTCGTGAACGTAGAAGGAAAGAACCATGCCGGCAAGCACAAAGATACCATAGCTTAAATACTTGTTTTTGAACAGGAATTTAGGAACGAAAAAGTACATATTACTGTATGCAACCAGGATAATCTGGAAAAATACAACCAGGCGGTTGTAAGTCTCGTAAGGTTCCACGTAGTCTGCCGGGCTATAATATAAAACAACGATGCAGAATGCTATCAACAGTATATGCCTTTGAAAACGGTATTTATCTGAAATGACCAACTGAAGCATCCAATTGGTATCCATATTTTTCGCGTGTAATGGTCTGATCATAAGTCAAATTTCAGGCAAAGCAAGTGATACGTACGAAATACAAAAATTTACTATACAAAAGCCTTTTAATAATATACCAAAAATGGATCGTTAAGCCTTTTTAACTGACGCATTAAAGTAAGTTGACTATTAACATAAATAGTCAGGCTTTTAAAAATGTAAATTAAGCGTTTACCTGTTAGCCCATTAACTAAACTCAAACAGCCGTAAGACTTATTTAAACAGTAGTGGTTTGGTTTTCTGTAAGGGAATCCCGCTGGCTCCTCAATTTATCTTGTATCTCGGTAATTGCTTTTGTTTTATTTCTTTTAATACTATAAAGCAATGATTTAGGCCCTCCGTCTGGGTTGTATCTCGACCCCCAGCTAAGAATTTCTACCATCAGCGGTACCATCTCGATACCCTTATCAGTTAACAAGTATATAAACTTCGAGGCATTTTTGGGGGAGGTGATTTTAGAGATAACTCCCTCATTCAGAAGTAAATTCAACTTTTCTGTAAGTACGGCTGAGGATATTTTCTCATCTGATGCGCGAAACTCCAGGAAGGAATTTTTTCCGTTGAACATAAGATCCCTCAGAAGCAAAAGCACCCATTTATCACCGAAGATTTCTACCGAGTAGTTGATTGGACACGACGATCTTCTTTCGATTGTTTTCATATTGTCAAAATAAAAAGCAGTTTATTTTTAAAACTACTTTTGAATATATTTGTAGTTCGAAAAACAGACTACAAATTAACTAAAAAATTTTAATTATGGATTTTACTAATAAAAACGTGGTTATAACCGGTGGCACTACAGGCATAGGCCTGGCAACAGCAAAAGCATTTATAGCAGCAGGGGCAAATGTTTGGATAACCGGAAGAAAAGCGGAGAATCTGCAAAAAGCGGCAGCGCAAATAAACAGCCCGAAATTATTTTCTGTGGTTTCAGACACTTCAAAAACTGAAGGTATTTCAGTTCTTGAAAAGGCAGTTGCTGGCGGTGGACAGAAATTGGATGTTCTATTCCTTAACGCCGGGATAGGGATGTTTGAGCCAATGGAACAGGTAACCGAAGAAAATTTTGATGCGCAATTTAACACCAACGTTAAGGGGCATTTCTTTACATTACAAAAATTACTTCCTTACCTGGCAGATGGGGCGGCGGTGCTATTCACATCCTCAACGGCGGCTACTGCTGCAAATGCAGGATCTCTTGTTTATTCTGCAACAAAAGGCGCATTAAATAAGATCGCGCAAATTGCCGCGAATGAACTGGCCGGTAGAAAGATCCGCGTAAATATTGTTAGTCCGGGACCAATAGCTACGCCCGGCCTGGATACGGTAGTACCTGCTGATGCACAAGTGTATTTAGCCGGAGCCACAGCGCTTCAACGGTTAGGTGATCCTGATGAAGTGGCTAAAACGGTATTATTCCTCGCTTCTGATGCCGCGAGCTTTATAACCGGAACGGAGATTGTTGTGGATGGCGGCTACCTTAATTACGCGCTGAAATAATATATCTGAATACAATATAGCGGCCTAACAAAGTCGCCAAGGAAAAAGGAATTCGGTATCGAATTCCTTTTTTTATTTAACGAGCTATCGCTTTTTATACGAACGTATTTTAGTAAGCATTATTTATTTTAGTGATCACTTTTTACAGACAATATACCAAAACCGCTGTATAGGTTTATTTCCCTGATTTTCTTTAGACTCGGTAACCTCTCTGGCTTCCACCAAACCATACTTGCCGAAATCAGATTGGATCGATTCCGGACCGTAGAAATACAAAGTGACACCATAACTCTTTTTAACAGTGTCTTCGCTTACTTTTTCACCTTCGAGATATCTGAAATCGTTTTTTGAAATAGAAACGAAGACCATATATCCATTGGTTTCAAGTTGATTATAGCAATCAGCTATCAACTTTGAGCGCTCTGCCGGCCCTAATAGATGAATTAAAGAATAACAGAATATTCCATCATACAATTTGTTGTCAAAAGGCATTGAGCTGACAGAGCCATGATGGATTTTAAGGCTTTCGCCAAACTGTCTTTTTGCTAAATCAATTGCCGTTTCAGAAATTTCTATTCCTGTAACCGTAAATCCATTGTCATGAAACATCTTAGCATTTCTACCGTAACCGAATCCCGGTATCAGGATTTTAGTTAAGCCATGTCCCTTGAATAATTCCACAGTTTCAGCTACCGAATCGGCGGGTTCCCATCCCCACATTTCCTGATTGCTCTGAAAACTTTTCTCCCAAAATTCTGCCATATTAATATTACTCCCAATCTTACGTTCTCAAAACTTCACATTTAAATTCATTGTGTCAAGACCCGATGTTCAGGGGTATCTCATTTTAATACTCCGGTTATACTAATAGGGCCTTCAGTCGCAATTGTTTTTCTATATCGAATAGCTGCTTTAATATATAAAGAAGCATGTTTGGTATATATAAAAATTGCAGGTTCTTTAAAAAGATAGTTTAGCTGAAAACTATATCATTTAACGCTAAACTTTTTTAAATGAAAAGCAGAATCCTAACCGTGCTTATACTCTTTTTTGCCTCGGCGCTGCAAGCCTACTCGCAAGAGAAAGTAACCCTAAGCGGCACAATTACAAACAAGTCCAATACCGAAACACTCATTGGTGTAAGCATTTACATTCCTGAAGCAAAGGTAGGTGTTACCACCAACTCCTACGGATTTTATTCCACAACGCTGCCTAAGGGAACGTACACCATCGTCATCAGTTACGTTGGCTATAACCGCCTGGAGGAAAGTATAACCCTGACCGAAAACACAAAACGGAACTTTGGTTTGACCGAAAGCAGCAGGACGCTGGATGAAGTAACGATCAGTACCAACACTCCCGCGGCCGCTATTCGCAAACCTGAAATGAGTACCAACAAGCTCTCTATCGCCACGATAAAAAAGATGCCGGCGGTTTTAGGTGAGGTTGATATCTTGAAATCGATCCTTCAGTTGCCCGGCGTTACCAATGCGCAGGAAGGCGCGACCGGCTTTAACGTCCGTGGGGGCTCTGTAGATGGTAACCTGGTACTTTTGGACGAAGCCGTTGTATTTAATACTTCCCACGTGTTCGGCTTCTTTTCGGTCTTCAATGCGGATGTGATCAAAGACCTTAAACTATATAAAGGCGGCATCCCGGCTAACTTCGGCGGACGTGTATCGTCTGTGCTGGATATTTATCAAAAAGAAGGAAACAACCAGGAGTTTCACGTTAACGCCGGCATCGGTCTGGTATCCAGTCGTTTGCTTGTTGAAGGACCTCTCGCTAAAGGGAAAAGTTCTTTCGTGGTGGCGGGAAGAGGCTCCTATGCCCATCTGCTCCTGAAAGCGGCGGGTGAAGCCAGCTCGGCTTATTTCTATGACCTGAACACCAAGTTCAATTACAAGTTCAGTGATAAGAACAATGTGTTCGTATCCGGCTATTTCGGTAACGACGACCTGAATTTCAATAACAGCTTCATCAACACTTATGGTAATAAACTTTTCAATGTGAGATGGAACCATATTTTCTCCAACAAAATATTTTCAAACGCATCTGCCATTTATAGTGACTACGATTACCGCATCAAGATCAAGGTCATAGGCATGGACTGGAAAGCAGATGTAAAGAATTACAACTTCAAGTATGATTTTAAACATTATGTTTCAAACAACCTCACGTTAAATTACGGCATAAACGCCATTTACTACGATTTTAACCCCGGAACGATCAAGCCTTTCGGAGCAGGTTCACCCATCAATCCGGAGCAGATAGCAAAAAAGTATGCTTATGAAAATGCAGCTTATTTTAGTGCTGACCAACGCTTTTCAGATAAGTTCTCCATCAACTACGGGCTGCGTTACAGTAATTTTCAAAGGGTAGGGGCACAGCAAGTATATACTTACGCTAATAACCGGCCGGTTATTTACAACAGGGATTTCCACGTTTATGAAGAGGCCGCCCCGACCGGAACTATCGACTACAAGAAAAATCAAACGATAGCCAGCTTTGGTAACTTGGAACCACGGTTAGCCCTTGCGTATTCGCTGAACAATGATAACTCTATCAAGGCCAGCTACAACCGGATGAGCCAGTATGTTCATTTAATTTCAAATACGGCCTCTGCAACCCCGCTTGATATATGGGCGCCTTCGGACAAATACCTTAAGCCCGAAATTCTGGATCAGGTGGCACTGGGTTACTTCCATAATTTTAAAGACGATAAGTATTCTCTGGAAGCGGAAACATTCTATAAAAAAATCAAAAACAAGGCAGATTATATTGATGGTGCAGATCTGCTGGGCATCGATGCGATAGAAAGAGTGCTGTTGAACGGCGAAGCGAGGGCATATGGCCTGGAACTGATGGTTAAAAAGAATACCGGGAAGCTTACGGGCTGGGTGTCTTATACGCTTTCAAAAGCACAACAACGTACGCCGGGCAGAACACCGGACGAGCCGGGTATCAACAACGGCACATGGTACCGGGCGAATTACGACAAATTGCACAATCTGTCTGTTACCGGCGCTTACTCGGTAAGTCCGAAATGGTCTTTCGGCGGTATTCTCACGTTTCAAAGCGGAAAGGCAGCGACCTTTCCTAATGGAAAATACCTTTACCAGGGCGTTACTGTGGCCAGTTATGGCGCACGTAATGAGAATTCTTTATCCGCGTACCACCGTTTAGACGTTTCAGCGACCTATACCCCTAAACCTTACAAGAAAAAAGGATGGCAGGGCGAATGGAATTTCAGCATCTACAACCTGTATAACCGTAATAACGCCGCGTCCTACTCTTTCAGGCAAAATGAGGAGACCGGAAGAAACGAGACAAGAAGGGTTGCCATCTTCGGCATTGTACCAAGCGTAGCCTATAACGTGAAATTTTAACCAATTATAAAATTTAAAAAGACTTACATGAAACTATTTAAAATAATGCTTATTCTGGCTATAATCCTTTTAGTAACAGGATGTGAAAAAGCGATCAATACGGATCTTAAAACAGCAGCCCCAAGACTGGTAATAGACGCTTCTATCGACTGGGTTAAAAATACGCCGGGCAATGAACAGAAGGTCGTATTAACGACGACGACCGGCTATTATAATTCAGATTTCCCGAGCGTTTCCGGGGCGGTAATTACCGTCAACAATCTCGCAAATGCGGTTTTTAACTTTGTAGAAAAACCCGGAACGGGGGAATACGTTTGCAGCAATTTTGTGCCGGTTATCGGCCAAACCTATACCTTAAGGATCGTTTTAAATGGCGAGACCTATACGGCCACAGAAATCTTTACGCCGGTACCGCAGATCGAAGATAACATCGAACAGAATGACAAAGGCGGTGAAGTTGGTGACGAGGTAGAAATATCGTTTCGTTATAAAGATGATGCAACTCAGCAAAATTACTACCTGAGCAGCGTTAGACAGCCTCACACCGTTTTTCCCGAACTGGAAGTTGAAGATGATGAGTTTACCAATGGTAATTTGATGGAAGAATCGTATTCGCATGAAAAATTCAAGGCCGGCGATCTGGTGAATATCAAACTTTACGGGATATCAAAAAGCTACTACAACTATATGTACAAATTGATCGTAGCGTCCGGAAATGACGGCAATCCGTTCCCTACCATACCAAGCGCGGTTCGCGGAAACATCATTAACCAGACGAACAGCAATAATTATGCTTTCGGTTACTTCAGGCTGGCAGAGGTAGCTACCAAAAGCTACACAATCAAATAACCCGATGCATTGAGCAGGGCTGGCGAACCGATAGGCTTATTCGAAGAACGGAACCGTGAGCAAATGAATATGAAAATCAGTAAGATAGTAATTGCCCTTTTACTGTGCTTTTTTATCCTGAAAGTTAATGGGCAAGCTGCTTTAAACGATTCTTCGGCCAACAATAACGATAGCAAAATTAAACACAAATCGTTCATTGTTCCGGCTATTCTGATCGGGTACGGCGTTGTAGGGCTCACCAGTCCGGCTTTGAAGCATTTGAATTCGAACATCAGGAATGAGCTTGATGCACAACATTTGGGAAGGACTCACCTCGACGACCTCACACAATATGCGCCGGCTTTATCTGTGTATGCCATCAATGCGTTCGGTATACCGGGCAGGCACAATTTTAAAGACCGGACCATCGTCATGGCAACCGCATATATTATCATGGCGTCTTCGGTTGGTATAACTAAGAAAGCGTCAGATGTGGAGCGGCCTGATGGCTCTAACCGCAGGTCGTTTCCATCCGGACATACGGCAAACGCTTTTTTAGGAGCTGAATTTTTGTACCAGGAATATAAAGACGTATCTGTTTGGTATGGTGTTACGGGCTATGTGGTGGCTGCCGGCACGGGCTTTTTACGTATGAGCAACAACAAGCACTGGTTTACCGATGTTGCCGCAGGTGCAGGTATAGGCATCCTGAGTACTAAAATCGCTTATTTAGTTCATCCATTTTTTAAGCGAACGCTCTTCAAAGATAAAGAGCACCTCAACGGTATGGTTGTACCGGTGTATAACGGAGAGCAATATGGCCTGGGTTTAACAATAACATTCTGAGAACCGGTTATGACAAACATAGAAATTTTAGTAAAAGCCAACCAGGCTTTTTCCAGCGGAAATTATGAGGAACTTTTAACCTATTGTACGGAAGATACCAAATGGACATACATAGGAGACAGTACGCTTGATGGAAAAGAAAATGTTTATAAATTTCTTTTATCGGCATATGCGGATACGACCTTTGGGATCGAAAAGTATGTGGAGGATGGTGAGACAATTATTACTATTGGCCGTATCAAATTAATGAATAAGGATGGAAAGTTAACTGATTCTCCGTTTTGTGATGTATGGAAATTCCGGAACGGTAAAATGTCACAACTGATCAGGTCATTTGCGTCAGAGAATTGGTTTGATAAATGATACGGGCGGTACTCGTTACAGCGGCGATATAATAAATTATTGATATTTGGTTTACCAGGCACGCGCTTCTTTGCGACTTTGGAAGGTGTTTCGTTTTTGTGACCATATGCTGTAAAATGACTGTTGGTCATTTTTGAACCTTCGGGTAACATATTTGTTTTCGCTCTGTTCTATCGCCTGACTTTCCGTGTTCCTAAAATTTGTCCCTGATTTTTTCGGCTGTCAGTTATTCGCCAAAATCTTTTAAGTACCGGTAAGTGTCATTTATCTTTTGTTCAAGTTGATTCAAATTGACATTTAAAGGTCTATATCCTATGATTTTCCTTTGCTACGACCCTCGCTTTCATCTCAATTTTGGACTTCTATCTTTTTGCCAGTTGCTAATTTGATTTATTGATAATCAGCGATTATTTGTATGTAAGCCAAGACTTTCCATTCTTTGCCATTTGCTCTATTTTTAAATAGAAGAGAATTGCTACGTTTTTTATCATGAAAAAGCTGTTAAAAGTTATACAAAATTAACTTCGCAGCATAATTCAAACAAGATTTTCACTAGCTTAACATGTTGATAATCAATTGGTTTTCTACCCTCTGGTGAGCGGCTTAGTGTAAAGCGACCTGCTCACCAGAATGGTCACCGAAATGGCCGTTCAAAGGAGAGCAAATGAAACCAAAACGTAATAAAAAACCCCTCAAACATAGCGTTTGAAGGGTTTAGTGGTTTTTGATACCTACTTAGTGGAGCCGGAGGGATTCGAACCCTCGTCCAAACATGGTATAAGGTAAGCTTTCTACATGCTTAGCTTCTGTTAAATTGTCGGGAAGGGGAAGGTCAGTTGCTTACCTGTACCGTCTTCCGTAGGTGCTTTATCTCGCCTGCTTATCACACCCTAAGCTGGCCAGTTCCGTTTTTCGATGCCCCGGTTGCCGGTTCAACAGAACGGAAAACCGGCGGGACAAAAGCTATGCTAATTCTAAATTAGGCAGCTAAGGCGTAGTTATTTTCGCCATTTGTAAGTTTGAGCGTTCAGATTAAAGCGCTAATTCACCCAACGCGCTGCATGCTTACCTACTTATCTCCATCCTGTCAATTCCGGTCGACCCCATTTTTAGTGAAGTTACCATTGCATTATGCAGCAGTAGCCTGCAAATATAAACAATTTATGTGCCGTATTGTAGATTATCAACGATGACTGTCTTAATTAATGATATACACCTGTGAATAAAGAAATAAATGCTTGAAAAAGAAGTTTAGGGTGCTCATTCAGTATATTAACTTTACTGAAGTTTACTGGAATATTATGCTTTTTTAATTGGTCAATAATATTTCTTACTTCATTAAACTCAACTTGAAGTGTTTCCTTTTTTGTTATTATCCAGTTATCTGCCATTCTTGAAGAGGTTGGATTATCCGACAGAAAATCTTCCTTTTTTATACTGATGGTCAAGCTTTGAATTTCATTGGTCTGTATTTCAATTACCTTATTCCTAATAAATACTAATAATATTGAAGTAACGATCGCGGTAACACAAGGTATGAAACTGAGCATAATCAGTATAGCAGTGACATCAGGAAAGTTCACGTCTTTCAAAATCGTATTTATACCAATAAGAATCCAAAGAAAAGTGATTATTATAATAGAAAGGTTAACGACTTTGAATAACCACCCCCTAAATGTCGGAATAATCTCTATCGGTATCATTGAGCCGAAACCTTTCTATAAAATGTATAGATTAATTTGTCCTACCCGGATAAACTTTTAATGCTTCCTCTAAGCAAACCATAGCTGTTTTCAGGTCATCTTTATTAAGCACATAGGCCAGGCGAACTTCGTTCAATCCGCTGCTGGGGGTACTGTAAAAGCCAGTGGCTGGTGCCAGCATTACGGTTTGGTTGTTGTATTCAAAGTTTTCCAGCAGCCATTGGCAAAATTTGTCGGCATTATCTATCGGCAGTCGGGCTACAATATAAAATGCACCGCCAGGGGTAGGGCAAAAAACACCATCCATGTTGTTCAGGGCATTTACCAGTGTGTCTCGGCGCGATTTGTATTCGGCATTCACCATCTCAAAGTAACTGTCGGGTGTATCAACCGCTGCTTCACCGGCAATTTGTTCTACCATTCCGGGGCTTAAACGTGCCTGCGCAAATTTTAAGGCGGTTGTCCATACCTCTTTATTTTTAGTGATGATGCAGCCTAAACGTGCACCACAGGCACTGTAACGCTTACTTACGGTATCCAGCACGATCACGTTGTTCTCCAAACCTTCCAGGTGCATTGGCGAAATAAATTCGCGTCCGTCATAGCAAAACTCACGGTAAGCCTCATCGCACAATAAGTATAGGTCGTACTTTAAGCAAAGGGTTTTTAAGGCTTCCAATTCTTCGCGTGTATACAGGTAGCCTGTTGGGTTGTTAGGGTTACAGATGATGATGGCTTTGGTTTTGTCAGTTATCAGTTTCTCAAACTCACTGATGGGCGGCAGGGCAAAGTCATTTTCAATGTACGATAGGATGGGTTTAACCACCACATCGCCCTGGCTGGCAAAACCGTTATAATTGGCGTAAAAAGGCTCAGGGATAATTACTTCGTCGCCCGCGTCAAGGCAGGTCATCATGGCGATGGTGATCGCTTCTGAGCCACCGGTAGTAACTATAATGTCCTGTGTACCGATTCCGTAGCCTAACTTGTTATAATATTCGGCTAATTTTTTACGATAGTTCAGTGTACCTTCTGACGCTGTATATGCCCAGATGTTAAAATCAATGTTTTTCACTGCATCAAGCATCCCGGCAGGGGTTTCAATGTCCGGCTGACCGATATTAAGGTGATATACTTTCTTACCGTCCTGTTTTGCCTTATCAGCAAAAGGGGTTAATTTACGAATGGGCGAGGCGGGCATACGCAGCCCTTTTTGCGAAATTTTTGGCATCCGCAAAAATACAAAAAACTGTTATGCGGTAAAGTAACAATGAATTTAATCGGGTACGGATGTTAATTATTTATCTTCGCGGCAAATTTTGATATAATGAAAACTGTTTGTGTGTATTGCGGAGCTAATTTTAATGGTGATACCGACTTGTTGAATGTTATTGAAAACCTGGCGCAATATTTTGCCGACAATGGAATTACCCTGATTTTTGGCGGTGGCCGGGTAGGGGTTATGGGCTTAATTGCCGATGCTGTGCTTGCAAAGGGCGGTAAAGCCATCGGTATAATACCACAATTTTTGGCAGATAAAGAGGTAGCGCATACCGGCCTTACCGAGTTGCACATAGTGCAAACAATGCACGAGCGTAAACAACTCATGGTAAAAATGAGTGATGGCATTATTGCCCTACCGGGCGGCTTGGGCACGCTCGACGAGCTCTTTGAGGCCTTAACCTGGTTACAGCTTGGGTTACACAAAAGTCCGGTAGGAGTATTGAACCTGAATGGTTTTTATGATATGTTGCTTAAACAGCTCGACGTTATGACCGAGCAAAAATTCATGAAACCTGCAAACCGGGCAATGGTGCTTTCGGCGGGGGATGTTGCGGGGCTGATGGATGCCATGCAAAATTTTGATGCAGCGCCCGAAGAGGTTTGGTTTAAAAAGTAATTAATTGGTTGTCTGTTTTGCCCTGTTGTAATGTTGTTTTTGCCCCTTGTTTACTACGCGATAAACCGATAGCTTTAGCCAAATAATATTTTTATCATGGAAAAATTAGTAACCGGCTTCGGCGGTTTTTTCTTCAGGGCTAAGGATGCAAACGCGTTAAGTAAGTGGTATGACGAACACCTGGGCATTAACTCCCTGCAAAGCGGCGAGGTATGGCAGCAGCAAGCCGGGCAAACGGTGTTTATGCCTTTTAAGCAGGATACAACCTACTTTGGCAGCCCGGCACAGCAATTTATGATCAATTTCAGGGTTACAGATCTGGATGCGTTGCTGGCACAGCTTGCAGAAAAAGGCGTGCGCATAGACGAAAAAAAACAGGACGATGAATACGGCAAATTCGCTTGGATATATGATCCGGAAGGAAATAAGATAGAACTCTGGCAGCCTGTTGAGTAATTCTATGTTACATAGGTTATCTGTCTTACTTAACTGTAAAATGCACGGTATAATTTTTAAGCGGATAACCGGCTTGCGATTTAAACGACCTATCTGTAATGATAAAATCATAAGTTTTTCCGGGTTGTAACGTCATTTTTAATTTGAACGATTTGCGGTCGGCCGAAAACCCGGTCACACCTGAAAGCGGAAAATGTTCCTTACCTCCGTCGCCTAAGCTTATAGAATAACCTTCGGCCATCGGTTCAGAAAAATTAATGGTTAATTCGTTTATTGCAGGCGATACATTGTTAAAGCCGTTAATGGCGGGCGACAGGCTGGTAACAAACGGGCGCATCTTCTCGAAAATATCTATCAGTTCTTGCTTGTTAACTGGGTTTGAATAATATTTAGATTCATCCAAAAAGCTGGTGATCTGTTTTTCATCTTCCCAATTTAATTCAATCATGGTTTTAATCGCCTGCCGTTTATTTAAATGATGTTGATAGTAAGACCGGCAGATACGGTAGCCTATAAAATATCCTAAATCCGGATGCGGGCTGCTTGATCCGTTATAAAGCCAGTTACCCATGGTACCACTAAACATCTCAACTTTAAACTTATCTTTTAGTTCCTGCTCATGCGCACGGCCGTATAGCATATAGGCATTATTGTTTTTTTGCCCGGTAACTAGTTCGGCTATAAAGTCCGCCGAACCCTCCTTTATACTTTGAGCCAGTAATAACAATCCGTCATCACCCTTTTGCTGTGTATGTATATACTCATGGATGTTAAGGCTAACGAGGTTATTGCTTTGTTGATTACTGAACACGTTTATCAGCCAGTCGCTTAGTTCCGAAGCATCAGTATATCTATCAGCGGTGGCAATCTCGGCGCCTATAAGCACCATATCACCGGTAGTTGTACCGCCCGATCGTAATCCCCCTATTGTGAAATACATCGCTGCCGGCCGCATTTCAGTATAAAGCTTTTTAAGCGCCGTTATACTTTTGTTTATAGCGCCAACCTCTTTTTTCACGCGTAGCGTGTTCGGCCTGATGCTTTGCCAGAATTTTGGATATTTCCGGATAAGTTGCGCCCATAAGCCTGCATCATAGTTGCGTGCCTTCATAAAGGCCTGTAGGCCCGGAGTACCTTTATTTACGTAGAGGCGCTGAATGATCTCAACCTGCCTCAACGAATCTGTTGTAACGGCAACGCTATCATACGCTTGCCAAAAACGATCAATATCCGCAGTGTTTACTAATTCAATTTTTGACTGCTGTGCACAAACGCTTAAAGGTAAAAGTATGGCTAAGGTTAAAAGGGATAGATTTTTCATGATTGTTTGGTAAGACTACATATTTTCTATCCCGGTTACAACCGATAGTCTATTTTAGCACTTTTAAAATCGAGTGCACGGTGCCAAGCGGAATTTTATTTGTTGTTAAATTGTATTATTCAAGTTAATTTGATACTGCGGTAAGTTAAATCGAAAAGTTTTTGTAACAAAAAGTTGAGTATTATATCAAAAAGTACGCATTCTTGCGTTATAACGACACTAAACATCAACTTTACCTTACTGCCGTTCATGCAAAAACGACATTTTTTCTACCTCACAGCTTTAATATGCCTGCTATTTTCGTTGCCTGTTACGGCGCAAAAGCGCTTTACCGTTAGCGGTACCGTGCGCGATGCCCGCACGGGCGAAACGCTTATCGGGGCTACGGTTCGTATTCAAAACGCGGCCGGGCAATCCGCAACGGCTACCAACGCCTATGGGTTTTATTCGCTCACCAATGCGGCAGGCGAGTACACTTTTACCATTACCTACACCGGTTATCAGCAGGTAACCAAAACCGTTAACCTGACTGCTAACACTAAGCTCAACGTCGATCTGCAAAGCGGGTCGGAACTTGCCGAGGTGGTGATTAGCGCTACCGACCGTAAGAACGAGAATGTGCGCAGTCCCCAAATGGGTTTGGATAAGTTGAACATGAAGGACCTCGACAATATCCCGGTGATATTTGGCGAAAAGGACGTATTAAAAACCATTCAACTGTTACCTGGCGTAAAATCAGGAGGAGAAGGAACCACGGGTTTCTTCGTTCGTGGCGGCGCTGCCGATCAGAACCTGATATTACTGGATGAAGCTACCGTGTACAATTCATCGCACCTGCTGGGCTTTTTCAGCACTTTTAATGCCGATGCTATTAAGGACGTAAGCCTGTATAAAGGTGGTATGCCAGCGCAGTACGGCGGGCGTTTATCATCCGTACTGGATGTAGTAATGCAGGACGGTAACAATAAGCAATTTGGCATGGAAGGCGGCATCGGGTTAATCGCCTCGCGCCTTAAAGCCGAAGGGCCAATTGTGAAGAATCGCGGCTCATTTATGATCAGCGCGCGCCGAACTTATATCGATCTGTTGCTGCAGGCCTCGCCTGATTCATCAGTGAAAGGTAATACGCTGAACTTTTACGACATCAATGCCAAAGCTAACTATAAGTTCGATGATAAGAACACGCTCTACGTTTCAGGTTATTTTGGGCGTGATAATATTGGAATAAAGGATCTGTTTGCCAACCAATGGGGCAATACCACCGCTACTATACGTTTAAACCATGTTTTTAACAGCCGTTTATTCTCCAATACCAGCTTCATCTTCAATAAATATAATTACAGCATCAGCCTGCTGGATGATGATAACAATGCCAATGTTACGTCGCTGATACGAGACTTTAACCTGAAGGAGGATCTGCAATATTTCAGTGATAAGCATACCATACGTTTCGGGTTTCAGGGTACGCATCACCGTATAGCGCCGTCGGAAATCACAACTAACGGTAACTCCAGCTTTAATCCGCTCTCTATCGAGAACCGCTATGGTTTGGAAATGGCGGCCTATGTATCTGATGATTGGAAGCTGACCGATAAATTCAACTTATTATATGGCTTAAGGCTGAGCAGTTTCTCCTTGTTAGGCCCGGGTACTTTTAATACTTATAATGCTGATGGCGATGTAGCATCAGCCTATAAATATGGCAGCGGCGAGTTTGTTAAAACTTATTTTAACCTGGAACCACGCATGTCATTAAGTTATACGCTTAACGAGGAGAACTCGGTGAAGGCCGCCTACAATCGCAATACGCAAAACATTCACATACTAACCAATGCCAGCACCAGCTCGCCGACCGATCAATACGTGATGAGCAGCAACAATATAAAACCCGAGATTGCCGACCAGGTAGCCATAGGGTATTTTAAAAACGCCAAGGATAACACCTTCGAGTTTTCGGTAGAAACGTATTACAAATGGCTGCAAAACCAAATTGAATATAAAAACGGCGCACAACTAATTGCGAATGCTAATGTGGAGTCGGAGTTGTTATACGGCAGCGGCCGTGCTTACGGCTTAGAGCTTTATACCAAGAAAACCAAAGGGCGTTTAACCGGCTGGATCAGCTATACCTTATCAAAAACAGAGCGTAAGTTTGATGGGTTGAACAATGGCAACTATTTCCCTGCCCGGCAGGACCGTACGCACGACCTGGCGCTGGTGGGCATTTATAACCTGAGCAAACGCTGGTCGGTATCGGCAAACTACATTTACAGCACGGGCAACGCGGTAACTTACCCGGCAGGAAAATATAATGTAGGCGGCCTTACTACTTATTACTTTACCCAGCGCAATGCCAACCGTATGCCGCATACCGAGCGTTTGGATTTGAGTGCTACTTTAAAAGCCAAGGAAACCAAACGTTTCCGCTCGAGCTGGTCGTTCAGTTTATACAACGCGCTTAATCGTAAAAACCCGTATGCCATCCAGTTCCGCGATAAAAAGAATGATCCAAACCGTACCGAAGCCGTGCAGATAGCCTTGTTTGGTATCATCCCGTCGGTAACCTGGAATTTTAGCTTTTAGTACTTATGAAAACGAGAAACATACATCTGTTAGGAACATTACTGTTAGCAGCGATAGGCCTTACCTCGTGCGAGAAGGTGATCGATGTGGATATAAAAGAATCAGCCAGCCAACTGGTTATTGAAGGTACCGTGGTTGATGACGCCGATATGCAAACCATTAAACTGTCGCGCTCGGTATCGTATACCGAGGATAACAGCTATCCGCCGGTAAGCAATGCGGAGATAGTAGTTACGGATAGCCGGGGCTTTGCGCATAATTACGTTGAACGTATTCCGGGTGTTTATGTCAGCTCATTTAAAGGGCAGCCCAATGTTACCTACAACATGTTAGTAAAGGTTGATGGCAAGGAGTATACCGCCCAGTCGACCATGCCGCGCCCGGTGGAACTGGATTCGCTAAGCGTATCTGAAATAACCTTTGGCGGTGAAGACCGTAAGGTAGTTGCCGTGCATTATAAAGATCCGGTAGATTATGCCAATCAATACCGCTTTATTATGTGGGTAAACGGTACGCAAACCCGCCGTGTTTACGCTAACGATGACAGGCTTACCAATGGTAACGACGTTAAGGATCAGCTTTTTTACAGCAGCGATGATGATAACGAAGAAATAAACGATGGCGATTTGGTAGAGGTGGAGATGCAAAGTATTGACAGGCCGTTATACAAGTACTGGGTAACGCTGGCCGATCAGAGCCAAAACGGGCCGGGTGGGGGCGTAACTCCGGGCAACCCGCCTACCAATATCAATAATGATGCTTTAGGCTATTTCAGCGCGCATGTATCACGCAGGCGCAGCATTACTATACGCGAGTAGCGGCTTAATAAGTATAAGCTTTCATGCTGCCGCATGAGCAGGCGCAATTTTCGTCGGTAGCGCCCAACAGGGGCAGGAAGTGGTGGTAAAAGCCAATACGGTCCTGCATGTTTTCAAAAGCATCGCCTTTGCCGCATTCAACAGCGCCATTAATTATGTTGATGGTGCTGCCAAAACCAGGTACACGCCCGGCAGCTATTTCGGCCGCGGTAGGTTTCCATTTGCCGGTAATGGCATCATGAGCTGAGGGTTTGGGCGATTGCGGTGTCATCCAGAAATAAATGGCTGTTTTAAAAGCTACTACCGCATCCTGCTCAATAAGCTCGGGGTTGTTGAGCAAGGTCTCTTTATTACCGAATATACAATGTGATGCATAGCCATAATTGCCGTTGTAGCTTAGTTGCAGTGGCCCGCGTCCATAATATTTTTTACCCTTTACCGGCGGGTATTCATCATTAGGTAACACATAGGCTTTACCGGTGTCCGCCTCAGTTTTAAGCATCAGGCCATCGTTATACTTGCCGTTGATGCCGTGCCGGGTTTCATGTGCTATGTGCGCGAAAAAGGCGGCCAGTTCGCGTTTATTTAAAGTAGCGTCCTTCTCGTTACAAAATAAGCCATAATCAATAATGTATACGCTATCTGGTTTTGATTTTGCCCAGTCCTCATTAAAGCCTTCATCCTGCCGCACTACGCTGCTTTTACCTGTGCGTTTATCTGTGCGTACCATTTGCAAGGCCTGGTAGGCGCGTTTGGTGATCTCTATTTTAATAGCCGCCATATCATTAACGGCTTGTACAAAGGCTTTATAAGTATAAAATTTATCGCGGTTAGGGAACAGCGCATTGAATTGCTGCTCAGATATTATTGCTGCCGGTACGGGCTTGCGTTCGGCATCGCCTTGTTTTGCCGACCCGTTGCCGCAGTTGAAGCTGAGTGTGATAAACAATACCGGAAACAGTACAATCGGGATAAATGGCTTTGCGTATTTCATAACAATTGGGCATCGGCAAATCAAATGTAAATATTTACTAAATTTTTCACATTCATAATAATAACAGCAGGCAATTTGTTTAATTGCACCACCGATATGAAAATTTATACTAAAACCGGCGATAAGGGATATACCTCGTTAATTGGCGGTACCCGCGTACCCAAGCACCATCTGCGTATTGAAAGCTACGGCACGGTTGATGAGCTTAACTCCTACATCGGCCTCATTCGCGATCAGGATATTGATGCGCATTACAGCGATATATTAAAACACGTGCAGGACAGGTTGTTTACCGTAGGTGCGGCGCTGGCGGCTGATCCCGAAAAATCGAAAATGGTATTGCCTGATATTTACGAAACCGATATTGAGTTGCTGGAAGCGGAGATTGACGCCATGAACGAAAAATTGCCGCTGTTAAAACATTTCATATTGCCCGGCGGTAGTAATGCCATATCGTACTGCCACGTGGCGCGCTGCGTTTGTCGCCGTGCTGAAAGGGTAGTGGTACATTTGGCTGACGAAAGTGCGGTGGATGAGAAAGTAGTTATGTACCTCAATCGTTTGAGCGACTACCTTTTTACGCTGGCCAGGGCCATTGGTTTTGATGCCGGAGTGCCTGAAAATCAATGGTTGCCGAGACGGGATAAATTGTGAAAAAAAATATTTGATATTCACTTTTAAAATATTATACTTTTGCGAAATTGTTAACAAACATTAAAAACCTATATAGATATGTATTGGACACTTGAACTTGCTTCGCATCTGGAAGATGCGCCATGGCCGGCAACTAAGGATGAATTAATTGATTACGCTATACGCTCGGGTGCTCCGGTTGAAGTTATAGAGAACTTGCAGGCTCTGGAAGACGACGGCGAACCGTACGAAAATATAGAAGAAATATGGCCTGATTACCCTACAAAGGACGATTTCTTTTTTAACGAGGACGAGTATTAATGTTGCGTTGAAGTGCAATCAATCTCCAGCTTAAAGTTTTTTTTAAAAAAAATAACACTTTTTGGAATGATTTTAGTTTGATAGAAATATAACATAATAAACATTTATCAACTAAAACTTACTAACATGAGAGGTTTATTGTACATTATCGCAGTCATACTGGTTATCGGCTGGATATTCGGATTTTTTTTCAACCACGCTGGCAACCTGATCCACGTACTTTTAGTTATAGCCATCATCGCGCTATTGCTGGGTGTTATCAGACGAGCGTAACCGCTGAAAATTAAAACACATAAATAGAAGCCATTCCTGTTACAGGGATGGCTTTCTGCTTAAGAGCAATTCTGCTATCGCGATATCTTCCGGAAAAGTAATCTTGATATTGGTGTCATTGCCTTCTATCAGATTGATATGGTAACCCGCGGCCTCCACTACGCTGGCATCATCTGTAAAGTTATCGGTGTAAGGCTGCTCGTAGGCGGTTTTAAGCTGGTTGTAGATAAAAGTTTGCGGCGTTTGCACCAGGTATATTTCTTCGCGCTTTAATGCAGATGATTTTTTGCCAATAACCCGACGCACCGAATCGCGGCTTTTAACAGCCACCACGGCGTTGCCATGAGTTTCGGCATATCGATAGGCTTTATCGATCGCTTCAGGCGCTGTAAGCGGGCGTACAGCGTCGTGTACGGCTATTATGGTGTCATTGTTTTTTATAGCATTAAAACCATTTTTAACTGAATGAAAGCGGGTGCTGCCGCCAGCTACCAATTCATGTGGCATTTCAAACCGGTAAGTGGTGCACAATTGCCGCCAGTGATCGTGAAAATCCGGATGCATTACTACAATTATATACGGATTAGCGCGACTTTTGGCAAATGCCTCAAGTGTGTAAAACATAAGCGGCCTGCCGTTAAGCGGTAAAAATTGCTTAGGTAGTGCAGATTGCATGCGCGTGCCCGATCCGCCGGCAACGATAATAACGTAGTTTTTTGATGGCATATTTGATAATTAGGCTAAGCCTTTACAAATATGTACAAACAAAAAAAGAGAGATGGTATGCATCTCTCTTTTTTATGATATCAATCGATGTTAAATGATCAGCATCGCGTCGCCGTAGCTGTAAAAGCGGTATTTTTCTTTTACAGCTATCTCGTAAGCATTCATTACATGTTCGTAACCGCCAAACGCGCAGATCATCATCAACAGGGTTGATTCAGGCGTATGGAAGTTAGTAATCATGGAATTAGCTATGCTAAACTCATATGGCGGGAAAATGAATTTGCTTGTCCAGTCATTCGCGGCTTTTAATGTTTTGTTGGCCGAAACAGACGACTCAATGGTACGCATACTGGTAGTGCCTACAGCACAAACACGCTTTTTATGCTCGATAGCCTTATTTACAATATCAGCTTGCTTTTGCTCGATGATAAACTGCTCCGAATCCATTTTATGCTTGGTTAAATCCTCAACCTCTACAGTACGGAATGTACCCAGGCCTACGTGCAGGGTAACCTCGGCAAATTCAACACCTTTTAATTCAAGACGTTTCATCAGCTCACGGCTAAAGTGTAAACCGGCTGTAGGAGCCGCAACAGCGCCTTCGTGTTTGGCGAAAATAGTTTGGTAACGCTCTTTATCCTCGGCGGTAGCTTTACGCTTAATGTATTTTGGTAGCGGGGTTTCTCCCAGTATTTCTACGTTACGGCGAAACTCCTCATCAGTACCGTCGAACAAAAAACGTATTGTACGGCCACGTGAGGTAGTATTATCTACAACCTCGGCTATCAACAGGTCATCGTCGCCAAAATAAAGTTTGTTGCCAACACGGATTTTACGGGCCGGATCAACCAGTACATCCCACAGGCGAAGCTCCTTGTTCAGCTCGCGCAGCAGGAAAACTTCAATAGTGGCGCCGGTTTTTTCCTTGTTGCCATATAAGCGGGCAGGGAAAACCTTGGTGTTATTCAGGATCATCACATCCTGATCATCAAAATAATCCAATACATCCTTGAATATCTTGTGTTCAATTTTACCGGTATCGCGGTGCAGCACCATCAGGCGAGATTCGTCGCGCTTATCAGACGGCGTATGGGCCACTAACGATTCGGGTAAATTGAATTTAAACTGAGATAATTTCATATTAATATTCTGTTGGATTTTCAGGGCGCAAATGTATGAAAAATTTTATTAGTAATGTTTAACAGATATTTAGCAGCTTTTGTGTGCGTTGTATGCACAATTAAATTAAATTTATTGTAACCAAATGCGCATGTTCATGTCTAAAAAGCAATTGTAGCCATTATGCTGTTTTTAAAACTTTTTCGAGAGAGCTTTTTGTTTGCTTATGATGCCCTTAGGCAGAACAAACTGCGAACCCTGTTATCATTGCTGGGCGTTACCATTGGTATCTTCACCATCATCGCAGTATTTTCGGCGGTTGATACCTTGCGCAATAATTTGCAGAGCAGTGTAAACAAGCTGGGTAACAATAGTATATACATACAAAAATGGCCCTGGATGTTTGGTGGCGATTATCCGTGGTGGAAATTTATACAGCGCCCGGTACCAAATATGCACGATTATGAGGAACTGAAAAAACGCAGTCAGACCGCGGCAGCCGTATCTTTCGAGATATATATTGACAGCCGGAAGGTTAAATATAAAAGCAATACAATAGACGGAGCAGTGCTTTACGCGGTATCGCACGAGCATGCCGACGTATATAACTATGAATACCAGGACGGACGTTATTTTACCGATATGGAATCGCGCTCGGGCGCTCCGGTTACGGTTATCGGTTATGAGATAGCCAGCCATCTCTTCCCGGCGGGTGATGCTATGGGTAAAAAAATAAAAATCATGGGCCGCTATGTTACCGTGATCGGTGTATTTAAAAAAGAGGGCGATGATATGTTGGGTATATCGGCAGATAAGGAAGTGCTGCTGCCGCTTAATTTTGCCCGTAACCTGATCGACATTAAATCCGAGAAATATCAGCCTCAAATTGTAGTAAAAGGCAGGGAGGGCATAGCCGAAGGGGAGGTGGAAAGTGAGTTGAGAGGGGTAATGCGCTCTATCCGCCGGATAGGGCCCGGTAAGGACGATAACTTCGCGCTTAATAAAACCACGCTGTTATCCAACCAACTCGATTCGTTGTTTGGGGTAATCAACCTGGCCGGTTTGTTTATTGGCGGTTTCTCTATATTGGTAGGCGGCTTTGGCATCGCTAACATCATGTTCGTGTCGGTTAAGGAGCGTACCAACATCATCGGTATACAGAAATCATTGGGGGCAAAAAACTATTTCATATTATTGCAGTTTTTAATTGAGGCCATGGCCCTTTGCCTTATAGGCGGGGTAATAGGTTTGTTCCTGGTTTACCTGGTATCGCTCGTTGTAAAGGGTGTCGGTGATATCGAGATCGTTATCGGTACTAAAAATATCCTCATCGGTGTTTTCGGTTCGCTGGCAATCGGTATTATCTCCGGTATTATCCCGGCGCTTAGCGCGGCAAGGCTGAATCCGGTGGACGCCATACGATCAAACTAAAGGCCTCGTAAAACGCAATTTAAATGAAAAGACTTTTTTTAACTGCCGCTGTAGCCGCTATGTTTTTTGCCGCTGCCTGTAATCAACCCGCCTCAAAAAAAGCGGAGCAAACCCAACGAGATACCGCTGCCGTGGCAGCAAACGCGGCGTTACCTGATAAGGACAATGTAACAGAGGTGCTTAACTCATACATCGCGTTAAAAAATGACCTGGTAAAATCAGACGGTGCCGCAAGCAAAAAAAGCGCTGAAAAATTGCAGCAGGAGCTGATTGAAGTAAAAGGCTGCAACGAAGCGGCAACTTTAGCCGGTTCCATTGCCGCAACGGATAAGGTGGATGAGCAGCGTAAAGCCTTTTTAACTTTAAGCAAGGATGTAATTACCCTGGCTAAAGGCATTAAAACGGGCAAGCCCGCCTTTGTGGCCTACTGCCCGATGGCCAATGAAGGTAAAGGCGGTTACTGGCTTTCAGAAGCTAAGGAGATTAAAAATCCTTACTACGGCGATGCCATGCTGGAGTGCGGCGAAGTAAAAGAGGAACTTAAATAAGCAACGGAATTAAAGTATAGGGCCCATGATGTGGCGATACTTTGATACCTTTTCAAAAAGCGTCTCGGGCAGGAAGGGTTTGGTTAAATAATCATCCATTCCGGCCTCAAACGCTTTTGTGTATGTATCGGGCATGGCATCGGCGGTAAGGGCTATAACAGGTACCCGCGGATGTGTTTGTTTAATGATCCGCGTAGCCTCAAACCCATCCATTACCGGCATCTGCAAATCCATAATGATCATGTTATAGGTGGTTTGGGCGCTCTTTTCAACCGCTGTTTGCCCATTATCTGCCTCATCAACCATAGCTCCCCATTTTCTGAGGAATTTTGACGCGATAAGCAAGTTCATTTTATTGTCGTCAACAACAAGTATGCGCACGTCGCTCAGGTTGTTTGATAGGTTTTCCAGTTTTTTTTCAGAATTGTTACTGATTTTTTTAACCTCTACAATCTCAAAAGGTATTTTTATAGTAAACTTTGTGCCTTTATTAAGCGTACTGGTTACATCAATATCGCCGTTATGCAGGTTAACCAGGCGTTTGGTTATCGCCAGTCCGAGCCCGGTTCCGCCCATGGTGTTGTGGTGATGCATATCCTGTATAAACGGATCGAAAATATCAGGTAGGCTTTCCGGGGCTATTCCTATACCGGTATCCGTTATGGTAAAAACTACGTCGGTAACGCCGGGGCTTGCCTGCGGCGCATTATCAATTTGTATGGTAACGCTGCCTTGATGGGTAAACTTAATACTATTGCCAATCAGATTATTCAATATCTGGCTCAAACGCACCGGGTCAGCTTGTATAAGTTCGGGCAGTTGGCTATCGGTTATCAGTTTAAGCTCAATGCCCTGTTGGCCCGCGCGCGGTAAAAACGATTGCCATATATTTTGAGCAAGCTGTATCAGGTTTACCGGCTGCTTTATCAGGTTAAACTTGCCCGCCTCTATTTTATTATAGTCCAGTATATCATTTATAATAGCCAGCAGGTTATCGCCTGAAAATTTCAACGTATTCAGGTATTCCAACTGATCCTGTTTTGGGTTTTCTGCCAAAAGTAAATTGGTAATGCCAATCACGGCGTTCATCGGCGTCCGTATCTCGTGGCTCATGGTAGAAAGGAAATCCGACTGGAATTTAGATGAGCGTTCGGCATCCTCTTTAGCCGAGATCAACTCCTGGGTAGCCTTTTGGCGGTCGGTAATGTCTTCGCCAATTGAGGTAATTTCAATCAGGTTGCCATGTTCGTCAAAGCTCATGGTATTTTGCCAGCTTATAATTATCTCGCTGCCATCCTTACAAATAACCGGGTTTATATAATGCGTTTCGTAGCTGTTGTTTATTAGCCACCCGTTAAGTGTTTCCCTGAATTGGGCAGGCACAAAACGTTCCGTCCAGTTGTGGCCGATTACCTCTTCCGGCGACATGCCGAGTATACCTGCCAGGTGCCCGTTGCAAAACGTAACCTTGCCGTTATTATCTACGGTAAGCGCGGCGAGTTTTACACTCTCCAACACCAGGCGGTACTTGTTGCGTGTACGCTCCGATTCAAACTCGGCCTTTTTGCGCTCGGTTATATCCTGCAACGTACCGATTATTTTGCGCAGGATACCATCGCGCCGCATAACCTTACCTATGATGAGGCTCATGTGCTTGATGCTTGCGTCGGGTAAAACTATGCGGTATTCAAATGAACGTCCGATAGCGCTCAGCGGTTCC
Source organism: Mucilaginibacter defluvii (assembly GCF_039543225.1). Taxonomy (NCBI): domain Bacteria; kingdom Pseudomonadati; phylum Bacteroidota; class Sphingobacteriia; order Sphingobacteriales; family Sphingobacteriaceae; genus Mucilaginibacter; species Mucilaginibacter defluvii. The sequence continues at coordinate 25,825 of NZ_BAABJI010000002.1, forward strand.
TTTAACAGCTTGTACAGTAATTGCCGGTCGTCGGGGTGTACATGTTTAAAAAACTCGCGAACAAAGTTATTCAGCGGGATTTCCTTTTCAGTTATGTCATAAATGTTGCAAATCTCGTCAGACCAGGAGAAGCTTTTGCCGGCGAATTCATATTTCCAGTTACCGATCTTGGCAATGGTTTGCGCCTCAATTAATTCCGCCCGACTGATCTTGGCCGATTTTTCAGACAGACGAACTTCCGTAATATCCTGCGTAACGCCCGAAATGCGTTTTACCAGTCCGTCATCCGTGTAGCTAACATCGCCGCGTATAATTTTAAGGTATTTAAGCGTACCTTTTTCGGTGATCAGCTTATGTTCAAACGTATTTACATCGCTTGAGCCCAGGTTTTGCATAAAATGCTGGGTTGCCGCAAAGTCATCAGGGTGCACGCGCGACAGATAGTATTGCTCATGTGAAAGGCCGGCCGGTAAGCCGTCAATCTCAAAAATGGTAAACAGGTACGGCGACCAATGGCTCTCGCCTGTAATATCATCGTGCCACCAGTTGGCCAGTTTGGCAATGGTTTGCGCCTCAAGTAGCAACTCCTGGTTGGTTTGCAGCGCCTGTTCGTAATCTTTTTGGTTGGTAATATCAGTTATCGCGATGGATATGCGGCCGGTATAGTTGGCCTGCCTGTCATACACCGGACTGATCTTGGCAGCAAACCACTTATCGATGCCAAAGATAGACCGGAATTCGATAGAGGTAGCTTCGTGGTTTTGAATAACAAAGTCAATAGCGTTTGATAGTGGCTGGCTTCTTTCTTTATTTACCAGGTCAGCCATACGGCTATCAAAAAAAACTTTCGGATCAAAATGAAGCGGCTTTTTTTCGTCGTACCAGATGTTTAAGGCCCGGCGGTTTTCGTCAATCTCAAAAACTATATCATTGATGGAGTTAATAAGCGAGTGCAACTGGTTGCGGCTGTCGCGGAGTTTTTGCTCGCTTAACCTTAAGGAGCTGTTTGTTTTGGTTAGCGAATCTACGGCTTTTTTCAGTTTAAGCCGGTATACCATCCTTACAATAAATATAATGTAACCAGTTATAGTAAAGGTTATAAGCAACCCTACTAATGAAAATATGCCTATGCCCGGAGTTTCGGACACTAAATAAGCGCTGAGCACCAGCCCGAGGTTAACTGCCGTAACCGCTACAAATTCATACTGCCGGATACAAAATATGGCCAGCCCCATAAATACAACCACCGAGCTGAATATGTAGAGCGGGCTGAATTGCGAATGCGACAGCAACCAGTAGTTGTTTAACGCCAGGTGGCTTAGAATGGTAACGTATAAACCCGTTTTAAAATAATATTTATTTTTGATGAACGACAGGCCGATAGTGCCCAGGCAAATGCCACTGTTAAGCAACCGGAGATCAAGCGGATCGGGAAAATCCTGGCGGCATAAAAAATGGAAGGCAGGGCTTGCTATACACAAGGCGATAAGCAGCAGGCGGTATATACTCCTGTCATTATGTATTAATAATACAAGCCTGTTATTTAGAGACATCTGCCAGTTAATAATTCGAAAATAATTAAACTAAAAACCAAAAATAAAGGTTTGTAAGGAATGTTAAAAAAACATAAAAATTACATTACAAAACCCTTGTAGCCGATAATAATACACAGATTTATTTACATTTGTTCCACTTACATTTTTTTCTATGGCAGAAATAGCACAACTAATTATAAGCGAAAATACCCACGAGTTACCGGTAATTACGGGCTCTGAAGGAGAGAAGGCAATCGATATTTCTAAGCTTCGCGATCAAAGCGGATATGTAACACTTGATATTGGGTACAAAAACACTGGCGCCACCAAAAGCGCCATTACTTTTTTAGATGGGGAAAAAGGTATACTTAAATATCGCGGTTATTCAATTGAAGAGCTTGCCGAGAAATCAACCTTTATTGAGGTTGCTTATTTACTGATTTACGGCGAACTGCCAACTGCCGATCAGTTAAAGGATTTTCAGTATCAGCTGAGCCGCCACACGCTGGTGCACGAGGATATGAAGAAATTTTTTGACGGCTTCCCGCAGCGTTCGCATCCGATGGGGCAGCTGTCATCTTTGGTTTGTGCCATGTCGGCCTTTTATCCTGACTCATTAAAAAGTAACCAAACTGCCGAAGAGGTTAACCTGAGCATTGTTAAAATGCTGGCCAAAATGTCAACCCTGGTATCATGGATCTATAAAAAATCATTGGGTCACCCGTACATTTATCCGCAGAATAAATTTGATTACGTTACCAACTACCTGCACATGACCTTCGGGCAGCGTACCGAGCAGGTAGAGATTGACCCGGTAATTGTAAGCGCCATGAACAAGCTGCTGATCTTACATGCCGATCACGAGCAAAACTGTTCAACATCAACCGTACGCATTGTAGGCTCGTCTGATTCAAATATCTACGCGTCAATTTCTGCAGGGATATCAGCGCTTTGGGGACCGCTGCATGGTGGCGCTAACCAGGCCGTTATTGAGATGCTGGAGAAGATTCAGGAAGACGGTGGCGATACCGATAAATGGATCGCCAAAGCAAAAGATAAAAATGATCCTTTCCGTTTGATGGGTTTTGGCCACCGTGTGTATAAAAACTTTGACCCTCGCGCCAAGATCATTAAAAAGGCTTGCGACGAAATACTGGAGAAATTAGGCGTGAACGACGAGGTGCTGGAGATTGCCAAAAAGCTAGAAGAAGTAGCGCTTAAAGACCCGTATTTCGTTGAGCGTAAGCTTTACCCGAATGTTGATTTTTACTCAGGCATTATCTACCGCGCATTAGGTTTCCCTACAGATATGTTTACGGTGCTGTTCGCACTTGGCCGTTTACCGGGATGGATAGCGCAGTGGAAAGAAATGAAAGAGAACAAAGAGCCTATCGGCCGCCCGCGCCAGATATATGTTGGCGAAACCGACAGAAGTTATGTTGAACTCGACAAGCGTTAATAATATTAATTTAAAATATAACGATAAAGCCTGCGCAAGCGCAGGCTTTATCGTTTACACATAATACCGTTCGCCATCGGCCTTTATGCGGCCTGAATCTAATAATTCCCGCAGGGCGCCTATCTTTTGATTGTCGTTCCCTTTTTTTAATGAGGACATCAGGGAGTTGAGGGTTAAGGGTTCAATACTCACCAACTGCAAAATTTCATCAGCAAGTACCTCGCCGATGTTTTCATTGTCGCGCTTGCGTTTTTCATCGAGGCATATGTCGCAAACGCCGCATTTGCGGGCATCATCCTCGTCAAAGTAGCCCAACAGCATTTGGCTGCGGCATTTTTGGTGGGTGGCATAAGCCATAACCGCCTCAACTTTATTGTGGTATATTTTTTTACGTTCTTCAATATAAGCACGGTTGATGTACAGTTCGCTGGCCTGCAAACGTGGTTTCAGGTAAGTTATCTGCGGCTGGTCGGTTTGCTGCAAATAATTGATCAGTTTGTAATCCTGTAGTTGTTTCAATCCTTCAATAACCTGTTGCACGCTCATGCCGGTACGGCGCGCCAAGTCAAACTCCTTTATGCGCACATAACTATCAAATGAACCACCGTAGGAGCGTAGCAGCGTTTTTATAAAGGCGTCCCAGCCCTGATTAGCTACCTGGAAGCCATAAAGCGTGGCATTATCAACAATAAAACGGTAGCGCGAAGGCAGGTAAACACTCTCATTAAAAGAGATATATTCATCCTGCTCTAAAAATTTTAGCGCGTTAAGCGTTTTAAAAATATCGAGGTTAAAGCGTTTGCAAAAATCGGTTATATCAAAATCAAAGCTTAGGCCGGCACCTGCACCGTAAGCAATCTGGTATTGGTTAGCCAGTTGATGATAAACCAATTTGATCTCATCCACAGAAGGAAAGCTGGTTTCGAACTTTCGTTCCTGCTTGTAACGGTCGTTATTGTTGTATAGCAATACGCCGTATGCCTTTTGCCCATCGCGACCGGCACGGCCAGCTTCCTGGTAATAAGCCTCAAGGCTTTCGGGCGCGTCCTTGTGTATCACAAATCTAACATCTGGCTTATCAATACCCATACCAAACGCGCTGGTTGCTACAATAACACGTATGCGGTTATCCTTCCATTCCTGTTGATGCAAAGCCCGCTGATCCATTGGCATACCGGCATGGTAGTTAGCTGCTGAAATGCCATTATCATTAAAAAAACGGGTGAGCTCAGCGGTTTCTTTGCGGCTGCGAACGTAAACAATACCACTGCCGTTAACGCCGTTGGCTACGCTGAGCATTTTGCGCAGCTTATCCTCGGTGTGTTGTACCACATAACACAGGTTTTTACGTTCAAAACTTTGCTGGAATACCCTGCATCCGGATTTAAATAAGAGCTTTTGCTTAATATCTTCCTTTACATCGGTAGTAGCGGTAGCGGTAAGGGCAAGCACTGTTACATCGGGCTTTATGTCGCGCAGGTCGGCAATGTGCAGGTAGGGTGGGCGAAAATCATAACCCCATTGCGATATACAGTGCGCCTCGTCAATAGCGATCAGGTTTACCTTCATATACGACACCCGCTCGCGCACCAACTCCGACAATAGCCGCTCAGGCGACAGGTACAGAAATTTAACCTGGCCATAAATGCAATTATCCAGCACGATGTCGATCTCACGTTTACCCATACCCGATACTATGGCAACCGCCTCAATGCCTTTGGTCTTCAGGTTTTCTACCTGGTCCTTCATCAGCGCTATAAGGGGCGATACCACGATGCAGATACCCTCCATAGCCATGGCGGGCACCTGGAAACATACCGATTTACCACCGCCGGTCGGCAATAAGGCCAGCGTATCATTTCCGGCTAATACCGAATTGATGATATCCTCTTGCAACGGCCGAAAGGTATCATGTTTCCAGTATTGTTTTAATATGCTATGGATTGTCATGCAAAAGTGGCAAAGCTAAATCTGTAAAGTGTTTCAATATAATTAAATTCGTCGCTGTAATAATTTGACTTCATGAAAAAAGTTTACCCCTTTCTTTTGTTCGCCGTTTTTTCGCTGTCGGCCAGTGCGCAAAAATGGAACGTTGAAAACACCTCGGGCCAATCAAAAAAAGTAAGTATTACTACTGATGAGGGTACTTGGATGAACCTCGACGTTAGTCCGGATGGCAAAACTATAATTTTTGATTTGTTGGGCGATATTTATAGCATGCCCGTTACCGGCGGCAGGGCTACCATATTGGCAGGTGGCAGGGCCTGGGAAGTGCAGCCGCGCTACAGCCCGGACGGTAAATTCATATCATTTACCAGCGACAAGGAAGGGGGCGACAATATCTGGATAATGAACAGCGATGGCAGCAATAAGCACTCCATCACTAAAGAGAACTTTAGGTTGCTGAACAATGCATCCTGGTCTCCGGATGGTAATTATATAGTAGCCCGCAAGCACTTCACCGGTAGCCGCTCCTTAGGAGCCGGCGAAATGTGGTTGTATTACCGCACGGGCGGAGATGGTGTGCAGCTTACCAGGCGAAAGAATGACCAGCAGGATGCAGGCGAGCCGGTGATATCGCCCGATGGAAAATATGTTTACTGGAGCGAGGATGTTACGCCGGGGCCTTTTTTTCAATATAATAAGGATCCATATCCGGGCATTTATGCCATTAAACGCCTTAACCGCCAAACCGGCGAAATTGAAACTGTTACCGGCGATGCCGGTGGCGCCTGCCGCCCGGAACTGTCGCCTGATGGTAAACTAATGGCCTTCGTTAAGCGCATACGGTTAAAGTCGGTTTTATACCTGCGTAACCTGGAAACAGGCGAGGAGTGGCCTGTCTATGATAGCCTCTCGCACGATCAGCAGGAAACATGGGCCATTTTCGGCGTTTACCCGAGCTTTAGCTTTACGCCTGACAGCAAGAATATCGTGTTTTACGCCAAAGGCAAAATCTGGAACCTGGATATTACCTCGCTGAATGCTGTGCAAATACCATTTGAAGTAACTACGCAGCAAATCGTGTCGGAATCATTGCACTTTCAGCAAAAAGTATTTCAGGATGAGTTCACGGTAAAGATGATACGGCAACTTACAACATCGCCTGACGGAAAGCTGGTTGCATTTAACGCAGCCGGGCACATCTACATAAAGGAATTACCTAACGGCAAACCGCAGCGTATAACCAACACTGCTGACCTGGAATATGAGCCAAGCTTTAGCCCCGACGGTAAGACGCTGGTTTACGTAAGCTGGACGGATGAACTGAAGGGCGGCATCAACAAAATTGACCTGGCTACCAAAACAGTTACCCGCCTTACTATTGATAAAGGTTTTTACTATTCGCCAAAATTTAACAACAAGGGTGATGTTATTGTGTACCGTAAAGGCGAGGGTAACCAGGATTTAGGATATGCCTTTGGCACCAACCCGGGCATATATGTATTGGCGGTAGCCGGCGGCACGCCACGATTGGTGCTTGATAACGGTATCCGCCCGCAATTTTCTGCCGATGACTCTAAAATATATTACCAAAGCAGCGAGGATGGCAGAAAGGCTTTCAAGGTGATGGATTTGTTTGGCGGTAACAGGCATACGCTATACACATCAACCTATGCAACACAATTTTGCCCGAGTCCAGATGGTAAGTGGATGGCCTTTACCGAGTTATATAATTGCTATATTACGCCGATGACGCAGGCGGGTAATCCGCAGGAATTATCAGCGGGTAACCGGGCTTTGCCTTTAAATAAATTGACTCGCGATGCCGGTACTTACCTGCACTGGAGCAAGGACAGCCAGAAACTTATGTGGACGCTAGGCCCCAAATATTACGCACGCGATATCAATATAGCTTTCCCATTCACAGATGCCAACCCTGACAAAGCGCCCGCTATTGATACCAATGCCACGGCAGATATCGGCCTCAAATTAAAAGGAGATGCCCCGACCGGGAAAATTGCGTTTACTAATGCCCGCATCATTACCATGAAGGGTGAGGAAGTCATCACAAAAGGGAACATCATTGTTGTAAATAACAAAATAGCCGCCATTGGCAAAGCTGCCGACATTGCCGTACCTGCTGATGCCAAAGTGTATGATATGGAAGGCAAAACCATTATACCGGGTTTGATTGATGTGCATGCGCATTTGCACACCAGCCCCGACGGGGTAACACCGCAGCAGGACTGGAGCTATTATGCCAACCTGGCTTTTGGCGTAACTACCTCGCATGATCCATCGAGCAATACGGAGATGGTATTTAGCCAGAACGAGATGCTGCGCGCAGGCCTGATGGTGGGACCAAGGGTATACTCAACCGGTACTATATTATATGGTGCCGACGGCGATTTTAAAGCGGTGATCAACAATCTGGACGATGCGCGCTCAACCCTGCGCAGGCTGAAAGCGGTGGGCGCATTCACGGTAAAAAGTTATAACCAACCACGCCGCGAGCAGCGGCAGCAGATAATTGAGGCCGCCCGCGAGCTGCAAATGGAAGTGGTGCCGGAGGGCGGCTCAACATTTTTTACGAATATGACGCAGGTGATTGACGGCCATACCGGCATTGAGCACAACATACCTGTTTACCCGGTTTACAAAGATGTGCGCAGCTTATGGAACGCCACCAAAGTAGGCTATACACCAACGCTGATTGTAAGCTACGGAACCCAGTTTGGCGAGAACTTTTGGTATGACCGTACCGAGGTTTGGAAGAATGACCGCCTGATCTCATTCACGCCGCCATCAATGGTTGATGCCCGTTCGCGCAGGCGTACTACCTCAGAGTATGGCGATTACGGGCACATTGATGTAGCAAAGGCGACTAAATACATAGCTGATGGCGGCACAAAGGTAAACCTGGGTGCACATGGCCAGATGCAGGGCATAGGCGCGCACTGGGAACTTTGGATGCTGGCACAGGGCGGCATGTCGCCATTGCAGGCCTTGCGATGCGCTACTATAAACGGCGCTTCTTATCTGGGCATGGATAAGGAGATAGGGTCACTCGAGCCGGGTAAACTTGCCGACCTGGTGGTGCTTAACGAAAATCCGCTTGAGGATATCCGCAATAGCGAGAACATTAAATACGTAATGCTGAATGGTAGGCTATACGACTCCGACTCGATGAATGAGATAGGGAACCGCGATAAGCCCCGCCTGCGTTTTTGGTGGCAAATGGGTCGTGGCGGCGATATGCTTAACCTGCCTGTAAACAATACCGAAACTTATTTATTTGGTACGCAGGATTGTGATTAGCCAAGAAAAAGCCACCGTTTGGTGGCTTTTTTAATATTGCTTAATAGTTATTGCTGGCAATGTTTATATTTACTTTACGCAGCTGCGAGTAACCTGACCTATGAAAAATACCTGCCTGACTTTATTGTTGTTATTCGTGTCGACCATTGCATTTGCGCAGTTTACGGTAACCGGCAAAATAATCAACGCAGAGGATAATAAACCTGTTGAAAGCGCAACGGTATTTATTAATAATACCGTTCACGCCGGTAAAACCAATAATAACGGGGAGTTTACTGTCCGTAATGTGCAAGCCGGCCAATATGAACTAATTGTATCAATGGTTGGTTTCAAAGCGGTTAAAACACCAATTAAGCTGTATGCCGATTTAAAATTATCGAAAATACATGTTAAACCGAGAATTCAAAACCTGAAAGAAGTAGTTGTCAGCAGGCCAAAAAAGCTGCCCAACAAATATCTGGAGATGTTTAGGCGTGAAATATTGGGTGCGTCAAAATTTGCAAAGTATTGTATCATCGATAATCCAAAAGTTATTCAGCTTGATTTTGACAGTAAAGAGAAACGTTTGAGCGCTTACACATCAGATTTTATGGTGGTGCAGAACAACGCGCTGGGGTATCGCCTTAACTATCTGGTTGAGGATTTTGAGCGGAATGAACATACCGGGCTACTATCATACATCGGCTATGTGTTGTTTGAGGAAATGGACGGCTCTGAAAAGCAAAAAGCTGAATGGTATGCTAACCGGATAGAGGCTTTTACGGGTTCGTTACAGCATTTTTTCAGATCAGTTGCAGGTGACAATATAAATTTATTGCGAGAGCCAGGCTTTTTAGTGCGTACGCTAACGAGAACGCCAAACCCTCACCATTTACCGGACAGCGTGGTTAATGCCCATGTGCGGTATTATGCTAACAAAAGTGGAATAAGTAATCGCGATTCGTTATACTACTGGCAAAATCAGGCTAAAATACCGCGCTTTGTAGAAGTAATTGATACAGCGAGATTACAAGCCGAACAAGTATTGCGATTTACCGATCAGCCGGGTGTTTACGCTTTACGCATCAGCGATACTAACTATCTAAAAAAATGGGAGCATATAAATGTTCCGGGCGTAAAAGTAACGCAACGGTTTAATTTTGATACGTGTAAATATCAGAATATGCTGTATATAACTTACATTAAAAAACCATTTTTTAGCCCGCCACGCGCTCAGGGTAGTACCGGGCGCAGCTTTATAATCAAGCCGGAAATGGAAGAAAAAGCAAGCCTGATAATACCTGTAAATGGTAATGTGTTTTTTAACAGTAACGGGGTGTTGTTGGACCCCTTGAATTTAAAGATGGAAAAATACTGGGCAAGGCTTCGTTTAGGAGATCTGTTGCCGATTGACTATCTACCCAACACGGGAGCCGCCGGAATACCCAATGTGGCGAACACCAATAACGTTAAATGAAAATTTATGCGTACAATTTTTAACCCGAAGAAATACCTGATAAGCATCTGCTTACTGCTTTTGTCAACTGTTGTTTCTGCTCAATTCACCATAACCGGCAAGGTGATAAATGGGGCGGATAAAAAGCCCGTTGAAAGCGCAACGGTATTTATTAATAATACCAGTTACGGCACTAAAACTGATGCGCAGGGTAATTTTATTGTTCAAAACGTGCAGACCGGGCAGTATGATCTTATTATTTCTGTAGTGGGTTTTAAAACCCAAAAAACTTCAGTATCGGTTAAAGCCAATGTAACCGTGCCGCCGATAGCTATCAGCGAACGCAAGTTAGAGTTAAACGAGGTAAGGATAACCAAGTCGCGCCGCGTTGAGAATAAATACCTGGATATGTTTAAGCGCGAGATATTGGGCTCATCAAAATTTGGACTGAGCTGCCGGATAATTAACCCCAAAGTAATTGAGTTGAGTTTTGATAAGGCTACGTATAAGTTAACAGGCTATACCTCGGATTTTATGCAGATTGAGAACGGGCTACTCGGCTATACCGTAAAATACCTGGTTGAAGATTTTGAACGGGATGAGAGCGGGGGGACAATTAACTATGTTGGCTATGTGCTGTTTGAAGAAATGAAAGGTACAGAGGAACAGCAACGGCAATGGTATGCTAACCGGCTCGAAGCCTATAACGGCTCATCTCAACACTTTTTCAGATCACTTTTGGGTAATACTATTAATATCCCGGGAGAGCCCGGCTTCTTTGTAATGACCATGACCCGGACGGTTAACCCGCGAAGGCTGCCCGATAGTTTGATCAGGGCAAATATTCGTTATTACAACAATAAAAGGAGCGGAAGCGCAAGGGATTCTATCGATTATTGGGTCAGGATGCTAAGAGTACCAAGGTATATTCAGGTGATGGACACAACGCGCTTAGCTGCTGCCGATATTGTGCAGCTAACTGATCAACGCGGATTGTATGCGCTTAAAATAAGCAATAAAAATTACCTCAAAAACTGGAAGTATATCAAAATACCCGGCGTAAGCGAAAAGCTTGAATATAATTGCGATACCTGCGCTTATACTAACTCCTTGTACATAACCTATATAAGAAGGGTTCCTACTCAAATTGTTTTTAAAAATAAAATAGGGGTTTTCTCGTCCGAAAATAACTTTACGCCTACGGATGAGATGGAAAAAATGGCAACAGTACTTACTATGAACGAAAAGACTTTTTTCGACCGAAATGGCATGGTAGCTAATCCGTTCAGTTTACGCACCGAAGGTTTTTGGGCACGCCAGCGTATTGGCGATTTACTGCCCGTTGATTACCTGCCCAACACCGGCTTTGCCAAAACCGCAGCTAACTCCGGGAAATAGTTTCACGCCATTTCCACATAACACACTCTTATTGTTGATTTCCGCGAATTCATTATGAGGTTTACAATCTTAAAAGTAAGTTTCAGGGAGCAAATATGGCCTCCTTTGCGCTAATTCTGCTAAGTGTATTGCCTACACTTTCTTCTTTTCACCGATACATTTTGCCCATTCACCGAGGTTTACCCCGGTTACGCCTATTTGGGGCTATTCTGCTGTAACGTTAGGGCGGGTGCGGGTGTCTTATAGATGTATTTAAAAAGATAACATAAATAATTCACAATCAAAATTATAAAGTCATGAAAACTACTATAATCACCATCGCCACTATCTGCTCATTAGCTTTCGGTTCAGTAAACGCTGCCACTACTGATAAATTTGACGACAGCGCCGCCACTGTATTAAACGACGTAAAAAATATCAATAAAATTGAGGTTCGCGGTAACGTTGAACTGTATGTATCAAACAGCGTTAACGACAGGGTAAAGGTTTACAACCGCTACTATACTGAAAGTGCATTGGTACAAAACAATAACGGTGTATTACGCATCTCATCATACTCAGCAAAAAAACTTGTTGTATGGGTATCAGCAAATGATCTTCGCTCAATCACCGCTTTTGACAATGCCACCATTAAATCGTTCGGTACATTATCAGCCATCAACCTTAACGTTACCTTGAACAATAAAGCTACCGCCCAATTGAATATCGACTCATACAGCGCTGACATCAAGGTAAACGATAACGCCAAAGCTGACTTAACCGGCAGCGTTAACGACTACGCTATCAACTACGGCGGCTCAACGAGCGTAAACTACGGCAAACTGGTAGCTATGGGCAAAGGCCAGGTTGCAAAAAACGTTGAAAAATATACCATGGCCAAGAATGAGCTTGCCGCTCTTTAACCAGCACTTTTGCAAAAGTTCAACATATATTAAAGGGAAGGCCATCATTACAATTGATGGCTTTTCTGATTTTAAAGTGTAACTTCACAGTTGAAATAAACGTCCAAAACCAACAAACAACTCAAAGCCGATCATGAAAAAAATCATTTATACCATCGCAATCGCCGCCGTGGCAACCCTTTCGTTCTCATCGTGCAAAACGAAATGTAAAAAAGGATCGGGAACGGTTATTACCGATAACCGCAAAGTAACTGATTTTACCAAGCTCGAAGTGAACGGCGGCTTTAAAGTGATTTTAAAGCAGGATAGCTCGCTTAATGTTAATATTACTATTGACGATAACCTGCTGGAATATGTTAAAACTGATGTTAGCGGCGGTAAACTGGTAATATCTACCAATAAAAATATTTGCGCGAGCAATGATGCCGTAGTAACCGTCGGCGTTAAAAACCTGGAAGAAATTAAAGGTTCGGGCGCTATCACATTCAATAGCGAGGGCAAGCTTAATGTAAAGGACTTTTACATCGATCTTTCAGGCGCCGGCCGTACCGATCTTGACCTGAGTGCCGCCAACGTACGCACTGAGGGTAGCGGCGCAACCGAAATAAAGCTTAAAGGCCAGGCGGCATCGAACACTGTTGACCTGAAGGGTAGTAGTAAAGTTAATGCGCTCGATTTTGTGGTGGGCAGTTACAATATTGAAACAACCGGTGCCGGCGATTATAGAATTAACGTATTGAAATCACTGATCGTTAAAACAACGGGCGCTTCATCAATTGAATACCGCGGAAATCCAACCACGGTAGAGAAAAAAGAAACTGGTTCATCAACCATAAAAAAGATAGAATAAACAACGTTTTTTACTTAACAAAACCCGCCCACCTGGCGGGTTTTGCTGTTTACAGTTATGTTGTTGGTTAACAAAATTTTAAGTAGCTTGTAGCATTTGCGTGTCTTTTTGCGTCTAAGCAAAAACACTCAAAATAATCAACCAAACCACACAATGAAAAAGTTAACCAAGTGGATAGCTATTATCCTGACTTTAGTTGTTGTGATAGCTATTGCAGGGCTATCCTACATTAACTACGCGCTGCCCAATGTGGGCGACCCTGAAAACATAACCGTACAGCTTACGCCGCAACGCATAGCGCGTGGTAAGTACCTGGCCAACCATGTTGCTGTATGTGTCGACTGCCACTCCCCACGTGATTTCAGTAAGTTTGCCGGGCCGATTGACACCGCGTATATCGGTGTAGGCGGCGATAAATTTGACCAGAGCATCGGTTTTCCCGGGTTAGTTTATGTACCCAACATCACCCCGCTTAATTTAAAAAGCTGGACGGACGGCGAAATATTCCGAGCCATTACCACTGGAGTAAAAAAGGATGGATCGGCCATATTCCCGATAATGCCCTGGCAGTATTACTCAAAAATGGATAGGGAGGATGTGTACGCTATAATTGCCTACATGCGTACGTTAAAAGCTGATGGCAAGAATTATCCGGCCCACCAGCTCGATTTTCCGTTAAACTTTATTGTCAACACCATGCCGCAGCCCGCAACCTTAAGTAAGCGCCCGCCGGAAAGTGATACACTTAAATACGGCGAATACCTGGTACAAATAGCGGCTTGCCGCGATTGCCATAGCCAGGATGATAAGGGCAAACTTATCGCCGGGCTTGAGTTTGCAGGCGGAAAGGCATTCAACCTGCCCGGGGCAACGCTTAAGTCATCAAACATAACTCCCGATAAAGAGAGCGGGATTGGCCGCTGGACAAAACAGGAGTTTGTAAACCGGTTCAGGATGTATGCGGATAGCAGCATGAGCCCTTCGGCCGTAAAGCCGGGCGAATTTCAAACCATAATGCCTTGGTGGAAGTATGGCAAAATGAAAGTTACCGACCTGGAAGCTATGTATGCTTACCTGCAAACCATTAAGCCGATGCAAAACCAGGTAGTAAAATTTCAGGCTAACTCAATTGAAGCTAAATAAATTAAAATAAAATTTATACTTTTGCGCCTCAAAATACGGTACGGCAATGCTGTGCCTTGTTTAAATTTAAATATCCGCAGAAGATGAATATTACACAGGAAAAAGTTGATAACCTGAACTCAGTTCTTAAAATTAACCTTGCGCCGGAAGATTATGCTCCGCGCGTTGACAAAGCCATTAAAGACCACGCTAAAAAGGCCAAACTGCCGGGTTTCCGTCCGGGTATGGTGCCTGCCGGTCACATTAAAAAAATGTATGGCAAAAGCATTTTGGTTGATGAGATCAACAACCTGTTATCAGATACGCTGAATAACTATATTGATGAGCAGAAACTGAATATTTTAGGCCAGCCACTGCCAAAACCGGATGATAACAAAGAGTATAACTGGGATTTTGCTGACACTTTTGAGTTTAACTACGAAATTGGTTTGGCGCCTGAGTTTGACCAGGAGTTTACATCAAAGGATAAAGTTACCCAGTACGTAATTAAGGTTGACGACGAAACTTTGGCGTCACGTACCAAAAACATCCGTCGCAGCTATGGCAAAATGACAAACCCTGACGTATCGGCAGATGACGATGTGCTTTACTCGCAATTAGAGCAGCTTTCTCCGGATGGCTCTGTTTTTGAAGATGGCATCAACGAAACTGTATCGGTTCGTTTAGATCAGGTTAAAGATGAAGTTATCAAAGCTTCATTGATCGGTTTGAAAAAAGACGATACCGTTGAGTTTGATATTCAGAAAGCTTATGACGGCGACGCGGCGAAAATTGCCGGTCTGTTAAAAATAGACGAGGACACTGCTGCCGACCTTAAATCAAACTTCCGCTTAACGGTAAAAAATGTTAACCGTTTAGAGGAAAGCGATCTGAACCAGGAGTTCTTTGATAAATTATTTGGTGAAGGTACTGTTACCACCGAAGAGGAGTTTAAAGCTAAGATAACTGAAGAGCTTGAGGCTATGATGCAGCAAGACAGCGAGCGTAAACTGCAGGATGAGATATACAACTATGCTACCGGTAAAGTTGATTTTCCGCTGCCTGACGAGTTTTTGAAACGCTGGTTAAAGGTTACCAACGAAAAGTTGAGTGACGAAGAGCTTGCAGAAGGTTATGCTGAATTCTCTAAAAACCTTAAATGGACATTGATTGCTAACAAGATCATTGTTGAGAACAACATCGAGATCAAGTACGAAGAAGTTTTTGAAGCGGCTAAACAACGTTTGGATGCACAGTTCAGAATGTACAGCCCTCAGCCTTTAACGGATGAGCAATTAGGCCAGTACACTGTACAATACCTGCAAAACAAAGAGAATGCTAACCGCACTTTT
Organism: Mucilaginibacter defluvii; assembly: GCF_039543225.1. Classification (NCBI taxonomy): domain Bacteria; kingdom Pseudomonadati; phylum Bacteroidota; class Sphingobacteriia; order Sphingobacteriales; family Sphingobacteriaceae; genus Mucilaginibacter; species Mucilaginibacter defluvii. The sequence goes on from NZ_BAABJI010000002.1 coordinate 41,140, forward strand.
GAAGAGGTTAAAGCGCTTAAAGTGTTTGAATACATTAAGAGCGTTATAACCCTCGATCAGAAAGAGATTGCTTACAACGAGTTTACCAAACTGGCAAACTAAGCAACAGCTTCCATACAATATTCACCAAAAGCAACTTTAACAAAGTTGCTTTTGTGTTTTTTGGGAGTAGTGATTAGAGGTTGGTAATCAAGATTGATATTGTTACCCCTTTCCTTTACCTGTTTGCGCAGCAGAGCCGGACGTTGAGCGCAGCGATGACGAGGTGAGTCACACCAAATATTTTTACTTTTTGAAAACCTTAAACTAAAAATAGTATTCAAGTAAAAAGTATATATTTAAAGCCGGGCAACTACGCCCAACCTAAAAAACAATTAATACAATGAGCAGTAATATCGACAGAGACGAATTCAGAAAATATGCTGTTAAGCATCACCGCATTAACAGTTTGCACGTAGATAAATTTATGGCCAACGTTGACAGGGCGCACCTGCCAACCGGCATGACACCGTATATCTTAGAAGAACGCCAGCTAAACGTTCAGGCGATGGACGTGTTCTCGCGCCTGATGATGGACCGTATCATCTTTTTAGGTGATGCTATATATGACAGCATCGCCAATATTATACAGGCACAATTGCTGTTCCTGCAATCGGCCGATAGCAAACGCGATATCCAGATTTATATCAACTCTCCGGGTGGTTCCGTGTACGCAGGTTTAGGTATTTATGATACCATGCAGTTCATCTCAAATGATGTGGCAACCATCTGTACCGGTATGGCTGCATCAATGGGTGCCGTATTATTATGCGCAGGTACCAAAGGCAAACGCGCGGCGTTACCGCACTCGAGGGTGATGATTCACCAGCCGTCAGGCGGTGCGCAAGGTCAGCAGTCTGACATTGAGATTACTTACCACGAGATCACCAAACTGAAAAAAGAATTATACCAGATCATCGCCGATCATAGCGGTTCATCTTTCGAGAAAGTATGGGACGCTTCGGACCGTGACCACTGGATGATTGCTGAAGAAGCCAAAGAATTTGGTATGGTTGACGAGGTGTTGCGCGGTAGCAACCCTAAAAAATAAGCAGTTAACGGCGTGTTGCTAAAACCAAAAAGGCAACACGTCGTTAATGTTGTACAAACTGGATTATTTTTATTAAATTTGTCCAATTTAATCAAAGCAAAAAGCAATGACTAAAAATAGCAAGGAGATCAGGTGTTCGTTTTGTGGTGCAGGTAAGCAGGATAGCCTGATGCTCATAGCCGGATTGGACGCGCATATATGCGATAAGTGCGTAAATCAGGCTAACGAGATTTTAGCTGAAGAACTTAAGGTTCGTAAAGTTAAAAGCTCGCCTTCAACTCCCTCGGTGCTTAAGCCGGGCGAGATCAAAACACATCTTGACCAGTATATCATCGGCCAGGATGATGCCAAAAAAATACTTTCGGTAGCGGTATACAATCACTATAAACGTCTTAATCAACGTATTGACAAGGACGAGGTAGAGATTGAAAAATCAAACATCATTATGGTGGGAGAGACCGGTACCGGTAAAACTTTGTTAGCTAAAACGCTTGCCAAAGTATTAAATGTGCCTTTTTGCATTTGCGACGCTACCGTTTTAACCGAAGCCGGTTATGTAGGCGAAGACGTGGAAAGCATACTTACCCGCTTACTGCAAGCAGCTGATTATGATGTAGCTGCCGCTGAGCGTGGTATTGTTTATATTGATGAGGTGGATAAAATTGCCCGCAAGAGCGACAATGCCTCCATTACCCGCGATGTATCCGGCGAAGGCGTACAACAGGCGCTTTTGAAAATATTAGAGGGTACAATGGTGAACGTACCACCGCAAGGTGGCCGTAAACACCCTGATCAGAAAATGATCACGGTTAACACCAGCAATATACTGTTTATTTGCGGCGGAGCCTTTGATGGCATTGAACGTAAAATTGCGGGCCGTTTACGTACCCAAACAGTGGGTTACAAGTTTAACAACGATGATGCCGAGGTTGATCTGAAAAACCTGTACAAATACATCACCCCGCAGGATCTAAAATCTTTCGGGTTGATACCTGAACTGATCGGTCGTTTGCCGGTGTTAACTTACCTTAACCCGCTCGATCGTGATGCCCTGCACAATATACTTACCGAGCCTAAAAACTCACTGCTTAAACAATATAAAAAGTTGTTTGAGTACGAAGGTGTTAAGCTTGAGGTTGAGGATGAAGTGCTTGATTTTATAGTAGACAAAGCAATGGAATTTAAGTTAGGGGCCAGGGGGCTTCGTTCCATCTGCGAAGCGATAATGATAGACGCTATGTTTGAATTCCCATCACAAAAGGATGTGAAAGAATTAACCGTTAATTTGGATTATGCCCGCGAAAAGTTTGAGAAATCAGACCTGAAAAAGTTAAAAGTAGCTTAACATTAACCCAATAGCGCAAACGCTATCTTTATTGAAAATAAAAACGAACCCTGGTGAAACGCCGGGGTTTGTTGTATCCGGAGATTTTGTAAATCAGCGAGATCAATAACCACTTCGTGTAATAGAATTAAATAAGGAGAAATAGATATGAATGAAGAAACCGTAGTAAAAAAAGATGAAGACATTGTAGAGAATGCCAAGAAGGTAAAAGAAGTAGAGAGCCCTATACGCCGCGGTTTAAAAACTAAGGATGCTATTGTAGCCAATTGGTTGCCGCGCTACACCGGTAGGCCACTTGATCAGTTTGGGCAGTACATCATCCTTACCAATTTTTCAAAGTACATCCAACTTTTTTCGCAATGGAATGATGATGCGCCGGTGATGGGTTTAGATAAACCAATGCAAAGTGTAACAGCCGGCAACATCACCATCATCAATTTTGGTATGGGTAGCCCGGTTGCGGCAACTGTGATGGATTTGCTTACCGCCATTAAGCCTAAGGCCGTTATATTTTTAGGCAAATGCGGTGGCCTGAAAAAAAAGAATAACGTAGGCGACCTGATATTGCCGATAGCAGCCATAAGGGGCGAAGGAACGTCTGACGACTATATGCCTGCGGAAGTGCCTGCGTTACCATCATTCGCACTGCAAAAAGCGATATCAACCACTATACGAGATATGTCGCTCGATTACTGGACAGGTACCTGCTACACTACCAACCGCCGCGTTTGGGAGCATGATAAGGAGTTTAAGGCGTACCTGAAAAAATTACGCGCTATGGCTGTCGACATGGAAACCGCTACCGTGTTTGTAACCGGTTTTGCCAACAAAATACCGACCGGCGCGCTGCTCCTGGTGTCTGACCAGCCAATGATACCTGAAGGCGTTAAAACCAGCGAAAGCGACTCCAAAGTAACCGAAGGCTATGTGGAAACACACCTTAAAGTTGGTATCGAATCGCTAAAGCAGCTTATTAACAACGGCCTAACCGTTAAGCACCTGCGGTTTTAATTGCCGCCGATACTCACTTTCTTAAGGCTCTCGCGGCCGTAAAATACCGGGAAATACATCAGCTCGGCCTTTGCCGGGTTAAGGGTGTATTCTCCATTGTAGCGTGGCATTAGCTCAACCTCGAATTTGTATTGCCCTTGTTTAAGCTTGCGGCAAAATATGCTTACCTTTTCTTTAAAGTATTCGCGGTGTATCTCGTTATTACGCCACGATTGCTCTTTGCTTTCATAAGAGCATCCGGCCGGGATAGGTATTTCAATCATCACAAACTCGCCGTCGGCACGTGCGGTAACGTCGGCTATCAGCGTAACTTTTTTGCCGCCTTTTAACCTGGTTATTTTACCGCCGTCGCTTTCAATCCAGGTATTAACGGTAAAATCCTTACTTACCTTTTCGGGTCTGCTGTTCCAGTATTGCTGGTATCCGGTAATGTATACCGGCAAGGTGCCTGTTTTGCTGATGCCAAGCGACTGGCCATCGAATGTGGCTGAATAGGGGAAAGTGTTAATCGTTTCGTTTTTACCACCCGACAATACCAGTCGCGACGGTTTCAGACCATCTTTCTCTTTCATCAAATCAGGCAAAATAGTTTCCAATATTAAAGATGATTCGTAGGTATTGCGCCAGCCGCCATCACGCCGCTGTTCAAGCAGGTAGCCGGTTATCCTGTCAAGCAATGGTTGGTTTTTGCCTGAGTTTTTTATGATTTGATAAGCGAGTATACTTAACTGCACTGAGTTGTCAAAAAAGGCATAGCTATTATTTTCGCCCCAGTAAACATTGCCGAACATGGTGCTTTTTTTACTGCTTAACACTTCATCAATGTTTACCTGTAGCCCGGCCTTTTGCTGTATCAGCATCAGGCGGTATTTATTATAGGCCGATTGGTATTTTAATACAGATTGCTCTTTTTGAACAGCGGCTATATACTTTTTATAATCGGCTTTGGCTTCAAGCTTAAGCAGAAGTTCCAGTACGTATAGTTTATCGTAATTGCTATATTTTTCTGCCTGGAATAATAGGTACGCCGTTATTTTCTGCTTGTCGAAATGGGTGCCGTAACCGGCTTTTTCAGCATCAAGCAGCGCCTCAATAGCATGCCTGCTGATCCACATCTCCTCATCGCTCTCTTTCCACCATCCCCAAAGGCCGCTGCCCTTTTTGTTCTCGTTTAGCTTTTTGATGATCTCGAGGATGTTTTTTTCGCGCGTGAATGGCTGTTTAAGATATTTTTTGATCCGTTCTTCGCTAAGCAGCCCCTTTAGTTTTGATGCCAGCTGCTCGTTGCATAGGTAGCGGTATTCGCGCAATTTATCTGTTTCCTCAAGCAACGCCGGCAATGCAGATGCCTCAGCTCTGAAAGTTACTTTACCCAAGGCCGCATCAAACTTCAGGTTTATGCTGGTATCGCCACGCATTACTTCAAAAATGCCTTTGGTTTCCTGCACGCCCGGTTTAACAACAGGTATTTTCCGCTGCTCGCCATCGCTGTAACCATTAGTACGCTTTATGGCGTATTCAAGAGATAAGCTATCGTTAGTTGATGCTGTAATGGTCAAGGTATCTATTTTTGAATTAACTACCGATAATGAATCCTGCTTTAAAGGCGAACCATTGTAACTAAACGTGCGTTGCAACATGGCGGGAGTGGAGTTGTAGTTCATCACCTTGCCGATGACGTTCATTTTATCGCCCTCTACAGCAAACTGCGGCGATATTAGCGATGCGCTCACCGGTTTAAACGATTTAATGCTGCCTTCGGCAAGCGCGGTTTCCATGTTATTGCTTATGCCGATAAAAAAGGTGCGCCAATTGGTAATGTCATCCGGGAAGACGGTGGTAAATCTGGCTTTGCCGTTAACATCCGTTGTTAACCTGGGTTGCCAGTAGGCATAATCCTTAAAGTTTTTACGTAACGTATTACCACCGTTTTGGGCAGCAAGGTTCGCCTCTGCTTCGTCGGCTGCCTGTTTCTTTTTGCTGGTAATAAGTATAACACCGTTGGCGGCACGAGCGCCATAAATGGCGGTGGCCGCGGCATCCTTTAAGACAGATATATCGCCTATATCATTCGGGTTCATACTTTTAAATTCAGCCTCAGTTATTATTTTACCGTCAACCACTACAAGCGGGTTAGCGCCAGTTGTAAGCGTGGTTAAGCCTCTCACTTGTATCGTATATCCACTTTCCGGCGCACCATGGGTTATAGATAAACCGGCTAATTTTCCTTGTAGCGAACTGAAAATTTGTGGAGATTCAGCACTTACGGATGCGATTGCGCCGGTCAACGCTTTTTTACTTTGCGAACCATAACCCACCACAACTACTTCGTCCAAATGACTGGAACTTTCGTTTAGCATTAAAGCATAATTATCTCCCGGCTTTATTGTAAATTCCTCTGTGATGTAACCGATAAGGGCTACCGTTATCTTGCCGGTTTTAGGTACGCTAAGCCTGAAATTACCTTTTGAGTCGGTAACCACCCCATGCTTAGTACCCTTTACCGCTATGCTTACACCGGGCAGAGGTGCTTTATCACTCGCGCCGATAACTGTTCCGGTAATTACGTTTGTGAAATTTTTAATATCTGTATATTTCTCGTTAAAAGTTTCTTGTATCAGCAGCGCGTCGTTCCTGATTTCCTTATCGGTATTATTATGCATCCCGGCGCGTTGCTGAATCACCCGGTTTATTTTTATACTTACCGAATCGCGCGGAAGAGGCTTTAATGATATGGCATAAAAGTTAGCTCCGTGAGGTTTTACAATGATGTCATCCTGAACAAAATATTCATCGCCTTTCAATAAAAACATCAACCGGTATTCACCTGCTTCAAGGTTCCCAAAGTCTCTCTCATTGCCTCGGTAAATCCTTAAAAATTCAATGTCTTTGCTTTTATAGATCAGCACATTCTTAATAAAGTATTTTTCTTCGGCTACTAATTTTATTTTTAGTCTCCCGGCGTTTTTAGCCGGTGTATAGCTGTTTTCAAAAAGGTTTAATGTTTGGCTGCGCCTGTCGAGGTAGTTTTGCCAAAGGGTATCAACCGCGGTAGGAGTGAGTGCAAGGTGGGTGTAGTCAACCACAGGTTCACCGTAGTTTAGTTGCTTATTATACGGATTGCCATCAAAGCTTTTTTGTTTTAACAAACCCGGTAAAAAGGTATAATTATAACCTGTTTCAGTAATAAAATTCTGTTCCTTTTCACTGCCGAGTTTATAAGTAGCCAGGTTTGGCGCTATCGGGCCGGTTAAAACGCGCTGCTTGCTATTTCCGGTGGCCTTCGGGTTAAGTAAAAATAGCCTTTCGCCCTGTTGCAGCGTTGCTAATTGCATTTTAAAGGTATTTTCAACACTGATCAGGTAATTATTCAGTGTCCGCTTTTCATCATTCAGCAAGGTGTCGGGCGCTTTGTTTATACTAATGTCAAAGCGTTTAAGTGTCGAATCAGCATTAATGCTGAATATGGTTTTTTTTCCATGCGCTATTACGACGTCCTTAACCTCGATATCCATTTTATTTGTACGCATCCTGATATCGTGCATACCCGAGTCTACCCTGAAGCTGTAGCGCTTCAGGTCCTGCGTTTGCGAAAAGTAAACCGGTATATTATCAATATAAACAATATGTGCCGGGATTATGTCGCCTTTTTTTACTACGAAAGGTGCAATCTGCGTTATGTTATCAGGCGTATTTTCGGTGGTAGTATAAATCGTATTGGGGTGGGTGAATTTATAATATTCGATAGTGTCCAATCCCATTTCACGGCTCCAGCGGCTCCAGTTAAGCAGCAGCGTTTGGTTGTTTGTTAATTCATTTTGCCGGTAGCGTGTAAGGGGGTTGGGCACTTCACCAAACTTGCCAAAGTAAGGCACAGATGGCGCATGGTATTCCTCAAATTTTGAGGTTAACGACCATGCGGTTATATCAGCATCAGCAACGGGTTTGCCTTTGCTATCTGTAACCGTAAGTTCTGTTGTAACCTTTTGGCCGGGATATATCGTCATGGGCTGCTGCACATCAATGTTCAAGGATTTATCGTAGTTGAAAAACGACTCCCTGCTGGTACGCAGTTTTCCGCCCCATATATAATATGCGAAAACGGTGACGTTGCTTTTTGATTTGATGGCCTTTTTATAATTTAACGAATCGGCTTCGCCACGCTCAAATAGTTTATCGTCCAAGTAGATGCTGTACCATAAATGCAGTTTATGCTTGTTTTTTACGGCGACTTTAGCCGAATCAGCTGTACGTTTACCTGTTATAACAACGCCGGTTTCCTCGATGCCTAAGTTAAATTCAGTCCGTGTGCTATCAGTAACGATAACATAATCGCTCACATAAGGATCGATAATTATGTCTGCAGGCAACACGAGTCTTTGTGTCTTAAGCGTATCACTGTTGCTGATGGCAAATATGGTTGCTTTTAACGGCGATTTTTTACCTTTTATGTAGCTATGTATTTTTAATGTGTCGCCGTTTAGTTTAGTTTTTACCTGATAATTGTCAGCCTTGTAATTCAGGTATGTCGATTCAGAGCGATGCTCGTTTGAAGAATTCAGAAACTCGGCCTGGACACTATACGACATATTTACCGGAGGAAAAATGGAATTGGGTAGCGTAACCTTTGTTTCCCCCAGCGGATCGAGCTGTACGGTATGCGTCCACAACGTATCGGGTACAAAAACATGATCGCCTTTATAATTATTAATAAGGCTGGCTTTTACCAGCAGATCAACGCGGCCATCGGGCACCGGCAATCCGTTTTCATCCGTAGCTTTCAAGTAAATGTTCAGCGTATCGCCCGGTTGATGTGTTTCCTTATCCGAACGTACGTTAAAGTTGATGGCTTTTAATTCGTACTCTTCATACTCAAACTTAGTGCTAACAAATTGAAGATAGTTCTTTTCGCTTTCCTCTAATTCTTCTTCGTCATCATCATCGTCGTCATCGTTCTTTTTCTGAAGCTTTTTGGTATCAGTCAGTATAATCTGATAGGTATCGTCCAGATCAATGTCCAGGCTATCGGTCAGTACAAAACTGTACTCGTACATACCCGGGCGATAGCTGTTTATGGTAGCCAGTGTTTTAAAATCATCATCGCCGTATTCATCTGCAAGGCGCACCAGTACCGGTTTGTTTTTAAATGGTTTCTTGCTTTTTTTATCAACTATAAAAGCTTTTAACCTTACCGTATCACCGGGCTTGTATTTAGGTTTATTAAGTACTACAAAACCCGGGTAGTCTGCTTTTGGGTTGTAGGTGTAATGCCTTTGCTTAGGTTTTTTTGAAAATATGTTTTTAAACCATCGCGTTAAAAAAGACGGTTTTTCAATTTCAGGTTGATTGAAACTGAAAAAGTTGGAAACGCCCTTGTGCACCACTTTTATAACATTCTGCTTTGCCGGTTTAAAAGAGTAAATCCCGTTTTCCTGGTTATATGCTATCTGTTCACCATTATTAGTTACCGCAGTGTTGGTTATTATGGAGCCGTTGTTATTGGTTAGTATAAATTCAATGCGCTTGTCTTGTGATAGTAATTGAATGCCTACATTATGCTTTTCGAGCAAGCTAAACATTAGGCGGTTCTCGTAGGCGTATACCTTTACATAATTGCCCGGCGCCAGTTTCGGGGTGTATAAAGCTTCGTTTTTTGTTATTACGGAGTCTACTTTTTGCTTCAGCACTTTATCATCAGGTTCTTTATCCGGGTGCAGGTAAAGTGCTAAAAGGTCCTCATCACTTATTTTATAGTAATAGGTGTATTTACTGCTCCGGGGGCTTTTTGTGAGCTTTTGCTGCGCCAGGCAATTTATTGAAAAGAGGCAAAGTAATAGTAAAGGCAGTTTTTTCATTGTGGGTAAAGGCTCGTGGTAACGCAACTAATATACTGTTTGTACAGGTCAGTTTGAAACTAAATATATCGGGTTGGGTTAGCTTATATATAGGCTGTGTGATATTTGATTGAGTAAAATCTGATAAAATCTATAGCTTTGCTATACAAAAATACTTTTTATGTGGTATAACAACATCCTCGAAACTATTGGTCACACGCCGCTGGTTAAGCTCAACAAAATTGTTAAAGACATACCGGCAACCGTTCTGGCAAAAATTGAAACTACCAATCCGGGTAATTCAATTAAGGACCGTATGGCGCTCAAAATGATAGAGGATGCTGAAAAAAGCGGCAAGCTTAAACCCGGCGGTACCATTATTGAAGGTACATCGGGCAATACAGGCATGGGCCTGGCCATTGCCGCGGTTATAAAAGGCTACAAATGTATTTTTACCAGTACTGATAAGCAATCAAAGGAAAAATTTGATGCCCTGCGTGCTTTTGGCGCCGAGGTAATTGTTTGCCCTACCAACGTTGATCCGGAAGACCCACGTTCTTACTACTCAGTTTCATCTCGCCTGGAGCGGGAGGTGCCCAACTCATGGAAGCCTAATCAGTATGATAACCTGTCAAACTCACAGGCGCATTACGAGCAAACCGGCCCGGAGATATGGGAGCAAACCGAAGGTAAGATCACACACCTGGTAGTAGGGGTGGGCACCGGTGGTACAATATCTGGCACGGCACGTTACCTTAAGGAGAAAAATCCGGCTATACAGGTGTTGGGTATTGATACCTACGGCTCGGTATTCAAAAAATATAAGGAAACCGGCATTTTTGATAAGAACGAGATTTATCCTTACATCACCGAAGGTATAGGCGAAGACTTTTTACCTCAGAACGTCGACTTTAGCCTGATAGACCATTTTGAAAAAGTGACTGACAAGGAAGCCGCGCTGATGACCCGTGAGATTGCCCGTAAGGAAGGCATCTTCGCCGGTAACTCCACAGGTTCGGCCGTTGCAGGTGTGCTGCAAATGAAGGACAGGTTTAAAGAAGGCGATGTGGTGGTGGTGATCTTCCCTGACCATGGCTCGCGCTACATGGGTAAAATGTATAATGATGACTGGCTGCGCGACCGTGGTTTCCTAAAGGATGATAAACTCACCGCCCGCGATATCATCAGCAAAAAGGAAAGTGCTGAAATCATAACCATCGATCATGAGAAAACGGTTATCGAGGCCATCAACACCATTAAAACGCTCAACATCTCGCAAATACCCGTTACGCAGCATGGCAACATCATCGGTAAGGTAACGGAGAGTGATATTCTGGATGCACTGCTTGAAAGCCCGGGTCTCAAATCGCAACCAGTAAAAAATATCACCACGGCACCATTCCCTTATGTTGATCTGAACACATCGATAGATCGCATATCATCCATGATCAATAAAGATAACATCGCCGTACTGGTAACCGATGAAAAAGGAAAAGCGGAGATTATTACACAGTACGATATTATTAACGCCATATCAGCGTAAGGGGAGAGGAATTGTTGATTTAGGAAGGTTGATTGCGGGTCGGGTTAGATGAAGTAACTACCTGCTGAATAACCAAGAATATACACACACATAACCTTCATTTAACGCCGTTTTGAGTTTTCTGGATTTAAATGCTATTACCAGGCATACGTCAAAGATGTTGAAATGATCATTCAGATGATGGCTTTCAGTTTCTTTAACTCACATTACTTTCTTAGCTCAGCAAGTTCTTTTTTATAACGTTGGTTTAACGATGGCAGTGGGTTATACAATATATATACACCGGTACCTTTTTCCCTGGACAGCGCGTTATTAACCGAGCCTATTTTCACATAGCGCTCTATAAAGGGCTGCAATTCTTTTACGCCTTCATCATCCTCAGCAATGTAAATAAGGTATTTAGGTACCAGGCTGTCGGGCGCCCAAAGCGAAAAGCTGCTGCTGAGCGATACCACCTGCGGTAAGTTTAACCGTTTGCCAAATACATTGATGGCGCCGGCCTGTCCGTAATTTTCGGCGAAGATGCGCGTTTGTGCTTTAGCCTGGTCGCTTAGCCCATGGTATGCTTTGGCGGTTAGGCCGGCCATTTCATCCCAGCCCAGCATGTCGGCATAATCCTGCGTTGTGGCGTGTTGTTGCTGGTCCTCCCAACGCGTTAAAAAACTTAATCCGGGCATCAAATTTTTAGTAAAACTAATTGCTCTAACGGTTTGATGTAAGGGTAACACCGGCAAAACTGTTGGCAGCAGTAGTAAATTAGGCAAGGTTACGACTATAATAGCTACAGCGCGCAATGGATTGCCCGCTGTTTTAAACAAACGATCGAACCCGCAGCCACCAGCTGCAAACAGCATAGGGTAGGCCCCAAACAAGTAGTAGTTTTTGCCGTTCATCTGCAACAAAAAAATGAAGATGAGGATGTAGGCAAATGCCAAAAACTGATACTTGCGAAGCTTGAAAGATACCAGCAAAAATGCAAAGCCGGTTAACCAAACGAACAGGGCAATGCCGTTAACCATTAGCTGCTGCGCAATAAAGTCGCCTGCTTTAATGTATTCAAGCTGTGTTTCGCGCAGTTCGCTCATGTGTTGCAGCACCGGGAAGTTATGCTGCCATTGCCATATCAGGTTGGGTAAAAACACTACCAGCGCCAACATTGCCGCGCCAAGGGTATGTTTAGTAAATAATACTTTACGCTGCCTGCTGATCAATACCGATATAACTAACGCTGCCGCGAAGAAAGCCATAGTATATTTGGTAAGCATGCCCACGCCAGTGGTTAAGCCAAAGCCGTATAAAAATAATGTAGATGAGGTATTTACATACCGTACCATACACCAGGCCGCTAATACCCACCATAACTGATCGAACACCACTGGCTGAAACAGGTACCCGCTGGCAGCGAACGCAGGGGCGAATATCATGGAAAGGCAGGCAATGGCGATGGCGAACTTACGGCCGCCCAGTTCAATAGTGATCATGCCGGTTAGCCAGATGATTATGCCACTGGCTATTGTAGTGAAAAGGCGGGAAGCGAATACCGAATCGCCGAACAGGCCTAATGATATTTTAGCAAGCAGGGCAATAAATGGCGGTACTTCTTTAAACCCCCAGTCCAGGTGATCAGCCAGTGAAAGGTGCAGCAACTCGTCGCGGTGAAAACCGAAGTTTGAAATGGCTAACAAATTAAGCGCTACCTTTACAAGCACAAATATCAATACAAACTTATGATACTCGGCCCGCTTATTCCTGTAGATCATGCGTGGTTAAAAACTGGTTTGATAAAGTTAATGTTTAAGTCTGTTATCTTCCAAATAATAAAGGGCTGAACTGTTGATGCCGGGTAATCTGTCTATCATCCCCTCAAATCAACAACCCAGCCCCCTTGTAAGGTAACTAATGCTTTTTTTAGATACGTTTTATATCAGCGCCTAACGCTATAAGCCTTTTATCGATATGCTGATAGCCACGCTCAATTTGCTCAATGTTGTAAATGGTTGATTTGCCTTTCGCTGATAAGGCCGCGATAAGTAATGATACACCGGCACGAATATCAGGCGAGGTCATGGAAATACCACGCAGTTGTATGCGTTTATCTAAACCGATAACAGTAGCGCGGTGCGGATCACAAAGGATGATGTTAGCGCCCATATCCAGTAGCTTATCCACAAAGAATAAACGGCTCTCAAACATTTTTTGATGGATAAGCACTGATCCTTTAGCTTGTGTAGCAACCACCAGCACAATGCTCAGCAAGTCAGGGGTAAAGCCCGGCCATGGCGCGTCGGCAACGGTAAGTATAGATCCGTCGATGAAAGTATCAATTTCATAATGGTCCTGCTCGGGGATAAATATATCATCACCCCGTAGCTCCATTTTAATACCTAAACGTTTAAACACATCAGGTATAACGCCTAACTCTTTATACTGAACGTCTTTTATGGTTATCTCTGAACCGGTCATGGCGGCTAAACCAATAAATGAGCCGATCTCGATCATATCCGGCAGCATACGGTGCTCGGTACCGCCCAGGCGTTCAACACCCTCAATAGTAAGCAGGTTTGAACCTATACCACTAATCTTCGCGCCCATGCGGTTAAGCATTTTGCAAAGCTGCTGTAGGTAAGGCTCGCACGCGGCGTTGTAAATGGTGGTGGTGCCTTTGGCTAAAACGGCGGCCATCACAATATTTGCAGTGCCGGTTACAGAGGCCTCGTCAAGCAATATGTAGGTGCCTTGCAGGTTTGATGCATCAACATTGTAAAATTCCTCGGTGGTATCATAATTAAAACGGGCGCCTAGTTTTTCAAAACCCAGAAAGTGGGTATCTAAACGGCGGCGGCCAATTTTATCGCCACCGGGTTTTGGTATTGCCGCCTTGCCAAAACGGGCCAGCAGCGGGCCAACTATCATGATAGAACCGCGCAAGCCACCGCCTTTGGCCTTAAAAGCATCAGACTGGAAAAAGTTCTGATCGATATTTTTAGCCTCAAAGGTATAGGTATCATCATTAAGGCGTTCAACCGTAACGCCCATATCGCCCAATAATTCTATCAGTTTATTAACATCAACAATATCGGGTATGTTGCTTATGGTAACTTTTTCTTCGGTTAACAGCACAGCCGAAAGTATCTGCAGCGACTCGTTTTTCGCGCCCTGTGGTATAATTTCGCCCTTAAGCTTTTTGCCGCCAATTATTTCAAATGCGTTCTTCATAAATTAGTGTTGGTAATAAACAGATATGGCAAGGTTAATACCTTGCCCATCCTTAAAAAGTTTTTCGGTTCAAAAATAAAAAAAGCCTGAAGTTTTTAACGCTTAAAATTTACGTCCGCCGCCATTATTGCGGTTGCGGTTGTTTTGGTTGTTATTGCGTTGACCGCCGCCGCCGTTGTTATTACTGCGGCCTCGGTTATTTTGATTATTGCTTTTACCGCGCGCGTTTTGATTGTTAACCGGATTGGTGCGGTATTCAACCTTATTAAGGTTAATATTATCGTCAAGTTTCAGCTCTCCGCGCGACATGCTGGCCAGGTCAGCCAGTATGATCTCGTCAGATACTGAATCCTTGTTCCACTGCACATAAGCCATTTTCATGAAGTTGGCTATTGATTGTACCATGTGGCGTTTGCGTTCAGGCTCCTCAATGGCTTTGGCTCGCTCAATCATCAGCTCAATGGTTTTGCCATAATGTTTGGCGCGTATACGCTGATTGGGGTAGTTAAGCGGTTGCGGTTTTATGTGGATTGACTCTGGCGTTGGTTTCGGGTATGGCGAGTCAACATCAATCTTATAGTCAGATATAATGTGCAGGTGATCCCATAGTTTGTGCTTAAAGTCGGCAACATCGCGCAGGTGAGGGTTTAAAAAACCCATCAGGTCAATAACCACTTGTGCGTAGCGGTTACGTTCTTCTTTACTATCCAGATTGCAGATATATTTGACCATGTTTTGCACATTACGGCCATATTCGGTCAATATTAGTTTATTCCTTGTAGAGTTATAATCAAACTCGGCAGGCGCTTTGGTATAAGCCATGTATTATTATGAATGAAAATTTAAATGTAGCCCTTGGCGCTTTAAATAACAGCCGGACTAAAAATGACAAGTTGTATTAATAATTCTTCTTGTAGTAACGCAAATATAATGCAAATGTGTTAATGTACAAATAACATTATTATGGCTGTAAGTTTAATTGCTTTATTTTAGCAGATAAACGCTACCGCTTTGAAAAAACATATAAATATTAATAGTATAGATATTTACCGCTTTAGTATACCTATGGAGCCGTTCGCCATAGCAACGGGCACTATGGACTATGCGCAGAATGTATTTATCCGGGTACATACCAATGCCGGTTTTTATGGCGTTGGCGAATGTTCTGCCTTCCCGATGATTGTTGGTGAAACGCAGGACACCTGCCTGGTTATGGCGCGAGAGTTTGCAAGGTTATGGATAGGCCAGGACGCGCTTGATATTGAAGCCCGTATGCAGCAACTGCACAGTTTCACCGCAGGTAACACCACCATTAAAAGCGCCTTTGATATGGCACTGTATGATATTGCTGCTAAAAATTCCGGTTTGCCGTTATATAAATATTTAGGCGGAGCCGTGCGCGATATAGAAACGGACATAACCATAGGTATTGGCGCACCGGAAACTATGGCCGAGAAAGCAGCACATTTTAAGGCAACAGGCGCTACTATATTAAAGGTAAAGCTAGGTAGGAATGCACACACAGATGTGGAACGCATAAAGCAGATCCGTAACGCCGTGGGCGATGGTATGCGTATACGCGTTGATGCCAACCAGGGCTGGAGTTTTGATGATGCTGTGCACGCACTAACCAACATCGCGCCTTATAATATTGAGTTTTGCGAGCAGCCTATGCGTACGTGGCATGATGATCGCTTGCCTGAATTGATGGCATTAACACCGGTAAAAATTATGGCCGACGAAAGTGTGTATAATCATCATGATGCCCGCAGGCAGATAGAAAGCGGATCGTGCCGTTATATTAATATCAAGTTCTCCAAATCGGGCGGTATGCTTGAAGCGAAGAAGATACATGATACTGCCGCTGAACGGAATATCCCCTGCATGATGGGCGGTATGCTCGAAAGCCGTATTGGGTTGAGTGCCAAGTTGCACTTCGCCTACGCAAGCTCCAATATTAAATTTTACGATATGGACACTTGTATGTTGGGTCATCTTACCGACCCATGCGTGGGAGGTGTAAAATACGATGGCTATTTTTTAAGCATAGATGACACACCTGGTATAGGCGCTGATGCAAATGAAAGCTTTTTGGCAGATTGCGAACGGTTTGTAGTTGGTGTTTAACTAACGTTTGAAGTGTTTGATTGCTATATTAGCTATTATTATAAGAGAGGTTATCATAATCCACAAAATACTCGTCTTTCGTGTTTTAAATTGAAAAGCAGTTAAAAATGCTATCAGTCCATAAAACAAGGTCATAACTATAGCACTACGTATACAGGTTTTTATATCAAGGCTTGATGTGAAATAACGGATTACCTGAAAAGCTAACTCGCTAATAAGACCTATAACTATGCTGATTGCTAACAGTTTGAGAATATTAAATATAGGATTATTTTTTACTAACTCTTTTATACTACATATGGAAATAGCAATCGCTGAGGAAACCATGAGCAGGCCGCTAACAATGATCTTTCCATCTAAAATTGAATAAGGAATAATATGATAGCAATCTAAAGGTAAGCGGTAAGATATGCTGCAAATAGTAAACCCGAATATTTTACAATAACAGGAGTGATAAGGGGTTTCATCGTATTTATATAATTAATAAAGGCGATACAAGATAACTGAATCGCCTTTATTATTTGAAACTTATTTGCTCAATTCAGCAAAATGTTTGTAAAATAACGGTATAGTTTCAATGCCCTTAAAGTAGTTGGCAATATCATACTTTTCGTTTGGCGAGTGCAGGTTGTCGCTATCCAGGCCAAAACCCATCAATACGGTTTTAATGCGCAGTTCAGCCTCAAATAAAGCAACAATAGGTATGCTGCCGCCGCCGCGGGTTGGTATAGGCTCTTTACCGAATGATTCGGCAATAGCTTGTTGCGCCGCTTTATAAGCTATACTATCTGTAGGCGTAACCACAGGTTCGCCGCCGTGGTGCGGGGTTACTTTTACGTTTACCGATGGTGGCGCTATGCTCAAAAAATGATCAGTAAATAGTGTCGTAATTTTGGCTGAACCCTGGTTAGGCACCAAACGCATTGATATTTTAGCGCTTGCTTTAGATGGAAGTACGGTTTTGGCACCCTCGCCAATATAACCACCCCAAATGCCGTTTACCTCGAGGGTAGGGCGGGTGCCGGTACGCTCAAAAGTGGAGTAGCCGTTTTCGCCCCAAAGCTCGTTAACGCCCAGGTCGGCTTTATATTCAGCATCATCATAAGGTGCACTATTTAGGGCGTCGCGTTCGGCATCTCTCAGGTTTATTACATCATCGTAAAATCCGGGGATGGTTATTCGGTTGTTCTCATCGTGCAGTGAGGCAATCATTTTAGCCAGTATAGTGGCCGGGTTGGCAACCGCACCGCCGTAAACGCCGGAGTGCAGATCGCGGTTAGGACCGGTAACTTCAACCTCAAGATAGGAGAGGCCACGTAAACCGGTTTCAAGAGACGGGTGTTCCATGCTGATCATGGCCGTGTCGGATATTAATATAACGTCGGCTTTAAGCCTGTTTTTATTCTGCTTAACAAAATCGCCCAGGTTGTCTGAGCCTACTTCTTCCTCGCCCTCAATCATAAACTTAACGTTGCAGGGCAGGCTGTCAGTTTGCATCATCAGCTCAAAGGCCTTTACATGCATATAAAACTGACCTTTATCATCACATGCGCCACGGGCAAATATTTTACCGTCGCGTATGGTGGGTTCAAACGGCGGAGTTTCCCACAATTCAAGCGGGTCCGGCGGTTGTACATCATAATGCCCGTAAACCAAAACCGTTGGTTTGTTGGCATCAATAATTTTTTCTCCGTAAACAATAGGGTAGCCGGCTGTTTGGCATACTTCTACGTTATCGGCGCCGGCTTCTATCAGCTTCTTTGCAACAAAGTCAGCTGTTTTTAAAACGTCGGCTTTATATTTCGGGTCTGCGCTTACAGACGGGTAGCGCAGTAAATCAAACAGTTCATCAAGCATTCGCTGCTCATGCTGCGCAACATAATTTTTTATGGCTGACATAAATAAATGTATTTGCAGCAAATATAGCGTAGTTTGCTTTTAAACCATCCTGTTTTTCAATAACCGGAAAGCGTTGCGCTGCCGGAGGTACAATTAATTTATATAGTTACTGATGTTAATCAGCAGTTGAAATATCATGTAAGGTACTGCCTGGAGCATTTTCGTTCAAGTGCGCCTTTTCTGTTTTAATGATCTGCTCGGCCGGTACGTCGTTTTTCGTGTTGAATGACCATGCAGTTATACCTGAAGTTAATATAATGGCGGCTGCTATAATGTACTTTTTCATAGTTCTGTAATATTGAATATTTACTAACTCTATATGCTGTAATTAGTCTGCTGAAGACACATCTTTTTTGTCACCTGCTTTAGTGAAATCTGCTGAGCTTACATCCTTTTTGTCGCCTGCTTTACCATCTGCTGAAGACACATCTTTTTTATCGCCAGCTTTGTTTTCTGTAGCTGCTACTGAAGAGAATACGGTTGAAAGAACTAATGCTGCTGCTATGATTGACTTTTTCATGATCTGTATTTATTGGAGTTATTTGTTGTTGTTTGTTGATTACTGTTAATTGTGAATTGTAATTAGTCTGCTGAAGACACGTCTTTTTTATCACCTGCTTTAGTGAAATCTGCTGAGCTTACATCCTTTTTGTCGCCTGCTTTAGCGTCTGCTGATGACACATCTTTTTTATCGCCTGCTTTAACGCCTGTTGCTGCTACTGAAGAAAATACGGTTGAAAGAACTAATGCTGCTGCTATGATTGACTTTTTCATGATCTGTATTTATTGGAGTTATTTGTTGTTGTGTGTTGATTATCTGTTATTTGTATACTGTAATTAGTCTGCTGAAGACACATCTTTTTTATCACCTGCTTTAGTGAAATCGGCTGAGCTTACATCCTTTTTGTCGCCTGCTTTAGCGTCTGCTGATGACACATCTTTTTTATCACCTGCTTTATTTTCGGTTGATGCTACTGAAGAGAATACGGTTGAAAGCACTAATGCTGCTGCTATGATTGACTTTTTCATGATCTGTATTTATTGGAGTTATTTGTTGTTGTGTGTTGATTATCTGTTATTTGTATACTGTAATTAGTCTGCTGAAGACACGTCTTTTTTATCACCTGCTTTAGTGAAATCTGCTGAGCTTACATCCTTTTTGTCGCCTGCTTTAGCATCTGCTGATGACACATCTTTTTTATCGCCTGCTTTATTTTCTGTTGCTGCTACTGAAGAGAATACGGTTGAAAGCACTAATGCTGCTGCTATGATTGACTTTTTCATGATCTGTATTTTATGGAGTTTTTGTTGCTGTTGTGTATTGATTATCTGTTAATTGTATGGTGTAATTAGTCTGCTGAAGACACATCTTTTTTATCACCCGCGTTAGTGAAATCTGCTGAGCTTACATCCTTTTTGTCGCCCGCTTTAGCATCTGCTGAAGACACATCTTTTTTATCGCCTGCTTTATTTTCGGTTGCTGCTACTGAAGAGAATATGGTTGAAAGAACTAATGCTGCTGCTATGATTGACTTTTTCATGATCTGTATTTATTGGAGTTATTTGTTGTTGTGTGTTGATTATCTGTTACTTGCATTTTTTAATTAGTCTGCTGAAGACACATCTTTTTTGTCACCTGCTTTAGCGTCGGCACTGCTAACGTCTTTCTTGTCGCCCGCTTTGTAATCTGCTGAGGATACATCTTTTTTATCACCAGCATTGTTGTTGTTGGCTGATACTGAAGTAAATACTGTTACTAAAGCCAGTGCGCTTGCTAAGAATATCTTTTTCATGTTTGTATTTTTAAAATTTATGGTCTTTTATGTTGTAATTATTTTATATATGATAATATCTTATATTTCAATCGGCTGAACTGATATCATTCTTAAATCCAATCAGTACATGAAGAGGCGCCTGGGGTTTAGGCTCTTGCTTTTTTTGGCATGATGCTAAAGATCCACCTACCGCTATCAATACTACCCATGCTAACTTTTTCATGACAATAGTTTATTTAAAAAATTGTAATTCAGTATTTTAGTCGGCAACGCTTATATCCTTTTTAAAGCCTGCGAGCGTTTTAGCCGGCGCTTCTATACGCAGTTTAGTCTCTTTTTTGCAAGATGTAAGCGATGTAGTGCTTACTACGGCTATAGCTATTGCTAATGCGACCCTTTTCATATTGTTGCTTATTGAAATATGTATAACTAAATATTAGTCAGCTACGCTGATGTCCTTTTTGAACCCGCTCAGTTTGCTTAGCGAAGCACCTATATGCTCATCTTTTTGAGCGATTTTAGAATTGGCGTTTAAAGAAAATGAACCAATAACTAATAAAATTGCTGTAATAAAAAATAAAAATTTCATATAATTTATATTTTAATCTATAGTTAATATAATATTTATGTAAGTACCTTTTCGTTTTTTCGGTTCAGATTAAACGAACAACTTGCTTACCCCGCGGAGATGTTTCATTTAAACAAACCGCTGATATGGCTGCATATTTTTCTAAATATTATTTTATCATATAATGTGTTGTTAGTCAATTATTTAACAGTGGCAAATATACCTATGTTTACGCAATGCAGAAGAATTTTAAAAAAAAGTTTTCAACAAGGCTTTTATTGCTATTTTTATAACCTTCGGTATTAAAGGCCGTATAAGAGTGTTTGATGAATAAATACCTACTCTTTCTATTCCTGTTTACTTTTGGCTTTAACGTTTACGCATTCAGCTCGTCAAATGTTATGCTTCAGGATACCAGTGAGGTAATCAAATTCAATAAGCAGGGTTATGATAGCCGGCTTACCGATCCCGAGCAAACTTTGGCCAATGCCAACCGCGCGCTCGATCTCTCAAAAAAACTGAATTATGTACGTGGTATGGGCGAATCATACCGGGTACTTGGTATCGGATACTATTATTTAAATGAGGCTGAAAAATCAATCGATAACTACCTGAAGGCACTTGAATATTTCAAGCGTATAAACGACTTGCAGAGCGAAGCAAAGGTTTACAATAACATCGGTAACTTGTTTAGGGATAATGACTACGATCAGTCGCTCAATTACCTGAATAAATCGCTGGCTATAGCTTTAAAACTTAAGGATAGGGAACTGATTGCTTCGTTATACCTCAATATCGGTAACATTAAATACAGGCAAAAAAGCTTTAACCAGGCGCTCGACTATTATAACCGCAGCAGTGTTATTTTCTCTGAGCTGCAGGACACGGTTAACATCATCAAGTGCATACAAAACAAGGGTGTAATCTATTTTTATTTAAATGATTATGCAAGGTCCGAGAAATTGCTGCTACAGGCCAATGAGGCCGCCAAGCGGCATGATCTGAACCAGACCGTTGCCAGTATTAACCTTACGCTTGCTTCGTTATATATAGCTAAGGATAAATTCGCAGATGCGGTAAGGGTAGTAGAAGAGGGAAAAACCTATTCCAATATCATTAAGGATCAAAAACTGATTTATGATTACGAATACACCAATTACCAGTTAGAGTATAAGCGCCGAAATTATGAAAAAGCCTTACGTTATCTTCAGGCTATCTATCGTCAGGACAGTACTCTGCACAAGTCTAACGAGTCGACCAAAATCAACCTGATACAAAAGCAGTTTGAACAAGCCGAAACAGAGCGTAAAGCAGCCTTGTTGTTACAAAGGCAGGCGTATGATAAACAACGTTTTTTTGGAGTTACTATAGTGGCCATACTATTACTTGTAGTAGTGGGCTTGCTGGTTGGTAACGTTAAGCGTAAAGCCAAAACCAATACGCAGCTTACAGAGTTGAATGCAGAGGTGTCTAAACAAAAAGACAACCTAGACAGGATAAACCATCACCTGGAAGAAATTATTGACGAGCGCACGAAAGATTTACAAGTTAAAAACCGCAAGCTTTCCGAATATTCATCCTATTTATCACATCAGATACGCGGGCCCATAGCTACGCTTAAAGGACTGATGAACCTGGAGCGTGAAGGGCTGGTGGCGCAAGACGAATGTATCAGAATGATGGATAAATGTGTAACGGATATTGATTCAAGGATTATCGAGATGAGCGATATGCTGCATAACCCGGCTAAGGATGCGCTCGATTAAGGCCAGTTAGGGTAAATGCGCGCTTCAAATAACCCCAGATAACTGCAATACCAGGATATCATCTGCAAAATCAGCAGTTCACGGTGCTTTTTATAGCCCTTGGTTTCAAAGGCTAAAACCTCGTCATTCGCGGTAACAAAAAAACGCATTTCGCCTTTGCTGGGTTTGAATTTCGATTTCAGCACATCGAATACCCTTACTTTTAACTTACTCGCCGGATCGTGAATAATTCCACCGTCTACGGTTTCGTGGTTAGCTATTGATATAAGGTAGTTTGACATCGTTATCGTAATTTTGGTAAATCGATACAATATTCAAACCAAAACTAATTATACAAACAGTTTTTACCCGCTTATAAGCAATACGAATTAATTTTTGTTCGTTTTAGCATATGAATTAACCTGGGCTTAAAAAGCAAAATGCCCTGCTTCGTTTAAAAACAGGGCATTTTGTAGACATTTATAAACAATATCAGGCTTTGGCGCGCAATTCCTCATATAGAAGGATTACTTTACGTTGCAACGTAGCTATCTCTGTTTCGCGTTCGAGCAACTTTTTTTGCGCTACGCTGAGATTTGATGGTTCAGGTTCCGTTTCTTCAATATCACTCGCCAGCAGGTAAACTACCGCTACCTCAAATATATTGGCAATTTGTTCAAGGCGCGAAAGGTTAATATCGGTAACGCCTGTTTCAATTTTTGAAAAGGCAGGTATTGATATGCCCAGCCTATTGGCTACGTCTTCCTGACTCCAGCCACGCTGATGACGCAGTATACGGATGTTTTTTCCGATTGACTTGTTTGTTTTCTTTTTCTCGATCATACCTAATATATCTCAACAGTTAATAGGGGAAATGGTGATTTTACTTATATATTATTATAGTTCAAACGCAATGCCATATTAAAAAAGAGGCATTATTTAACTAAAATGTAACTCTTGCTTAAGCTGTTGTTCCCCAATTGTAGATATTATTCTACAAATATGGGAAATATGAGATATATTTTTCTTTAGTTTAAAACGTGTAGTTTTGCGAATTTTAGTAAAAGCTGCTTTTGGCCAACTTCTTTAAAAAATATTGTGGCTTTTACGTCGGGCTTATTACCTTCAAGGCTAATCACTTTACCAAAACCAAAGCGTTCATGCTCAACTTCCATGCCTACTTGCAGGTTTGATGTGTCCGAAGGTTTAAAATCTGGTGATGGCACGTGCGCCTTCGCCAAAACCGAAGTGGTTTTAACCGGTGCTGAAGCCGGTTTAGGCTTTGAGAAAGTATCGCCTCCGCCACGGCTCCAGGCTGCGCGTTCATTACCGAATGATCCAGGTGACGGTTGCGGTTTGGCTGTAAAATCCAGCTCCAGATATTTTGCATCAATTTCATCCAAAAAGCGGCTCGGCTCGCAATTAATCAGTGTGCCGAATTTAAAACGCGAAGTTGCGTAACTGATGGTGAGTTTATGCTCAGCACGCGTAATGGCAACGTAAAACAGGCGGCGTTCCTCTTCCAAATCGCTGCGCGAGTTGAGAGACATTTGCGAAGGGAACAGGTTTTCTTCCAACCCCACTACATGCACGTTCTGGAATTCAAGCCCCTTTGACGAGTGGATAGTCATGAGCGAAACGGTATCGGCATCCTTGTTCTTATCGTTATCATCATTGGTAAGCAAGGCCACATCCTGCATAAATACGTCAAGCCCGCGCTCTTCTATATCCTCCCGCTCCTGGAACTCCTTGATGCCATTCAATAATTCCTGAATGTTCTCGTAACGGTTTAATCCTTCTACCGATTTATCTTCATACAAATCCTTTAACACACCCGAATGCTGCGCGATGTGCAGGGCGGCATCATAAGCCAGTTGGTTTTTAGCAATTACCTGGAAACTCTGGATCATGGTAGCGAAGTTGGCCAGCGATGCAGGTGTTTTGTCGATGTATTGGGTAGGGGCGAGGATCACTTCCCATGGCGTAATCTGGTTTTTGTCGGCGGCCAATATGATCTTATCCACGGTGGTATCACCAATGCCACGTTTAGGGTAGTTAATCACGCGTTTTAGCGCTTCCTCATCGTTTGGGTTAAAGGTTAGCCTGAAATAAGCGATCAGGTCCTTTATCTCTTTACGCTGATAGAACGACAGGCCGCCATATATCTTGTAAGGTATATTCAGTTTGCGCAAACCTTCCTCCATCGAGCGCGATTGCGCGTTGGTGCGGTAAAGTATAGCAAAATCATTCCATTTAAGCCCATTGGTGGTGCGGCGCTGCATAATTTCTTCAGCAATGATTTTGCCTTCCTCGTTATCGCTGAAAGCGCGTATCACCTTTATCTTATCGCCGGTTTCTTTTTCAGAGAATACGTTTTTCTTTAATTGCTCTTTATTGTTGGCGATAATGCTATTGGCAACGTTTACTATATTTTGTGTAGAGCGGTAGTTTTGCTCCAGCTTAAATACTTTCAGATCCGGATAATCCTTTTCAAAGTTGAGGATGTTCTGGATATTTGCACCCCGAAAGGCGTAGATACTTTGCGCATCATCACCTACAACACACAGGTTCTCGTTAACAGCGGCCAGTTTTTTCACGATCAGGTACTGCGAAAAGTTGGTATCCTGATACTCATCCACCATCAGGTATTTAAATTTATGCTGATACTTGTTCAGCACGTCAGCATGATCGCGCAGCAGTTCATTGGTTTTAAACAAAAGATCATCAAAATCCATCGCCCCTGCACGGAAGCATCTTTTAGCATAATTTTCATACACTTTGCCCAAATGACCGCGGCCACTGCTAAAATCATCAGCCTGTATCTGCGCGTTCTGCTGGTAATCCATCCACGATACCAGGTTGTTTTTGGCTGCTGATATGCGGTTGTATACAAAATTTGCATTATACAGCTTATCGTCAAGGTTCATCTCTTTCAGGATGGCACGCAAAACGCTCTTACTGTCGTCGGTATCGTAAATGGTAAAGTTGTTAGGATAGCCGATTTTGTCGGCCTCAACCCGTAAAATTTTAGCGAACACCGAGTGGAAGGTACCCATCCAGATGTTTTTGGCATCAGGGCCAACCAGGTTGTTGATACGCTCGCGCATCTCCTTGGCAGCCTTATTGGTAAAGGTTAACACCAATATATTAAAGGCATCAACGCCCTTATTGATAAGGTGTGCCACCCTGAAAGTAATTACACGGGTTTTGCCTGAGCCGGCACCCGCTATAATCATTACCGGCCCCTCGGTTTGCTCAACCGCCGCACGTTGTTCCCTGTTTAATCCCGCTAAATAATCCAATGCTAACCCTCTCTTTTTTACCAGGGCGAAATTAGGGTTTTAGGCCGAAAGCTGAAAGCAGCGGTAGTCATGCTTTTTACACATTGTATTATAGTTGGTTTTATTAATAATGATTCTAAATAGCATATATCCCCTACAATAAACTTTATTAGCCGCCCGTTTCGTATTTTTGTAACCTCGAATTACAAAGTGTAAACCGCAAATGAAAAAAAGTTCAATTTTCGGAATAATCATTATAGCCATTGCCATTGCAGTGGTTATCAGTACTTATTCAAATTCAAGTACATACGGTACCTTTACTGAGGCTACCGAAACCAAGGCCGAACTGCATGTGGTGGGCCAGCTTAATAAAGGCAAGGAGCTGTATTACGATGCCACCAAGGATGCCAACTATTTTTCGTTTTTTATGAAGGATAAGGACGGTAAGGAATGTAAGGTGATCTTCACCGGAACCAAACCGCAGGATTTTGAGCGTTCGGAGCAGTTGGTACTTACCGGCAAAATGCAGGGTAACGAGTTTCATGCCTCAAAAATTTTGATGAAATGCCCGTCGAAGTATAACGACAATAAACTGAATGTGGCCGAGGCTACACCAAAAACCGCTACCCTCTAATTTTTTTTGACGCTATAGTTTAATGGATATTGCTTTTAAGAATGAACATTTATTTGTTGGCGATTTAGGACGTTTATTTGTTGCGCTGGCATTCGGCGGTGCGCTTATATCTTTCATCAGTTACTTTTTTGCAGCCCGAGAAGAGGGCTTGAACAAGGATACATCATGGTACAAACTGGCGCGTGTGGGCTTTTGGCTTAACTCGCTGGCTATTGTGGGCATGGGTGTATGCCTTTTCATGATATTGTATAACCATTACTTTGAGTATCACTACGCATGGTCGTACACCTCACGCTCGCTGCCGGTATACTATTTAATATCAGGTTTTTGGAACGGGCAGGAGGGCGGCTTTTTGTTATGGATGTTCTGGCAGGCGGTATTGGGCAACATCCTGATACGTAAGGCTGGTTCATGGGAAAAGCCGGTGATGACGGTGATTGCCCTTTCGCAAGCCATACTGGGTACCATGGTGCTGGGTATTGATCTGTTTGGCGCACGTATTGGCAGCTCACCATTTTTGCTACTGCGTAATGCGATGGAGGGGCCGATATTCCAGAACCCGGATTATCTGTCGTTTATAAAAGATGGCCGCGGCATGAACCCTACGCTGCAAAACTACTGGATGGTAATACACCCGCCAACGCTGTTTTTAGGCTTTGCATCGGTAGTAGTACCGTTTGCTTATGCTATTGCCGGTTTATGGCAAAAGCGATATAAAGATTGGGTGAAACCAGCCTTATCTTATGGCTTATTTTCAGCCATGATATTAGGTACAGGGATCATCATGGGTGCTTTTTGGGCGTATGAATCATTGAACTTTGGTGGCTTTTGGGCATGGGACCCGGTGGAAAACGCCTCGGTATTCCCATGGTTAACCCTGGTAGCTGCCCTGCACGTTATGATCGTGTTTAAAAATACCGGTCATTCCTACTTTACCGCTACGTTTTTAGTGCTGATAAGCTTTGTGCTGGTATGGTATTCATCATTCCTGGCGCGTAGTGGCATACTGGGCGAATCATCAGTACACTCATTTACTGATCTGGGTATGTTCTGGCACCTGGTGCTGGCCATCATTATATTCCTGGTGCTGTCGGTTTACTTTTTGGTGGTGCGCTGGAAGGAACTGCCGATCACGAAAAAAGATGAAGATACCTATTCTCGCGAGTTCTGGATGTTTGTGGGTGCGGTATTCTTGGCGCTGGCTTGCTTTCACCTGATCGTTGTTACATCGTTCCCGGTATGGAATAAAATGTTTGGTACTGAACTTGCCCCGCCTACCAACGTAGTAAAACATTATAACATTATACAGGCAGCGTTTGCCGTGGTAATTATGTTTTTTACAGGACTAACGCAGTTTTTAAAGTACAAAAAAACTGCTTCAAACACGTTTGTGGTAGCCAATTTTATATACCTCGGTTTTGCCGCGTTGCTTACTGTTCTGTTGTATTTTGTTGCCGGTTTAAGTAAGCTGGAATATCTTTATCTGGTAGTAATATTTACATCGCTATACAGCATTATGGCTAATGGTAAAATATTAGCAGAAGCTGCGAAAGGTAAATTTAAGCTGGCCGGTTCGGCAGTGGCGCATATTGGTTTCGGGTTGATGCTGGTAGGGGCGGTAATAGCAGCCGGAACCAGTAAGGTGGTATCTGAAAACAATACCGGCGAACAATACAGCGCCGAGTTTGCCAAAGAGGAAAACCCGCGAGAAAATGTATTACTTTACCGCAACGAGCCTATTGAGATGAATGGCTACTCGGTAACGTTTTTGGGCGATACCATTGAAGGCGCGCAGCACCTGTTCAATATATTGTATGAGCGTAAGGATAAAGACGGTAAGCTGGTAGAGAAATTTGTGCTTCGCCCTAACGTAATACAGTCGCAGGATGGTATGTCGTCGTCTCCAGACACTAAACACTACCTGACGTATGACCTGTACACCCACGTTACGATGACCAACGTGTTGCAAAGCAAGCCGGAAGAAGAAAAAGCCGGACATGAGGAGCAGCAGGATGAGGATAAAAATTACGATGCACCAATGGCGCACGAGGTAAGCATTGGCGATACCATCCGCTACCGCGACGGCGTTATCGTGTTTAAAGGGGTAAACAAGGATGCTAAGTTGCAAAACATCCCGATTACGGATAAGGATGTTGCCATAGGCGCGCAACTGGAAGTACTTACCCACGGGCGCACCATCAATGCGGAACCTATTTACCTGATCAAAAACGGCAGCGCATTCGATTTCCCGAAAAAGTTGGAGGATGCAGGCCTGAAACTCCGCGTTACCAAAATATTGCCGGAGAAACAGAAGTTTGAGATAACCGTATATCAGCAACCTGAAAGCAAAAAGAAATTCATTGTGCTGAAGGCGATACAATTCCCGTACATTAACTTTTTATGGGCTGGTGTGGTCATAATGGTTATCGGTTTCCTGATGTCTATCTTCCGCAGAAATAAGGAGCTTAAAACAACCTAAATGTTTTTTGACGCCGACGAGCACAAGTATAATTTAAGGCAGGATGGTTTTACCATGCTGCCTTTGGTTTTTACAACCGATGAAGTAAAAGCTATTGAGCGATGTATTGCTAATGCTGATAATTCGGGAGTAAACTTTCGTAAAACGGCTGACCTGTTCGCTATACGTCGCTTTTTTAGCGAGGTGCCTGACGTATTGCCATTGGTGGTGAACGATAAGCTAAAAGCCATAGTTCGGAAACTTTTCGGCAGCGATTATTTCGTTGTTAAAAGTATTTATTTTGATAAGCCCGGCAATTCCAACTGGTTCGTAGCCTATCATCAGGATCTGACCATCGCGGTTAAAGAAAAGCAGCCGACGGATGGTTATACTAACTGGACCGTTAAGCAGGGCCAATATGCTGTGCAGCCTCCAATTGAGGTACTCGAAAATATCTTCACTGTACGCATTCATCTTGATGATACAGATGCGGATAATGGCGCGCTTAAAGTGATCGCCGCCTCGCACATTAAAGGCATTTGTCGCCCAGAAAATATTGATTGGGAGAACGACCGCGAATATATTTGCGAAGTACCCGCGGGAGGCGTAATGATCATGAAGCCGCTGTTACTCCATGCCTCCAACCGTACAACAAATAACAACAACCGCCGGGTGATACACATTGAATTCAGCAGTTTGACATTGCCGGATGAATTGCAATGGGCTGAACGGATAGAAGTTATTTAGCGATAGTTCCTGTTTTTATTCCAAGGCTGATGAAGTACTTTTTTAACAGCTCGTATTTTTGTGTACATATATCACCAATACTGATCTTGTCTGATTGAGAAGCATAGTTGTTGCACTCAAAGCATATTTCCAGGCAATCATATATCTTGCCTTGTTTGTTGATAAATACAAAGGCGTTTCTGGGCGAAAAACAGCCGCCTTCAGAAAACTCATTAAGGCCTTCTACTTTATAGCCGGTATTGTACAAAAGATCCGTCAGCTTATCAATTTGTTTAGAAGTTAGCTTTTTGATCTCAACAAGGTGAGTTGTATCTAAAACGCCATTAACTATTCTTATGCCATTCCCTGTTGTTTCTTTTTTTGTTTTAGGTTTATGCGAAACACTATCCGGCGTGTCGTAATTGATGTCTGCATCCACATTATTATAGTAGTGGTAGGATATAGCCAATACCTTCGCCGCTTTATCAAAAGGATACATGCCTAGTCGCTTAGTTAGGGTATAACGGTTACGTAGCAGGCAATCGTCATGCTCCGGCCTCCAATTATTTAATTGTTCTAAAGTTGTAAGGTTACGCTTTTTTGTTTGCTTAGACGTTCTCTTCGATTGTGCCTGGCAGGCAACAGAAAGAGCAATAAATATCAGTGTGGCGGTAAGCAGGTTCTTCATAGCTTATTCACTTTTCCTTATTTGAGTGCCGGTTTTAAATCCTAACTCAGCAAAATACCTTCGTAGCATTTCATACTTTTGGTTGCAATAAGCGCCGGTGCCAAATTTTTCAGACTGAGATCTGTCTTGCAAACATTCAAAACATATTTGAAGATAATCGAACACTTTGCCATTCTTATCAAAAAAAACTAAGGCATTTCTCGGATTGAAACACGAATGGCCTAAGAAAGCATAATTGTGTATTACTCTCGTGCGGTAGTTATAAAATATAGAAGTTAGGGAGTCGATTTGAGATTGAGTTAATACTTTTTCCTCTCTAAGTGCGGTATGGTCCAATTTGCCGTTTTTAACAAATAGCCCTGTACGTGTATCTTCATACCTTATGCTGGTATCAACGTCAGCGCTATCTATTGTGACAGGCAAGTTGATGGGCATTTCGTATGAAACAGCTAGTATTTTTGTCGCTTTTGAGTACGGATAAAACTTACGCCTTTGCGCTACGGTATATTTATTTATAAACTTACAATCATCATAGTATCGTTTATTGTCGGGTAATGAACGCCCGATGGCAGGGTATTTATAACCTTTATGTTTCTTTTTAGCCTTAGTTTGCCCTGCGGCAAAGTAGGCGGGTAGTAGCGCGATTATTATGATAAGCAGGTTCTTCATTCTCTAAATATCCAATTAAAATATCATCCTGCAAAACCAAACCCTTAGCTTTGTAGCATGCGTATTACCATTACCGGGTCGGGCAATGTGGCTACACACATGGCCGCGGCTTTTAAAAACGCGGGCCACCGTATTGTGCAGGTTTATAGCCCAACCATGCAGAACGCCGCCCTATTGGCTTACCATGTAGGGGCGGAGGCTATTGATGATATGGCCGCCATCAACACCGAAACAGATCTGTTTATAATCGCTGTAAAGGATGATGCCATTATGGATGTGGCCAAGCAACTGGCTCCGTATAATAAGCTCATGGTGCATACCTCGGGTGCTACCAGTATTTCGGCACTGGAAATATTTACCAATAACTGCGGCGTGTTTTACCCACTGCAAACCTTCAGCAAGATCCGCGAACTCAATTTTTTGAACGTGCCGCTATGCATCGAGGGGGCGGATGATGATATAACCAAACAACTGCAACAGCTTGCCCAAACCATTAGCAACAAGGTCTACAAAGTAAGTACGGGTCAGCGCAAAATATTGCATCTGGCAGCCGTGTTCGCTTGTAATTTCCCTAACTATCTATACCACGTTGCCGAACAGTTGCTCAACCAAAATCAATTGGATTTTGATATCATCAGGCCGTTAATTGATGAAACGGCGGAAAAGGTGCAGCATACATCGCCTGCAAAAGTACAAACCGGCCCGGCGGTACGCGGCGATCAAAAAACCATGCAGGCGCATTTGGAGCTGTTAGATAATAATGCTGACTTACAGGCCGTTTACCGCATGCTAAGTCAGGCCATTATCAAAATGGATAAATCAGAATAACTACACCGCTAATTTTGTTACTTTTGCCCAAATGAATGTTTTTAAAGTAAAGATAAACTTTGAGGAGAAGGACCATCAGACCATCGAACTCCCGATAGCCGAAGGCGAATCGGTACTGGATGTTTGTTTGGAGAACGGGATTGAGCTTCAGCATAACTGCGGCGGCGTTTGCGGGTGCAGTACCTGCCACATATACGTAAACAAAGGCATGGATAACGTGCAGGAAATATCAGACAAGGAAGAGGATTTTATTGACCGCGCGGTAAACCCACGCATCAACTCACGCCTGGGCTGCCAATGCGTTATTATTGATGGCGATATTGAAGTTACCCTGCCCGATCAATCACAATTTTTAGGACACTAATAGTACCCACTATACCGATATGACACAAGATAAATTTGCTTTGCCTATTAACTGGAACGAATATGAAGACATAGCCATGGGACTTTACGAAAAGTTTGGCGATGATTTCACCGAGGCGAAAATTTACCGAATACGTTTTACCGATTTGCTGGAGTGGGTATTAACCCTGCCAAACTTTGCCGGTACCCGCGAAGAAGCTAACGAAGGCCACCTGGAGCAGATTCAGTCGGCCTGGGTGTACGAATGGCGCGATAACCAATAAGCACACGGCATGGAGAGTTTTTTAACCAGGCTTAAAGATATTACCACCTTTATTTTTGATGTTGACGGTGTACTGACCGACGGCTCCGTATTTGTTGCCGATAACGGTGAGCAAACCCGTGCCTTTAATATTAAGGATGGTTATGCCCTACAATTAGCGGTTAAGCTGGGTTATAATGTATGCGCTATATCCGGTAGTCGTTCAAAAAGTATTATCCACCGTCTAAATAGTTTGGGTATAACTGACGTTTACATCGGTGCCCGTAACAAGGATGAGCGCTTTAAGCTATACCTGGAAGAGAAACGCATAAAAGCGACCAACGTAATTTATGTAGGCGATGATATTCCGGATTTGACGGTGATACAATTGGCCGGGTTGCGTGTTTGCCCAGCTGATGCTGTTGAAGAGATTAAGGCCGTGTGCGATTATGTTTCGCCTATACCAGGCGGCAAAGGATGCGCCCGCGACGTGATAGAAAAAGTACTCAAAGTACAAGGCAAATGGATGAACGCCGAAGCGTATAGCTGGTAATTTAGTCCATGGTTCATGGTCGATAGATCATAGTAAGAGAAACGCGGGACGTTTATTTAGATAAATTAAAATACCATCGACTATGGTCTGTTGATTATAGGCCAACAAATCACCATGGACTATGGTCCATCGTCCATCAACTAAAAGTATGAGCAAATTTCCTCCCGTAATATTGGCTTCCAAATCACCTCGCAGACAACAGTTGTTGCAACTGATGGATGTTGATTTTCGTGTGGTGTTGAAAGAAGTGGACGAGAGTTTTCCTGAAGGGCTAACACCTGAGGAAGTTGCCGTATACATCGCTACCCAAAAAGCCGAAGCCTTTGACGAAGATGTTACCGACGAGGTAGTACTCACCGCAGATACTATTGTAACACTTGACGGTGAGATAATAGGTAAACCTGAATCGGCCGAGCAGGCAGTGGAGATGCTTAAAAAACTATCGGGCAGGGTACACCGCGTGGTTACGGGTGTGTGCCTGTTTTACAAAGGAGAGTACAACAAATTTTTTGATGTAAGCGAGGTTTTCTTCCGCAAGCTGACTGATGACGAGATACAAAGTTATGTAGACGACTATCAGCCACTGGACAAAGCCGGATCATACGGTATTCAGGAGCGTATTGGCCTGATCGGCATCGAGCGCATCAATGGCTCATACACCAACGTGGTTGGCCTGCCTACCGAAAAGGTTTACCAGCAATTATTACGATTGGTTTAAACCTGCCGGAAATTTGTATTTTGCCGTAAAAACCGGCTTTGCATTTTCCTGTAGACTTACATATCGGCAAACTTTCGCTACCCATACACTTCATCTGCGAAACACTATCTTATTTCATCGGCTACCGGTATTACAGTTATCTGCGCAAGCATGTAACTGATAAAATAACTGATTATAACCGCCTGGTTATTTTTGTTGGCGCCGCTGCCGGGGCTTTTTTAGGCTCACATTTGGTCGGCATTCTTGAAAATCCTGAATATTTAAAGCATTTAAGCCTTTATAACATCATGGCCAATAAAACCATAGTAGGTGGTTTGCTCGGCGGGTTGATAGGGGTTGAGCTGGTTAAAAAAGCCATCGGGGTAAATGCTTCTTCCGGCGATCTGATGGTTTACCCCTTGATCGTCGCCATGATCATCGGCCGCACCGGCTGTTTTTTCGCCGGGTTGGAAGATGGCACTTATGGCATTGCATCCACCTTACCCTGGGCCATTAACTTTGGCGATGGGATACACCGGCATCCCACCAATTTATATGAGATCTTTTTCTGGCTGATGCTGTGGATGGCTTTACTGTCCCTAAGTACAAAATACACCTTTGCTGATGGGGCTAAGTTCAAATTATTCATGGCGAGCTACCTGTTGTTCCGGTTTTTCATCGAGTTTATAAAACCCGCTTATTTCTTTAGTTTCGGCCTTTCGGTAATACAATTGGTTTGTTTAGGTGGATTATTGTATTATTACAGGGTATTCGTCAAACCTTCAAAACTGATTGCACATGCCTGAACGTCCGTACATTTATTATGATTTTACCCTCAGCATTTGCTCAACCTGCCTGCGTCGCGTTGATGCCAAAATAGTTTTTGAGGATGAAAAGGTATACATGCTAAAGGTATGCCCCAGGCATGGCCGCGAAAAAGTTTTGATAGCCACAGACATTGAATACTATAAAAACTGCCGCAACTATGCCAAGCGCAGCGAGATGCCTTTGCGGTTCAATACTGCTACGCACTACGGCTGCCCGTATGACTGCGGCCTGTGTGCCGACCACGAGCAGCACTCATGCCTTACGGTTATAGAAGTAACCGACCGATGTAACCTTACCTGCCCGACCTGCTATGCCATGTCATCGCCGCACTACGGGCGGCACCGTACCCTGGAGGAGATTGAGCAGATGCTGGATGTGGTGGTACGTAACGAGGGGCAGCCTGACGTTATACAACTGAGCGGCGGTGAACCTACTGTACACCCCCAGTTTTTTGAGATACTGGATATTGCCAAAACCAAGCCTATAAAACACCTGATGCTGAATACAAACGGCATCCGCATAGCCAAGGATGAAGCCTTTGTAGAACGATTAGCCACCTACATGCCCGATTTCGAGATATATCTGCAATTCGACTCGTTTGAGCAGCAGGCACTTGAAAAGCTGCGCGGAGAGGACTTACGTTGGGTGAGGGAAAAAGCTATTGAGCATCTGAATAAGTATAACCTATCGACCACGCTGGTGGTAACCCTGCAAAAGGGGGTAAACACGCACGAAATAGGCAAGATAATTGAATACGCGTTAAAGCAGCGTTGTGTGCGTGGCGTAACCTTTCAGCCAACCCAGCAGGCGGGCAGGCTCGAAAATTATGATGAAGCTACCGAGCGTTATACCATGACCGAGGTGCGCAGCGCCATATTGGAGCAAACCAGCATCTTTAATCATAACGATCTGATACCGGTACCCTGCAACCCGGATGCGCTGGTAATGGGTTATGCGCTGAAACTGGGCAATCAGGTATTCCCGCTAACGCGGATGATCAACCCGGATGATCTGTTAGATAACTCAAAAAATACCATTGTTTATGAGCAGGACGAGCAATTGAAACTGCACTTGCTCAATATGTTTAGCACCGGTAATTCGGTTGATAAGGCAAAGGAGCATCTAAAATCCATCATGTGCTGCCTGCCCGAAATTGATGCGCCAAACCTGGGGTATGATAACCTGTTCAGGGTTATTATCATGAATTTTATTGACGCGCGGAACTTTGATGTACGCGCCATCAAAAAATCGTGTGTGCATATCGTTAATAAGGACATGAAGATCATCCCCTTTGAAACCATGAACCTTTTTTACCGCGATGACAAGATAGAATACCTGAACCAATTACGTAACGAAATACCTGTATAATGACAGAGCCAACGCCCCAACCAAATAAACGCCCGGTTTACATGGGCATCACCGGTATCAATTTAATGGTGATGTTTGGCTATACGCTTTTGTGTGGTTTAGCCGGTGAAGAAGGGCTGATAGTTCAAATATTTATGGTGGTTATACATGCTGCTGTGTGTGTGCTTGTTGCACCCTTCGCGCGTAAATGGGAGTGGGTACTCGCCGGACTTTTGGTATTGATAATAGGAGTGTCCAGTTGTTTTGGTTTGCTGGAGTTGCAGGGCGGGTTGCATATTAATCATTAAACAGCCAATTCCGTCGCCAAAACTCCTTCTTTAAGTGAGTAGGTTGACATGGCTACATTGTTAATGTTTAACTTTTGCATTACAAAGCGGGTAATAAGCGATGCCACTACGATCATGTCAACCCTGACAGGGATAATGGCTTGGTTTGATGCCCTGTCCCGGTGAGATGATGCTATCACCGCGTCAGTAACGCTGATCAATTCACCTGTGCTGAATGAATAATTGCGGATATCTTTTAACCTGAAATCCTTTTTCTTTGGTTTTTCTATCAGCTCCGTAAAAGTTTCAAATGCCCCCGATGAGCCTATCAGCGTATCAACTTTATGTTGATCGACGGCATCAAACAAGGGTTGCAGTTTTTCCTCCAGATAAGCATTTAATTCGACAATGGATGCTTGCGGTATCGGGTCGGTTTTGTGAAATTTGTCCATCAGCCGGGCGGCACCTATCTCAAAACTTTGTTTCCAGATGATGCCTTCGTTATTACCCAAAATAAACTCTACGCTTCCGCCGCCAATATCCATAATCAGCGTATTATTGGCAGATAGGCAGCCGGATGCCTTAATACCCTCATAGATTAAACCCGCCTCGGTATCGCCATTAATGATCTCGATCTGTATCCCGGTAAGTTCTTTTACCTGGCTGATAAAATCCTGTCCGTTGCCCGCATTGCGCAACGCTGAAGTAGCGATGGCACGCACACGGTCAACATGATGCTTGTCAATCAATCGGCTGAACTGCTGCATGGTAGCCAAGCCCCTTGCAAAGGCTTCGGGCTGTATGGTGCCTTTATTAATGCCGCCCTCTCCAATCCTGACCGCGATGTGCTCGTGCTCTAAAACGGTATAATCGTTAATGCCCCCCTGGGTAATAAGCAAATGAAAAGTATTGGTACCAAGGTCCATCACCGCGACTCGTTTATTCATAGTAGCCATACAACCTTAAAGCCGATGAATGGTTTGCCTAAACATTTTTGTTAATAACTACGCCTTCGTTAAGCAGCAGCCAAATTTTTTGCAGGATGAAGAAGATAGCGAAGCCGGGCAGCAAACTAACCAATTCAACCGCGGCAACAAACAGCTTATTCATGGTTGGTGTTTGTACAGCAGGCATTAAAGTGGGTAGATAATGACTTATCAAGGCCGACAGTATTACCACAATAAAAAAGGCTCTGAAAGCTGTACCCAAAGCTGTAGGAGTAATGCGGAAAGAGGTCATCATCATCACAACTATCGCCGCGAAAGTTGCAAACACCGGTATGGCGGGTATAAAGCTGGTAGACGCCGTTAAGGTGAGCAAGCCGGTATGGTAGGCAATCGGTATAAAAAAGCTAACGATGCCTAGCACCAGGTAGATGGTTAGCCATAAAGCAGTCGATTTTGCCTGCCAGTGCCTTAGCGCGCCAATCAAAAATATGATAACCGCCACAAAGCTCAACTCTGCCAAAAATATTAAAAAGTACTGCAAGCCCTGTGGTATAATTAAGGGGATAATTTTTACCGATGCCGAAATACCCCGGCTAACTATATATATTATATTCAGTAAAAAAGCCAGTTGGGCAGATTTTAAGTTGATCTTCATGCGAACGGATTTGCCGGTAAATATAGTACATAAACAAAACAGCCCGGAATAACCGGGCTGTATATTACTTTGTGTTTACTTTTTTACTCAAAATATTCCTTCATCCGTTCAAAAAAGCTTTTCTCGTTTTTGCCGGGGTTGGGTTTAAAGTTGGGCGAGCTTTGCAGCTTTTCAAGTAAGTCGCGTTCTTCGCGACTTAGTGCTTTTGGAGTCCAGATGTTGATGTGTACCAGTTGGTCGCCACGATGATAGGAATTTACCTCCGGCACACCCTTGCCTTTAAGGCGAAGTATTTTACCGCCCTGTGTGCCTGCATCAATTTTGATCTTCGCTTTACCGTCAATGGTTGGCACCTCAACACTGGTGCCTAAGGCCGCATCAATAAAACTGATGTGCAGATCGTAAATTATATTGTTGCCATCGCGTTTAAGCGTTTCGTGAGGTACTTCCTCAATAAGGATGATCAGATCACCTGGTACGCCGCCGCGTGGCGCTGCGTTACCTTTACCGCTCATACTCAATTGCATACCTTCGCTAACACCGGCAGGTACGTTAATAGTGATTGTTTCCTCACCGCGCACAACGCCGTCGCCGTGGCAAACATTACATTTTGAGGTGATAATTGAGCCTTCGCCATTACAGGTAGGGCAGGTGCTGGTGGTTTGCATCTGGCCTAAAATGGTGTTGGTTACCCTGCGTACCGCGCCGCTGCCGCCACAGGTTTTACAGGTTTGAAAGGATGATTTATCCTTAGCGCCGCTACCGTCACAGGTTTTACAAACTACCTGTTTGTTTACTTTGATTTTCTTTTCGGCACCGTTGGCAATCTCTTCAAGGGTAAGCTTTACCTTAATGCGCAGGTTGCTGCCGCGGGCTACACGCCTGCCGCCGCCACCTTGACGGCCACCGCCGCCAAAGAAACCCTCAAACGGACTACCGCCGCCAAATATATCGCCAAACTGGCTGAATATGTCTTCCATATTCATGCCGCCACCACCGTAGCCGCCACCACCGGCTGCTGATTGCGCATTGGCCGCATGGCCGAACTGGTTGTAGCGCTGGCGCTTTTCGGGGTTGCTTAATACCTCGTACGCTTCGGCCGCTTCCTTAAATTTTTCCTCTGCCTCCTTATCGCCCTGGTTTTTGTCAGGGTGATACTTGATGGCCATCTTGCGGTAGGCCTTCTTTATCTCATCGGCATCGGCATTACGCGAAACCCCAAGTACGTCGTAATAATCTCTTTTTGACATCTCTCTTTATGTTCAATTATTGAATTACAGAATTATTGACGTTCTCAAATCTCAATAAATCGGTAATTCAATAACTCAATAATTAATTCCCTACAATAACTTTTGCAAAGCGCACCACCTTATCGCCAAGGTAGTAGCCTTTTTCCATTTGGTCTATCACTTTACCCTTCAGCTCCTCCGTTGGCGCGGGTACATTGGTGATGGCCTCGTGCAGGTCAGCATCAAAAGGCTCCCCAACGGCTTCCATCGGTTTTAAACCTTTTTGTGCCAGGATGTTATTCAGTTTGCTATGTATAAGCTCAACACCAGCCTTAACCGCAACTACGTCAGTCGCTTGGTCCATTGATTTAAAGGCGCGCTCAAAGTCGTCCAATACTGGTAATAATGATACAATGATCTCTTTACCTGCGGTTTGCAACAATTCAACACGTTCTTTGGTAGTGCGTCTTCTAAAGTTGTCAAACTCGGCATAAAGGCGTAAATATTTGTCGTTAGCCTGTGCCAGTTCCTCTTTTAGTTTTTGCTCAGCAGTAGGCTCCTGTGTAGTTTCTTCGGCTGTTTGCTGAATGGTATCTTGTTCGGCAGCTGTTTGTTCGTTCAGCTCGTCGTTATTCTCTTGCATATTGGTATGTTCTTTCTTTTTTTTCTTCAACATATCAGTAAATTTCATAGCTAAATAGAGCCAAACAAATGCCTTGCCATAGCCTAAAAACAGCCAAGCTGACAGTAGCGCCGCGATTTTTTAAGAAGTGATGACAGTGTTTGACAGGGGTGTCAGTTGCGGTAGCAGTTATAAAATAGTGGCAGTAGCAGTTGTTGTGGCTTTTACTTTTTTGACTGCCAACGCCAATGCAACTGCCTTAAAAAATGCAGACTGCCACTGCTACCTAAATTAAACTCACGCTATCTGCACATCCTCTAATACTTTACCATTTTCGCATTTGATGATACGCGATGGAAAAGTGCGGATAATATGGTAATCGTGCGTGGCTACAACAACAGCAGTACCCATCTGCTGGCTTATTTGTTTAAGCAGCATTACAATTTCTTCGGATGTATCAGGGTCGAGGTTACCGGTAGGCTCATCGGCCAGGATAATCTCCGGATCGTTAAGCAAGGCACGGGCAATAACTACACGCTGCTGCTCGCCGCCCGATAGTTCGTGCGGCATTTTTTTAAGTTTTGAGCGCAGGCCAACTTTTTCCAGCACATCGAGCGTGCGGTCTGTTACCAGTTTCTTATCTGTCCAACCGGTGGCGTTAAGTACAAAGTGCAGGTTTTGTTCGATAGTACGATCTGTAAGTAACTGAAAATCCTGAAAAACTATCCCGAGTTTGCGGCGCAGAAAGGGCACATCACGATCGGCCAGTTTGCCCAGGTCATATCCGCAGGCGTAACCGCTGCCACTGGCAATGCTCAAATCGCCGTATAATATTTTCAACAAGCTGCTCTTGCCCGATCCGGTTTGGCCGATCAGCCAAACAAAATCATTTTTATCAATATGCAGGTTTACGTTTGACAGCACCAGGTGTTTTTGCTGAAATATATCAACGCCGGTAAGTTTTATAATAGAATTTCCAATCATGGTAGTTTTACAGCTCTAATTTTAAAATCTGCCCGAAAGGCAGGTCTTTAATAATGTTCATAATCTGCTCGGATTTATCACCGAGCCCCACTTTGTCAAGCGATTTATCGGGCCTGTCAACCCTGAAATAGGCAAGCAGCGTAAACTTGTCGTCACGCAGTTGCACATAATCCGGTATTTTGGCAACGCCCTTTACTTTTATAATATACATTTAGTCGATGGTCTATAGTCGATAGTCCATATTTTATTTAAATTATCAAAAAAGGCCTTTACCATTGACTATGGTCTATCGACTGTGGCCTCCTCCAAAGTTATCGTTATTTTAAAGATCAGCCAAAAATTTCATGGTATCAATTCCATCGGCATAATCAGCAAGGCCGGGTTGCTGGCTTTGCCCAAATTTCACCACCTGGTTATTTACCTGCAAGCCTGCTTCGCTTACCACGCATTGAATTTTATCAGTATTGCTGATGATTTGTTGTTGAGCGGCTTCCAGGCTATCATATTCCTCATAGAACAGAACCGCCAGGGGCGAGGCCAACCTTTCATCCTGCTTTACCAGCAAAAAGCCGTTATCGTAATGCTTGTCGCGGTTTACCAGGTATATTGATTTATTGTAATCGTAATTGTTGTGATACTTATGGTGATTGTTAACCTCGCTGTAGCTCTCAATCGACTCAAAAAAGTTCCTAAAATCATAACCAGCAGGTACCAGTACTTTTGACACGTTGCGGCAGCCCAGCCCATAATAACCAAAAATATCATGGCCGAGTGCATGTAGTTCTTCGCGTGTTTCGTTACCGGTAAGCAGCGCTATGCTGTTACGGTTTTTGCGGATGATGTGAGGCACCTTACCAAAATAGTACTCAAAATAGCGCGAGGTATTATCACTGCCGGTAGCTATCACCGCGTTAAAATCCTGTAGCCTGTCAACAAAAGCAAAGCTGCCCACGATTGTACTGTTGATCTCCACCAGTTTATTAAGCAGAAAGCGTATCAGGCGGCTATCCTGCGTTGAGGCTTTGATGAGCGCCTTATTGCCCGACAAAATTACGCACAACACGTCGTGAAAACCCACCAGCGGAATATTGCCCGCCAGTACCAGGCCTACGTTTTTGGGCTGTCTGTTGGCATTTATGTCGTAACCAGCTAACCATTCATTCAGGTTAAATATAGTTAGGTTGTTGGCTATGGAATCAATAGCCGATTGAATGTTCTCGGGCGTGAACCAGGCGTTCTGTTGTTTCTCCGTTTGGATGATGTTTTGCAGTTGCTCATCAGGCTGGCGCAGGTATTCGCCCAGCGCGGCAAAAGCCTGTATATATGTATCCGGATTGTAATTTGACATATTAAATGTGGTATCAGTGTAAACCCTGAAACCCTTTTTTTGTTATATTTGCAGCTTGCAAAGTTAATTTAGAATATAGAATAATAAAATATGGCGATCAAAATCACCGACGAATGCATAAACTGCGGGGCCTGCGAACCGGAATGCCCTAATAACGCTATTTATGATGCAGGTGCCGCCTGGCGTTTTTCTGATGGTACAGGTTTAAAGGGGCTAATCGATTTTGGCGATGGCAATACCCTGAATGCTGAAGAAGCTCAGGCTGCATTATCTGATGATATATATTATATAGTACCTGATAAGTGTACCGAATGTGTTGGTTTTCACGATGAACCACAGTGTGCTGCCGTTTGCCCGGTAGATTGTTGTGTTGACGATGAAGACATCCGCGAAACCGAAGAGGAGCTGCTGGCCAAGAAAGATTGGCTGCACATGGGTGAGTAATTAAATCATCTTTTTAAGAAATATTGAAAAGGAGCACCAATTGATGCTCCTTTTTTGTTTATCCCTCCTAAATCCACCCCGAGGGGGAGGACTTTGCTCAGC
The DNA here is from genome assembly GCF_039543225.1 of Mucilaginibacter defluvii. Lineage (NCBI taxonomy): Bacteria > Pseudomonadati > Bacteroidota > Sphingobacteriia > Sphingobacteriales > Sphingobacteriaceae > Mucilaginibacter > Mucilaginibacter defluvii. The sequence continues at coordinate 83,224 of NZ_BAABJI010000002.1, forward strand.
TCTGTTTGAATTTTTTGTCATTTCGAGGTACGAGGAGAAATCTGTCGCTTGATTATGAACGTGTGCAGATATCTCGCTGCCGCTCGATATGACAAAGTTGGAAATTCATAGAAAAAAATAAAAGTACAGCCCAATCATAACCTAATCTTCCGGCCTCTTAATTTTCGGGTAGCACTGAAAATGCACTACCTTTCATAGAAAATTAAACAGCCGGCGAGTTTTGTTTCTTTTGATCGCTCAAAAGAAATTCAGGACAGGTAATAAAGCGATTTAGTGCAGTGCCTTAATTAAGGGTTTGTGTTTTTTTTAGTTATCGTCAGTCTGCTCTTTGCCTCAGAGGCAAGTTTCTCTACCTTAGATGCAAAGTAACCAAACATCAAGCCGGAAAAAACCTTCATCCGCACTGGCCATACTCCCTGGCCCGGTTTCCGGCAGGCCTGCTCTCGTTTCCTTCGTATAAAAGCTATTATCAAAACTACAAATACATTTCCATCTTCACATCAGCCCGTTTATAAGGCGAGTCGCCAACCGGGATATCCTTGAACCCGAACTTACGGTATATGGCGAGGGCAGGGGCGAGTTTGCTGTTTGAGCCCAGCCACACACGTTTAGCGCCCAGGTTACGGGCGATATCAACGATAGAGGTCATTAATGCCTGGCCGATTTTACGGCCCTGGTATTTTGGACTTACGCCCATTTTGGCTATCTCATACTCCAGGTAACCGGTTTTTATCAGGGCGCAGGTGCCGGCAATGTCGCCATCAACTTCGGCAAAAATTATACGGCCTCCGTTATTCAATATATGCTCCGGATGATCAAGCTGTTCCAGATCGTGCGCCTCTACAGTGAAATAGGTATTGATCCACTCCACGTTGAGCGATTTAAAATAAGGGGCAAGCTCAGGCTTGTAATCCAGTATTTTAACGTCAGTAGGCTCCGAGTAACTAAACATTTCTTTAAAGCGCTGGTAGTAATTTTTTTCGGCTAATTGTTCCTCAACTTCAATAAGGGCCAGCAATAAGTTGTGTTTTTGGCTGCCGAATAATGATTTATTTAAGCTGATTATTTTCGCCCAGACATTCTCAAACTTAACCAGCGACTTTTTACCTTTTTCGGACAGGCGAAGATTTCGTTTGCGGCTGTCGGCTTTTAACTTAACCGACTCAATATAGCCCAGCGCCTCCAGCTCTTTAGCTAAATGTATTACACCGGGATGGGTAAGGGCCAATTCCTCAGAAATTTCGGTAATACCAATCTCTTCGCGCCTGCTGATGAGATAGTACAACGTAAAATATTTAGGTTCAAAGGTAAGGCCTTCATCTTTATAAATCTGCTCAACGCTCTCGGCAAAAATATCATACAAGCGCTTCATGCGCGCACCAACGGCAAGTTCCTGCAAATCATCAATTATTGACATATTAATTTATGTAAGTATTTACGTATATAGTTACGTAAGTACTTACAAATATATTATATGTTGTTGAATGTTTACATTTGATGCAAATATTTATATGGAATACGGTATTTGTAATATGGCCCTTGCGCCGCTAAAGGCTGAAGCATCCGAGCGCAGCGAGATCATGACACAGGTTTTATTTGGAGAGGCCTTTGAAATATTGGAATGGCAGGAGCATTGGGTTAAAATTACAACCGCGTACGATAATTATACTGGCTGGATAGGTAAGCTGTTGTTCACCAATTTAGATGAAGCTGATTACAATCATATCAAACAAACGCCACCCGCTATTACCAATTCGGCTGTAACGTGGGCCTTTAAAAAGCCCGAAATGGCTTTGCTGTATTTGCCCTTTGGCAGCTCGCTGCCGTTTTTAGAGGGTGATGAATGCCGTGTTGGCGACGATTATTATGCCGTACCTGAAGTGGATGAGGAACTGGAAGATACGTTGATTGAAACCGCTATGCAGTTTTTAAACGCGCCTTATTTGTGGGGTGGGCGTACACATTTTGGTATTGATTGCTCGGGGTTAACGCAGGCCGTGTTTAAATTGCATGGTATCAAAATAGACCGCGATGCTTCGCAACAGGCGTTGCAAGGCGAATTAGTTACCCGTATCGAAGATGCGAAAGAAGGCGACCTGGCTTTTTTTGCCAATGCCGAAGGACGCATTACTCACGTAGGTATCTTATTGGGCGATGGTAACATCATTCATGCATCCGGAAGGGTAAAAATTGAGCAGATTGACGAAAAAGGGATTTATTCAGAAGAGCAGGGGAAGTATACGCACCAGTTAGCCCTTATTAAACGCTACTTTAATCGCCAAAGCTAACATCCCATACCAGCACAGCTTTATCATCGCTCACGGAAATTAAGTGATCACCATCCCATACCAGTTTGTTCACGGACAGCATATGCGATGGCAGGCCTTTTTCGCGACTGATGATCTTGCGGAGCTTAAAATTTTGCGCATCCCAAATTTTAATGCTTTTATCCATGCTCGCCGTAGCAAAATACGGACGCGTAGGGTGAAAGGCGATGTTATTAATAGCAAATAAATGTGCCGGTATATTTTGCAGCAACGTAGAGCTGTTGGTATCCCAAACCTTTAATTGCGCATCGCGCGAGCCGGTAAGCAGGTAACTTCCATCAGGCGAATACTGTGCTGAAAATACAGCCATGGTATGCTCGTTTAGGGAGGTAATAAAGCCGTAATCATCCATGTCATACACTTTTACGCTGCTGTCGCGGCAGCCGAATGCGATATGTTTTTTGGGTATAGAAACGGCAATGCAGCGAACCGTATCGGCTGATACCTGGATGGTGTGCAGTATTTCGAGTGTTTCGAGGCTCCAAACGGTAACCGAACCGTCTTCGCTGGCCACTAACAATTCTTTTTTCGGGGTTATGCCCTTAATATCAAACACAGGCTTAACGTGATGCTTAAGCAGTTTGATGATTTTTTGTTGTATAAAATCAAACACAGCCACATCGCCGGTACGCAGGCCTACAAACATATAAGGATAACCTTCCGGACAATGAATGGCATAAACAGAGGCGGGTACCGGAAACATCACCCTGATAAAAGTATTATCCTTCAGGCTCCATTCAACCACACCCTTATCATTGCCGCCGGTGAACAGTATACCGGGCTTTTGCGATAGTTCCGCTGTAAATATCGGGTTCCCGTGCCCTGTAAGTTCCGCTATTTTTTGTACTTCGATCATAAATTAGTCAATTGTTGATGGTCCATAGTCCATGGTATGAAAAGATTTTTCTCGCTATTGACCATTGACAATTGACCATGGTCTATTTATGCCTCTCCTCTAAATTTTTAGCGATTGTTTCCAGGCTGATGCCTTTTTCGCGGAGCAGCACCAGCAGGTGGAACATCAGGTCTGATGACTCGTTGATAAAGTCGTGCTCGGTTTCGTTAAGTGCGGCTATTACAGTTTCAACAGCTTCTTCACCAACTTTTTGACTGATCTTGTTTAAACCCTTTCTATGCAGCTTGTTCACGTACGAACCTTCCTGCGGGTTTTCGTAACGATCAGCAATAATGCGTTCCAACTCGTGGATGAAGTTTTGGTTGTATTCTGTTTGAAAACAACTGCGTGAACCGGTATGACAGGTAGGGCCGTCGGCTTTCACCTTGATCAGCAGAGTATCATTGTCGCAATCAATATCCATGCTTTTTACGTGCAGGTAGTTGCCACTGGTTTCACCCTTTTTCCAGAGACGGTTTTTTGAGCGGGAGAAAAAGGTAACTACGTTTTCCTGAACGGTTTTATCGTAAGCCTCTTTGTCCATGTAGCCGAGCATCAGCACCTCGAGGGTTTGCTCGTCCTGTATGATAACCGGCACCAGGCCGTCGCTTTTATCGAAATCGATATTCATTTATATAAGTTTTTTGATAGGGAATGATGGGTCAGCAAAGCTATTAAACCATCCGCACTTCAATGCTATGTTGTCGTAAAGTGTTTTTCAGGTCGGGTATCAGTATCTCGCCATAATGAAACACCGAGGCAGCAAGCGCGGCATCCACATTGGTTTTTTCAAATACATCCACAAAGTGCTGTACCGAACCCGCGCCGCCCGAGGCTATTACAGGTATGTGTACGGCATCGTTAACGGTTTTAAGTAAACCGTTATCAAAACCGGCTTTAGTACCGTCATGATCCATTGAGGTAAGCAGTATTTCGCCAGCACCGCGGCTTTCAGCCTCTAATATCCACTCCAGCGTTTCGCGTTCGGTAGGTAGGCGCCCGCCATTCAGGTGAACAATGTTTTTATCGCCAATGCTGCGGGTATCAACCGCTATCACCACAAACTGTACCCCGAAGGCTCTTGCCAATTCATCTATCAGCGCCGGGTTGCGCACCGCGGCAGAGTTGATGGATATCTTATCAGCTCCCGCATTCAGCAAGGCATCGGCATCGGCAATCTCGTTGATACCACCGCCGATAGTAAAGGGTATATTGATTTGCCTGGCTACTGATTTTACCAGCTCAACCATGGTTTTACGGCGTTCAACCGTAGCGGTAATATCGAGGAATACCAGTTCATCAGCACCCTGGTTAGAGTAGTTCCAGGCCAGTTCCACCGGGTCACCGGCATCGCGCAGGTCAACAAAGTTCACACCTTTAACCGTACGCCCGTCCTTAACGTCAAGGCAGGGGATAATTCGTTTGCTAAGGCCCCCCGGCCCCCTAAAGGGGGAGGCAATAGCTTGTTGTATCGTGTTCAATACTATATGTATTTGATTAAATATCTCATCGTTTGTGAAACGTAGAACTGTCATTCCATCCGCTTCAATATCCAGTTGCCGTTTGACATCGTTAAGAGCTACATCGGGCAGATTGTGAATGCTGCCATCTAATTCAATAACTAATTTATGCTGATGACAATAAAAATCGGCAATGTAAATACCTAATGGATGTTGCCGCCTGAATTTAACCCCAAGCTGATTGCCTTTAATATGCCCCCACAGCAGCGTTTCGGCATCTGTCATATTGTTTCTTAGTTGATGCGCGTTCTTAAAAATTAAACTACCCGCACCAAGAAACATCTTCTTTTTCATATCACAGATAAAAGCTTCCCTTTAGGGGCTGGGGGCTCTATATCGATATTAACGCTTCCAGGTTCCAGTTCTTAACATCCTCGATAGAAATATGGCCTTCATAAATGGCTTTACCTACCACGCATGATTCTACCTTGATACGGCTCAGCTTTTCGATATCCTGCATAGAGCTAACGCCGCCTGAAGCGATCAGTTTGATGAATGGTGAGTGGTCAAGCAGTTTTTCATATAGTTCGATGCCTGCACCGCCCAGTTTTCCATCTTTATTAATATCTGTACATAAAAATCGGAAGAAGCCCAGTGCCAGGCACTTATCTACGTAATCCATTAGTTTAATGGGTGAGCTTTCCATCCATCCGGAGTATTTGATCACTTCATCCAATACGTCGATGGCGATAACCACCTGGTCAGAACATTTATAATTACCGCAGATAGATTTGCTCAGGTCAACCAAAAAGTTTGGGTTAGTCAGAGCTTGTGTACCTACAATAACACGATGTACGCCGGCATCAATTAATTCTTTTACCTTTTCAATGCTTCGCACGCCACCGCCATATTGTATCTTCATGTCCGTTTTACGAATCACGTTGAAGAGGTATTCCTGGTTAGAGAAATCGTTTTTAGCGCCGTTAAGATCGATAATGTGGATAAAGTTTGTTCCGTTTGACTGGTAACGCTCGATCATCTCTTCCAATGATACATCATATTCTGTAACCTGTTTATAGTCGCCCTCGCGCAGGCGTACCACTTTTTTGTCCAGAATATCTATAGCGGGAATAATATACATGCTTTTTAAATTTTTGAAAAGTTAGTTAAGAGGGTTTCACCATATGTGCCTGATTTCTCGGGGTGAAACTGCACTCCGTAAAAGTTATCAAGCCAAATTGATGCCGAAAATTTGTTGTTATAAGTGGTTGACGACAAAGTATATGCACCATTGTGTTCAATAAAATATGAATGTACAAAGTAAAAGTGCGAACCTTGCGGAATATTTGCAAAAAGTTTATTCTCCTTTTCGGGGTAAACGCGGTTCCAGCCGGTGTGTGGTACCTTGCATTCTGCACTGTCAGTAAAGCGCATGGTTTTAACCGGCACAAGGTTCAGCAGGCTGGCATCACCTTCTTCAGAATGTTCAGTAAGTAATTGCATACCAACGCAAATACCCAGCACTGGTTTGGTAAGCGAGCGTATTTTAGGCACCAGGCCGGTGTTTTGTAATTTTTGCATAGCAGCGCCGGCATGGCCTACACCCGGAATAATGTAACGGTCAAACTGTTCAAAATCGGCTTCATTATGTATCATTCCGTAGGCAATGCCCAGCCTGTCTAAAGCGGCAGTGAGCGAGAAAATATTGCCGGCTCCATATCTGATAATTCCGATCCCCCCGCCCCCTGAAGGGGGAGTAGCTTCACCTGTTGGCGAAGGCTGGGTATTGTTAGCGTTCATTTCATCCATGCTATTCACTTTAATTTCCCATTAGGGGGTTAAGGGGCTCCTACAATACTCCCTTAGTGCTTGGTAAAACCATCTTATCCACATCGCGCTTTACGGCCATTTTAATGGCTTTGGCAAAGGCTTTAAATATAGCTTCAATTTTGTGATGCTCGTTAACACCCTCAGCTTTTATATTCAGGTTACATTTAGCTGCATCACTAAATGATTTAAAGAAATGGTAGAACATTTCGGTAGGAACATCGCCTACTTTTTCGCGTTTAAAATCGGCATCCCAAACAATCCAGTTACGGCCGCCAAAATCAATAGCAGCCTGCGCCAGGCAGTCATCCATCGGTAGGCAAAAACCATAACGCTCAATCCCTTTTTTATTGCCTAATGCTTCAGCAAAAACCTCTCCTAAAGCAATGCCGGTATCCTCAATAGTGTGGTGCTCGTCAATATGCAGGTCGCCTTTAGCATTTACTTCCAGATCAATGCTGCCATGGCGGGCTATCTGATCAAGCATGTGGTCAAAAAAATGCAAACCAGTTGAAATCCTGCCTTCGCCCGTACCATCAAGGTTGAGTTTTATGTAGATGTCGGTTTCCTTAGTGGTGCGGCGGTGTTCAACCACGCGCTGCCCCAATTTAAGGTACTCGTATATTTCTTTCCAGTCGGTGGTTTCGATAGCGATGCTCTCTTTAATAGTTTCCGGCCATTTATCGGTATCAAACTCAGCGCCGCCAAGGTTTGTGTCGTTGTTTAACCAAATGGCCTTAGCGCCCAGATTTTTAGCCAATAACACATCGTTTTTACGGTCGCCGATAACAAATGAACCTTTCATATCGTAAACTTCAACATCAAGATATTGAGTTAACAGAGCGGTACCGGGCTTACGGGTTGGTGCATTATCTCGCGCAAAGGTGCGGTCAATAAATATGGCATCGAAGGTTACGCCTTCGTTCTTAAATGTTTTTAAAATAAAATCATGTACCGGGTAAAAGTTAGCTTCGGGGTGCGATGATGTACCCAGGCCATCCTGATTGGTAACCATCACCAGCTCAAAACCCAGTCCGGCTATTTTAGGCAGCCATTGCAGCGCACCCGGAAAAAACTCCAGCTTAGCAAACGAGTCTATCTGTTCATCAGCGGGTTCGTTGATCAGGGTGCCGTCGCGATCAATAAAAAGTACTTTTTTAAGGCTCATTTATAGTTTTGTAAAGCGTTGATCAATGTTTCATTTTCCGTTGGAGTACCGATGGTGATGCGCAGGCAACCCTCGCAAAGCTCCACCTTTGAGCGATCGCGGATGATAATACCCTGCTGCACCAAATGGTTATATATATCCCTTGCACCGTTAGTTTTAACCAAGATAAAATTGGCGTCGGACGGATAAATATCCAGCACGAAATCAAAGTTCTTTAACTGAAGTACAAGTTTATCCCGTTGTGCTAAAGCTTCTTTAATCCAATTATTTACGGTGTCAATATTGTTTAATGCCTCTAATGCTAATTGCTGCGACGCTTCGTTAATGTTGTAAGGTGGCTTTACCTTATTCATTACCTCGATGATCTCCTCGCTGGCAAAGGCCATACCTACACGCAGGCCCGCTAAACCCCATGCTTTGGATAGCGTTTGCAGCACCACCAGGTTAGCGTATTCGGTGAGTTCCTGTATAAAGGTTTTCTGGCGACTGAAATTAATGTACGCCTCATCCACTATTACCAACCCGCTAAAGTTAGCCAATAAGGTTTCCACATCCTCACGGTTGATGGAGTTACCTGTAGGGTTGTTGGGTGAGCAGATAAAGATCATCTTGGTACGCTCATCGATAGCTTCAGCAATACCTTCCAGGTTAAGCTGATAATCCTCGGTGAGCAGCACCTTGCGGGTTTCCACATCATTAATGTTGGCCGATACCTCGTACATGCCATAGGTAGGCGGAACCAGTATTACATTATCGACCCCCGGATTACAAAAGCTGCGAAACAGCACATCAATGGCCTCATCGCTGCCGTTGCCTAAAAATATGTTACGTGGCGGCACGCCTTTGATCTCGCTCAGGCGCGTTTTAACCTTATATTGCAACGGATCGGGATATCGGTTGTAAGCAGTATTCAGCGGAGAGCCGAAAGCGTTTTCGTTAGCGTCCAGGTACACGCTGGCCTCACCCTTAAACTCGTCTCGCGCGGAGGAGTAAGGCACCAGCTTTTTTATATTAGGACGAAGTATTTTATTTATATCGAACATGTTATTTAAGGGTAAAATCGGAAGAGAAATAGTATTTCTTTCCTTTAAATTGAAAAATAATTTGCCCATTAGATGATTTGGGTGATTCGAAATAACCTCCATCATCGGTTTCGATCAAATCGTTAAATAAATAATGGCTTGTTGTTTTTAGCGTCTGCGGGTCAAACATGGCCGCGAAAACACGATTGTCTGTACCCGCTTCTGATACCTTCCAGTAATAGATTTTTTGATTAATGATTGAAGGATTGGCAAACCAACCAAAATCTTCGGCTTTACTGTTGAGGCTGACCTTATTCCCTTGCTTTAGAATAATAAAATCGCCGATATTAGCAGAGATCGATTTTTTATAACGGTTATTAGCAACAGCTCCGAATTCATTTTCTTTTTCAGTCAGAATATCTTTACCATCAATCACTAAATACAAATAAATATTTTTAGAGATTTTTTGTACTCCGTATTGCTGGTCAATGGTGTCTAACAACTTATTATCTTTTCTTACCACAGCGTATGTGCCATCTCCCAGTCCGAAATCAAAGTAACCGGTATCGGTAACTATAAAATCATCAACCAGTGTGTAAGGTTTAAAAACAGTATCTCTGAAAACAGTAGTTTTAACCGTATCTATTTTCGATTGTGCCAATGCGGTATCAGACAATAAGCTATCCGACGGCGCACTTGTTTGCTTGCCCTTGCAGGCGGCAAGCAATATCAAGCTCAAAATATAGATAATGTATTTATTCATCTTTATAATCAAAGTCCTCTCTTGTGGGGAGGATTTAGGAGGGGTTATACCTTACACCCACCGCATTCGCATGGGCATGCAAGCCCTCTAACTCGGCCAGCGTTTGTACCGCCGGACCAATGTTTTGCAAACCATCAGCAGTAATATGCTGAAAGGTTATCTTCTTAACAAAGGAATCAACTGAAACACCCGAATAAGCTTTCGCATAGCTACTTGTGGGTAGCGTATGGTTGGTGCCAGATGCATAATCGCCTGCGCTTTCAGGTGTCAGGTTGCCTAAAAACACGGAACCCGCGTTAATTATGCTACCCGTAATCTCCTGCCATTTTTCGGTGGCTAAAATCAGGTGTTCCGGCGCGTATTGATTGCTGAAGTTCATGGCTTCGCCAAGGCTGCGGGTAACCACAATGTAAGAGTTGTCAATAGCATGACGGGCTATTTCAGCACGTGGCAAAACCGCCAGTTGTTTCTCCACTTCTTCTTCTGCTGCTGCTGCTATCTCATTTGATGTGCAAACCAAAACCGCCTGGCTGTCAATTCCATGCTCAGCCTGGGCCAAAAGGTCGGCAGCGATAAATCTCGGATTTGCTGTTTCATCCGCTATCACCAACACTTCCGACGGTCCGGCGGGCATGTCAATAGCCGTTGTGGTGGTTGATTGTATAATGGTTTTTGCCTTGGTAACAAATTGGTTTCCCGGTCCAAAAATCTTATCGACCTTCGTAATGCTTTCGGTACCATAAGCCATAGCGGCAATGGCCTGTGAACCGCCGGCCAGGAAAATCCTGTCGATTCCTAACATCAAAGCCACATGAGCGACAAAGGCATTCACCTTACCATTTTTTTGCGGCGGCGAACACACTATAATTTCATGGCACCCGGCAATTTTAGCGGGGATGCCCAGCATCAAAAAAGTGCTTGGCAACACAGCAGACCCACCAGGGATATACAAACCCACTTTTTCGATCGGCCTCAATTCGCGCCAGCAGGTAACGCCCGGCGTGGTTTCCACCTTGTCCTCAGTTTTTAATTGCGATTGGTGAAATTTATAAATATTTTGATAGGCTATATCCAACACCACCTTTTGTTCAGGTAGCACCGTGGCGGCTATTTCCTCCAGTTCCTCTTTGTCGAGGTATAGCTTATCGAGCACTACCATATCAAAGCGATTAGCGTAATCATACAGGGCGCGGTCGCCGTGCTGTTGTACGTTGCTAATCACCTCTTCAACAATGGCGCGTATCTCGTTAGCCGGGTCAACATTGCGTTGCACCAGTTGGGCTATATCCTGTTTTGTTAAGTCTGAATAGTTGTAAGTTTTCATTCCCCCAAACCCCCTGAAGGGGTGTTACGTCCTAAAGTATTAAACATGCCGCATCCTTTTTGTTTCCCCCTTTAGGGGGCAGGGGGCTCTAAATTATTATCTTCTCAATTGGTAATACCACAATGCCCTGGGCGCCGGCTTGTTTAAGCTGGCTTATGCGGTCCCAGAAATCACGCTCTGGTATTACGGTGTGTACTGCTACCCAGTCGCTCTCTGCAAGTGCCACTACCGAAGGGCTTTTTACTCCAGGTAACAACGCTGTAATGGCATCCAGGTTTGCTTTTGGCGCGTTAAGCACCACATACTTGGTTTCCTTGGCGCGCAGTACTGATTGTACACGCTGGATCAGTTCCTGTATCAGGTCGCTGTTCTCTTCGCCTTTACGGCCAATCAATACCGCCTCGCTGCTCATTACATCGGCAAAGGGTTTCAAGCCGTTGCTTTTTAAAGTTCCGCCGGTTGATACCAGGTCGCAGATGGCGTCGCTCAAACCTAAACCCGGTGATATCTCAACTGAACCGGAGATCGTGCGTATATCCGCCTCGATACTGTTGCTTTGCAGGTATTTGTTCAGGATGACAGGGTAGGTGGTAGCAATGGCCTTACCATTTAAGGCTGCCAGGCTGTTGATGTCACTGTTATTTGGGATGGCAATCTTCAGGGAGCAACGGCCAAAGCCCAGGCGCTGTAGGTAGGCTACCTCAACCTCGGTTTCCTGTATCACGTTTTCGCCAACTATGCCCAGGTCGGCAATGCCATCCTGTACGTATTCGGGGATATCGTCATCGCGCAAAAAAAGTATCTCTAACGGAAAATTTGATACCGGTGATATTAAAGAGCTTTTATAATTCTCAAAGTTAAGGCCGCAGTTTTTAAGCAGCTCAACAGACTTTTCATTTAGCCGACCCGATTTTTGGATCGCTATTTTTAGTGTTTTCACAAAATAAAATTAAGGGTAAATAAATAAACGGGGGTGCTGTTATTTCACGTAGAAACATACATTATCTAATATCGCCATGGCGGCGATGGTGCAGATGCAGATGATGTAGTTTGTAGCCGTTCATTTTTAATATATAGTAGTACTATAGATTTTGAAGTGCTGCAAATATATGCAGTAGATCATAAAATCAAAATTATATGTGAATTTTTACGAAAATGAAAAAGCCCTTCCGGTGATGAAAGGGCTTTGTTATTAAAATATGGTTACTTAAAACTGCTTTTCTATTACATCACTGCTCCAACCGCTATCTACCACCACTGAAGTTCCGTTATTTCCTGAGCCGTTACCGCCAAAAAGGTTGCCAGCCAATTGAGTAATTTTGTTACGTGCAATTGTAGCGGTCCTAATAGCTTTTGATGAAATCAGCACATTTTTTCTGTCATAGCTTTTAATGCTTATCCCAATCGGATTATTATTCATTGGATATAAATACCTCGACATAACAAAATTGGATTGCCCAATTGCATTTTCAACATTATAATAATATGTAATACCTGTTCGAATACTTGAAGTCACTGGTTTTCCATCAATTAATTGAAGTTTATCGTAGGTAGTATCAACCGTTAAGGCTATATGATCTGTGCCTGGTGGGATAGCATCTTTAATTGTAACCTGTAGCTGTGCAACAACTCTATCGAGCGTTATCGGCTGTGTAATATCCTCATTAACAACATTCAAGGTTATCTTTTTATAAAAGTCTTCTAGCTGTCTCGAATAAGCGTAGTCGATATTTGCTGTTGATAAAGGCGATGTCATTTTTACGGGGAAGACTTCGTCGGGTAAATGAACAGAACCTGCAAATATTACGGTGTATTCTCCTACTGGTATTTTTAAGGCAATGTTGCCAAAGCCATTGCCGGTATCAGTTCTGCTAATGTTCTGATATAATATACCTTGTTTATTGTAAATCCCTATCCTGATTTCTTTTATGTTTGAATTTGTCTGATTTACAACTGCATCGCGTAAGCTGTTAATCTTTATATCCCCATGCTCTATTCCGAAATTATTGATAGAGAAGGTTACTGTTTTTTCTTCGCCGTTATTTACAGGCGCTGAAGTTTTATCCTTTTTGCAGGATGATAACACAACAAAGGCTAAAATAGTAAGTTTGATTATGTTTTTCATTTGTGACTGCTGATTATTTTAAATAGCTTAAAACTCTATTGTACTACCTGCGGGATCCCAATTTTCATTGAAAACAGGCTCAAAGGAACCGGTTGGGTTTGCAAATATCTTTCCCGACAGAATGGTGCGCTTGTTAGGCTGGCATGTTACTTTGTTAACAGTCATATTTGAAAGCTTTGTTCCGTCAGCAGTAGTGCATACAATTTGAACGCTAAAGCCTGATGTTCTTGTGTTGGTTACGTTGGTAGTAGCTATATAATTAGGCTTACCAATATCTTCGGTTTTCAGATCATAATTGTAATCAAGCTTGTAAGGATTGCCGTCAACAATTCCGTTCTGTACAGAAAAACCGTAATCATATAGTACAGACACCGTTAATCGTTTAGCGTTAGCCGGGATAGTATCTAACACTTTAACCTGAAGCTGACCAACTAACCTATTTAACAAAATTTGCTGTGTATTGGCGGAGGTAGATGATACGGTAAATTTAACCTTCTTGTAAAAAACGTCGCGCCCTTGCGGATAAACAACATCTCCCGATACCTGGGTAGGTTGGGTGTTTGACGCCCAAACGATCATGGTATATTCGCCGGCGCTAAAAGTATCGCTTATTTTGCCGAAATTAGGCGTTTGAGCCTTCTGAATTATAGTTGAAACTATTTTACCATCAGCATTGTACACATAATATTCAAGATAGGAGGCCACTGATTTAATATCTTCGGTTGCCTGAATATCTATTTTTGCACTATTTTTTTTTAAGCCTGTTCCAAGCCTGCTATCTGCGTCAATACCCACATTAAAGCTAACTGAGTATGTTTTGCCGGTGGTATCCGGCTGTTGCGGATCAGGCTTTGACGGGCTTTTGCCATCCTTTTTGCATGACGCAAAAAGCAGCATGAGCAAGGAAAAAACTAAATAGATTTTTTTCATAGTTAATAAACTAAAATGATTTGTAAACAATATTGCTGTTCCATGTGCTGTCAACCTTAACATTCGTACCTGTCGCGGTACCATTTCCGCCAAATAAATTTCCAGTTAAAAGTGTAATCTGGTTAGGGTTACAAGTTACGCCGGTAAGCGCTTTTGATGCTATTACCTTATCGTTGGCGTCAACCGCTTCAATGGTAACGTTATGCTTGCTATTGGCGTCAACCAATGCATAGGTGGCAAAACGCAGATTGCTTTTTCCGGATAAACCGCTGGTAATAGTAAAACGTGCACCTGCGTCAGCACTATCCAGGTCATCATTCACCACATAAGGTTCTGAACCCCAATTATAAACATGCTTTGCCGGTGACACACGCGTGTATATGTATTTAACATTGCTTGGTATAGCATCTTTAATATTTAATTGTACTTGGGCTACTACACGTTCAAGTACTATATTAAGCGCCTGGTTTGATTGGCCTACCGTAAATGCGATGCTTTTGGCAAATGTTTCTCTGAATATTGAAGGATAAAAACTGGTGTCATAATAAAAAGCAATGCTTGATTTTCCGGAATGGACAAGTGTGCCGTACACTGCCCCTTCTTTTTCTTGCCTGCTAAGCCCCCTCGTATCATCATTTAAGCCGGCTGCACAATAAATAGTATAATTGCCGGGTTGCAACTTCACTTTAATACTACCGTCAGTAGTGGTTACATAATTGCCTACCGCTGCTCCGGCGCTGTTTAATATCAACCGGTGAAATACACGGTAAAATTTATAGTCATTATCCTCTCGAATAGCTGTATCTCCAACCGCATTTGTTTTTACACCCGAATACTCTTTTGTAAAACCGGATACTGTAAAATTCACTTCGTACTCCTTGTTATTATCAGATGGTGTGGGCTTTGCATCTTTTTTACAGGATGCAATGGTGGTTAATATGGCAATGGCTATAGTGTTGTAAATTGCTTTCATGTTTTTAAAATTGTAGGTTATCATTAGTATTCTACCACGGTAGTGTCGCTACCATACAACTCATTGTAAGTAACTGTGAAGCCTTGTTCTCCATAAGCACCTTTAAATACATTGCCCGACAGTACGGTACGCGTGTTAGGATAAATCATCACGCTATCTATCACCTTGCCGTATGTTCCAAATATTTTGTTACTTACCGTCACTCTTACTTTCATTGGTTTTACAGTGTTGGTAACATAAGTTTTGTAAGTGTAGTTAGTGGTGCCGAATAATGCAGGCGCTATGTTTTTTGTTTCACCACGAGGGTAGGGCTTACTAATATCGGGCGTTCCGTTGTTTAACAGAAGGCTGTAATCGTTTTCCAAACTATATTGTATTGACAAGGTTTCGTCATCAATAGCATCAAGTAACTTCACTTCCAACTGGCCGTTTACACGTTGAAGGTTAATGTTTTGGGTTACAGTAGATGCCGTTACAGTAAGTTCAAATTTTTGATAGAAGATGTCGCTACCCCAAGCTACTATATGTTTAGAGTCATATTCCGTAGGCTTATTTTTAGTAGCTACCAGTACCACAGTATAAGTCCCGGCCGCAAAGCCATCTGTTATCTTTCCGAAATTTGGCGTGGTACTGGTTTGTATTAGCGAGGTTACCAACTTATCATCGCTATTAAAAACGTAATACGCTAAAAAGGTAGCCATAGTTGATAGGTCGGCATTGCTTGTTATTTTTTTGCTTTTTGATGAGCTTTGGAGGTTTTGTTCATCGGCATCAATACCAATATTAAAGTTCACCTCATATTTTTTGCCATCGGTATCAGAGTCAGGTTTCGACGGGCTTTTGCTATCCTTTTTGCATGAGGCAAAAAGCAGGATGAGTAAGGAAAAAACTAAATAAACCTTTTTCATAGTTGATAAATTAGAATGATTGATTGATCACGTTTGTATTCCATGTGGTATCAACCTTTAAACCCAAGTTATTAAATAATTTACCGGAAAGCACGGTTATGCTGTTAGGGCTCAAAGGTACATTCTGTATGGTTTTTACCTTGCCATCGTTTGTTCCTTTAAGGCTGTAGCCTATTTTTACATCCCTTAAAGTATTAGGCTCAACTAAAAAATATGATACAAACTTGCGGGCTTTTTGGGAATACAATGTGCTGGGTATATCATATTTGCAACTCGAGCCAGTTTTTTCACGCGCCGTACTACCTTTAAAAATAAACTCTTCAAAAAGTGAATCCACACCAATAGTAATTCTACTGACGTTATCAGGTATGGCGTCCTTAACCTCAACTATAACTTTGGCAACTATACTTGTTAATTGTACGGCAATAGGTGTTGTACCGGTAGATGAAACTGTAAAGTCCACCTTCTTAAAAAAAGATTCGCGTGTCAATGGTTCCATTGCCATTCCTCCATAATAAAAGGATCCTTCATTAGGACCGTCTACAGATGTGTAAGCGCCAACGGCATCCTGCGTATATCTAGGGTCGTTATACCCGCTTATGTCGTCATTCAGATAACTAAAAAAGTAGGCTGTATAGTGGCCTGCGTTCAATTCGAGCGATACGTTGCCTGTGGATGTATTTACGCTTTTACCCGCGACTCGATATCCGGCATCATTGCATACGTCTACATAAACCCGTCTAATGGTAGGATATTCATTGTAGGTTGGATAAACAAGCGAATCATCTAACGCATGTGTTTTAATATTTTGGTATTGCTGCGTAAAGCCGCTAACGTTAAACGCTACCTGGTATTTTTTACCGTCGGTACTTTGTGGCGTAGGTTTATTATCCTTTTTACAGGCCGATATAATTATACATGCCAGGGTTAAGCTAAAAAATATTTTTTTCATGATTGTAGGTCCAAAGGTTAAAAATCAATTTGAGTGGTATCGGCATAAGGCGCGTAGCCAACTCCAAAATTGCCTGTACCTAAAGGTTCAGATAATTTGCCCGAGAGTATGGTGCGGGTGTTAGGCTTTATAATAACATTATCAACAGTAATAATTTTAACAGGCGTATTAGCTTCGTTTAACGTAGTGATGGTTACGCTGACAGGGTCCGTGGTATTGGTAATATATGTGCCAAAGGTAAAATCTATACGGTTGGTTACGCCTTTAATGTAATTATGTGTGTATGATGATTGCATATTCGGTAAACCGGTAGGTAAGAGCAATTCACGATCATTATGTATATCGAATTTTATAACCCTTATATCCGGCGTAATTTTATCAACGACTTTCACTTGTAATTGCCCGTTTACGCGTTTCAAATCCAGGTTACGGGTAACCCCGGTATCAGAAATAGTAAAGGTATATTTGGCGTAAAATAATTGTTGCCCCACTGCTCTAACCTTTGTGGCATCAAAAAAGGTGGGTGCACTCTTTGTGGCAAATACAATTAGGGTGTAAGTACCATTGCTGAATTCGTGGTTTATTAAGCCAAAATTCGGCGTTGTGCTGTTTTGTGTTACCTCACTTACCAGCTGGTTGCTGCTGTTGTAAATGTAATAACTTAAAAAGGATGCAGCTTTAGCCAGGTCAACGGCTTCGTTATTGCGCAATTTACCCGAAGGCGTAACGCTCAATTCGCCGGTACTGCTAACATCAATGCCAACATTAAAACTTACATTGTATTTTTTGCCGTTATTATCCGGATCAGGTTTTGACGGGCTTTTGCCGTCTTTTTTGCAAGACGCCAGAGCAATACCAAGCAATGCGCATATATATATTACCTTTTTCATAGCCTTAGTTAGAATGATTGATAAAGAATATCGGAACTCCAGGTTGTATCGGCCTTCACGTCAACGGCGTTGTTGTTTGTGCCATTACCGCCAAATAGATTGCCCGATAGTACAGTGACTTTGTTTGGATTGATGGTGATGTTCCTGATCGCTTTTGTTGCAATTATTTCCTGGCGTGTATTCTGCGCCTTTAAGCTTACACTGATGGTGTTATTGGGGCCACTTAAAAGCTGCCTTGTAATTGTATAGTTTGAAACGCCTGCTGATAAATAGTAACGGTCCCAAAAGGCAACATCAACATATTTATCTGACTTAAAAGGCAAACCATCTTTTATCTGCATCGCGGTGTAAACGGTATCAATAGTTAAAATAAGGCTAGTTACATTTGCCGGTATTGCATCCTTTATAATAATTTTTAAACCGGCAACCACCCGCGTCAGGTCAACAGTGTTTGACACATCAGTGTTATTTACCGTAACTGATAATTGCTTGTAAAATGTTTCCCGAAACTCGCCTCTGTCAACGTTTGTGCCACCATAATAAAAATAACCAGTATTCAATTGGTCTTTGTTTAGATAATATCGACCGTTGATTGGATTTGGGTTAATGAATACAAAGGTGTATGTGCCTGAAGGTAGCTGGTATGATATATTCGCGTAGCTTCCATCAGTACCTCTTCTAAGATTTGATTCACGGTAAAGTTTACCCTTACTGTCATATATAAATACTTGAATTTCATTTATTTCTATTGCTTGTATAGCGAGTGCGTTATTTTTCAAATCATTAGTTTGAGTGTTGGCATATTCAACACTAAACGCGTTAAAAGTAAAGTTCACGTTATGAAGTTTGCCATCAGCTACAGGTGCAGCCGGTTTATCCTTTTTGCACGATGAAAATGCCAGCAATAGTAATGCGGCCATTTTAAATATATTTTTCATTACAATGTGTTTAAGGTGAGTGTAAAATTAAAAGCCAACAGTGTCGGCAACAGGTTCCCAGTCGTTAAATGTGAAATTAAATACGCCGCTTGGGTTAGAAAATATCTTTCCGGATAATATAGTACGCTTGTTTGGCAGGCACTTTACGCCGTTAACCGTAGTGTTTGTAAATACGTCATTGCCTCTATAGCTGGTTATTTTAACATTTACCCGACTGACTGTATTTAATACATAAGTTGTGGCCACAAAATCTGGCTTGCCTTTATAATCTGTAGCTGAATAGCTTTGTGTGAATGAGCTTGGTGTATTGGATAATACACCGGTAGGTATGTCAAAACCATAGTCATTGGTTATGTTTAATGTGATGTGCGACACTTTATTTGGTATAGTGTCAAGTATTTTAACCTGCAACTGGCCTACAATTCGTTGCAGATTCACTTCTTGATTTACTGCGGTTGTAGCATCAACCTTTAGCGTAAATCTTTTATAGAATACATCGCGCCCACCACCCATTATTTTATCATCTTTTATATCAGGCTCGGCGCTTGCAGCCCAAACTACAACGGTGTATTCACCAGTCTTGAAGCTGTCTGCAAGTTTGCCAAAGTTGGGTTGATTACTAAGTTGTATCAATGATCCCAAAATTTTTCCTGAAGCATCGTACACACGGTATTGCAGGTAAGTAGCTATCGACTTAATATCAACAAGAGCATTGGTTGTTAAGCCGTTTTTACCTGCAACACCTGCTACTTTTTGGCTGTCCGCATCAATGCCCACGTTAAAATTAACTGTGTATTCCTTATTATCCGGTTCCGGAACAGGTTTCGATGGGCTTTTGCCGTCTTTTTTACAAGAGAGCACAGCAAGCCCTATTAATGCAAAAAGGTAAAAGGTTTTTTTCATGTGTGAAAATTTTTGTAAAGTTAGTTATTTTATTAATAACCAATACTTTATTTTTAGTTTAGGGCTTCTCTACAAAGTAGATTGCGCCATCATCAAACCCATAAAGTTTTTTTGTACGAAATTGTTTTTCAATGTCGGAAAGACTGATCAGTTCGGCATTGGCCATGGCGTTAAACCATACCAGGTAGAACTTTTTTTGCTGACCAAATTTAGCTACATCATCCCTGAAAAATTTTTGCGGAACGAGTTTGGCATGTCCGCCGGTAAAAAAGTAAACGGCCTCGTCGGCATCCGAGTAAACGGTTATGCCGGGTTTGTAAATATGCCTGTTCTTTTTCAAAAAGTTGATAAAAGGGGAGGTGTTCCAGTCGTCATCGCTATAACCCGGCACGCCGTATTCAAATTCATCGTCGTAGCGTTTCAGATCTATAAGGGTTAGGTTGTACAGAAAGCCTACCATGATAACGATGGCTGCTGCGGCAAACCATTTTTTGTAGCCGGCTTTAACCGAGTTAATAACATTAGGTACCCAACTGGTACTGGCAATTAATAGAGGCACATATATGGGCGAAAGCAGCCTTGAGTTCAGTTGCTCAAACCTTGAGAAGGTCGCGATCAGCAGAATAAAAACTGCGTAAACTACGGCAAAGCTTAAAAAAATACTTTCGTACCGGTTCAAGCCCTTTTGCATAACCCGCCAAATAAAGCATGTAATTAATGCTATTAATATTATCGCGCTTAACGTGGCGCCGTAAGGGTGAGCTGCTTCGGTAAGCCCAAGCCAATCGCAAATGGTAACGCCAAAATAATGCAGGTTTTCGCTAAACATGGTTACGGATGGTTTTCTCGTGCCCGTAGAATAGCCGGAAGAGAAATAATTAATCAGCAGGTTAACCAACAACGGCAATACGCTCGCAAATCCAAATATCGCGGCGTGTATAATACGCTTTTTTATATCAAGCTTTAGATTCGCGAATATCATCAGGCACCCGGTAGCTATCACCGTAATACCCGCGTAGCGGGTGATACAGCCTAACCCGGCAATCTGCGCCGCAAGCAATAATTGTTTTACCCCCGGTGAATCTAAGTATCGCTTAAAAAAAGGTAGAAAAAGGATGGTCAGGAAGATGAATAAAGTTTCCGACCACAGGTAAGTATAAATTTCCAGCAGGGCGGGGCTAAGCAATATAGCAGCAAGCGCCAGCCATTTATATATTATGGATGCAGATTTAAAGCGGCTGATGCAATAGCCGCTCAGTAGTATCACCACGGCAAACAGCAGCCCGTTAATTACCGGCCCGGCGGCAACCGCGTCAACCCCGAACAAAAAGCTACTGCTTAGCGCTGCCGGGTAAAATACCGGGAAAAAGGTGAGGGGAGAGCCGTTAAAGGTGATCAGGTTGCCGTGCTTGTAAATACTTTCGGCTGTGCTGGCATACATAATGGAGTCGGGCGATATGCCGACTCCGCTGTATTTTGTAAAAAAGTAAACCGCAAAATAACCCGCGATGGCGAATAGTAAAGTGTCAAGATGTTTTAAATAGCGGGTTATCGGCATGTATTAATAACTGCAATTAGTTTATCAAATGTAACACGGTGCTTATCGGCTGGTCGCTATCAATTAATATACCGGTAACGCCTGCCAGTGTGCCTGCCTCAACGTCGCGCTCTCGGTCGCCAATAAAGTATGATTTTGACGGATCGATATTATACTTCTCGATGCCTCTTAGCAACATGCCAGGTTTTGGTTTGCGGCAATCGCACTCACCAGTAAAGTTGGGGTGGTGCGGGCAGTAGTAAAAGTCAGTAAACTTTACGCCATATTCACGGTAAACTTCGCTCAGGTGTTGGTGCATTTTGCCGAGTTCGTCCTCAGTATACCAGCCTTTAGCCAGGCCACCCTGGTTGGTAGCCACAATAAGCAGGTAGCCTTTATCCTGCAGGGTTTTTAGCGCCTCAAAATTGTCCAACACCTGGAAATCTTCTAATCGGCACACATAATCGCCCATCTCACGGTTAAGCACACCGTCGCGGTCAAGGAACACTGCTTTATTCTTTTCTTGCATTTGTTTGTATTTTTTGCAAAATTAGCAAATATTAAATTTTAACTGACCCAATAAAGCACCAGCAATTTTGCTGTAAGCGGTATAAACCTGCCCTCAGGTAGAGATAATCGGAATACTATATTACGATATTCTAATTTTCAAAATTAAATTCTGATTTTAGAATGATTCTATATTCGCTTAAATATGTAATAAATAATAGTTTTCATTAAAAAATTATTAAATTAACATCATATTATCTTGGCTATATTAAGAAAGTCGCAAAAATAATGCGCTTATTTTTAGTGTTTGTCAATTTAATTATCTTCGTAATTACACCCTAATTGAAACGGTTTAATTTTTATTATGAATCAAACTGATAGCCACCAGGGCCTTTACCGGCCTGAATTTGAACACGACTCGTGCGGAACCGGATTTATAACTAATATAAACGGCCATAAGGAGCACAGGATAGTAAGCGACGCGCTTACCATGCTGGAAAATATGGAGCACCGCGGCGCCTGCGGATGCGATCCCGAATCGGGCGATGGTGCCGGTATACTGATACAGCTGCCGCACGAATTATTGATGGAAGAGTGCTCAAACCTCGAGATTAGCCTGCCTGAACCGGGAGACTACGGCGTAGGTATGATATTTTTTCCTAAGGACTCGACACTGAAAAAAGCCTGCCGTACTATTATTGATAAGGCTGTTGAAAAGCTTGGCCTGCATAAGCTGGGCTACCGTAAGCTGGCTACCGATAATAGCGTGATTGGCGAAACCGCCCGCAGCGTAGAACCGGATACTGAACAGATATTTGTTTCCAAGCCGCACCATATATTAAATATTGACGATTTTGAGCGTAAGTTGTATGTGTTGCGCCGTTATATTAATAAATCGGTTACAGAACAGTTTCCGAAAGCTGCCGAAAGCTTTTATTTTACTTCGTTCTCTGCCAAAACCATTATTTATAAAGGCCAGCTAACTACGTACCAGTTGCGTAAGTATTTCTCTGATCTGTCTGATCCGCGTGTGTCATCAGGTTTTGCCTTGATACACTCCCGTTTCTCAACCAATACCTTTCCGTCATGGAAGCTGGCGCAGCCATTCCGCCTGATAGCGCATAACGGAGAAATTAATACCCTGACAGGTAATCTTAACTGGTTCTATTCAGGCCTGCAATCATTGGCATCATCATACTTTACTAATGAGGAGATGGAGATGCTGTTGCCGGTTATTGATAATAACCAGTCTGACTCGGCTTGCCTGGATAATATCATCGAGATATTGCTGCACACTGGCCGTTCATTACCACATGTTATGATGATGCTGATACCGGAGGCATGGGATGGTAACGAGCAGATGGACCCGATAAAAAAGGCTTTCTACGAGTACCATGCTACCCTGATGGAGCCATGGGATGGCCCGGCCGCCATCAGCTTTACCGATGGTAAACTGGTAGGCGCGGTGTTAGATCGTAATGGCCTGCGCCCGCTACGTTATGCCATCACCAGCGATGGCAGGGTAGTAGCCGGTTCGGAAGCGGGTGTATTGATTATTGATGAAAGTACCATCGTTAAAAAAGGCCGCCTGCAACCAGGTAAGATGTTCCTGATCGATACCGAGAAAGGTAAGATCATCACTGATGAAGAAATAAAACACCAGGTAGCATCGCGCCAGCCTTATGGCCGCTGGCTGGAGAATTATAAGATACGCCTTAACGAGCTTACCGAGCCCCGGTTAGCCTTTGCCTCATTAAGTGCCGATTCGGTTTACCGTTACCAAAAAGTGTTCGGTTATACACGTGAGGATACCGATCTGATCATCAAATCGATGGCGTTGGACGGCAAGGAGCCTATTGGCTCAATGGGTACAGATGTACCGCTGGCTATATTGTCAGACAAGCCTCAACACCTGTCGAGTTATTTTAAGCAATTCTTTGCGCAGGTAACCAATCCGCCTATCGACCCGATCCGTGAGCGTTTAGTAATGAGCCTTGCCACCTTTATTGGTAACAACGGTAACCTGCTGGACGAAGATAAAATGCATTGCCACTGCGTAATGCTTAAGCACCCGATATTAAAAAATCACCAGCTGGAGAAACTGCGTAGTATTGATACTGGTTTGTTCCACGCTAAAACGCTGCAAACCTACTTTAAGGCTGATGGCCTGCCGGGTTCGCTGGAAAAAGGTATAGCTAGGCTTTGCCGCTACGCGGAGGACGCGGTGGACGATGGCTTTGAGGTATTGATCCTGTCAGACCGTGCTGTGGATTCAGAGCACGCGCCGATCCCGTCGTTATTAGCTGTATCAGCCGTGCATCACCACCTGATTAAAAAAGGCCGTCGTGGCGCGGTAGGTATCGTTGTTGAGAGCGGTGATGTTTGGGAAGTACACCATTTTGCCTGCTTGCTGGCATTTGGTGCAACGGCAATTAACCCTTACCTGGCCTTGTCAACCATCGAAACCATGCATGGCAACGGCAGCCTGGAAACCAGCCTTGATCTGCGCCAGCTGCACAAAAACTATGTAAAATCGGTTAACGATGGCTTGCTGAAGATATTCTCAAAAATGGGTATCTCCACGCTGCAATCGTACCACGGCTCACAGGTGTTTGAAATACTGGGTATAAACCAGGATGTAGTTGACCGTTACTTTGTTGGCGCTGTTAGCCGCATAGGTGGTTTAGGTTTGGATGAAATAGCCCGCGAATCACTTACCAAGCACCGCGCCGGTTTCAATATTAATAAGGAAGATAACGCCCACTTGTTGCCCGAGGGTGGTATATATCAGTGGAAACGCAGGGGCGAGGCGCACTTGTTCAACCCGCAAACGGTTCACCTGTTGCAGCACGCTACCCGTACCAACAATTACGAGGTTTATAAAAATTACTCAAAACTGATTAACGAGCAGGGCGAAAAGCATTACACCATTCGTGGTTTGTTTGACTTTGCCCATCACCGCGAACCAATCAGCATTAATGAAGTTGAACCGGCAGAAAGCATCCTGAAACGTTTTGCTACAGGAGCCATGTCGTTCGGTTCCATCTCGCACGAGGCACACAGCACCCTGGCCATCGCCATGAACCGCATTGGCGGCAAAAGCAACACCGGCGAGGGTGGTGAGGACGAAATGCGTTACGAGAAACTGCCAAACGGCGATTCCATGCGTTCAGCAATTAAACAAGTGGCATCAGCACGTTTTGGGGTAACTTCGAATTACCTTACAAACGCTGATGAATTACAGATAAAAATGGCGCAAGGCGCTAAACCGGGCGAGGGTGGTCAGCTACCCGGCCATAAGGTTGACGACTGGATTGCTAAAACCCGCCACTCAACACCAGGTGTAGGTTTGATCTCGCCGCCGCCGCACCACGATATTTATTCCATCGAGGATTTGGCACAGCTGATCTTTGATTTGAAGAATGCTAACCGTGCCGCGCGTATCAACGTTAAGCTGGTATCAAAAGCAGGTGTAGGTACTATCGCGGCGGGCGTTGCAAAAGCCCATGCCGATGTTATCCTGGTAGCAGGCTACGATGGCGGTACCGGTGCTTCGCCAATAAGCTCGATAAAACACGCGGGTTTACCGTGGGAACTTGGCTTAAGCGAAGCCCACCAGACACTTGTACGCAACAAACTGCGTAGCCGTGTGGTACTACAAACAGATGGTCAGCTAAAAACCGGTCGTGATATTGCCATTGCTACCCTTTTGGGTGCCGAGGAGTGGGGCGTAGCCACCGCTGCCCTGGTTGCTGGCGGCTGTATCATGATGCGTAAATGCCATTTAAATACCTGCCCGGTAGGTGTGGCTACGCAGGACCCGGAACTGCGCAAGCTGTTCTCAGGTGATCCGGAGCATGTGGTTAACCTTTTCAAATTCCTGGTACAGGAGTTCCGCGAGGTAATGGCAGAGTTAGGTTTCCGTACCGTTAACGAGATGGTTGGCCGTGTACAATTCCTGAAAGTAAAAGATAATGTAAAGAGCTGGAAAGCCCGCACTATCGACCTGTCGGGCATATTACACCCGGTTACTAACGCTAAAGGCGCTACCCTGTACAACAGCGAAAGCCAGGATCACGGCATGAGCAACATCATCGACTGGAAATTGCTTGAAGCCGCCAAACCAGCATTAGAGGATAAAACCCCGGTTTACGCATCTTTCAATGTAGTTAACGTTGACCGTACCATCGGTACCATGCTGTCAAACGAAATATCCAAAGTGTACGGTTCAGCAGGTTTACCTGCCAATACCATTAACTTTAAGTTCAAAGGCTCGGCAGGGCAGAGCTTTGGCGCATTTGCTACCAAAGGTGTATCATTCGAGCTGGAAGGCGAGGCTAACGATTATGTCGGTAAAGGGCTTTCAGGCGCGCAACTGGCTATCTATCCGGCGGCAAACGCCACCTTTAAACCTTCAGAGAATATCATAATCGGTAACGTGGCACTGTATGGCGCTACCTCAGGCGAGTTGTTTGTAGGCGGTATGGCTGGCGAGCGTTTCGCGGTGCGTAACTCAGGTGCTACAACGGTAGTTGAAGGTGTGGGCGATCACGGTTGCGAGTACATGACCGGTGGCCGCGCGCTGATACTCGGTTCAACAGGCCGCAACTTCGCGGCGGGTATGAGCGGCGGTTTAGCCTGGGTGTACAATCCGGAGAATGACTTTGCCGAAAAGTGCAACACCGAAATGGTTGATCTTGACCCACTATCAGTTAGCGACGAGGAAGAGATACTGACCCTGCTGCGCAAGCATATACAACTTACCGGCAGCAAGCTGGCACAAGGATTACTGGATAACTGGAACGAGGTATCAACCCAGTTTGTTAAGGTTTATCCTAAAGAGTACAAAAAAGTTATCGAACAATCAAAATACCAAACTACAGCATAATTATAAGATGGGAAAACCAACAGGATTTCAGGAATTTAACAGGGAGCTTCCCGCTAAAACACCCGTTGCCGAACGTGTTAAGAATTATAACGAGTTTGTAGGATTGTATAGTGATGAGAAGCTGAACCAGCAATCGGCACGCTGCATGAACTGCGGTATACCATTCTGCCATTCAGGTTGTCCGCTGGGCAACATCATCCCTGAATTTAACGATGCCGTTTACCGAAAAAACTGGGAAGAGGCATATAATATTTTATCATCAACAAATAACTTCCCGGAGTTTACAGGGCGTATTTGCCCGGCTCCGTGCGAGTCGGCCTGCGTGTTGGGCATTAATAAACCAGCAGTAGCTATTGAGGAGATCGAGAAGCACATTATCGAGATTGCTTACTCAAAAAGTTTAGTTAAGCCTACCGCGCCGTTAATTAAAACAGGTAAAACTGTGGCGGTTGTAGGTTCTGGTCCTGCAGGTTTAGCTGCCGCTGCTCAATTGGCAAAGGCTGGCCACAGTGTAAC
Organism: Mucilaginibacter defluvii; assembly: GCF_039543225.1. Taxonomy (NCBI): domain Bacteria; kingdom Pseudomonadati; phylum Bacteroidota; class Sphingobacteriia; order Sphingobacteriales; family Sphingobacteriaceae; genus Mucilaginibacter; species Mucilaginibacter defluvii. Next base: position 110,077 of record NZ_BAABJI010000002.1, read on the forward strand.
CGTTTTTGAACGCGACGACCGTGCCGGTGGTTTGCTACGCTACGGTATTCCCGATTTCAAGTTAGAGAAATGGGTGATTGATCGTCGTGTAAAGGTAATGGAAGAGGATGGCGTGGTTTTTAAATACAATACTGAGGTAGGTAAGGATATCGCTGCTGACGAGATTACCCGTAGTTTTGACGCGGTGGTGTTAGCCGGGGGCTCAACCATTCCGCGCGATCTGAAAATACCGGGCCGTGAGCTGAAAGGCATTCACTTCGCTATGGACTTCCTGAAACAGCAAAACAAACGTGTAGGCAATAGTCCGTTTACTGCCGAAGATATCCTGGCGACCGATAAAGACGTGATTGTTATTGGTGGTGGCGATACTGGGTCAGACTGTGTGGGTACATCAAACCGCCAGGGTGCGCGTTCAATCAAGCAGTTTGAGGTAATGTTCAAACCGGCTGATTCACGCCCAAGCAGTACGCCATGGCCAAGTTTCCCCGGCCCGGCAGTGCTTAAAATAACCAGCTCGCACGAAGAAGGTGCCGACCGTTACTGGAGCATTAATACCAAAGAGTTTTTAGGTGACGAAAATGGTAACCTGCGTGCTGTAAAAGTGGTTGACCTGGAATGGGAAGTTGACTTTTTAGGCCGCCCGGTTAAATTTACCGAGGTTGCCGGTACCGAGCGTGAGCTGCCTTGCCAACGCGTGTTTTTAGCTATGGGATTTGTGCATCCGCAGTTTGAAGGTGCCCTTGAAACCTTAGGCGTTGAACTTGATGAACGTAAGAATGTTAAAGCTACCGAAGGCGTTTACCGTACCAACGTAAGCAAGGTTTTTGCCGCGGGCGATATGCGCCGAGGCCAATCCCTGGTAGTATGGGCAATATCTGAAGGCCGCGAAGCAGCCCGCAAGGTTGATGAGTTCCTGATGGGACACTCTATATTGGAGAGCAAAGACGGCGTTAACGAATTTGAACAGGCTTATTAGGCATCGGGCATTTGTCATCAGTTATTTGTGAATGATGATCAGTTAATGCCTCTTTCAAAATTTTATTAAGAGTAGCCGGGCGTTTTATACGTCCGGCTTTTTGTTGTAATTCCCGCCCTGTCATTTCGAGTGATAGCGAGAAATCTACGTCCATAACCCGGCGAACTTCTCCTAGGTCCTACCTGAAAGTAAGGACTTAAAAAATCACGTCATTGCGAGGTACGAGGCAATCTCTTAAGGACATTCTGATGTGATTAGCTTAAAGAGATTGCTTCGTACCTCGCAATGACGCGATTTATATGTTGAATAATTAAATCAAAAAAAAGGTGCGTAGGCCTGCCGGAAAACCGGGCCAGGGAGTATGGCCTGTGGGTGGAAGGTTTTTCAGGCTTGACTTTTGGTTACTTTGTATCTAAGACAAAATAACTGGCCTCTGCGGCCAAGAGCAGACTGTCGATGATAATAGCATTAACTTTTAATCTCCGACTGGGTTTTTATTCTTAAAGATTCGCTTTTATTGTTTCAACCTTGATGATAACAGCGTAACCGTCAAACCCATCACGGCTATAATAGTATATGATACCCGGAGATTTGTTGCCGCGGCAGCAAAACCAATAATTGGCGGCCCTAATAAAAATCCTAAGAAACCCACGGTTGATACCGCCGCTAACGCTACTCCGGCCGACATAGTGGTTGATTTACCTGCCTCGCCGTACACAAGTGGTATGATGGATGATACCCCGAAACCGACAATAAAGAAACCCGCTATGGCGGTGTATAAGTGAGGAAATATAACTGAAAGCAATAATCCTGCAGCTATCAAGCTTCCGCTTATTTGCAGCATGGTTTTCATGCCGAAACGTGCGGTAAACCAATCGGCTACAAAACGGCCACCGGCCATAGTACACATATAAGCCGTATACCCAGCACCAATCCAGGCTTTTTCGGCGTGTACAATTTCTTTAAAGTAGATGCCGCCCCAATCAACCATGGCACCTTCGCACATAAGGCCTGAGAACGCTATGACACCCAGTAGCATCAACGCTTTATCGGGTTTGGCAAATACAGGCTGATCAACTGCTACCGTGCCCTCATCTTTAATAACAAAGCCCGAGCTGATAGCCGCTATCAGCAACGCCGCGGATGTAATGATTACATAGTGCCAAAATGGGATCAACCCAAAACCTATCATCATGGTACCGATGGATGCACCGGTAAAACCCGCCAGGCTCCATAATCCATGGAATGAGGCCATTATTGGTTTACGGTACATGGCTTCAACCTGTACAGCCTGTGTATTTACCGCGATGTTTACCATATTGCCGCTAAAACCGAACGCAAACAGGCCGCCCAACAACGCATATACCGATGGCGAAAGGCCTATAACAACCAGCGTTAAAGCGTATACTACCGTAGCTGCCAGTACTATTTTACGGCTGCCAAACTTTGCGGTGAACCAGCCTGAAAAGGGTAGGGCTACCATCAAACCTGCCGGTAGTGCTAAAAGCAACCCGCCAACTTCGGCTTCATTGAGATGGAACTTTTGCTGAAATGTAGGTATACGTGAGGCCCAACTGGCAAAACATAAACCTTGCGTAAAAAATAACGCGCTTACTGCAACCCTGTGCGCAAGGCGCGACACACTTTTTACCGGGGCGTTAACTGTTATGGCTATATCGTTCATCTCCAATCCAAAATATAATGCAAAATTACAATTTTAATTGGTGTAAATAATACACTAACTCGTTGCTTTTATAATATTACAAAACGATGAACAGTGATTTTATCCTGTTATTTATCTCCGGGATGCTTTTTATTATCGAGCAGCATTTGCAGCATTTTGATAATGCGGGCGTTCCTCGTTTTTTCTTGTTTGGCGCTTACTATCCAAACTACATATTCTTTTTTGTGCGTATACGCTAATTTGTTAAAGTATTCTATAGCTGCAGGATGTGCATTTAATGTTTGCTGTACATCCAAGGGCAGTGTTACTAATCTTTTCTCAGGATTGATGTACTGCGCGTAATAGTTTTGTGGAATGGCTCCGTTTCTGGAGGCTGATTTGTTCACTAAAGATTCCGGTTTAAATCTTAGGGCAGTCCAGGTTTTGTCAATCGCCGCGGAGCTTACCGGCCGTAAACCAAAGTTGGCCATTATATCCCAACTGCCCATCATTTCCAGATCGGTGCTGATATTGCTGGTTTTCTTTGGGTATATAATCCATAGTGTTGTTTGTGGTTGTAGTTTTTGAGATAAGATGCCGATATCACGTGCCAATTCAGCATTGCTCTTAACAAATAATTGAATGCCGTCGAAGCTTTCATTCAATCCATAGTTAATCATGATCTCATTGTTACCCTCCAAAAGTGTAAGATAACCATCCGGCGCATTAAGCAACACCCAGCGCTGGCCGGCTTTCATCTGTAGTTTTTTAGCTAATGCGCTGATCATCTTTTGTTGAGCTTGCTGAAAAAATCCCACAAAACAATGCCGGCCGATACCACAATGTTGAATGAATGCTTGGTGCCAAACTGCGGTATCTCAATACAAGCATCAATCACCTGCATTACTTCATCGCTAACACCATTTACTTCGTTGCCGAATATGAGGGCATACTTTTCATTTGGGGCAGGTTGGTAGGTATCCAGCATCAGGCTGTTTTCGGCCTGTTCAATAGCTATTATTTTATAACCTTCGCTGCGCAGTTTTTCAACGGCTTCAAGCGGTGTTTGATAATATTCCCATTCCATTGACGTGGTGGCGCCAAGGGCGGTCTTTTCTATCTCGCGGTGGGGCGGGCAGGCAGTTATTCCACACAATACCACCTTTTTTACCGCGAAGCCATCAGACGTGCGAAATATAGAACCGATATTATGCATACTGCGCACATTATCAAGCAATACAGCTATGGGTAGCTTTTCCTGTTCTTTAAACTCATCAACGGTGGCCCGGTTTAGCTCATCAAGCTTTAATTTACGCATGGCCAAAGTTATCAAATCAGTCAGTATAAACAATAATCTATCAGATGCGGCTCACTTGCACATCAGGCTAAACATGCCTACATTGCGCAAAAATATTTGCCATGATCCAGTATCTTATAACCGCATTTGACCACACCGATGCCGATGCACTGCAACGGCGTTTAAATGCAAGGCCAAGCCATCTGGAAGGCGTGAAAAGGTTAAAAGCATCGGGTAATTTTGTATTGGGCGGCGCTATGCTTAATAGTGACGGAGATATGATCGGTTCTACCATGATCGTGCAGTTCGAGGATGAAGAGCAACTGGAGCAGTGGAAACAAAACGACCCCTACGTTACCGGTAAGGTTTGGGACAGGGTAGAAGTGAGGCCATTTAAAGTGGCCGACGTATAACTATAATTAAACACACCAATTTAATAAATTATGATCTCGTTTAACAAGCTTAAGTACGTTTTTACCTTGATGTTGATAATGGTTGCGGCTGTTATCGCAGCCGCTAAAGATGGCAGCTACTACCAACTTAAGGTATATCATTACAAAACCGAAGCACAGTTTAATCAGTTGAATACTTATTTGCAGCAGGCGTACGTACCGGCATTGCACCGCCACGGCGTTAAAAAAGTTGGGGTGTTTGCCACGTTATCTGCCGATACTACCTACAAGCGTATTTATGTGTTTATCCCGATGAAAGGATTGAACAAGCTGGAAGAACTCGAGCATGAACTATCTGCCGATCAGCGTTACCTGGCTGATGGCGCTGCTTACCTTAATGCGCCTTACAATGCCGCCCCGTATATCCGCATCGAAAATATACTACTTAAAGCCTTTGCGGGAATGCCTAACGCGGAGGTACCCTCGCTAAAATCGCCGAAGGCAGAACGTATTTATGAGCTGCGTAGTTATGAGAGCGCTACTGAGAGATATCATCAAAACAAGGTTGACATGTTTAATATTGGCGATGAGATAGGCCTGTTTAAGCGCTTAAACTTTAACGCGGTATTCTACTCGCAGGTATTATCGGGCGCGCGGATGCCTAACCTGATGTACATGACGGCCTTTAACAACAAACAGGATCGCGATAAACATTGGGATGCTTTTGGTACAGATCCTATCTGGAAGGCGCTTTCAGGCAAGGATGAGTATAAAAATAACGTGTCGCGCAACGAAACGATATTTTTAAGGCCATTGGAATACTCTGATTTTTAGGGTGTTGATGTAATAGATAAAAATAAATAAAAATTTTTCTGTCAGCAGGCAACCCTTGCTTCAGCTGTGGCGTAATTACTTATAAATAAGTGAAAGTAAACGGCGTGTTATATTTGCCCCGGCAAATTACAGGCTATATTTAAAGTAATAAAACAGGACCGGCCCCCACCCGATCTATGGCAGAAAAAGACTTAAAGGAGCTTATTGAAGGATGCATCCGGCAAAACCGGCAATGCCAAAAGGAACTGTACAAAAAGTTTTACAGTTACTCGATGGCTATTTGCCTGCGCTATGCTAATGACAGGGATGAAGCCGCAGGAATCATGAACCAGGGTTTTTTTAAGGTATTTAAATACCTGAGTAAATACGATGGTAACCGGCCTTTTAAAATTTGGCTGGGTAAAATCATGACGAATACGGCTATTGATAATTACCGGGCTGCAGCGCGCACGGTAGCTATTGATGACCTGGAAAAGGCAGAGCATGTGCGTGATGTTGATTTAGCCGATAAGCGTTTAAACTATAACGATTTACTGAGTATGATACAGCGTTTGCCGCGTGCTTATCGCCTGGTGTTTAATTTATTTGCTATTGAAGGTTACACGCATGAAGAGATTGCCGATATGTTACAGGTCAGCGTTGGCGCATCAAAGTCAAACCTGCATAAAGCAAGGCAGAAATTAAAGCTGATGATACATGAGGCGGATAGGCGTGATACAGGACGCTACGGCGCCGGGGCGGATTATACACCGGTGGTGGCCATAACCGGTATACATATGAATACGAACTTTATACTCAACAATTTTTTACGGTAATGGATCAGGAGAGAGATAAAAAATTGGATGAGTTTTTCCATAAGGCCATGCAGGAACCTGACGAAGTTAACTTTCGTGAGGACGACTGGGGCCAGATGGAAGAAATGCTGGACAGGCAGCGCAAACCACTTGTTATGTGGATGCGTGTTGCCGGCGGCATTGCGGCTATGCTGCTGATTGCTTTCTGCATGTGGTGGCTAATGCCGGATAAAAACAAGAACGAAAAACAAAATACAGCCAGGGTGAAAATTAACAAGCCGATGCAGGATGAACGAGAGAAAAGCGAAGCGCCCTTGGTTGAGCTTAATGGAGATAGCGTAGCCGGATTGTCTGTACGTGGGGGGACTGCAGCAGGAACACAACACCGTAGGAAGAGTTCTTATCCGGCTGCCACTCCATTTAAGCAAATGGCCGGAACGGTTAAATCGGGCGATACCGCTTCGGCGCCTCAAAATATTGACCAAATTGCTTCAAACAACAGTCAGCGGTCGGTTATTGAGGGTGTTGATACCACAGCACAGGAGGGCGTGGTAGCAGCTAATAATACGGATACTGCAATAACCGGGCGTGAAGAAAAGAAGAACAGTATAGCCAAGCCGGAGAGAGTTGCCAGAAAGCCGGTATTCGCGGTGAGCGTGTTAGCCGCGCCGGATGTTAACGGCATAGGCTCATTTGGCGAGGGTAAAATGGGGCTTAACGCGGGCGTTTTGTTAAGCATGAGGTTAGGCAGCAGGTTAACCGTAACTACAGGTGCAGCGTATGCATATAAGCCTTACGCTACCAACTTTAGTAATTACCGTACAGCCTACCGGTTTGAAGTTAACCCAACCAGGGTAATGGCTGATTGCAGGGTGCTTGATATACCGCTTAATATAGATTACATGGTATACTCAAAAAAGCGAAACAGCATGAGTTTTGGCGTGGGCCTGTCATCATGGTTTATGCTGAACGAGAAGTACAGCTTTACATACCCTGGAAACTACACCGGGCCAGCATCATACAGTGTATCAAATCAAAATCAACATATTCTGGGTGTGCTTAACCTGCAGGCCACGTACCACAGGCAGTTAAATAATAAGGTTGGTGTCGCGATACAACCTTTTATGAAAGTGCCGCTAACCAACATAGGATATAGTGAGGTACGGTTACGGAGTTTGGGTATAGCCGCCGGATTAACGTGGAACTTGAGCCCATGACAAACTAAAAAAACATGAAACATTTATTGATTTTACTTGCCCTGACAAGCAGTTTGCTTGGTCAGCAGGCACCCCCTGCGCTTTATGTTAGCAAAAATGCAGCTATTACACTGTATTCAGATGCGCCGATGGAAGACATCGAAGGCAACTCTACCGATGGCAAATCAGTTTACAACGCGTCAACCGGTGAGTTAGCCTTTAACGTAGCCATACGCTCGTTCAAATTCCAGAAATCATTAATGCAGGAGCATTTTAATGAGAATTATATGGAAAGCGATAAATATCCGCAGGCATCTTTTAAAGGCAAGATAACCGAGAAACCTGATGTAACCGTTAACGGCAGCTACCCGGTAACCGCTACCGGCGTGCTTGAAGCGCACGGTGTAAAACAGCAACGTACCATTAAAGGCAAAATCAATGTAAACAACGGTAAGTTGACCATGACCTCGGAGTTTATGGTGAAATGCGCCGACCATAAAATTGAGATACCCAAGCTGGTTTTTCAAAAAATAGCTGAAACGCTTAAGATTACCGTTACGGCCAATTATACCGCATACAACAAAAACCCCACAAAATAAATCATGAAGAAAGTATGTATTGCACTGGTTCTGCTGCTTGCGGGCCAAACACTGCGGGCGCAAACGGATACGTCGTCAGCAGATGCGTTAATGTCATCATTAACCGCCGAGGATAAACCTGAGGATGTTATTGCCAGCTTTAAGGCCACCCGGTTAATTTTTTCGCAAACCACTGAGACGGTTAAAAAGCATAACCTTAACTTTTTAGTTACCCATCGCTTTGGCGACATCGCCGGGAGCGAAGGCGGCGGCTCTACCTTGTTCGGCCTGGATAACTCGAGCGATATATTTATTGGTTTTGAGTACGGCCTTACCGATAACCTCGACCTGCAATTTGGCCGCAGCAAGTACGAGCAGCTGATTGAGGCGGGTTTTAAATATGCCGTTCTGCATCAAAAGGCGGATGGTAGTATGCCGTTCTCCTTAGCCTTGGCCGGCAAAATGGGCCTTAAACCCTATAGTGTAAATACCGATGTTTTTGATGACTATACCAACCGCATCAATTACATGGCGCAGGCTATCATTGCGCGTAAGTTCTCGTCAAAACTCTCGGTGCTGGTATCGCCAACGTTTGTGCGTAATAACCTGCCTTTCCCTTTTATTGATGGTAACGAGAAGGATTACATCGCCATAAGCGCGGCCGCACGCTATAAAATAACTAAACGCTTCGGGCTGGTGGTTGATTACGCACATCCGTTCTCGTCATTCCGTAACAATAGCACCAATCCAAAATTCTATGATCCGCTGGGCGTAGGCATCGAGGTTGAAACAGGCGGGCACGTATTCACGCTCAATTTCTCAAACTCCAAGGCAATCTCCGAAATGAACTTTTTAAGTGATACGCAATCGAGCTGGGATAAAGGCCAATACCGCCTGGGTTTCACCATCTCGCGCATGTTTGACCTCGGGCCAAAACATAATAAAAACAAAAAACAATCAAATTATTAACGCAATGGAAAGAAAAGAATTTTTATCAAAATTGGGCATCGGCTTTGCCGCGGTTTGTGTAGGTTGTGGCGTTGCCGCTTGCGGCAGCTCAAAAAGCAATGATCCTACGCCGGATGATGACGACAATAATAACAACGGCGATTTGTTTACCGTTAATCTTGCAAACGAGCTTACAGCGGTAGGGCAGTCAAAAGTATCAAACGGTGTAATAGTGGTACGTACAGCGGCCGGTAACTCGGCGAACTCGTTTACGGCGGTGCAGGTAGCGTGTACGCATCAGGGTACAGCTATTAACTATAACAACGCGCAGGGCCGTTTTATTTGTCCTAACCATGGCAGCCAGTTCAGTACCTCGGGCGCGGTGTTGGTTGGCCCTGCAACCACGGCGCTTAAGGAGTACAATGTTGCGGTTAACGGCAGTACATTAACCGTATCGGCATAAGTTATTCTGATAAGTTTTGAGCTGTACGGCCTGTACCTACTTTAGGTACAGGCTTTTTGCTTTATACAGTGCATTAAGCCAAACCAAAATTGAAATTAAACGTATATAAGAACTGAAAAAGCCCGATTACAACTTTGTTGTATTTTTCAGCGATATTTACCCGCTAAGGTATATATTGCCGATAAATTACTCTTAAAATTCGTTTAATGAAAATACAGGTACTATCAGTATTTATTCTTCTGTTTTTGGTTTTGCATAAACAATCGGCTAATGCGCAGGAGAGTATAGTACAGGATATTTCCGAAGTTTATGTTGACAAACTGGTAAATGTTGCCAGGCAAAACTACCCGCGGGTAAAAAGTTTTCAAAGCCGGGTTGATGTTGCCAAAGCTAACGTGTCCATAGCATCGGTATCTATATTTGACGCGTTAAGCCTGTCCTACATTTATCAGCCCGAAAACGTTACGGTTGTTGACCCATCAAACCCGGGTACGCGTTTTTTTCAGGGCTTACAGCTTGGCGTGTTCATCAATTTAGGCACCATACTGCGCACGCCGATGAATATTAAACGGGCGAAGGCTGAACGCCGCGTTGCGGAAAGCGAGCGCGACGAGTATCAGCTAACACTGGCTGCCGAAGTTAAACGCCGGTATTACTTGTACATACAACGTGTGGGGCAGTTAAAAACGCAAACACGCGCCTGGCAGGAATCAGAGAACGGAATAAAGGATATTGAGTACCGCTATAAAAAAGGCGAGGCTACGTTTGAAACTTTCAATACCGCGCAGGTACAGCTTACCCAGCGGCGTACACAAAAAATAGAGTCAGAAGCCAACGTATTCATCTCGAAATCGGATCTGGAAGAAATGTTAGGAGAAAAGCTGGAAAACATAAAATAAATGGAATTCGGTAAATTTATTAAACTACTGCTTAGGCATAAATACACCCTTATAGCCGTACCTGTTATTGCAGTGGTTATAACTTATTTTTTAGTACGCAACCAGCCCGATGTTTATACGTCAACCTCGCAACTGGCAACCGGTATTGTTGACCCTACACAACAGGTTTTAAGTACCGAGCAACCACAGGAATCGAAAATAAGCCAGGAATTCAGTAACCTGGTGCAGATGATGCGTTCAACCAAAATACTCGACCAGGTATCGTACCAGTTGATATTGCACGATCTAACGAGTAATAGGCCGTTCCGTAAACCCAGCGAATTGCTGGAAGACCTGAACCCCGACGCGCGTAAACACGCGGTACAGGTATATCGTGATCTTTATGAAAAACGACAAAGCCTTTCCCTGTTTGATCGCGATCAGAACGGCTTGAATAAAGTGATCGAATCCATGCGGTATGATGATCAATCGTTACTTAAAACACTAAGCATTTACCGCCTGGAAAACAGCGATTTTATCAACATTCAGTTTGATGCCGAAAATCCGGAGCTTACGGCTTTTGTGGTGAATACCCTTTGTAAGGAATTTATCAACTACTATACTTTTATTGTAAAGGAGAACCAGCGTAAAGCGGCCACTTTCCTGGGTAAATTACTGCAGGATAAGCAGGATTCGCTGCGTGGGCTTAATGATTCGCTCAAGCAATACAAGATACGTAACCGGGTGTTTAGCCTTACCGAACAGGCTCGTAGTTTATATGGCCAGCTTGCTGATTACGAAACCCGCCGCCAGGAGAACGAAAAGGATGTAGCGTCAACCCGCGCGGCTATCAGGCGGATAGACCAAAGTTTTGACCCGGCTGACCGCCAGTATGTTGAAAGCTCCATGACCCGTGTTAACGCGCAGATAACCGAGCTTGACAAGCAGCTGAACGCCGCCAATAACGCTTATATTGAAAATAATTTTGACCCGGCATATAAGGGCAGGGTTGACTCGCTGACCAATGTAATTGCCTCTAAAATTCGTCAGTCATCTGATAAGTATATACTTAACCCGCTGTCATCCAAACAGGAATTGGTAAATACCAAGCAAACGCTGCAAACCGCAAACGTGGTAGCCAAAAACAGCAAGGGCTCAATTGATAAGGAACTCGGGCGTTTAAACCGCCGTTTTGATAACCTGGTGCCGCACGAGGCGGTTATTGGTTCGTACGAAAAGGCAATTGATATAGCGCAGGAAGAATACCTGACGTTGCTGGCTAAATACAATCAGGTAAGCATGGAGGCCAGCATGTCTGTAACGTTACGGCAGGTAGTAGCCGCCATGCCCGGCGTTGCGCAGCCATCTAAAAAAATGTTGCTGGTTATACTGGCCGGGGTAGGCTCGTTTGCGGTATGCGTAGTGGTGTTGTTTGCTATCTTCTTCTTAGATAATACTGTAAAAACCGCCAAAGAGCTGGCTAACCGTACCAAGATACCGGTATTAGGATATTTAAACCTGCTGGATAACAAGGTGATTGATTTCCGTAAAATTTGGGAAAGCAATGATCCGGATAAGAGTATCCGCACCTTTAAAAATCTGTTGCGCTCGTTACGTTACGAGATAGACAATGACATGCAGGGCGAAAAGATACTACTGGTGAACAGCTTTAAGGCCAATGAGGGTAAAACCGTAGTGGCGGTTAGCCTGGCTTATTCGCAAGCGGTAATTAATAAGCGCGTGTTATTGGTTGATGGTAATTTTGAGGATTCAGGCATTACCAAGGCCACAAAACCTGCGTTATATCTTGAAGATTACTTAACCGGAAAAGCCAATCTTTCAGCCGATAGTACCGGTATGCTTACCGTGTGGGGTAACCGCGGCGGAGACGTTTCGCTGTTTGAGGTGGCGCCGGAGCAAGAGGTCAAGCAAAAACTTGAAGCCTTGAAAAATAACTTCGACCTGATTGTAATTGAAGCTTCGGCGCTTGATACATTGAACCGCTCAAAGGAATGGGTTAGCGTTGCCGACAAGATGCTGACAGTATTTGAGGCAGGCCAGAATTTAACTGAAGCACAAAAACCAAACATTCAATATCTAAAATCCGTAAGAAACAAATTTATGGGTTGGGTGCTTAACAAGGTAACCAATGTTGACGTAGCTGAAGGTATAGCGTAACAATATAATTTATGGCGGTTGTAAATATACTTTGGATTATTATTCAGGTTTTAATAGGTTATAACCTGGTGTTGCCGTTCATTCTGTACTTATGTTCGTTAACATCACGCAAAAAGTTGTATCCTTCGTCAATAAACGAGGCTGATTACGCCGTTATTGTAACCGCTTACGAGCAAACATCATCATTACCCGCGGTGGTAAATTCTATATTGCGGATTAATTACAGCAACTACCTGGTATATGTAGTGGCCGATAAATGTGATATCAGCAACCTGTATTTTGATGATGAGCGCGTTGTTATATTACGTCCGCCCGAAACGCTTGCCAATAATATCAAATCGCATTTTTACGCCATCAATAATTTTCGTCGTGAGCACGACAGGGTAACTATTATTGATAGCGATAACCTGGTACACCCGTCATATCTTAATGAATTAAATAAGATGTTTGATGCCGGATTTTTGGCTGTACAGGGTGTCCGCGAAGCAAAAAACCTGGATACCACCTACGCCCGTTTAGATGCAGCCCGCGATATTTATTACCATTATTATGATGGTAAATTATTGTTTAACCTGGGATCGTCAGCCACGCTGGCCGGATCGGGCATGGCATTTACCACGCAGTTATACCGCGATTGCTTGGAGCGGAAGGAAATTTCGGGCGCCGGTTTCGACAAGGTTTTACAGGCCGAAATTGTGGGCCGCAACCTGCGCATCGCCTTTACCGAAAGCGCGATAGTTTATGATGAAAAAACCACCCGGTCAGATCAGTTGGTAAAACAACGTTCCCGCTGGATCAATACATGGTTTAAATATTTTGGTTTTGGTTTTACGATGATCGGTAAGGGCATAGGCAACGCCAGCCGCAATCAGCTATTATTCGGGTTAATATTGTTAAGGCCGCCGCTGTTTATTTTCCTGCTGCTTGGTGGGCTGTTTATGTTTATCAACCTGTTCGTCAGCATCACTGTGGCATTTACCTGGTTGGTTGCATTTATTTTGTTTGTATTAGGTTTTTATATCGCCCTGGCCAAATCACCTACGGATAAGCGCATTTATCAGTCGTTGATCAATATCCCTAAGTTTATTTTTTACCAGGTATTATCGCTAACCAAGGCGCGTAAAGCCAACCAGCACTCGGTGGCTACACAGCATTATCATACCGGCGAAAACGAAACTACAGGAGAGCGATAATATGCGTATTGATCCGGCTGAAGAAATAGTACACAGCGACCGCTTTAAACGCCGCTACCAGCGCAAGGTAAACCGTATTGCGCGTGTAGTGGCCATTGCGTTAGCAGCCGTGAGTACTTACGCGTTGATTTTTAAGATTGTTTTTTTTTAACGATAAGCTTTGGACCGAATTCAGCTCGAAATAAATAACACCGTTCGCGCCGGCAATACAGGCCGTGGTTTTTTTGCCGCGGTAAAGAAAACCTTATTTATTGATAAGCTTAACAATCGCGGCGGCATTATCCTGCTTGCGCTGTTAGCGCTGGCTTTCGGCGCAGGTGTGGCCAAATTCGGTATTGTTTTTAGCGTGCTCGTTTTCGGTGCCATTATTGCCACCTGGGTAATGGCCGGCATTATTGCCTCTATAAACTTCGGTATAGTAGTGGTGGTAGTGATGGCCTTTATGCTGTTTATGTTGATGCGTATAGGCGTGTCGGGCCCGGTTGGTATACTAATGGATGCGCTGCAGGTGATCTTGATGATCAGTACACTGGTACGCTTAAAGCGTGAGGATAACTGGGAATTGTTGCGCGGGCCGGTAAGTACCGTGGTGTTAATTTGGATAGGTTATAATGTATTGCAATTTGTCAACCCTTTTGCCGAGTCGCGCCTGGCTTGGGTTTATACCATACGCACGGTCGCGATAGTGTTGTTCAGCTATTTTGTATTTGTTTATAATATCCGTACCATAGGCATGCTGCGTATAGCCATTAAGGTTTGGCTGCTGCTGGCATTAATTGGTGCCTTGTATGCCTACAAGCAAGAGTATATCGGTTTTTCGGCGGCAGAGGACGCCTACCTGCACTCTGACCCTGAAATAGCATCGTTACTATTCATTGGCGGGCACTGGCGCAAGTTCTCCATATTTTCAGATCCGGTGGCTTTTGCTTACAATATGGTAATGCCAAGTATAATTTGCATTTGTGTAATGGCAGGTAAGTTCAAACTCTGGCAAAAAATTGTAGCCGGGTTAATGGTTTGCATGTTTCTGCAATCCATGCTTTTCTCGGGCACGCGGGGCGCTAACGTGCTTTTACCAGCAGCCATGGTGCTGTTCGCTATACTTAACTTCAATAAAAAGGTTTTAATATTTGCCATAATGGGGGCGGTGTTTTTGGTTGTACTCATCAATATACCCACCAGTAACCCTAATATTATGCGTTTTCAAACGGCGTTCAGGCCTAATAACGACGATTCGTACAATCTGCGTAAAATGAACCAAAAGCGTATTCAGCCTTTCATTCAATCGCATCCGTTTGGCGGCGGTTTAGGCGCTACTGGCACCTGGGGAAAAAGGTTTGCCCCCGGATCTTACCTCGCAAATTTTCCACCGGATAGCGGTTATATTCGTACAGCTGTAGAGCTGGGCTGGGTGGGCCTCATTATTTTTTGTACCATGGTTTTCGTTATTTTAAAAACCGGTATCAATTATTTTTACAGGATAAGAGATGCTGAGCTCAAAACCTATTGTTTGGCCATGACCTTGGTTGTATTTGCCTATAACATAGCGAACTTTCCGCAGGAGGCACTGGTACAGTATCCGTCAAACCTGTTGTTCCCGTTGGCCGCCGCGCTTATAACGGTAAGTTACCGGCTTGATAGGCAAAAGCGGAATGGTGATAACATTACGGAGCCTACTTCCGTAAAATATTGATATATGAACATCAGCGATAGCATACAAAACCGCGATATTGTAATTGTCGGCCAGCAACCCTGGGATGTTGAGATAGGCAGCAATTGCAAAAACCTTGCGCTTGAATTCAGTAAGCATAACCGGGTATTGTATGTTAATTCTCCGCTCGACCGTATCACGCTTTACAAGCAAAAGCACGACCCGAAAGTGCAGAAGCGCATTGATGTGATTAATGGCAAAGCAGATGGTTTGATTACGTTGCAGGATAACCTGTGGAACCTTTATCCCGACAGGATGATCGAATCGATCAACTGGGTTAGGGGCAGCTTCATTTACGATACATTAAACAAGATCAATAACAAGCGTTTCGCTTCGTCAATCAGCAAGGCTATAAAGCGTTTAGGCTTTAAGGATGTTATCTTGTTTAACGATAACGATATGTTCAGAAGCTTTTACCTGAAGGAGCTTTTACAGCCCGACGTAAGCATTTATTACTCGCGCGATTATATGCTTTATGTTGACTACTGGAAACGCCACGGCGAACGTATTGAGCCGCTGATCATAAAAAAAAGTGACCTGTGTGTGGCTAACTCAACTTACCTGGCAAGCTATTGCGCCAAGTACAATCCCAACTCGTTTTATGTAGGCCAAGGTTGCGATCTGGAAATGTTTACCAATCAGGCTGGTTTACCCATTCCAGACGACTTAAAAAATATCGGCAAGCCGGTTATCGGTTATGTTGGTGCACTGCAAAGTATCAGGTTAGATATAGATTTGCTCGCCCATATCGCTAAAACAAAACCCGAATGGAGCATTGTTTTAGTTGGGCCCGAGGATAACGAGTTTCAGGCCAGCAGCTTACACAATATACCCAATATCCATTTTTTAGGTTCGAAACCGGGCGCTATGCTGCCGGCTTATATTAACGCGTTTGATGTTTGCCTAAACCCGCAAAAGGTAAACCAGGTTACCATTGGTAATTATCCGCGCAAAATTGATGAATACTTAGCCATGGGTAAACCTACCATAGCTACACGCACCGAGGCCATGAGCGTTTTTGATCAGCACACGTATTTGTGCGATACCAAAGAAGATTATGTTAACGCCATCCAAAAAGCCTTAACCGAAGATTCGCCCGAAATGCAGCAGGAGCGTGTAGCCTTTGCCTCAACCCATACCTGGGAAAACAATGTTAAGGAAATTTACAAGGCCATTAACACCGTAAAAGCACGCCGTTAATCGCGTTTGGTTTTAAAGGTAGCCAGATCGTAATTGTGCTTGATATTGCGATAGATCATCCGCGCAAATGCGACAAAAGGGTTAGTACTTTGCCTGAAATCGCTGCGTGTCATGGTAGAGGGCTCGTCAGCCGGGTTTACCTGGTCAAACAAACCTTTATAATCTTCGTAAAAAATCGCTTTTCCTTTATTTTTCAGGAACGACATCGCCATTAAAAACTCTGTACGGTCTCCCTTTATGCCTTCGGCATAACGTCCGAATTTGCTGAAAAATGACGTACGGCGCAGGTGCGGGTGGTCGCTATAAACATGGAATTTACGATAACCGGGTTTCCACACGCTGAACATCATCTCCGAGAAACCTTTGCGCAAGGGCTTTAGGTAAGGGTATTTAAAGTAGGCGTAAAAGCGCGCCATATCTAACTCCGGGCGCTCGTTCAGCAAGTCCAGCGCATCCTGCAAGTGCTCTGCATAACCCGGAAAAGGGTCAAAATCTTCCTGAACATAAAGCGTGTACGGTGTAGTTACCGCATCCTGCCCTTTATTGATGTTATTACCGAGGCCCCTGTTCTTAGGCGTGGTGATCAGCCGGAAGTTATAGGTAACGGCCAGTTCACGCAAACGGTCTAAATGCTCAGGGCGACTGCCATCGTCAGATACTACAATGTCACCAAAATTAATGTTCTGGTTGGCGAAGGCCTGCAACAGGCGCTGTAACGACTGGCTGCGGTTATAATGCGTTACAAGCAGGGTAATAGTATTAAACATACGGGTTATAGTTTCTTAAATAACACATCATAAGTCCACTTAAGCAACTTAAATTGCAGGTATACCGCCCTTGCTGCAAGCGCGAGCGAATTTTTACTTTCGCGCCATGAGGCCCGGCCCATGGTGCTGGGCTCGTCCGACGAATTTTTTTGATAAAACAAATCAGTAAAGCGGTCAAAAAATATGCCTTTACCTTTGTGTTGTATAAACGACAGCGCCATACGGTACTCGGTTAAATCACCTTTTATCCCTTCGGGATAGCGGCCAAATTTTTGCAAAAAGCTACTTCTCCGCAAATGCGGGTGATCGCTGTAAACATAAAATTTAAGGTGATTGTTCTTCAACGGCGATGCAGAGAACTTCATTTCTGAAAAGCCCTTATTATACGCTTTGGTATAAGGATATTTAAAATAGGCGTAGAAACGCGCTATATCCAGCTCCGCATCGGTTTCAAAAAAGTGCAATGCATCTTTAAAGTGCGTGGCAAATATTTCTTTCGGCTCAAAATCTTCCTGAACGTATAGGGTGTAAGGCGTTTGCACAGCATCCTGCCCTTTATTGATATTATTACCCAGCCCACGGTTTTTGGGCGCGGTAACCAGCCGGTAATTGTAATCGGGCTGCATGGCTACCAGCTTTTCCAGGTGCTCCGGCCGGCTGCCATCGTCAGATACTACAATGTCGCCAAATGTTATGCCCTGCGCCCTGAAAGCGTCAAGCAAACGCTCCAGCGAGCGGCTGCGGTTATAGTGGGTAACCAGCAAGGTAACATCCTTAAAATGCAAATCAGGAATAGTCATACAATCTTTTACGCAATTTATAACGTATAAGGTTTATAATTGCTTTGTTTATTTTTATAAGCTAATATGCAATAAAAACATGTTTTACCAATAGGTGTTTTACAAACACTGTATATCAACCCTTCATGCTAAATAAACTACTGGCCGTTATTAAAAATAAGCATTTCCTGTCGCTGGCAGGTAACATCATCATGTCAGGCCTGGGTATGCTTACAACCGCCATCATCTACCGCTCGCTAACGCTTGCCGAGGTGGGTATATGGGTTATCTTCCAAACAACCATTCTTTTTGTTGATACCTTCCGTTCAGGCTTCCTTACAACGGCGTTCATAAAATTTTACGCGGGCGCCACGCCCGAGCGTGCCGCCGAAGTAGTGGGTTCAACCTGGTATATAGCCCTGGGTATTACCGGCACACTGATCTTACTTAACCTGCCGGTGCTGTTTTTTATGGAATATATTCAGGACGGTGGATATATACTGTTTCTAAAGTATTTCGGCTTAACTTATATACTATCATTGCCATGGTTTATAGCCAGTTGTGTACTGCAGGGCGAGCAGCGTTTCGACCGATTATTGTACGTTCGCTTTGTTAACCAGGGCAGCTTTATCCTGATAGTAGTTTTATTGCTGATTTTTGACAAGGCCAGTTTGCTCACCGTACTATATGCTTACCTGGCTTCGCACGGTTTAACAAGCCTGTATACACTCCTTATGCGGTGGACGAGGCTCAACACACTCAGCAAACGAACCAAAGAAACCACCCTTACCATATTTAACTTTGGTAAATTCAGTGTAGGTACAACGCTCAGTTCAAACATGTTCCGCCTGTCTGACGTAGCCATCATCAACCATTTCCTGGGTGCTGCGCCGGTGGCTATCTATAACCTTGGCCAAACGCTGATGCAGTTGGTGGAGATACCCTTACGCAGCTTCGCCGCTACAGGCATGCCATCGCTATCCGCAGCCTATAACCAAAACAGCCGCAGCGAGGTTATCTATATCATGAAAAAATACATCGGCCTGATTACCGTGGTGCTTATACCTGCCGCCATAGTTGCTGTACTGCTTGCCGATATTCCGATTTACCTGATTGGCGGCGGTAAATATGTAGGTACCGAGGCGGCCAATGTTTTCCGCCTGTTTATGACGTTTGCGCTGCTTTACCCGGCCGATCGCTTTTTTGCCCTAACGCTGGATGTAATTCATAAACCCAAGATCAACTTTTATAAGGTACTGGCCATGCTTGCAGCCAACATTATTTTTGATATACTTGGTGTGATGCTGCTAAAAAGTATTTATGGTATAGCTATAGCCACGGTAGTACCAACGCTTATTGCGGTAATAGTAGGTTACATCGCGCTTAACCGTTATCATAAATTCCCATTCCTGAGTGTATATGCGTTGGGCGTGAGCGAAGCTAAAGTTTATTGGATGCAGATCAGGCAAAAGATGAGACGCTGATACTGTGAACTAAAATTTGTGAAATAGTTAATTTGCGTATCATTACGTGCGTATACTACGTAAAACTGTTCATGAAGCTGGCTCATTTAATACTTGCTCATAATCATGCCGAACAACTGGAGCGCCTGGTAAACAAACTGGCGCATCCGGATGCGGACGTTTACGTACACATTGACGCTAAGGTTAACCTACGGCCTTTTGAAAGTTTAAAACGCTTTGAAAAAGTTTATTTTATAACTAACCGGGTTAAGATATATTGGGGCGCTTTTAATATGGTTGAAGCCACCGTTAATAGCCTTGAGCAGATTATAAGCAGCAAAAATAAATACGATTACATCAACTTACTTAGCGGGCACGATTATCCAATTCAACCGGCAACTGCATTTATCAATTATTTAAGCGATAATCCCGGCAAGGCTTTTATGAGCGCGCTATTGGCTGAAACCCATTGCCGCGATCTGCTGCCGCGGGTGCAAAAGTATTACCTGGATAACTATCGTTTTCCGATGCGGTACCGGGCGCAACGATTATTGAACCGTATACTACCACCGCGCAAAATGCCCGGCAATATGGTGTTGGTGGGCCGTTCGCAATGGTTTACCTTGAGTGTTGAAAGTGTAGATTACATCTTAAAATTTTGGGACGCGCATCCGTCTTTCCGTAACTTCATGAAGTTTACCTGGGGGCCTGATGAGTTTGTTTTTCAAACTATACTATACAATTCGCCTTTGAAGGATAAAATGGTGAATGATGACCTCCGGTATATAGACTGGACGGCAGGGGGTAAGAACCCCAAAACCCTTACCATGGATGATGCTGACAAATTGCTTGAATCCAAAAAATTCTTCGCCCGTAAGTTCGACATGCAACGGCACCCCGATGTGCTTGAGTATATCGACAAACACCTGCTTTAAATAATCGCTCAGGCAGCAGGCAAATTTATTACCGCGGTAAACAGGTTCAGGCTGTTATCCGCATCGTAACGGTAAGTAAATTCGTCAGCGCATTTAGCAATAATTAATAACCCGAAGTGTTCTGTTATACTTTCAATATCGGGTATCTCGTCATCTGCGCATTCCTCAATACTGAATGTAACGTTGTGCTCATCTTTATAAGTGCCAAACAGGCGGCACATAATGTCGTAACTCAGTTGTACTTTACCTATAACGGGTGCCGATTTTGAAAAGTTTACCGGCGGGCCTGTGTCATATTTTTGGATGATGACGTGGTTACTGTCAATATCAACCAAAATATTTATGGTGTTGGCGTGCGAGTGCTTAAAGCCATTAGTTAACAACTCGGTAGTTATTGATTTTACCTTGAAATGCAGGTCATAATTTTCCACTGAAGTAGCGCCTGCGCTATCTTCTAAAAAAGCCAGCACCTGCTTTAACGATGGTGTTAATACCAGGCTGTCATTTAAAAATATAAACTCTTTACGGGTGGTTGTTATACGCATTTTTATACTGCGGTGGCTTCGGTTAGGTTTTTATAAATTTTAAATACTTTATCCAGCCTGATAAGGCTGAAAAGATTGTGAATGTCGGGTTTTAATCCGATAAGTAAAATATCACTTTTAAAGGCGATAGCATGTTTTAACGATGATACCAGGGCGCCCAAAAATGAACTGTCCATATAGCTGATACTACTCAAATCAAGAACAACTTTGTTTTTGTGCTCATCAATAAGCGCTACAAGCTCGGCTTTAAATTTTTCAGAGTTATTTAAATTAGCCTCTGTAATATTGGTTTTAAGGGCTACGTACGTATCAGTAACAGTTTCAATATCGATCATTATCATGTTTTAACAATATTTATTATGCTCTGATCATCTACAACAATGTCAGGGCTTAGGTTAAAAAGCTGTTGTTTTATTTCGTCAAAGCTGATGCCAGCTGTAAGTACTTTGTTTAATTTATGCTTAAAATTTTCGTAATCGGTTTTAACCTTACCGTTATCAGCAATGTCAATCATGCCGTCGGTAAAAATAAAAAGCTGGTCTGTAGGGTTTAAAACCAACTGCTGTTCAGTATAGCTTACACCGGCAAACATGCCCAGTAGTAACCCGTCCGTAGTTACCTGCTGCAGTTGTTGCGTGCCTGCGTGGTAATGTAACAGGGGCAAATCACCTGCGCCGGCATAGGTAATTACGTCGGTTTCCGTATCAATCAATAATAACGACAGACTGGAAAGTATATCCTGCAATACATCGTCAAGGCAAATAATACTGTTTACCTTTTGCAAAATAGTAGCAGGCGAAAATTCGTTGCTTAACGTAGCAAACCTCACCGCCGATCGCACATAGCTCAGGTAGCCGAACGTAAAATACCAGGCCATCCATTTTTTTCCCATTATATCGCCAAGCACCACATAGGTATAACGCTTATCAACCTGTATAAAATCAATAAAATCTCCTCCCGGAACATCATTATAAGGGCGATGCCAAAAGTTAATGTTATAACCTGTTATCTCCGGTTTTTTTTGCGGTATCGATTTAATGTTTAACGCCTTAGCTGCATTTTGTACTTCAAGGGTTGATAGTTCGCGCTGTTTATTTACTGTGATTAAAATGTTGTTAAGCTTGGATATAATTACATTTATAGGCGTATCCTTTATAATAAAGTCAATCGCCTGCAAATCAAGCCCCTGCTCAATGGTTTCCATATCGCTTAACGACGTCAGAAACACAAAGGGGATATCCCTGAAAATTTCCAGTTCCATCAGCTTTTGCCTGAACTCGATACCATTCATACCCGGCATTTCATAGTCAGACAGGATGATGTCGGGCACATCGGTGTTCAGTTTTTCAATAGCATTGGCCGCGGATGTAGCGGTAACACATTCCCACCCGGTTTTTTTCAAAGCCTGTACCATGATGTTTAAAAACAACAGGTTATCATCCACCAAAAGAATCTTGTTTTCTTTAGCCTGTGTCATTTACTTCTGGGTACCGCCGAATTTAAATATTGATTTTATAAGCAAATATATGCCCGAAAGTACAATTAATGATGATATCAGATCCATTATCGTGATACCATCATTAGCATTAAAATAAAATATGGTATAAATCTCAAAATCGGGCGGCGCCGGCATTACAATCATGGCTAGCCCAAGTGTAATCATTACCAAACTGATCACCATCAGTACAATGTTGGCGCCCTTCTCTGCCCTGATATATTTTTTTGACGATTCGCTGTCAAACTGGTGCGATGATAACAGGATGCTGAATTCATCCAGCAGATCATCCCGCGAGGCGTTATCGGTATCAATTTGCCTTAAAGCATCAATACCCGCGTCAGCCTGTGCCGAATTTTCTATTGCGTTATTTAACCGTTGCTGTATGTCGCGGGCTTTATCACTGTCAATATTGGTTTCGGCAAGCAGGGCAATAAGTTCATCCAGTTTCTGGTTGATGGCCTGCCCGTCTTCCTGATCGTTATGGCTGTTGTTAATATTATTAATTTGGTCGCTCAATTTAAATTGATAATTTCAAAAACACTATTGCCATTAAACCGTACAAAGGTTATAATTTGAATGAAACGCGTATCAATAATAACGGTCAATTATAATCAAAGTTTGGTTACCCAGGATCTATTAGCCTCTATAAGTTCAACAAACGCCTATCCGGCTATTGAAATTATAGTTGTTGATAACGGCAGCGCCGTAAACCCGGTGCCTGAATGGACTTCCCAATATCCGGATGTAAAGTTTATACGCTCTGATAAAAACTTAGGTTTTGCCGGTGGCAATAACATCGGCATTGCCGCTTCAACAGGTGAGTACCTGTTTCTGGTGAATAACGATACCGAATTTACAGCGGGTTTGGTTGAAACGTTAGTAAAAACGTTGGATGACAATGCTAAAGTTGGTATGGTATCGCCCAAAATACGCTACTTTGACCAGCCTGATACGCTGCAATACATGGGCTTTACCGCCATGAATTATTATACCGCCCGCAACGATTCCATCGGCCAGTTTGAGGTTGATGAAGGGCAATATGATAATTTGACCGGCCCAACAGGGTATGCACATGGTGCGGCAATGATGCTGCGCAGCGAGTGTATTGATAAAGCAGGCTTAATGGCTGACCACTTTTTTTTATATTATGAAGAACTGGACTGGTGCGACCGTATAAAACGGGCGGGCTACGAAATTTGCTTGAATACGCAAGCGCTAATCTATCACAAGGAGTCGGTATCAGTAGGGCGGGTGAGCGCGCTTAAGGAGTACTTTATGAACCGCAACCGCATACTATTTATAAGGCGTAATGCGCCGTTTACGGCGCGGATTGTTTTCTATGTTTTCTTTTTGCTGGTAGTAACGCCCCGTAACATCATCAGGTACATCAAAATCGGCCATGCCGATTTTATTAAATGGCTTTTTAAGGCAATTTGGTGGAATATTACGCAAAGTAAAAACAGTACTTATTTAGGTTATCCTTTAAAATAATATATGATAGTTGCTTTTTGGCTAAGCCTGTTTATAGTTTTTTATGCCTTTGTAGGCTATGGCATTGTATTGTTTGTGTTGATAAAAATTAAACGCGTACTCAAAGGCAAGCCTGTTTTGCCCGATGCCGTTAACCTGCCAACCTGCACACTGGTAATTGCCGCCTATAACGAAGAGCGTTTTATTGCCGAAAAAATACAGAATAGCTTGGAGCTGAACTATCCGGAAGGTAAACTGATGTTTATTTTTGTAACCGATGGCTCTACGGATAATACAGCGGCTATCGTTTCAACTTTTCCGCAGGTTAAGTTGATGCATAAGGATGGCCGCAGTGGCAAGATAGCTGCCGTGCACCGCGCCATGACTGAAGTAACCACAGAGGTAGTGGTATTTACCGATGCCAATACTTTTTTAAATAAAGATGCCATTATAAATATATGCCGCCATTATTCCGATAAAAAAGTAGGCGCTGTGGCCGGTGAAAAACGTGTGCATATTGATGAAACCGCAGATGCCACCGCCGGCGAAGGCTTTTACTGGAAATATGAGTCGAAGCTTAAAACCTGGGATTCCGAACTGTATTCGGTAGTGGGCGCAGCCGGGGAACTGTTCAGTATACGCCGCGAGTTGTATGTGCCCGTACAGCCTGATACCATTTTGGATGATTTCATGATTTCTCTATTGGTTACTATTGACGGCTACCGGGTTATTTACGAACCGGATGCCTATGCTACCGAAACGGCATCGCAAAACGTAGGGGAGGAGCTTAAACGCAAGATCAGGATAGCTGCGGGCGGCATACAATCAATACTCCGCTTAAAGCCATTATTAAACCCCTTCCGCAATTTTGTGTTGAGCTTTCAGTACATCAGCCACCGGGTATTGCGGTGGACGGTAGTACCCTTTTTAATGGTGCTGGCCCTGTTGCTTAATATTATTATTGTTGCCAACGGAGTATATGGCATTTACCTGTTATTGCTGATAGCACAACTGGGCTTTTACGGCATGGCCTTATCAGGCTTGATACTGGAAGCGAGGGAAATAAAGGTTAAGATATTTTTTATTCCATACTACTTTTGCATGATGAATTACGCCGTAGTACGTGGTATATTCCGCTATTCGGCAGGCAAGCAAAGCGCCATATGGGAGAAGGCGAAAAGGCAGTAGTTTTGGGGATTGGCGGTTAGTGATTCAGTGATTAGTGTAGTAATTGAAATCAACAGAGAAATGCTAAACACTTATAATTTATATTAACCTCACCATAACCAATCTCTAGTAACCAACCACTAATCACTTTAAAAACAATGTCCTTAAAAGATAAAATAAAAAATAACCCCAGGCTGAAAAAACTGGTACACTGGATGCTGATACCGACCGGTGAAGCGCGGCCGCGCCTTTGGGTAAAGTGGTTTGTAAACCCCTTTATCCACAAAAGGGGTAAGGGCTCAAAGGTGCGTAGCCGTACCCGTATGGATGTGCTGCCATTCAATCAGTTTCAGTTGGGCGCTAACTCAACTATTGAGGATTTCTGTACAATTAATAATGGTGTTGGCGATGTATCAATCGGCGAAAATTCGCTGATAGGTATGGGTAATGTGATAATAGGGCCGGTAAGTATCGGCAATAACGTAATATTCGCGCAAAATATAGTAGTCAGTGGCTTAAACCACGAATATCGCGACGTCAATCAGCCCATACAAGCTCAGAAAATATTGGTAGCGCCGATAGTGGTTGAGGATGATTGCTGGATAGCCGCCAACTCCGTTATAACATCAGGCGTTACCATCGGCAAGCATAGCGTTATAGCTGCAGGTGCCGTAGTTACCAAGGATATCCCGCCGTACTCCGTAGCCGTGGGCAACCCCGCCCGAATAATCAAACGTTATGATTTTGAATTAAAGGATTGGGTTAGGGTATAAGCATAGTTCTACCTATCCTGAATTTCTTTTGAGCGATCAAAAAGAAACAAAAATCGCCGGCTTTTTAATTCTCTATGAAAGTTATTGCTACCACTTTCTACCCGAAAATTAAGAGGCCGGAATTATAGGTTATGAGAGTTTTATACTTTTTTCAACTAAATAGATAGGAGCGGCGGCCTGCCGGAAAACCGGGCCAAGGCATATGGCCTGTGCGGCTGAAGGTTTTTTCCGGCTTGACGTTATTCACACTACCGTTAATTTTTAAGGTGTTCATGAGATCGCTACGCTAAGTATGGTTACTTTGTGTCTAGACGAAGTAACTGGCCTCTGCGGCCAAGAGCAGGTCAAAGTTAATACGAGCAAAATCTTTCATAGTGATTTTGAAAGAACAGTTCAATACCCGCCCCATTTTTAAGTGACCAAAAAAACTTGAAAAAGGTCACACTTGTTCTTTTTGCAGCAAAGCTGGTATGGTTTTCAAAATCACACGGGCATCATTCCATAAGCTGTGGTGCTCCGCGTAATAGTTGTCAAGCATCAGGCGTTCTTCTTCGCTCATTTCGGCTTTGCCACGTTTTTCTACCTGCCACAGGCCGGTAATACCCGCCGGGGCGGCAAATCGCAAGGCATATTTGTCAGTGGTCAGCTTTTCTGCTTCGTATAATGGCAGCGGGCGGTTACCTACAATGCTCATGTCGCCTTTAATAACGTTCCATAACTGCGGTAATTCGTCAATACTGGTGTTACGTATAAAATTGCCTATCTTGGTAATACGTGGGTCATTCTTGATCTTAAAGAAGGCCGAATCGCCACCTTCGCGTTTTGAGCTGATGTACTGTTTTTCGCACCAGGTAACCTTATCAGCATGCAGCGGGAACTGGCATTTACCATATTGGGTACACTCAGCACACAAGTAATTGGTATTGTCGCTTGCTGACTTTTCCTGCTTGCTTTGCGCGTCAATAGTATATTGGTTAAGATGCTTCAAGTCCTTTATACGTTGATCCGCATTTACATACATCGAGCGGAACTTGTAGAACTTAAACACATTGTAACCGGTACCCACACGCAGCGAATAATAAAACGCCGGCCCGCGCGACTCCAGTTTGATAGCCAGGTAAATAATCAGGAATAGGGGAGACAGTATCAGCAACACACCGCCGGCAAAAACAATATCGAATATGCGCTTGCCAATCGGAATTTTTTTTGGCGAAGGAACTTTTTTAACCAGATTGGTTTTAAGTTTGCTCCATTGTGTAAGCGTGAAATTAATGCGCGATTCAACATTCTCAGCAACCAGCGGCTGCCAGAAAACATCAACCACGCCCGACTCAAGGGCCAGTTTGCGCAGGTTAGCGCTCAGGTGGTTTACCACCAGAAAAAACGGCGGGGCATCCGTACGCGTCTTTTTAATAGTTTCGATAAGTTGTACGCCACCCGGAGCCAGAATCTCGCTTTTCGAAATTACTGCGGCAATGCTGGTTCCTTTTTCAAGGGCATCGGTAAGTTCCTCGTTATCGTTATAGCAAATTACATCTTTTACAGGCAGGCTCATGCCTTTAAAAAAGTCAACTAAATTATTGTCGCAATTTACAAGTGCAATTATGCTTCCGTTCGTATCTGACATGACAATTACCTTCCTCTAACTGTTTACAATGGCCTCTCAACGCGCCTTAATACTACCCTTATACGTGCAGCAAGCTCTGCAGGGTTAAAAGGTTTTACAACAAAATCGTCAGCGCCGCTATCAAGGCACCTGATCCTTTTCTCGGAGCTTTCCTCGCCCGAGAGAATGATGATCGGTATCGATTTAAAAAAGTCGCTCGCTTTTACCTGTTCAATCAGTTGCAAACCGGTAATTTCGGGCGTGTTGTAGTCTGATAAAATAAGGTTGGGGATATTGCCGTTCTGTAAAAAAGCAAGGGCTGCCATACCGTTGTCGGTTATTTCAACTTCGTAGGTGGCACTCAAAAACTCGTTCAGAATAATCTGCATGTACGGATCGTCCTCAACAACAAGTATTTTAATTTTATTAGTATCAGTAAATGCCATAGGCTTAGCTTGTTTTTTGATTGTTTATAAAAATATCCAACGTTTGTTTATCTGCCAATTAAACTTACATTTATTTTCGGTGTAACATTATTACGAAAAATGCAGTATATAGGTTGGCGACTTATTAAATAAATATTTTTCAATACTGTTTTAAGTAATTATTAATAGCCGTTTTGATGTAATTACTTTAATAGTAACTTAGCTTAACACATTTTGTTGGTTGATGAACGTATCGCACTTTTTTTTTAACGCAGAGCAGCTTGGCCGTTTGTTTCCTTATTACATATTGATAAGCAATCAGGAGCTAAAAATTGATGCGTGCGGCGCGGCGCTCAGCAACTTTATCACCCTGCCCGAATTCAGTAACTTGGCGCAATATTTTACTATTGCTGATAAGCCGGGCGATATAATTAACAATCATTACCTTTCATCCCAAATCGGCCGTTCATTAACCTTAACGCCCGCCGGAAAACCAGGCTTATATATACACGGGCAGCTGGAATATTTAAAGGCTACCGACCAGTTTTTGTTTGCCGGGAACAGTATTACCGGCTTACCTAATGAAAAATCGGGTAATAATGCCGACCCGGTGCTTAAAAACAAGCTCGACTTTTATTTTGATGTGCTGAATGAAATACCCGGCGAGGTTGTGGTGTTTGATACTTCGCACCGTTATATATTTATTAACCAGGCGGCTATACGTGATACCGCTTTGCGTGAGCGGATGATAGGCCTGCGTGATGAGGATTTTTGCTGGCTTACCAACCGGCCCGAAAGCCTTGCACGGGAACGGCGAGCGCACTTTAACGACGTGATGCAATCGCATAAGTTAAAAACCTGGGAAGAAACCATTATCAACAGGTATGGCGAGGAGCTTTACAAGCTTCGCCACATGTACCCGGTACTGGATCACCATGGCGAGGTAAAGTTTGTAGTTGGCTACAGCTTTGATATTACCGACCGTAAAAAAGCTGAAGAGCAGCTGCTTGTGAGTGAAAAGAAATACCGCGAGCAGTACAACTTAAGCCCGGCGCTTATCTATACGCATGATCTTGACGGCAACATACTCTCGGTAAACCCGGCAATTGCCGATACGCTTGGCTTTGAGCAGGACGAGGTAAACGGTAAAAACATTGCGCAGTACTTGCCTGACACCGATAGCGCTAAGCTCGAGAAGCTGTACCTGAATAAGCTGAAGGCCAAAGGCCATGCCCGCGGCGTTTTCAGAGCGATGCATAATGACGGTAAAAATATTGTTTATCTGTTTTATCAGAGTTATGTGGCAGGGGCCGACAGTAATCAGCCCTACATCATTGGTTTTTCGCATGACATTACCGACCGGATCAATATTGAAAAAGAACTCCGTAAGGCGAAAAATGCGACCCAGAGCGCGGCGCAGGCAAAAAGTATTTTCCTGGCCAATTTGAGCCATGAAATACGTACGCCAATGAATGGAGTGCTCGGCCTGAACAAACTCCTCGCAAAAACGCCTTTGAATGAGCAGCAGCAAGGCTATGTTAAGCTTATTGCCGAATCGGCAGATAGTTTATTGGCTATAGTAAATGATCTGCTCGACCTGGAAAAAATAACTTCAAACAACCTGGAGTTTGAGAGCCGCCCATATAACATCACCAACAAGCTTAACCGCACGCTGCAGTTATTTCAACTAAAAGCCCGGCAAAAAAATCTGGAGCTGGTGTTAAAAAACCGCCTGCCCGAAGAGTTTATCGTAATTGGTGACGAATCGCGCTTTATCCAGATATTATCAAACCTGCTGAGCAATGCCATTAAGTTCACAAAAACGGGAGCTGTAACCGTTTCTTCATCAATGCTTTATAATGCTAACGATAAGGTGTTGCTTGAGTTTACGGTAGCAGACACGGGCATTGGCATTAGCGACGACCGCTTGCCCTACATTTTCGATCCGTTTATGCTCACTACATCAAATATGGTAAGGCAGCAGGGTGGTACGGGTATGGGGCTTGCCATTGTGAAAAGCCTGGTTGAAATGCAGGGCGGCCACATCAAGGTAAACAGTAAAGTTAACTCGGGTACCGAGTTTACCTTCAGCCTTACCCTAAAAAAGGGGTTGGTATACACGCAGCGTTATAACGGGAATGATAACCAGTACGATCCGGAAAAGCTTAAAGGCAAACGTGTTTTGGTGGCCGAGGATGTTGAGTTGAACCTGTTCCTGGTAAAAACGCTGCTAGAGAGCTGGGGATGTGAGGTTGATTCGGCCGAAGATGGTCAGAAAGCCCTTCAAAAGGCCTCGGTTAATTATTATGATGTTATATTGATGGATATCCAGATGCCGGAGATGGATGGTTTAACCGCCACACGCCAGATCAGGCAGTTGGAGAACCCGCTCTATCGCGATGTACCGATTATAGCTCTTACCGCCAACGCGTTAAAGGGCGACGGAAAGTATTACGCTAACGCTGGTATGAATGATTGTGTTACAAAACCATATTCGGAAGAACATTTATACGAAAAAATAGTTG
Organism: Mucilaginibacter defluvii; assembly: GCF_039543225.1. Lineage (NCBI taxonomy): Bacteria > Pseudomonadati > Bacteroidota > Sphingobacteriia > Sphingobacteriales > Sphingobacteriaceae > Mucilaginibacter > Mucilaginibacter defluvii. The sequence continues at coordinate 140,331 of NZ_BAABJI010000002.1, forward strand.
AAACTATAGCTAAAGACAGAGCGCGGGGGACGGATGCCGTTTTTGCAAAAAATAATCACGTTGTTATTAACGACACTTTTGTTAAGGAGATGCCATCACAGCGTGAGGAAGAAAAAAACGCAGATATACCCCCAAATACCCCTATACAAAATACCCCGCTACCCATGGATACCACAGTTAAGTTATACGATCTTTCTATCATCGATAGTATAAGCAAGGGCAACCAGGCTTTTAATAACAAGATGATCAAGATGTTTTGCGATGTAACCGCGCAGGATTTGAGCAAGATAAAAGAAGCCGCCGCGGTTGGCGACTGGCAAACCGTTGGTTCATTGGCGCACAAGCTAAAATCAACCGTGGGTAATATGGGAGTGGAGATTTTAAAGGATCCTGTGCGCGACCTTGAAAAACACTCCGCACCAGATCCGCATGCTAAGGTAGCTGAACTCGAAGAAAAACTAATTTTGGTAAGCAACCAGCTTAAAGCCGATTACCCCGAGGCCTTTCAATAAGTTAAAGACTATTTAATATTTAAAAGCCGTTTAAGGCGTTTCCAGGTGCCCTTCCAAAGGCCGCCATCAATTTGTATGCGCCTGTCAGTAGTCCAAACAATAGCGTTTGAGCTTGATACCCGGTGCATTTTGCCAAAGCCTTTACGCGTTAGCTTAAGTGCCAGGTAGCCATCCTCGTTAGTGCCCGGCGGGTGGTTAAAGCCATCAACCTGAAGCCCCTGCTCCTTACGGAAACCGGAATTGAAGCCGTACACGTTAACAGCCTCACTTTTAAATTTGGTGTTATAAAAACGGCTCAGCTCGGCAAACCATTCGTAAAAGTAATAGGTAACACGGCCCGTGCTGCCAATCGGGATAAAGGAGAATATACCGTAGGTGATAGCGACATCATTATTGTTTACAAGCGGCTTAACCATCTCCTCAATCCAATCCTTTGGGTAAATGGTATCGGCATCGGCATTTAAAATATATTTGCCACGTGCCTGGCCCAGGCCACAATTACGGGCGGGTGTAATGCCTTGCGTGGTTTCGAGCACATAGTTAACACCACAGCTTTTAATAAGCTGCTCGGTAGCATCTTTGGAGTTATTGTTTACCACCAGTATTTCAACCGGCCATTGCGTAGTGTTGTTGCATAATGATGCCAGTGTTTGCACAATGTTCTCTTCCTCATTATAAGCAGGCATTACAACTGATATTAATGGCTCAACATCTTTTGAAAGCTGTTTGTACGCTGAGCGGATACGCTCAAAATTTTCAGCCGAGTGATCTTTTACCAGATATTGCTTGATGTAGGATGGTATAAAAACTGATTTCATTTACGGGCAACAGTTACATTATGTATAAGCGCTTATACGCTTCTTTTTAAAATAAGATACATAGGCGCTTATATCACCTTAAAACCTGCGTTAATATTCGGTAAATACTTCGTCAGGGTAGCACCATAGCCAGCGCTCGCCGGGCTCGGCCGATGCTATTACCGGGTGCTGCGAGCGGTGGTAATGCTTGGTCATGTGCTTATAAGGTGAGGCATCGCAGCAAAGCGTAATGCCACAGGTTTGGCAGGTACGCAGGTGCACCCAAGTACCGCCATTTTTTATACATTCATCGCATACATAATCATCGCCAATGGTAACTTTTGTTACGGCGCTGATATGGTTGCATATAGTTGGTTGATCCATAATATTATACTTCGGCCAGGTATTTATGTACAAAGCTAATGGCCATTGAGCCTTCGCCCACGGCTGACGCAACACGGTTCATGGCACCGGCACGTACGTCGCCCGCGGCAAATATGCCGGGCGTGCTTGTTTCAAGCAGGTATGGGTCGCGGTTCATTTTCCATATTTTACCAAAACCATCATAACGGTTAAGTTCGCGCCCGGTTTCAACAAAGCCCTTATTATCTTTAATAATATTAGTACCCAGCCATTCTGTATAAGGTTTCGCGCCAATAAAAATATAAAGGGCATCCGCTTCAACCGTTTCCACATCGCCTGTAATTAAGTGCTTTATGTTAAGCTCACGCAGTTTATCATCGCCTTTAGCTTCAGTTATTTCGCTGCAGCCTTTAACGCATATGTTTTCAACACCGTTGATCTGCTCGATAAGGTAGGCCGACATGGTGGAAGTCAAATCTTCCCTGCGGATGATTATACAAACCTGCTTGGCAAATTTAGAGAGATACATAGCTGCCTGCCCGGCAGAGTTGCCGCCGCCAACAATAAACACCTGCTTATCACGGCACGAGAGGGCTTCGGTATTAGCCGCGCCATAATAAATACCGGCGCCGGTAAAGTTATTAACGCCTTTGGTTTCCAGCTTGCGGTAATCAACGCCGGTGGTTATAATAATGGCTTTGGCGTTGATTTCGGTATCGTCATTTAATACAATGGCTTTGTAACCGTCCTTAATCCGTATTTCTTTTACCATTTGCGGCGATAAAAATTCCGTACCAAAACGTGTAGCTTGCGTAATAGCGCGGCGGGTTAGGTCTGAGCCGCTCAGGCCGCTCGGAAAGCCAAGATAGTTCTCTATGCGTGAACTTGTACCCGCCTGGCCACCGGGTGCATGCCTTTCAATAAGCAAGGTGCGCAAACCTTCAGAAGCGCCATATACGGATGCTGCCAAACCAGCAGGGCCGGCACCAACTATAGCTACATCATAAACGGTATTGCTAACGCGTGGGTTAAGACCAATTTTTGAGGCTACATCAATTATAGTCGGGCGTTTTACCACCTCGCCGTCTTCAAATATAAGCACCGGGAAATCCTTTGGTTGCAGGTTGTTAACGTTACACAGGCGTGTACCTTCCTCGTCGGCCATATCCACCCATTGATAGGGCACCAGGTTGCCCGCCAAAAATTCCTTCACTTCGTGCGATTGAGGCGAAAATTGGTAGCCTAAAACCTTTATGCCCTTAAAGTCCGGGCGGTAGCTGCCCTGCCAGTCGTCAAGCAGGTCGTCAATTATAGGGTAAAGCTTTTCTTCAGGCGGATCCCATGGCTTGGTGAGATAATAATCGAGCTTAACATCGTTAATGGCCTTTATGGCAGCGTCAGTATCGGAGTAGGCGGTAAGTAATACCCGTTTAGCATCAGGGAAGAACACCATCGCCTTGGTTAAAAAGTCAACGCCCTGCATTTCGGGCATGCGCTGGTCTGATATAAAAGCGGCAACAACTTCGCCCTTGTTTTTTAATTCGCGCAGGCTGCTCAGCGCTTCATTGGCTGATGAGGTACTGAGTATGCGATAATCCTGGCGGTATTTTGAGCGAAGGTCTCGGTTAATTGCCCGCAAAACCTGCGGGTCATCGTCAATTAAAAATATTATCGGCTGATCCATTTATTATTTTAGTGGTGGTAGATTGTTGATTGTGATTGTTTAATTATTGATCTAACGGCAGGCAAACCTCAAATTCCGTTTCGCCGGGCTTTGATTTTACTTTGATGGTGCCGTTGTGCTGCTGAATGATGCGGTTAACTACATCGAGCCCCATACCAGTACCCTTACCCATAGCTTTAGTGGTAAAAAACGGATCGAATATACGGCTGCGGATATCCTCAGGTATACCCGGGCCGTCATCGGTGATCTTGATCTGCACAAAAGCGCCGTCGCGCTGCGTGCTTATCTTCAGAGTGCCGCCATTGTTTCCTTCCATTGCGTCAAGGGCGTTGTCTATCAGGTTAGTCCATACCTGATTAAGGTCGCCGGGCCGGGCATTAACTTTCGGCAGGTCGTCAGCAAAGCTTTTAACCATGTTGATATTGTTTTTCTTGATCTTGTAGATCATCATTTTTAAAGTGCTGATGATACCCTCTTTTATATCAACCGGCTGCTTGTCGGCGGCCATGTCCATGTGTGTAAAGTTCTTAACGGATGTTACCAGCTCACTTATCCTGCGGGATGCCTCTTCAATGTCCGACACGAGTTTGTCTGTCATCAAAGTATTGTTGATCCACACAAGTACCGGCGAAACGCAATCAACTGCAACCTGGTCACGCAGTTTTTCCAGGTCGTTAACGGCGAAGCCCACATCCACTAAGGTTTCTGCCATCTCATAGCTGTTCACCTCATGGTCTTCAAGCCAGTCCATCATTTCGTCTTCCTTGGCTGATTTTTCGAGCATGCTCAGCACCGGCTTATCCGGCCGGTTGATGATATCCTGAATGAAAACATTTATCGGGTCAACCTCGCTCATCTTCAGCTTAATGGCGGCTATCTGCTTAAAAATATGCGGATATTGTTTTAACTGTTCTTTTAGTGCAGATGTATTGCGTACAATAGCCGCTGCCGGGTTATTCAACTCGTGTGCAAGGCCTGCCGAAAGCTTGCCCAGTGCCATCATTTTTTCGTTTTGCTGTTGCAATGCAGTAAAATCGCGCACGCGGTTGGTCATGATATGTACAAGCGCTTCGGTAAGTTCATAGTGCAATTTTATAGCTTCCTGCACTTTCTCGGCCGGGCATACCAGTGTAGTCATCCTACGCACACATTCACCGTAACCTATCAGCTTTTTACCGCGCGAAAAGGGGAGGTACCCGGTTATAGAACCTTCGCCAAGTGTGGCAAGTTCGCGTATGCTGCCGCCTTGTACCATACATATCCTGAAACTTCCTTCCAGTATGATCATGGTGATGTTTAACGGCGAGCCAGCCTCGAATATACGCTCGCCGGGCTCATATTCCTGAATCTGGCCCTGGTCTATAAGCCATTGCAACTGATCCTCAGGAACAGTTTGCAGGCTTTCAATTTTTTTAAGCTGATCAGCAGTTATAGTGTGCATGGGTAGTGTTTTACGTTAGTAAAAATAGCTCAGATTTTTTAAAATCCTACTATTTTACACAGCACAAAACTGTTGTAACCGCCTTTTGTGTTAACGCTATCAATATAACCTGAAAAGAAACAAGAATTTACTTATTCAACGGCAGGCTAAAGTAAAAAGTGGCGCCCTCGTATTCTTTGCTTTCCACCCATATTTTACCATGATGCAGGTGCACTATTTCGGACGCTATGTAGAGGCCAATACCAAACCCTGCAACGGTTTTCATAATTTCATTGTCGGCACGGTAAAAGCGGTCAAAAAGTTTATCGAGATCCTGGGTTTTTACACCGATGCCTTTATCGGCTACCGATATGATTACCTCGTGTTCGCTCACCACGCTATTTACGTAAATCTCCGTTTCGAGCGGGGAATACTTTGCGGCGTTGCTTAGCAAGTTATCAAGTACCTGCGCAATTTTGTTACGGTCGGCGTTTATGATGACCGAGTCGTTGCGGTCAATTTCGATAAAGTGATTGCTGTTGATAAAGCGTGATTCGGTTACAACTTCGCTGATGAGGTCGCTGACGTCAAATACTTCCGGCGATAAGCTGATCTTCCCTGATTCGAGTTTCGACAAATCAAGGAAACCGCGTATCATCTTAGTCATTTTAACAATTTGTAGGTCGGCTTTTGTAAGCGCCCCGGTAATAAAGTCCTCATTAAGTTTTTTTGCCTTGCTGATAGATATCTGGATGTACGATTTAATTGAAGTAAGCGGTGTTTTCAACTCATGGCTAACCATCGCAATAAAATCATTCTTACGTATTTCTTCCTGCTTACGCCCGGTAATATCTATCATGATGCCCGAATAATTGGATGGCTTGCCGGTAGTATCGTAATATAATTTTCCGGTGGAGTGTACCCAGCGCTGCCTGCCCGTTTTGGGGTCGGTTATCGGGTATTCCATGTCGCAGCCGCCGCCTTGCTCAAATGCTTTATTTATTGCTTCAACAACTAAAGGGCGTTGCATTTCGCCTATGCGGCTAAGGGCATCGTTAAACAAAAGTTCTTCATCGGCCTTCAATCCAAAAAACTCCTTTGTTCGTGCCGACGGGTAAACCTGCATATTGGTAGCATCAATACTCCAGGTACCCAGGCCTGCCGAATCAATGGCCAGTCGCAACCGCTCTTCGGCCTCCGCCAGCTGAAAGCGTGACTCTACCTGTTCGGTAACATCAGTAGCGGTGTGCAGCACGCCCCAAACATAACCGTCGCTGTTAATAAGGGGCTTAAAGGTAAAGTTATAGTAAAACGCTTTTGGCCGGTAGTTTATAACACGTTCAATACGCTGCTCCTTCAATTCAACCAATTGCCGGTTTTGGTAAGCATGGTAAAGTACCGAGGTTAGCAACCGCTTATCAAGCTCGGGTAAAGCGGTATCAAACGGCATCCCGGTAATGCTTTCATCCCGTTGCCAAACATTAAGCATGGCCTTATTGGCCAGTTTAATAAGCATATTTGCGCCGGTGTAGAGCGCAGTAGGGGCAGGCGTTTCGTCGATAACGGCACGCAGCATTTCTGATTCTATGTCTATAACCGAAAAATTCATCGAGAGAGTTGGCAAGCCGGGCTATGTACTCAATGTAAGTTATACGTATTTTTACACCAATAGTTAACAAAATTCACAGATATTTTAACCATGGCTGCAAATCCGTTATTACTTGATTTAGTGCGAAATTCGCTGTTTCAATCCGTTACCGTAATGGAAAAGAAAATGTTTGGCGGCGTGTGTTTCATGGTTGACGATAAGATGTGCGTTTGCGTGGGCGACGTTTATATGATGTGCCGGCTCGATCCGGATAATTATGAGCATGAACTGCAATTACCCGGTGTTACACAAATTGTACATGGCGGGCGTTTAATGAAGGGGTATGTTTATGTAGACGAAGCCGTATTGAACACCCAGGCCGATGTTGACTCATGGGTGAGCAAGGCACTGGCCTATAACCCGGCAGCCAAGGCATCAAAGAAATAGAGGGCTTAAAAACGTATGCCCAGCGCCAATCCCAAGCGGGCGGTTACCCACTTGCCGTCAAGGTCAACCGTAGCGCCGTTTTGATCTACCTGGTATTTGGTGTCGATAAATCCGTTCTTAAACTCATCCAACTCATTACGCAGCGCTTGTTGCTCGTTTTCATCAAGCGGGGCGCGTCCATCTATACGGCCGGACGATGTTCCGTAGGTGCCGCCGATGATCCACCAATCCAGATAAAGCAAACGACTTAGCTTAAACTGCGTGCCTATCATCACACCACCCGAAAATGCGTTAAGGCTGCCTGATAGCGGGAATATCTTCTCGGTGCCATTGTAGTCGTACCTAAAAGGCAGTTCGGCAGTATAGCGCGCATATCTAACGTAGGGCGCAATATAAAAACCGCGGCCGGCTTGTCCGCCAGTGTAATACCTGAATTCAGGCGCTATTACAAAATTACCGGTACGCAACCCGTCAATTTGCTTTGACACCTCATCGTCATCAATAATGTTCTTGAATGCCTGTTTAAAAGGAAGATCAGACGTTGGCGCATAACGCACATTAAGTGCTACCGATATTTGCTGACCTACAGGCCGCTCGTATTGCAGCGATATATTTTTTAATGCCAGCGCCGGCACGTTTATCTTTAAGTAATTGTCGCCATCGTAGTCAACAGTTTGGGCCTGAGCTACCGTGGCAATCGAAGCAAAACATAAGGGAAGATATACAGCCCTTACAAAATGTTTAATAAAAGGCATCATAACTATTTACAGGTTATGCGTTGGTATACGATGCCCGCTAAGCATTTGTTTACTTAATTGCTAAGTATTTAAACTACCGCTTCTGGTTTTAAAGTAGCTTTTTGACTTTTTGCCGGTGCGGATAGTTTGGCTGATCTTTTCTTGCTTTTTTTACTGCGTTTACCCCACCATATTAAAAACCCGGTTACGGGTAATGATGCACATATAAAACTGGCTAAAAAGGCGAGTATCTGTGTGCCGAGGCCGTAAATTTTACCGGTATGAATATCCTTGTTAGAGTTGCGCCATTTTAAGCCTAAAGGCTTTTGGCTATGTATCAACTTATCAAACTGCTTACCGTTGTGCATGTCGAAATAAAAATAACTCATGTTGCGCCAGCCGTCGGTCGGGTTTTTATGGTATACAAAGGCCATCAGGGTAGGCTCATCTTTCTCCGGCAGGTTTAGGCCGATAGTAAGGTAGCTGTTGTTGATTTCCTTTTGGATGTGCGCCAGAATGTCATCCAATGTGCCACCCGATTGCACAGCAGGCATTGCCGCTTTTGGCGCCTTGCGCACCAGTTCAACCTTGCCCGGAGAACCTAAAATGCGGTAAATGCCATCTTCCCACCATTTGAACGACCATACCAGGCCTGTGATAGCAATAATCATGGCAATAGGCAGCACGTAAAAGCCGAAGCTGTTATGCAAATCGTAATTAACGCGCTTCCACCTGGCGTTCCATTTCACAGAGAGGTTCTTTTTAAGCTGTTTCAAATTTTTAGGCAGCCAAAGCATAAACCCGGTAATCATCATCAGCAAAAACAACAAAATGCACGAGCCTACAACCACGCTGCCTACCGGTTTTACCAGCAATAGCTGGCGGTGCAACTGCTCGGTAACATTAAAAAACTCATATCTAACGTCAATTACGCCAAGCACTTTGCCGGTGTAGGGGTTGATGTATACATCATCTTTATACTTAAACTGGCTAAAATAACTCCACCACTTTATTTTATCCTTCTTATTGATCTTAGCTGCCGAAAATATATAACTGCGGTCGGCCTCATTAATGCGGATATCGGTAACCGGCTTTTTATTGCCGAGTTTTTTCTGCGCTATCGCCAATAACTCAGAAACCGGCCTTGCAGGGCCGGTTTGTTTCACTTCGATCAGGTCGCGGTGGAAAGTGTCAAAAAGCTCATCTTCAAACACCAGGATACACCCGGTTACTGATACCAGTACTACTATGATACCGGTAACCAGGCCTACCCATAAATGCAGCCATGCGGCTACGGCTTTAACGCGCTTCCAGATCATCTCGTCTACTTATTAAAAGTCATAAGTTAAAGTCAGCAGGTAGTTTGCCGGTGCACCCGGGAAAAGCCTGATATAATCATAACCGCCTACCCAATATTTTTTGCCGGTAATGTTGTTAGCGTTAAACTGCAACTGTACTTTGTTTACACGATAGTAAGCCGCCGCGTTAACCAGCAGGTATTCGGGTATAGTTTTGGTTAAATCTATTGATAGGTTACGCTCACCCACGTAGTTTGAGCCAAAGCCTAAACCAAAGCCATTCAGCGGACCGCGTACAAAGTTATACCTCGTCCAAATGTTGGCGGAATTTTTTGGAGCATTTGGTTTCTGTAAGCCAACCTCGGCTGTTACAAGGCTTTCCACAATTTTGGCGTCGTTATAAGCATATGATGCCAAAATGCTCCAATTAGGTAATATACGGCCGGTAATATCAAACTCTACACCGCGTGCACGCTCTTTACCTACCGGCCTTAATTCTTCACCATTACCCGTAGGATATAGTGTGTTGTTTTGTTCAATCTGATAAACAGCAGTAGTTATGCTCAAACGGTCATCAAACCAGCTGCTTTTAGCGCCAAACTCAATCATGTTACTGGTTAAAGGCTTAAACGGTCCGCCTGCATTCGGATTGGCCAGGTTAGCTGCCGATTGCGGATTGTAACCCATTACATAAGTACCGTAAACGTTTACATTTTTTGTAGCGGTATATACTAAACCAAAGCGCGGCAGCCAGGCGCTGGAGTGAGTCTTAACTTCCGTGTTAGTCAGGTAGTTATTAAAGTCAGTATAATATTCGTAACGAATACCGGCCAATAGTTGCAAACGACCAAGCTTAATCTGATCCTGAATGTAACCTGCGTTTAAGTAATAATAGGTTGGAGCAAGCGTAGTAGGTGCAAAAATAGCTTTTGTATCATCTTGCAAGCGTTGTGAAGCAATGGGGTTGTTAAGATCAAAAGATGGAATGTTAGGTATTGGATTACCGTTTTTGTCGCGAATGAACTTTTTGCTCAAACTATCAGCTGCTCTATAATTGCTAAAGCCAACGGCTGTTGTATCACGATATCCGGATGCCGTTAATTGTGAGGCCCCAGCAGGCATCTTTTCACTTCCATAATCATAACCAGCTACGATTTTATGCTCAAAAGGTCCGGTTTTAACATTGTAATTAAAGTAACCGCTTAGGTTATCAATATAGCGTTTACGCTTGCGCTGAAAAACCTGCATGGCAACAAGGTTTGGTATATCTTTGCCAAACTTATCTTTGGCATAAGCATTGGCGCTTCTATGCTCATACAAATCTTCCTGGTAGCCGGTTTTTGAGTAAGCGGCGTTAAAGCTAAGCTTATCATTAAACTTATGGTTCAGTGATAAAGTTACTATATAAGTCTGCTCATTCAAAAAGTCGTTAGCGGTACTCAACGCTAATGATTGCGGGGTAGAGTAAAGGTCGTTACCAATAACCGACTGACCCCTGTCCAGCCTTGAGCGTGAGCTATTGTACACCATATCAAAGTTTATGCTGGTTTTCTCAGATGCTATAAAAGTAAGGGACGGCGCAACCACCACGTTCTTGTCAAATTGCAGGTCGCGGAACGAGCCTGCATCTTCATAACCCAGGTTGAGGCGGTAAAGCAGCGAGCTATCCTTGTTGGCCGGGCCGGTAAAGTCGGCCAAACCACGCAGGGTGTTAAAGCTGCCTAACGACATGCTTAACTGGCGGCGGGTTTCATTCAGCGGTTTTTTGGTTACACGGTTAACCACACCACCCGGGCTGGCATTGCCATACAGGGCTGATGACGGGCCTTTCAGTACCTCAACACGCTCCAGGTAATTAGTAAGCGGTTGTTTCCAAAAGCCGGTGCTGGTACGCAGGCCGTTTACCAATTGGGTGTTGCTCTGGCCGTTCACGCGGAAACCACGGATAGTCAGGTCATCATAAAAAGTGAACTGGTTTACACCGCTAAAGTTTTTAACGATGTCGCCGGTACGCACAACACCCTGATCGGCCATTAACTCTTTACTGGCGTAGGATACCGATTGCGGTAGATCCTTAATATCTGTTTCGGTTTTGTTACCGATAAAGGTCGATTTGGTTTTATATGTTTTCTCTTTACGACCGGTGATCTCCACTTGTTGTAACGATGAGTTATCGGTTGATAAGGAGATGTTCTGCTTAATATCATTACCCGCTGTTACATTGATTTTATGAGAGGCGGACATGTAGCCAATAAAGCTAACATGCAGGTTATAAGTTCCGGGTTCGAGTTTGATGGTGAAACGGCCCTTAGTGTCTGTAGCAGCACTTAGCGATGTACCTTCAATGGCTACGGTAGTGCCGGGCAGTGGGTCGCCTTTTTCGTCGAGAACTACACCGCTTACAGTTTGTGTGGTTTGCGCATACGCGGGAGCAATAAAATTAAGAACGCAACTGAGCAGCAAAAAAGAGATTAATAAACGTTTCGTCATGTTAAATAGTGCGAATTGTGATGGTGATAAATAATGTCGCAAATGTATATTGTTATTTAGATTAAATCCAAATAAAATATTAGAAACATGTTAAAACATTCAAATAAGTTGTAAAGTATTAGGCTGATGCTTGTTCCATCCAGTTTTTACCATCAGTAAAACGGGCTACCAGCATGGCAGCAACCGTATCGCCGGTTGAGTTAAGCAGAGTAGCTAAAGGATCGACAAGCGTGCCAATGATAATGGCAGGGGGGAGCGCCTCCGGCGGAAAGCCGTAAGCGGATATAAAAAGCAATTCGCCAACATAACCGCCGTTGGGTATGCCACCCTCAACAATACTAACCAAAACCGTGATGGCCAGGGCGCTAATGATGGTTTCCGGGCTATCAAACCCTTTGCCAAATAAAGCGAACACCACCGCCATTTTAACAATGGACGATATGCTGGAGCCATCCTTGTGCAGTGTAGCGCCCAGCGGTATAGTGATGTTAGCAATATATTCAGCGACGCCAATTTTCTTGGCCGCTTCCAGGTTAGCAGGTATGGTGGCAATACTGCTGCAGGTACTTACCGCCGTTGCCGAGGGGATGATATTGTATTTCCAGTAGCATTTAAAGCCTTTGATACCACCGGCTATAAAGGCGTAGGCGCTAAAACCAAACACAAAGTAAAAGGCGCCGACGCTGTAATACAAGCCGAGCGATTTAGCATAAGCCCCAAAAAGCTGCGGCCCGAAATAGCCTACCTGGTACGCAAAGTAAGCACCAAGCCCAACAGGAGCCATCTTCATCAGGATAATAAAAAGTTGCTTGAAAACTTCGTTCCCCGAGTTTAAAAAGCGGGCGAAGCGCACGCCGTCCTCACCGGAGCGCAGCACGGCAAAACCGATCAGTACGGAGAACAAGATCATGGCCAGCATACTGGAGCGGGTAAATAGCTGGTAAAAATCGGATGTGGTAAAAAGCTGTACCATTTGCTCGCCAAAGGGCTTTTTGCTGACCTGCTCGGTAAGCGGCGGCGCGGTTAACTGCTCATGCACCGGGAAGAGGCGCACCGCGATTATGGTTAAGGTGGCTGATACCAGTATCGTCCCCAAAAACACAAGCGAAGTTACACTCAGTAGTTTACCGATACGGTTAGTGCCGTTTAAATTAGCAATGGCCGACGATATGGCGAAGAATACCAGCGGTACCACGGCAATGAACAACAGGTTCAAAAAAATGTCCCCAATTGGTTTCAGTACAACTACCTGTTTGCCCATTACCAAACCCGCAATGGCACCGGCCGTTACGCCGCTGATAAGCCATAATATTCCGCTGTAGTTTTTTAGCCAGTTATTCATTTCCGTTTTAAAGGGATGCTGAAAGCTAAGATATGTAAAAAAGGGGCTAATAACCGGTTGACAAGCCATGGCTTTGTAAAGTATTTTTGCTGATTGCCGGGCTTATGCCCGTATATTTATTTTGAATATGATACACACCAAACTACGCTTCACTGCCTTAGCAATGCTTGCCGCTGCCGGTTGCTTTGCTCAAACAGCTCCCAAACTTTATAGCCGTGCCGATACGCTGCGTGGTACCATAACCCCCGAACGTGTTTGGTGGAATGTGTTAAAATACGATATCACCGTAAAGCCTGATTACAATACCAAAACTACCGCCGGATCTAACGTGATTACTTACAATGTGCTTACGGCAAAGCATTCGCCCGTAATGCAGGTTGATTTGCAAGAGCCCTTGAATATTGACAGCATTCTGCTGGATAACAAAAAAAAACTAAAATACACCCGAGAGGGCAATGCCTGGCATGTAACCGTTGGCGAACAAGCAGCCAAGACAGAGCACAAACTGGCCGTTTATTTTTCGGGCACGCCTAAAGAAGGGGTAAGGCCGCCCTGGATAGGCGGGTGGACGTTCGCCAAAGACTCACTTAACCGCCCCTGGATGACCGTTACCTGCCAGGGCCTCGGTGCTTCGGTGTGGTACCCGTGTAAAGATCATCAGTCGGACGAGCCGGATAATGGTGCTTCTTTAACCATGATTGTGCCGGATACGCTGGTAGCTGTAGCCAATGGCCGTTTGCAATCGCACAAAAAAAACAATGATGGTACCGCCACCTACAAATGGGCGGTAACTAATCCTATCAACAATTACGATATTATACCTTACATCGGCAAGTATGTAAACTTTAGCGAGGTGTACAACGGCGAAAAAGGCAAGCTCGACCTGAATTACTGGGTGCTTGATTATAACCTGCCAAAGGCTAAAACTTACATGCCTTTTGAGGTAAAGCACATGCTTAAAGCGTTTGAGCATTGGTTTGGCCCTTACCCTTTTTATGAGGATGGCTACAAGCTGATTGACGCGCCGCATACCGGTATGGAGCACCAAAGCGCCGTGGCTTATGGCAACTGGTACAAACCGGGCTACCGCCTGCGCGATGCATCGGGTACCGGGCTGGGCCTGAAATGGGATTTTATCATTGTGCACGAAAGCGGGCACGAGTGGTTCGGTAACAACATCACGAGTAATGACCTGGCTGATATGTGGATCCACGAGAGCTTTACCAATTATTCTGAAACGCTGTATGTTGATTACCGCTTTGGTGTTGATGCCGGTAACGATTATAACTACGGCATCCGCAAGGGCATCCAGAATAAGGAGCCTATTATTCCGCCTTACAACGTAAACGCGCAGGGCAGCGGCGATATGTACCCCAAAGGCGGTAACATGCTGCAGACCATCAGGCATAGTATTAATGATGATGTGTTATTCCGCAATGTTATGCGTGGCTTAAACAAGCAGTTTTACCACCAAACCGTAACTGCCGCGCAGATACAGAACTACATATCGGCCCAGGCTAAATTTGATTACAAAAGGGTGTTTGAACAATACCTGACTACCACGCAGATACCCAACCTGGAATTACAATACAGCACCGATAGAAAAACGATTAAATACCGTTACACCAACTGCATACCCGGCTTCAACCTGCCACTGGTGTTAAAAGATAAAACCAAAGAGATAAAACTTAACCCAACAACCGAATGGAAGACAATCAAGGTAGGGGCGAATAAAGAGCTATTTAATTCGGAGGCTATAATTAAGATGTATTATATTACGGTATCTTAATATACCTTCAACTTGTAAAAAATGGCCGCTTTGTTATTGCAAGGCGGCCATTTTTTTATATCGATATTACAAATACTTCTCTGGCACCGAATGTAATGCCACACGGTTGCCCTCAGTATCTAAAAATACGGCCATATAGCCATACTCCGGTGATATTTCTGTTTTGGGTACGATGATGGTACCACCGGCGGCCTCTATACGATCGGCCACAATTTGGACATCTGGGTTAGCATTGAGGTAGATCATGGTGCCGCTGTTGGCCGATGGCTGATGAAAGTCGGACACCTGGCACAGCGCACCGCCGACACCGTTCATCGGGTCTTCAAGCGGGAACATGCACATAGTGGTTCCTTCAAACTCAATCCTGTCCATCTTAATATCAAATATTCTTTCGTAAAAGGTTTGCGCGCGGTCAATATCTGCGGCCGGTATCTCAAACCAGCTAATGGCGTTTTTAAAGATCATAAAGTAGTGTTTTGGTTTGATTTAAAGTTAATGCTCAAATAGTTATAATCAAAGCCTATTACAACAAAAAGCCCCGCTATTTGCAGGGCCAGTTTAATAGGGGGAGTTGATCAAATATGCGTTATGTATCTGCTATAACAGATCGCTAAATTATATTACCACGCTCACCATTCGGGTTGTTAATTGGCCGATGGTGTGCAGATTTTAACCTGTTTGCCTGTAATATGTATATATTGTCTTTTAGGGTAAAATTTAATAAGTATAAGCTAATTTGTTATATAGCCCGCCTTCAATTAAAACCTACTTTTGTAAAAACAATATTAATTACGAGATGATAACATTTAGCTGGAAGGGTGTTTTCCCGGCGGTAACAACCAAATTTACTGCAGATGATAAATTAGATTTTGATGCTTTTGACATAAATATAAAAGCACAGCTTGAGGCCGGTGCTGAAGGTATTATATTAGGTGGTTCGTTGGGTGAGGCAAGCGTGTTAACGGAAGACGAAAAATTCAGCCTGCTTACACATACTTTAGAACTTGTTGAGGGTTCGGTGCCTGTAGTATTAAACATTGCAGAGCAATCAACCCGTGCCGCTGTACGTGTTGCGCAAAAAGCTTATGAGCTTGGTGCTGATGGCCTGATGGTGCTGCCGCCAATGCGTTACAATGCCGACGAGGATGAAACCATCGCTTATATTTCAGCTATTGCCGAAAGCACGCCGCTGCCAATTATGATTTACAACAACCCGGTTGATTATAAAATTGAGATCACACTGGATATGTTTGAGCGCCTGTCTGTATATCCTACCATACAGGCGGTTAAAGAATCGACTCGTAATATCATGAACGTTACCCGTATGATCAATCGCTTTGGCGACCGCTTTAAGATAATGACCGGTGTTGACCCGATCGCTACCGAAAGCATCATTATGGGTGCGCATGGCTGGGTTGCAGGTTTGGTTGATGCCTTCCCGAAAGAAACTGTTGCCATCTTCCGTTTGATAAAAGCTGGCCGTATTGACGAGGCCATTGCTATACACCGTTGGTTTTTACCGGTACTGGAACTGGATATCCATGCCAAACTGGTGCAATATATTAAACTGGCCGAAGTAGCTACGGGTATTGGTACCGAGCAAACACGTGCGCCACGTTTACCATTAAAAGGCGCTGAGCGTGAAAGGGTATTGGCGGTGATTGAAAACGCGCTGGCTAACCGCCCTGAATTACCTGAAGGAAGCTGGGGTAAATTAGCCGAGGTAAGTTTATAAATTTGGCGAATGATCAAAGTACAAAATATTGTAGGCTGTAAACACATATCATTAGCTGGCGACAGCTTTAAAGCCGTCGATCCATCAACAGGTAAACACCTCGAGGGCGACTTCGAGGTGGCCAATGAGCAATTGGTTGAGCAGGCTTTGCAGGCTGCCCAACAAGCTTACAGCATTTATAAAAATATATCAAACACCAAAAAGGCTGCGTTTTTACGCACCATAGCCGGGGAGATAACCGCTTTAGGTGATACCCTGGTTAGCCGGGCGGTATCCGAAAGCGGTTTGCCAACAGCCCGCCTATTGGGCGAAATGGGCCGCACAGCAGGTCAGCTACGTATGTTTGCTGACCTGGTAGAAGAGGGCTCGTGGGTTGAAGCGGTTATTGATACCGCTTTGCCAGAACGTACGCCATTGCCAAAGCCCGACATCCGCAGGATGTACAAGGCTATTGGCCCGGTGGTGGTTTTTGGCGCGAGTAATTTCCCGCTGGCATTCTCTGTTGCCGGTGGCGATACTGCTTCGGCCTTAGCTTCAGGATGCCCGGTTGTTGTAAAGGCGCACCCTGCACACCCCGGTACCAGCGCGCTGGTGGGTGAGGCCATCAGCAAAGCGGCTGTAAAGGCCGGTATGCCCGAAGGGGTGTTCTCGCTATTGCATGATTCTGGTTATGCGGTAGGTACCGCCTTGGTAAAACATCCGCTTACCAAAGCAGTAGCGTTTACCGGCTCGTACAAAGGTGGTATGGCGCTGGTTGACATGGCCCGCGATCGTAAAGAACCAATCCCGGTATTTGCCGAAATGGGTAGCATCAACCCAGTGGTTCTTCTCCCTAAAACATTAAACAAACAGCCCGAAACATTGGCTGCTAAATATGCCGCGTCCATCACCTTGGGTGCGGGTCAGTTTTGCACCAATCCGGGGTTGATATTGGCAGTTAAGTCGGATGCCTTAAACGTATTTATCGATAGCCTGAAAAAAGCTATTGAAGTGGTGCCATCAGCAACTATGCTTACGCCCGGCATCTGGCAAAACTATCAAAACTTGTCGCGGGGTGTGGTAGGTGAGGCCGGTCTTGATATCATTGCCCAATCAGGTAATGTTAACCAGGAGCTTTGTAACCAGTCGGTAGCTACAGTGGCCACCGTTAAGGCAAGCGACTTTATCAACAATCATAAACTTAGAGAAGAAATATTCGGCCCTTGGTCATTATTGGTTATAGCTGATGATGTGCACGAGCTTGAAGCGGTTGTTGGCACATTGGAAGGCCAGTTAACAACCACCGTAATGGCAGAGCGCGAAGAGCTTCCCGCTTATGCTGGTTTGCTCGATAAGCTTGCTGATATTTCTGGCCGTGTAATTTTAAACGGTGTACCAACAGGTGTAGAAGTTTGTGCGGCCATGCAGCATGGCGGGCCTTTCCCGGCAGCAAGCGACAGTAGGTTTACCTCTGTCGGTACAGGTGCAATCTATCGTTTTGTGCGACCCGTGGCCTGGCAGGATTGGGATGACAGCCTGTTACCTGCCGAACTGCAGGATAGCAATCCGCTTGGAATTTGGAGGCAGGTGAATAACGAATGGACGAAAGCATAACATGAGCAGCAAAACTTTTTTTTGTATTGACGCACATACCTGCGGCAACCCTGTGCGGTTGGTTGCAGGCGGCGGCCCTCAGCTCAAGGGCGATAACATGAGCGAAAAACGGCAGCATTTTTTAAAGGAATATGACTGGATACGTACCGGCCTGATGTTTGAGCCCCGCGGGCATGATATGATGTCGGGCAGTATCTTGTATCCACCTCATGATCCGGAGAATGATGTGGCCGTATTGTTTATTGAAACAAGCGGTTGCCTGCCTATGTGCGGGCACGGCACTATTGGTACGATCACCATCGCGATAGAGGAAGGGCTGATCCAGCCTAAAACACCGGGTGTGGTACGTATGGAAGCACCTGCCGGTTTGGTGATTATTTCTTACAAGCAGGTTGGTCAAAAGGTTACCTCGGTAAAGCTGGTCAACGTACCATCGTACCTGGCAGCCGAAAACCTGGAGGTAGAATGCCCTGATCTGGGTAAACTTACCTTTGATGTGGCTTACGGCGGCAATTACTATGCTATTATTGATCCGCAGGAGAATTTTTCAGGATTGGAAAATTATACAGCCGGGCAGCTCATCAGTTGGAGCCGTACCATCCGTACCCGCATTAACGAGAAGTACACCTTTGTACACCCGCAAAATCCGACCATAAATACCTGTACGCATGTGTTGTGGGCCGGCGCTACCTTGTCTGATGACGCTACAGCCCGCAACGCCGTTTTTTATGGCGATAAAGCGATTGACCGTTCGCCTTGCGGTACCGGTACATCGGCGCGTATGGCGCAGTGGCATGCCAAGGGCAAGCTCAAAAAAGGTGATCATTTTATCCATGAGAGTATCATCGGCAGCAAGTTTATCGGCACCGTTGAGGATGAGCTGAAGATAGGTGATATTAATGCCATTGTACCCGGTATAGAGGGTTGGGCTAAGGTGTATGGTTACAACACCATCAAAATTGATGATGAGGACCCATACGCGCACGGTTTCCAGGTTATTTAATTACAAACATAACATAAGGCTGCTGCAATGCGGTCTTTTATCAATATGTCAAAAATAGTTATTATCGGAGGTGGTATTATGGGTTTGTGCTCTGCCTATTATTTGCAGCAGGCAGGTCATGAGGTTACCATCCTTGAAAAAGGCGACCTGAGCGATAACTGCTCATTCGGCAACGCGGGCATGATTGTACCGAGCCACTTTATACCGCTGGCGGCACCCGGCATGGTGCAACAGGGCATCCGCTGGATGTTTAACAGCAAGAGCCCATTTTATGTAAAACCCTCATTAAGCGGCGAATTGGTTTCGTGGGGAATAAAGTTTCTGAAACATGCCAACACAGCGCACGTCGAGCGTTCGGCAAAGCCATTGCTGGAAATATCTTTACTTAGCAAAAAGCTTTACGGCGACCTTAGCAAACAACCTGATTTTGATTTTGGCCTGGTTGAAAAGGGCATCCTGATGTTCTACAAAACAGAAAAGGCAGGAGAGGAAGAAGCACACCTGGCAGAAAAAGCCCGTGAGTTAGGCTTGGATATGGCTGTTTTAAATGCAGATGAATGCAAGGCTTTGCAACCTAAGCTGGAGCTTGATGTGTTAGGCGCGGTGCACTATCGTTGCGATGCGCATTTATACCCCAACCAATTAATTGCCAAATTATTAAAGCACCTGCAGGCAAGCGGTGTAAAAGTAGAGCGCAATGCCGAAGTTACCCGTATCGAAACGTCCGCAGGCAAAATATCAAAGGTATTTACCGGCAATAAGGCCTGGGATGCTGATCAGTATATCATAGCGGGTGGCTCATGGTCGCCGGCCATTGTGAAAATGATTGATATTAATGTGCCGATTATGCCGGGCAAAGGCTACTCCTTTATGGTGCCCGAGCCGCAGCAGCGTATGCAGATACCCGCCCTGCTTTGCGAAGCCCGTGTGGCCATTACGCCCATGAACGGCAGCATCCGCTATGGCGGTACTATGGAGCTGGGTAAGCTCAATAATAAAATTAACATGAACAGGGTAAAAGGTATAGTTGAATCGGTACCCCAATATTTCCCTGACTTGCACCCCGAGGTACCGGCTGAAAAAGATATTTGGTACGGTTTCCGCCCGTCATCACCGGATGGTTTGCCTTACATTGGCCGCAGTAAAAAATACAGTAACCTGGTGGTGGCCACCGGCCACGGCATGATGGGTTTGAGCCTTGGACCCGCTACCGGTTTGCTGGTTAAGCAGGTGGTTGACGGCAGCAAAACGGATATTAATATCGACGCGTTTTCGCCTAACAGGTTTTAGCAGGTTTTATAAATGCCCTTACTCGTTTTAGCAATATTTTAACCCACTTAAGGGTTATTTTTGTTATTTTGGGATAGAATAGTATTTTAGATCTCTATATCTCCCGATTAATACGATGAAGGTACTGCAGTTTACAATCCCAGTAGCGCACGATAAAAGCGTAATAACCGATCAGGTTGAATTGCCTTACCATTATCCGCATCTGCATCGCCATACCGAGGCACAGCTTACCTGGATACAGCGCGGAGAGGGAACCTTAATTGCCGGGAATAACATGCACGCCTTTACCGAGGGCGATATATTTTACATTGGCCCTAATTTGCCGCACCTGTTTAAAAGCAACCCCGAGTATTTTAAATCTGAAGAGCATCGTCCGGTAAAGGCGCTCACCGTGTTCTTTAACCCCGGCGGCGCGTTATCCGCCGTGTTTGCTCTGTCGGAGATGCGTGCCATCAGCCAATACCTGGAGCAGCATGCGCTTGGTTTTAAATTACCCGCACGCAACACCACCGCTATCGCGGCCCAAATGCTTGCCGTGCGCGAGGCAACGGGAAGCAAAAAATTGCTTACCTTTTTAGAACTGATGCAGGGGCTGATTTCTATTGGCAATAAACCGGAAGCACTATCAACGCATGGCAAACTGCCATCAATGGCTGATAACGAGGGTATCCGTATAGGTAATATCTACAACTTTATCATGCAAAATTACAATGGCGTCATCACACTTGATGATGTTGCCCGCGCCGCCTGCATGACCTCCGAATCCTTTTGCCGTTACTTTAAAAAACACACAGGGCATACTTTCGTATCTTTTTTGAATGAGGTACGCGTTAATGAAGCCTGTAAACGATTGACATCGCATAAGTTCGAAAATGTATCAGAGATCGCCTTTAAGTGCGGTTTTAAAAGTATTACCAATTTTAACCGGGTGTTTAAATCGGTAACCGGTAATTCGCCGCGCGAGTATCTGGATAATTATCTGAACAATATCAACACTCTTTCGCAAACCGCTTAGGTTAAAAACGGACTACTATTTGGCAAATTACAGCCGAATACACTCAAACCGCAACCGTATTTTTATAGCCTGATTAATAGGTTGACTTAAATATGGTAAACATTCCCCTTTCCCCTAAAAATAACATTAATTGGCGAACGGCCATTTTTATAGGTATGCTGATGTTCGGCAGCCTGCTGGCCAACGCGCAAAACCCTTGGGAAGCGCTTTCAAAGCGGCCGTCTACATTGGGTATAGAGTCAGGCATTGATACCTACAACACATCGGCGTTCAACTTAAAACTGGTAAAGGCCTCGCAAACCGTTGCCGGGTTGGAACCTAAAGTTGCCACGGGCTTTGATTTTACGCCTGCCGACCGTTTAAAACAACGCAGCAGCGACGGTATGTACCAGTTGGGCGATATCAATCTGCGTTTAAAAGCGGATGGCGATACGGCCTGGAAAAGTTTTTCTACCGCTACAAAACGCGCTCCAGTTAAAGCACTTGCCGTTAACGACTCTGTTTTGGCCGCTGCTGACCTGGCCGCAACCTTGCCCGTTGATATTCCGCTAAAGGTGGAACGTGTATGGAAGCAGCGTAACGGGCAGCTTATACTTGAATTCGTGCTTACCAATACATCAACCAAAGTAGTAGAGATTGGTGCGCTGGGTATGCCAATGATATTCAATAATATTCTGCAGGAAAAATCGCTTGAAAAGGCTCATGCCGAATGTGTTTTCTACGATCCGTATATAGGTAATGATGCAGGTTATCTGCAAGTGACCCGTTTAAGCGGTCAGGGTCCGGCTTTAGTAGTTGTGCCCGATGGAAGAACGCCTTTTGAAGCGTACAACCCATTGCTTGACGACCCGACCCCACGCGGCATCGACTTTGAAGGCTTTTATGAATGGATAGTGAGCAGTAAAGCTTATGCGGATAAGGAATGGAAGAAAGCGCAACCCTGGAACGAACCGACCTCATTAAGTTTAAAGCCCGGCGAAACACGCCGTATTGCTTTGAAATTTATATTGGCTGACGCGATCAGGGATATCGAGAAAACATTAATTGCCAATAATCGCCCGGTGGCTATGGGGGTACCGGGTTACATTATTCCACAGGATGTTGACGGGAAATTGTTTTTGAATTATAATAAGCAGATAACAGACATTAATGTACAACCTGAAGGCGCCTTAACTTTTACAAAACTGAGTGACGCCCCTAACGGTTGGGCCGCTTACCAGGTAAAGGGAAATACCTGGGGCAGGGTAAGGGTAACGGTAACCTATGCCGATGGACTGAAGCAAACCATCAGCTATAAAGTGATTAAGCCGGAAGAACAGGTAGTGAAGGATTTCGGCAACTTTTTGACCACCAAACAATGGTATCATAATGATAAGGATCTGTTTGGCCGCAGCAATTCAGTAATTACCTACGATTATGAGAAAAAAGCCAAGGTATTGCAGGATAGCCGTGCCTGGATAGTAGGCCTGAGCGATGAGGGGGGCGCGGGTAGCTGGCTGGGTGCCATGATGAAGGAAGTGATACAGCCCGACAAAGCGGAGGTGCAAAAGCTGCAACTTTTTGTTAACCATACCATTTGGGGCGGCTTGCAACACAGTGCCGGCAAAGAAAAATACGGGGTAAAGAAAAGCCTTTATTATTATGACCCGAAAAGTAAACCAGCAGGTACTTACAGCGACAGCGTAAATTACAAAACCTGGGCTGCCTGGGACAAAAAGGGCGCTGATGACATAGGCCGTTCATATAACTACCCGCATGTGGCGGCGGCACATTGGGCGTTGTACCGCCTGGCCCGTAACCATAAAGGGTTGGTGAGCGAGTATAACTGGCAATGGTATTTAACCAATGCTTATGGCACCAGCATGGCCATGATAACATTGGCACCATACTACGCGCAGTTCGGGCAGATGGAAGGTACCGTGTTTTACCTCATTTTGCAGGATTTAAAAGCCGAAGGCTGGGGCGAGATGGTTGGCAGACTTGAAGCCGCTATGCGTAAACGCGCCGATCACTGGCGTACATTACAGTACCCTTTTGGTAGTGAAATGCCTTGGGATTCAACAGGGCAGGAGGAGGTTTATGTATGGTCAAAATACTTTGGTTATGATGATAAGGCGCTGGTAACCCTGAATGCCATATTGGGTTATATGCCAACGGTACCGCACTGGGGTTATAATGGTTCTGCCCGCCGTTATTGGGACTTTTTGTACGGCGGTAAATTATCACGTGTTGAGCGGCAGTTGCATCACTATGGTTCGGGCCTTAATGCTATACCGGTGCTTGCTGGATATCGCAGTCAGCCGGATGATCTGTACCTGCTTCGGGTTGGTTATGGCGGTACGCTGGGCGCCATCTCAAACATCACCGAAGATGGTTTTGGCCCGGCAGCATTCCACTCGTTCCCGTCAACCTTAAGAATAGACTATCTGTCAGGCGACTATGGCCCTAACTTTTTTGGCTATGCCGTAAATACTGCCACCTATTTGGTTAACGATGCAACCTTTGGCTGGTTGGGCTTTGGCGGCAATGTTACAACAAAAGGAGATGTGGTAAACGTAGCCATAACCACGGCTGCAAAATCAAGGGTATTTATAGCGCCTGCCAAACTTTGGCTTACGCTCGACGCGGGCAAGTTTAAAACCGTATCGTACAATTCAAAAACCGGCCAGGTCAGTTTTACAT
Organism: Mucilaginibacter defluvii; assembly: GCF_039543225.1. Taxonomy (NCBI): domain Bacteria; kingdom Pseudomonadati; phylum Bacteroidota; class Sphingobacteriia; order Sphingobacteriales; family Sphingobacteriaceae; genus Mucilaginibacter; species Mucilaginibacter defluvii. The sequence continues at coordinate 164,116 of NZ_BAABJI010000002.1, forward strand.
TGGATAAAGGAGATAATTATACACCAAACGCTTATCTACGTATAGAGGGCGGTAACGGCCAATATCAGTTGCAGCAAACCAAAGTAAGAGGCGCGTACGTTTTGCCGTTAAACAGCAAGTCTACCGTTAGCTTTAAGCTGAAAAAATAACATTCGTTCTTTCTATTTTCATATTTGTTTTGCGCCGGGCATTCGTGTCCGGCTTTTTTGTTTAATGCCGATTATTTGGCGCTTGTTATTAATTGTTTTAATTTACAACCATCAACCAATTAAATACAATTATGAACTGCAAGTATATTTATCTCTTGTTACTGTTAGTGTTTTTCGCCTCGATCTCTTTTGCACAAACAGGCAAAGGCTCCGTAGCTGATGTAGCTTTTATACAAGGTAACTGGAAAGCCACTACGCCGGATGGCCGCACCATTGAGGGATCGTGGCTACCGCCTAAAGGCGAAAATATGCTGGGTTTTATGCGGATGATGAAAGGGGACAAGCCCGACCTGTACGAGATATTAGCATACGAACAAACCGACAAAGGGCTAACATCCATGGTAAAACACTTTCAACCCGGTTTAATAGCCAATGAGGAAAAGGATAAGCAGGACAGATACGTTTTTATAGAGGCATCAAAAAATCGCGCTGTGTTTGAAAAAGAAGGAGAGGCAACGCTGCGCATACTTTACGAAAAGCGCTCGCACAATCAATTTGTAATAGCCCGCGGCAGCCAAAAGGATGGCCAATGGGTTTTTGAGGATTTGTTTGTGTTTAACAGGATGAAGTGATGTTTAAGTGGCTTTAAAATATAAAAGTGAACATTTTTGAAGTGAATCTGTAAAAATTTAAATCCTAGGCTTTGTGATCAATGGTTTTTTATATTTGCCGATGTTAATATTACTTATTCCTTATCAAGTGAAGAAATGCCTCTCAGTTATTGTAATCACGCTTTCGGCGATTACATCATCATGTAAAAAAGATAAAGTCGAAGTTGAAGTCAATCCAGCTGATGCCATTGTAGGTTATTGGAGTTTAAATCGCGTTTCAACAGACCTGTATTATAAAAAAGACGTTGTAAAATCAAGAGATGAGAAATTTGCCGACGTTCGGTATATAGATAATGTGGAATTTAGGCAGGATGGCACAGGCGCGATGATGGAGAAGGGGCGTGAATTTAGAAGATTTAATTATCGTATTGAAAAGAATGAAATTTATTTTTCTGGCGTAACCGCCTTAGATCGTACCCAGTGGGTAAGTGAGCGTAATTCGATGGGAATTGTAGCGCATGTGGACGGTAATAATTTCGTGCTTGCCTACGACACCTTTTTGCTTAAAGATTTCATTGAAGATGATATTCTTTATGATCGTTATCGAACGTTTTATCACTTCAGTAAATAAGACAGTTTTAGTCAGGAACGATTCAATTAGTGAGAATGATTAACCGTTCATTAGCTTTAAATGCGCTATGACTTTTCTTAAGCTTATCAGTTTCCAAATTTCAATGGTATAGATACCGTTTACAATTGCCTGAATCATCAAACCATTTGCAGTAAGCGCCAGATCGGTTGGTTTTTATAATAGCTTGGCTTTCGTAACCTATAATAGCGGTCAGTTATTAATTAAGTTGTTGCGCACCTGTAGCAACAGCTTAAGCTTTTAGATTATGCTCTGTTTAACAAGGCTTTTATAAGCTTCAATTATTATCTGTAAAACCCGGACATTTCTCCCTTTACGCTTAGTCCCACATGGTGCCGTTTAAGCCTAAGACTGCACCTATCCAATGTATAATTATAAAAGCCACTGACGCCAATATTATACCAATTATACGCCTGGTAAAACGGCTTTTAAACAACCGGTTTATCAGCGAGAAAACCAAACCGCCAAAAGCGCCTGCCAATTGAGTTAATATTAGCGGTTTATGCATCCATAACCTGCCCCACTCGGGTTTGGGGTTATCTACGCCAAATACAAAGACAGCAATTACCGCGAATGCGATAAGGCCATCTATCAAAACTGGCTTAAACATTATTTTTTGATTTTATTAAACGTATATCATACAATAATTAATCGATTTTGAACTTTGGAAAAACCTATATGCTCTGTTATATTAACCGATTATAGCATTATATAAGTAATTATGAACTTAAAATGCTCGCAAAAGATGAGATTATTTTTTTTTATTGTTTTTTTTACAATTAAAAATATTCATTTATATTTGGTTGTTATCAATTATAAAACCAAGTAATTCGATTTTTTCATGAACAGGATTTGTACTTCTTTGAGAGTGCTGTCTGCGATGTTGATGTTAGACTTTTTTGAGCCGCTGAAATTATCGTGCTTTATAAGCCGCTCTAAGTTTTACATCAGCTGTTGACCTGGCGCTTGCTATATCGTTGCAAGTTTTAAGGGTTTTTTATTAACTGATTATAGCCAATTATAATTCGGACAGGAAGCCTTTTGCCTAAGCTGTTCAGGTTATTGCTACGTGTTTGATTTACTAAGCTTGTAACAACTAAATTATTATAAATCCGATTAATGTAATACCATGATGCCGCCTTAAACATAGCCGTTCCGTGCAGCAACGCTGCCTTTTAAAACGTTCTATAATCTCTAATCTAATTTAAACTGTAAACATATGAGGAAAAACTACTTTCTGTTTTTACGGAAACTGTGCGCCACTATGCTGTTGCTGTTTGTTGCTTTATTTGTTAAGGCGCAGCAGGTAACGGTGCAAGGGGTGGTGCAGGACACCGTTGGCGGTATTCCCGGTGCAACCGTTATAGTTAAAGGTGGTGGCCAGGGCACTAATACCGATAACCTGGGCCGCTATAAGTTCAAAGCGGCATCCAATGCTACCTTAACCTATTCGGCCATAGGCTATAAACCAAAGCAGGTGCTACTTTCAAATTACAAGGCTGATGCAGCGGGCGTTATAAAAATTGACGTATCGCTTGAGGTTAATACCACCTCACTCGAAGAGGTGGCCGTTACCGGTTTTGGTAATACACAAAAAAAGGCCAGCCTGGTTAGCTCTATTACCACGGTAAGCGTTAAGGATCTGAAAACGCCATCATCCAACCTTACCAACGCGCTTGCGGGCAGGGTAGCGGGTATAATCGCTTTTCAGGGTAGTGGCGAGCCGGGTTTGGGTACTGATAACTCCACTTTTTATATCAGGGGCTTATCTACATTCGGTTCGGGTAAGCAAGATCCCTTGATCCTGATAGACGGTATCGAATCGTCATCTACAGACATGGCCCGCCTGCAGCCGGATGATATATCCGATTTTTCGGTGCTGAAAGATGCGGCCGCGGCTTCGATATATGGCGCACGCGGTGCAAACGGCGTTGTACTCATCAATACCAAAATGGGTAAGGATGCCGCGCCGCAATTTAACTTCAGGGTGGAGAACCGCATGTCGCGCAATACACGCGATTATGAATTTGCCGACAATATTACTTATATGAATATGAGTAATGAGGCTGTGCTTACCCGTAACCCTAACGGCGTTGAACCTTACTCACAAAATAAAATAAACAGCACACGTGCCGGCGAAGACCCATACCTGTACCCCAACAACAACTGGATACAAAAACTGATTAAAGATTATACCATTAACCAGGGCTATAACCTTAACATCAGCGGTGGATCAAACAGGGCGAGGTACTATATAGCAGGTACCTACAATAAGGATAATGGTATACTTAAAATAGAGCCTATTAATGATTTTAATACCAATATCAGCCTTAAAAACTACTCGCTCCGCTCAAACGTTGACTTTAACGTTAGCAAAAGCACGGTGTTGATAGTGCGTATGTATGGCCAGTTTGATGATTATCAGGGTCCGATAGGCGGATTTAATGAAAGCGGCGCCCGTATATCAGGCGGTGAGCAAACTTTCCGCAACGCGCTTAATGCTAACCCGGTTATGTTTCCGGCAGTGTATCCGGCATCAAAGCTTCCGTTTATTGAGCACCCGCTGTTTGGTTCGGCGCAAACCCGTAATTCCGATTTGAGCCTTAGCTCAACCATGTATATTAACCCTTATGCCGAGATGGTTAAAGGTTACCAGGTTTATAAAACATCAAACCTGCAGCCTCAATTGGAGCTGAAGCAAAATCTGGACGGCATTACGCCGGGGCTTACCGCGCGTGCAATGGGTTATTTACGCCGTATATCATTCTATCGTGTAAACCGTAGCTATGTACCTTTTTATTACTCTGCTATCATCAATCCGCAGGATCAATCTTACTCACTTCAGCCACTTAACGATGGCTCGGCCAATTCATTACAGCCGGTAGGCCGTGAGTTTCTGGACTATAACCAGGATGCCAAGGAAATCGACTCACGTTTCTGGCTTGAGGGCGCGGTTAATTACAACCGTACCTTTAAAAAGAAACACACGGTAAGCGGTATGTTGGTATCATATATGTCGAGCTACGAAAATGCCAACGCTACCAGTCTTATCCAATCGTTACCTGCACGTAACGCAGGTGTGTCCGGCCGTTTTTCATACGGATATGATGACCGTTATTTAGCCGAGTTCAATTTTGGTTATAATGGTTCTGAACGTTTTGACAGGCGTAACCGCTGGGGTTTCTTCCCGTCGATAGGTGTGGGTTACCGCATCTCGCAGGAGAAATTCTTTGAACCGCTGCGCGACATTGTTAGTAACCTGAAATTCCGTGCAACTTACGGTTTGGTGGGTAATGATGCTATCGGTAACGTTAACGAGCGTTTCTTCTACATGTCAAACGTAAACCTTAATGATGGTGGTTTTGGCGCTACGTTTGGCCGTAATGATGGTACCGCTGTTTATAACCGAAACGGGGTATCGATTTCACGTTACGCTAACAGCAACATTACCTGGGAACGGTCAAAACAAATCAACCTGGGTATGGACTTGAGCATAGCCAACGCGTTTGATTTGATTGTAGATGCCTACAAGCAGGACCGTTCAAACATCCTGCAGCCTATATCAAATATTGATAACGCGGCGGGTTTAATGGCTGTTCCGTTCTCAAACTTCGGTAAAGTTAGCGCCAAGGGTGTTGATCTGTCGGGCAGCTACCGTGCAAATCTTTCAAAGGATTTCTCCATCAACGCGCGTGGTACATTTACCTATGCCACTACCCGTATTGAGCGTATTGACGAGTTGCCATATTCAAGCGATCTTGCTTACCTGTCGCGCAAAGGCTATTCTATTAACCAGGCTTGGGGGTATGTTGCTGAGCGTTTATTTGCCGATGATGAGGAGGTTGCTAACTCGCCTGTTCAGTTTGGTAATACTAACCTGCGCGCGGGGGATATTAAATACCGCGATATCAACAAAGATGGTATTATAAACAGCGATGACCAGGTAGCCATTGGCTATCCAACACAGCCTGAAATTATTTATGGTTTTGGTTCAAGTTTTTACTATAAAAACCTCGATTTCAGCTTTTACTTCCAGGGTGCCGCACGTTTCTCGTTCTTTATTAACTCGGCACAAATTCAGCCTTTTTACCAAAGCGGCGGTTACCAAACCGGCTTGCTGCAGGCTGTTGCTAATGATTACTGGTCAGAAACCAACCCTAACTTATACGCTTTCTGGCCTCGTTTAAGTACCTACCGTATTGATAACAACAACCAGATATCAACCTGGTGGATGCGTAACGGCAGCTTTTTGAGGCTCAAGAATTTAGAGTTCGGTTATACTTTCAATAACCTGAAAAAAGTGAAAATGCAGCGTGCCCGTCTTTATTTCTCTGCAACCAACTTGTTTATAGTGAGTGGTTTCAAAATGTGGGATGCAGAAATGAGGGGTAACGGATTGAACTATCCGCTGCAATCACTATATAACCTGGGTGTACAAGTTAATTTTTAACAGCAAGCAACATGAATACACAAAAAAATACACATAAACCAGGCGCCGGCAAATTTATGGCTGGCTTTGGCAAAGTTATAAACGGCAAAAAAAGCCGCCTGATAGCTGTGGCAGGATTGTTAGCTATAGCATCGGGCTTATCGGCCTGTAAAAAATATCTGGATATAGTGCCTGATAACGTAGCCGTTATTGAAAACGCCTTTAAATTGCGTACCGAGGCAGAAAAATACCTGTTTACCTGCTACTCATACCTGCCAAAAAATGGTGACGGCTGGTTTAATGCCGGGCTTATGAGCGGCGACGAAATCTGGTTGCCACAAAGCGATCAGGCGCATTGGCACCCGGCTTTCCGTATAGCGCAGGGGCAGCAAAATAAGGACAGGCCTTTGTTTAACGAGTGGGGCGGCGATTTAAAAGGAGGCGACGGCCGTTATAACTACCTGGTAATGTTCAGGGGAATACGCCATTGCAATATCTTTCTTGAAAATATTAAGGATCAAACCAAAGTACCCGACCTGAGCGCCTCTGAACGCGAAAGGTGGATAGGCGAGGTTGAATTCCTGAAAGCCTATTACCATTACTACCTGTTGCGTATGTATGGCCCGATACCGATCATCGATAAAAACGTGCCTGAATCATCGGCACCTGAGGATCTGTATTACAAGCGTATGCCGGTTGATGATTGTGTGAACTATATATCGGCTTTGCTTGATGATGCTATCACGAAACTTCCACCGCGTATTGTTGACGAGAATAAAGAGCTTGGCCGCACTACGCAGGTTATCGCGCTCGCGGTTAAGGCTAAGCTTTGGTTAATGGCGGCAAGCCCGCTGTTTAACGGTAACAGCGATTTTGCCGGTTTCCGTGATAAGGAAGGTGTTGCGTTGTTTAACCCGACGGTTGATCAAACCAAATGGGAAAAAGCACGCGATGCGGCCAAGGCAGCGATTGATGCGGCCGAAGCCAACGGCAACGCGCTTTATACTTACCGTAACGACGTATTTAACCTGAGTACCGAAACAAAAACACAGTTAAATATTCGCAATGCCGTTACCGACAGGTGGGGTACCGAAGTGGTTTGGGCTTTATCAAACAGCTACTTTGTTAACGAGGCGCTGTGTATGCCGCCGCTGGTACGTGGCTCTAATACCGACAGGTTTCAGTTACAGGGCGTTTGGGCTGCGCCGATCAAGATCGCCAAAATGTTTTACAGCAAGAACGGCGTTCCCATTGATGAAGATAAAACACTCGATTTTACTAACTACATGCAAACCCGTGCTGCTGTAACATCCGAGCAGTTTTATATCGAACCAAACTTTGTAACAGCACGCCTGAACTATGATCGCGAACCACGCTTTTATGCCGATTTAGGGTTTGATGGTGGCCGCTGGTATATGAAGGACGGAACCACCACTGGTAGCGATGTTAACGGTATGTACGTACAGATGAAGAACGCGCAAACTGCCGGTTTCGGCCATTTTACCAACTGGAACGAAACTGGTTACTTCATCAAGAAATTGGTTCATTGGGAATCAACTACTAATAGTAACAATGCGCCTACCTGGAAAAGCTATCCATGGCCCGAGATCAGGCTGGCAGATTTGTACCTGATGTATGCCGAAGCACTTAACGAGGTTGAGCCGGCATCGCCGATGGCTATATCGTATGTTGACAAAATAAGAACCCGTGCTGGTTTAAACGGAGTGGTTGAATCATGGAGCAACTTTTCGCGCAATCCGGGTAAATATGGCAGCCAGGATGGTTTACGCTCTATAATCCATCGCGAACGTATGATTGAACTTGCTTTTGAAGGTCAGCGTTTTTGGGACCTACGCCGTTGGAAACAATCGGGCGAAGAGCTTAACAAGGACATTACCGGTTTCAGTATATTAGGTAAAACAACCGAGGCTTATAATATTGAGCGTACCATTTTCAACCAAACTTTCATCGCTCCGCGCGATTATTTTTGGCCGATAGGTAACTACGAAACCAGGCGCAATCCAAAGCTTGTTGAAAATCCGGGATGGTAATTATAAACTTTAAAACAGTTGTAATATGAAATTAATGAAATTGATCAGGTATATCCCCGTTATGGCGACGCTGTTATGGCTGTCATCATGTAAAGAGGATATGGACTATAAAACACCTGCCGGCGGCGACGGCTCGGTGCCGCAGGTAGTAAGCAATGTAACGGTAGAAAACCTCGCCGGCAAAGCCCGCATTACTTATAAATTGCCTAATGATAAAAATTTGTTATACGTAAAAGCGGTTTACAAAAACTCTGCCGGTGCAATGGCCGAGACCAAGTCATCATACTACAAGGACACACTTACTGTAGAGGGTTTTGCCGATACTTTGGAGCACGATATCAGCTTGTATTCGGTTAGCCGCAGCGAAGTACTTTCGCAGCCGGTGGTAGTAAAAGTAAGACCGCTTGAGGCACCGTTTAAAAAAGTGTTTAAAACCATTTCGGTAATCAACGCTTTCGGCGGCTATAACCTTACAGCTTCAAACCCTACGCGCGATAACGTGGCAATTATAGTAATGAAACGTAACGCCTTCAACCAGTTTGAGGTGGATAACTTCAAAAGTATCTATACCCGTACGGACGACATCGTCTCCAAGATACGCGGATTGGATACTACCACGCATGAATACGCAGTTTATGTGAAAGATAAATGGGGCAATAATTCAGACACGCTGATGGTAAACGTTAAACCCATTTATGAGGCTAAACTTGATCCCTCAAAATTCCGGGGTTTTGTATTGCCGGGCGATGCGCCACAGGTAACCAACGGCGCCCGGCTGGAGTACGCTTGGGATGGTAATTTAGGCTGGCCGTATACCAGTTTTACCGCGCAGGTAACCGGCGGTACAAACCCGCACATAATTACATTTGACACCGGTGTGGAAGCTAAAATAAGCCGCATCTGGATAAGGCCATTCCCTGAGGGTACCAGGTTCTATTACCTGTCAACCATGCGCCGGTTTGAAATTTATGGCTCAACCAATCCATCCCTGAATGGCGCGCTTGATGGCAGCTGGACGTTGATGGGCAGCTATGAGGTTAAAAAGCCGTCAGGCTTACCATATGGTACCGATAATGCCGAAGACCAGGCTACTGCGGCTGCCGGCTTTAGCTGGGAGGTTGACCTGAATGCGCCTAAAGTTCGCTACATACGCATCCGCTGCCTCGAAAACTGGGCCGGTGGTACCGCGCAAAGTATAAACGAGCTTGAGGTTTATGGTTCAACGCTTTAACTTTTAACGATCAATGTTTATGAAACATAAATTTCAAAATAAAATAAAAGCGTTATTGGCTGTTGCCGCGGTTGGTACGCTTACATTCTCGTGCTCAAAGTGGGATGAGTTTAAGAAATATAAAGAGGGTGGCGAAATCATTTACACCGGTAAGTTAGATTCGGTTAAGTTTCTGTCGGGCAACCAGCGCATCAGGCTTAAAGCCATGCTTAAGGCTGATCCAAAGCTGACTAAGGTGAAGATTTTGTGGAACGGCGGTAAGGACTCCGTTGTATATGATGTGGATATGCAAACCGAGCCACGCGAGTTCGTTCGTACTTTCCCGATGGAAGAGGGGATCAAAAACTTTGTTATCTACACGTATGACGCTGCCGGAAACCAGTCGGTAGCGGTTAACGCGGTAGGGCAGGTGTATGGCCCTCGTTATCAAAACGGTTTAAATAACCGTGTGGTGAGCGCTGCTGCCACTTTGGTTGATACCACTAAAATCGACTGGTTACCGATTGATCTCTCGGCCGGGCCAATTGCTACCGAGATTACATACCTTTCAAAAACCGGTACAAAAACCATACTTACGCCAATAGCGCAGGATCGAACCATAATAGGAGACCTTGACGCAAGCGCATCAACATTTACTTACCGTACACTGTTTAAGCCACAACCTACCAGTATTGATACTTTTTACACCGAGCCGGTAGAGGTGAAAGTTACAAAGGAGTATTTACGTAATACCAAAATCCCGTTTGAAACTGTACTGAATAGCGACAGGTGGGCGATACCTAGATATTGGAAAACCAATGCGGCGGTGCTTAATTTCACTAACGGTGCGGGTACCAAGTTTGGTGGTGTCGACTTTTGGTTCGGCGGCCCTCAACTGGCTATGGAAGCGGGTTGGTCGTCAGATAACATGGTAACCATCACCAATGGTAAAATTTACCAGACGGCTGAATTGCCTGCCGGTAATTATACCTTCGAGATGGATATACCTGATTGTACGCAAAACGGTAACTTCTACACAGTTGCTGCCGAAGGGTCGATCATTCCGGATATTGAAAACCTATCGTCAGCTATCAGCTATGCTAAAACAAGTACCACAGGTACCCACAAAATCAGCTTTAAGCTTACGTCAACCAAAACCGTATCAATGGGTTTTGTAGGCACGTTGCAAAACAAGGGCTGCTGCGATGGTACTTTTTGGCGCATAAGCGCGGTAAGGCTAAAACAAGCGCCTTTGTAGTATAATTGATATACCTGCGCCTTATTATAAAAAGAGCTGCCCGGCTTAACGCGGGGCAGCTCTTTTGTTTTTAATCCTTTTATCAGTTGTTAAATCATTCCGTGCCGGTAGTTGCTTTTTTCTCCGTTAACTTTTTGCGGATGGTATAAGTGCCGTAAACAAACATCAGCGCTATAAAAACATAAACCCATTTAGGGATATTACGCCCCACTAAAATGATGTAAACATAAGGTATGCTGAAAGCAATTGCCGAAATGAGTATGGGCACCAGTACGGATGCTTTCCGGCGTGCGCGGTTGGCTGTCCATACCAAACTGCCTATAAATGTTGGTTTGCTGATGAAATACAGGATGCCGAGTGTTAACGGGTCAACGTCATACTCGTCACCAAGAGCGGTGAGCCAATCGCTGAACGAGTTGAAGTATTCTTCCATCGTTGCAATTTTAAATCGAATTATCGGGATTACTACTAAATCTGCGTAAAAATATGGAAGTAATATTTTCTGCGTAAGAATAGTTGCTGCTGTTGGGGTTAGAAATAAAAATCCCTTCGCTGATTACAGGAAGGGATATTTGTTTGGAGCGAAAGACGAGATTCGAACTCGCGACCCCGACCTTGGCAAGGTCGTGCTCTACCAACTGAGCTACTTTCGCGTTGTCTTAATAATAAAGCCCTGATATTTATCAAGGCTTTATGCCTGCAAAGGTATAAATTCCGGCTTATTTATAAAATCAATTTTTTAATATATAGCTGATGATATTATAATAAGTTGATTTATAGCCCAAAAAATATCGTTTTTGTCAGTTGCACATCCATCAGCGTTTTGATAATAAACTGCAGCAATTTTTAAGGGCACTTGTGTACCCAGGCATCTAAATCGCGCTTTTTAAGTATCAAGGTATAACCTAATGAATTTGCTACCGGGCAGTATTGGTTGTTAAATGTGTTCTCCAGTGTTTCATCAGTATACTCAACTGCAAATACAGGCTTTTTCTGTTGGATGTATGGCTTAACATCGTTTTGCCAGCCTTGTTTAAAGGCATCTTCGGTAAGTATCCAGTCAAACTTTGCGGCAAATTCTCCGGTTAGTTCAGGCACGTTTTTTTGGCCAATGCCTAAACCGTTTGTGTGTGCCAGGGTTATCAGGTAGTCCAGATATTTCCGGGTATCAGCAACGCTGAGGTTGAAACCCGTGTTATTAGAGTAGCTATCAAGATTATCAGGTTCCACTGCATCAAAACCTTTTTTCAAGATCATGTTAAACCTGGAGTTAAGCCACGGTTTAAGCTTTTCAATCTGCCTGATGTCAATCCATTTTTCATGCGGCCACTCGTCGTACGTTTTACCGATCACCTCTTTAGGCAGGAGTGCGCCATCCGGCCGGTCGTCCTCAAAAGTACCTACAGATAGATAAGCCACAACCTTTTTGCCTTGCGCGTGCAACCCCGCTACGGTTTCTGCCGATGTGGTAAAGGCATCCACATCAACTACACTTCCACTAAAAGAATCTGAAGCGCTTACATCATCAAGTTGCCAATCAAAAGTTACACCTGCAGATGGTTGCCACCAGGTGGTTTTGCCGCCGGGTAAATCTGATGGATCAATGGTATCAGACGTGTTGTTTTCCGTTGAATTTTTTTTGCAGGATGTGGCCAGGATAAGTATCGAAGCCAATACGATAAAGTTTTGATTAAGCATTTGTATGATTGTGAATGCTTAAACGTGCAAACCTGTTTTATTGTATATCGCGTTGTTAATTTTACCAAACCGGCGAAATACAAAAGGGCAGCTTATTTTGCTGCCCTTTATAAGGTTACTTTTTTTTAGCTCGTGGGTTAGGCCCAGCCTTTGATTCCATATCTTTTACGGTTTTCTCTTTAAATTCACTCAGCGCATCAGCCAGGCCCTGTAATTCAGGGTCAAGTCCCGGGGCAAATTCTTCAGGCCGCTCAGGCGCCACAGGTATCGGGTATGATTCATCCGGCTCTTTCTTAGTAATCAGCTCAGTGCCATCATTAGCAGGCGCGCTGCCGCTGAAAATTTTCTCCATCTCTGATGAATCAAGGCGGAAATGATACTGCTCGCGGTGTATACCTGCATCCAGTAGTTTTTTTACTTCCGGATATTGCGACGAATCAAACTTAGGTATCGGCAGTGCCTTGGCCCAGTCAACGCCTAAAGTCTCCAGTGCTTTGGCAAAAGCCATTTGGTGAGCCTCATCCCTTACAATCAGAAAGGAAATAGTAGCCCTGAGCGTTTTGTTGGACGACATCTGGTATATCCGTGATTTCTGGATCCGGCCGGTCGCTTCAAGTACCAGGTTATCCATCAAATCCAGCACAAGGTTACCGTGGTTGTGCACGTATGATCCGCTCCAGGGGTTGCCGGCCGCATCAACAGGCAGGGCGCCTTGTGCGCCAACAATAAAGTGATGCGGGTTTTTGGCATGTTTGCCTACATCGAGCGTAGGTTCGCCGCCTTTGCCCGGCGTATCAAATTTATCGCCGTTGTAGCGTGGGGAACCGTCCAGCAATTGTGAAATTGTTTTGGTGATCAGTTCAACGTGGCTTATCTCCTCAATACCGATGCCCTGTATCAGGTCGAGGTAGGGTATACCATCGCCGCGGAAGTTAAAACTTTGAAACAGGAACTGCATCATGGTGCGCATTTCGCCAAATTGCCCGCCCAGGCCTTCCTGTAAGGCATTTGCTGCCGCCGGATCCGGTTCGTCCATAACGATCGGATTGATTAATTTTTGGATGTGGTAAAACATAGATAGTTGATATTTGAGTAATTTATAACTTAAAATATTAACTAAATTTTAAATAATTAGTTTTAAAGTTTATCAAATAGATTGAAATCAAAAAATTTACAAATGGAAAGTAAAGCAAAGCTCCTATCGAAAGGATAGCCGGAACGATATGAAAAGCTGCGGAGAAATAGCCAATTGTTAATTAAATAACAACTGATACGACTCACAGTCTTTAGACCTAATTTATATTGCTTCGTTATTTGTATTTATTCTAAATAAATATAGCTTTGCAAAAAAATGCCACACGGTTTCGGACCCGTGTGGCTAACCGGAAGATCCGGCTCACCTTTAATGTGGATTAAAAGTAATGCAAGTTAAAAAAATTTTGCTTTTAGGAGCGCTCTGTTCCAACGCGTTCATTGTAAACGCCGCCCCGAGAAATGTAGTATCGGGACCTGTTTTTAAAGCCTATGAAAAAACTTTACATCTAAACTCAAAAGCCGACGAAGAACAACATGGTTCAGTTCGCGGTCGTGTAACTACTGCTGATGGTAATGTAGCCATGGCCGTTACCGTATCATTAAAAGGTACCAAATACGGTAGCATTACCAACGAGGATGGTGAGTACCAGCTTAAACGCGTACCTGTTGGCGAGTATACACTCATCGTATCAGGCGTGGGTTTGGTTACTAAAGAAAAACAAGTTCAGGTAACCAAGGGCACTATCATCGTTGATTTTTCATTACAGGAAAACCTTGCACAGTTAGATGAGGTACAGATCAATACCCGCAAAAACAGGTTTAAAAATGACAAGGTATCGCCATCCTTAAGATTACAATCTCCGTTGATCGAGATACCACAAAACATACAGGTAATCAATAGCCAGCTGCTTGCCGACCAGTTAACCTTTGATATTGTTGATGGTGTAACCCGCAACGTGAGCGGTGCTACCCGTACCGGCCACTGGGATGCGCAGTATGCTAACATTTTTATGCGCGGTACAAACATCCCGGCATTCCGTAACGGCATGAACCAAAAAATGCCTTGGGGCCCTTTAGCTGATGATGCCGCTACTATTGATCGTATTGAATTTGTTAAAGGCCCTTCGGGCTTTATGATGGCCAATGGCGAACCGGGCGGTATTTACAACGTGGTAACTAAAAAGCCAACCGGCCAAAACCGTAGTTCGGTAACCCTGAGTGGTGGAGGTTACAACCTTGGCCGTGCAGCCATTGACCTGGATGGCAAATTATCGAAAGATGGTAAATTACTGTTCCGTTTAAACCTGGCGGCTCAAACCAAAGGCAGCTACAATAAATATAACTATACCGACAAGTACATCATTGCACCGGTAATTAGCTACCAGGTTGACAGCAATACGCTGATCACGGCCGAATATACCACGCAGCATGTAGAAGCTCAGGCTTTAGGTACTTACGGCTTTTCGCCAAAAGGTTTTGGCGATACCGACCCGAGCTTTTTTATTGGCGACCCGGCACTTGACCCGAATAAACTGAACGACCATAACGTTACCTTTTATTTAAACCACAGGCTAAACAGCAAATGGAAGCTGAACGGACAGGTGGCCTATGTAAGGTATGGCCTGGAAGGTGGCACGCCATGGCCATCAACCATAGCGCCTAATGGTGATATGCGCAGGTATCTGAACATAAGCGAGGAGCTGGCTATCAACAAGAATGCACAGTTAAGCATTATGGGCGATATTGTAGCCGGACCGGTAATCCACCGCATATTAACCGGTGTTGATATGGGTAATCTTAAAACCTGGGGCGATTTTAGCAGCGTTCAACAGCCTGACCTTCAACTGGCAGGTAATGCTACCTTTAACATATATAACCCAACTTACGGTATACCATTTGCCAACATACCATTTTTTGATCGCTCACGCAGTATACAAACACGCTCAGGATCAAACACCTATGCAACAAATTTAACTTATACAGGTGCTTACCTGCAGGATGAGATACGCATGCTGGATGAAAAGCTGCGCCTTACCCTTGCAGGCCGCTTTACCCATGCGGTGACTGTTGGTAAAACCAACAAAACTCAAATATCTAACGATGTATTTAGTCCGCGTGCCGGTTTAAGCTATTCAATAACTAATGATTTTAGCGCATATACCTTGTACGATCAGAGCTTCCTTCCGGTGGCAGGTCAGGACTTTTTTGGCGAAGCGTTTAAACCGATCAGGGGTAACAACATTGAAGTTGGCTTGAAAAAAGATTGGTTCAAAGGCCGTTGGAATACCACTGTTGCCGCTTACCGAATCACAAAAAAGAACGTGCTTACCGCTGACTTAGACCCTGCCCATATAGCGGCTAACCCTAATGCGCAGGTACAATTAGGCCAAATTGAATCAAAAGGTATCGAACTCGATATAACCGGTGAAATTGTTCAGAACCTGAACCTGGTATTGAACTACGCTTATACTGACGCAACGGTTAAAAAAGATAACAACGCAGCGCTTGTAGGCAATCCTGTTCCTAATTCAGCAAAACACATCACCAACGGATGGCTGTCATACCGTTTCCGTAAACAAGGCTCAATTTTAAAAGGGTTTGGTATAAACGGTGGTTACCAAATACAGTTGGACAGAAATTCAGGTTCAACATCTGTACCGTTAAAACTGCCTAACTACTACCGTTTTGATGCAGGCGTATCCTACGAGAAAGGCCGAATCACGGTATCAGGCTTAATAAACAACCTGTTCGATCGCCGTATGCTTACACAAGGCTCATACACCAAGCTGGCTACTGAAACAGCAACGTCGGTATCGTACTACACTTACATATACGAAGTGCCAAGAACCGGCAGATTGAGCATCACTTACAGGTTTAAATAATAATATAGATAAAGTACAACATCAGTATAATGACATCAACAAATAAAGCATCAGTAAAAGCCAAACAAAAAAATTCGCGCTTTAAGCGGATCAACAACTGGCTGCATTTATGGCTTGGCCTTATTTCAGGTGTGATTGTGCTGATCGTTTGCTTAACCGGCTGCATTTGGGTTTTTAACGAGGAAATAACAGCCCTGCTTGAGCCCGAAACCAATATTGAATGGCAGAATAAACCGGTGCTTAAACCTTCGCAATTAGCGGCAATAGCTACTAAGCAAAATCCAGGTAAGGTGGCCTCGTACGCTAACTACCAGCAGGGCCGTGCCATTAACCTTACCCTGCGCCCGGCCAATGCTAAAGCGGCTGATCGCAGGGGTGCTTACACGCTGTTAAAGATTAACCCTTACACCGGCAGGGTCATCTCGAAAGAAGAACATAAAGCCGGTGAAGCCGACTTTTTCAGGACAATTTTAAACGGGCACCGCTTTTTATGGCTGCCATCAGAAATTGGGCGGCCTATTGTAAATTATGGTACCCTGGTATTTGTTATACTGCTTATTACAGGATTGGTATGGTGGTATCCTAAAAAATGGAATAAATCAACCCGCGAAAAAAGTTTTACCATAAAATGGGGTGCATCATTTAAACGTGTAAACCTCGACCTGCATAACGTGCTGGGCTTTTATTCGCTGCTGTTTTTAGCTGCCATTGCGCTTACAGGCATGGTTTACGGTATTAAATGGTACAGCGAAAGCTTATACTGGGTAACAACCGGCGGCGAAACACTACCTGAGTTCAGAAGGCTGGAGTCGGACTCGCTGCAAAAAGGTAAAGGTTTCGCTCCTGACAAGGTGATGAATATAGCCTGGAACAAGGTGATCGCCAAGCACCCCAAATCCATGGGTTTCTACTACAGCTATCCTGATACCGCTAATGCCAAGGCTGCTGTTTATATTACCGTGTATCCGAACAAAGGGCAGTTTTATAATAGCCAGGGCTACACGTTTGATCAGCATACGTTAAAAGAAATTAAACGTACCGACCCTTATTCCGTGCCTTATAACCAGGCATCAGTCGGGCAAAAACTGCGTAAAATGAATTATGATATTCATGTGGGTAGTATACTTGGTTTTCCGGGTAAGGTGTTAGCTTTTTTGGCAGCGTTGATAGGGGCAAGCCTGCCGGTAACCGGCTTTTTGGTATGGTATGGTCGAAAATTTAAGAAGAAGCCGGATTTGAATAAAAGTAATTATCGTGCCGAAACTATTGGAACTACCAAAATCCGATCAATCAAAAAAATAAATCTCACTCAAAAACAGGCTGTATTATAGCAAATATAGTTGTTAAAGAATAGGATAATTTGCTTTGACTTATCATTAGCGTTGTAGTGCCTTAAGAATTTAACATAAACTGGCGATTGATGAATCCTCATCAGGCGTTTTGAATTGCCTTCTTCAACGTTATTGTCGATAGCATTTCAAATATGGCCGGGCCAGTGGAGTACGCTTAAAGTAAAGCCGTCAAAATCAACGATTTTGACGGCTTTTTGGTTTTGTGTGTATGCTGTTTAAAGGGTGGTTTGTTTGTAATTCTGCTACAAGGTTATTGATGGTTCGCGGTGGTAAAAACAACCAAGATTATACGGATTGCAATATACTTTATGGATAGGCAAGCAATTTATTAGTGATAGATTTCGATAGATAGTTTTGTGAATGTCGTTCAGGCAAATAATCATGTTCTTTTATGCTTCTAAAGTTTCAGAAAGGTGTTTAACATCGGTTCTTCGTAATCCTCCTTCGAACATCAAAATAATGTAATTGCGATTGCTTTAAAGTAAAATATTATTTTTTAACAATGACATAATTTAATATTTATATCAAAGTATGTTTTGCATTGTAAATACTTGATGGATAATAAAATGTTAACAAGCTATTGATGATCGGGACACTTGCTCTCAATTATTTTGTGATGTCTCTAACAGGTAATAATATTCTTATTTAGAGAAAAAAAATACTTTAAAGTTATCACATAATAATACAAGTACAATCCTGGTATATGGCGTGTTTTTACCCTTCGTTTTTCCCGAATAAAATGTACAAAGGCTTCCTTTTTCTTGCCTTTTTACTGGCTTTTCAATTCATTACTTTTGGTGCCTTTTCAAAGTCTGTTTTTTTCCAAAATACAGGTCGAATAGCCGGTAAGGTAGTTGATGAAAAGGGCGAAGGTATACCCGGAGCAACCGTTCGTGTTGCCGGCCAAACTATCGGCACGCAAACCGGCATTGATGGCAGTTTTTCGCTGGCTGTAAAAGCGGGTACCTATATTATCGATATAAGTTTTATATCGTACCAAACCAAACGTATTACGGATGTTGTTGTAAAAAGCGGTGAGGTAACGGCGCTAAACGTATCGTTACAACAGCAAACGGCACAGCTTAAGGAGGTTGTTGTGTCATCAACCTATCGCAAGTCATCTACCGAAGGGTTATATACCAGGCAAAAAAATGCCAGCAACATAACAAACGGTATATCGGCCGAGCAGATTGCCAAAACGCCCGACGCCAACGTGGGGCAATCATTAAAACGAATAAGCGGTTTAGCTACTTTTGATAATAAATATGTAATTGTTCGTGGCATATCTGAACGTTACAACGTGGCCACATTGGATGGTACACCACTGCCGAGCACTGATTATACGCAGCGTAACTTTTCGTTTGATTTATTGCCTGCCGAGGTAATTGAAGGTATAGTTGTACACAAAACCATAACGCCCGATCTGCCGGTTGGTTTTGCGGGCGGTATGGTACAGGTAAATACACGTGACATACCAACCAAAAATTTTGTAAGCTTCAGCATCGGTACAGGTTTCAACGATCAGTCAACCGGGAAGGATTTTATATCAGCCAAGCGCGGTAAGTATGATTATTTGGGCTATGATGACGGCACGCGTAAAATGGTGCCCAGTTTTAGAGTTACCGATGGAGCCACCGGAGCAGGCGCTGACGACCCGAGGGGCTTTACCGAAGCCGACTTTCAATATGCAAGGCAATTCACTAATAACTGGGGTTTATACAAATACAAAACGCAGCCTAACCAGAATTATACCTTTGGTATAGGGCAAAATTATAACCTGAAAAAAGACGGCGAGCGCATTGGCTTTATTGCAACACTCAACTATCGTAATACTCAAAGCATAGTCGATGTAGTTAACCAGCGCAGTATTTTTCTTTTTTCGCCTCAGGCGATAAACAATCTGTTTGACGGCAATCCTACCGGCTTTGGCAAAATCTATAATTTTAACACTACTTACGGCGGTGTTTTAAACATGGGCTATCGCAGTAAAAAGCATCAGATAAGTATACGCAACAGCTACAGCCGCATATTTTCAAATCCTACTACCATTATTTCAGGGTATGATAATGAGAGCGGCGGCGTATTGTTGGGCGCTCAATATGCTCCATCAACCATGCGTATTGTTACCGAGCCCGACTTTTTGGGCCTGCTTCAAAATAAAATACAGGGCGAACATCAGGCCGGTCTATATAAACTGAATTGGGACGTGAGCCGTACCGCGTTAAACCGCAGCCGTAAGGATATGCTGCGCAGGCAAATAGTAAACAATAATCAGTTATATGGTAATTATTTTCATGATTTTGTTGATGCGGATGCCATAAACGTTTTCCCTTTATCAAGGCAGGCTTTTGATGTGAAGGAAACGGATTATAACTGGACCGCCTCTGTTTCAAGGCCAATTTCAACGGCGCCGGAGTTTACAGGGACCGTGAAATTAGGTTATATCGGTTTCAATAAAAAGCAGGTAAACAATTTTATAACCGCTTACCTGAGGCCGGCAAGTAATAATGGTTTTGAACTTGATCCGAATTTCGTGATCGAAGATGTACATACGCCCGAAAACTTTGCGCCAAATAAGCTGGCTTATGAGGTAAACCCTATCGGATTGAACAGCTACGATGGTACATCGCAGTTTCACGCCGGTTACGCCATGGTTGACCAAACTTTGTGGGAAAAACTTCGCTTTGTTGGCGGCTTAAGGGTAGAGTATTTTAAACTCCAGCTTATCGGAGATGCAATAAGCAGCCTGAACGCACTAATATCAAGCCCGAACATTGTGCTTGTTGCTAATGAGGATGATATTGACAAGCCATGGCAAATTTTACCTTCGGCCAACCTTACCTATAGTGTAACCGACCAGTTCAAAGTAAAAGCGGCTTATTCACAAAGTATGGTTCGACCTGAATTTAACGAGCGCTCGTTTGCCACAAGGTACGATCCGGTGCTACAGGGCGACGTAACGGGTAACTTGGTAATCAGCACCAAAACTGACAGTTATGACTTACGCGGAGAATGGTACCCTGGCCTTGGCGAAATATTATCCGCAGGTATTTTTTACAAATACCTTGACAGGCCGCTTGAGCTAACTAAACGCGGCGGTCAGGATTTGTATGTATACAATAACGGGTTTTGGGCAAAAAGCTACGGCCTTGAGTTAGAAGTGCGCAAGCGCTTAGGCTTTATCAACAGTGATTTGCCGCTGCTTGATCAGGTAACCGTATTTAGTAACGCCACCCTTCTTCGCTCTAAAGTACGGGGAGCTTTGCCACCCCGCCCTGAACTGGTTGACCCGGCTAACCCAAACGTTTACAGGCTTGTATCTCAACCTGATGAAAGGGACAGGCCGTTATACGGGCAAACGCCTTTTTTGCTCAATACCGGCGTGGAGTATAGCGGTAAGATATTTGGATTCAACATTGTACATAATCATTCAGGCCGAAAATTCTATTTGCTTACAGACAACCTTGCGCTTAATGAGTATGAAGCCCCGTATGATCAGGTTGATGTACAGTTAAATGCCAATGTGCTTAAAAACAAAGGCAAAATCAGGTTCAACTTCGGCAACCTGTTTAACAACCGTAATTTTTACTATAACGGTATGGCCAGCTACGAGCCGATTGATCCTAATAACGCCGAAGCCGGCAACCGGTTAAAGCCGGGTTATACTGATGGTTATGAAAAAGATGATGTAATCACTTTTTCGCGCAAATACGGGCGCACGTTCACCCTATCATTTAATTACACTTTTTAGCATCAAACAAACAAAACTATATCAACAAACTAACTATCAATTCAGAAAAAAAATGAAAAAGTTTTTAATGCTTAGCGCAGCTGCGGCAACCCTTGCTTTCAGCAGCTGTAAAAAAGAATCGGCACCGGCTACTGAAGCTGCCGCTGATACTTTTGGTCCGGTAAAAACAAACGCTGTTGATTATGTTCAAAGCAATTTACCTAAAAAAACATTACAAGGTAACTACAGCACAAACCTTTCACTTAGCAATGACACCGTTTATGTTTTAAAAGGTATCGTAGCTGTTGACAATGCTACAATGACCATTGAAGCCGGTACAGTAATTATTGGTGAAGTTGATGCAAATAACAAACCAGGTACCCTGGTAATTTGCCGTCATGCTACAGTTCAGGCTGTTGGTACAGCGTCAGCGCCAATTATTTTTACCAGTGGTAAATTGCTTGATGGCAATACCTTTACTACTGCTGCTCCTGGCGATTTTGGTGGAGTTATCCTTTTAGGTCAGGCTCCATGTAACGTAGCTAATAAAACTATTGAAGGTTTAGATGCTATTGAACCTTTTGATAACCGTTTTGGCGGCAGCGTTGCTAACCACTCATCAGGTACGCTTAAATATGTACGTATCGAGTTCGGCGGTTACATTCTTTCAGCTAATAACGAAGTTAACGGTTTAACTTTAGGTGGCGTAGGCAGCGGTACTACTTTAGATCATATTGAAGTAGCTTACGGCAAAGATGACTCTTTCGAGTTTTTCGGTGGTACTGTAAACGCAACTTACCTGGTATCAATCGCTCCTGACGATGATAACTTTGACTTTGACAACGGTTATACCGGTACTATTCAGTACGGTTTAGCTATTGCTGACGCTTATGCTACACACAGCGCAAGCAGCGGTAACAGCGATTCAAACGGTATCGAGTCAGACAATAACGCACCTGCTGAAGATGCTAACTACGCTATCACTCCAAAAACACACCCTAAGCTTAAAAACTTTACCATTATTGGTGCTCCTGCTTTAAACAGCTGGTCTGCTCCGGGTTACCTGTATGCTGCACGTATCAGAAGAGGTTCTGAAATTGATTTTGAAAACTCTATCATCCTTGGCTATCCACAAGGTTTAGTTTTTGATGCCACTACTCAGGATTTTGTTACCAACAACGTGTCTGTTGTTAAAAACAACGTGCTTACCGCATTCCAAACTTCAATTAGCCCAACCAGCTTAAATAATAAAGCTGATGCAAACGGTAATAAAAGAAATGTTTGGGCTGCAAATGGCAACTCATATGCAAGGTTAACTCAACCTTTCCTTAACAACAGCAACGTTCAGGTTAACCCAATCAACACCAGCGCATCACCTGCAACTGCAGGCGGCTGGGGCGCTTTCAATACACAAAGCCGTCCGTTCTGGGGTAACACTACCTGGATGAAATACTACTATTGATCTGCAAACATCGTAATTACATAATTTACCCTGTTTGTTTGACGAATCTGCGCTTTAATATTTAAAGCGCAGATTTTTTCATATTCACCATAACCGTTTTGGTATGCAAATTAAAATATTACCCATAATTAACCGCGTTGTTTTTTTTGCCGTGTTGGCAAGTATAGCTGTTGCCTGTAAAAAAGAAGTTTACCGACCCGGTATAGCCTCCGGCACCCGCTTTCCGAAGCTGATTGTAAACGGCTTTAGCCTTGATAGCATACAGATAAGAATCGGGCCGAAAAGCATAGCGGCCGGTTACTTGTTTGAAGATATTTCTGCCAATGCATTCGTGGTACCGTTTGATAGTACGCAAACGCTGAGCCGTATTGTGATGTATAAAAAAGATGGAAGCACACCTTACCAGGGCAGCCAGATCAATTTTAAAGATAAGTACCGGGATACAACCTTAAACGTTTTTTTTGACGGGAAAACCATCGAGTATAACCCCGTTTTAAAAAAGCCGATGGCTGGTAAAATGGGGCTGCGGATAAACTTCCGGTCAATAGCCTCAAATTACCGCGGGGCAGTTGATATAGCGATATACGAGCGTTACGCTGATAGTGAAGGCAATACCCTGATCAAGCCCGAAGCGCAGGTTATAAAAAATGTTAAGCGGGATGAATTTAGCCCCTATGTGGAGATTAATGGACCAACTACCGCCGATAATTTTTTAGATTATATATTTTATGTGCGTATGGCTGGTACTGATAACGCTATTAATTATCCTAACGGGGTTACGGTTACTCCTTTTGAGACATTCCCTTTTCAACCCGATTATACCTCGCTGTTAACGATAAACGATATAAGGCTTGTTACCGAGAACCCGAACCGGATAATTTACAGCATAACTGATCGCGCTAACGCGTTTCCTCAGGAATAGTAATTACTTAACATTTAACGCTGCCTTTGCGGCGTAATCAGATGCTGAATTATATAATTCGGCATTTTTTGTTTGCCTTGACGTGATGCTTAAGGCTTCGGAGCCGTTTATCAACGCGAGGGTGTGTTTCAAAATAGGGTCAAACTCGTTGCCAAATGGCTGTAAAGGCAAATTATCCCACTCGTTAACCGTCTCGGCGGGTGTGATGCCGCCGGAGTAGTTTCCGGCACCTAAGGCGTTGTAAAGCTTATAAACAATTGGGTACATAGTCCAGTTGATCCTTTTCGGCGTTCGTTTATCGCTGATGGTGATTGAGGCCTCATCTTTTCCGAGGGTTGTTTGGCCTATTTGTATTACATTGATATATGGCTTTAAGTTATTGATCACCAACTCCGCGGCTGAAGCAGTTGCCCCGGTTGTTAACACAAACAACCTTTTAAGACTTAGATTTTGCTGATAGAGATTTGAAAATGCAGGCCCGCCCTCGGCTTGCGCCGCAGTGGCAAAACCCTCTTTGCGCACAGCAGCATTTTTGTTTCCGCGATATTCAATAAAAGGCATGGTTTGATTAATATTGGGAGCTATCATACTGCACAACGCGGCTGCTGCGGCTACTTCACCACCGGCGTTATACCGCATGTCCAAAATCAGGTCGGTTACGCCTGCTGCCTTGAACCCCGAGAAAACGGATATATAGGCATTGCGGTCGGCGTTATTGAATATGGTGAAAAACAAGTATGCCGTTTTTTTGCCGTTATTATCAAATACCTTATAAACTGAGCTTTCTTCAAGTGTACGGCCCTCAAGTACGTTGGCCGTGCCTGTTTCTTTTATCACGCCGTTTTCAATGCTGGCTTGCATCAGCTGTACTGAGGTGTTTTTTAACAGATCAGCTTGCAGGTTAACGGCGTTGGCCGAAGTAAGGGTTGTGCCGTTAATTTGGGTAAAATATCGCCCCCGGCGTAAGCCCGCCGTTTGCGCCGGTGATGCATTAAGCACAAGTGTTACCAGGCCTATAACCTGTTTGCTTTTGGGCTCTGTAAAAACAACATAGTCAAAACCATATTTTGAACGGCTGGTGGCCTTTAACGATGACGAGGCGGCAGAAGTAATGAAAGAAAACCTGTCGGCCGTGTTTATAACACTGCTAAAAAAGGGTACCGGTTCCTGGTCTGGTTTAACACTGCCGGGCAAGTTGTCGGCCCAGTAATAATAGCGTTTAAGGCTATCCATTACCCAGGTATTAATTTCGGCATTTGTTACCGGCCCGGTAAATGGCTCAACGGTATCATTTTTTTTGCAGCTGTTTAATGCAAGCGCACCTGTAAAAAACGTAAATATGTATGCTTTTTTAACGTAAGTATGTAGTGCCATAAATATGTCGGGGCTATTACATCAAAAATACCTAACACAGGCATAGTAATACCTTAATAATATCCGTGTTTGTATAAAATAATATCTCTTTAACACATTGATAACATAACTATCGGTTTTGCTAATAATCAGTTACTTAAGAATGGTATTTAATATATTATAAAAACATGCCGGTAATATTTATCTAATATTGCCCTGATAGTTTTACGCTTAACTAACACGGGTATACTGTGTTTGTTAAGCGTGATAAAAATGTACAACCCCTTATTTAAACTACGCACTCTATTTTTTAGAAATAGTGCCGCTGTAATATTTTCGTGTATGGCGATATGGCTCCTGTCGTCATGCAGCGCTAAGCGGAACCTGGTTTACCTTAGCGATATTGCTGATACCGCAGCCTACAGCGCAGCAATAACTAATATGAGCGAACCCCGGATTCAACATGGTGACATCTTAAGCATCACCATTAACAACGTTGATCCCGAAACAAGCAATTTATTTAATAAGGGTATTTTGCCGGTAGCTGCCAGCAATCCGTTGCAAGGAAATACAGGCCTAACGGCGCAAAATATTGAAGGTTATCTGGTTGATAAAACCGGCAGCATCAATTTTCCATCGGTAGGTAAAATAAAGCTGGAGGGGCTAACGCCGGAGGAGGCCGTAGGAAAGATAACAACGGCAGTGGGTACGCTTGTGAAAAATCCGATAGTTAATGTACGATTTCTGAATTTCAAGGTAACCGTTATAGGCGAGGTAAATAAACCGGGCGTATTCAACGTAACCAACAATAAGCTAAATATATTGGAGGCGCTTGGTTTAGCCGGGGATATGACCATGTATGGCAGGCGCGAGGATGTTTGGGTGATGCATGAAGAGAAGGGAAACCGGAAAATAACGCACATTAATTTAAACAGCGGCAATGCCTTGCAGTCGCCGGCATTTTACCTGCAGCAAAACGATGTGGTGTATGTTAAGCCTGATAAAATGAAGGAGAAGCAGGCGCGCACCGATACCAAAACATTATCCATCATTGTAGCGGCAGCTACAGTTATTACGGTTATTATTTCAAGGCTATTTTAACACGAAGCACCTACATGTCGCAACCTAATCCATTTCAGCTTCAACCACTACAGCCGGTTAAACTAAAGGATGTTTTTATAAAATACCGTCGCAACGGGGGATGGTTTATACTATCCGTAATGTTGTGTGTTATACTGGCATTTTTTTACCTGCGGTATGCAACAACTCAGTACCGGGTTAATAGCACCATCCTTTTAAAAAGCAATGATAAGGGAGCCGATATGTCGCAGGTTGGTGATATGTTCAGTGATCTCGAGATTTTTAATGGCGGTAAAAATATTGATGATGAGATAGAGGTACTTAAGGGCAAAACACTTATGCTGCGCGTACTGCGTGAACTTAATTTAACCGCAACTTACTATAAAGAAGGCAAGATCAAAAAAACGGAAGTATATGGCCGTTCATTACCGGTGCGGCTCATTGTAAAAAAGCTCGATTCACTATCTGGCGGTAAAAGTGTAATCATAACCCCGGTTTCGGCTACACGGTACACCTGGGATGATGGAAGCACAAAAAAAACATACCCGTTCGGCCGCGAAATCAGTAACAACTATGGCGTGTTTACGGCAATTCCGTCAGGTAAAGCAATACCCACTTTAAATGAAAGCGTTATAGTGCAGTTAAATAACAGTAAGAAGCTGGTTGCTGATTATTTGCGTGAACTTACCATAACTCCTGTTAATAAAAACGGCAATGTACTTAAACTGAGCCTTAATACATCGGTGCCCCAAAAAGGGATTGATGTGCTTAATAAACTGGTACAGCTATATAACATCGAGGGTATTGAAAACAAGAATGAAATTGCCGCAAAAACAATCAGCTTTATTGATGGCCGGCTGATATACCTGGTTAGAGAGCTCTCAGGGGTTGAAAAAGATGTAGAGAATTATAAAAAGAAGAACGATGTAACGGATATTAGTTCAGAATCGCAGCAGTACCTGCAAAACACCGGCGACTATGAAAAAAAGCTGAGCGATTATGAAATACAGATCAGCATACTGCAGTCTGTACAAAATTACATTGCCAAACAGGGGCCGCAGTTTGACCTTGTACCCAGTTCGTTAAGTATACACGATGCTACGCTGGTTCAACTGATAGACAGTTATAACCAATTACAGTTGCAGCGCAAGCGCATACTTTCTTCAAATTATGAAACGAGTCCGGTTGTAATTAATATAACCGACCAGTTGAACGCACTGCGGGGCAACATACTTGAGAATATTAAAAACATCAAAAGGGGCCTGATTATTTCCCGTAATGCCTTGGCTACAAAGAATGTAAAATTCGAGTCGCTTAAAAAAAATGTACCATCAATTGAGCGCGAACTGCTTGAAATAAAAAGGCAGCAAAATATAAAGGAAAATCTTTACCAGTACCTGCTTCAAAAACGCGAAGAAGCCACATTGTCAAAAGCGGCGGCAGTGTCAAACTTTACCATTATTGACCGGGCCGATGTGGATGATCTGCCGGTTAAGCCGCAACGTTCGCTTATTTTGTTGTTGGCATTAATAGCCGGTTTGGTACTGCCGGTTATTGTAATGGCCATACGTAACGTGTTAAATGATAAGGTTACCACTATTGATGATATTAAAGATGCTGAGGTGCCTGTGCTTGGCGAGATCATCCACATACTATCGCATAACAAGGTTTTGGTAGAGAAGAACAGCCGTACAGTATTTTCAGAAATGTTCAGGCTGCTGCGAAGCAAACTCCAGCTATCGGCTACAGAAGATCAAAATAAGGTATTGCTGGTAACTTCAACCATGAGTGGCGAAGGCAAAACATTTTTTAGCATAAACATGGGCGCTACGCTTGCCCTTGCCGGTAAAAAGGTTTTGCTAATGGAGTTTGATTTGCGTAAACCCAAGCTTATCAATGACATGGGCCTATCGGCAAAGTTGGGGATAACTAATTACCTGGTGTCAGATAAATATCAGCTTGATGATTTAATTATTCAGGTACCCGAAATAAGTAACCTCTATGTAATTGGATGTGGCGATGTACCACCAAATCCCTCGGAACTGATATTGAGCGATAAAATGGTTACGCTGTTTGAACAACTTAAGCGACAGTTCGATCATGTTATTATTGATTCACCCCCGGTAGGATTGATTGCGGACGCTTACAATCTGTCGATGTTTGCAGACCGGACACTTTATCTGATACGTTACAACTATACGCTTAAGGAGCAGGTAAAAATAATCCAGGAGATACGCACGAGGAAAGAATTGCGGAATATGATGCTGGTTTTGAATGACGGGCGTAAAGAGAATATGCAGGGTTATGGCGATTATGGTTACCGGTACAGCTATGGCTATACCATAGATGATAAGCAGCCGGCATCATGGTGGAAAAGATTAGTTGCGCGGCTTTGATACATGCGTTAAAAGTTAAACTGTTTTTCACATATATACAACATTGGTTGCATTACTTTACTTACGATAACTATTATCACTATCACCCATGTCCCTCACAATTAATACTATTGATCCGCGTATCGCCGTAATTGGTTTAGGTTACGTTGGCTTACCGCTTGCTGTTGAATTTGCCAGGAAATATAAGGTTACAGGCTTTGATATCAATGCCGATCGTGTACGTGATCTGCGTTCGGGCTTTGATAAAACCCGCGAAGTTTCTAACGCTGATTTAACGGCTGTATTGGAAGCAAATAGTGAAAAAAACGGTCTGTCAATAAGCGGTAATCCGGCTGATTTAAATGATGCCGATGTATATATCGTAACCGTACCCACCCCCGTGGATAAACATAACCGGCCGGACCTTACACCGCTATATAAAGCGAGCAAAGTAGTGGCCAATGCATTAAAGCCGGGTAATATAGTTATTTACGAATCAACCGTATACCCCGGCGTTACCGAAGATGAATGCGTGCCGGTTCTCGAAAGGATATCGGGCATGACCTTTAATACCGATTTTTTTGTTGGCTATTCGCCGGAACGGATCAACCCCGGCGACAAAGAGCATACAGTTACCCGCATTAGAAAGGTAACATCGGGCTCTACGCCCGAAGCTGCTGAAGTGATAGATACATTGTACCGGTCTATCATCACCGCGGGCACTTACAAGGCGGCATCTATAAAAGTTGCTGAGGCTGCAAAGGTTATTGAGAATGCCCAGCGCGACATAAACATTGCTTTTGTAAACGAGCTGGCAAAGATATTCTGCAAAATAGGTATCGATACACGCGATGTACTTGACGCGGCTTCAACCAAATGGAACTTCCTGAAATTCAGTCCGGGGCTGGTTGGCGGGCATTGTATCGGGGTAGATCCGTATTACCTGTCGCAAAAGGCACAGGAGGTAGGGTATCATCCCGAAATAATACTGGCAGGCCGTAAGCTTAATGATGGCATGGGGGAATATATAGCTCATGAGGTGATTAAGCTGATGGTTAAAAAGGACATACCCGTGAAAAACGCCAACATTTTAATAATGGGTATAACTTTTAAGGAAAATTGCCCTGATGTGCGTAACACCAGGGTTGTTGATATTGTACATACCCTGCAGGAATTTGACGGCAACATCACCATTTACGATCCGCTGGCTAATTGCCAGGAAGTTAAACATGAATTTGGGCTTGAATGCGTAAATGAGCTGGACGATACCACCATTTTTGATGTGGTGATACTTGCAGTTGCGCACGATGAATTCAAAGCTATAGATATTGAAAGGTTATGTTATGGCCATAAAGTGATATATGATGTAAAATCAGTATTGCCTAAAGAATTGGCCGATGCAAGATTGTAACGCTATGCAACTGAAAAAATATCACACCGGTTCAATAAGCAACTGCTCGTTTTTAGTAACAGGGGGCGCGGGGTTTATTGGTAGCCACCTGGCAGCTTACCTGCTGGCTCACGGGGCAGGCAAAGTACGCGTACTGGATAACTTTTCAACCGGTTCAAAAGCCAATGTAGCGCCGTTTGTACAAAATGCTTCATTTGAGTTGCTGAAAGGCGACATCAGAGATGCTGATACCTGCGAGCGAGCAATGCAAGGAATTGACTATGTATTGCACGAGGCCGCGTTAGGTTCAGTCCCCCGTTCCATTACCGATCCGGCAACAACAAACGATGTAAACATTACCGGTTTTTTAAACATACTTACAGCGGCTAAAGAAGCAGGCGTAAAGCGCATGGTGTATGCCGCAAGCTCAAGCACTTATGGCGACAGTAAGGAGTTACCAAAAGTAGAAGAGCATATCGGGAAGCCGCTTTCACCCTATGCGGTAACCAAGTATGTAAATGAGTTGTATGCCGGTGTGTTTGCAAAAGTTTATGGGTTTAATACTATTGGCCTTAGGTACTTTAACGTTTTTGGGCCGGGGCAAAACCCTGCCGGGCCATACGCGGCTGTAATACCGCTTTTTATGAAAGCCGCGTTAACTAACCAATCGCCTAAGATAAACGGCGATGGCTTAACAAGCCGCGATTTTACCTTTGTTGATAATGTAATACAAGCCAACATAAAAGCCCTTTTTAAAGATGAAATAAGTGGACACGAGGTATTTAACATAGCCTGCGGCAGCCGTACCACCTTAAATGAACTATGGCGATATATAACCGATTGTGCCGGGATAAACACCACAGCTGTTTACGGTGATGAGCGGAGCGGGGATGTTAGGCATAGCCTGGCATCTATACAAAAAGCGGCAGATATTTTGGGCTACATTCCGGAGGTGCCTGTACAGCAAGGGTTGAATATTACATACCAATGGTATAAGATGCAGTATGACGTTCATCACCCGGTTTAACCCTTAACCTTATGTTAAAAAAGGTATTTCAAAAAGGTATTTCAAAAAACTACTACTGGGCATTTTTAGGTAACCTGGCCAGTGCGGCAAGCCAGTGGGTGGTGCTAATGCTTATTTCAAAATTATACGGCACAGCGCAAATGGGCTCCTACTCGCTGGCATTGGCCTGGATACTGCCTTTATACGCCTTCTTCTCCTTGCAAATCAGAAATATTCATGTGGCCGACCAGGCAAACAGTTATGGGTTTAATCTTTTCTTTCAGCTGCGCTTATTGGGTGCGGTTTTATTCTTTATCACTGTATGTTTAATAGGCGTTTTGTTTTATAAGCATATACTGCTGGTTTTTGTATTCGGCGGTTTGTTTAAGGTGTTTGAAATGATAAGCGACATGATACATGCCGAATTTCACAAGCGAAGCAAAAATGAGGTATATGGTAAAATGCTACTGCTGCGCGCTGTACTTGCTATTGCACTCAATCTGCTGTTGTTCCGTGCATTACCGTCGTTTCAGGTAGGTCTTATTTCGTTACCCATCGCCTACTTAATTACCATGCTGATTGATTTCAGGCTGCTTGGTAATTTAGGTATCAGTATCAGCTTTGATATAAATAAACCCATGCTTAAAAAGCTGGCAGGCACGGGTATACTCACAGGCCTGTCATTATTGCTTTTGTACCTCTTGCCCAACATACCGCGTTTTATTCTCGAAAAATTTCGCAATAGTTTTGAGTTGGGCTTGTATTCCGGCTACTCAGCGCTGGTGATATTCAGCCGCATCTTTGTGCAATCCGTCGTACAAAACAGCCTGCCCCGGCTTGCCCGGCATTATGATGAAGATAACCTAAGCGGATTTTTGTCAATACTAAAAAAAGAAGGTCTGATGGTGACGGTGCTCGGCCTGTTACAGTTTTCCCTGTTACCTATAGCAAACTGGCTGTTTCCCATATTATTCAATCGCGATTTCATCGGCAACAATATGTTGCTGAGCCTGATATTTTGCGGCTCCATATTTTCATTCATAGCATTTGTATTAAACAACGGCATTAATGCCATGAAGATGTTTAGTATACAACTGCCTGTTTACAGCATACTAACTATACTAAGCCTTGTGCTTGGGTGGTTAATTATTCCATATTATGGATTAAACGGCGCGGGCATGGTTTACCTGCTGATGAATATACTATTGTGTATTATGCTGATAAGCACTATGCTTTTCAGGCTAAAGTCCCGGCAAAAAGCGATACATAACCAATTAACAACCAGGTTAGAGGTATGCTGAAGTTTGCAATTGCCATATGCTCAGTTTTGCCGCGGGGTTTGCTGGTGTTTATTTACGATGCCATACGGCCGTTTTCACAAAAAATATTTATCGGTATCAGGTATTGTATCGTTAAAAGTTTGTGCGCGTCGGCAGGCACCAAAATCATTGTCGGCACCAACGTAACGTTTAAGAATTGGAACAGTATAGTTATCGGTTCAAATGTTAGTATACACGACAGTTGTTACATTGAAGGTTATGGCGGTATCATCATAGGCAGTGATGTTTCAATAGCCCATCATTGCTCATTATTAAGCAGCAGCCACACCTGGGATAATCATGACCTCGCCATAAGGTTGAACCCCGTACAAAAGAGGCCACTCAAAATTAACTCGAACGTGTGGCTGGGTTGCGGCGTGCGTGTTTTAGGTGGCGTTACCGTTAACGATAATGTGATAATAGGTGCAGGTGGAGTGGTAACCAAAAGCCTTGCCGCAAATGGTATATACGTGGGCAACCCGATTAAATATTACAAGCAGGTTTATCCTCAACACGCTGGGGTAGAACAACAAGTGTCGGCGTATGAATAGTTTAGTAAATAAATTAATCATAACAACTGTGTTGATACTTGCTATCAACATGCTGTTTTTCCTGGTATTCAATATACCTGTTGGCTGGTATATTTTACCAGTTTCAGCCTGTGGTATACTATCATTATATCAAATAATACGCATCTTTTACATATGCCGTTTAAACGGATTACGGCTGCCGCTGGTATTTTACTTTTATTGTACGTTGTTTTTTGGCTGTTACCTGGCACCGCTTACACATTTTGCGATAAACTTTTGGCTCATATTCAATAATTCGCTGGTATTGCCTGAAAACTGGGAGCCGTATGTATTGATAATTGGTGTTTTAAACGCGCTTGGCCTGGGGCTTTTCACCTTATGTTATCAATTGTTTTATCAAACCTCCAAACCGTATAACCGGGTTTATTTGCTTTTACAAAGCATTAAGTTAAACTACGTATATGTTATAGCAGGCATAAGTTTTATTTTCCAGTTATTTATCTATTCGCGGCTTGGCGGTATAACGGGCTTTATTGAAACCTATGAGTCAAGGGGTGATGGCGAGGGGTTTGCCGGTTTCGGTCTGCTGTTCATCATTTCAGAGTTTTTCCCCATTGCGCTTATGTTTTTATTTTACATCAAAGCAGTACGTAATGAGGTGTGGCGCAGGCCGGTTATTATTTTTTCATTTCTGCTGATATTATTTATTACGTGCATGTTTTTTGGTGGCTTAAGAGGCAGCCGCAGCAACACTATCTTAACCCTGCTGCATGCCGGTATGCTTATCCATTTTTTTATCAGGAGGTTTCAGGTTAAAGAGATGGTGGTCGGGCTGCTTTTCCTGGGGTGTTTTATGTACGTATACAAATTTTACAAGCAGGGCGGGGCCGAGGCTGTTACACAATACAGCGCAGGGACGCTTGATGCATCCGAAGATAAATACAATTTTAACATGATGGAAATGCTGCTTACCGATTTTGCCCGCGGTGATATACAGCCCTATCTCATTTATAAATATCAGGATAACAAATATGAACCCAAAATGGGTGAAACCTATTTAGGCGGGTTAATGCATTTTTTACCGGGCGCTATAATTGATAAAGACCAGCTTACTACTAAAAAAACGGCAGCTACTGAGTTGCTTTACGGGCATAATGGCCAGGCCATGGGTTTTTACACCACCCGTATATTTGGCCTGCTTGGGGAGTACATCCTTAACTTTGGCTATTATACCGCCTTTTTGATTTACCTGCCGCTGGCTTTTTTTATAGCGAAGTTAGATAAATGGGTGTATTCGCTCAGCCCTGCGGATGTACGGAACTTTATAGTGCCTTTGTGGATATTGTTCGTCATCTTTTTATTCAGTGCCGATCTGGATAATACCATTTTCTTTTTCATGAAGCGTATGCTGCTGGTAATCGTTATGCTGAGTTTGGTATCCAGTAAATACATTATTAAACCTACAGCAGTAAGAGATGGGCAATAGCACTAAACTGTTAATACAAGCCTGGGCGCTCGAAAAGGTTGCAGACGTTTATCACATCAGTGCAACTCACTATATCTATTTAACGGAAATAGTAAAATATTATCCTGAGGTTTGTCTGCTTTCGCCGGTGCTGCAACTCACATCAGACGAAAGTAACTTAACTCCGATAAGGCTGCCGGGTATAAAGGTGCATGAACTGCCTTACTCCGCTACTTACTTATCAGCAATCAAAAATTTGGGAGCATATATTGCCGCTTATGCTAAATTAAGTAAGCAATATGATAAGGTTTATGTGCGCTATCCATCACCCTTTGGCTGGCTGTCTCAATATTACTTTAAGGATATCATCGTTCATTTTGTAGGCGATCCTATAGATGCCACGCTCGGTAACCCAAACTTTAGCAGGTTTAAAAAGCAAGTGCTTATCAACTTGTTCAGGCCCGAGCATTATATATACTTAAGGGCCTGCAAAAGGGCTAAGGTATTTACCAATGGGCATCATATTCAGCAAAAACTGCAAAAACAGGGCATCCGGGCTACCGCCGTAATTTCATCCACACTAAACGATACAGATTTTTCATTCCGTGATGACGATGTGATTGATGCCGGAAATTTAAAACTGCTTTACGCCGGCTATCTGCGCAGGGCAAAAGGGGTGGAAACCCTTATCCGCTCATTCGCCATAATTTTAAAAAAACATCAGCATGCAGTTTTTACCATAGTCGGTTCGGGCGAATTTGAGCAGGAGTTAAAAGCTTTGGCAAACGAGCTTGGGCTTAAAAACAACGTTAACTTTAAGGGGCATATCAATGATCGCGATCAGCTTAACCACTTTTACCGTACGCATGATGTTTTTTGTTTCGCCAGTCTCAGCGAAGGTTCGCCGCGGGTAGTGCTGGAAGCTATGGCTAATGGGATCAACGTACTATCAACCCCCGTCGGCTCGCTACCTGCGGTATTTAAGGATGGGCAAGATATCATATTTGCCAAAGCCGGCAATCCGCAGGACTTTGCCGACAAGATACTGGCTATTGCAAGCGATAAAAAAAGAACCATGGCGATAAGGCTTGCCGCATTTAACAAAGCTAAAAACTATACTACCGCTAATTTCATAAAAACCATATTTCAGTGAAAAGAAAGCTTTCGGTTTTATACAGCTGGTTTGTGCGTACAGTTACCGCATGGCTGCCCGATATTCCTGTATTTATGCGCCTCCGCGGTTTTTTATATTCAATGATGATGAAGCGTTGCGGCCGCAACTTCCAGGTAGCGTCCACAGTGATACTTAATCCGCTTTCAGGGTTAAGTATTGGGCATAACGTATACTTTGCGCCTCGCGCCACTATTATAGGTACCGATATTGAGATCGGCGACGAGGTGTTGATCGGTCCGGGTACCTGCATATCAGGCGGCAATCACACGTTTTTAAAATCATCATACCGGTACGGTGCGCATATACCGCAGCACGTTAATATTAAAAGCGGTACTTGGATAGCCGCCAACTGCTCGGTAACGGCAGGCAGTGTATTGCCCGAACGCTCTGTGTTGGCGGCGGGCGCGGTGCTTACAAAGGTTTTTACCCAAACCGATAGCCTCTATGCGGGCGTACCGGCCGTATGTATTAAAAAGTTGAGAGATCATGCCGAATAACATCAGTAAATATTTACTTGTAATTTTCGCCGTGCTGGCATTCGCATGTCACAGCCGGTCGCAAACCCAATATTCCTACCGAAATATACCTGCTAAATACTTACCCGGCAAATTACCGGCAACTATTTTAGTTGAGTTGGAATTGGCAAAAAAGCAGGCTTTTGACGTTACTAACATGCTGCCTTCAGATTTTGTAAAAGATGGCAGTGTGGATTACACCACAAGTATACAGGCTGCACTCAATGCGCATTCAATAGTAATGATGCCTGATTTCCCGGTAATGGTAAATGATAGCGGGCTTACCATCAACAACGGGCAGGTGCTTATTTTTAACAGCCATTCATCCCTTTACCTAAAGCCAAGCGCTTTGCCTGCTTATGAAATACTACGCATACATAAGGTACATAACGTTACGGTGTATAATCCGGTTATTTATGGTGATAAGGAACAGCACTTAGGCAACAGCGGGCAATGGGGTATGGGCATAGCCATACGTGCGTCTGAAAACGTCAGGATTATAGGCCCAAAAATATCTAAATGCTGGGGCGATGGGCTATATGTAGGCCAAATGGCTAAGCAACCATCGCGAAGTATATACATTATTAACGCCACAATTGATAACAACAGGCGCAATGGTATCTCTATCACATCGGCCAAAAATGTATTGATTAATGATGGCGTTGTAGCTAACGCCAAAGGACAAATGCCCATGAGCGGCATTGATGTTGAACCGAATTTTCAGGACGATGTAATCGACAGTATAAGCATCAGTAACGTAATTACCTGGAATAACCCTAAATATGGTATCGTGATATCGTTGCAAAAGCTTGCCGGGCGTAAGCAGGGGCAAACAGCAATCAATATCAATCATCATACCGATGAATACTCGGGGCATGGCATGGCCGTTATTGGCAAGCCCGGTAACGCTGTATTAACCGGAAAAATTGAGGTGGCTAACTCGCAATGGCTAAACAATACAGAAGGGCCAATACGCCTGCCGGTACGCAGTTACGGTACAAAGGTCAAATTTAAAAATGTAAAAACGGTTGATAATGATAAGGTCAGGTTATTATTAAAATCACAGCCGGATATTGATTTTGACTGACAAACTAAATATCAGAGAAGTTTATGTTGAGTTTTACTTGCTTTAAAGTATTGGCCTGATGGTATCAATAATTACTGCGGCCTACAATTGTGCGCCATATATTGAGCAAACCATCAAATCGGTACAAGCCCAAACCTATACGGATTGGGAAATGATAATTATTGATGATTGTTCAACAGACGATACTGTGGCCGTAATTACCGCCGTGGCCATGGCTGATAGCCGTGTAAAACTGTTGCAAAACACCCAAAATATGGGCCCGGCGCGCTCACGCAACCGCGGCATCAATATAGCTGCAGGCACATACCTGGCTTTTTTAGATGGTGATGACCTTTGGCTGCCTGAATTTTTAGCGGTGTCGTTAAATTTTATGTTAATGCACAACCATGCGTTTGTATTCTCATCATATAAAAGGCTTGATGAAGGGCTTAATCCGCTGTATGATGATTTTATAGTGCCCAATAAAGTAAGCTACCATAGCCTGCTTAAAACCTGCCCTATATCATGCCTGACGGCGGTGATCAATATCAGCGTAACGGGTAAATATTACATGCCCGACATACCCAAGCGGCAGGACTATGGTTTATGGCTGTCTATATTAAAAAAACATGAAAACGCTTATGGCATACAGCAGCCGCTGGCTATTTACCGCATCCGCAAAAATTCAGTTTCGCGCAATAAGTATAAAGCTATGCTTTACGTATGGAAGGTATACCGCGATGTAGAAAAGCTCAATTTTATTTATTCTGCTTACCTGATGGTAAATTATGTTATTAACGGCCTGAAAAAATACGCGAGATGAGTAGTGTAATAGTTACCGGTTACACCGGGTTTGTAGGTAAAAACCTGGTACCTTATTTAAAACAGGAAGGTTTCAATGTTATGGGTGTCGGCCGGGAATTACAAAGCGGACTGGCCATTACGCAATATACCTATGAACAATTGCCGCAGGTAAAAAACTATAACGCCCTAATTCACCTGGCCGGCAAGGCGCATGATTTGAAGCAAACGGTTGACCCGAATGCTTACTTTGAGATAAATACGCAATTAACCATCAATGTATTTAAATACTTTTTAAAATCTAATGCAACTGATTTTATATACCTGAGCAGCGTTAAAGCGGTAGCCGACAGCGTTGCCGGTGTGTTATATGAGAATGCAACGCCTGCACCTGCAACGGCTTATGGCCAGTCAAAGTTGCTTGCTGAGGAATACCTAATGAACCAGCAATTACCGGCCGAAAAGCGTGTGTTTATTTTAAGGCCCTGCATGATACATGGCCCCGGCAACAAGGGAAACCTGAACCGCTTGTATTCGATTGTAAAAAAACGGATGCCTTACCCGTTAACCGCTTTTGATAATAAACGCTCACTCTTATCAGTAAGCAACCTGCTGTTCGCTATAAAAACTTTACTAATAACCACCAATATCCCAGGTGGCGTATATAATATTGCCGACGATGAGCCGCTCTCCACTAACGATATTATTGACATCTTGGGCAAGGCAAGCCACATTAATCCGGTTAAATGGAATTTACCCAAATCTTTTATCAAAACCTTAGCAAAAGCGGGTGATAAGCTGCGCCTGCCGTTTAATACAGAAAACCTGCAAAAGCTTACCGGCAGCTACGTAGTAAGCAACCATAAATTTAAACAGGCGGCGGGTATCCATAATATGCCGGTTAACGCGCGCGAGGGTATTTATTATACAGCACAAAATCTGCATAAATGAATTACCTGATCATAACACTTTTGCTGGTGCTTGCTTTGCTTACTTACTTTAAAATAGCAAAGCGTTTTAATATAGTTGATGTACCCAACCATCGTAGTTCACATACCGAAGTAACGGTTAGGGGTGGCGGTATAATATTCCCATTATCAATCATTTTTTGCGGTTTACTTTTTCAGGATGTTGATCTTGTGTTATTAATTGCCCTAACGCTGATCAGTGCAATCAGCTTTGCTGATGATGTAAGGCCGCTACCGGCTTTTTTACGGTTAGCGGTTCATTTGCTTTCTGTACTAATGGCTGTTTATGCGTTGCAGGTACATTTACAATGGCCGTTGTGGGGCGTAGCCTTAGCCTGCGTTTTTATGATAAGCGGAATTAACGCATTTAACTTTATGGACGGAATAAACGGTATTACTGCTACTTACTCCGTAATTACTTTGCTTACCTTTTGGTATATAAATAGCTTTGTTATCCGCTTTGCGGATGATCCCTTGCTGGTATGCCCGCTTATAGCCTGTATAATCTTCTTGTTTTTTAACTTTCGGCAAAGGGCTTTATGTTTTGCCGGTGATGTAGGCAGTATTGGTATAGCTTTCTGGCTGGGCGCTTTATCTGTTATGCTGATCATACACTCGCATAATTTAAAGTATCTGTTCGTTTTCAGTATTTATGGTTCCGACGTGCTGTTTACCATCATAAAGCGTATAAAGTTAAAGCAAAACCTTGCGCAGCCCCACCGGCTGCATTTATACCAGCTTTTGGTTAACCACGCCGGATACCCGCACCGCGTGGTAGCAATATGCTACACGCTTGCGCAATTAACTATTAACGGCTTTTTATTGCTAACCAATTTTTCAATGGGTATTTATGCACTGTTGCTTTTAAGTATTTGCGCAGCTGTTTATATTCATTTTGAACGCCGCTACCGTACGTTATCTACAGTATCACAATCATGAAATACATTAAATTAACATACGCATTTAATAGAGTTTATACTGAATATTATTTATAAACTACAGCCTTATTATTATGTATTATTATTAATAGCCAGTTAATTATCTCTTATTATTACGGAACTAACTTGGCATAGATTTCAATAATCTGTTGTCACATTCCCTAATTAAAATGAGATGTTAGGTCTTTTAAAAAAAGCGAAAACAGTACCTCGCTGGATAATACTTTTTATTGACCTGCTTATAGCTGCCGGTTCATTTTCTGCGGCTTATTTACTTACAAAGCATCCGGCTAATTATAATCATTTATTTACATCGCATTTTTGGTTGTTTTTCAGCCTTTATGTAGCCGCGGCAATGGCACTGCATTTAGCCATGCAAATACATACCGGTCTCATCCGGTTTACTAACTCGCAGGATATGATGCGCATATTCACAGCGGTATTTATATGTAATATATTGTTTGGCGTTATATGCCTTTGTTTTTTTGCTAAACACATCAATCCGGCTGATGTAGCTATACTACTGCTATTCACTTTTTCGGTACAAAGTTCAGCCATGGTGCTTTTACGCAGCGCCGTACGCAGTGTGTACTTTTATATCAAATTTAATTCATCGGCCAATAAAAAATCGGTACTTATATATGGCACCAATCACCAGTCCATCCTGTTAAAGCAGGCACTTGAAGGCGCGCGTTCGGGTAATTTTTATGTTGCCGGATTTATTGATGTAAACAGCCATAAAATTAATAAATATATAGAGCAGCGCAGGGTATATCCGCTATCAGTACTTGGTGAAGTACAAAAAAGATATAATATCAAAAAGGTAATAATTGCCGATTCAAAATTGGATGACAATACCCGCCAGCTGCTTATTGATACCTGCCTGCAGGCAGGCGTAAAGCTATCTAAAGTCCCGCCGTCTGACGAATGGCTTGAAACCGAAGGTTTTACCAGGCAAATAAAGGATCTCAAGATAGAAGATTTGCTGTCGCGCGAACCAATAGTGATAGACACCACAAAGATCAGTGCGGAACTTAGGGGTAAACGCGTGCTTATTACGGGCGCCGCGGGCTCAATCGGATCTGAAATTGTACGGCAGGTACTGGGTTACGAACCGGCAATGGTTGCCTTATGTGATCAGGCCGAATCTCCGTTGCACGAAGTGCAGATAGAACTCATGGCAAAGCATCCGCAAGCAGTGATGCATTTTTTTATTGCAGACGTGCGAAATTTTAAACGCATGCGGACGGTGTTTAAAGAAGTGCGCCCCGAAATTATTTTCCATGCCGCGGCTTACAAGCACGTGCCTATGATGGAAGGTAACGCTGCAGAAGCTGTTATTACTAACATTGTCGGCACCAAAAACATAGCTGATCTAGCTGTATATTTTGATGCGGATAAGTTTGTAATGATTTCGACTGATAAGGCGGTTAACCCAACCAATATTATGGGTGCTTCAAAACGCATAGCCGAAATATACATACAATCGCTTAACGATGCTATAACGCATAGTTATGAGCACCTTTCGCTGGTTGATGATTACCGTTCAAACGCTACATCTACGGCAAACACACGGTTTATAACTACCCGCTTTGGTAATGTTCTCGGATCAAATGGCTCGGTAATTCCGCTTTTTAAGGCGCAAATAAAAAAAGGGGGGCCGGTTACGGTTACCCATCCGGACATAACCCGCTATTTTATGACTATACCCGAAGCGGTGCAGCTGGTGCTTGAGGCCGGGGCAACTGATAAGGGAGGTGAAATTTTCGTTTTTGATATGGGCGAACCGGTGCGCATTGCCGATATGGCAAATAAAATGATAAAACTGGCAGGCTTTACACCCGGTACCGATATCCAGATAAACTATACAGGCCTAAGGCCGGGAGAAAAGCTCTATGAGGAACTGTTGAACAAGGAAGAAATGACCCAACCCACGCATCACGAAAAAATAAAGATAGCCCGCGTGCGCATGTATGATTATAAGGATGTGGTGGATGATGTAGAGGAACTGATAAGCCTGGCGCAAAAAGAGGATGATATGGCTATAGTTAAAAAGATGAAAGCCATCGTTCCTGAATATTTAAGTAACAACTCTGCTTACCAAAAACTTGATGATAAGGCAGATATTAATTTCAACTAACTCTTAGACAAAATACTCAATGAAACTTTTTTATTTTATCCTGACAGGCGTTTTATTGTCATCAGTTGCCACAAATGCACAGCAGGTTGATTCATTATCAAAAAATGCCGATTTTGAGAAGCTCACGGCGAACGTTTTCTCACTCAAAAGCACCGCGCCCCAGGCGGGCCTGCTGGTTGATTTTTCAAAAAGGCCAACCATAAAAGGCGTATTACCCTTATATCGTGATGCGATCTCGGCGTTTTTTGTTGATGCTGGAGTTTCATCAAATAACGATTTTGTGCCGCTTTTTGAGCGCGGTAAGTGGGCAACAGATGCTGTTGGAGCCCTGTCATATACACTTTTTTTATCACGCGATAATAGCATATCCTTAGCTTCAACAAAAACTGAACAGCAACAAAGGGCTTGGACATGGTTAAACGTGCGTGGCGGATATAACTTTTCAAGCTACCTGCTTTATCGCGACGATAATTCAACCGATATCGAACGTGAGATATCGCGCAGGAACTACCATAATATATTCGGACAAGTGAATTTAGGCTTTTACCTGTCACCTTTTAAAAATTCGTTATCATGGCTTAACCTGTCAGGCAATGCGGGGTTTGAGTACAGGCAAAATGATAATAATTATATGGCGTTGCCAACAGTAAGGTTAAAATCATATAACAAGATAAGCAATGATGCGAGTACCCAGGAA
The DNA here is from genome assembly GCF_039543225.1 of Mucilaginibacter defluvii. Taxonomy (NCBI): domain Bacteria; kingdom Pseudomonadati; phylum Bacteroidota; class Sphingobacteriia; order Sphingobacteriales; family Sphingobacteriaceae; genus Mucilaginibacter; species Mucilaginibacter defluvii. The sequence continues at coordinate 206,371 of NZ_BAABJI010000002.1, forward strand.
CTTGAAGTGACCAGCGAAGAAACCTCGGCAAAAAAAGGCGACTTTGTTGTGGCTAACTCAGCTAACCTGAACTACAATCTTACCCTTTTAATCAATAACGGCAACGGACTTGCGTTCGGGCTTAATTTTTATGGTAAAACACGTCTTACTGAAGCCTTAAAGTCAACCGACCTGGGTTTTGGTATTAACGTACCTGTACGGATGACAAAAAACAATGAGCGGCGCACACTGGCAAACCTAAGCTTAAATTATGAAGTGACTGACGTGGGCGGAAAATTGAATCCCAATCGTACAAATTTCTCAGATAAGGGTTTGTTGGGGTTAACCGTTGCTATACCGGTATATACCTTAAGCAGTCAGTAATACTATACTAAACAGATGCGAGGTATAAGTAAAAGTAAACATGAGAATTTGCTGAAGGCGTTTAACCAATTGGATAAATTGCTTACAGAAAAATTGATGCTGGAGCCTGAACAGGATTTAAATGAGTCCACATCCGATTTAAAACAAGCTCTGCTTAAGGCTGAAAGCGCCCGTAAAGAACTTGAGCAGTTGTATGCGGAATATAATGTCAATCTTAAGATATTAGCCTCAATTATAATTCAATACGAATCTATTTACGATTATTTGCGCCTTGATCACATAGGTAAGCGACTAAAGGAATTGAAACGTGAGATCCAAACAAATGACGAACGCTTTGATGAACTAAAAACAGGTATACATGCTGCTTATAACACTTGATGAGGTTTTAAAAAGCACATTTTAATTTGAATAATGTAATAGCTAAAAGTGTTTTTGATAGTTGAAATTTATTATTTCAAATGTCGGCAATTAAAAATGTATGTAATACCCTATCAAAGTTGTTAACTGATTTTTTCATATTTTCCTATCACCATCAGTCCGATACCCAGGAAAGCCATATCCTTCAAAACAAAAAAATCTGTGGTCCATATCCCGTCGCTTAATTTCCAGATACCCGGGGTTGTGAGCAGAAAGCTCAATGTACCAATAAAAATAGAGGCCGTTAGGTAGCCACCAATGAGTGCTGCTTTATTACTCCAAAAAGAGGCAATCAGAAAAATAGCGGTCACGATCTCGTAAGTGCCGATGATATTGGAAGCACCTTGTACAGAAGTAACCCGGTACAGCCAACTCATTAAAAAGCTGTTGGATACATAGCCTTTTATGGCCATGGCCTCGCCGGGGGTAAATTTGAAAAGACCAATCCATAAAAGAATGATGATTGTTGCGATGACGCCAAGCATATAGCCAGCTTTGGTAAAATTTATCATGTTGTTTTATCTCTTGGTCGGATAAAACACTAAAAACTTACAGCAAGTTGATCATATTTTGTAATCATCACAAACCTGAGTAGTAATCGTAACCTTGTTCGGCCCAATAGTCGGGCGGTCGTTGGTCACTAAAGGTGATGGTGCCCATGCGCTTCAGGTTCTTGATGCCGTATTTAACCGGGATGATAAGGCGTAATGGCTTACCATGTTGCGCGGGCAATGGCTTGCCATTCATTTCATAAGCCAGGATAGTTTGCGGGTGTAGGGCGCTTGGCATATCCAACCCGACATAGTATTGCCCGTCAGGCGTCATCATACCAACATAAGCAAGTTTGGCTTCGTCTTGTAAACCAAGGTGTTTAATCAGCTCTGTAAAGCGAACGCCACCCCAATGCTGTATCTGATCCCAGCCTTCCACACATTTAAAGTCAAACACCAGCTCCGTTTTTGGTAAAGCGAGTATCTCTTTTAGCGTAATCTGTATGACGCCTTTGTCTTTCCGGATGATTTTCAACCGCCATTGATCGATATTGATGTCACCTTCTGAACCGATATCCGAATTGTGCCTGACAGTTTTTGCTGCCCGCTCCACCGGGTAGGTTTTTACCAGGTGATTTTCATTAAAGGCCAGTCGCCTGAAAAAAAGCTCTGTTTTGTTTAACGCCCGTCGTAATGGAACACGGGTGCCCGCGGTAACGCCTGGCTTCTCCTCGGGCGAATGGTAGAGCCACTGCCAGCCACCATAAGCGGCTGCGCCAAAAGCGCCGAAGATACCGAAAGACAGAAAGTTTCGACGTTTGATCTTTTGCTCGGTGGTTAGCGGCTGTTTAATTCTTCTCTTTTTCATGTACTACGGGGTTAGCAGGCTCATCCAACACCTCGAAACCTGAAACAACGGACCGGAAATTGTTCCACCCCGCGAGTATGACCTGTATAACGTGTATGATAAAAAACAATACATAACCAAGGGTAAGCACAAAATGCCAGATCCTGGCCAGGTGGTAGCCACCCATTGCCCAAACCAGCCAGTTAAGTTGTACCGGCTTATAAATGGCAAGCCCGGTAAGTACCGAACCTGCACCCATCAGGATAATGGCCGAATAAGCGATACGCTGCGCTGCATTATACTTGCCTTGAGGTGGCGCTGTTTTACGCAAGTGTAAATCATGCAAAAGAACTAACCAGGCTTCTTTGAATGAACGCTTGCTTGGCCAAAGTTGTCTCCATTCTCCGGAGCCTAAAGTATAAATGATATAGAATACCCCATTAAGCGTAAAGAACCACATAAAAAGGAAATGAAAGGCCATGCCTTCAGAAAGCCGGTGCGGTATGTGCAGCTGATTGTAAAACCATTCCGGAAAAAGCCTTACGAACTGATGGCCAAAAAGCGTGATGTTATATACATCGTTGGCCCAATAAATCAGCAAGCCACTCCAGATCATGATACCCAACAGCGGGAAATTTACCCAATGGGCCCAGCGCATAGCCAGCGAATGTTTCTCTTTGATTACCTTCATGGTGTTAGTATCCGGCGATCAATTATCGCTGATTAAACGCTCGTTGATCTTTTGCTGTAAACTTGTTTTAAAGTCGCCGTCTAACCTGATCTCCACGGGAATGTCTTTAAATAACCTGTGCATCATATTATTGATCAATATGCTTTGCTGCTGATATATCCGACAGATGGAACAACCGGCCAGATGAAACTTTAACTCTAGCTTTTCGCGGCCGCTAAGCGCAGTTTCCTGTTTCTTCTCGATCAGGAAGGTAGCCTTACGGCAATTGTAGGCAATACGCACCAGTTCTGATCTGAATTGCGTTTTCATATCATATCCAATTTTTTTGTAAACATGATCTCAGGTTTACTTTAGCGCGATGGATGATCACCCAAAAGTTAGCCGAGCTTATTCTCAGTTGCTCACAGATCATCTCTGTGCCCTCATCATCCAGGTGCTTTAAGCGAAATACCGACATCCACAAAGGCGGCAGGCGTTGCAGGCATTGTTGCAGTATGCGCATAAACTCTTTGTTATGCAGAGGGTCTTTGTCCTCAACGCCGAAAAGCGCGGGCCAATGCTCGCGTTTCCAATGGTTATCATCCGGTTCAAAAAATTCTTCCTCGTCATTCGCTGCTATACCATCCGTCTCCTTTAAATGGAAGGCGCCGGATCGTTTTCTGTATATGTCGATCACTTTATATTTCAAGATAGCGGTCAGCCAGGTGCGTTCGCTACTATCTCCACGAAAGCTAGCTGTTTTTTGCAGGGCGGCCAAAAATGTATCCTGCACTAGGTCACGGCATTGCTCATCATCATTCAGTCGCGCAAAAGCATAGCTATACAAAAAATCGGCATGCCGTTCTACCCAAAACCGTGGCTCAAGCAGTTTCTTGCCACTCTGATCAGTTGTATTATGATTCGTTAAACTTTGCGTCATTAGCCAAGGCTTGCTGTTTTCGAGTTAGTCGGGGCGATATAGCAATACCTTACAAAAGATAGATAAAAAAATCATTTTATCTATCTGATCAACATCCCGGCAACTGCCATTAAAAGTTCCGGGCTAATCCGTTGCCGGTAATCCGGGTTGATGTATTCGAATTGAATAACGCCTTTTTTGTCGAGTATGAATACTGACGGCACCGGTAACAATTTGTCGACATTTTTACCGCCCGATCCGGTCTCCAGCGTTTTACTGTAAGCAGCCGGCGCTTTAAAGGCCAGCCCCATCTTTTTGGCAACAGCAAGGCCAGCGTCTGACAGCAAAGTATAGCTCAGTTTCTCTTTATCGGCAGACTTGCTGAGGTTTTCAGGGCTATCGGTGCTGATCGCGATAATCTGATAGCCCATCCTGACTAAATCGGCCTGTATACCCTGTATGCCTGCCAGCTCCCTGTTACAAAACGGGCACCAGCCGCCACGATAAAATATTAGGATGGTTGGTTTTTGAGCCACAGCTGCGTTCAGATCATACACCTGGCCATTGGCGGCAGGTAAGCTAATCACAGGAATACGCTCGCCAATCAGCAAAGGGCTTATGTCCGTCGCTTTTTCAGGATAGAGCTGCGTTTTAAGCGTATCGCTAACATTGGTAGTTAAAGCAGCCGCTTTCAGCGGAACGGCTGCAACGAACAAAGTTCCGCTGAAAGCAATAATGGTTAATATTTTAACGATGCCTAATTTCATTTTTCATGCGTTAAAGCCCGGCGGGAATTACCCGCCGGGTTTAGTTAATTACATTTTACTCGTATCCTTCTTCATCTTATCCATCTTGCCGGTCTTCTTCATCTTGTCCATTTTACCATGGTCTTTTTTATGATCCATTTTAGACATTTTGGATGTGTCTTTTTTCATTTTACTCATTTTGTCCTGAGCTTGACCGCTGACAGACAAAAATAATATCGCAGCCGCTGCGATACCCAAGGCTTTTGAAAGGAGTGTTCTCATTTGATGTTGCTTTTTATATGCTTGGTCGGGTTGCGGCTGCTGACCTTACAAACTTATATCAATTTTTTTATCGCAATTGATTTAATAGCAATCTAAGCGGGTGTCCATTGATGTTATAAAAAAGCGCTTTGCTTATTTTTATAAAGCGCTCACAGTGTTGCTTTAAAGTAAACAGGACTGAACATGAAGGGCAAATTAAGTTAAATAGACGATAATAAGATATCCTGCTTCATCGAAAAAAATGCTCCTAACTTGTTGTCAAGTGTTGGTTACATAGCTCCGATTTTTTAAATTTACTTGTAAGCCGGCTTTAACTATTATAAAACAATGGACCAACTATTTTTAGCTTAAAGTAAATTCAGGCAAATTTATTTTTTCACCGCCATTCATGGCGGATTCGTGCGCCAGGATGCCGACACAGGTTATATTAGCTGACTGGCGTGCGTTAGGGAACGGCTGGCGTTGGTTCACCAATGCAAATATAAACTCGTGTACCAGATGCGGGTGCGAGCCGCCGTGACCGGAGCCTTGTAAAAATGACAGGTGCTGGTTATCGTCGGCATCATAAACGCCGCCGGTAGTAAAGCCCTGTATTTCTTGCGGAAGCAGGTGTGCAAAATCCGGAATGGTAACTTTTTTGGGTACTTCCCCGGTATGTATTACCGAAGGCTCATGCTCTATCAATGTCCACTCAAAGCTTTTCTTGGAGCCGTACACATCAAAGCTTTCGCGGTACTGCCTTGCCGTATTAAAAAGTGAACGTGTAACTTCGGCGCATAGATCCGAATCTCTAAATTTAATGTGGCAGCTTTCTATAGCGAAAGGTGATCCATACTTGCTGATCAGGTTTTCGTCGATACGGCCGGAGCCGAAGCAGGACACATATTCAGCATCCGCTTTTGCCAGCGCCAGTACCGGCCCCACGCAATGCGTAGCGTAGTGCATAGGGGGCAATCCTTCCCAATAACCCGGCCATCCCGCCATTTCCTGCTGGTGCGAAGCGCGCAGGAATTGCAGTTTACCCAGCTCTCCGTTTTCATATAATTCTTTCACAAACAGAAATTCACGGCTATATATAACCGTTTCCATCATCATGTAGGTTAAACCTGTTTGGTTAACCGCTTCAACAATCTGCCGGCATTCTTCTACCGTAGTGGCCATGGGCACCGTACAAGCTACATGCTTACCTGCCCGAAGGGCTTTAATGGATTGTTCCGCGTGATTTTGTATCGGTGTATTGATATGCACGGCGTCAATTTCGGGGTCGCGCAATAGTTCATCGTAATCTGTGTAACGCTTTTCGATACTGAGAGCATCACCCACCTGGTGCAGCTTGGTATGATCGCGCTGGCAAATGGCGTACATATTAGCGTCCGGGTGACGTTGATAGATTGGTATAAATTCTGCGCCGAAACCTAGTCCGACGATTGCTACGTTTATCTGCTTGTTTTTCATTTTATTGTGCCCATTGTTTTAAAAATGTGAGTCCTTCTTGTGCAAATTTATCCTGGCTTTCGGCCAGCGGATGCCAAATGCAAACCGCTTGCGCCAGTTCCTTATTATCGGGGGTAAAGCTTTCTATCGAGATTGTCCCCCGGTAGCCTATGGCTTTAAGTCCTTTGCGATAGGCATCCCAATTCACTTGCCCGGTGCCGGGTGTGCCCCGATAGTTTTCGGCTACCTGCAGGTGTATCAGTTTGTCGCCAGCTAATTTGATGGCATGCTCAATGCTGGCTTCTTCAATATTCATGTGGAACCCATCGAGCAGTATTTTCGCAGCGGGATGATCAATATCGTTCACCATCCTGACAGCATCCGAAGCTGTGTTGACCAGATCTGACTCAAAGCGGTTCAAAGGCTCAATCGCTATTTCCAAACCGCGGTCTGCCGCCATAATGCACACCTGCCGCAAGTTTTTTACGGCGAGTTGCCATTCCTTTTTACGTTGTTCGGGCGGCAACATGCGGGCCTTTCCAACTGCCGAGTACATTGGCCCGGCAAAGAATTTTGTGTCCCAAAGGGCGCAGAGGTCAAGGCACTGTTCAATGTAGTTGAAGCAGTTTTTGTGCACTTCAGGGTCTTCATGTGTTAAATCGCGGCCGGGGCCGAATGCGCCGCAAACTATTGCTTCAAGCTGATGTTCTGCTAAAGCTACTTTCACAAGCGGCCCGTCTACCAGCTCCGGGTCTTCCACGGCGATCTCCACCTTGTTAAATCCCATGGAGGCTATTTTACGGAATAATTCTGTAGCGGACGATGTTTGAAACGGCGAGGTAAACAGCCACGTGCTTACGCCGAATTTTACAGGTAATGGCATTTATGGGTTATCAGGTAAATTACTTGGTTACTTTCATCACACCGTTCATAATCCGCCAATGCCCCGGGAAAGAACATATAAACGGATAGTCGCCGGGTTCATCAGGCACGCGAAACTTCAGTTTTACGCTGCCCTGCGGATCAATAAGCTTTGTAGCAAAAAGCACTTCAGGTATTTTAGGTACATAGTTTTGCGTTATACCATTCGGGTCTTGAGCAAGCTTATCGGCAGCAGTGCCAACCTTTTCCATTGTTCCTTTTTGCAGGATAAGGAGGTTGTGCTGCATAAAATCAGGGTTTTTAAACTCAATTTCCAAAATACTGCCTGCTTTTGCTTCAAATTGCTTAACGTCGTATTTCATGGCATTTTTCACCACCTCAATCTTAATTGTCTTGTCGGCTGGCTTGTTTGCCAGTTCGCGGCGGGTTTCGTTGGCCTCGTTTTCCGCCTTTATCGCCGCCAATGCTCCTTTTACATGGGTGGCAATGGCTACTTTCAGCGCCCGGGTAATCCAGTAATCGTTGGCATTCTCCGGTAATTTCTGGGCGGCCAGCAATGCGTTACCCATCGCCGCTGAGGCCGGCATATCGGCAATTTTAAGAATACCGGCCAAACGGGTGTTAAGCTTTTTTTCCTGCAATATTGACGCAGTTAGAGTTTTAGCGGGCAACACCTGTATAGCTGCTTTACGTACACCGGCAGAAGGGTGGCGTAGGGCAGCTTCGGCAATAACCAAAGTCTCCTTGTCTGATCCATTCAGCAGGCCAAGGCCATGTAACGTCCAAAGCGCGTGTATCGCAGGAGCGTTAAGTCCGGTCTGGTCGACACTTGTGTTTTGAACCAGTTTGAACAATTGCGGCGCTAATTGTTTATAGCCACCCTCAACTATCAGGTGCTGCGCGGTCATCCGCCAGAAAAGGTTATCGCTTTGCAGGGCATTTAGCAATTGCGCAGGATTGTTTTTATCAAGGCTGGTAATTGCTGAAGGCTTCGCTTGCTTATAAACAATACGATAGATACGCCCGCGGGTATGGTCGCGAAGCGGGTTTACATACGCATTGCCCTTGCCATTTTCAAAGCCTTTGGGGGTGGGGTTGTGCTGGATGATAAAGTTATACCAATCACTCACCCATACGGCGCCATCCGGTCCAACATCAGATTGTACAGGCCCCATCCATTCGTCGGCGCTGGCTAACAGGTTCCAGCCATCCTCTTCTTTGAATCCTGAACCGTCGGGCTGCAATATAGCCTGGTGTATTACGCGACCGGTAGGTTCGTTTACAAAGGCAATGCGGTTCCAGTATTTCTCCGGAAAATTGCGCGCGGTGTACAGGCTATGCCCTGCCGCGGCGGTAAAACCATTAAAAACGTCTACTTGCCGCAGGTTTTTAGTTACTACGTGCATGTTATAATGTCCATCTATCTTACGCACAGATTCCATTTGCGGTGCACCTATACGGTTTAGATAGGGTAGTAGTATGCCCAGGTAATCACTATGCGAGTTATTCGCGGTAGAAACAAACACATCGTTGTTTTCAGAAAAGCCCAGTCCCCAGGTATTATTGCTTGCCGTGCCAAGGTGCTCCAGGTTTTTACCATCCGGCGTAAATCTGTATACCGATTGGTTAAAATCAAATTGTTTGCCGCCTACGGTTCCTTCAAAACCGGCATAGCCAACCGTTCCCCATATATGGTTGTCAAACCCATATTTAAGGTTGGATGGCCCGGCATGCGTATCAAAGGTGCCCCAGCCGGTAATCAGTTTTTCGCGGGTGTCCGCCTTATCATCGCCATTAGTATCCTTCAGAAATAAGAAATCAGGAGCCTGCGCAACGATCACGCCGCCGCGCGCAAATGTAATACTGGTCGGAATGTTCAGCTTATCCGCAAAAACGGTGAACTTGTCTGCTTTTCCATCTCCATCAGTGTCTTCACATATCTTAATCCTGTCGCGGCCTTCGGTTTTATTCTCGCGTACCGTGTTCGGGTAATCAATGGTTTCCACTATCCATAAGCGGCCCTTTTCGTCCCAGGCCATAGCTATGGGCTTTTCAATATCAGGTTCTGAAGCAAAAAGTTCCACTTTAAAGTCCACCGGTACTTGCGTTAACAGTTGCGACTCCGCAGCGCTCAAAGGCGCCTGTAACTTTGGCGCAGGGTCACGTTTCTCGTAATTGGGAATGTCTGCCGCTGTATATTCAGGCTTAGGCTTCGGAAGTTTCGCGAGTTCTTTTTCGGCTTTTTTACCTACTGCCCAAATGAGTCCGTTCTCCAGCAATTTCAAAAATCCGGGGTTTCTCCAGGTTTGTTCGTCGTGGCCGTAAGCGGTATAAAATACGCGCCCTTTGCCATACTGGTTTGTCCAGGTGTAGGGCTCATGATGCGAGCCTTCCACTCTTTCGGTAAGTACATGGACGTCTTTATTAATTTTACTGTGAACGTAGGTTTCATCAAAGGTTTTAAACGGTGTAAAGCCTTTCAATATCTCATGTTTTTTATCTACAATCACTGTGCTAAAGGTGTCGGTTTTGTGGGTGCTGAACTGGCCGCCCACCATCTTAACATACTCGGCTGAGTTACGAAAGCACCATGAAGCGCAATGAATAGGGATAAAACCTTTGCCGTTTTTTACAAAGTCCAGTAACGCTTTTTCCTGCGTTGCCGAAATGGTATCGTAGTTGGCATAGATCATCAGGCCGTCGTATTTTGAAAGGGTTTGCTCATTCAGATCATCCGGATCAGTAGTATAACTGATGTTGATACCATCCTTGAAAAAAGCCTGCTGTAAAATCTCGGTGAGTTTTTCAGATTGATGATGTTCTGATTTGTGCCCCAGCATCAGTATTTCGAGCCGGCGCGCCGAAGGTGTTTTGCTTAAGGTAGCGCTAAAACCAAGCAATGCTGCCAAAGCAAGCACTATGAGTGTATGGTATCTTCTCATGGATTTATTATAAACTGGTTGAACAAATATGGCGATCAGCTCTTTTTCTTTTTTATCAATTTCTGACTGAATTTTGTCTTCATTTCGCTAATTTGATCTTCTTATTAGTCAATAATTGCTCATGAAGCCAGCCGTACATAAATCATCCATACCCGATTCGCAGATATTTATGATAGAATACTTGGACGATAAGTATTTTGATCCGGTATGGCACTCACACTTCGAATACCAGCTGTTTGTACCATTAGAGGGCACCGGTACCCGTTTTATAGGTGACAGCATCCAGAGCTTTGTTCCAAATGAACTTATCCTTACTGGTAGTAACCTGCCGCATTTATGGCGTAGTGACGAGGCTTACTTTGATAAAAACAGCGGGCTTAAAGTGAGGGGTATTGTTATTTATCTGCAGGAAAATTTGCTCGGCGAGCACATCATGAGCAAAAATGAATTACTACAGTTTAATAAACTCTTCGAACGCTCGGCCAAAGGCCTTATTTTTTTCGGGCGGGCAAGGGATGAGGTTATTAGCCGGATGCATGAATTGCTTGAGCTGAAGGGATTGTCGGCATTTATTTGTCTTTTGCAGATTATAGAAATGCTGGCTAATACAAAGGATTACAAAACCATCTCGTACGTGGCGTATAACGAACCTATTCATAAAGCGGAGGCTGACCGGATGGGAAAGGTTTATGAATATATCCTCAGAAATTACCGCAAAAAAATTCATCAGAATGAGCTGGCTGATCTGCTGTGTATGACGCCGACCTCCTTCAGTCGTTATTTTGCCAGGGTGAGCAATAAGGGCTTTTCGCAATTTGTTACCGAGTTACGTGTTAAACACGCCTGCCAGTTGTTAACCGAAACTGACCTGCCGGTGGCCGAAATAGCCGAACGTTCAGGTTTTAAAACCTTATCTAATTTCAATAAGCTTTTTAAAGATCAGATGCAGAAAAAACCTTCTGAGTACAAAAAGGAATTTATGAATATTTAGACATGCCTTTTGGGTTTGAGGACAGTTAGGGTTGCAGGTGGTGATAAGGATGTATATTTTACTAAACCAATTATTTAATTCTGTATAAGTTGATGGTTTACAACCCGCGCTTTATCCTAATGCCTTTATGATACGTTATTTGAAACTATGCTTTTTAATTATTCTGGCTTGGATATTGCCTCTGATCGCAACGGCGCAATCTAACAGCACAACAAAGCCCGCCGGTAACCAACTGTTAAAGTTGAAAACACTTAAGTGCGATCAACTGATCAACCCGTCGACTATAGAATCAACAAAACCGGTTTTAAGCTGGCAGATGATTTCCTCAGAGAGAGGGAAGACACAAACGGCCTATCGCGTAATTGTGTCGGATAATGCTGCCTCGCTCGCTCAAAGCAAAGGCAATCTTTGGGATAGCGGTAAGGTGCCATCTTCAAACTCTACGGAGGTAATTTATAATGGCAGAGTTGTAAACTCGAGGCAAAAGGTATACTGGAAGGTTATGGTTTGGGATGAAAAAGGCCTCCCGTCCGCCTGGAGCGAAACTGCCTGCTAGCAAATGGGTTTGTTACAACCCGCTGACTGGCAGGCCAAATGGATAGGTGCAATGGCTGACCCAACGCCTGATTCGCCCACAACTTACCCGGCCCCGTATTTCCGTAAGGATATTAAAGTTAACAAACCAGTAAAAAAGGCTACCGTATATATAAGTGGCTTGGGTTTTTATGAACTATATATAAACGGTAAAAAAATTGGCGATCAGGTTTTGGCACCGGCAGTTACCAATTATGATAAGCGGCCGCTGATCAAATTGCTGTATCCTTATGATGATCAATCAACGCAGCGGGTTTTGTATAATAGTTTTGATGTAAGCGATGGAATAAATCAGCAAGATAATACGATAGGTGTCTTACTTGGTAACGGCTGGTACAACCAGTGCGACCGTACAGTTGAAGGAAAAATGTGGTATGATCTGCCAAAACTGATATTTCAATTAGAGATAGTTTACACAGACGGTACCAAACAAATGGTAGTGTCTGACGGTACCTGGAAAACAACAACAGGTCCGTTAGTAAAGGATGGTATTTTTAGCGGCGAGCAGTATGATGCCCGCCTGTTATTAGACGAATGGAACAAACCGGCATATAATGACGCTGGTTGGAAATCTGCGAAGTTGGTTACCCCGCCCTCAGGCGCATTGCATGCGCAAACCGCTCCGTTTGATAAAGTAACCCGCGTATTAACACCAACATTCGAGGGTAAGGTGAATGATTCTGTTTACCGTTATCATCTGGATGAAACAGTTGCCGGCTGGGCAAATATCAACGTAAAGGGTAAAGCGGGTAATGTTATTAAGATAAGGTACATCAGTGAAGAAGGAGAGGACTACGGGCAATGGGATACTTATACTTTAAAAGGTGGAATAACGGAAAACTGGGAACCGCGATTTACGTGGCATGCGTTCCGGTTTATAGAGGTAATAAGTAAAGATGTTGTCCTTAACGTTCAAAGCATCAGGATAAAAGATGTACATACTGCAGTGGAGCCAAATGGCAGTTTTGAGTGTTCCAATCCGTTGTTTAATCAAATTAATAAGGCTTATATAAAAACCCAGCTGGCAAACATGCACGGCAGTATCAGCAGCGATTGCCCGCACCGGGAGCGCCTGGGTTACACCGGCGATGGCCAGGTAGCTATAGAAAGTGCAATGCTGTCATTCCATCTGCCGCAATTCTACAAAAAATGGTTTAACGATATGGATGATGCCCGCAACCATAAAACCGGTTTTGTTACTCACAGCGCGCCCTTCGGTGGTGGTGGTGGCGGGCCCGCGTGGGGTTCGGCTTATGTAATTATGCCATGGCTATACTATCAATATTATGGCGATAATCAGCTGTTGAAGCAGCATTACCCGGGTATGAAACAATGGATAGCGTATTTAAACACACGTACAAACGACCGCGGACTTATTGTGCGGGAAGAGCCTAATGGCTGGTGCCTGGGCGACTGGTGTACGCCAACGCAGATTGAACTCCCTGAACCCTTGGTAAATACGGCTTACTTTTACCATGTTACCACTATAATGGCCACAATTGCCGCATTGCTGGGCAATAATGCAGATCGTGTTCAATTTGAGCGCCTCGCCGTAAAGATCAAAGCAAACTTTAACAAAGCCTATTATAACCCAGCCGAAAAAACTTACTGGCAGGGCAGGCAGGGCGCTAACGTTTTCGCTTTGGCTTTCGGTTTAGTGCCAACTGAGTTAAAGGAGGAAGTTTTTAATTCGGTGTTAAGTCATCTCAAAAAAATCAACTACCATTTTGATACAGGGATATTGGCTACGCCGTTGTTGCTAAAAGTACTATCGCAATTCAATCGTGATGATGTGGCATATAAGCTAATGAGCCAGCAAAACGGCGTAGGGTTTGGATATTTGTTGGATAATAAAAACAGTACCTTATGGGAAAGCTGGGATGGTGTAGGTTCCAGGTGTCACCCAATGTTTGGCAGCGTGGTACAATGGTTTTATACCGCTTTAGGAGGTATAAAGCCAGGGCCTGATGGTTATCAGCATTTTATTATCGCCCCTAAGCCCTTAGCAGAACTTAACTACTGTAAATCCGCCTACAATAGTTTGTACGGCAGGATAAGGAGCGAATGGCGAAAGGATAAAATAGGAACTTTGCATCTGTTAATGGAAATCCCCGCAAATACATCGGCGACTTTGGTGGTACCCAGAAATAGGGGAATTTTGAAGAATAAAGATGGCAGAATAGTAAATACGAGTTTTGTGAACGGGCAATATATCGTTCGTATTAAGCCCGGCGTTTATCAATTCAGAGTTGAGTGATTTTTTGCGTATCACCGGGTTCTTTTGCCGATTTCATAACTACACTTCCGGCGTTCAATAAATACGGGTAATAAATTGGGGGTATAGGTTAAATTGTGATTGCTTTGATTACGATTTTCTGACTTACTTTGGCTATATCCGCATTTTATATTTTATGAGATTATTATCAGGCATATTGCTCGTTATCACTTACGTTTTTAATATTGGCACCGCGTGCGCGCAAAATGGCGACCAGATACTGGATGGTTTAGGTGAAACAGATATGATAGCGCGCTATGTTTTTAATGGCGACGTTAAAGATTGGTCGCGCAATAACCTGCATGGCAAGCTACAGGGCAAGGCAGAGTTTGTTGATGATACCCGTTTTGGTAAAGTACTTTCGTTGTCTGGTAACCAATCCTTTGTTTCCCTGCCGCCGGAAGCCTTAACCGATTTGGAATCCATTAGTATAACCGGTTGGGTATACCTTCGCTCAGATGAGCCGGGGCAATATCTTTTTGATTTTGGTAAAACTGCCGGTAATCATTTTTTCGCAGCTCCGGCAGGCACAATCACTCAAAAAGGGTTCACTGCCTTTATCACGTCAGGCAATGGCAAAACCGGAACTTCCTCTCCGGCTATTCAAAAAGACAAATGGGTTCACCTGGTTGTGGTAGTTGATATCCCTTCACAAATAATATCCACTTATGCCGATGGAAAGCCGGTAGGTGAAAGTCGTAACGTACCTGAATATCTTGAATCGGTTTTCGGCAATCAGCAAGCTAAAAGAACGCTTTATATCGGCAGATCGTTGTCGCCGGGCAGCAGTTCGATAAATGCCCTGCTGCACGATTATCGTATTTACCGGGTGCCACTCAGCATGAAGCAAATTACCCGAATTTATAGCGGTGTAAAAAGTAATGGCTCCGTAAATGTTTCATCTGAAGTAGAGAATGATATGCCGGATTTCGCTCAAACCGGTGCACAGTTGTATAATGCTTATTTAAATAAAGTAAACAGTGTTAAGATTGAAACCGAAGTAGGCTCGCTGCCGCGTTTACCGGCTTATATTGACGGTGTTTATAAAAACGGGTTAAAAGGGCCGAGGGTACGTGTGCTTTGGCCTGTCCCTGCCAATAATAATGAAGTACAAAAGCCGGGTACATATATCGTAAAAGGGCGAGTGCCGGGTACCGCTTTTGAGCCGGAGGCTGAGGTAATTGTAAAAGAAGCAGCGAAAGCCGCCGCGCCTTTATTAAAGCTTGAAACATTTAAACTAAGCCAGGTTTCGCTTAAGAATGATGCATACGGGCATACGACCAAATTCACCGAAAACCGAGACAAGTTTGTAAGGACACTAGCAGAGACTGATCCAAATTCGTTTCTATATATGTTTCGCGAAGCTTTTGGACAAAAACAACCGGCAGGGGCAAAACCATTAGGTGTTTGGGACAGCCAGGATACCAAGCTGCGCGGGCACGCCACCGGCCATTATTTAACAGCCATTGCGCAAGCTTATGCCGGTACCGGTTATGATAAAGCGCTGCAAAGTCGTTTTGCCACAAAAATGGATTATATGGTAAACGTGCTTTACAGTTTATCGCAACTATCGGGTAAGCCCTCAAAGGCAGGGGGAACGCATGTTGCTGACCCGGCAGCAGTACCTTACGGCGCCGGAAAATCAGCCTATGATTCGGACTTGACAACCGAGGGTTTGCGTAAGGATTATTGGAACTGGGGCACGGGCTTTATCAGCGCTTACCCTCCCGATCAGTTTATTATGCTGGAGCATGGCGCTAAGTACGGCGGGCAGAAAAACCAGGTTTGGGCACCATATTATACCCTGCACAAAATTATGGCCGGCCTTTTAGATGTTTATGAGGTAAGTGGCAATAAAAAGGCGCTCACTATAGCAACGGGCATGGGCAACTGGGTACATACACGTCTAAGCAAGTTACCGCAAGACACCCTGATCAAAATGTGGAATACATATATCGCCGGTGAGTTTGGCGGCATGAACGAGGTAATGGCGCGCTTATACCGTGTTACAGGCAATGCCGATTATTTAAAAACTGCACAGCTTTTTGATAACATCAGGGTATTTTTTGGTGATAAGCAACACGCAAGCGGGCTGGCCAAAAATGTCGACCTGTTCCGCGGGTTGCATGCCAACCAGCACATACCGCAAATAATAGGCAGTATTGAAACCTACCGCGCATCTGGCAATCCGGAGTATTACAGGATAGCCGACAACTTTTGGCATAAAGCTGTAGATGATTATATGTACAGTATTGGCGGTGTGGCGGGTGCCCGCAACCCGGCCAATGCCGAATGCTTTATCGCACAGCCCGGCACCTTGTATCGGAACGGTTTTTCGGCGGGGGGGCAAAACGAGACCTGCGCTACTTACAATATGTTGAAACTGACCAGCGATTTGTTCCGGTACGATCAGCAGGCAGAGTACATGGATTATTATGAGCGCGCTTTGTATAATCACATTTTGGCCTCGGTGGCTGAGAATAGTCCGGCAAATACGTACCACGTGCCGCTGCGCCCTGGTTCGGTTAAGCAATTCAGTAATGGCGATATGAGCGGCTTTACCTGCTGTAACGGTACCGCGCTTGAAAGCAGTACCAAGCTTCAAAACACGATATACTTTAAAAGCAAGGATGACAAGGCGCTGTATGTCAACCTTTACGTGCCATCAACCCTAAGTTGGCCGGAGCGTAAAGTCATCATAGAGCAGGAAACAAGCTTTCCGAAAAAAGATGAAACGCGTTTGACGGTTAAAGGCAGCGGAAAATTTGACATCTATGTTCGTGTTCCGGGTTGGGCTACAAAAGGCTTTTTTGTAAAAATCAACGGAAAAGAACAAAATTTAACAGCCATGCCCGGAAGTTATTTAAAGTTAGCCGGCAACTGGAAAAACGGTGATGTTATAGAACTTAAAATGCCGTTTCAATTTCACCTGGACCCTGTGATGGACCAGCAAAATATAGCCAGCTTATTTTACGGCCCTATATTGCTTGCTGCGCAGGAGCCCATTGCCCGGAAAGATTGGCGCAGGGTTACATTATCCGCGGATGATTTAGGCAAGTCAATTAAAGGCGACCCCAAGCAGTTAGCGTTTACTATAGATGATGTGTTATTTAAACCTTTTTACGATTCGTATGGCCGGCACTCCGTTTATCTTGATGTGCAACTGAAGAATTAATTCGCTCATCATAAATTAGTCATCTCAGCCCGATACGTCAATAAACTTAATTTCCATAATGCTTTTTTCAAAATCAGTCCCTTGTATCAGGGCCTTGGCTTTAACACGTATTTTGTAGGTATAAATAGTACTTTCGCTATAACCTAAAATTTTAGCAACTGTTGGCAATTCGTGTATGCCCAGCCTCATCAATGCAAATATGCGCAGGGTGGGGTTTAATCCTTCGCCGCCTTTAGGCCATATCTGATCCTCCGGACTCAGCAATAAGTTAAACGAACTTATAAAATTGGGGAATATTTTTAAGAATGCGTTATCAAGCGTTTCATAAAGAGCTTCCTTTTCACGATCAATTTGTACATCATCCAAAAGCGGCTTTATATCGTTAAACTTCCCAAGCTTAACGCTATGCAAAATTTTACGCTTGGCTCTATCCAGTGTATCAATGTAAGTAGAGCAGGTCTTTAAAAACAATCCAATAAGTTCTTCCTTTATGCGCGATGATTCCCATAGCTTTTCGTTTACTTTTTTAAGTTCGATATTTTGATCGATTATCGTTTTCTCATTTGCTTTAATGCGCAGTAATTGCTTACGGTACACCACTAGTGTGAAAAATAAAACCAGTGCGATTATCAAAAT
Organism: Mucilaginibacter defluvii; assembly: GCF_039543225.1. Lineage (NCBI taxonomy): Bacteria > Pseudomonadati > Bacteroidota > Sphingobacteriia > Sphingobacteriales > Sphingobacteriaceae > Mucilaginibacter > Mucilaginibacter defluvii. The sequence continues at coordinate 224,035 of NZ_BAABJI010000002.1, forward strand.
CACCAATAACACAATCACAAAGCGATCTCTCTCATATTGTTTTTCAGCAAGCAGTTTATTGGCAATAGCGGGCAGTAACGATTCTATCTGCACTTCGCGGTTACGCGCACCGTAAAACTTTGCGTTCTTTACAGCCTCCTGCATAAATAAATACGCCTCATTTGTGCGGTTTTGCCGATACAACTCCTTCCCAAGTAAAAATATAGCCAAGGTCTCCTTTGTAGCTGATCGTATATCATTTATAGCGGCAAGCGATAAAAAGAAAACCTTGTTATCGCCATGGTAGGCAAAACTTAAACGTGTTGAGGACATAGCAATACCGTGCTCGCTTAACTTGTGGCCTGTTAAATATCTGTAGTAAAATTGTGGTGTGAGTTTTTTATCGCGTTTTAAATCAGGTAGATAAGCATCTGTTAGGGTTTGTTCAAATTCTGTGGAAGCTACCGTTATTTCAGCATGGTTCAAATCCTGTTTTGATTGTATTTGATACCTCCTGGTAAAATAACCATCATTATTATATTCGGCAATACCTGAATAAAGCCTGCCGCGGAGTATTAAATAATCAGATCTCAAGGGAACGGATAATTTTTCCGGATCAAGTTTTTCTACCACATCAAATGCCTCTTTATAAAGCCCGGAATTGAGTAAAATCGTTCCTAGCAAAATCTGGCTCTTTATTTCGTTATCCTGGTTGTTTGATTGACGGGCAATGTCGATCATCTTGTTCGCATATACAAATGCCGAGTCAAACTTATAAGCACGGTAACAATCAAAAATTCGATTACATAAATTATAGCGGACAGCAGGACTATGATTTTGCTTGTTCTGAAATTGCGATTTCAGGCGCTCAATCATTTTTTCTTTTTTGGTATCGTAAAGGCATTTTCGCGCAAGTTCTTTTTTTAGTACGGTTAGCATACTATCTGCGTTTACGTGTTGGGCAGCACCGTTGGCAGTCAGTAGTACCAACAGAATTAATAAATGATATCGGAATTTAGTCATAACTGGATAATTCAAATCTATAAAAGCGAGCGATATACTATATATGATTTTTGTCACAAATTAATTTTCAGTTAAAGTGCTTTTATCAACGTCAAAGTAAAATCGTTTTACCTTTCTGCAAAGACTTTTATGTCTAGAAGAGTTAGATTTTTTACTATTTACTCCAGCTTAAAATATTGATTATTAATTTATTGTAATTTTGAAAATCTGGATTTTATAGTTAGGGCTTATTGCCGCTATACAAACCGCCTGTATAACTCACTTAATTTGTCGTGACGTAAGGGGCGCACTACTCCAATACATCAACCATCAGTTAATGCCGACTGCAGCGGTGTTAGCCAGCCAGTAAACCAATTTTAAAACACTATTTATGCGAGGAAAACTTTTACGATTTCTGGGCGTCTGCTTTTTGATGCTCATCGTCGGTTCGTCCGCCTTTGCCCAAAACAAGGTAATTAGCGGAAAGGTAACCGATGCAACCAGCGGCTCACCATTGCCTGGTGTAAGCATTTCAGCAACCGGTACAACCGTAGGCACCACATCTGATGTTGAGGGTAATTACAAACTGAATGTGCCCGAAACAGCCCAAAGCCTTACTTTCAGCTTTATTGGTTACCAATCAAAAAAGGTTGATCTGACGGGGGCAACAACTATCAATACTACACTTTCTCAATCAAACAGTACGCTTGAAGAAGTGGTAGTAGTAAGCGTAGGTTACGGCACGCTGGATAAGAAAGAAGTATCGAGCGCTATAACCCACGTTTCGGGTAAAGATCTGTTACCTGTTTCAGCCAACAACCCCCTCATGTCATTACAAGGCAAAGTTGCGGGTTTAACCATCACCAATACCGCCAGCGGCGACCCAAATTCATCACCAAACGTACAGTTACGTGGTGCATCATCACGCAGCGCTGGCTTGGGTCCGCTGTATGTAATCAACGGCGTGCCGGGTGGCAATATTGACAATATCAATCAAAACGACATTGAAAGTATTGACGTGCTGAAAGGCGGCGCAGCTGCGGCCATATACGGTACGCGTGGTGGCAATGGTGTAATCATCATCACTACAAAGAAAGGCAGCTCACAATCGCGCTTATTTTACGATGGTTATGCCAGCTTTGATTATGTAACCAATCGCCTGGAAAACCTTTCGCCTGAAGAATTTGTGGAGAAGCGGGTAAAAGGCAATCAAGGCCAGGATTACGGTGCCCGCACCAATTGGCTTGATGAGGTTACCAACTCGCCGGCATTCAGCCAAAAGCATACGGTGCAGTTATCAGGCGGTAGTTCACGCACCAGCTATTTCGCTTCAGCCGATTATCGAAATGCTGATGGTATCGACTTGCGTGCACATAAAAAAGAGTATGGTGCGCGTATTAACATCAGCCATGCTACTGAAGATAACACATTTGTTGCCACGCTGAGCGTAGCGCCGCGTTACATGAACGTAAGTAATGCTGACCAGGGCAACTTCAATAACGCATTAACCCTGAACCCAACCTACCCGATTTTTGATACGACGGGCAGATACAATTACATCAACACCGGTTTCTTCTCAAATAACCCTGTTGAGAATGGTAAAATGATCAAGTCCGACGCAGATATTAAGGAGATGGATATTAACGGCTCGTTAAAGTTCAATATCCTAAAAAATCTGAGTACCATGATTACCATTTCTCAGATTAGCCGCTCGGCAAGAAATATGAATTTCAGGCCATCAACATTATCAAGTATTGTGCACTCTGGTCGTGTAAATCAAACCAATTTTGCATCGCAGGAGCAACAGGAAAATGACCAGAAAAACGTGGAGTGGACAGGTAATTACTCGCTCGATTTTAATAAACATCATATAAAAGCTTTGGGTGGTTACGGTTATACATTGTACAACTACAAGCAGTTTTACGCGCAAAACTATGATTTTCCGTTCGATGTGTTTTTATGGAATAATCTGGGCTCGGGCTTATATAACGGTGGCGCAGCAGGGCAGGGGCAATCAGCCGTAGGCTCAACACAAAATGGTTCTACACTAATCGCATTCTTTGGCAGGGTAAATTATGATTTTGATAACCGCTACATTTTGACAGCCAGCTTGAGGCATGAGGGTTCGTCAAAATTTGGAGCAAACAACAAGTGGGGTAACTTCCCTGCGGTATCAGGTGCCTGGAGAATATCGGAGGAAGGCTTCTTTAAGGACGCTTTGCCTTGGGTAGATGAACTGAAGATACGTGCTGATTACGGTATAACCGGTAACCAGGACTTTGGTAATTACATCTCACTGATCTTATACGGCAGCGCTGGTTATTTCCCTTTTAACGGCACACAATATCAAGTTTACGGTCCTTCGCAAAATGTAAACCGCGATTTAAAATGGGAAAAGGCGATGAACTTTAACGCAGGTGTCGATTTTTCAATACTTAAAAATAGGCTAAGCGGATCGATTGACTATTATATAAGAAGAAATGTTGACCTCTTAGGCGGTTATGATGTGCCTCTACCCTCTAATTTCCAATCAACTACTTTTGCTAATGTGGGTACCATGAAGAACTATGGTATTGAGGCAACATTGAATGGCGCCATTATTAAACAAACTGATTTTAGTTATAATACATCATTAGCGATCGCTTATAATAGAAATAAGTTTATTTCATTTTCAAATAGCTTGTATAAAGGCGGAACCTTCCAGCCTGTTGCCGGTTTACCGGCACCTGGCTCGCCGGGTCCAATACAGCGTTTAGAGGAAGGCCGCACCATAGGTGAGTTTTACACATGGAAATCAGCGGGTGTAAATGAACAGGGCGCATTACTTGTTTATAAAAAGGATGGAACTATAATTCCTGCTAACCAGGCAGCTGAAGATGATAAGCAATATGTTGGTAATGGTTTGCCTAAGTTTACCGCATCCATGAATCATGCTTTCCGTTATAAACGGTTTGACTTGAACGTATTTTTACGTGGCGCTTTTGGTTATAAAATATTTAATACCCCGGCATTTTATTTAGGTACGGCGGCAAGCCAAACCGATGCTAACGTGCTGAAGTCAGCCTATGATCCAAGTAGTAAATATTCAAAATTAACCAGTCCGACAACGCAGTATAGAGCTTCTGATTATTTTTTAGAACCAGGATCCTTTGTTAAGATAGACAATGTCGCTATGGGTTATACCCAGCCATTAAGAACTAAATATTTAAAATCAGTACGTTTTTACGCTGCAGGCCGTAACCTGAAGACATTCACTAGTTATACTGGCGGCGACCCGGATTTGGTACAAATTAATGGGCTTACGCCAGGGGTAAATACATCACTAAATTATTACCCGGCCACATTGCAGGTGATTTTAGGTTTACAGGCAACTTTTTAACAATTATAAACATGAAAAAATACAAACTTTATATAACAAGCCTGATGTTAGGAGCGCTAGTAACGGGGGGGTGTACAAATCTTGACGAAACAGTTTATGACAAGGTAAACGCTGATGGTTTCCTAACTCGTAGAGACGACGTGATAAGAGATTTTTTGCGACCATTTGAACATGGCTACTGGAGTATACAAGGAAATGATTATTACGCAGTTATTGAAAATAGTACCGATGAAATAGGTACTTATAACCGGCAAGGCGATTGGCAGGATGGCGGTTATTATCAGCGCATGCATTATCATACCTGGACATTTCAAGACGGCTTTGCTGACGGGGTTTGGAATAACTTGTTTCAGGGTGTTGTACTATCCACAAATTCGCTACAAGACTTAGAGGGCATTACAGATCCGGCTAAATTAAGTGTTACGCCTGAAGAATTAGCAGATTTTAAAGCAGAACTGCGTACCCTAAGAGCGTGGTTCAACTTAAGAGCGTTTGATTTTTACCGCAACATACCTTTGGTTGTTGATGTTAAGAATAGCACCGAAACGCTTCCGCAGGCAACACCACAGGAAACTTTTAATTTTATTGAAAAGGAGCTGCTTGAATCTATACCAAACTTACCTACCAGGGGCGATTTAGGAGCAAGAGGCATCGGTAGGTGGACCAAAGCGGGCGCAGCAGCTTTATTAATGAGGTTGTATCTGAATGCCAGCGTTTACATCGGAGTTGATAAGTTTGCAGAATGCGAAGCTGTCTGCAGGGATATAATTTCCGGCAAATACGGCAGTTATCAGTTAGATACTCGTTGGGACGCGCCTTTTGATTATACCAATACGTCACTTAATTCAGAGGTAATATATGGCTTCCCGGGTACTTTGGCCCGTACACATTGGCAATACGATGGCGGCATGTTTTGGTGGGGAGTTACCTACGATGCATCGCTGTATTTTGGGTTTACCGATTTTGGACAGGCCAACCCGCGGTTTGCGCTGCAGCCGGGGCGCGATGTTGACAGTGTTGAGTACACGCATAAATTAGGCAAACCATTTATAAAATTTCAAAAATATCCTGACGATGTGCGGCTAAAAAAGTATAAAAATTTGGGAGACAGCAAACGTGAAGGTATGTTTTTATATGGTTATTTGCCTTTTACCCGTACAGTTAATGGTAACCCGGTTGCGGATACCGTGAGAGGTAATAAAGGGCCATACGCTTTGTATATCCGTGACCAGGTAGGTTGGTTTTTAGGTGCAAAGCCAGGTACTAAGATAACCGATAAAGAGTCGAATATGAATCATGCTGATCATAACTCAGGTATCTTTATGGTGAAATACCCGATGTACCCAACGCCTGACCCGAATCGTATTACATCAGCATACGCTGAAGTGAGGTTATCAGAAGCTTATTATTCTTTAGCTGAATGTTTATACCGCAAGGGTGATAAAGCGGGAGCCGCAATGCAGTTGAACCAAGTGCGAAAACGTAATTTCCCAGACAATTCACCCAGCCTTTATACGGCTGACGGTAGTCAACTAACCGATCAGGAGATGTTGGATGAGTGGGGCCGAGAGTTTTTAGGCGAAAATCGTCGCCGTACCGATTTAATACGTTGGGGCGTATTCAATACAGGCACATGGTGGGATAAAAAACCAGACGCTGATAGCCATACTGCAATTTTTCCTATTGGTCAAAAAACGCTTAGCTTAAATACGAAGCTGAAACAAAACCCCGGATATTAACAAACCTAAACCAATAACAAAAGCCCGATCGGTTAAGATCGGGCTTTGTTGTGTAATCCATTTACATCTAATTCACATGTAGTCGCTTGAACTCCAGCGGTTTCATGCCCGTTTGCTTTTTAAAAAGTCGGGTAAAATAAGAACTATTTTCAAAGCCGAGTTGATACGCTATCTCAGCCACGCCTTGTTGCCCCTGGCGCAACAGGTTTTTAGCTTCGCCGATAAGCGATATGTGTATCAGATCCATAGCCGTTTTGCCGGTTTCCTGTTTAAGCAGGTCACTCAGATACCTTGATGATACATGCAGGTTATCCGCTATTTGGTTTACTGATGGTAAGCCTTGTGTTTGTAACAAGCCTTTACGATAGTAATCCTGAAGTACCTCGTGGAAACGAGTGGCTGTTTTTCCGGAAACCTCGGTGCGGTTAACAAACTGGCGTTTATAATATCGCTGCGCATACATCAGCATCGATGCTATATGCCCGAGTATAATTTCTCGGCTATATTCATCGGGATTATTTTCATATTCCAGCCTGATCTTGTCATATAGTTCCCACATCATTGATTCCTCACGTGGCGAAAGGTGCAAGGCTTCATTAACTTCATAATCAAAATAACCATACTTTGGCATGGCTTTATGGAGTTCGTGCCCGTTCAGGTAATCTTCATGAATAAGCAGCATAAAACCTTTCTCTTCAAACTCGAGGTTTTTTATCTCGATGATCTGCCTCGGCTTAGTAAACATCATTGATCCATTAGAGTGATCATACTCAGTGCGACCATATAGAATAACGCCCGATTTAAGTTTTTTGAAACCTATCATGTAGCAGTCACTGGTAAACTCCCGGTCACCCAGCGGGCAGTCTGTTTGGCACGCCAACACGCTAATTAAGGGATGCTCAGGCGGTGCCCAGCCGTTTGCTTTGTGGAGTTCTGCAAGTGTGCTGTAATGTTGCATTATAGCTTATTTATAAGTTGATTTTAAAGTTACAATTATTAATGACCATGCGCTTCAATGCTTACATCTTTCCATTTTTTTATTTCCGTAAGTCTTTTGTTGTAAAGTTGCTCCACGCCATAGTAAGCTACTTTACCTAACAGCAACCTTAGCGGTGGGTTCGGGCTGTCAACTACTTTAAGTATGGCATCTATTGTAGCTTCCGGTTTGCCCCATGCGTCTGGATTGTCGCCGCCTTTGGCAAATGCTTCACGTACGGGGTTATAATCTTGAATGTCGGCAGTGGTTTGTATGGCTGAATTACCGGCCCATTCAGTTGAGTAGCCGTTAGGCTCAATCAAAGTAAATTTAATGCCCAGGTGCGCTACCTCACCTGCAATGGTTTCGCTCAATCCTTCTACAGCGAATTTAGATGCGTTATATAAGCCGAGCATCGGCAAGGTGGCTATTCCCAGAAAACTGGATACTTGGATTACGTGGCCGCTTTTTTGTTTACGCATAACCGGCAATACCGCCTGCGTTACCCAAAGCAACCCAAAAAAGTTGGTTTCCATTTGTGCCCGGGCTTGCTCTTCGGTAGTTTCTTCAACGGTACCGAACAGGCCGTACCCTGCGTTATTTATCAGGATATCAATACTGCCAAAATGTTCGGCTACCTGGTTTACTGCATCATTAACGGCGGTGTGGTTGGTAACATCTAATTGAACAGGCAATATGTTTTCGCCATATTTTTGTACGAGGTCGTCCAATGCCGACAGGTTGCGGGCTGTGGCAGCCACTTTATCACCGCGTTCTAAAAAGGCTTCGGCCCAAAGTTTACCAAAACCCCGTGATGCGCCTGTAATTAAAATTGTTTTTGACATGATTTTATTTTTTAAGTTGAACTATTTATTTTAACAATTCAAAATTGCTGAATTAGCCGCCACATAAATAGCCCGTTTGTATGTAAAAATAGCACAGATTTACGTCAGGATAATTTTTTAGTCATGGGTTCGATATATTGATCGTTTATATTTTGCGTAATGTATTTATATTGATAATTAGCATGTTATAGGTATCGTGTTTTAATTATATTTAACCGAAAATCCTTAAAACCATGAAACCAATAATTACCCGCGCATTGCCGGTTTTGTTTTGTATAACGATTACCGCTATGGCGACTTTCGCACAGGATGAGCCCGATACATCCATTTTTAACAAGATCAGAAAGGCTGAACTCAATAGTTCGCAAATACCACAAATTGCACATTACCTAACGGATGTATCCGGGGCAAGGTTAGCTGGTTCAAAAGGCTATAAACACGCGGCAAACTGGGCTGTAAGTAAACTTAAAAGCTGGGGCTTGGCAAACGCAAGGTTAGAGGAATGGGGCGATTTTGGCAAGCAATGGGATATTGAGGATTTTAGTATCACGATGCGTGCGCCTTATGTTACGCCTTTAAGGGCATACCCAACCCCATGGTCGGCTGGTACTAAGGGTATTCAGCAGGGTGTGGTTTATTTGCTCAGTCCGCAGCAATACCAGGATAGCAGTTACCTCACACAACATGCCGCTGATTTAAAAGGTAAGTGGGTGTTGTTAACCGGTAATGCGAACAAAGGCGACGCAAAATTTAAGCCTGCTGCTGAAAGGCTTGCCGATACCACCCTGGCAAATCTGAAGGACCAATACATGGCAAGCCGTGCGGATATTGAGCGGGAAATAAAAGGAGTAGCGCTGTATAAAAAACTTGACGGCTTGATTGAAAAGGCGAGTGCGTTAGGCCTCATCATCGCAAGCCGCACAAATGCTGACGGTGCCGTATTTGTTCAGGCGTATACGGGCTTCCGCGTTTCAGATCCTGAAGGCATACCGCAGCTCAGCATGGCTATCGAGGATGGACAGCGCATTAAGCGGATGATATCATCAGGCCAGCAGGTTGAGATTGCTGTCAACATTAAAACGCAAACATCAACGGCCGATACCAAAGGGTACAACGTAGTGGCTGAGATACCGGGTGCCGATCCGAAGCTCAAAGCTGAAGTGGTGATGCTTGGCGGTCACCTCGACTCGTGGAGTGCCGCCACCGGCGCAACTGATAACGCCGCCGGATGTGTTGTGACGATGGAAGCGGTAAGGTTGCTTGATTCCCTCGGCCTGAAACCAAAACGTACCATACGTATTGCCTTATGGGATGGGGAAGAAGAAGGGCTTTTCGGCTCCTATGGATATGTCAAAAAGCATTTCATGGATTCAAAAACTTTTAAAACTACCAAAGAGCAGAGCAAATTATCCGCTTATTTTAACCTGGATAACGGTACCGGAAAAATTCGTGGTATTTTCACGCAGAACAACGCAGCTCTGCAATCAATATTTACCAAGTGGCTTAAGCCGTTTGCTGATTTGGGCGCTACAACCGTAACGAACAGCAACACCGGTTCAACCGATCATATCTCGTTTGACTGGGCCGGTATTCCTGCGTTCCAGTTTATACAGGATCCGCTTGATTATGAAACCCGCACACACCATAGCAACCTGGACGATTATGACCACCTGCAAATGGATGATCTGAAACAGGCGGCCATTATTGTCGCTTCATTTGTTTACCAGACAAGCGTGCGCTCACAGCTATTACCGCGCAAACCACTCAAAAAGGAAGTTTTCGTATTTGAGGGTTTATAGGTTTATCAGGTGATTGACTAACTGTTCCCATTCTTCATTTAATGAAAAGTGGGGGCGAGTTTTACCTGCTTTGTTATACCAGTAATCGGCGTTCCAAACGTCGCCCTCCTTACGGTGCAGGTAGGCGTGTACCCATGCGGATGTACGATCGCTCAAATGATCCACCTGCTCGTGAGCGGTATGCCAGTCACCTCTACCATCAAACCAAAGGCTTTTTAGCTGTGGCGAAAGTGCAACGTCAGGCGCAGTATTGTTTAACGAACTTTTAAATTCACTTAACGTTTTCATAAGCCGTTTTTCGGCTAATATAGAGGTTTTGTTTTTACTGTTTCTTGTTCAATGTGTCACCATCGGCAATCACCGCCTCATTAATTTCTTTTATGCGGTTAACCTGCATCTTCTCCACATCGCGGTCATAAGTAAGCATGCCGTTTACTTCGTGCTCCACATCAGTAGTTTGCGTGTAGATGGCTACACTGAGGCCTTTATATTTCATGAGTTGCGTTACCTGCTGCATTAGTAACACATAACGGTCTGTTAAGGCAGTGGTAGTTGCTGCATAATCATATGCATTATTTTCTACCGGCCACATGTGTCCGCGGGTAAATAAACCTATACCCCCAAATTCGCCTAAGGATGCCGCCCGTTTATCGTCAGGTACCGAGGCGTCGTAAGGGCCAACATAAATATGCGTGTCAACAAAATCGCCGTTACCCGGGTCGCCGTAAGCTTTTTGGTAGCCCGGGTTGTTGTTAAAGCCGGAGTTACCATTTACCAGGCGCGAAGGATCGTATTGTTTTGTCCAGTTGGTGATGCTTTTAACATCGAACGCGCCCCAGTTCTCGTTAAAGGGGACCCAGGTAATAATCGACGGAGAATTAAAGTGATCGTCGATAATCGCTTTCCACTCCTTGCGGAAGTTTTTGCGTGTTACCGTGGTATCTTCATGCTGGTACCAGATGGCCGGCATATCCTGCCAAACCAGCAGCCCCAATTTATCGGCCCAATAGTAAAACCTTTGCGGTTCGGTTTTCATGTGCTTACGTATCAGGTTAAAGCCCGCTCTTTTAGTAAACTCCACATCAAACTTGAGTGCTTCGTCTGTCGGGGCGGTTAGTATACCGTCAGGCCAGTAGCCTTGGTCGAGCAGGCCAACCTGCATTACAAATTTGTTGTTGAGCAGCGGCCGTACTACGCCATTAACTTTAGCCAGCTTTACATCGCGCATACCGAAATAGCTTTTTACTTCGTCGGCAACTGTACCGTTGGCATTGTAAAGGGTCAGTTCAAGGTCGTAAAGAAAAGGCTTGTCGGGCGACCAGGTTAGCGGGTTTTCAATCAGTAAATCAAAATAAGCGCCTGTAGTACCGTTAACCTGGCTAACGGCTTTTTTACCATTAAGCGCTACAGCTTTTACTTTGCTGCCTGCCGGGCTGTTTACCAGCACACGCAGCTTTTTGCCGGCCAGATCAGGTATAAGCCTGATTGAGGAGATATGTGTTTTGTTAACCGGTTCCAGCCAAACGGTTTGCCATATGCCTGATGTAAAAGTATAATCGCCACGTGGGCCGTTTTTTCCGGATGGCGTACGGCCATCGTTTGGGTCATGGGCGGCCACTATAATTGTGTTTTGGCCCTTTTTTAAAAATGGAGTTATATTAAACGTAAATGCATCGTAACCACCGGCGTGTTCGCCCGCTTTTTTATCATTTACAAATACTGTCGCGTCATGATCTACCGCGTCAAAATGTATCAATACCTGTTTGCCTTTCCAGGCGGCCGGAACTTCAAAGTTGCGGCGATACCACATGTTGATCTCCTGTTTACGGTTTATGCCCGATAGGTACGCTTCAGGGCAATAGGGCACCTTTATTTGCTCCTTTACATTTTCAAAGGAGGCCGGCTGTTTCGGGCGTAGCGCTGTGGGAACGTCCTTACCGCCGCGGTAATCCCATTTGCCATTGAGGCACATCCAATCTTCGCGCTGTAATTGTGGACGCGGATATTCCTGGAACGGAACGTCGGCTTGCATGGCGGCGTTTGTCCAACGGGTAGGCAATGGTGCCTGCTGTGCAGCTACGGAATAATGCACAAGCAGCACCAATACTAAAAAGTAAAGGCTTTTCAGGTTATTCATAAAAATATAGTTCAATACTGGTTACGCTGTCTAATATACACTTTAATTGCCTAAACCGATGCTTTGTCAGGTTGTTAATAAGTCGATTCAGCACGCCAAATCAGTTTTATTTATCGGCTGTAAAGAATGCTATGCATGCTGATGTATAAATTGCTGTACAAACAATCCTTTTAATATATATGTAACATGTTTGATAAAGCAAAACATTTACATAGCACGATTATTGTTGCTTATACCTTACTTTGAGGGAAGCACAGTGGCGACAAATAATATAAATAATACGGGGCACAAGCATTTGCTGATAATAGAAGACGACCTCGACATAACTGACATATTAACAGTTTTATTTACCGACGAAGGTTACACCGTTACGTCAATTAATCAAACGGACGACATCATTCGTACGGTTGAAGAGGTAAAACCCGACCTGATTATTACCGATTATATTTTAGAAGGTATAAACGGCGGTGAATATTGCAGTCAGGTAAAAAATAATCCCGAAACGGCGCATATACCGGTGGTGTTACTATCAGGTTATGCTAAGGTCTTAGAATCGCTGGGAAATTACGGTGCCGACGCGGTAATTTATAAGCCGTTTGATAACAATGAACTGATTGACACGGTAGGCGCGATGTTGTCATAACAAGTCAGCCTTTTAAGTATATTGCTCCTGTTTATGAAAAGTCCGTCATCAGCTATAATTTCATTTTGTCTGATTATCGCCTCATGCGGTAACCCGAATAATTCCACCAAGGTAATTACGGAAAAAAAGGATTCAACAGCTACAGGGAGCAAGGCCGTATCATCTACACCAAGCAAAGCCAACGGCAAATATGAAGGTACTTATGAGCGGGTTCCCCTGGTTGATGAAACAGGCGCTTGCCCCATGACGTTGGTGATTGATCGTAACAGTACAGGTTACAATTACCTACTTAATCTGAGTAAACAACGTTACAGCGGAAAAGCCAGTATTACAAGCGAAGGGAACGAGACTTTTTTAACGCTCGAAGGCATCCGATGGTCAGAATACGAGGGTGACATATCAGGCGAAGACAATGATACCACGCAAACATCCGCTGATAGCGTTGAAATTCCGGTAGGAGTGGGCGCCTTGGTAACCGATTCCGGGTTTGTGATACAAAACACCGGTAACGCTATGAACTATTATGTAAAATTTGCCGGCTGCGATTGTAAGTATATCAATCTTGTAAAGCGAAAAAGGGCTAAACGGATAATCAATTAAAACAGTCGAATAATCTATTGCAACCCTTTTTGTTAGCCATGAACTTAGCGCGATTATTAATAACTACTTAAAGTATCACCAGAATCATGAAAAAAACCGACCTGTTATTATCACTACTCATTATTACATTATTAGCGACTGCTGTATGGGCAAAAATCAACCATGTTGATTACTCAAACAACATAATTGATTTTTCTATTATCGGCTCGTTACTCATTTTGATTACTTTAATTATACGCGCCATAACCCGTATGCTTAAAGCAAAGTAATATCACATCAAGATTTAAGCGTATACAAACCGCCCTTTTTTACCTTGATGTTAGTAATATAACCGTTTGAGGTTTTAACTGATTTTACATTTTGCCCTGTCACTTTAATAGGTGCAGGTGTGCGTATAGTGCAAGTGCCGTTAATTGTAGATTTGATAATCGCACTGCTTAACTTATGCTTATTCCAATTAATATCAACAGTATAACCACCGCGTGCTTTTAAGCCTTTAACTGCTCCGTTTTGCCATTCGTCGGGCAAAGCAGGCAATAGGTTAATCTCACCGTATATGCTTTGCAGCAACATTTCGGCTATACCGGCAGTGCCGCCAAAGTTACCATCAATCTGAAATGGCGGATGCGCATCGAACATGTTGGGATAAGTACCGCCACCTCTGCCATAATTAGTGTCATTCTCTTTGGTCAGGCGCAATAGATCGCGAACCAGCGTATAAGCATGATTACCATCCCAAAGCCTGGCCCAAAAGTTGATTTTCCAGGCCTTGCTCCAACCGGTACCTTCATCGCCCCTGATGTTAAGTGTTTTGCGGGCGGCTTCAGCAAGCTCTGGTGTTTTTGCAGGTGATATCTGGTCGGCAGGGTAAAGTCCGTATAGATGTGATACGTGGCGGTGATGCACTTCCACATCGTCCCAATCCTTATACCATTCCACTATATTGCCCTTTTTACCGATGTGGAACGGATAAAGCTTTTTCTGTTTTTCTACCACCTGCCGCTGCAGGTTAGCATCAATGCCTAATGTTTTTGCCGCCATAAGGTAGTTGATAAACAACTCGCGGATAATCGACATATCCATGGTTGATGCCAGCGCGATAGCGCCCTCTTTCCCGTTTTCATCCCTGAAAGAGTTTTCAGGTGATCCGGAAGGTGCCGTTACCCAATAACCATCCTTGTCCTTAATAAGATAACCTAAAGTGAATATAACCGCCTCTTTCATTAAAGGATAAGCTGTGTTTTTAAGAAACACCTTATCGTTTGTAAATTCATAATGCTGCCATAGGTGTTCTGATAACCAGTTGGCGCCCATTGACCAGTTGGCCCATTTAGGGTCGCCGCTGCCTTCGCCTACCGGGTTAGCCATTGCCCATATATCACTGTTGTGATGCGCCACCCAACCATTGAGCCCATAATATTCTTTAGCCACGTTTTTGCCATTGGCAGCCATGTTCTTAATAAGTTGCATCAGCGGTTGGTGCAGTTCAGACAGATTGGTGATTTCAGCCGGCCAGTAGTTCATCTGCGCGTTAATGTTGGTGGTATAGTTTGAACTCCATGCCGGGCGCAGATCCTTGTTCCAGATACCCTGAAGATTAGCGGCAGCGCTTCCGGGCCTTGAGCTGGAGATAAGCAGATACCTCCCGTAATGAAAATACAGAGCTTCCAGGCCGGTGTCGTGGCCGCCTTTAGCGTAAAGTTCGAGGCGTTTGTCAGTAGGGTTGGATCTTAACCCTGCATCGTCGCTGCCCAAATTCAGTTTTACCCGGTTAAAGTATTTTTGATAATCAGCAATATGAGCATTTAATAGGCTTTCGTATGATTTAAGGGCTGCTTTATTTAAATAGCCCATTGATATTTTTTGCTCATCTTTTCCGTTAGTGTCTGGGCATTTGTCAAACCCGTTAAAGCTGGTAGCAGCTGATAGCAGAAAAACCACTTCGTTAGCATCCTTAACCTGTATACCGTTTTCCGTTGCGCTTACCTCGCCGCCTTTATTAATCGCCTTAACCAATAACCGGAAACGCATACCGCCGCAGCCGTTTTCGGGGGAGTAGCTAATTGCATTTTTGGAGTCGATATAGTTAGGTTCCACATTTGTAGGTGCCTGGCCGCTTAATATATATATTTTATCGCCGGTTACGGAGTTGGTTGCTTTGAGCTTGCTTTTGGTATTTACCGATAAATTTAGTTTCCCGGGCTTATCTGCCTTGATACGGATAACGATAACCTGGTCGGCCGCTGATGAAAACACCTCGCGGGTATAGTTAACGTTATCAACAGAAAATTTTGTAGTTGAGATAGCCTTTGATATGTCCAGATCACGGTAGTAACCGTTAACGGCTTCTGAGCCTAAATCCTGTTTAATATTTAAGTCGCCAAGTGGCAGATAGCTTTGCGAATATGGCCCCTGCATTTTTTTGCATAGCTCCAGGGCCTTTTGGTACTCGCCATTCAATATAGCCTCACGTACTATGGGCAGGTATTTAGATGCTTCAGGGTTGAGGCTTGGTTTAACCGGCCCGCCTGACCATAGCGTACCTTCATTAAGTTGCAGCAGTTCATTTTCAGGATTGCCGAAAACCATGGCACCCAAGCGCCCGTTCCCAACAGGTAAGGCTTCTGTCCATACAGCAGCGGGTTTATCATACCACAACTTTAAATCCTGTGTAAATCCAATAAAAGGTAGTAATACACAAAGAACCAATAATTTGATCTTCATAGCTTGCAAAAAATAGGTTTATAATATAATGCAGGTTTAACGGCCAGCTCAAATATAGCTTAACGCGCTAAGCACGGCGAAAAAAATGCTGGTTTAGTAATAACTTATTTTGGTAAAAAGTTAAGCGAAAATAGCAAGCTGTAATAATCGACAATAGCTTAAAAATTCACTTTTTATTTTTAAGCTATTGGTAATCAGTTCATAATTTATTTTATGATCGCTTTTGTTGCGTTTGTCCAACTCATTGCAAAGCTAATCGCATACATAAGTTCCAATGTAATATTGTTTACAATTGTTTTAATTTGACATTTAATCCGGCAGGTAAAAATTCATCATTATTCGCGCATGCCATACCAATTGAATTTGATTTAAATGAAAATATTAACTTGTGAAGAGCCTGGTAAACTTTTTTATAACGAAGCCGATTATCCGCAAGGTGAGGAAGGAAATGCCATCATCCGCATTAGGCAGATAGGCGTTTGTGGTACTGATTTGCATGCATTTGAAGGTACGCAGCCATATTTCAGCTATCCGCGTGTTTTGGGGCACGAACTTGCCGGAGAGTTGATCGATGGGGGCGGGGCCGAAGGTTTCAATCCCGGCGATGCTGTTACTTTTATACCCTATAACAATTGCGGTACTTGTATAGCTTGCCGTTCGGGCAAACCTAATTGTTGCGTAAACATTAAGGTTTTTGGTGTCCACACCGACGGTGGCATGGCTGAATACCTGAGTGTGCCCGCACGTTTACTGGTTAACGGGCGGGGTTTAAGCTTTGATGAACTCGCCTTAATTGAGCCGTTGGCGATTGGCGCACATGGCGTAAGCCGGGCCAACGTTCAGCCGGGCGAATTTGTGCTGGTTATAGGCGCTGGACCAATCGGTTTAGGGATAATGGAATTTGCGCGCATAGCAGGCGGACAGGTAATCGCGGTAGACTTTAACGAGAACAGGCTTGCCTTTTGTAAAGATAAGCTCGGTGTACCCTATGTTATTAATCCGCAGGTTGATGATGTTAAAGCCCGGCTCGAAGAAATAACAAACGGCGATATGCCTACCGTAGTAATAGATGCTACGGGAAATCAAAAGGCGATAAATAACGGCTTTTACTATATGGCACATGGCGCGCGTTATGTATTAGTAGGTCTGCAAAAAAATGAGATAATAGTGAGCCACCCGGAATTTCACAAACGCGAAGCTACATTGATGAGCAGCCGCAACGCTACGCGCGATGATTTTGAATACGTTATAGCATGCATGAAAAGCGATAAAGTAAATCCGGAAACTTATATTACGCATCGTGTAGGCTTTGACGAGGTTGCGGGTTGTTTTGCGCAATGGCTCGACCCTAAAAACGGCGTTATTAAAGCCATGATCAGTATTTAACTTATAGTAATCAGAACTACATCTATCATGAAACTCAGCAATAAAATATTGCCGCAAATAAAAAACAATATTGAACTGCCGCTGGCTAACTATAAAGATTTACCCGTAAAAGTGCTGCAATTTGGCACAGGGGTATTATTGCGCGGATTGCCTGACTACTTTATTGATAAAGCTAATAAACAAGGCGTTTTCAACGGCAGGGTAGTGGTGATAAAATCAACGGGTGCTAATAAAACCGATGCGTTTGCTGAGCAGGATAATTTATACACCGTTTGGGTAAAAGGTATTAAAGATCAGCAACCGATGGACGAAATAAGTATTAATTCATCCATTAGCCATGTGTTAACAGCTAACGGACAATGGCCGGAGATACTTCAGGAAGCCGCTAATCCTGATCTGAAAGTTGTAATATCGAACACTACCGAAGTAGGTATACAGCTTGTTAATGAGGATATTCACCAGAGTCCCCCTGCATCATTCCCGGCCAAATTACTTGCCGTGCTTTACAGGCGCTATCAAACTTTTAACAGCAGTAGCGAAAGTGGTTTGGTTATCATCCCTACAGAGCTTTTACCGGATAACGCAACCATATTAAAATCAATTTTGGTAAAGTTATGTCGGTATAATAAACTTGAACCTGCGTTTGAAGCCTGGTTGCTGGAGCATAACTCGTTTTGCAATTCATTGGTGGACAGAATCGTACCAGGTAAGCCCGATAATGCAGAAGTTCAGCGATTTGAAGAGGCGAACGGCTACGGGGATGATCTGCTCATTGTTGCCGAGCCCTATACTTTATGGGCTATTGAGGGAGATGAGCGTGTAAAGGCTATTTTGAGTTTTGAGCAGGCTGATGAGGGTGTTGTGGTAACGCCAGACATTGAGATACATCGTGAGCTGAAGTTAAGATTGCTTAACGGTACGCATACGCTAACCTGTGCTATGGCCTTGTTACTTAATTTTGATTACGTTAACCAGGCGACAGCGGATACTGATTTTGCAAGGTTTATGAATAGTATACTTGCCGATGTCCGCCTTGCTATGCCTTATAAAACAGATAAGGAAACCATGGAAGCGTTTTCCGCTAAAGTGGTCGACAGGTTTAGTAACCCCTATATTAAACACTTGTGGGTTAATATAGCCCAGCAGTATACCACCAAAATAGGTACCCGGGTGCTGCCGCTGTTACACCAGCATTTTAAACAAACTGAGGAAGTTCCGCAGAATATAGCAAAAGGCTTAGCGGCCTACCTGTTTTTGATGACCAAGATTGTTGAGCAGGATGGTAAGTGTTCTCTTGAAATAAATGGTGTAAAGCATGTGTTTACAGATGAAAAAGCGGGTGTGCTTACGGCTATTTATAGCAGTTGTTCGCCGGATAGCATCGCTGCATACGTTTTTACCAGCGAAGAACTTTGGGGAGCAGATAAGCCTGCCTATCCGGCACTAATAAATGAAGTGCAAAAATATCTGGATGAAATAGCTGCTGGTAAAGTAATCATCTGATAAAAAGTGACAACCGTCATTGCATAGCCAAGCAGAGTAAGCCAATTTTGGCACTGCATGACGATATATAAACATTTCACTTTCGATGCGGCCCATTTGCTGCCGAACGTTCCGGAAGGGCATAAGTGCAAACAACTGCACGGACACACCTACCAGCTTACGGTGTATGTTTCAGGTAACCTGCAACGCCCTGAGCAGTGGGTTATGGATTATGGTGATTTAAAAGCTATAGTAAAACCGGTGATCGATCAATTAGATCACCGGTTTTTAAATGATATTCCCGGTCTAGATAATCCTACAGCAGAGGTTTTGGTAAGCTGGCTTTGGAATGAAATAAAACCTTCGCTCCCACAACTTCAAACCCTCGAACTAAAGGAAACGCCCACTTCAGGCGTTATTTATAACGGGCCGGGTCAGTAATGATAAGTACTACTGGTTTTTAACGTGCTGCATTATTAAATTATATACTATTTGGGCCGGCAAAACTAACGATGTAGTACGGCTGAAACGGGCAATGTTCACACCTATAAATTTACCGTCAAGATTAAAAATAGGGCCGCCGCATTGCGCGGGTAACAAGGCTGCATCATGGGTTATTAAATTTTCAAAACCGTCTCTTCGCAGGCTTTTGCCGCCTTTAAATAATTCAGCCGGATGTTTACCCGGGGTTTGGCGTTTTGCGCCCAGCACCGCCGTTTTGTTCTCCTGTTTGCCGTTTCTTGATATCCTGAAATTTATGGTATCGCCCGGCCAGTATTGTTGCATAGCCGTGCCAAAATCCTCAATTTTTTTCATCGCCACGTTGTTTACGGATAATACCTCATCGTCAACCAGCAAACCGCTCTTTGCCGCGGGTGAGTTAGGCTGTACATAAGTAAAGGCAGGCGGAACGGCATTATAACCTACTGCCGCACCCAAGTAACCCAGGCTCCAAAAACGGCTAAGCGTAACATCCAATCCGCTGGTTATACTAACCAATCCTTCTTTATTAGTAAAAGGAGTGATCAACATGCAGCCCAAATCAACAGTGGGTTGATTATCCTTTGAAATGGTTATCCCACCGTTGATATTTGCTGAAGGCCGGAGCAATACCAGATCGGTTTGCCGGTCTCTCGCAAAAACTTGGGCTTCAAAAACCTTATTACCCGGCATGGTTATTTTAGGATCATTCCCAACAATAGAGCTTTTACTTACAATATAAACAGACTTGCCGTTCACCTTGATAATCGTACCCAATGCAGGTGTATTCGCCGAATCGGCTGTACTGGTTATACTTACAACCATGCGGTCAAGCTTATGCTTCTTTATTAAAGCGGCTGCTGTAGATTGCATGCTGGCCAGTCCGTCATCAGTCATTATATTCTTGATATCGTCCGGGGCTAAGGCTTGTGTATCGGTTGGAAGAGCTGTGTAAACCTGTTGTTTTTGCAGCGCATCCCAATATTTATGATAGAGGTCTACAGGTATCTCATAGTTTGTATCCTCATCTGTATTGATGGCGCTGTGAATGCCGATTACCCTGCCCATATAATCAAATAACGGCCCGCCCGAATCGCCTGGCTCCATTTTACAGGTCGACTCTATAAAGCCGCGATCATTTTTGATTACCCTGATCCGGCCATAGCGTACAGACGGTTTGGATTGGTTGAGGCTCTCCGGGTAAGCGATGCTCAGGCAGGGTTCATTCACTTTTATAGCTGATGATTTAGCCATAGGAGCAAAAGGCCAGCTTCCTGGTGTGGCAATCTTCATTAATGCTACGTCGGGTATGGTGCGGTCGGCTGCAAGCTCAATTTTTCCCAAGGCTACGGCAATGGCTTCCTTGCCGTCGGCAAACATTACTTTGTAAGTTTTGCCGGGGATGGTAACGTGGGCAGCAGTCAGGATGTAGCCATTGGCCGTAATCACCACGCCACTGAATTGTGCGCTCATTTGCTGGCGGGCCGTTGTATCATAACCCCACATACGTACGCTTGGCAAATAGGCGCTTTTAATGCCTTTTTGCAAGGTGGCTTGTAACTGCGGCAGGTTAACCTTTTGTGCCCGGGCCATTACAGTGCACAACAAAAGGGTAAGGCAGGTAAATATTAATTTTTTCATCTGTAAAAAAACACCACCCAAACGCTAAGGCATTTATGGGTGGTGTAGTATAGTATATGCTAATTGGTGACTAATTCATCAGCTCGGCCAGCTTTTTATTAAGCGTTTCGCCGCGCAGGGTGTTGCCTATTACTTTTCCGTCTCTATCCACTAAAAAGCTTTGCGGCACCGCCCTTACGCCATACAAACGGCCAACAGCGTTGTTCCAGCCCTTCAGGTCAGATACCTGAGCCCAGGGCAGCCCGTCTTTCTCAATGGCGGCAAGCCAGGCAGCTTTGCTGTTGTCAAGTGATACCGATAGTATCTCGAAACCTTTATCCTTATATTTTTTATACTGTTCAACCAGGTTAGGGTTTTCCGCACGGCATGGTACACACCAGCTTGCCCAAAACTCAACCAATACCACTTTGCCTTTAAAGTCAGCTAATGATACCGGTTTGCCGTTTACATCATTTTGAGTAAACGTCGGAGCTACCGAACCAATTGAGGTTAAACCGGCCGCTTCTATACGCTGCTGCAGTTCTTTGCCCATATCCAGTTGCTTCAGTTTAGGATCGAGGGCAGTAAATACGGGCTGTATCTTTTTTACGTCTACTTTGCTTCCGGCGGCTTCGGACAGGCCAACCAGCGCGAAATATGATTTTGGGTTGCTCTTAGCAAACTGGTATTGTTTTTCAGATCGGGCGTCAATGCTTTTCCTGAAGCTGGCATTCAATCCGGCCATAAAAATGCTGTCCTTTTGCTGTTCAGGTGTGGCTTTTGAATAAGCATTGTTAGCGGCTTTGGTCAAATCCATAATGGTGCCGCCTATTTGTTTGTTATAAGCCTGGAAATCATCGTAAACCTTAGAGCCTGTGAACCTGGCGTTGCTTAAAGAGTCCTTAGAGTTGATCACGATATTTTCCTTGCCGAAATAAAAATAAATCACATCGGCACCCGGAGCATAGATAGAGTGCGGCTTACCTTCGCCGGTATGATCGAGCGACATGCGGGTGTTGCCTATACCTGTAAGATTGCCCGTAAATTTAAACGTTCCGTTCACCACAACCGCCGAATCTTCTTTACCGGCACCGTTGCTGTCCATATAATCAAAGTAAACCTTGGCAGGTTTATCTAAGTTACCAATTTTACCGGTGATGGTAAACTTACCGGTTTGTGCCGATGCTGCTACGGGTAACAGTGCGGCTATCATTAAAAATTTTTTCATGTTCAAGTTTGTTTATTTATTGGTTTGATGATTAGTAAGGATACTTTATTTCGGGGAAATCCTGTTGCGCTTTGCGGAATTGTAGCTCCCATTCGTCGGGCCAGCCAAAAGCGATGGTAGCTTGTTCTTTCAGGTTAACACCCGCCGCGCCGCTCCAAAAGTGTATAAACTCTCCCCAGTTAATATCCCGGTTTTGTTTTTCGTACTTGCCTTTTAATTCGAAGTATTTACTCAGTACCCGGCCCTCACCATACTTGCTGTATATGGGGTAGAACCAGTTTTTGAACCATTGTGTGCCTGTTCGCGGAAAGTTGTCTGTTTTGGTTTGTAATTCATAATATACTCGCGAAGCTTCGTCCTGCCTTCCAATATTGAGCAGCACATCGTAAACAAATATCTCCGCGAATTTACTGTCGCCCCATAAATTGCCGTCCTCATGGCTGCGACCATGCGAGGCGTTGGCTACAATGTGGCCAATTTCGTGTATCGGCAAACCAATCTGTTCGCCGGTGGGGTATGTCCAGCTGCCGAGGCCGTTGTCAATCACATTACGGTTATCGTGGGTGGCATCGCGCCATGATGCAGGGTGCCCGCCGCCGAGGTTGTTCGTAGTGTCAACGGTACGATGGCAAATCACAAACAAACGCTGATCTGGCCCAAACTCACCGTAATTCTTTTTTACATACGCCCACGAGTCTGACATGGCTTTGTTAAGCCAGGTTATCGATGGGTCCATCAGGTTATCATAATAAACCGCTACGTGGTCATCATAATACACCCGGTTTAGCAGTTGGTGGTGATAACCCCAGTGCTCCTTCCATGTTTTTGGAGGAGCACCTTCGGGGTCAGGTTTAGGTTCACTATCAACTGCAGACTTTTTACACGATGCAGCTCCAAGCGCCATGATCAGGGCAAAAGCGGCAACTTTATATTTTAATAAGCTCATGATCGGTCAGGTTTTTAAAGGTTTTTGGATATAAAATCAACCGGCGCGCCCGGTATGCCTTTAATGCTTTTAATAAGTTTACCGTTGGCGCCAACGCTTACGTCCAAAAAGTTAAGTTCGCCATCAACTCCGGCGGTTAAAACGTTTCCGCTAAGCTTCAACATACTGATCTTTTTACCCGAGAAATTGGCATCCAGTAACCTTAACTCCTCGTTGATAGGATTGTACCGGTAAATCTTATCGTTCGAGCTGAAGTAAAATACATCGGTGCCTGAGCGTTGCCATTTTGTATCAGCGTTTACCATTGCCGAGCCTTTAAATAATTTTTTGGTGTACGGCTTAATAACACGGGTAGAGAAGTAATTGTCCATATCTATACCAAACGATAGTTCGTAAATGCTGCCGGCATCATCCTTAAAAAAGGCATAGGTGGTGCCGGGCACCGGCTGCATAAACAGTAGGTTGCTCATGCCTATGTTTTTAGGGTTAAAGGCGTTGCCATTTACCTGGTATTCAGTGCCCGAATACCCGCCATTGCTGCTGAACGATACAAAAGCCTTGGTTTTGATATCGAAACCGAAATAGTAGTTAGGTGTATTACCATAATAAGGTGATAACTCATAATCACCCGCTTGCGGGTTAGAGAATTTTCCCCAATCGGGAGCGAAGGGGGCGGTAGTAGTAACGCTCAGGTAAAGCTTGCCGTTAATTATGCCGGTAGCCCATCCTTTTGATGCTTCAAACCTTTCGGTAATAATGCTTGCCGGCGGACTAAAAAACTGATCAGGGAAATACCTTTTGCGCAGCATGGTGTTACCGTCAATAATAACACTGCCTTTTTGCGGGTCCTTAGCTATCACCCAGTAATCCTCGGCAGTACCCGGCTGGTAAGCATAGGGTTTGGCAAACAACTGCACCGGGTTGTCTGGCAAATTCTCGTTATGCAACGAGAAGTAGAGGTTGCTTAAAATACTCGCGCTATCCGGTTTTATAAAGGAGAGTTTAGTAACGCCTGCATCAACGCTCAGCACAGTAAAACCCTTAGTGAACTGCGTATTACCTGCAATTTTAAAAGGGAAAAAGTACTTCATCTGGTTGCGCTTGTCGGTTACGGTAAGTTTGGCCGTGCGTGTTTTCGGGCTTAAATTGTAAACTATTTTTAATGGATATCCGGTGTATTTATCGGTGCGTGCAGCTTCATCCACAAAAATCTCCCAGTCAAATGTCAGGTCTTTATACGGGTCGGCGCCGTCAAGTTCAACATAAGGTTGTAAAATCAGGGAGTCGCCAACCAACGCGTCAAAAGTGCGGTCAGTAAAGTTAACAATCACCGGCTCTGATGGCGGCATATAGGTATAATTACCCAAGTCCTTTTTACAGGCCGCCAGCAGGCTGAGCGATAATAAATATGCTATATATCTGAATTTCATTGTTATTAATCTAAAGGGTGCTATTACATGTTGATTTCCTTGTTACTCTCATCAATAAACCTGTACTGATCAACACTACTGAAATACTTGAGCAAGAACCTTTTGTCGGGCGCATTCACGCTATAAAAGTCATAATCGCCGCTATTGTCAGCCCTTTTTGTCAGCACATAACCGGCATCCGGATGTTGCCTTACCCAGTCGAACGGATACTTTAAAAACGTACGGGTATTTTCGATGTAGTAAAGGCAGCGCGGAATGTACAGGTAATACTCAGGTGTACTTAAATCAACCAGGTCACGTGTGCCCGAAGTAATTAAAAACAACTGATGTTTGGTACGGCTGTAGGTTTTGAGCTCACCCTCCCAAAAATTCCACCATTGCGGGCGTTCGAGCCGGTTAGAGAACATGATGGTTTTTTTGCGGATGGTATCAGGCAGGTTAGTACCAAAATCCTGCCCGCCAAATACGCGCACGGTAAGCGTGACTGACTTGTTTTCAAGTTCCTTATCCGTGTTTTTTATAATAACCGGTACATGCACCACACCCGAGTCGGCCGGCATGGTGTATGTTTCTTTCAGCGGTTCGTAATGCAGATCCTTTACCGCTGTGGTGGCCGTATCAACAACTTTTAATATAAAACTGCGGTCGTGGTTAACGCGCTTGCCTGATATAATTACAGGCACCCAAACAGTGTCACGGTCAACACCTTGTACATAAGCAAAGGAGTAGGTAATAGTATCCGCACTGCCGCCGTTGTAATTAAGGTAAATATTGTCGGGAGAATCGTAAGTAAGCTTCTCGCTTTTTTTACAAGCCGCAAATGCAAAGCAGGCCAATAATATCAAGATCAAATTCTTTTTCATCATCTTTTAATTAATTATTGCGGTAAGCTTCTTCATCGTTTGGCAGTGGTAGCACGAATATCCGGTCAGACGGTGGGATGTTTATCGTGGCCGATACCTTAACTGCTTTGTTAAGGCGCTTATACATGTAAAATATCTGGCTCTCTCCGTAAAATTCCTTACGTGCATCCAGCACCAGCATATTTATAAAATCGTCCTTTGCAACTTGAGCGTTAACCGCATCTCCAATACCGCGCTGCCTGCGCAGGGTGTTAAAGTAGGCCACGGCTTGTGCGGGGTCGCTGTCAAAGCTCGCCTCGGCGGCTATGTAATAAATCTCGCTAAGGCGTAAAGTAGGCATCACCAGCGGGTGCCTGTTGGGTGTGGGCGTAGTGTTTGAAACATACTTTTGCAAAAGGGCGCGCTCGCCTGTGCCCGACTGTATAGTGGTGCGGAAGAACCATTGTTTGTACCGCCAGTCATCAGCGCCGGAGCGGGCGCTTTCGTAAATATCATCAATCAATGAGGTTGTAGGCGCAAAAGTTGGACTAACTGCTGTATACAAACTAATAAGTTTCTCCCTGATCGCATTATTATCATTCACATACCAGGCGCTGATAAGCTCCTTGTAAAATATCCGGTCGCGCTTGGTAAGGTCCTGCTGAAAAAAGTCAGCTTCCTCGGTCCAGGGAAAGCGGTTCGCGTTAATGATGATACGCGCGTTGAGCAGGCTGTTGGCCATATCATTTTTATAGAGATGTGCCCTTGCCAGTTCTCCGCAGGCGGTAAAATAATTCATGCGGTGGCGCCTGTTTTGGATAAACAGGTCAGGGTAGTTCACTTCCGGGTTACCCAAATCGCCGGGGTAACCAACCTGGTAGCCTGATACGATGGGATCGGTATCTTTAAGCAGCGCCTTGGCTTCGTTCAGGTCAGCAATGATCTTATCTAATGATTCGCTTACCGTTGAAAAAGGTGTGCTTTGGGTGGATACCCGCGTAACATAAGGTATGCCTTTGGCTGCCGGGTTGCTTTTAAATGATGGGGCGAACAAGCGCAGCATATCAAAATGCAGGTAAGCGCGCAGTATAAGCGTTTCGCCCTTAATTATCTGGTAGTTATTACCCTGAAAAAGTGATTTACGCGAATCGATATTTTCCAGTATGTTATTGCAATTCGCGATAGCGCGGTAAGCATTCGCCCAAACGGTGTTACGGAAGCCCACCATTGCCGGCGATTCATATTCAAAGTTGGCTACGCGGCGTAATACCAGGTCGGTAAACTCATAGTTTTGCGCCATAATATCCAGGTTGCCGTAGGTAAGGTTTTCACCGTAAAGCGATTGCGATGAGCAAAAGGTATAAACACCATTCAGTGCTTCTTTATAGCCTTCCTCAGTTTTAAAAAGTTCGTCCTTATCAATCTCCGATTCCGGTTTTACATCCAGAAACTTGTTGCACGATGTAAGCGCGAGCAGGGTTAATATATAGATCAGTTTTTTCATTTACGCATTAATTAAAATGTGGCCAGTAAAGCAAATGTGATATTGCGGGCGAAAGGGTAGCTTATACCTCTTTCAATCTCGATGGATGACGCCCTGAAAACATCGTTCATCGTAATGGAGGGACGTAGCGTTTGCAAGCCTATCTTGCGGGCAACTTCCTTCTTCATATCGTATGACAGGTATAGCGACTGCAACTCTATACGGTTTTCCTTTTGTATAAAGCGCGATGATGCCTGCGTTACGTTCTGATCGGCAATGTTCTTATAAAAAGTAACGTCACCCGGTTTTACCCAGCGCTGCTCAAGCGCGCGGCGGTCAACGTTAAATCGTGGATCAGCGTTCTCTACACGGTCAACAAGGGTTTGGTTATACAGGTAGCCGCCAAAGGTGTAATAAAAACTAAGGCTCATCTGGAATTGCTTGTAGGTAATGCTGCTGCCAAAGTTGCCTGCCGCTTTAGGCGCCGCGTCAATAATCGGCTGCGTATCCTTTACATCATATATATAGGTAAGTGATCCGTCTTTTTTTACGTAGATCTCTTTCCCGTTTTCCGGATCGATACCTAATGATTTTACCGCGTAAATGGTGGTTAACGATTGACCCTCATTATAACGCAGCAGCGGTACGCCCTGCAAATTATTGTCAGGGTTTTGCTGATATTCATCTATCGCTTCGTTATAAGCCTTCAAAGAATTGGCAATCTTTACGATCTTGTTTTTGTTATGGGCCAGGTTACCTATAAAGTTTACGTTCCAGTCCTTATTCTTATAAGCGTTTACGGTTAAATAAAGCTCATAACCCTGGTTTTTCATGTCGCCCAGGTTTTCCTTGTAAGTTGTAAAACCGGTTGATGGCGCCAGGTTAATATCGGTAAGTACACCCTTGGTAAGTTTGTAGTAATATATAGGCGTTATCACAACCTTATCATTAAATAAGCCCACCTCTAAACGTGCCTGGTACTCATTGGTGCGCTGCCACTCCAGATTTTCGTTACCATAGCCGTTTACCACGGCACCTACACCGGTTGAGTACCAGTTGGAGCTTTGATAGCTATACAGTGATTTAGACAGATAAGGCGGAAAGTCAACAGAACCGGTCATACCAGCAGTTCCCGTAATTCTTAAGCGGGATATTTTACTTCCCTGCATAAAGTTTTCTTTGTGTACGTTCCAGCCTATACCGGTGCTCCAGAAAGGGGCGAAGCGGCGTTCGCTGCCAAAGGCCGACGAACCATCAAGGCGGTAACTGGCATCCAGCAAATATTTATTTTTAAAGGAATAGTTGAGCGATGCGAATGAACCGATCAACCTGCTGGTGGATACAAAGCCATAAGGCGCTGAATTGGGCGTATAGGTGCGTGCGAAACCGATGTTTGTAAAGCGATCATTGGTAAAGCCCCGTGCCTCAAAGCTCTTGTTATCGTAATCCTTTGAAGTTACGTTTACACCAAGGTTAAAGTTTACGGAGTGATCGCCGATTAGTTTGTTGTAAAGTAGCCTGACGTTACCGTCAATACCAAGCAGGTCATCGCTTGAATAATTATAACGCCCACGGTTCTTTATCTCACTTAACGGGCCGAGATAGAACTCGTTATTGAGCGGAGATGCGAATCTGTCGGCCGTGCTTTTTGTTTTATTTAAACTAACAAGGCCTTTTAACCGTAACGCTTTGTTAATAAACCAGTCTAACGATAGCGCGTCAATAATTTCGAGGTAAGACGATTTATCAAAGTTACCCAAAGTAGACTCGTAAAGTGGGTTAAAAACCGGGAGATTTTTGTATTGATCAGCACCCTGCCCGCCTGTGTTTACATTCCAGTTAGCAAGCTCGCGA
Organism: Mucilaginibacter defluvii; assembly: GCF_039543225.1. Lineage (NCBI taxonomy): Bacteria > Pseudomonadati > Bacteroidota > Sphingobacteriia > Sphingobacteriales > Sphingobacteriaceae > Mucilaginibacter > Mucilaginibacter defluvii. Next base: position 252,609 of record NZ_BAABJI010000002.1, read on the forward strand.
ATGATCTTTCCATCCGGGCCGTAAATAGGATAGTAGGGGTTCATGTAAACGTAGGTCGAAAAATCTCCATACTTGGAGTTTTGTGCATTAACCTGCGTTATGGTCAAGTCGTTACGAAAAATTAATTTCTTTGATGGATTATAAGTGAAGCTCATGCCGCCGCTATAGCGGTTACGGTCAGAGCCCTTCATCACACCCGGGTTGGCCTGGTAACGTAAATCAACCCCGTACCTAAAGGTTGAGTCGCCGCCCTGTGCGTACAAGCCATGTTTTTGTCCGTATGTATTGCGCAGCGGCTGAGATAACCAATAGGTATCAACACCGCTTACCACGTTCTTCAACTTGTTGTAATACTGGTTAGTCAACTCGTCCTGGCTACCGCCTGAGAGGCCGCCGCTAACATACAAGCCTGCAAGTTCCTCATAGCGTAGTTTTTCGGCGGCGTTAAGTACATGGTAACCGCTCAGATCAGGAGCGGTTGCATTAAGCTCATAATTATAAGTTAACTGTAGCTGGCCAGGTACCGGCGCTTTGGTAGTTATTACCATAACGCCATTTGCAGCACGTGAGCCGTATATAGCAGTCGCAGCGGCATCCTTAAGTATGGTAACGGTTTCAATTCGGTTTATATCCAGATCGATCACTTTTTGTAGTGATACCTCGAAACCGTCCAGTATAAATGTTGGCAGATTGTAGGTGCTCGAGAGGTTGTTACGGTCAATCTGGTCAGTTATTGATGGAAGCGCAGTCGCTCCGCGGATGTTAATCCTCGGCAGGTTATTCGGGTTCGATCCGGCAAGGTTGTTCTCCAGTATGCGGAATGATGGATCGGACGCAGCAACGCCCTTCAACACGTTTTGCGAGTTGAATTTTCGCAGGTCATCACCCGTAATGGTAACGGCATTACCCGTATAAGTATCTTTCTTTAGTGTTTGATAGCCGGTAACAACCACATCGCTCATGGCGTTAACCTGCGTTTCGAGCATAACGGTCAGTGCTTTAGCGTCGGTTACCTTTACCTCTTTGGTTTTAAAACCTATGTAGGTAAACACAAGCACGTCGCCGGCATCAACCATCAGCTTAAATTCACCTTTGTTGTTGCTTTGAGCCCAGGCTGCATTATTGCTTTTAACTACAATGTTAACCCCCGGTAATGGCTCCTTGCTGTCTGCGGCTATTACCTTACCGCTCAGCTGAAATTTAACCGGCATTGATACCATCTCGCTGGCCGGGGCTTCCGGCGCTTTGTTGCGTACTACTATGGTTTTATCAACAATGGTATAAGTAAGGTTATAGCGCGATAGGCAGTAACCCAAAGCCTCGTCAAGGGTTACATTTTTAAGTTCAACATCAAGGCGCTGTCCCTTGGTATTTATTTTTCCGTTATAGAAAAACAAATAGCCCGTTTGTTTCTTTATGTCCTTAAATACGGTTTCGAGCGTGGCGTTTTGCCTCGATATAGTTACCGTTTGCGAAAAAGTAGCTGCCGACAGGTGCAAACTGGCCACAAGCAGCAATATGCCAGTGAGTTTCATCACTAATAACAGTTTATACTTTACCTGCCGTATGGGCAATACGGCGTTGTAAAGAAATTTTAATTTCATACTTTTGAATAGAATAGGGTTAATAAAAGCAGCTTGTAGTAAACCATTGCTGCTGACCTTTTTATAGCCGGGAGCGGTGAGAGGCTTCCGGCTTTTTCATGTCATGTACTGTAGTTAATGTGGCTTTTGTAGCAATATCTCCATTCTTTAGCGTTTAGGGGTTAATGAATTGTTTAGTTAATTAATTAATGCGGGGTTTAGTTATAATGCTTTAGGCGCGTACGATACCGTTACCGTTTTGCCCTTCAGTGTGAATTTAAAATTGTTAAGTTCCAGTATCTTAAATACTTCCGATAGTTTGCTGTTGCGTGAGATCTCACCGTAAAATTTATCATCGGGCAGGCTGTCATCATAAACAACATCCACATCATACCAGCGCGATACCTGGCGCATGACCGAGCGCAGGTCGGCATCTTCAAAAGCGAATACACCGTTTTTCCAGGCTGTTTCCTCGTCAAGGTCTACCTGTTTGCTGCTCAGGGTATTATTATTTACAACTGCTTGCTGTCCTGGCTTGATCGTTACGGATGATATACCGCTTGTTACTTTTACCGAACCTTCGAGCAGGGTAGTTTTAATCGAGCCTTCGTCCGTATAGGCATTAATGTTAAAATGGGTACCCAATACTTCAACCACCTGATTGTTTGATATTACCCGGAAAGGCATTACCTTATTTTTGGCCACTTCAAAATAGGCCTCACCGTTAAGTTTAACCAGTCGTTGGTTCCCGGCAAAGTGTGAGGGATAGGTAATGGTTGATGCCGCGTTTAAAAATACGCGGGTTCCATCCGGCAGAATTACGGTGTATTGCCCGCCCTTAGGTGTGCTTACCGTATTTTGTACGGCAGGCTGTTCCAGGCTACTGGCGCTGCTTTCTGTTTTATAGATAATTTGCCCGTTGGCTGTTTTGGTAATGCTGATACCGGCTTGCCGCGCAATTTCACCCTTGCCCGAGTCGTCCAGCACAATGCGCTGCCCGTTGCCCAGCGTTAGCACAGCCTTGTTGCTTCCCGGCGCTACATCACTAACAGTTGCCAGTTGTTGTGCTTTATGTTTACGGCTGAAAAAGGTATAGCCGCCGGCCATTATGCCGATTAAAATAACAGCCGCGGCAGCGTACCTTAACCATACCGATTTATAATGGTTCGTTTTGTTAAAACCTATCTGCCCATCAATGCGTAATTTTAGCCTGCGCTTAATAGCGTCGGTATTATCTGTTTCGTCAACAGCATCTTCGTTAATATCAAAAACATTATAGTAAGCCACCAGGAAGTTTTTTTCCTCTTCGGTAGCTTTTCCGTTTCGATACCTTTTTAGCAGATCGGCAAAATATCGTTTATCCAGATCGTTCATTAACATTGGTTATATATACATGAGTTAAAAAAAAGGAAATAGCCCACGCTGATTTAAAATTTTTTTACAAAAATTTTAATAAATGATAATAATGATTGTCGTTTTTAAAATATAAGCGATAAATCGTTGTTTTTCTATCGCTGATGGCAACAATAAATTAAAATTTGCATAATAAGCAATGATGACCTGACAGTAGTGAGCGCTTTGCCGATTTGGTTGCGCACTGTTTTGGGGGCAATCTGTAGTTTTTCGGCAATTTCGGCAGTGGATAGGTCTTCCTCAAAGCGCATTTTAAAAATTAAACGTTGCTGGGCAGGTAAAGAGTCAATCAATTTATAAAAAGCCGTATAAAATTCTGCAAAAAGAACTTTTTCATCGGCTTTATCAATACCTTCCAGGTGAACAGGGGCTTCAGGCAGATCGGCAAAACGGCTTTGCTTTTCCATGTGCTTAAACACACCGTTGCGCGCCGCAACATTGAGGTAAGCAGGCAGATTATCAATAGGGGCCGTGGTGGCGCGCGTCCATAACTGTATAAATACATCCTGCGCTATGTCCTGCGCGTATTCGGTATCGTTCAACCGTTTAAATGCCGCGTTATACACTTTTTTCCAATACTTATCATACAGCGCGTCAAAGGCGGCTTTGCTTCCCTGCGTAAGCAAAAAAAGCAATTCCTGATCGTTAGCATGCTGTAAGCTTTTGGTGTGCATATTCAATTTACCAATATATGTTATAAAAATCAGTTTTAAAACATTGGCTTACGTTTATATACCAGTTTTAAAAATGGTATAACACTTAAGTGCTGTCATGGGTAATCGATTGAATAATTTAGTTAAATTATATAAACAAAAAAAATTGTACCTTTTTGCAGATCATTAGTCTACTGGTAACTTTCGTGTGTCTTTAATATAATCCGTTTCCATATTCTGCCTTTAATTGATGCTGATACCTGTCGTCCACTTAAATATTCCGTTTCAATAAAAAGGCCGGACTGTTAACGCAATACATAACCAATACATGAGCCACCACAAACCAACCTCAGGGGCATTAGCTTGTCTGAATTTTTTCAACCGCCGTTATTTAAAAGTGATAGGCGCCGGCATTTCGTTTATACTAAGCGCTTTTACCTGGTATAATAGCGATACTAAATTACCCAACCCCGATCCGGATAATGGTGGTTTGTATCTGCCTGGCGGCTTTCGTGCTCTGGTGGTGGTTGATAGCCTGAAAGGTCGCGTAAGGCATATTGCGGTAAGCGATCAGGGAGATATTTATGTCAAGGCGCGTTTTCCTAATTACAATGATGGTTTTGGCAATATCGCCCTGCGTGACACCAATAACGATGGCCGTATGGATGTTATTCAGTCTTTCGGTAAATACGAGGGTCGTTCGTATGGTACGGCCATGCGTATCTACAACGGTTATCTGTACTTTAGTTCGGAGCTGGTGGTATACCGCATGAAGCTTAACGGTAAAGCGTTACTGCCCGATGAGCAATTGGATACTATTGTTGCCGATGTTCCTCCTTATCATGAGCATCAAACAAAACCGATAGCGTTTGATGACAAGGGGCATATTTACGTAGGTTGGGGGGCCGGCTCAAACGCCGGGCAGGAGAAAAACCGGGTGCCGGGCTCAAAGGGTATAGGTGACCCTTTCTCGCCTGAACAGGGAAACCCATTGCTTAAAGATCATGGCGGTATATGGCGTTTTGACGCCGATAAGCTGAACCAGAAACAAACCGACGGAACCCGTTATGCAACCGGCCTGCGAAGTATTGTAGCATTGGATTGGGATCCCAAAAGTAAAGCCCTGTATACCGTTAACCACGGGCGCGACGACTTCAGGCTGCTGTGGCCGTATATTTATTCGCCGTGGGAAAGCGCCATGCTGCCCGCCGAAGAATTTTTTAAGGTTAATGAAGGGCTTGACGGTGGCTGGCCTTATTATTATTATGACCAGATAAAAGGCAAGAAGCTGCTCAACCCCGAGTTTGGCGGCGATAAAATAAAAGAGGGCAATGGTGCAAAGCTGCAAAAACCACTGATCGGCTTCCCTGCGCATTTCGCCCCTAATGATTTGTTGTTTTACAAAGGCAAACAATTCCCGGAACGGTATAAGAATGGCGCTTTTATAGCATTTCATGGCGCTACCAACCGCGCGCCTTATCCACAGGCCGGTTATATTGTTGCGTTTGTGCCGTTTAAAAACGGTATGCCTTCCGGCGATTGGGAAGTGTTTGCCGACGGTTTTGCAGGAGTTGACCCGATTATCAGTGTGCGGGATGCCAAATACAGGCCTATGGGTTTAGCTGAAGGGCCGGATGGTTCCCTTTATATAGCCGATACTGAAAAAGGGCGTATATGGCGGGTTATCTATACCGGCGATAAAAAGCAGTTTGGTGCGCCGCAGTTAGCGGGCATGCTTAAACGCAAACAAACAGCATCCAACATAAAAACTCCGGACGAGATAAAGGATAATCTTTTTAAAAACCTACCTAAAAACTCCCAGATTTACAATACCTATTGCGTAGCTTGCCACCAGCGCGATGGTAAAGGAGATGGCAATAGGTTTCCGCCGCTTGAACAGTCAGAATGGGTGAACGTTGACAAGTTCAGGCTGATTAGCGTGGTGTTGAACGGGCTAAAAGGCCCTATCACTGTAAAAGGCCTGCCTTATAACGAGGTAATGCCCGCACACGGCAGCTTTTTGAATGATGCACAGATAGCAGAAGTGCTCAACTACGTTAAATCGAACTTTAATAATACGCCCGAAATAGTTACAGCGGCAGATGTGGCGTTTGTACGTAAGATGAGTGCCGAAAAAAACAACCAGCAAAACGGCCAGAGAGCAAACTAAATCAACAGGCCCATCGCAAGAAGGGGCATGACTTAAGTTCATCCGCTAACGTTAGGCTTCAACCGGCTTTTGTGCTATTTTTGGCTTCGGGTTAAGATGAATATATCGCTTTCTACTTTTTCGCACATTATTGAAATACTGGGTACAATCGCTTTCGCTATATCGGGTGTATTTGCCGCTATGGATAAAAAGCTGGATGTATTTGGTGTTACCATCATAGCCTTTGTAACGGCTATAGGCGGCGGGACTGTGCGGGATATTTTGATAGGCGCTACACCCGTTGCCTGGATGAAGGATATAAACACGTTGCTCATTATACTGGGTACGGCTATCGTTACCATGCTTTTTCGAAACCGGATAGTAAACCTGCAAAAAACACTGCTGTTGTTTGATGCCCTCGGGTTGGGGTTGTTTACAATAATAGGTATAAAAAAGGGTTTGGCAATCGACTTGAAGCCGGGCATCTGCATAACGCTTGGCACCATTACCGGTTGCTTTGGCGGTGTAATACGCGATTTACTGCTTAACCATATACCGGCACTTTTTCATGCTGATTTATATGCTACGCCCTGTATAGTAGGCGGCTTGCTGTATTTTTTGATGATACCTTATATTAACGAGGAATGGGCACAGGTGGCAGCCATTATCGTTATTTGCATGGTTCGTATTATAGCCTATAGAAAAAACTGGCGGTTGCCTACTTTGTAAAATAATAAGCGCAATGCCCAGCTTACTTACCTTCTACAGCAACATGATAAGCCGGATCTTCCATAATATTTACCTCAATCACATCTTCGGCATTTCGTAATAATGTGCGGCAGTCATCACTTAAATGTTTTAGGTGAAGCGTTTTTCCTGCTTTTTTGTAACGATCGGTAAGTTTGTTTAATGCTTCGATGCCCGACATGTCAGCCACGCGGCTGTCCTTAAAGTCTATTATTACTTTTGTGGGATCGCTATCAACATCAAACTTCTCCGTAAACGCCGTTACCGAGCCAAAAAACAGCGGACCATATATCTCATAATGTTTCACACCTGCTTCATCAACATATTTGCGAGCACGGATGCGTTTGGCGCTTTCCCAGGCAAATACCAGCGCCGATATAATTACGCCAATTAAAACAGCCAGGGCCAGGTTATGCAACCATACCGTGATCACCGCCACCAGTATGCCCACAAAAATATCCTGCCGGGGCATTTTGTTGATGATACGCAGGCTCACCCATTCAAAGGTTCCGATGGCAACCATGATCATTACACCGGTAAGCGCAGCCATAGGCAGTTTTTCAATAACCGGAGCACCAAATAAAATGATCATTAATATGGTTAAGGAGGCAATTATGCCTGACAGCCTTGCCCTTGCCCCGGCGGTAAGGTTAACCAATGTTTGGGCGATCATGGGGCAGCCACCCATTCCAAAGAAAAAGCCATTCAGTATGTTGGCGCTGCCTTGTGCTATACACTCGCGGTTGCTGTTGCCACGGGTTGCCGTAATTTCATCAACCAGGTTAAGTGTAAGCAAGCCTTCGGTTAAGCCAACACCCGCCATGATGAGCGCGTACGGAAAAATGATCTTCAGTGTGCCCCAATTCAATGGTACTGCCGGAATGTGAAACGGAGGGAAGCCGCCGCTTACTGAAGCAATATCCTTAACCGTTTTGGTTTCGATGCCAAAGCCAAGAACTATGGCAAATACCACTATAATGGCAACTAAACTTGGCGGAAACGCTTTAGTTATCCGCGGAAAGATGAATACAATGGCAATAGTAAGTGCTACCAAAGCGCCCATTATCAATAGCGGAGTTCCGCTTAGCCAGGTTTCCTGACCATTTATTATGGTTTTGAACTGGTTAAGCTGAGCCATAAAAATGATAATTGCCAGGCCGTTAACAAACCCGTACATTACCGGTTGCGGCACAAGCCGCACAAATTTGCCCAGTTTAAATACGCCAACCAATATCTGGATAGTGCCGGCCAGCGCTACCGCCGCAAAAACGTATTCAATTCCATTGCTTTTCATCAGCGCTATCAAAACTACAACGGTAGCGCCCGCTCCGCCAGAGATAAGCCCGGGGCGCCCGCCGAATATAGAGGTAACCAAACCCATGATGAACGCCGCGTATAAACCCACCAGCGGCGGAAAGCCCGCCAGTATGGCAAATGATAGAGATTCGGGCATCATCGTCATGGCGACGGTCAACCCGGCGAAGATTTCATTTTTGTAGTTTACCTTTTGCGAGAAATCAAATAAGCGATTGTAGGTTTTGCTCATCGTATAGTTAGTGCTTTATTATGAACGCCGATTATGTTTAATACAGCGAACGTGATTAATCTTATGGGATAGTTTAAAAGATAGGGATGGATCATTACGAAATACATCAATGCGTAGCCAACGAGTAGTTTTAACAGCTTGTCGTTATTTAGAGACTTTTTCCGATCTGGCAAGGGTATGGATCAAGGTGGTGTAACCGGGCTGGTAAAAATTTGCTTTTTCATCTGATGCAATGCAAAAATAACAAAGTTTAGCTCACATCTGGTTTACGAATACGTAATTTGCCCGTCCGTTAAAAAAACTATATGGCATCAGCGTATCCTTACAACAACAAATTCTCGTGGTTAAAACATCTTCGTTGCCCGCAATGTGGCTTAGTGCACAATGCGGCTAATGTAAACACCGTGTGTGAAAATGCTGATTGCCGGTCAACTTTATTTGCTGAATATGACCTGCCTACCGGGTTAAACCGCGAACAATTTCTGGCAGGCCGCCCGGCCAGCATGTGGCGCTACCATGAGTTTTTGCCGGTTGCTGATCCAAGTAACGTTGTGTCGCTGGGAGAAGGCTTTACACCTCTGCTTACGCTTGCCGGATTGAGTATAGAAGCATTAAATAATCAAGTGTTCTGGAAGGACGAATCAGGTAATCCTACGGGATCGTTTAAGGCGCGGGGTATCGGCATGGCGGTATCAAAAGCGAAGGAGTTAGGTATAGCGCATATTGTAACGCCAACCGCCGGCAATGCGGGTGGTGCGCTTGCTGCCTATTGTGCACGAGCGGGCATCAGAGCTTCGGTATACATGCCGCAGCTTACGCCTAAAGTATTTAAAGATGAATGCCGCCTGTACGGCGCAGACCTGGTTGAAGTGGATGGTAATATTGCCGATTGCGGCAAGCTTGCGAACGACCATGCATTACAAAACGGCTGGTTCCAGGTATCAACCTTAAAAGAACCTTATCGGCTTGAAGGTAAAAAGACAATGGGTTATGAAATCGCCGAGCAATTTAACTGGCAACTGCCTGATGTTATTTTTTATCCAACAGGCGGCGGTACCGGTTTGATCGGTATATGGAAAGCGTTTAAAGAGCTGGAGCAGTTGGGCTGGATAGGTAAGGAGCGGCCGCGTATGGTAGCCGTCCAGTCAATTAGTTGTGATGGTATTGTTACGGCTTTTCACAATGGTGATTTAACTTCGGAATTTAAAGATGCAGGCTTTACCATAGCCAACGGATTGCGCGTACCCAAACCTTACGCCGACAAGCAGATACTGAAAGCTTTGTATGAAAGTAATGGAAACGCCATCGCAATTGATGATGCTGAAATGAACGCCGCCGTTAAACATATAGCCAATACTGAAGGCATGCTGATAGCGCCGGAAGGCGCGGCTTTGTGGGTCGCGTTTAAAAAACTAAGTGCATCGGGATGGGTAAAACCGGGTGAACGGGTGCTGCTACTGAATACTGGCAGCGGCTATAAATATTTAGAAAATATAGTTTAAGCCGATTGAAAGCCGTCAGGGTATATGTAAAAATTTTGTTTGCTTCCTGTAAAAGTCCCACTATGAATCTGCTTTATAGGTTGTTGCTTTAGTGGAATTTTTAACAAAAAGTGTATATCGTTAAAAATATTATAATTATTATTGAGTTATAGTTAGAGTATTTGAACAATGCGGCCTTGTTTATCCGCAACCTATACTTGCGTTTCACTTTTTTATTTACATTTGGCCCCGACAATGAGGTGGTTATTTAGGTTATTTCTGTCGCTTACGTTCATGGTGTCCTTTGGGCACGATGCTGTTCACGCGGGTACAGTAAACAACCGTCATGACAACAACCCCATTAGCGGTAATTATCATCACCACCAAACGGCGCTTGCAGACCGAACGCCAAATGCCATACAGGCTAAACTGGCCAACCGGCATAAGCAAAGCGATAATCACAAGATATACATAGTTGAAGCCGACGAGGAGATTGACGAATCGTTAACGCATAACCGGCTTACCGATCATGTAGATTTTCTTTCCGCAGCTTTTCAATTCTATTTTTACGGTAATTATTTCAGGTATGCAGATAAACCTTTGCATACTACCGTTTACCCGTTAATTTCTGCTGTCCACAAAATATACCTTAGCCTTAAGGTATTCCGTATCTGATTTTTATTCTTTCAGGCAGGTATCCGCTGCCATTTTCACTTACAAATTATTGCGTTTAGCTGCTTTTTAGGCGCTGTGTGTATCGTCGTGTGCAGTTAAAGCGCTTCCCCGGTTGCTATTAATCAACTCCAAATTCAACATAAAAAATCACACCCGTTTAACAACGAATTATCATGAAGATGAAACTCATGCTTATGGGTTTGTGCGCCTTGTTGTGCTATGCAAGCTGCAAATCCCACAATGAAAAAAAGGAAACAGAAGAAAAATTACTGGTTACCAGTCCGCTAAAAATGGATACCACAGTAGTGAACAGCTATGTAGGCCAAGTACGCTCCATCCGCCACATTGAATTACGTGCTCAAGAGAAAGGTTACCTTGAAGGTAGCTATGTTGACGAAGGTCAGCATGTTAAAAAAGGTCAGTTGCTGTTTAAGATAATGCCTAAAATTTATGGTGCCGAGCAGGATAAAGCCGCTGCCGAAGTAAATTTTACCGAGATAGAATACCGTAACACCAAAAGGCTTGCCGACAGTAACGTAGTTGCGCCCAATGAACTGGCCATGGCCAAAGCCAAACTGCGCAAAGCTAAAGCCGAACTGGCTTTGAGTAAAGCGCACTTACAGTTTACCGAGATACGCGCGCCGTTTGATGGTATTATTGACCGCCTGCAGGCCAGGTTGGGCAGTCTTATTGATGAAGGTGATTTAATTACCACCCTTGCCGATAACAGCCAGATGTGGGTTTACTTCAACGTGCCCGAGGCTGAATATCTGGATTACCAAACCCAGGCCAATAAAGATAATTCACAGGTGAACCTGCTGATGGCTAACCACAAAGTGTTTAACTACCCAGGCAAGGTTGAAACCATTGAGGCCGATTTTGATAACGAAACAGGTAACATCCCTTTCCGCGCTACATTCCCAAACCCGCAGGGCTTGTTGAGGCACGGCGAAACCGGCAATGTGCAGATCAAGGTACCGCTTAAAAACGCGCTGATCATCCCGCAAAAGGCAACTTTTGAAGTGCTTGATAAAAAGTATGTATACGTGGTTGATAAAGATAACCGTGTACAGGCCCGGGAAATTGAGATAGGTGCCGAGATGAACGATCTGTATGAGGTTAGAGCAGGCCTTACCGCTAATGATAAGATATTGCTTGAAGGCTTACGTAAAGTAAAAAACAACGATAAAATAGTTTATAACTATCAAAACCTCAAGTCTATCATCCCTCAGTTAAGATTACCGTCAGAATAGTTCACAATCTAAAACTAAGAGAGAAAGATGTTTAATAAATTCATTCAAAGACCGGTGCTGGCCATCGTGCTGTCGCTGGTCATCATGTTCATGGGGGCCATCGCTATCGAAACGCTCCCCGTGTCGCAGTTCCCGTCCATTGCGCCGCCAATGGTTGTGGTAAACGTAGCTTATCCCGGTGCCAGTGCCGATGTATTGGTTAACTCCGTACTCATCCCGATGGAAAAAGCCATCAACGGCGCGCCTGGCATGAAGTACATGACGTCTGACGCTACCAGTGCGGGCGAGGCTACCATCCAGGTGGTATTTGATTTGGGTGTTGACCCTAACCAGGCTGTTGTAAACGTGAAAAACCGTATCGAACAGGTAACTAACAGGCTGCCCGAGCTGGTACAACGCGAAGGCTTGGTAGTGAGCTATACCTCGCCAAACATGCTGATGTATGTTAACCTATATAGTAAGGATCCAAAAGCGAACGAGAACTTTCTGTACAACTTTGCCGGGGTAAATATAATCAACGAGCTGAGCCGTTTAAAGGGTGTAGGTAGCGCAAAAATATTAGGTAGCCGCCAGTATGCCATGCGTATCTGGTTAAAACCTGACCGTATGCGAGCCTACAATATTTCAACAGATGAAGTGATGGAAGCCCTTGCACAGCAGAGTGTTATCGGTTCGCCGGGCAGGCTGGGGCAAAGTACCGGTAAGCGCTCACAATCGCTTGAGTATGTACTAACTTACAAAGGCCGCTACAATCAGCCCGAAGAATATAAAAATGTTATTATCCGTGCCAACAAAGAGGGGGAGTTGCTTTACCTGAAAGATGTAGCTGAAGTAGAGCTGGGTAGTGAGTTTTACGATATCTATTCTAATATGGATGGCCATCCTTCAGCGGCTATCACCCTTAAGCAAACCTACGGCAGTAACGCCAGCGATGTAATTAAGGAAGTAAAGGAAAAGCTAGAGGAGATCAAGAAATCATCATTTCCTCCGGGGATGGACTACCAGATCAGCTATGACGTATCCAGCTTCCTCGACGCGTCAATGGAAAAGGTAATTCACACCCTGGTTGAGGCATTCATACTGGTGGCCATTGTGGTATTTATCTTTTTGGGCGACTGGCGCTCAACGCTCATACCAACCCTTGCGGTGCCGGTATCGCTTATCGGGGCTTTCTTTTTTATGCAGCTATTCGGGCTCACCATCAACCTGATCACGCTCTTCGCGTTGGTGTTAGCCATTGGTATTGTGGTGGATAACGCCATTGTGGTGGTTGAGGCAGTACACACCAAGATGCACGAGGAGCACCTGTCGCCTTTCAAGGCCACCAAGCAGGTATTGCAGGAAATCAGCGGAGCCATCATAGCCATTACCTTTTTGATGACAGCTGTGTTTGTACCGGTTGCTTTTATGACAGGGCCTGTGGGTATTTTCTACCGCCAGTTCTCTATCACCATGGCAACGTCAATTGTTATTTCGGGGTTGGTAGCTTTAACGCTTACGCCGGTTTTATGTGCTATAATCTTAAGGAATACGCACGGGCAACCCTGCAAGCGTACACCTATAAACAGGATGATTGATGCTTTTAATGCCTGGTTTGATAAGGTTACCGGCAGTTACACCAATTTATTACGCCGTATAGTCGGCCGTCGGGTAGTAACTTTTGGCTTGCTGATCGCGTTTTGCGGGGGTACCTGGCTGCTATCAGTAAGTTTACCATCAGGCTTTATCCCGAATGAAGATCAGGGCCAGATATACGCTATCATCCAAACCCCTCCGGGCTCAACGTTGGAGCGTACTAATGACGTATCGCAACAGCTGCAAAAAATCGCGGAGCACGTTGAAGGCGTACAATCGGTATCGGCGCTGGCCGGGTATGAGGTGCTTACCGAGGGACGTGGTTCAAACGCGGGTACCTGTTTGATCAACCTGAAAGATTGGTCGGACCGTGAACACAACGCTAAGGAGATCATCGAGGAACTGGAAGAAAAGGCAAGAGTAATACCCGGCGCAACCATCGAGTTTTTTGAACCGCCAGCAGTACCGGGTTATGGCGCGGCGGGTGGTTTCTCACTGCGTTTGCTCGATCAAACCAACTCATCAGATTACAAAGCCTTCGGCAAAGTGAACGATGAATTTATGGCTGCCCTGCGCAAACGCAAGGAGCTTACCGGTCTGTTTACCTTCTTTGCGGCCAACTACCCGCAATATGAGCTGGAGATAGACAATAAGGCCGCCATGCAAAAGGGTGTAAGCATTGAAAAGGCTATGAATAACCTGTCCATCCTGATAGGTAGTACTTATGAACAGGGCTTTGTTCGATTTGGTAACTTCTTTAAGGTCTACGTACAGGCATTGCCTGAATACCGGGCATTGCCTGAAGACGTACTAAAACTATATGTAAAAAACGACCGCGACGAGATGGTGCCATATTCAGCCTTTATGCGCATTGTTAAAAAGCAGGGCTTGAACGAGATCACGAGGTTCAATATGTACACCGCATCGGCCATAAACGGTGCGCCGGCTGCAGGCTATAGCAGCGGCGAGGCCATTAAAGCTATTGAAGAAGTAGCCCAAACGCTGCCACGCGGTTACGGTGTCGACTGGATCGGTCTTTCAAAGGATGAGGTTGGCCGTGGTAACGAGGCGCTGTACATCTTCCTGGTGGTATTGATATTCGTATACTTCGTATTGGCTGCTCAGTACGAGAGCTTTATTATTCCGTTTTCAGTTATCCTCTCTTTGCCGGTCGGAGTGTTCGGGGCATTCATGCTGCTCAAGATCATGGGCCTTTCCAACGATATATATGCCCAGGTAGGTTTGGTAATGCTTGTTGGTTTGCTGGGTAAAAACGCAGTATTGATAGTAGAGTTCGCTGCCCAGAAACACGAGCAGGGCGCCACCGTACTCGAAGCAGCTATTGAAGGTGCCAAAGTTCGTTTCCGCCCGATATTGATGACATCCTTCGCATTTATTGCCGGTTTGATACCGCTGTTGTTCGCTACCGGCCCGGGTGCCTTGGGTAACCGTACCATTGGCGCCTCATCAGCGGGGGGGATGCTTTTAGGAACCGTGTTCGGCGTAATACTGGTGCCGGGCCTGTACTACGTTTTTGGTAGCATAGCCGCAGGCCGTAAGCTTATACGGGATGAGGATGAAGTGCCGCTTAGCGAGGACTTTACCTACTCAAAACGCAAAAAGAAGAAGTGGTTTTTAAAGTTTAAGAAAGAGCAATCAGCACCAGTAAACAATGATCAACATGAGTAACCGACGCAAAATATACAGATATATAGGTATTGCCGGCCTGTCGTTAATTTACGCTGCCTGCCGCATACCGCCCCTGGCCGAAAGCACGGCTAATAAAAATGTGCCTACAGCTTTTGGCACCGATAGCATTACTGATACTACCAATACAGCAAAGGTGGTATGGCGCGATTTTTTCCAGGATCAGTACCTGAAAAATTTGATCGATACGGCGCTTAAAAACAATCAGGAGCTGAACATCACCATGCAGGAGATTGAGATGAGCCGTAACGAGATCAAGGCCCGTAAAGGTGAATACCTGCCATTTGTAGGTGTTAAAGCAGGCGCGGGTTTAGATAAGGTAGCGCGTTACACCAGTCGCGGTGCATCCGAAGCCACAACCGAAATAAAACCCGGGAAGGAAATGCCCGATCCGCTGCCTGACTACTTGGTAGCAGCCTATGCTACATGGGAGGTTGACGTCTGGCATAAGCTACGCAACGCCAAAAAGGCGGCAGTGTCACGCTACCTGGCATCAGTTGAAGGCCGTAATTTTATGGTTACCCATTTAATTACCGAAATAGCTGATTCATATTACGAGTTACTGGCGCTTGATAATCAACTAAGTATAGTAAAGCAAAACATCGCCATACAGCAAAACGCGCTTAAAATTGTGCGGTTGCAAAAGGAGGCCGCGCGTGTTACAGAGCTGGCTGTTCGTCGCTTTGAGGCGCAGGTGCTTAGTACCCAAAGTTTGCAGTATGACATTCAGCAGCAGATTGTTGAAACGCAAAACCGTATTAATTTTTTGCTGGGCCGTTACCCGCAACCTATAGCGCGCAGCAGCGAAGGCTTTGAAAAGCTGCCGCCGTTAGCTGTACAAGCGGGTTTGCCATCGCAACTACTGATTAACCGGCCGGATATACGTCAGGCAGAGCTGAACATTGCCGCCGCAAAGCTTGATGTAAAATCGGCCAAAGCAAGGTTTTATCCGTCATTGGATATCTCGGCATCCATCGGTTACCAGGCGTTCAATCCGTCGTTTTTACTAAATACGCCGGAATCATTGCTTTACTCCATAGGCGGCGATATTATGGCGCCATTAGTTAACAGGAATGCCATTAAAGCAGAATACGTTAATGCCAATGCCAAGCAAATACAGGCGGTTTATGATTATGAGCGCACGGTGTTAAACGCTTACATCGAAGTTGCCAATCAGCTATCAAAAATGGATAATCTGGAAAAAAGCTACACGCTTAAATCAAAACAGGTGCAGGCGTTGGCGCAATCGGTAAACATTTCTAACGACTTGTTTAAATCAACCCGGGCCGATTATATGGAAGTGTTGTTAACCCAACGCGATGCGCTCGAAGCAAAATTTGAACTTATTGAAACCAAGAAGCAGCAAATAAATGCCCGTATAAACATATATCAGGCTTTAGGCGGCGGTTGGGAGTAACCATCAGTTAAATAGTTTAGTTGAAAAGGGGGAGGCCGCAAGCCTCCCCTTGTTTTTTTAATGTTATTGCGTATTAGTGCGGGTTAATGTTATTTTTGGTGAATACAATAGCATTTAACCAATTTGCTGATGAACTATACTTTCTTAAAAAAGGCATTTATAATGCTTTGTGCGCCGCTATGCGCGGCCACCTCGTTAGTAGCGCAAATACCGGCAGCTATTCCCGGGGATTATGCCGACCCATCCGTTTTGCGGGTAGGCAGTACCTATTATTCGGTAGCTACGTCATCTGAATGGGCACCGCATTATCCTATCTATCTATCAAAAAACCTGAAGGACTGGAAACTTACCGGCTATGTGTTTAATAAAACACCTGACTGGATTTCCGGATCGTTTTGGGCACCTGAGTATTATAAGATTAATGATACCTATTATATTTATTACACGGCCCGCCGTAAATCCGATGGTATATCCTGCATTGGGGTAGCTACGTCCAAATATCCAGACCGTGAATTCAAAGATCATGGGATATTATTGAGCTTTGGAAAAGAGGTGATAGACGCGTTTTTATTTAAAGATAAAGACCAGCTTTACATCACCTTTAAAGCTTATGGTTTGGATGACAGGCCTATCGAAATATTAGGAAGCAAAATATCTGCCGATGGTTTAAAATTGGAAGGTGAGCCTTTTTCCATGCTGAAAGATACGGAGCGCATCGGTCTTGAAGGGCAAAGCATACTCAAGAGGGGAAAGTATTATTACATATTTTATTCGGCAGGTAACTGCTGTGGTATTGATTGCAGCTACAATATACGCGTGGCGCGCTCCACTAATTTTAAAGGGCCCTACGAGTTATACAGTAACAACCCGGTGCTGTTTCAAAACGATAAATGGAAATGTATGGGGCACGGCACTTTTGTGAATGATGCCGCCGGTAAATACTATTACATACACCACGGTTACAGTAAAGAAAATACAGTTTTTGCAGGCCGCGAAGGGTTGGTATCACAGGTTGATTGGGATAGTAAGTCAGGATGGCCGGCGTTCAAAGCCTTGTCTGATGTGCCGGCTGTAACGCCGTCAATAACAGATACCTTCGCAGGTACAGCTACGGCCAAGTATTGGCAATGGGATTTTAGGCATGCCATGCCACAAATTAGCCAGGCCAATGGTAAGCTAAGTTTAAGCGGTACCATCACACAGGACAATAAAACGGGCATCGTGTTGGCTATCCGCCCATATTCGGCCGTTTTTGAAGCATCGGTAACGGTGGTGAACAGCAATAACGAATTGAAAGGATTGGCTTATTACGGCGATGTCAACGCCGCATTGGGTATAGGTATAAAAGGCGATAGCATAGTATGTTGGAGCGTTCGCGACGGGAAATGGGAGAAAGCCGGCGGCGTAAAGGTTGCCCAACCGCAAAACGTTGGTGTGCAAATTAAAACGGATGCTAACCATAACTGCACATTTTATTACAATGCCGATGGCAAAGGCTGGCTGGCGGTGCCATTAACGCAAACCTTATCCACAGGTTATTTACCGCAGTGGGATAGGAGCCCGCGTGTTGGCTTACACTATAAAGGAGAGCCAACAGATAAGGCAGAATTTGCCGACTTCAAATCTGAATTTAAATAAAATCTCTTTTTAGTTGTAAAGCGTTATTTCACCGGTGTCAACTTTTTAGTTCAACAGCTGTTTATACCGCATTGTTAAACTAAATACTATGAAAAAGGTAACTTTATTTTTTGCCACCGGTCTATTGTTGTTAGCAGCGTCATGTAAAAAAGACAGCTCGAATAACGGTAGTGGTACCTCAAGGGTTACGGTTAAACTTACCGATGCCCCCGGTTTGTTTGATGCGCTGATTTTGAATGTAAAACAAGTGGTTATCATTTCGTCGGGCGGACGCGCTACGGTTGATCTTAATGAAAGGCCTATAGACATATTGCGTTTCAGGGCCGGGCGAGATACTGTTTTAGCCGGAGTGGACGTGCCCGCCGGGCGCTTACAGGAGATCAGGCTGGTGTTATATGATACCGGTAATCGGGTAGTGGTTGATGGCGTATCTCATGACCTGAAAACACCGAGCGGACAGTCATCAGGAGTAAAATTGAAAGTGCAGGACGATATAACCGCAGGTATAGCCTACACGTTGCTGTTGGATTTTGATGCAGCTAAATCTATTGTGGTTACCGGCAACGGTAAGTATAACTTAAAACCGGTAATCAGGGCCATACCGGTGGCGGTTTCGGGCGCTATTAAGGGCGTAGTTCAGCCGGCGTCTGCCTATCCAAGGGTTTACGCTATCAATGGAACAGATACAGTTGGCGCAATTGCCGACAATAACGGTAATTTCTTTTTGCCCGGCTTACAAGCCGGAAATTACCGCGTAGAAGTGGTGCCGTTATCGCCATATAACGGAGTTATTATTGACAATGTTTCAGTGCAAAACAACGCCGTGAAAGATTTAGGCACAGTTAATCTGGCTGACTAATAACAAAAAACATCAAGCGCTATTAAGCCAATGGCGCTTGATGTTTCTCTACCTCAGATACACATAGGTAATGCCGTCTCCGCCACGGTCGGCATGTTCGTCTTCCATACGATCCACCTGGTCGTATTTTTTCAAATAGTCGCGTATCAGTTTGCGCAGTATACCATCGCCTTTGCCATGCAATATCTTGATGTTGTTAAAGCTCATCATCAGGGCACGGTCAAGCATACGCTCGATAGCATAAAGTGCTTCTTCACCGCGCATACCGCGCACGTCTATCTCCGGACTAAAGCTTGAATAATCGCCAACGCTTGAAGCCGATCTTCGCCTAACCTCTTTCGGAACCGAGGAACTCGATACCTTCTGCACACGCTTTCGCTTGGCAACCGTACGTAAATCGCCGATAGCGATCACCACATTGTCCTTATTGATCTCGATAACCTGGCCTGTTGTGTCAGAGTCGGTAAGCTTAACCCAGTCGCCTTTTTGTATTTCTTCTGCATTAGCGGCAGGTTTAGGCTGCTCGGTTTTTACCGTGTTTTTCTTAAGCTCAACGTTCAGATTATCGCGCAGGGCTTTGGTTTTTTCCTTATCGGCATTGCTGCTTTTTATTTCGGCAATAGTGTTTTCAACCAGTTTGTTCGCGTTAAGGATGATGCTTTGCGCCTGTTGCTTGGCCTCGCGTATCAAGTTCTTTTTATTCTCTTCCAGGTAATCCTTCAACTTTGCGTTCTCCGCAAGCAAAGTGTTCACTTTTTGTTGCTGGCTGTTCAGTTTTATGCGGGTATCGTAAATTTCCTTCTTTTCTCGTTCCAGGTCAACCAATAAAGTGTCTACCTTTTTCTGTCCCGCGCTAATTTTGTTTTTAGCCAGATTAAGTACGTGTTGAGGCAGGCCTATTTTTTGCGCTATCTCAAAAGCGTAGGAGCTACCGGGTTTACCCACTTCCAATATATAAAGCGGCTTCATCTCCACGTTATTGAACAGCATCGATGCATTTTCTAACCCCTCGGTATTGCTGGCAAATATCTTCAGGTTTGAATAATGGGTAGTAACCATGCCCTTTACCTTTTTCTGGTTGAGTGATTCGAGCACGGCCTCAGCTATCGGGCCACCAAATTGCGGATCGGTACCTGTACCAAACTCGTCTATCAGTATCATGGTTTTGCCGTTTGCGTTTTCGGCAAAGTATTTCATTTTTGAAAGGTGGGCGCTGTAGGTACTCAAATCACTTTCTATGGATTGGTCGTCGCCAATATCAACAAAAAGTTGTTTAAACACACCCATCCGGCTGGTATCATCAGCAGGGATAAGCAAGCCAGCCTGCACCATCATCAGTAATAAGCCTACGGTTTTCATACATACTGATTTACCACCGGCGTTGGGGCCTGATACTACAATCACCCTCGACGACTCGTCAATACTCACGTTAAGCGGAACAACGGTGCGCTGCTCCTTTTTAAAGCTGAGGTACAGCAAGGGGTGGCGCGCGTTAACCAATTTTATTGACGCATCATTGGTAACTTCAGGCAGCGATCCATCAATATCAATAGCAAATAAAGCCTTAGCCCGCACAAAATCAAGCTTGGTTAACAGGCCGTGATAAGATAGCAGGAGCGGCACATAAGGGCGCAAATCATCAGTTAGCTGCGTAAGTATTTTTACGATCTCGCGGCGGCGTTCAAACTCCAGGTCGCGTACGCGATTGTTGAGCGTGAATACTTCTTCAGGCTCCATATAAACGGTTTGCCCGGATGCGGACTCATCATGCACAAAGCCTTTAAGCTTGCGCTTATTTTCGGCTAACAGCGGTATGCACAAACGCCCGTCGCGCACGGTGAGTGATCCGTCGGCAGTCCAGTTATTGGCGGCGGCGCTTTTAAATATCTGGTCAATTTTCCGGCGGGCTTCCTGCTCGGCTTTCGCTATCGAGCTGGTGATATCCTGCAACTCCCGCGAAGCGTTTGGCCTTATCTTTCCCTTTTCATCAATTACCAACCCTATCTTTTTTAATATTGATTTCTCAATTGGCAAATGCTCAAATAACGCTTCAAGATTAGGGTATTGGCCTTCACGCTCGTTAAAGTAAGCAATAACGGCAAACACGGTTGATAGCGATGCCTGTACCTGGTAAAATTCTTCCTCGCTTAAAAAAGCGCCTTCAATACGGGCTTTGTTAGCCAGCGTTTTTATATCAAAAAAATGCTGTATCGGCAGGGCGGCGTCATTTGTCAGAATATCCTTAAACTCCGCGGCCTGGCTTAAAAATTTACGGATATTATCGTAATTATTCATCACCTGTATCTTGTCCACCATCTGGCGGCCCATGGTACTCAGGCAATGTGCTTTTATCAGTTCCTTAACCTCGTTAAACCCGAGTTTATCAGCACTGTTATCAGGGTATAGCATTCCTTTTAAATTCGGTTTAAAGTATCTTTTGCTACCGATCTCTTTATTCGTTTAGCAGTATCGGCAATTTGTGGCGGTTTGGGGTTTTGCGGCTTAATTTTTTGCGGTTGCTGCTGCTGTTTTATAAATATCTTGTTAAGCGAGTCGGATTTTTTTTGCAGTTTTTTATTTACTGTATCATAAATAGCCACCAGTTTTTCCACATCTCGAGTATAATACTTGTAGCTTCGGGTAAATTGTGCCGAGTCGGTACCGTGCTGCTTAAAAACCAGCATGTACCGGCCTAAGCCATATTTATATAAGCTATCAGGTATGGCTGGTACGCTGAACATGGTGCCATTGGCTATGTGTACGTCGGTAAGCACATCGGCCATTTGTTTTTCGTTCAATATACCTTCCGGTTTATCATCACCGCACGAACATAAAACAGTCAAAGCTGAAAAAAACAGGATTATATATTTACGCATTATTTAATTTAGCGGCTTAATTGACAAAATTACGTATAAAAATGAGCATTGCAGATAACATACGCGCTTTAAAAAACGAAACAGATGCCATAAATGTTGCGCTGCTGGCCGTATCAAAAACAAAACCTGTTGAAGATATTATGGAAGCCTATGATGCCGGGCAGCGTTTGTTTGGCGAAAACAACGTGCAGGAGCTGGTGGAAAAGTATGAGCAATTGCCCAAAGATATTGAGTGGCACCTGATCGGCCACCTGCAAAGCAATAAGGTTAAGTATATAGCGCCATTTATCAGCATGATTGAGGCGGTTGATAGTTTAAAACTATTGCAGGAGATCAATAAACACGCGTTGAAAAATGATCGCGTAATAGATTGTTTGTTGCAAGTATATATAGCTGATGAAGAAACCAAGTTTGGCCTGCAATATGATGAATTGATAGAGCTGCTGCATTCAGAGGAATTCAGTGCATTGAAAAACATTCGTATACGCGGCCTGATGGGAATTGCTACCAACACCGATAGCGAAAAGCAAATTAAAGAAGAGTTTTACGAGTTGCGTACTTTGTTTGATGGTGTTAAGTTAAGCTATTTCCGCAAGGAGGAAAGCTTCAATGTACTGTCAATGGGCATGTCGTCAGACTATAAGATTGCCATTGAGCAGGGCAGTAACCTTATCAGGCTGGGCAGCACCGTTTTTGGTACACGGGTAGTTAAACACTGGAAAAACAATTAAGAGCAGTATGAAAATGCACCTACGCATTGCCGTTAAGGATGATTGCCGCCGTATTTTAGAGCTGGTTAATGAGCTGGCTTTGTATGAAAAGGCGCCACAAGAGGTAACCATCACCTTACAGGAACTGGAAGAGGCCGGCTTTGGTAGCAAACCCGTATGGAAAGCATTTGTTGCCGAAGTGGATGGCCTTATTGTTGGTTTCGCGCTTTATTATGTGCGCTTTTCAACCTGGAAAGGCTGTCGCCTGTACCTCGAAGATTTTTATGTTACTGAAACCATGCGCGGCCGCGGTCTGGGCAAGCTTTTGTTTGACCGCATAGTGCAGGAAGCGCAGGAACTGGGCTTTAACGGTATGAGCTGGCAGGTGCTTGACTGGAACGAACCGGCCATAAACTTCTATAATAAATACAACGCCGCTATTGAAGCCGGTTGGTTGAATGCATCGCTAAGTAAAGAACAATTACTTAGTTTTTAAGGTTATTATCGGCATGAGAACAATATATTACCTTGCTGCTGTTTTTACATTTTTTAGCGCATCACTTGCCTCATGTGTATGGAGCGATGAGCACATCGAACAAAAAGATGCCATTTACAAAGACACGTTAAATTACCAGTACAAAACTATTTCTCAACGGGCTGCTGATTGCGGTGATAAAGCTGACAGTACCTGCACGCACTTTACGGTTAAGTATCCGGAATTTAAAGATCAGCCGAAGCTTAACGATAGCGTTCAGCGTAAACTATTGCTACTTTTTGCCTACGATGGAAAACCGGACAGCAACCTTAACGCTTATGCCAAACGCTTTTTAAACGACTACGAAACGTTTAAAAAGGAAAACCCGGATACCAAGATGTATTTTGAAATGGATAGCCATGCCAATATTGTACATCAGGATTCGAACCTGGTGGCTATTGAAGTTTCGGGATATATATTTCAGGGCGGGGCACATGGCGGTACCACAACCGGTTTTATCAACTGGGACACCAAAACCAATAAAGACCTAACGCTCGACGATCTGTTGGTGGATGGTTACAGCGCCAAGCTAAATGCCGTTGCCGAGAAAATATTCAGAACTAATGAAAAATTAAGTGATACGGCATCATTGGCTACCAATTACTTTTTTGAGAACGATAAATTCGCGCTGAACAAAAACTTTTTGGTAACGCCCATCGGGTTAAGGTTTTTATATAATCAATACGAAATAAAACCTTACGCAGCCGGGCAAACCGAACTGGTTATACCATATACGCAAATTAAACAGCTGTTACGGCCTAATACCGTAATAACACAATACGTTAAATAATAAATGCTTGTATTTAAATTCGGAGGTGCTTCGGTAAAAGATGCTGAGGGGATTATTAACCTCGGCAACATAGTTAAACAGTACCGCGAGCAGCAATTGCTTATTGTTGTTTCGGCAATGGGCAAAACCACTAACGCGCTCGAAAATCTTACCCGTGCCTATGTGGAGCAGCGTAGCGATATGCACGATATCTATGAGGATATCAAAAGCTATCATTTTAACATTATGGAGAGTTTGTTTGAACACGGCCACCCCGTGTTTGACGATATACAAAATACCTTTGTTGAGATTGACTGGATGATAGAAGATGAGCCGCATGACGACTTCGATTTTATATACGATCAAATAGTTTCAATTGGAGAATTGGTATCAACCCGCATTGTAAATGCTTATTTAAATACCGCCGGACTGGCCAGTAAATGGCTTGACGTGCGCAGCTACATACACACGGATAATACCTACCGCGAAGGTGTTGTTGACTGGCCGAAGACCTGTGAAGCCATTGAGCAGGGCTTACCGCAATTACTGCAAAATAGCATAGTTGTTACCCAGGGCTTTTTAGGCGGCACATCCGAAAATTTTACGACTACCTTAGGTCGTGAAGGGTCTGACTATACGGCATCCATATTTGCGTCATGCCTTAAAGCCGAATCAGTAACTACCTGGAAAGATGTTCCGGGGATTTTAAATGCCGATCCTAAGCTGTTTGCCGATACGGTGAAGTTTGACGAACTGAGCTATAACGAAGCCATCGAGATGACTTACTATGGTGCAAGCGTTATCCACCCTAAAACCATAAAGCCGCTGCAAAACGCGGATATACCTTTGCTGGTAAAATCATTCAATCAGCCCGATGCACCCGGAACAGTAATTAAAGAGGGGGTGGTGCCGGTGTTTACTAAACCGGTGATAATTGTAAAGCAAAACCAGGTACTGATATCCATCTCAGCTACAGATTATTCCTTTATTACCGAGGATCACCTGAGTAGCATTTTCGCCATTTTTGCCAGGCACCACGTGAAAGCCAATGTGCTGCAAACCTCTGCATTAAGCTTTTCGGTATGTATTGACCTGAAACCAGAACGTTTTGAGGATCTGCTCAATAGCTTAAAACAGGCATTCAAAGTAAAATACAACGACGGGCTTAGCCTGATCACTTTAAGGCATTATAAGCCGCATGCTATTAATAACTATATTGAGGGAAAAGAAGTGTTGCTTGAACAGCAAAGCCGAAATACTGCTCAGTTTGTTCTTCGTTAACAAAAATGCCCGGCACACATGTGTACTGGGCATTTTGTTATACAATAAACAAATGTTTAATCCATCACCAATACGCCATCAGCCATAATCTGTACGTCCTTTTTGGGTTTGGTTATTTTTGCAATTTCTTCTTTGCTTTTACCGGCGTCGGCGGCAAAATGTTGCAGGCGCTCCACGGGCACAGTTTTCACGGTAGCGGTGCCCTCAACTACTACAGTTTTACCCACTATGTTTTGCGGCATAAAAAAGGCGTAATCAGTAAAGCGCACCATAATCGGCGAGCCGCTTGGTTGTGTCAACGTCATGAAACAGCCTTTCTTTTTGCATACTTCAACTACTTTTCCGGTAATCTTACCTTTATATACCGAATCTTTGGCCAGTTTTGTATTTAATTCATTCAGCTGGATAGCATTAGCGGCTGTAACTTTATCGCCATAGGTAACGCCCGGTGCAGCCGGTGTAATTTCGTCCTGCGCGAAGCTTGCGGCGGCAATAAATAAGCCGGCAACAAGTAAAAACAATTTTTTCATAAGTGCTTAGCAAATAGTTTAATACAAAGGTAGCAAAATTTAGGAATGGCTTTTAGGCTCAAAAAAGTTATATTTGGGAATGAAGAAAATGTCAACCTTCTCCAAAAGGACCATTATCAACAATACCATCCTGATCTTACTCGGTATTATATCAGCCACCTTCGGACTTAAAGGATTTTTGCTTTCCAGCCATTTTATTGACGGCGGTGTAACCGGTATTTCCATGCTGCTTTCTAACATTTTCGGCATACCTATAGCTATACTCATATTTGTAATAAACGTACCTTTTTTATGGTTGGGTTACAATAAGCTGGGCACGCTGTTCGCCATAAAAAGTACGGCGGCTATCGCAGGCCTTTCGTTAGCGTTGGCTTTTATTAACGTGCCGGACGTGACGTCGGATAAATTACTTACCGCTGTATTTGGCGGCTTGTTTATCGGCGTAGGTATAGCCCTGGCCATCAGGGGCGGTGCGGTGCTGGACGGTACCGAAATTGCCGCGCTGCTGGTTAGCAAAAAGGCCCAGGTAGTAAAGGTGAATGATGTTATTCTGATCTTCAATGTAGTTATATTCCTTACCGCGGCTAAGTTCTTAGGCGTTGAGTCAGCACTTTATTCCATTCTCACATACCTTGCCGCGTCAAAAATGATCGATGTTATATTGAATGGTTTGGAGCAGTATACCGGCATCACTGTAATTTCAACCAAAAGCGAATTAATACGCCGTATTATCACCAATCAGTTAGGCAGGGGCGTTACCATTTACCAGGGCAAAAGCGGTTATGGTAAAGATGGGGAGATAAATGATACCCGCGACATTGTATTTACTGTAGCCACACGGCTCGAAGTGCCATCTATCAAGCAGGTAATATTAGAGGTTGACCCGAAAGCTTTTATTGTACAACAAAGTATTGAAGATACCACTGGCGGTTTATTGAAACGTAAAGGTTTGC
Organism: Mucilaginibacter defluvii; assembly: GCF_039543225.1. Taxonomy (NCBI): domain Bacteria; kingdom Pseudomonadati; phylum Bacteroidota; class Sphingobacteriia; order Sphingobacteriales; family Sphingobacteriaceae; genus Mucilaginibacter; species Mucilaginibacter defluvii. The sequence continues at coordinate 278,959 of NZ_BAABJI010000002.1, forward strand.
ATTAAGCATATATATGATCTGATGAAAAGGACCTTAACCTTATTACTCTTTATTTTTTGTTATGGTGTTTCAAGCGCTCAGGTTGTTGAAGGTATAGTAACGGATGCCGGTACAGGGCAGCCATTACCTTATGTTAATGTAGGTATAGTTGGTAACTCAATAGGTACCGTTACCGATGATAAGGGCAAATATAAGCTCGATTTAAAAGGCAGCATTAACGATACCGTTAAGATATCAATGATAGGTTACAAGCCGTTAGTTTTAATTTCGTCAGCTTTTATATCCAATTATCAGGGCAAATCCATTAGGCTCGAGTCGGATAATATCAAACTGAAGGAAGTAACGGTTAAGCCCAAAAAATGGAAAACAGCGGTTTTAGGGAATACTACAAAATCAAAGTCATCAAACTCCGGATTTTCCAGTAGCAGGTTGGGGCATGAGTTAGGCCGCATAATTAAGATAAAGCGCGCGCCAACTTATTTAAAACGCTTTAATGCCTCTATATCATCCGGCCCGGCAGATTCGGTTAAAATGCGACTGAACTTTTATAGCGTTAAAAACGGTTTGCCCGATCAGATTTTGCAGCAGCAAAATATATTTGTTTTAGTGCATAATGGCGACGACCAGATAAATGTTAATTTGGAACCCTACAATATTTACGTGGACGACGACTTTTTTGTGAGCCTGGAATGGATACAGTCGGCCAGGGGCGGGGTGATGTTTTCGTCGAGCTTTTTGAGCGGCCCCTTTATATGGCGCGAAACGAGCCAGGCGCGCTGGGAAAAAGTAGGCGTTGGTGGTTTAGGCTTTAATGTTACGGTTGAATACTAAAATAGCCGCTTTTCGCGGCTATCTGTCATGTGTTTAAAATTGTTTACGTGGCCTCCTCGGTTTTGAACCGTCGTTAGACGGAGATCCGTAGGATGATGAGCCCCGGCGATCAACTCTGGGATAAGCAGGTGCCCTGAAACCGCCTGGCCTTTGTACTTTTTTTGCCGGTTCAGCGTCAGGCGGTACAATATTGATCTTTAATTCCTTATCACCATATGCTTTTCCCTGTAACGCCTCCATTATGCGTTCCGCACCCTCTGTATCTGTAATTTCTAAAAATGAATATCCTTTTGATTTTCTTGTTTGCCTGTCGCGTACCATTTTTATGGTAGCAACCTGCCCGTATGGACTTACGAGCTGAACGAGTTGCAGCTCATCCATAGTTAGCGGATGCCCGCCAATGAATAATTTGACCATTTTGCCTTGCTGTAATTAGTAGATGTAAACTCAAATATATACTTTTTATTACCAATAACATTAATAATGCCAAGCCTTTTTATAAGCGCCATATTCCTGGTGGATGAGAAGGTATAAATTGAATGCTTAAGGCATTAACCCTGTTAAAATAACACTATCAAAGGTTAAAATGATACAATTCATTTTAAATAAATTAGGCCAACTTTATAATGTGTCAAATTTATGTGCATCTTAAAGCAATCGATTGCATTTAACCTTTATAACCCAAATGAATAAATTAAAACGCATGTTATTCAACGTGCCTGTTTTATTTTGCATTTGCTGCCCGGTGGTAGTGAACGCACAATCAAATAGTCAACAAAATAAGCTACCGCTTACTGATCTTTCTGCCTTTAAGCCCACTAAAAGCTGGCAAATTGCGGGCGATGTATTTATGGATCCTGAAAAAACTGGTGCTATCCGTACCGTTAAAGGTACCGGCGTGCTGGCTAATATTTCTGAAGATAAGAACAAAGGCGAAGATCTGATTGCCCAAATGCAACATGGCGACATGGATCTGGAAATGGATTACATGATGGCACGCGGCTCAAATTCGGGAATTTACCTGCAAGGTTTATATGAAGTTCAACTGGCTGATAGCTGGGGATTGACCGACGTGAAGGCGGGCGATAACGGCGGCATTTACGAGCGCTGGGACGATACTCGTCCCGAAGGCCAGCAGGGTTTTGACGGGCACGCCCCGAGGCAAAATGTTACGCGTGCTCCCGGTGTTTGGCAGCATATTAAAATAGCTTTCCAGGCGCCAAAGTTTGATGGCTCAGGTAAGAAAATTGAAAACGCCCGTATTTTACTGGTTGAACTAAACGGGATCAAGATTCAGGAGAACGTTGAGCTGTCAGGGCCTACCCGCGGTGCGCTTAGTCAGCAGGAAGCGGCTAACGGGCCGTTACGCTTACAGGGCGATCATGGTTCGGTTGCGTTTCGTAATATAAGCTACACACTATATAATAAGCCCCGCCCGGAGTTGCTTAACCTGGCGTATGCAGTTTATAAAGGTAAGTTTGATGGCGAGCCCGATTACAAAACAGCAACTCCCGAAGCTAAAGGTACTTCTGTACTATTATCATCAAATGTAAACACGCTGCAAAACGATTTCCTGATACATTATACCGGTGATATAAAAGTAGCAGAGCCGGGCGAATATAGCTTCAATCTCGGCGTTCCCGGTGGTAGCGGAGTTATGCGTGTAGCCGGCAATCCGGTGGTAACTGTAAAAGAAAATAGCGGAGTTGGCAAGGTGACACTCAAAGCGGGTACAACACCATTTGACTTATATTACTCAAAGGTAGTAGATTGGGCCAGGCCGGCTTTAGGTTTAGTGGTAGCAGGCCCGGGTGTGCGTGAGTATTTAATAAGCGATGGGAATGTACCCTCGTTGGATATGGTTGATCCGATACTGATCAATGTAACCGGTAAAAACTCACTGTTGCGTTGTTTTATTGATCTAAGGAATGGCAAGCGTGTAACCCACGCCATTAACGTAGGCAGCAGCGCCCAGGTGCATTACACTTATGATGCCGATAACGGTATGTTGGTGCAATTATGGCGCGGCGGATTTTTAGATGCCACCCCGATGTGGCACGAACGTGGCGATGGATCATCCCGAGCCACAGGCTACGCGCTACAGTTTGGCAGTGCCAAACCAGCTATCAACAAACTAAGCGATGTTAATGCAGCTTGGAGTAGCGATACTTCAGGAACCGGATTTAAACCTATTGGTTATAAGTTAGATGAAGATAAAAAGCCCACGTTTAGCTATAGCATTTATAGTGTTACAGTAACCGATGCTACCACTGTTTTAGATGGCGGGCAAGGCATTCAACGTACCATTGAATTACAACAGCCGGCAGAGAAACTTTACTATCGCGTTGTAGCTGCCGACAAGATTGATGAGATGGGTAAAGGCTGGTATATGATAGACGACAAAGGTTATTATCTGCATTTGGGTGATGATAGTGGTAAACCGGTTATACGTAATAGCGGAGCGCAAAAAGAGCTGATTGTTCCCATCAGCAAGAAACTAACTTATTCTATTCTATTTTAATATTAGCATGAACAATATCATTAAATATATAAAGGTTGGTTTGTTGAGCCTGTTGCTTCCGGGTACATGTTTAGCACAAGCCGAATCACCAAAAGAAGACGATTATTTCAAGATTATGCGTGTGCCCGCTCCCGAAGGTAACATATTGGAAGTGGGTGGCTTGTGCGTTATGCCTAACGGAAATCTTGCGGTATCAACCCGTCGTGGCGATATCTTTATTGTAGAGAATCCTTCGAGTCAGCGGCCATTTTTCCGCAAGTTTGCCTCGGGTTTACATGAGGTGTTGGGTGTGGCTTATAAAAATGGCTCATTGTATTGCGTTCAGCGTGGCGAGTTAACTAAAATGACCGACACTGATATGGATGGTGTGGCTGATGATTTTAAAACAATTTATGCCTGGCCATTATCCGGCAATTATCATGAGTATAGTTTTGGCCCTAAACTGGCGGCAGACGGATCTTTCTTTGTAACCCTTAATCTTGGTTTCCCGCCAACCTGGTGGATACCCAAGAGTATGGTGCCATGGCGTGGTTGGGCGCTGCATATTTATGAGGATGGCCGTGTGGAACCATGGGCTGCAGGTATGCGCTCACCATGCGGTATCAGCATGATCGATGATGAATTATTTTATACCGACAACCAGGGCGACTGGGTAGGGTCGGGCAGTATAATGCCGGTTAAAAAGGGCTCTTTTATGGGGCATCCGGCCAGTTTGGTTTGGTCGGGTTTGCCCGGCTCACCGGTGCACATAACCTCGGAGCAGTTTTTTGCTAAGAATAAACTGCGTGAGGAATTTGATGAAAACGGAAACCCGGTTAAGCCGCAAAATATCGTAAACGAAAAGTTTAATACGGAGTTCGGAATAAAGAAAGACTTCCCGCAATTACAATTGCCGGCAGTGTGGTTGCCCCATGGTATTTTAGGTATTTCAAATTCCGAGATCGTTAAGATTCCGGAAGGCGTATTTGGCCCATTCCAGGGCCAGTTACTGGTGGGCGATCAGGGCCAAAGTATGGTTAGCCGCGTGTTTATGGAAAAAGTAAACGGTGAGTATCAGGGCGTAGCGTGGCCATTCCGCAGTGGCTTTCAGTCGGGCGTGGTAAGGCTGGCCTGGGGCAAGGATGGATCCTTGTATGCAGGTGAAACCAACCGTGGCTGGGGTTCGGCAGGTGAAGCCACAGAGGGGCTTCAACGTTTAGTATGGAACAATAAGGTTCCGTTTGAAATGCGCGCTATTCGTGCTATGCCGGATGGTTTCGAGATAGAGTTTACCAAACCAGTTGATCAAAAAACAGCTAACGATATAGCCTCTTATGCTGTAGAAAGTTACATCTACAAATATCACAGCGTTTACGGTAGCCCGCCTGTTAATGAGCAAAAATGCCCTATACTGGGTGTTAAGGTTTCAGCCGACGGATTGAAAGCCCGGTTGATTGTAAGTAAGCTGCGCCAATATTACATCCATACCATTACCGTAGACGGAGTTCGGGATGCGGAGAACTCATATTCATTGGTGCATCCAACGGGTTATTATACACTCAATAATATTCCGGGCGGGCCAAAACTAAACATGGCGGGTGTGAGTACAAAAAACACCGCGGCAAAACCGGTAGTATCTCCTAAAAAGGTAAATAAAGCCAATGCCGTTAAAACGGTTAAATCAGCCAAAGCGCCCACTTATGCCGAAGTAAAAACATTACTCACCAAGAATACTTGTTTGGCTTGCCATAATGCTAACACACGCCAGGTGGGGCCTGCTTATGTTGACGTAGCCAAGCGCAAGTATAGCGTTGAAGAAATTATGGAGCTGATACGCGAACCTAAACCCGAGCATTGGCCGGATTATTCAACGCCTATGCCGCCTATGCCGCAAGTACCCAAGGCCGAAGCACGTAAAATTGCTCAATGGATAAAATCGCTTGAAAAGTAAAGTAAAGTATGGTTATGAAAATTCTTTATACAATTGGCGCTGTCAGTTTATTTGCGCTGAGCGCGCAAGCCCAGAATGCTAAACCCGAAGATACAGAGGTATGGTTGCCTGAGCCAAAGGTGGTAACTCCGGCCAAAACGCCGGGTAATGCGCCGGCGGACGCCATTGTATTGTTTGACGGAAAAAATCTTGATGAATGGGTTTTATTAGATGATAGCACATCAACCCAAAAGTGGAAGCTCGCCGATGGTGCCATGACTGTAGATAAAACAAAAGGAGATTTGCGCACCAAGCGGAAATTTACTGACTATCAGCTGCATATTGAATACCAGATACCAACGGTTATACATGGCACCGGGCAGGGCAGGGGTAACAGCGGCATATTTTTAGCGGCGTTGCCCTGGGGCGCAGGTGGTTACGAACTGCAGGTGCTGGACAACTATCAAAATAAAACTTATGTGAACGGGCAGGTGGGTAGTGTCTACAAACAATCCATCCCGCTGGCTAATGCCGCGCGTAAACCGGGTGTGTGGCAAACCTATGACGTGATCTGGACCGCGCCACGGTTTAACGCGGATGGTAGCCTTAAATCGCCTGCGCGGGTTACGGCCATACATAACGGGGTGCTGGTACAAAATAACTATGTTTTAAAAGGGGATACGCCATACATTGGCCAACCGGCTTATAAAGCGCATGGGCCTGCACCAATAAAGCTACAATCGCACGGCGACCCGAGCGAGACTATCAGTTATCGCAATATTTGGGTGAGGGAGTTATAGTATAGACCAACTAAAGTAAACGGCTGCTTTTTGTAAAGGCGGCCGTTTTTGTTTTTAGCCCTAGTACTATTCTTTTATACAGTGCGATGTAACCTAATGGCCGGGATGTCCGTTTTAGTAAAATAACCAATTAAATTTTCTTTCGGTGCCAGGCACCTTTGCTGTCAACGTGTTTAGCTATCGTACTTGTCGATGTGTATAAACACTCCTTTTCAGCTAAATCAATTTGCCTATGGATAAACAAGTTCTGTTTCTTACTTACCAAAAACCAATTAATCCAAAAAAACCAATTTATGAAAACAAACTTAGTATTTAAAAATGCTGCCGTTATGACGGCCGGAGCGCTTATGCTCTTAATTTCAGCTTGTAAAAAAGACGCCGCACCTGTTGTTGACGCAAACAAACAAATACCCGTTAAAAGAGCAGATGCATTAGGCGCCAGCGGCCCTAAAAGCGTATGTTACGTCGAGGTAAATTATAATGATATACGCAATGTGGGTAATTACAAACTAACTACCGGCGAGCAATTGTTTGATATCGGTATCATCTTCGCGGCTAATATCAACTATAACACATCCACCCAAACGGCGCAGCTTTATTTCAATCCGCAGGTTACCAATGTGCTCACAAATCGCAATACTTATGTACAACCCTTGCAGGATCGGGGTATAAAGGTTTTGCTATCTATCCTGGGCAATCATCAGGGTGCGGGTATATGTAATTTTCCTAACCAGGCAGCCGCACAGGCATTTGCGCAACAACTGGCCAATGCGGTTAATACCTACAATCTGGATGGAATTGATTTTGATGACGAGTATTCAGATTATGGTGTTAACGGAACCGGTCAGCCCAACTCCAGTTCATTTGTTTACCTGGTAACGGCATTGCGGCAATTGTTACCTAACAAAATTATATCCTTTTACTTTTACGGCCCTGCAGCCTCGCGCCTGTCATACAACGGCGTTACCGTTGGTTCAAAAATTAACTATAGCTGGAATGCTATTTATGGAACCTATTCCGTACCATCTGTTCCGGGTTTAAGTGCGGCTAATCTTGGTCCGGCGGCTATTGACATCCAGGCAACCAGTTCGGCAACTGCTGCCAATCTGGCTACGCAAACGGTAAACAATGGTTACGGCATCTACCTTACGTATAATTTACCAAATACCGATGTGCATACTTACCTTTCCAGCTTCTCTAATCAATTGTATGGAAAGGCCACGGTGTATGATACCAGTTTGGGTACCGGCGTACGCTTTTTTGCTGATGCTAATTACGGGGGTTATGGTACCGGTATTATCCCGAAAGGAACATATACACTTACCCAGCTCGAAAAATTTGGCTTTGTGAACGATTGGGCATCATCCATAAAAATACCAAGCGGATGGACGGTGACCATGTATGCCGATAACAATTCAACTGGCCAATCGTGGACGCTGACATCAAACAACTCAAATTTTACTACGCTTACGCCAAATGCTAATGATGTAATTACATCTGTTAAGATTCAATAATACAAGTGGTTCAAGTGTTTTTTGAAGAAATACTTGAACCACTTTTTCTATCAGCAACCAATTAAATTCAATTTACTTATGAAAAAGCAAACACTTGTTTTGTGCTTACTATCTGTTATTATTACCGCATTTGTAACCACCGGTTGTAAAAAGAGTGAACCTCTTATGAGCGCCGGTAAGGCGGTGCCCGACGGCAACAAACGTATTGCAGCCATACCTACACGAAGCGAGGCATTACTGGCCATGCAGGTTTACAACAATAATTTTTACAATCAGTACGGAACGTACGGGCCATCATTCAAGGCTTATTATTGGAAAGACCTGAACCATAATGGCCGCATGGACTTTTGGACGCAGGCCGAAGCCATTGAGATGTTTATTGATGCTTACGATGCCAACCCCAGCCAGGACTTTAAGAATAAGATACATTACCTGTACAACGGTATGCGCGACGGTTACGGAACCTACTGGGCCAATAACGAATTTAATGACGATATTATTTGGGGCGCTTTAATGTGCATCCGCGCTTATGCTATTACCAATGATGGTGGTATGCTGGATATGGCTAAAGCTAATTTCGACCTGGTTTGGAACCGCGCCTGGGATACCCAGCTTGGGGGCGGCCTGTGGTGGAAAACAGACAAGCAATCTAAAAACGCTTGCGTAAATGCCCCGGCTGTTATATGTGCCATGAAGATATACCAGGCAACCGGCAATGCCGATTATAAAACCAAGGCTAAAATGATAATGGATTGGATGGTAGGCAAATTCTATATTTCAAATGGTGAAGTCAAAGGCGCTGTTAACGCAGCCAATGTAATTACCGAAGGTACACGCACTTATACCCAAGGCACTTTTATAGGTGCATGCGATGTGTTGCGTAACGAATATCCGTCAGGTAATTATGTAACAATGGCTAATAACGTGATGAACTATACCAAAAACAGCATGTGCAACCCGGCAGGTATACTGCCCGATGAGTATGACACAGGCGATACCCAAGGTTTTAAAGGGATATTCGCGCGCTGGGCATGTATTTATGTAGCATCGGCCGGCTTGCAAGGCACCTACGGCCAATGGCTCGACAATAATGCTACAGCCGCCTGGGCTGCCCGTAATTCAAACGGTTTAATGTGGGGCAAATGGGGTATTCGTACACCTGATACTGGAGTACTTAACTCGTTCGAAACGCACAATGGCGTTTCTATGCTTAACAACGTGTACAGATTCCATTAATTGCTAAATGGATTGAAGCGCTAATCAACAGCGCTTCAATCCTTAATCTTTTCCAATAACCCGGCGCAAATCCTCAGTGCCTGATGATGATCTCAGATTTCCCCTTCGGCCAACCGTAGTTTTATTAGTGCATTGTTGTTTTCTCACTTGTTGATTTTTTGACACCATCACAACTTAATGGTGTTTTTTTATTACTGTATTGTTTTATTTAATTAATAATAAAAAAGTAAAACAAATAGTTACAAAAGAGGGTATCTAATAGTATATAAGCCCATCAGCGCTGTTTTATTGCCCATCATTCTGCAGCACATTACCATTAAAGTATTAACGTAAATATTGAAGTAAATATGTTAGCAATGAACTATCGCGGGCCTTACCGTGTACGTACCGAACAAAGACCGATGCCGGAGATACTTCATCCCGAGGATGCTATAGTGAGGGTAACCCGCACCTGTATTTGCGGATCCGATCTGCACCTTTACCATGGCATGGTTCCTGATACAAGGGTAGGTTCAACTTTTGGCCATGAGTTTACGGGTATTGTTGAGGAAGTTGGCCCTATGGTGCAAAATTTGAAAGTGGGTGACCATGTGCTCGTGCCGTTTAACATTGCCTGTGGCAAATGCAATTTTTGTAAGCAGGGTTTATACGGTAACTGCCACGAATCAAACCCCATGGCAACTGCCGTGGGCGGGATATTCGGCTACTCACATACAGCCGGTGGGTTTGATGGTGGGCAGGCAGAATATGTTCGCGTGCCGTATGCTGACGTTGGTCCGACGGTCATCCCTCCGGACATGGACCCGGATGATGCAGTGCTGCTCACCGATGTGGTACCGACCGGCTATCAGGCTGCTGAAATGGGAGGCATAAAAGAAGGTGATACCGTAGTAATTTTTGGGGCAGGGCCTATCGGTATTATGGCCGCGCGCTGCGCCTGGTTCTTCGGTCCTTCACGGGTTATTGTTATAGATCACGTAGATTATCGATTAGAATTTGCCAAAAACTATGCGAAGTGCGAGGTATATAACTTCAAATCGCTTGAAGATCCGGTTTTATTCCTAAAGAAAACCACGGACTGGTACGGTGCCGATGTTTGTATTGACTGTGTTGGCTGTGAGGCCGAAGGTAACGCCCTGCAAACCTTTACCGGTAGAAAAGCTTTATTGCAGGCCGGTGCTGGTACCGCGCTGCAATGGGCAATAAACTCGGTTAAAAAGGGAGGGATTGTATCAATTGTAGGTGTGTATGGTCCGCCGTTTAACCTTATACCTATAGGCAATGTGGTCAACAAAGGCATTACCATCCGTGCTAATCAAGCTTCAGTAAAACGCTTGTTGCCAAAATTGATCGATCATGTGCAATCGGGCAGGTTAAATCCTAAGGGATTGATCACACACCGCATTCCGCTCGAAGAAATATCAGAAGCCTACAATATCTTCTCGTCCAAACTGGATAACTGTATTAAAACAGTACTTATACCATCCACCAAAGCTTAAGAATTATGAGAAACGAAGCAATTGACTATAAGGCAATACCGGGATGGGGCATGGATGCCGATCCTGAAAATGAGCCTACCTATCCCATGAAAAATTATACCGGCGATGATCATAACCGCATTAATTATGAGCGTTCGCCGCAGCAACCAATTACAGTCGAAATACTGCAATCAAACGAGCGGCCCAAACCACCGGTGGTTTTTGGTACGTCGGTTCCCCCGTCGGGGTTGAGCGGGATAATCCGCCGTTACGCCTTTACACACAGTGAAGACAGGTATCGCCACTGGTTGCCGCTAATACTTGCCGACCGCATCAATGTGTTTGAAGGTATTATTGATGATGTAAAAAAAGGCCATATCCCTAATGTGTTTGCTGAAAAGGGATTAAAAGCTACCTGGAAACACAATCCGCAAAAAATTGTAAGCCAGATTTTGGTGGCTTCGGTGGTGGCGTTGACACTATTTAGCGTGCTTAAAAAGAAAAAATAGTCACAAACAAAATATCTAGTCATGAAAAAGTATTTTTTAATAACCGTGCTATGTGCCGGGGTAGCGCTGGCATCATGCGGCGGCTCGGAGAAAGATAACAACGATGCCGATACCAATCAGATTGATACAGCAAATGGAGGCGCAGGCCCCGGTAATGATACCACCATGAATGGCGGTGCAGGTACCGATACTTTATTTAATTCCTCGCCTGCCAAAGACACAGGCGATAACGAGGCAAATCATTAATCGAACAACAGAGCATTATGAATCAGGACCCAAGAGAGAAATACGAAAAACCCCCATATCCCGAGCAGGAGCAGCAGGTACCCGGAACAACCGCGGCTATGAACCCGGCACCGGATCATGGCGAAACATCGTACAAAGGATCAGGTAAATTAACCGGACGTAAGGCAATAATTACGGGTGGCGATTCAGGCATTGGCCGTGCGGTGGCTATTGCTTATGCCCGCGAGGGGGCTGACGTGCTGATATCTTACCTTAACGAAGAAGAAGATGCCCGCGAAACGGCTAAGTATATAGAAGAAGCCGGTCGGAAAGCGGTTTTGATACCAGGCGATATTTGTGACGAGGAGCATTGCAAGCATATCATCGATACAGCGATTGCTGAATTTGGTCAGCTGGATATTCTGGTGAACAACGCCGCTTTTCAGATGGCGCGCGAATCATTACAAGATGTGAGTAGCGAAGAATGGGACAAGACCTTTAGAACGAATATATACCCGATGTTCTACCTGTGTAAATATGCCGAACCGCATTTAAAACCCGGTAGTACGATAATTAATACTACATCGGTAAACGCGTACAAACCAAAGCCAACGCTTATTGCTTACGCGGCAACCAAGGGTGCCATTCAAAACCTTTCGGCTAACCTGGCGCAGCTTTGGGGCGAAAAGGGTATCAGGGTGAATTGTGTTGCTCCCGGCCCGATCTGGACGCCGCTAATCCCGTCCACATTCCCGGGTGAAGATGTGAGTAAATTCGGCGAAAATGTACCGCTAAAAAGAGCGGGGCAGCCTGCTGAATTGGCCGATACTTATGTATTGCTGGCATCAGAAGGATCAAGTTACATAACCGGCGCTACCATACAGGTAACCGGCGGTACACCAACTATATAATTAAATATTATGGATAGTTTAACAACTGCCGGTAATCCCGGTTACAGCAATGACGCCGCTCAGGAAGACGCAAATCCTCAGCACCAACCTTCACAAGGCGGAGAATCGGCTACTAATTTAGAAAATACCGAAGCCGGTAAGGCAACGGGTACACAGCAGAACAATGGTTACGGCAACACGCCAGACGAGGATGAACCTGTTGATCCCGATCTCACAAAAACAGAGGACTAACGGTACATCTTCATAAATTTATAATTCATGAAGATGTGTTTGATTCATAGGAAGGCCTGTCGTGACAGGAAAACTATTGAGCCTGAATGTTGAGAGCATTAATATGGCACAATAGATGAAGAAGCGGTTGAAAAAACAGGTTGCGGTATAAGCGGTTACTTAAGTAGTTTAAATTAATTATTTTATAGTGTAAGCAATCTATGCAAAGTCAAAAATCAATCCGTGACGGTTACCAGGCAAGCCCATGGGAACCTGAGGCTGAATCTCCTTCAGCTAAATCTAATTTTAGTCAGGCTGTAATTTATGATTGTCTGATAGTTGGTGCCGGTATAACCGGACTAACGGCTGCACTTAAGCTGCAACTGGCCGGTAAATCAACAGTAATAGCCGAAGCATATAATTTAGGTTATGGTACTACTGGCGGCACCAGCGCCCACATCAATACGTTTGCCGATACAACCTATATGGAAGTGAAACAGGCTTTTGGGGAACAAGGAGCCCAACTGTTTGCCGATGCGGTTAATGGCGGATATAACATTATAAGGGATAATATTGCTAAGTACGGCATTGACTGCGATTACGAAGAGAAACCGGGTTACCTATATGCAGAGGATGAGCAACAAATGAAGGCTTTAGATCAGGTTGTTGAGGGGGCGAGAATGGTTGGAGTTAGCGTTAACTACACTGAAAATGTACCTATACCTGTCCCGCATCAAAAAGCGGCTACATTACCCGGACAAGCCCAGTTTCATCCGCTTAAATATTTAAACGCGCTTGCAGCTGAATACATAAAGGCGGGTGGCATCATACTTAATAATACTTTTATTAATGAAGTTGAAAGCAGTGATGACGTACATGCTGCAAAAGCTGGCGATATATCCATTCAGGCGTCAAATGTAGTTTACGCCACTCATATGCCGCCGGGTATAAATGTATTCAACATGCGTTGTGCGCCATATCGTAGTTATGTAGTCGCTGTAAAGCTTCAGAACGATGCCGATTGTCCCGACGCATTGATTTATGACTTGCAGGAGCCTTATCATTATTTCCGGACACATGTAATAAACGGCGAAAAGTTATTATTGATAGGTGGCAACGATCATAAAACAGGCCATGACGATCCGGAAGCCGCATTCAACGACCTGGAAAAATATATAAAACGGTATTTTGATGTGCAGGAGGTAAAGTACCGATGGTCATCACAATATTACGTGCCTGCTGACGGTTTACCTTACATAGGGCAGATACCTATGCAGGCGGATGGTATCTGGTGTGCTACCGGTTATAATGGCAACGGCATGATGCTGGCTACCATCAGCGGCGATATTCTGGCCGATTTAATTGTTGATAAGCAAAATGAGTTTGCGGAACTGATGAGCACCAAGCGCCTGAAACCTATAGATGGTTTTACGGAGTTTGTAAAAGAAAATGCTGATGTGGCTTATCACTTTGTAGCAGATAGGTTTGGCATTGAAAAGCTTAACGCATTAAACGAATTACAGGCAGGCACAGGTAAGGTAATTGAAATAGATGGCGAAAAAGTTGCCGCTTATAAAGACGAGCAGGGAGCCGTACACGCACTTAGCCCGGTATGCACGCACATGAAATGTTTTGTAAATTGGAATGCCGCTGAAAAAAGCTGGGATTGTCCGTGTCATGGTGCACGGTATGATATTGACGGCAAAGTTATAACCGGTCCCGCCCGACAGCCGCTCCAGCCGTTATAGTAGCATGCGGATTATAAGTAAAAAGGATTGTTAACAGCAATCCTTTTTTTGTTATCTGACAGCTCTATGTTATGTTACGGTAAAAAACATTTTATTCACTGCTTTTTTGTTATAATTGAAACTTAATCTAAAAATTATCATATGAAAAAATATTATGCGCTAGTTGTCGTTGTACTTCTTTTGTTTTCAACGTCTTGTAAAAAAGAAGAAAAGCAACCCGATCAGTCAAAACAACATCCCATTGTTGGTAAGTGGATATTGACCAATGTTTTATATACAGAATACGAAGACGGTAGATTAAAAATTAAAGATCGACAAGAAGAGTTGCCGCTTAAACTAAATATCGTTGAATATAAGTCAGACGGAACAGGTCGCTCACAATTAAACGAGAACACATCTTATTATACGCTGTTTGATTACGTGATATCGGACACGGCATTGATAACTAAAAATTATAGGGTTTATGATGGAGATAGACTGATTCCGGGCAGCTATCCTACTTATACAAGTTCAATAAAGGAGCTGAAGGGAGACAAATGGACTGTGTACACGGAAGCGAGTTTTGAAGAATGGAATGGTACTAAAACAGTTACGGTTAGGAAAATTAATAAAAATACATTGAGCCGTTTGAAATAACTATAGCGCAATTATACATCAAACATCTTATTAATTACGCTAATTTAACTGCCTTTCCGAAAAGAGCATCAACTTGCTTTACACCCAGATAATAAGAAGTTGCAACGATTAAAAATCGAATTAGCTGATACTCGTTAGATTCTGTATCGTAACGGTGAATTAATTACAAAACGAGAGGATACAAATAAGTTGTAAATCTATCTACGGTAATGATTCAAAGTCGACAGCACCGGAGTTATTGATGATTGTTAAAAGGCCTGTTTTGAAAGTTGTATAGAATAATGCCAATAAAAAAGGGTTGCTCTGAAGGAGCAACCCTTAATATCGGACTAATCCGATACGTACCCAGAGCCGGGGTCGAACCGGCACGGCCTTGCAGCCATTGGTGTTTGAGACCAACGCGTCTACCGATTCCGCCATCTGGGCAACTATTGTTCTTTCAGAACCGGGCTGCAAATGTATCTAAACTCTCCTTAATACGCAACAGATATTTTTGTTTATAGTAAATATTTAGAATTTCGTTTAACCGGCTCTCTTTAGCAGTATCGTCAAGGGTAGGGTAGTCGGTAGTGAGTTTACTCAGTTGCTCATTTATATCGCCCTCAAAAGCAAGCACTTCTGAAGTAATATCCCGTAGTTGATCAGCATTGTCAACTTCCATCATGCGTTCATTAATGTCCATCATCTCCATTAAAAAATCTCCGGGCAATTGCGGTTTGGCACCTTCCTGGAGCAGATCATGACTGCGTAGAACGTATTCCAGTCGCTTTGCTGGGTCGGCCAGCGTTTGGTAAGCCTTATTGTTAAGGGTAGAAAGTTCCAGTATTTCCTGTTGTTTTTCGTCGCCTTCAGTAGCATAAAAATCAGGATGATATTGCTTGCTCAGCTGGTAAAACTGTTTTTTCAAAGCTGCTTCATCCAAATGGAAAGATTCGGGTATGTTATAAAATTCAAAGTAGTTCATCATAACAAAATTACCCTCTTTTCCGGATAATGCGCGCACCATTCTTAATCATTTGCTGTTGCTGGGGCGTAAAGTTTTCGCGTCCGCCAAAATCCTGTACCCAGTAGTTGTTCTTTTCGGCCACACCAACTTCTTTCAAATCAGGGTTCATCAGGTTTTTACAATGGCCGGGGCTTTTAAACCAACCATTTTGTACCTCGGCAATACTGCGTTGGCCGTAAGCAATGTTTTCGGCAATGGCATAGCTCCTGAAGCCTTTGTAAGTATAACCAGCGTTCATAATACGATCCTGAATGCTGCGGCCATCCCTGCTTTCGTGACTGAAGTATTTCTTCCTGGCCATGTCTTTGGCATGATCTTCAGCCGCTTCTTCCAACTGTTCATTCCATACAAGTGGTGGGGCAGGCGCCATGCGCTGTGTTCCGCAATTACAACCGGTGCGGCGTACCGTGTTTATGCGTTCCAAAAATTCGTCTTTAAAATCACCGTTGGCGTTAAAATTACTCATGCTCGTTAACACCAGGCCGAGCATCAGCAGCGCGGCTCCTTTCATAATGTTTCTCTTCATACCGTTAAGTATGACTGTAAACGGTAAAAGTGGTTTAAGCGTGTTATATAACCGCTAATTTTTTAGAGGTAATTTTTGCAGGTTTTTTCTCAGCAACAACCGGCTTTGCCGAGCCCGCCGTGTCGTTAGCGGATATTACAGGAGCCGTTGGTTTTACGCTTTGCTTTTTCTTTTTTGTCTTTGCGGATGCCAGCATGGCTTTACTTTTCTTACCCAGCTTTTTGTTCAGCTTAGCGTAATCCTTTTTTATAGATGCTGACGCGGTGGCCGACTTTTGCTGTTCTGACCAGTATAAAGCTTCCTTCAAATCCCTTTCGGCCAGTTTATACTCTTTAATATCCGTTTTTATAGCGGCGAGATGCTGCAGGGAAACGATAATATTTGGTACGTCATTTTTAATACGCGACAGGTTGTTGGATTGCAGAGCATACCATTTTGCCTGGCTGTATTTTTTTTGCTTGTAAAACAATTGCGAAAGTTTATCAAAGCTGATACGCATACCCGTTGTATCACTAATGCCGGAATACAGATGCAATGCCTGGAAGCAGTTAATTTGCGCTTCATTTTGATACATGGCCTTTTTCATCGGATTGCTTACTGTATCATAGTGCATGTACACATTTACTAACTTAATATGGATAGGGGCACGCAGCGAGTCAACAGTGGTTTTCTTGAGCTTTCTTCTCAGGCTATCCAGATCATCTGCATGAACAGTGTAAGCTATAAATAAAGATGCGAAAGCAATAATTGTGAATAGTTTTTTCATCAGCTAAAAGGCTATGATGAAACGTATTCAAACAACATGCCTGCGTTGCGATCTGGGGCGTTAATGATTGTAAATAAACCCAAAGAAGCTGAAAATTGTTTATCGCATACAAATGCCATTAAAACTTGTTTGCGTTTATAGTAGCTTTTTTGGTACAGTTTGTAGCCAAATTACTTGATGGTTTGTTCGTATCGATCTAAAAAGTTTCGTAGTAAACTGATACGGGAGAATGCCCATTCAAATAAGGCAATACCTAATGCGGCAGTAGCAATTCCGAAGGTTACATCAAGCACGTAATGATGGCTGGTGTATACCGCTGCAAACCAGATGCCGACCATCACCGTGGCAAAGAAAAGATTGATAAACCCTAATTTATTTTTAAGACCGAAATATAACACTATTAACGGGTAAGCAGAATGCAGCGATGGCATAGCTGCAAACACATTCGATCCTTTAGCGTAAATGGTTTTAAAAACAGTTACGTCAAAATACTGATCAAAACGGGCCAGACCGGCGGTATTGCCCGGAGTGGTTTGCACAAAGTTAAAGCCGTAAAAATGCACGTACCATGGTGGCGCAGCCGGGTATGTATAGTAAACGATAAAGCCTAAAAAATTTACTATAAAAAAGGTAAGCAAAAAGCTCAGAAATTGCCTGCGGTTTACAAAGAATAAATAAACTGCGAAAGCCATTGGCACAGGTATCCAGCACAAATAAAAAATGCCCGATATGATGTCCAGAAAAGTGATATTATTAATCCACAGGTATTCGTTAGGCGTGAGTATCTTGTTACCTGCCTGTATGCCGAATAAGCTTTTTTCGAAGTTATATAAGCCTGCTATGTGAACGGTGTTGTACTCATAGTTAGGAAAGGCTTTCATATAATCGTAGATTATCCAGTATACAATGAATATAGAAAAACCTACAATGAATTTTCGGCTGATAGGAGTGGCGTAGAAGAACAGGTTATATAAGAGCACCAGCACTAACTGATCGCTTTTAAAACCCAGCAGTAACCAAGAAATTATTAAATACGCGATAGATATCAGCGAAACAGTTAAAGCCGATTTGGGAGTAACCGGAAAAACTGCGCCGGCAGTTTTGGCCATGTTACTTCTTTAAAAAATCCGAACGAAATATTTTGTCCCACAACGGAGAGCTTACACCGTAACCTTTTGTGGGATCCTGGTAATGATGCAGCATGTGGTGTTGTTTTATTTTTTTCCAGAAACTGCCTTTAAAATTAAAGTGGTGTATGGCGTAGTGCGAAATGTCGTACATCAGATAACCTAATATGAACCCCGAAAACAGGCCATTTACATACAAATCTGGAAAAACAAATTTAAACAGAAAGTAAAAGCCAGTAGCCAGCGGAATACTTGCCGACGGTGGCATTACCAGGCGTTTGGCATCGCTGGGATAATCATGATGTACACCGTGAAAAATAAAGTGTAAACGCAGGGCCCACTTAGCTTTAGGTACAAAGTGAAATACGAAGCGGTGCATTACATACTCAATAAACGTCCACACAAATAAACCGCCTAAAAACAAACCGGCAAAGTTTAAAAATGGCTGACCGTCAACAAAAAGTGAATAGTAAGTGCATACACCTATAACGGGTACAAAAATTATAATGGGTACGTAAAAGCTTACTTTTGATAAACTCTCTAAAATATCGTTCTTAAACATTCTCACCGACTCGGGCGAGTTTGATACAAAGTTCCTCTTCATGGCCTTTCAGGGTTTTAAACGCTCTGCAATAAGTTTTCCGGTTGCGGTATCAATGCCTCTCAATTCCATAAACTTTACGTTGGGCGACCAAACAGGGCCGCCATCAATACGTACAAACACCCGGTTAAGTATCGCTTGCCTGTTTAAAATGGTTACGAAGATATGATATTTTCCGTCAGTTCCCTTCATCAGCGTTAGCGGAATTTTTTTGTATGACAATATTCTGATATCATATTTTTCGGCGCCAATTGCTTTCGCGCTAACACCAAAGGCAAATTTACGCTGTATCATGCTCAGTTCAACGCACTGCTGCTGCTTGGCGTAAAGTTTCCAGTACGGGTGTATAGGGTCGTCTATATTCAGCGTACCGTCTTTGTTCCAGTTGAGCTCGTAAATAATGGTATTGGTATTCGGATCGCGCTGCAGGTAAAACAGCATTTCGATACCGTTAGGAGTGGGTAGCTCAGCTATCTTAAGTGTATCTGATGTAGCGTTGTTATAAGCATTATCGGCTTTGCTGCTTTTGGCAAGCATTAAATACATCACCAAAAGCAGTAAGGCCGATAATTTATACATATGTTATTGCTGTTCTTTTTCTTCGAGGGCTTTTTTAGCCTCACGCAACCGGTTAAACGCGGTTATGTTAGTTAGTACAGCTAATATAGTAATTGGGAGCGTAAAAAAAGACATGGTTTCAAATACATGATATTTAATACCAGGTACATATAGTTTGTAATCTCCGCCAATGTAGTTTGACATTACACCGCATAATATGGCACACAAACCAATGGTAACCACACGCTCAGGGCGTTGCATTAAACCACCTTTACATTCAACGCCAAGTCCTTCGGCACGGGCGCGCACGTAGCTTACCATCATGGAGCCAATCAGGGCTATGAAAGCGAATATCGAACTGAAGAAATAGTGATGCGCTACCAGGTAGTAACATATGCCTAAAAACATAATCAGTTCGCTGTAACGGTCAAGTACTGAATCGTACAGTGCGCCAAAGGTTGATTTCATGTTGCCCAAGCGTGCAACCTGCCCGTCAAGCATGTCAAACAAGCCGGCAAATAATATCAGGCCGCCTGCCCAACCTACGTAGTTCAGGTTTATACGCGCGCCGGTTTCAGCGCCCGCTATAAATATTACGGCAACACCAACATTAAGCACGAAGCCAATTGAGGTAACCGCGTTAGGGGTTAGGCCAAGTTTAATAAGCACCTTTACAAAAGGATCAATTACTTTATAAATGCCCAGTTGCAGGCTGGTACGCAGATTTGGTGATGTTGTTGCCGTGGTGGTTTGCTGTGTCATTAATTTTTTACTGTCAATTAAAAGTCGAATGTGATGCGTGTTCGCAAGCCCCATTCGGATACGTTTGGATTGTCGAGATAATTAAATCTCTTTACTAAATCCAGGCGGATAAATTTAAAAATATTTTCAATACCAACGCTCCCCTCAATGTAAGGTTTACTTCCCAATGAATAAGTGATCGGTTTTCCGGACTCATCCACAGGAAATTGATACAGATCCGGATGCAATGACGGGTCGTTTTCACTCCGCAGGCCGCCATACAATGCCTTGAATGATACCACTTCACGCCACTTCAGTTTTTTTAACAATGGTATCTTGTTAAAAAAGAATCCGTAAAAATGCTGATCGATGCTGATAGCTTGGTAATCATCACTTACAAACTCTAAAAAGTTCATCAGGTTATACGAGTCAACATCGTAAGCATAAGTTTGGTTTGCCCGGTGGATGTTCAGCAAGGGGTAAGGCACTTTGCCAAATATGTGGCCGGCCTCTAAAGCTACATCAGCATAGCCAAATACCGAGAGGTAAAAATGCTTATCAATACGGCCCAACAATTTGTCGTAACCGTACTGCCCGCCAAAGAGGTCTTTCACTCCTTTGGTGTAATATAGATTGAATATCGGGTATTTGCTGATGATTGGCGTGCGAAACATTTTGCCCTGGTAAAATTGCTCGTAAGGCGCGTAACGCAGGTTAAGGCTTAACTCGCTCGTGGTCAGATAGCGATCACTGATCAACGCGCCGTTTACCAGGCGGTTAAAGTAGAGTGACCCGGCCGGCTCCTGCGTCCATTTGGTAAAATTGAATTTGTACGAAAAGTGGTTTTCAAACTCGCGCACGTAATCAAACCGGTAAAAATCGTTATACAGGTACTTATCGTTATTACCCCGCTTGAATGATAGCAGGAAATTATCTTCCCGTACAAAATCAAGGTTTAAGCCGGGTATCTTGGTGTCGCGCTGAAAGCTCGCCCGCACATAATGCTGCGGAAACTTATATATTGATTTAGCATTGAGCGAGTAGGTACTGCTTAAAAAGTATTTCCAGCGCTCATCTTTAAAACCGTAGGCCGCGTAAGTTTCAAAGAAAATTCGCTTACTAAAATCATAAGTAGTACGCCCGCCAAACCTAAGCCTGAAACCCTCCACCGGGTTAAAGCTGTAGAACGAGTTTGCCGGACCTACCTCGAACTTACCGAAACCTTTGTAGCCGAATACCAGCAGCGACAGCAGATCCGCTGTGCGCCGGTAGGATGGCATACGTGTGAGGCTATCAATATTAGTATATACTTTTGATTCGGCAATGCTTAGCGTATCCAGCCGGTTTTCGCGCCAAAACTGTTCATTTCGTTCTTTTGCCTCATCCATATATACAACGGCTTCCCCCGCGTAAGCGGCATCAGGCCGGGGCGTGTTGATGAAAAACTTGTCGAACGTAATGGTTCTTATACCAAATAATCCGCCCGATTTATCTTTGTTAAAACCAAAATCGGCCAGCGTGGTGCTTTTGTTCAGGTGATAACGCCCGTCGGTATTTTTAGCAAAGTCAAGGTCAACCTCCATGCTTTTTACAAAGTTTAGGTTGATGTTCCGGTTCGCTTTTAATACCGCTCGCTGTACCGCATAGTTACCGTCGAGTGTAACGTAAAGCATACCCTCAAACAACATGTCGGCGGTATTGCGTGGGGTAAAGCTTAGCTCCACAAGCTTTTCGTTACCGGCGGTGGTAACGGTATCGGTTATAAAAAACTTATAGAAGTTGGGCGATACGCCTGCTATCGGGCTGAGCCACTGGTTGGTGAGCAGCATTACGTTGTTGTCGTAAATGTTGATCTCGGAGTACATGTGCTTGAAATACGCGCCAATGCCCTCACTGTCTACAAACGGGCCAAAGTTTACCGCTTTTTCGCCTAAAACCACGGTGTGTTTTTTCTCCGGATTTTTACGGTAGAACGTATGCGATACTTTTTCGTTAAGATAAAATGGAAGCAGGTTTTTACCCGGAATGGTGGTCGTGTCGCGGTTATCAATCAGGAACTTATACTTTTTAAAGAACTTTTTGTCGGCCAGTTTGCTCGAAACATTCAGGAACGAGAATTGCATTTTGTCGTAACTGCGATATTCCACAAACTCATAGCTTTCCGGTTGGTTCTTCTCTTTATTTTCAATTACCTTACGGATCAACTCAACGGCGGGATTGTTCTTGTTGCTATATTTTTGCTTTTTCTGGCTTTTAACAATTACCTCGTTAAGCGCTTGCGGTTCAGCAGTTAACCGGATGGTTACATTTTGTTCGGCTCCAGGCTTTATGGCAAAGTTTACGGTTTTATAGCCTACAAATGATACCTGCAAACTGCTCTGCGCTTTTACGGATTGCAGAAAAAACCTACCGTCGGCATTTGTGGTTGTGCCTGTGCTGGTACCCGCAAATGCTACCGACACATAGGGGAGCGGCTTTTTGTTTTTGGCATCGATAACGGTGCCGTTAACAACGGTAATTTGGGCTAATAATAAGGTTGATTGAAAAAGGAATAGGGTGAGTAAAAAAAGTTTTTTTACCGGTGTGTTTTTATTCATTTATGGTGTTAGGGCGATTATGCAAATACAAACTTCTTTTGCATAAAATAATTGTAACTAAAGCCAACTATTAATGAAACAATGGCTTTTGATATATATTTATCAACGTGTAAGTAATGTACAAATAAAAACACACCCCCGTTATTTAACAACAGATTTCCTATCCAAACCAAAATATATTTCAATGCCTGCCCCGGTGCTTTTTTTTCCCTCGCATGAAAAACCCAGATGCGGCCTAATAAAAAGTTTGTTATGCCACCCGCAACTGTGCCTGCAAAATTTGAATATATGTACCAGAGATTAAAAAAATGGTTGCATACAAATGTAATTAAATAGTCAACCGCGGTTGAAATAAACGAAGAGGCCTGTGCCTTTACAAATGTTGCCATATAAATATAAGCGATAAGCAGCTATAATACAATAAATTGTGATACTATAACTGTGCCAGCTTTAGCCGGCAAAGATAAACGGTTAAGGTGAATTTAGAAATGAAAAAAAGCCCGGTTACAGCTTGCGCTGCAACCGGGCTTTAATTTTATAGAGATGCTGGTATTAATTTTCTACTTCTACCAGTTCTTCGTAGTAATCAAGGCCTAAGTGTGTAATCAAATCTTCGCCCATCAGGTAACGCAGGGTATTCTCCAATTTAATCAATTGCTTGAAGATATCGTTTTCAGCCGGTAAGCCTGGCGCGGTTTGCGGGCTTTTCAGGTAGAATGATAACCACTCTTGTATACCGCTCATGCCGGCACGTTTAGCAAAATCACTAAACAGGGCAAGGTCAAGCGCTACGGGTGCAGCGAGGATTGAGTCGCGGCAAAGAAAGTTAATCTTGATCTGCATTTTATAACCCATCCAGCCAAAGATGTCGATGTTATCCCAGCTTTCTTTATTATCGCCATGCGGAGGGTAGTAGTTTATGCGGATCTTGTGGTAAAGATCGCCGTATAATTCAGGCTGATCGTCAGCATTCAGAATATCCTCTAATACACCACCTTTTGATACTTCTTTAGTTTTGAAGTTTTCAGGCGCGTCAAGTACTAAACCATCGCGGTTACCCAAAATGTTGGTCGAGAACCAGCCGCTAACGCCTAATGAACGAGTAGCTAAACCTGGTGCAAGAATAGTTTTAACCAAAGTTTGGCCAGTTTTAAAATCTTTACCCGCGATAGGAGTGCCGGTTAATTTAGCCAGTTCAACCATTGCCGGAATGTCAACTGTTAAGTTTGGAGCACCGTTAGCGAAAGGCACGCCTAACTTAAGTGCCGCGTAGGCGTAAAGCATACTTGGCGCAATGCGTTTATCATCGGCTTTAAGGGCTTCTTCAAATTTCTCAAGGGTGCTGTGGATATCGCTGGCTTCAAAGAAAACCTCAGTTGAAGCACACCAAACGATAACCACACGGTCAAGGCCGTTTGATTCTTTAAAGTTGGTGATGTCTTCCATCAGCTCTTGCGCCATTTCCCAACGGGTACCGGTTTTAACGTGGGTGCCGTCAAGGTTACGGGCGTAATCGCGGTCGAAAGCGGCTTTCATCGGCACGATAGCCTGTAATTGCTCTTTAACAGCCTCGATGTGATGACGCTCTAATACCTGCGCGTGGCTTGCAGCTTCGTAAACGTTGTCTGAATAAACATCCCAACCGCCCCAAACAATATCATTCAGGTCAGCCAGCGGAACGAAATCTTTGATCTTAGGCCTGCGGTTCTCAGTTCTTTTACCTAAACGTATAGTGCCCATTTGCGTTAACGAGCCGATAGGTTGAGTCAATCCTTTTTTAACAGACTCAACACCCGCGATCATTGTTGTAGCTACCGCGCCTAAGCCCGGCAGGAGGATACCCAATTTACCCTCAGCAGGTTTAATGTTGTGTTTCATTTATTGTACTAATTTATTTATAAGGGGCTAAAGCCAGTTATTTGCTTTATACCAATTTAACGTTTCAGTTAATCCCGCGTCGAGGTCATACTTAGGGTAAAAACCCAGATCGTGTTTTGCTTGTTCTGTATCGCAGTTCCAGTTGGCGGCGGTTAACTCTTTTAATTTCTCAATATTTAATGCCGAAGCTTTGTTGCTCAAAGAACTAACTTTTTCGGCAATTGCTGCAATTACTTTTACTAAATTTACAGGCAGATGAAATTTTATAGCCTTCAAATTTAATACACTTTTTGTAATATTACCTAATTCGTAGCGGTTGTAAAAATTTCCATCGCTGATGATGTAGGTTTTACCCGCGCCTGCAAACAGCGCTTTAACACTTATTTCGGCCAAATCGGTAACATAAATAAAGGTTAATTTCTGTGCTTTATTGCCAATGTAAGGTTCAATGCCTTTCACTACCTGTTTAAAAAATATAAAAATATCCTTGTCCCTGGGGCCATAAACCGCGGTAGGGCGTAAAATGGTATAGTTCAATCCCTTTATGGCTTTCAGTTGTTGTTCAGCAGCCAGTTTACTGCGGCCATAGGCGGTTACCGGGTTAGGTGTGGTATTGTCAGTAATGGTACCTTCTAACGAGTTTATAGGCCCAACTGCAGCCAGGCTGCTTATCAGCACAAATTTTTTGAACTGTGCATCTGCATTTACCGATGCTTTTGCAAGGTTCACGGTGTAGGTGGCGTTTATAGTATCGTACTCTTTTTGCGAGCGGGCTTTTGTAGCGCCTGCAGCATGTATGATATAATTAATGCCGTTATCGCTTAATAGCTTGCTTAATGCTTCCTGATCGCGGAAGTCCGGATATACATATTTAACATCCAGATCCTTTAAATGATCTATGCTGCTGCTTTTACGTATGGCGGCATACACCTCCAGGTTATTTTTTAAAGCCTCATTAATCAAATGGTAACCCACAAATCCGCTGGCACCGGTTATTAAAACCTTTTCCTTCATATCGCTTTCTCGTAAATTCTGTAGGTTTTATATTGCTCGCCGCCTATAGCTTCAATGGCACGGTTTACCATATCGTTATGTTCAAGTGTCCAGCTGGCCTCAGCGTAGTCCATGCCTTTTTTGGTGTACGATCGCATAATCTCACCATATAAACAGGCCTCGATACCCATTTTGCGGTACCCGTCAATCACGCCCAGCAGCATAATGCGTATCCCTTTGATCTTACTTTTATTTAACAGCAGTTTAAAAATACCGGTTGGTAACAAACGGCCTTTTTTAATGGTACGCAGTATCTGGTTTAAATCGGGTATTGCCACACCAAAGCCTATAATTTTACCGTCCTGCTCGGCCAGTACGGCAAAGTCCGGATCGAGTATCATTTTAAGGTCTTTAGCGGTATAGTCGAACTCCTCGTTCGTCATCGGGAAAAAGCCAAGGTTTTTATCCCAGGCTTTATTATATACTTCGCGTAGAGCAGCAGCCTCTTCTTTGAATTTTTTAAGGTTGATTTTGCGTATAGTGATATTATTACGTTGCAGGCGGCCTTGCAGCAGATCGAGCATTTTAACCGCCTTGTCATTATAAGCATTGCCTTTCCAGCTGTAAGCAAACAAATCAACCTGCTTGGTTAGGCCGGCATTTGCAAACAGGCCCATGTAATATTGCGGGTTGTAAGGCATCATTACAAGGGGAGGAGAGTCAAAGCCCTTTACCAATAAGCCGCATGTTTCGTTAGTTGATGGATTAGCCGGGCCCACTAGCTTGTTGGCACCTTTTTCTTTAAGCCAGTTGATAGCTGCCTCAAATAATGAGTTTGCCACTTTTTGATCGTTAACACAATCAAAAAAGCCGAAGAAACCATCATTTGCGTTATTGAACCGGTTATGATTGGTGTTAAATATCGCGGCTATGCGGCCAACAATCTTGCCGTTGTCATCAAAAGCTAAAAACGTTTGTAACGACGAATGCTTTAAAAAAGGATGTGTAGTTAACAAATCCCTTTGTGCGATAAAAAGTTCCGGTACGTAGTTCGGGTCGTTTTTATGTAACTCGTGAGGAAAGTCAATAAAGCTTGCAAGCTCCTTTTTAGTTTTGACCGCGGCAACGTGGCTCATGTTTTTGGTGTGGTTATAATTAAATAAGGTACACGTGTTGGTGTACCTTATTATTATGATCGGGCAATATTTTATTTAAATGCGCTCTTTTATGGTGTGAACGCCTACGTCCTTAAAGGCCTTGGCTATTTTTTCAACGGCTTCGTCAATCTGGTCGAACGTATGTGTGGCCATTAACGAGAAACGCAGCAGCGATGAATCTGACGGTACTGCCGGCGATACTACCGGGTTAACAAATATACCATCGCGTTGCAACTGGTTAGTAACCAAGAATGTTTTGTCGTTATCACGGATATATATCGGCAGGATAGGGCTTTCTGAAGCGCCGATATCAAAACCTTCTTCAGTTAACAGGCGCTTAGCGTAGTTGGTGTTATCCCAAAGTTTGGTTATACGCTCAGGCTCTGATTCGATGATGTCTAAAGCGGCTATAACGCTCGCAACTGATCCCGGCGTCATGCTCGCGCTGAACATCAGGGAACGGGCACGGTGTTTCAGATAATCAATCGTATCATGGTCGGCAGCAATAAAACCACCTAATGAGGCCAATGATTTACTGAAAGTACTCATAATCAAATCAACCTCGTCTGTTAAACCGAAGTGAGATGCCGTACCTGATCCGTTTTCACCGATTACGCCTAAGCTGTGCGCGTCGTCAACCATAATGTTGGCGCCATATTCATCAGCCAGCCTTACAATTTCAGGTAACTTAACAATGTCGCCCTCCATACTAAATATACCATCAACAACAATTACTTTAACAGCCTCTTCAGGCAGCAAGCTTAGTTTGCGTTGCAGGTCGCCCATATCATTGTGGGCGTATTTAATAACTTTTGAAAATGATAAACGGCTTCCGTCAATTAACGAAGCATGATCGTACTCGTCTAATATTAAATAATCGTTACGGCCTGTAATGCATGATAATACGCCCAGGTTTACCTGGAAACCGGTGCTGAACAATACGGCAGCCTCTTTGCCAACGTAACTGGCAAGCCTGTTCTCAAGTTCAATGTGAATGTCAAGCGTACCGTTCAAAAATCGCGACCCGGCACAACCAGTACCGTATTTGTCAATAGCTTTTTTTGCGGCTTCTTTAATTTTGGGATGGTTGGTTAAACCCAAATAAGAGTTTGACCCAAACATGAGTACACGTTGATTATTAATAATAACTTCAGTATCCTGCCCCGATTCAATAGGTCTGAAAAAAGGGTACAGACCTTTAGCCCTGATCATATTCGCATCCTGGAACTGAGCAATTTTTTGATGTAGTTTTTTACCCATGCATTAAGCCTGCTTAAATTTTTTGTAAAAATAATATGAATAAGCCATATCCCGATAACTTTCAGGTGTAATTTTTTTTATACAGCCTCTTCTGTAGATGTTTTAAAATCTAAAAGGCAAAGTAATTAATTTTTTTATTTAATCAGTGTCAAAATTTTTCAAATTGTTAACGCCCTCATATACCGAAAAATTGCCTGATACTTTATATATGTAATCGAACCTTTACGTAAAAAATTTGTTATTATCAAATAAATCGTCATTTAAATAACATATTCGTAACGTTTTGCCGTATTATTGATAATAATATAGAATTTTTGCGACCACATTAACACATCACACCGCCGTTCCATTTATTTATTTATGAAGAGAGTATTTATCGTTCTATTAAATATCATCGCCGTAAGCGGAGTGTTTGCCCAAACACAACCGCGGCCCGATACTATCTCGGGTAACGTAAGCTTACAACAATGTATTAATTACGCGTTACAGAATCAGCCCTTGGCTCGACAAGCCGTCCTCGATGAGGATATTAATGAACGCGACATCCGTATCGGGCTGGCTGGCTGGCTTCCGCAGGCAACGGGCACCGGGCAACTGCAGCATTATTATGAAGGCGGGCCCAATGCTAACGCCGCTAACGTGCCAGGCAGTGTTCTGCAAAATCAAAATATCAGTAACCTATCTATATTAGGTGTACAGGTTAGCCAGGTTTTGTATAATAACGATGTATTCCTGGCGTCGCGCGCCGCCAAATATTCACGCCAATATTATAAGCAGAATACCGAAAGCACGCGTATTAATCTGATATCCGACGTAAGTAAAGCTTACTACGATGTGTTATTATCGCAACGCCAGCTCAAAATAACCAATGAGGATATTTTGCGTTTGCAACGCAGCCTGAAGGACGCCCGCAGTCGTTACGAAGCCGGCGTGTCTGACAAGATTGACTTTAAGCAAGCAACTATCGCGCTTAATAATTCAACGGCAACCCGTAAACAGATTGCAGAAAGTATAAAAAGCCGAGAAGCTTATTTGAAACAACTGATGGGTGTAAACGCTAATACATCATTAAGCTTACAGTTCGATTCAACCCGTTTTGAGACTGAAGCCGCCATAGATACCAACCAAACGCTGGATGTAACCAGGCGGGTAGAGTACCGTATGTTGCAAAGCCAGAAAACGTTGCAAAATTTAAATGTAAGTTACTATAAATGGGGCTTCCTACCGTCGCTATCTGCTATTGGTACCTATAACCTCATATATGCTAGCAGCAGTATATCAAACTTGTATAATAATAGCTTTCCGAATGGTTATGTAGGGCTGTCGTTAAGCGTGCCCTTGTTTCAGGGTACCCGCAGGATACAAAATTTACGCAAGGCCCGTTTACAGGAAGAGCGTGTTGACCTGGATCTGATTAACACGCAAAATAGCATAAATACCGAGTATGTACAGGCGCTGGCTAATTACAAAAGCAATTACACCGCCTGGCAACTGGTTAAAGAAAATGTTGATTTAGCGCGCGATGTATTTAACGTAGTAAGTCTTCAGTATCGTGAGGGTATTAAAACATACCTGGATGTAATTGTATCGCAAACCGATCTGCGTACCGCTCAGCTTAATTATTACAACTCTTTGTTTCAGGTGCTGTCAAGCAAAATAGACCTTGAACGATCATTAGGAAAAATATCTGCACAACAAAACTAAACCCCGAATATGAAACACACCAGTATATATATTTTAGCCGTAACCGCCACAGTAACATGGTCGGCCTGTGGTAGCAAACAACAGCAGGCAGGCCCGCCTCCGGCAACGCCGATAAGCGTTGTTGAAGCTAAAAAAACTCCGGCCGCTTACTATGATAATTATCAGGGTATAGTAGTAGCTTTAAATACCGTTGAACTGCGCAGCCAGGTTTCAGGCTTTATTACCGGCATCTTTTTTAAAGAGGGTGACGTTGTTCAAAAGGGACAGGCACTATATGAGATAGACCGCCGTAAATACCTTGCGGCTTTTCAGCAGGCACAAGCTAACGTGCTCAGTGCTAAGGCTAACCTCTCAAAAGCGCAAAAGGATATCGACCGTTATAACATGCTGCTTAAAAATGATGCGGTTGCAAGGCAAACTGTGGACCAGGCAACCGCGGCTTATGAAACGGCACGAAGCCAGGTAGCCGTAGCCAACGCTGCATTAGCATCTGCACGAACCGATCTTTCTTACGCCACCATTAGCGCGCCATTTACCGGCCGTATCGGTATATCGCAGGTAAGGCTTGGCGCCCAGGTTACGCCTGGTACAACGCTGCTAAACACCATTTCGGCCGAGAACCCGGTGGGTATTGATGTGGTGATCAACGAGCAGCAGATAGACCGTTTTTATAAGCTGATGAAAAGCAGCACCGATACAACCTTCAGGTTGCAGTTGCCGAATGGGCAAATGTACGGTAGTACCGGTAAAATATTGGCGGTTGACCGTGGCGTAAACAACCAAACAGGTAGTACAATCGTAAGGGTCCAGTTCCCTAATCCTAATAAGGAATTGAAGGACGGAATGAGCGGCGTATTGCAGGTATTGAATGATGATTCAGGCAACCGCATACAAATACCTTACAAAGCGGTTGTTGAGCAAATGGGTGAGTTTTTCGTTTTCACCGCGCAGGATAGCATTGCTTTACAGCACAAGGTGAACCTTGGGCCACGTGTTAAGGATGACGTTATAGTACTTGATGGCATTAACGAAGGCGATAAGGTAATTACCGAGGGTATACAACGTTTGCGCGATAGCAGCAAGGTAACTACAGCTGCACCGGCACAGCCAGGCGCACAAGGTAAACCCGCTGCCAAGTAAAAACTATCGAGCGTATATCAACCTAATGAAAAAAGACGATGAGGCTGTTTAGCCCATCAACGAAATTATAAAAACAGAATGATAGCAGAAACCTTTATACGACGACCGGTAACGGCCATTGTAATATCATTAGTAATACTGATAGTAGGCTCACTGGCCATAGCTAATTTGCCTATTGCCCAGTATCCGGAAATCACGCCGCCTACGGTACAGGTAACAGGTAATTATACAGGTGCCGACGCACTCACTGTAGAGCAAACTGTTGCTACACCGGTTGAGGTGCAGGTGAACGGTACCCCCGGCATGACTTATTTGCAAAGTAACAGTACCAGCAACGGCCAAATGAGCATGACGGTTAACTTTGAAGTAGGTACCGACATTAATATAGCCGCGCTTGACGTACAGAACCGCGTGGGCATAGCCCTGCCAACCTTACCGCAGGAAGTGCAGCGTTTAGGCTTGGTAGTGCGTAAACGTAACCCGAGCATCCTGATGCTGGTGGCGTTATTCTCGCCGAAAGCTACACACGATGTAACCTTTACTGATAATTACGCCAACGTATTTATTAAGGATGCGCTTTTGCGTACCAAAGGTGTGGGCGACGTATTTACGCGCGCCGATGACTTTAGTATGCGTATATGGCTCAAGCCCGATAAGCTCGCAGCCCTGGGCATGACAGCCGCTGATGTTACCGCCGCCTTACAGGAGCAAAACGCGCAGGTAGCCGCTGGTACTGTAGGCGCCACCCCGCAAATGCAGGGGCAAACCTTTGAGTATACCGTATTGGTTAAAGGCCGTTTGGTAAAACCAGAGGAGTTTGAAAATATTGTGGTAAAAACCCAACCCGAAACAGGGGCTGTAGTGCATTTAAAAGATGTGGCTCGTATACAACTGGGTAAATTCAATTATGCCGGTAACTCATTTGTTGATAATAAGCGGGCATCATACCTGCTGATTTACCAGGCGCCGGGGAGTAACGCAATAGAAACGGCGGATAATGTAACCGCTACCATGGAGCAGTTAAAGAAAACCTTCCCGAATGATATTGATTACGTGATTCCTTTTGAATCAGTTACCGTGGTAAAGGTATCTCTTGATGAGGTGATTGAAACGCTGGTTATAGCATTGGCACTGGTGATTATTGTTGTGTTCCTCTTCCTGCAAAGCTGGCGAACAACGCTAATACCGGTGTTGGCAATTCCGGTATCTATTGTGGGTACGTTCATATTCTTTATTCCATTGGGCTTCACCATCAACACGCTTACGTTGTTCGGTTTTGTATTGGCTATTGGTATTGTGGTGGATGACGCCATTGTGGTAGTTGAGGCCGTACAGCACTATATGGACGAGGAAGGTATGTCGCCAAGGGAAGCTACTGTACATGCCATGCGCGATATATCTGCGCCGGTAATAGCCATCGCGCTAATTCTGGCAGCGGTATTCGTACCGGTAGGTTTTATTCCGGGTATCGTTGGGCGATTGTATCAGCAATTTGCAATAACCATCGCTATATCGGTATTGATCTCGGCTTTCGTGGCTTTGTCATTAACCCCGGCATTATGTACGCTTATTCTTCGTCCGCATAAAATTGATGAAAAATCAGGTGGTTTAGATAAATTTTTCTACAAGTTTAACACTTGGTTTGACAAGGTAACCGGACGTTACCGAAACGCTGTTGACAAAGGTATTAAGCATTCCAGGTTTGTAATGTTTATTTTGTTGGCAATAATCATAGGTACGGTGTTTCTGTTCCGTAGCAAGCCATCAGGCTTTATTCCGCTGGAAGATGAGGGCCGTATATTTGTTACTTATGATTTGCCGGAAGGTTCGGCAACCGAGCGTACAGTTGATGTTTTAAGAAGTATGATGAAAACGCTGGACAGCGTACCGGCAATAAAACACTACGCCGCCTTGGGCGGGTTGAACGCCATTAACTTTGCAACCAAATCGAATAGTGCCACCATTTTCGTTCAGCTTAAACCCTGGGAAGAACGTGAGAAAAAGGAAGATCAACTGGAAGCTTTAGTTGGTATGTTGCAGCAAAAGCTGTCGGCTAAATTTAAAGAAGCAAGCGTGGTGGTGATTTCACCGCCGGCTATCCCTGGTTTGGGTAATACAGGCGGTTTCTCCTTTATATTACAAGAGCGCGAAGCAGGTGGCGACATCAAGAACTTTGAGAAAACCCTGCAGGCTTTTGTTGGCGCAGTAAACCAGCGGCCTGAAATTGCCCGGGCATTCTCGTTCTTTACCGCACGTACGCCGGCCTATCAGTTAACTGTAGACCGTGAAAAGGCCAAAAAGTTGGGCGTGCAGATCAGCGATATAAATAACGCGCTGCAAACTTATATGGGTAGTACCTATATAAACGACTTTACAATCTACGGACGTAATTTCAGGGTGCTTGCCCAGGCCGATACTAACTATCGTACAAGCATCGCTAACATAGGGCAGTATTTTGTGCGCAATCGTTCGGGCCAGATGGTACCGTTGAGCACACTCACTTCTTATAAGGTTATTGAAAACGCTCCGCTTATATCGCATTACAACCTGTTCCGTTCTGCTGAGATAAACGGTAGTACCAAGCCTGGATATAGTAGCGGCGACGCTATTAAGGCGCTACAGGAAGTGGCCGCGCAAACCCTGCCGCAAGGCTACGGCTATGAGTTCTCCGGCTTAAGCCGTGAAGAGATATTGTCGGGATCGAAAACAGTGTATATATTTATTCTTTCAATAGGCTTCGTGTTCCTGTTCCTGGCAGCACTGTACGAGAGTTGGTCAGTACCGTTCTCGGTGCTACTGGCTGTACCGCTGGGGGCTTTTGGTGCGATATTATTCCTGAGCTTTCAGCCCGGGCTTACCAATAATGTGTACGCGCAAATTGGTTTGATAACCCTGATTGGTTTGGCTGCTAAAAATGCCATCCTGATTGTTGAGTTTGCCAAAGAGCGTGTAGATAGGGGTATGGAGCTTGAAAAGGCAACACTCGAAGCGGTACGGCTGCGTTTACGCCCGATCGTGATGACGTCGCTGGCCTTTATATTAGGTATATTGCCGCTGCTTTTTGCCTCTGGTGCGGGCGCTGTGTCTCGTAAAACCATCGGTTGGACAGTATTTGGCGGCATGCTTTCGGCAACTGCGCTGGCTATATTTATAGTGCCTGTGTTGTTTTATGTAATAACACGTATGGCTTACGGCAAAAAGAAACTTGCGGAGTTAGAGGCTAATTACAAGCCCGATCCTGAACACGGGGAGGTTTAAAAAATAATGAAGTATGAGCCGGGTTACAAGCCCGGCTTTTTGTTTCTACATATTCACAAATACATTAATAATATCATATAATATTAATTGAAGGGTTTATTTTTCATGAAATTTATATGAAATTGTCAGGTTAAACATACATATTGTATAATAAATAATACTTTATAACAATTGTGTATAAACTTGATTCAGCACGTTTGAGGCTATTGGATTAATATTATGTTCTAACACCGATCTGATTTGTTTTCAGCATAGTTACAATTGTAAAAGTAGCGTCATGTAAGGGGGGATGCGATTATTTCGATAGATTTGGCAGCAAAATTGGATAAGCCCTGTTGTGAAATCTAAAATTTATTTACAAAAAATCACAACAATGAAAAAGTCAACAAAACTGATAGCTGCTGCGATTACTGCCGTAGCATTATTTTTAGGATCATCAGACGTTAAAGCGCAAACTAACGAAAAAAGCGCCTGGCGTTTAGGTTTTGGTATTGAAGGTGGTATCCCAACCGGTGACCTTCATGATGTAAGGAGTTTCCAGTTAGGTGGTACTGCTCGTTTGCAATACGGAATTACTGATAACCTGGCAGCAACTCTAACTTCAGGTTTTTACAACTTCTTTGGTAAAGAAATTGGCGAAACCGGTCAAAACTTCCCGGACGGACACGTAATTCCGGTTAAGTTAGGTATCAAATCATTCTTTACTGACAACCTGTACTTCGGCGCTGAAGCTGGTGCTGGTTTCGAAACAGGTGACGGTGTACCGGGAGATACCAAATTGATTTTAGCGCCAGCTTTAGGTTGGGCTGATAAGCACTGGGATTTTGGTGTGAAGTATGAAAACTTCTCAGGCCAAGGTAACAATTACGGTACTGTAGGTCTGCGTGTAGCTTATGGTTTCGGATTGTAACCTCTGATACCAGAAAACAAAAAACCGCTCAATCGAGCGGTTTTTTGTTTTCTATGATACTGTTATTGCAGTTTTCCGAGTGCTTCCTTAATACGGCGCATGGCTTCAATCAGTTTATCTTCAGCTGCGGCGTATGACATGCGGATTGACTTTTTATCGCCAAAAGAATCGCCGCCTACGGTTGATACATGTGCTTCTTCTAAAATATAAATACTCAGTTCATCAGCGTCATTAATGGTTTTGCCGTTATAGCTTTTACCGAAAAACGAAGTAACGTCCGGGAAAAAGTAAAACGCACCTTCAGGCAGGTTTACCTTTATGCCATCAATCTCTTTAAGCAGATTGTAAACAATATCACGGCGTTTTTGGAATTCGTCACGCATCTGGTGTACGCTTTCCAATCCACCTTCGTAAGCTGCTGTGCCTGCCCGCTGGGTAATTGAACAGGTACCTGAAGTAATTTGTCCCTGGATTTTATCGCAGGCTGCCGCCAGCTCTTTGTTTGACGCCGTGTAACCAATGCGCCAGCCGGTCATGGCGTATGATTTTGAGAAACCATTGATGATCACCACACGATCTTTAATGCTTTCAAACTGAGCGATAGACTCGTGGCCACCAACAAAATTGATGTGCTCGTAAATCTCGTCAGACAGTATATAAACGTGAGGATGTTTCTCAAATACTTTAACTAAAGAGGCTAATTCTTCTTTGCTGTACACGCTACCTGTAGGGTTACATGGCGATGAGAACATGAACAGCTTGCTGTTAGGCGTAATGGCAGCTTCTAATTGTTCCGCGGTAATCTTAAAATTATTTTTGGCAGTCGATTCAATAAATACGCTTTTACCTTCGGCCAGCTTTACTACCTCTGAGTATGATACCCAGTAAGGAGTAGGGATAATAACTTCTTCGCCCGGGTTAACAAGGCATAGTACCGCGTTAGCGATAGCTTGCTTGGCGCCGGTCGATACCACGATCTGGCTCATGTCATAATCCAAACCGTTCTCGTTCTTTAGCTTCGCAGCAATTGCTTTACGCAGGTCAGGGTAGCCCGATACGGGAGTGTAGTAAGTAAAATTATCATCCATCGCCTTCTTGGCGGCGTCCTTTATATATTCAGGTGTATGAAAGTCAGGCTCGCCAAAGCTCAGATTGATCACATCAACACCTTTGGCAGCTAATTCACGGCCCAGTTTGGCCATTTTAATGGTTGCTGATTCTGACAGGTTCTGTATCCTGTTACTTAATGTCGTCATATTGTTTGTGTTAACGCGGCAAATATAGA
The DNA here is from genome assembly GCF_039543225.1 of Mucilaginibacter defluvii. Lineage (NCBI taxonomy): Bacteria > Pseudomonadati > Bacteroidota > Sphingobacteriia > Sphingobacteriales > Sphingobacteriaceae > Mucilaginibacter > Mucilaginibacter defluvii. The sequence goes on from NZ_BAABJI010000002.1 coordinate 314,994, forward strand.
AAATAAGTTTACTGCTGATTACGCTTGCTATTCATTAAATTTGCATGCTAACAGAATTTATTTTGGGCGAGCAAAAAAGGATAATCCTGATCTCATTGATAACGGGCGTAGTACTGATGCTGGCTAAGTTCAGCGCGTATTTTATCACCTCTTCAAATTTTATATTAACTGATGCTGCCGAAAGTATTGTAAATGTGGTGGCAAGCTCGTTTGCCTTCTTCAGTATTTATTTGTCAGCTTTGCCTCGGGATGAAAACCATCCTTATGGCCATGGTAAAGTGGAGTATTTCTCGGTATTTCTTGAAGGTGGTTTAATCGTTATCGCGGGCGGGATCATCGTAATAAAATCTGTATACGGTTTATTGAATCCGGAGCCTGTGCGTGATCTGATTACCGGTACCATCATCATCGCAGTAACCGGTTTAATAAATGGGTGTTTAGGCTATTACCTGATTAATAAAGGGAAGCAATTGCGTTCTATTACGCTTGAGGCTGATGGTAAGCATCTACTTACGGATATGGTTACCAGTGGCGCCCTGGTTATTGGGTTGCTTGTTATTTACTTTACAGGGATCTTATGGTTGGATAGCGCGCTTTCAGGCCTTGCTGCGTTATACATTATATTCTCAGGTTATAAGCTGGTACGGCGTTCGGTAGCGGGATTGATGGATGAAACCGACTTTGGCGTTGTTACCAATATACTCGAGGTATTGAACGAAAAGCGTAAAGAGGAATGGATAGATATTCACAATCTTCGCGCGCAAAAATACGGCAGCGAATTACATATTGATTGCCATTTAACCCTGCCAAATTATTTTGATTTAAACCGGGTGCATGAGGAAGTATCATTGGTTGATAAAATGATTAATAAAGAGGCCGGGGTAAAAACCGAACTTTTCATCCACTCAGATCCATGCCTGCCCGAATGCTGCCACTATTGCAGTATGCCCAACTGTCCGATACGGTCAGAAGCGAAGCGGATAGATATAGAATGGACACTTGACAAGGTGATGCGGAACAAAAAACATTTTGAATGACATACATTAACGTACGTGTTTACGGGTTGCTGATTAATGAGGATAACCAGGTATTGTTAAGCGATGAGCGGGAATACGGCATGGAGTTTATCAAATTTCCGGGCGGTGGTTTGGAGTACGGTGAAGGATTGATTGACGGCCTTAAGCGGGAGTTTATGGAAGAGTGCGCGATGGAGATAGAAGTGACCAGTCATTTTTACACAACCGATTTTTTTATCAAGTCGGCATTTAACGATAGCCAGATCATGAGCGTATATTACCTGGTGAAAAACTTCGCACCCATTAATCTTACAATTAAAACCCGGGCATTTGATTTCGACGGTGATGGTAAGGCTGATATCCTGCAATCATTTCGCTGGGCGGATATCGATCAGCTTAAGCCGGAGGATGTGACCTTTCCGACAGATCAAAGGGTAGTGGAGCTATTGCGTAAGCAATACCCTGCAAAATGATCAGCATCATGATACATTTTACCGGCAAATTGCATATTCAATTCAGTGGGCTGGTATATTTACGGCAAATTTAAGGATCGACCTGTAATTTCAATATATGGAACTAAATACACTACTACCTAAAATTGTTGCTGATAATAAACTGCATGCTAAATGGTTGAATACGCTTTCGCTGATGGAGAACACCGGCGCACGTAAAATATCAGCATGCGAAGATCCGGTTACGGTAACTTACATCATACTAAAACATGCCGCCGAAGAACACCGGCATGCGTTTTACCTGAAAAAACAGATTGAAAAAACAGGCGAGGGGCAATGCCCTACGTATGCTGATGAGTACCTGGTGGCACCTTTAAGCAGTAAATATTATTTGAATTTACTGGATGTGGAAGTAAGCCGCTATCTTAAAAAGCATTTAAACCTTTCAGGCGCCGAATTGCGCTTTGCGGCCTACTTGTTAGTTACTTATGCTATTGAGGTGCGCGCCGATGAACTGTACCCCATTTACCAGCAGGCGCTTGATAATGCCGGCAGCAAGGTTAACGTAAAATCAATTATACTGGAAGAAGAAGGGCACCTGGAAGAAATGACTAACCAGTTACATCAATTCTCACCTGATTGGCAAACGTATGCCGATAAAGCCGTTGAAATAGAAAGCCGCTTGTTTGCCGGGTGGGTAAACGCACTTGCAGTAGAAATAGCTGCTGCTTAATCAGATCTTTTACAAGCCCTTATAGCTTCATGTATTCGGTGAATACCTGTTGCATAAAGGCTTTTCCGTATTGTAACAAATCATCGGTTTGTTTTTGCGGTTTGGTAGTATCGCCAACATATATAATGCGTTTGCCGGCGTTGTCGTATGATACTACCTGCCCCGGTACCATAAAACCAAAACCGTTATCCCAATCAAAAAACGCGAACGGTTTGCTGTACGGGTTCAATAAATTTTTTGACCATTTGAATTGCTTGTGCGGCATTTCCATTTGTGACAGCAAAGTCGCCGCTATATCAGTCTGGCTGCCCAGCTTGTGTATGCGCTTGCCGCGATATTCAGGTTTTATCACATCACCAAAAAATAACAGCGGAATGTGATATTTCTGCGGCTCAAACGGGTCGGCATTGTTCAGAGGGAGCCGGTGCCCGTGATCAGCTACGAGGATAAAAAGCGTATTTTTATACCAGCCCTGTTTTTTAGCCAGATCAAAATATTCCTTAATGCTTGCATCGGTGTAGTACGCGGTACTTCTGAATTTGTTGCTCAGGTCTTCGCCCGGAAAGTGCGCCGCTACCGGCAAATCAAAAGGCTCATGGTTACTTAGCGTTTGCAGATAACTGAAAAACGGCTCGTCCTGTTTATCCAGATATTTGATATGGCGCTTCATCACCACGTCATCGTGCGCTCCCCATTTAGAGTTCATGTCCCTGGCGTCGAAATTCTTTTTGTCGATAATCTCATCAGTCTTGTGGCTGAGCATATACGCCTTAAAGTTCATAAACTCACTCTCACCGCCGTACATGTACGAGGTTGAGTAATGAGCGGCATCAAACACATTGGTTAACGAGGGCAGGCGTTCCTGTTTAACGTTATCAACAATTACGGTACGTATGGCCTGCGACGGGAAAGCGCTCAGGATGCCGATAATACCTTTATCGGTACGATCACTGGTAGCGTAAAGGCTATCGAACAACAAACCATGCTTTATCAGTTCCTCAAAGTTGGGCGCATCACCTTTCTCTCCGCCTAATGATTCAATCAGGTCGGCCGTAAAGCTTTCAATCTGGATGATGACAATGTTGGGCTTAATTGTAGTGAGTACTTTAACCGTGGTATCTTTCTTTACAGTATACATACTGTCAACCAAATTTTCCGCATCATGCGCGGACATATACAGGTACGGATTATACGGCGTTTTAAAGTTCTCTACAGTATTATGCAGTAAGTTCCATTCGGTATTAAGTGCGCATTGGTTAAGTATCTGCCTGTCGCTAAAATAAGCCATACTCTGGTTCATGGGCGAAAGCTGCACACCACCGCGAATGATGAGTACGTTTAATCCAACCAACAAAATTGCAACAAACGGCTTTACATACCACTTAAGCTCGGGCTTTTTAAAATTGAAATCGATAATGTAATTGGCTAATAAAATACCTGCCGCTAACAAAAAAGCTCCGATAAGCAAACTCAAACCTATAGGAGAGGAGCCCGTGGAAGCAATAGCCTCTGACGGTGAGTGGTATAGGGTGTCAAATACTCTGAAGTTTATCTTGGTACCCCATTCCCTGAAGATGTTGAGATTAAGTATAGCGACAAACGAAACGATGAAAATACAGAAATAAACATATACCCTTAGCCAAATACCTTTGATGTTAAGTTTGGGAAAGAACCAGCCAACAATGAAAACTAATAACGGGAGCGCTGCGATGTAACCGGCGGCGGAAGCATCAATCCTGATACCGTAAAAAAAGGTTTGGAATATTTCGCTGAAGGAGGCTTTTTTAAGCTTATCAATAAAATAAAGCTCGAACGTAGCCCGGGTAATTACCGAGAATACCAGCCAGAATAAAATAAACCGGACAAAACTAATTAGGCTCCTTAACATCAGGCGGCAAAAATACTTATTTGCCTGAATGTTAAGAAGCCTTTAATTAAATGTTATAAAGCGATGACGGCTGTGATTAATTTCCGCCGCCGCCTAATGATTTCAGATCAGTGAGGGTGATTTTCTCAAAATCCTTTGGAATACCAAAAAAGCCCGCGGCTACTTTTTGATCAGTTACGCTTTTTAAGGTAACGTTAACTGCCTGGCCTTGCTGCAATGCGGTAAACTGTACCGGTACCCCGCCAATTTCTTTAAACGTGTGGCTGAATGATGTAGCCGGAATTTTAATATCGTTAGTTACCCATGCTTCGTAGCTGCTACCGCTTTTTGAGTCTTTAACGGTTACTTTTTTACAGTTAAAGCCGCTGATAACTTTAGTCTCAGTACCTGGGGTAAAGGTAAATTTTGGCTCCTGCGCCTTACCTTCTTCAATTTCGGCAGGGGTTGCAATAGCCGCTTTTTTAATACTGGCTACAGGTACATCAACTAATACGGCCAGGTAATCACCGTTTTTAGCAGTGATAATTTTAATATCAGCCGGGCCTTGCTGCATTGATGTAAGGCTGCTGTCGCCTTTAAAGTAACTTTTTGTATCAACCGCACCGCCGGGTGTTTGGATAGTATAGGTAGCAAAACCTTCGGTGTAGTTTTTTTGAGCGCTGGCGCCTAAGGCAGATGCTGATAAAGCAAGAAACAGCGCTGATCTTAAAAATTTAATGTTCATTGGGTCGTTTTTAGTTAGTACAAGTTATGGTTAAATTACCAATTATACAATCAAGTTACTTATTTATTGTTTAGACGGTATCAACAATGCTTTGTTACTACCGTTTATTATATATTTTATGCGCCTGCTATTCAGTAGTTTGATGGCCGAATCTTTATCCGCAAATCTACCCATCCTTAAAATCCATATCCCCTTGTGCGCTGTAATGCTTTTGACGTCTTTTAGCCGGACTTTATTAGTTATGTAGATGAAGTTGTAAGTATCGGCGTCGATGTTCGGCTGATAATTATCAAGCAACAATATACGGTACCCTAATACGTTCAATGAGCTTTTATCATGAGTAATATAGTCTGTACTAAAACTATTGTTCGGTAATTTTAAGTTGAGCGTCTCAACCCCGCAACTATCGAGGTAAGGCTTTATGGAGTATTGAAAGGTTTTGCTGTTTTGCTCCAGATCGGTTATCAGCGTTAGCTCTCTACCTTTTCTCGCCGCGATTGCCGTATTACTCCGCAGGCTGAAAAATATGAGTTCTTTGCCTTGATTTAAACTAATTGATTTCCCCATAAAACTGATAGCGAACATTGTTACAATACTAATAGTTATAACAGCCGCAACTCTGTTGAAGCGATACAGGCAGTAGATAAGGCAGGCTATAGTAATTATTGCAAGCGTAAGTTGTAATGGATTAAGCCAGATTTTATCAATTACAGAGAACGGGGCGTGCTCTACTGAGGCGAGCGTGTTGTTCATCCAAAGGATCATCTTCTCCAGCATAAAGCCTAAATGCTTGGCTATCATCCAGGTTTTCGGCATGAGTAAGTACAATATTCCCACGTACATAATAGCTGCTGATGGGATCAGAATAATTAAGTTGCTTATCAAAAAATAAAGCGGTACCTGGTGAAAGTACCAGACGCTAAGCGGCAGGGTTACCAGTTGCGCGGCGATGGAAGCAGAACACACCAGCCACAGCTTGTCTGCAAGCTTATTTTTAAAACTGAACTTTTGATAGATCAGCGGTTGAACTACGATGAGTCCGGCTACGGCAATATAAGAAAGCTGAAACCCTACATCGGTAATAAGCATCGGATCAGCCAATAGGCTGATGAACGCCGATACCGCCAGGATGTTCAGTTGGTTTATCCGCCGGGCAAAGCAGCGGCCGATCAATATGAACGACAGCATCATAGCGGCGCGGCATACGGGCGGCGAGAAACCCGTCAACAACGCGTATCCCCATATACATAAAATGATTATAAGTGTTACAACCAGCCTGCGTTTTGTACCAGTATTAAAGCGCGCAAGCAACAGGGCAAGTACAAAATAAACCAACCCCACGTGCGCCCCTGATACCGACAGTACGTGGATGGTTCCGGTTTTGGAGTATGTTTGTAAAACATCATTACTTAACTCAGCATTGTAACCTAATATTAAGGTAGAGGCAATTGCCGCGGCCTGTTTATCGTGTATGCCCGAGGTGAATTTATCAACCAGGCGTTTACGCAGCCGTTGCGCATAGGCAATTATTGCATTGCCCGTATTTTTGCGTATGGTAATATAATTACCGGGATTGAGGTAAAGTTGATGATTAATGTTTTTGTGGGCCATGTACTGCCAGTAATTAAATTCCGCCGGATTGAGCGGCGGCGCTATAGGCTTATAATTAGCCGGAACAATCAGCATATCACCATAGGTAACGGGTTGCCCCTTATCACTTAGCATTACCGCTATCTTTCCGCTTACCGTTTTCGATTTGCCTTTTTTAATTCCTGCTTGGTTAACTATGCCGGTAAACCGAAAGTTCTCGTTTTTACGGACAGGTTCGGTTGCTACATTAACCACAAGTGCGGTGGCATTTACTTTTGAGAAATGATCGCGCCGGTTAATCAATGTGGATTGGCTGGCAAATACCACGCCAACGGTAAACAGAAAAATAATTGCAAGTAAACTACCCAACCAGGCGTACTTAAAAACCTTAAGTTTTTTATAAAAAACATTCAGCAGAATAAATAAAACGGCGCTTATAAAGCAAAACCATGCCGGCCAGGTATGGCTGGAGATATCCGGCACTTTAATAGAAAACAGAATACCCGTGGCAAAGGGTGCAAGCAATAACACAAACGGATAGGCGTGCTTATGGCTTGCTTTCATGTTATAATCAGGATGTGCAGGTTGAGGTTATAAAGATGAAAAGGTTACAATTGATCGCGCACCTCTAATAAAAACTTTTTCAGGTTTTCCAGCGCGTTTAGCACACGCTGCTGATCTTTGCTCTCGCCCATATTGTTGCGCATGTGCTCTTTTGCGCCGTTAATGGTATAACCCTTATCGCGTATCAAATGGAAAATTATCTTGAGGTTCTCAATATCCTCGTTAGTGAAATAACGGTTACCCTTTTTATTCTTTTTGGGTTGCAGTATATCAAACTCTTTCTCGTAAAAACGCAATAACGACTGGTTAACATCAAACATGGCCGATACCTCGCCCATAGTGTAATACATCTTGCTTATCTCGCGTTCTTTATAAGGCATACTCTTTTACATTAACACCTCAAATATAACAGGTTTTGGTGTGTATATAAATATTTAATGCAGCTACTCTGGCCGTTTATCTGAACATTACACGTTAACCGTTGTTAAATTATTGTGTTAGAGTTATCATTAATTGAAGATGCAGAAAGGATTATAACATGAGTTCGAGATCATCAGGGCCGGTTAAGGATGAAAAAGGTTTTTTTGGAAAGGTTAAGGAAACCGTTACCTATATGTTAACAGGTCCGCAAGGCAACCTGGTAACCGGGGATGACTTTAGCGATAAGGGCAAAGACTTAAGCACTGCAAGTAAAGTAAGATCATCTTCAAAGAAAACGCCGTCGGCTAAAAAGCGCAGAACTACCAAACTTACGCCGCAGGCAAAAACCGTTGAAGGCCGTGCACAAAAGCAGGTGATAGCAGCCAAAGCAATCGCCGTAAATCATAATAATATTGAGCCAGTAAAGGCCCGCAAAAAACGCAGGTAATATTCATGGTAGTGTGAAAATATGTTAAAACCTTAAAATAGGTGATCGCGTTAACCCATGGTTTTCTATATTAGCTTTTGATTAAACTCCAAAAGTTGATGATAGCGAGGCGATTTTTATTTTTACTGTTACTAACAATTTTTTCTACCACAGTTTTCGCCCAGCGCGACAGCGTACCGCTTAAGGATCTGGCCGAAAAGTACGGTAAGGTGGCAGAGGCATACCCTATAGAAAAGGTGTACCTGCATTTTGATAAGCCATACTATGCGGTAGGCGATACTGTATGGTTTAAAGGTTACCTTACTTATACGCTTAACATGCCATCGCCTTACAGCAAAATCATCTATGTAGATGTTTATAATGGCAAGGATGCTTTGGTTGAATCGCTCACACTGCCGGTTAAAGATGGTACTACATCAGGTATGTTAGCTTTAAATAAGGAGCGTTTCGGCCAGGATAATTATCATGTAAAGGCCTATACCAAATGGATGGCCAATTTTGATAGCGAATACTTTTTTAGTAAAACCATCCCCGTAGGCAACGCTATAAAACCTGTTATCGCTTTAACTAACCTTAAAAGAAGCGTAAATAACCAGGTTTCTGAAATAGCGGCCAATGTAAATTTCACTGATCAGAATGGGGGCGCTTTCGGCGATAAAAAAGTAAGCTGGACGGTTACATCAGGAGACAATGAACTGGCTAAAGGGAAAGGTGCGATTGAAAAGAACGGGCAGTTGAATATCGTTTTTCCGAATAGTAAAAATACTGATCTGAGCACCGCTTACCTGAACATAACATATGAGGGGGCAGACAGGCAGGATCAAACAAGTGCCATACCATTAAGTACCGTTGCTGGTCCTGTTGATGTTCAGTTTTTTCCGGAAGGGGGAAATTTGCTTGCAGGAGTCGCTACAAAGATCGCGATAAAGGCGGTTCAACCTAACGGACTTGAGATGGGCTTTAAAGCTAATATTACCGATGAAACGGGCGCGGCAGTTGCCGTTTGCGAAGCCAAACATGCCGGTATGGGAGTGTTTGATTTAACGCCTCAGCCAGGTAAAAACTACAAGGCTGATGTTACCCTTGCGGATGGAACACGCCAAAGCTACGATTTGCCCCGGCCACAAACCAGCGGTGTTAACTTAAACGTAAACCCGGTTGATACCGGCAAAATGCTGGTGGTGATCTCAGCAGATTCAACATACCTGAAAAAGAACCAGAACAAGGTATTTTATATAGTGGGCAAGGCAGGGAACGTTTTATGCTATGCCGCACAGACAACCCTTACCAAAACCTCATACTCGGCATTTATACCTACATCTAAATTTCCGACCGGGGTAGTTCAATTAACTTTGCTTACATCATACGGGCAACCGCTTAGCGAACGACTGGTTTTTGTGAAACACAGCAGCGATTTGCTTACCCTTAACGTTGCAGGCGAAAAGCCATCGTATAATAACCGGGCTAAGGTGAGGCTCAACGTATCCGCTAAAAATAGTGTATCACCGGCTGTTGGTGATTTATCATTAGCTGTGATAGATGAAGGTAAAGTAAAGACTAATGAAAATGCCGAAACGACGATACTGAGCAGCTTATTGCTCACATCGGATATTAAAGGCTATGTAGAAGACCCTAATTACTATTTCTCGCCATCCAATAAAAATGCTTACTCTCATTTAGATGTGCTGATGCTTACGCAAGGCTACCGCAGGTTTACCTATCGCGAGGTAATAGGTAACAAACTTCCGCAGGTATTCTTTTTACCGGAGCAGGGCATTGATATAACGGGTACACTGCGCAACAACACTGGTATGCCGGTAAAAGGCGGAACTATAACCTTGCAAATACCAAGTAAGTTTTACACCACGCGCACGGTAACTGATGGTGAGGGTAGGTTTAAATTTACCAACCTGATATTTACGGATTCATCGCAGGTAGTTGTAAGTGCCAAGAACAATTATAACTCCAAAAACCTGATGGTGATGGTTGACCCGATCACTTTCCCTAACTCCGGTAAAGCCATATCGCACGCCGATGACGTTTTGAACATAGATACGATGATGAATGCTTACCTGCAAAACAGTAAGAAGTTTATCAATAACTCAACTACGTTGCAGGAGGTTGTCATCAAGGCTAAAGCAAAACCTAAATTGACGGATCATACGCAGTTTTCGGCTTTATCGGGCCTAAGCTCAATTGATGCGAGGGTAGTTACCGGCGAACAGTTAAAGAGTTGCCCTGATGTGCTAAGCTGTTTACAAAGTATGGCGCCGGGCGTAACTTACGATGCCCAGGCACAAGCGTTTTACGTAAGCCGCGATTATAACCAGGGCAAGCGGGTGCCAATGGCCATATTTGCACAAGGCAGCCCGGTTGATGTAAATTACCTGAGAGGCTTGAGAGGCGCGGATATAGAATCAGTGGAAGTGTTTTTGCGCGACGATCTTGGGTTGGTTAACCGCACTTATCAAACAAACGGTGTATTATCGGTTTATACTAAAAAGGCCCCGCAGGGTACAAAAATATCTGTTCAGGAATTGCAGGATTTGCTGCCGCAGCCAAGCGTAGCCAAACTATCACCTAAAGGTTATGATGTAGCCAAAACATTTTATTCGCCAAAATACTTGCCGGGCAACAAAGCCTTTGGCGCTGATTTGCGCAGTACAATTTACTGGAACCCGCGCGTACAAACTGACAAAGCCACCGGCAAAACATTTGTTGAATTTTATACAGCAGATAGCCCGGGTACTTACAAGGTTATTGTTGAAGGTACCGATGCCAGCGGCCATTTGGGCCGTACCGTATACCGCTTTAAGGTGCAATAACCATTAAGCGATAGCATACAAACGCAGAGAGGCGATCTATAAAATAGACCGCCTCTCTGCATTTATGATAAATAAGATTAAGCGCCGAATTTATAACCTACACCTTTTACGGTAGAGATATAATCTTCGCCCAGTTTTTCGCGCAGTTTGCGAATGTGTACGTCTATGGTACGGTTGGTTACGATTACCGAATCTTCCCAGATGTTTTTCAGGATAACCTCGCGGGTATATACTTTGCCAGGTTTGGAAGCTAACAGATAAAGTAGCTCAAATTCCTTTTTGGCAAGTACAACTTTTTCGCCGCTTTTGTAAACCAGGTAGGCCTCACGGTCAATCACCAAGTCTTCAATCTCCAGTTTGTTATCAACTACTTCCTCAGCAGGAGCATTGCGCCTTAAAATAGCATTAATGCGGCTAACCAAAGCGCGCGGCTTAATAGGCTTAGCAATGTAATCATCAGCGCCCACGTTAAAGCCGGCAATTTCAGAGTATTCCTCACTGCGGGCGGTTAAAAACACCATAAAGGTATTTTTAAACTCGGGCATGGTACGCATAATGCGGCAAGCCTCAATGCCATCCATTTTAGGCATCATTATATCAAGTACTATCAGGTCGGGTAAAGTTCTTTTAGCCTCGGTAACAGCCTCCTGACCATTATGTGCCAAAAAAACCTGGTATCCTTCTTTCTTTAAATTGTATTCAATCAGCTCTAATATATCCGGTTCATCATCAACAATAAGAATTTTCTGTTTTGTAGCGTAGCTCATCAGGTTAAATTTTTGGTATAAAAGTATACGCTTAATTGAAGTAAATAGTTAAACTAATATTAATTATTTGTTAAGCGTTACTTTGGTTTAACAATTTATTGAGGCTTGCTAAAAGTTTTCTTTAAAAATTCTTCAAGTTGCTGGCCGGTTATATTTTTGGCGACGATAACACCTTGCGGGTCAATTATAAAATTTGATGGAATAGCGGTTATCTGGTACATGCGTTCAACAGGTCCTTCAAAACCCTTCAGGTTTGAAGCATGAGTCCAGGCTAAACCATCAGCTTTTATAGCAGCCTGCCACTTAGCCTTATCATCATCAAGCGAGATACCCAGTATGTTCAGCCCTTTTGATTTATACAGGTTGTATTGCTTAACCACATTCGGGTTCTCCTGGCGGCAGGGTACGCACCACGATGCCCAAAAATCTAACATTACATATTTCCCCTTGTAATCGGCCAGGCTGATATTTTTTCCGTCGATACCAGGTATAGTAAAGTCCTGTGCTTTCTGGCCAACCGAAACCGGTTTTATGGCGATCATCTGCGTAACAAAACGCTGGATGATCGGGTTATCCTTAAACTTATCCTTTATAGCGTCGGCATAAGCAATCAGTTGTTGTTCATAGCTGCGCGGATCAACAGAAGTAGCTGCGTAAAAACCGGCTAATGAGCTTTTGTTGTCATTGGCAAATTTCATGGCGGCTTTGTTGTACTCCGCAAGGTTTTTCAGAAATGCCGGACGGTAAATATTCAGCAACGAGTCGGACTGTTTGCCCAACGCTTGCGATTTAGCCTCAAACTCCTCTGATAACTTGGTGTTGCGCTCCGCGAATACGCCTGTTTTTTGATGGAATTCCTTTAGTTTGTCCGATTCGTCGGAACCTTTAATTTCATAGCTGTTTTTTCTAGCGCCGACTTTAAAGGTTATTTCTTCGCCGTTTTTGGCAATCAGGTCATATTCATTCTCGCCAATTTTCAAACGGTAAAATGCAGCGTAGGGAGATACACCCTTTAACTCGAACTTACCATCCTGAATGGTAGCGGAATCAACAGGGCGCAGTTCGGTACTGTCCATTTGCAGCAACTGTACTTGTTTTGCATCGCCTGGTGCTTTTAATTCGCCGGTTACTTTAAATGATGATGAATCCTTATTGCTACAGGCAGCCATAAACAGTGCGCCGGCAATTAGGGTATATTGTGCTAAACGGAATTTCATTTACTTGCTTCTAATTGTTTTACTAATAATTGGTTGGTTTTCTGCGGGTCAATCTTTCCTTTTGAAAGCTTCATCACCTCGCCCATAAATAAACCGACAACGCCTTTTTTACCTTTGTGATATTCTTTCACCTTGTCCGGATATTTATCCAGCGCCTGACGGATAAAACCATCAAGTTCGCTGCCATCGGCCGAGATCAGCAGGTTGAGTTGCTGCGCCAGTTCAGCCGCGGTTTTTGAGGGTTGTTCAAGCAGGGCAGGGAATAGCTTATGCGCGGCAACTGTGTTGTTAATTTTACCTTGTTCAATCAGCTCAATTATACCGGCCAGGTGATCTGGGGTAATGGTTAGCGTGCTGAAAGAATGGCCACCCTCGTTAAGGTATGACTTAACCGGGCCCATCAACCAATGTGCTGCAGCTGTATAGTTGGCAGTTTTTTCAGTAAGCCGCTCAAAAAACAAGGCCATGTCATGGTCGGCGGTAATTACACTGGCATCATAATCGCTCAGGCCCAGCTCATTCACATACTTATTGTAAAGTTGTTGGGGCAGGGCAGGGAGCTGCGCGCGAATTTGTTCTACGTAATCCTCAGTAAGTACCAGCGGTTGCAGGTCGGGCTCCGGAAAGTAGCGGTAATCATTTGCCATTTCCTTACTGCGTAGTACCGATGTTTCGCCGGTATCGGCATCAAAGTTCAATGTATTTTGGTCGATGTGGCCACCAGCTTCAATCACACGTACCTGGCGGGCAAATTCATGCTCTATAGCACGTTGAACGTTACGTATTGAGTTAAGGTTCTTTACCTCACAACGATTGCCATATTCAGTTTGGCCATGTAAACGTACGGATATGTTGGCATCGCAACGCATGCTGCCTTCTTCCATGTTACCATCGCAGATGTTAAGATAACGTAACAATCGGCGCACTTCAGTCAAAAACTGCCCGGCTTCTTCGGCGCTGCGCAAATCCGGTTGGGTAACAATCTCTAACAGGGGAACGCCTGCACGATTCAGATCAATCAGAGAATCCGTATGATGCCCGTCGTGCGAGCTTTTGCCAGCATCTTCTTCCATGTGAATATGGTGAAGCGCTATCTTTTTTGTTGAGCCGCCGCTCAGCTTTACCTGTACGTAACCGCCAAGGCAAATAGGCGCCTGGTCTTGTGATATCTGGTAGCCCTTAGGCAAATCGGCATAAAAATAATTTTTACGGGCAAACGAGTTGTGTTTATTGATAGCGCAATTACAAGCCAACCCCATTTTTACAGCATATTCAACTGCCGTTTTATTGGTAAAAGGCAAAGTGCCCGGATGACCTAATGATACCATACTGATGTGATGATTAGGTTCGGCGCCGAAGGCCGCAGAATCGGCCGAGAACATTTTGCTTTGGGTAGAAAGCTGGGCGTGTACCTCCAAACCTACTACAAGCTCGTACTTATCGCTCAACCCGTCTGTAAAACTCGTCATATATTATTTAGTATACCGATGGCAAAAAGCCAAATATATAAAGTTAATATCATACTTAGCCTTAAATGCAATTTCAATAACCCGTTTCGCATTTTTTTATCATCTTTACTACCATGAATATCGCACTGTTTCCCGGTTCGTTTGATCCTGTTACCAAAGCGCATGTCGACATTGTAAAGCGCTCGGTAGGTTTGTTTGATAAGGTTTACATCGGCATAGGCGTAAACAGCAGTAAGCAGAGCTTTTTAAGCATCGAGAAACGGCAGGAGATGCTGCGCGCTGTATTCAATACCGAACCCAAAATTCACATAATTGCTTACGAGGGCCTTACGGTTGATTTTTGCCGGAGCATTGATGCCAATTACATGATCAGGGGTATACGTACCGTGTCAGACTTTGAGTATGAAAAAGGTATAGCCCAAATGAACCATACCCTGGCGCCTGATATTGAAAGTATATTTATTGTAAGCAAGCCGGGCTACTCGGCCATCAGCTCAACCATCGTGCGCGATGTTTTGCGCCACGGAGGCGATATAAGCCAGTTCATCCCTAAGGAAGCGCTGGCCTTTCTTTAATCAACTTGGTTTTTACCAGTACATCAACAATGGATGGAAAGGTGTTTTGCAATATGGTATCTACCTGGCTCTTTTTAAACCAGCGTACATCGGTAATTCCTTCTTCCTTTTGAGGTTTAAGTTTTTCGTTACCCTTATGTTTCATGGCATACCAGTGGGTTTTCTTTAAAACCACCTGGCGTTTTATCGTGTAAACATGGTAGGTTTTGCAAATCTTGTCGCCAAGCTTACTAACGGTTATGCCACATTCTTCTTCCACTTCGCGCACGGCACCTTCCTTGCGGCTTTCGTCTTTTTCCAGTTTGCCTTTTGGCAGGTCCCATTTATCATTGCGGTAGATGAATAAATAGTTACCTTCCTCATTTTTTACCAGTCCGCCGGCCGCCTCAATCAGCGTTATGCTTTTCTCAACGTTCCTGATAAACTCTTTAGCATCCTCACATATCACATAAAACTGACTTATGTTGTATTTGAGTATCTTGGGATAAATAGTTTTCAGATTAAAGGTTTGACCGTCAATTAATTGATGGTTCTCTGCATTCTCCGGGGCTTTTTCTGTTATCAGAATAACCTTTTCGTTGATATAAATTCTGTATTTTTGGGCCATGTTTAATTATACTGAGACGGAACAACAGGTAGCCGAATTCCTGTTGCAAATTAAAGCAATTAAATTACAACCTAACAAACCTTTTACATGGGCTTCGGGTTGGAAATCGCCAATTTATTGTGATAATCGTATTACACTGTCACATCCGTCAATTCGTACATACATCCGGCAAAGGCTTTCAGCGCTTATTCAGGAGGAATTTGGCGCTGTAGGTTGCATTGCCGGTGTAGCCACTGCGGGCATACCGCAAGGCGCGCTGGTAGCGCAGGAACTGGGTTTGCCGTTTGTGTACGTAAGGGCGAAAGCCAAAGAGCACGGCCGCGGAAACCTTATTGAGGGCGATGTGCTTACCGGTAAAAGGGTAGTGGTTATTGAGGATCTGATATCAACAGGTAAAAGCAGTTTGCAGGCGGTTGAGGCACTGCGCGAGGCGGAATATGACGTTGCCGGTTTGGCTGCGATATTCAGCTACGGTTTTGATGTAGCTACCGAAAATTTTAAGGAAGCGCGCTGCCCGTTCTTTACCTTATCAAACTACAGCGCATTGCTGAAATATGCTGAGGAGCATCAATATATTTTACCGGCTGATGTAGAGGTTTTAAAACAATGGCGTACCAGCCCTGAAACCTGGGGACAATAATTAAAACTATCTGCCATGACCGTTTTTGAGAGCATTGTACATATTGAAAGGCCGGTGGCCGAACTGTTTGCTTTTTTAAGCGATATGAATAATCATCAGCAGTTAATGCCACCTCATGTGCAGGACTGGCGATCAACCGCTGATGAAATAAGTTTTAGTATACAAAACATGGCCAGCCTGAGGCTGGTTGTAGATCAACGAATTGAGGACTCGGTGGTCAGTATCACTGCGGTAGACGAGCCACCGTTTAAAGTTAATTTTAGATGGCTGTTGGCGCAGGAGGCAGGCCATACCAGCGTGCAGTACTCCATAACCGCCGAACTTAATATGATGATGAAAATGTTTGCTTCGGGGCCTCTGCAAAAATTAGCCGACCACGAAACGGCTGCCCTGGCAGCACTGTTTGTATAATTGGTTCCGAGGCAATCAATACATCTCCCTGTGAGAGGTTGAGTTGCGTGATAGTACTAACAACACGTTAATAACTATCAATCCTATAATTAAAGCTACCATAACTAATGTGTTGAACTTGTTTTTAACTCATTTACTAAATATGGGTCGAAGCTTGTATCAAATCTATAATCTTTAAGTGCCGGTTAAATTGGTTTATATAGTATAGTAACGATAAAGAATTCCGTTTAGTTTTAACAATTGTTGATTTTTAGTCATAAATAGCACATTTGGAGAAGTTTGCCTGATTGTGGAATCGTATTATTTTAACGAAATTAGTAAGCGATTTATTTTAAATTTATTTAACTTTTGGGTAATGATATTTTAAAAGTGGTACCCATATTTAAGGCACTCTCCACTTCAATTTTACCACCCATCGCTTCAATTTGATTTTTTGTAATAAAAAGGCCAATACCACGGGCATCGGCATTACCATGAAACTTTTTATACATACCGAACAGATCTTTCCCGTGCTTTTCCAGATCAATACCCATTCCGTTATCAGTAATCAGTAAATAGTCATTCTTAACACAATTGCTTATGCTTATTTGAATGTGTGGTTGTCGCTCCGGGCTGCGGTATTTAATTCCGTTTGTTAAAAAATTGAGTAAAATGCTTTCGAGATATGCCGGATGAAAATATACGACAGCATCATGCGGCACGTTATTGTCAATTTTAACATCATACCTATTTATATCGGGCGTTAATGTTTCAATGGTTTGCTGCACATACTGGTAAAGCTTAACCGGTGTTTTTTGCAGGTTACGGTTAGCTTGTATTGATACTACATCATTAAGGTTCAATATAGTCTCGTTTAGCTGAGTGGATACATTTTCAAGTAAATGCAAATATTCCTGCCGCTCATCATCACTTGTGTTCAGATCATTCACCAGTTCAATAAGCGACTGAAAATTACCGGAGTGCGTACGCAAATTGTGCGATACGATGTAGGCGAAATTTAACAACCTGTTATTTTGATCGCTTACTATTTCAAGCGTTTCCTGTATTTGCCGGTGTTGTAACTTTTTCTCCGTGATATCATACACATGCGATACAAAATGCAGCGGGTTGCCTTCGCTATCCCGAACTATAGACACGCTGAGCAAAGCCCAGATGATGTCGCCATTTTTATGGAAATAGCGTTTTTCCATCTCGTATTTGGGAATATCCCCGTTAACCAGCTTTTCAAGCAGCTCGAGGTCTGCATCCAGGTCATCCGGATGGGTGATTGCCTGAAAGGTGAGCCGGCTAAATTCCTCTGCTGTATACCCAAGGCTGTTGGCCAGTATGCGGTTTACCTTTAACCATTTCCCTTCGGGCGATACCAGAGCCATACCTGTAGGCGAATTTTCAAACGCGCTTTCAAACCGGTCCTCGCTATTTTTAAGATTTTGCCTAACGGCTACCTGTTCGCTTATATCCTGCAGCGTGCCATATATTTTTGAGCATTGCCGGTTCTCAAACTCAGCATGCGCTATTATGCGTACCCATACTTCCTTACCCTGCTGGTTAATCATGATGGTTTCCACATCAAATGATTCGCCCGTTTCAACAATGTCCGAAAATACCTCATGCATTAACCTTTGGCAACGGCCGGGCTTGTACATGTTATACATCACACTAATCGCGGGCATGTAGTCGATATCGGCGCCGTATAGTTGTTTGGTTACCTGTGTCCAGGCCAGCTTGTTATTTTCAATATCAATTTCCCAGCCGCCGAGTTTTATACTCAGGTTGGTTTTGTTAAGCAGATCCTTATTGTTGGTAAGCTCCTGCTCGGCAAGTATGTGCCGCGTAACATCAACATTGATGCCTACCAGCCGGGTCGGCTTATTTTCAGCATTGCGCTCCACTACATTACCTTTGCAGTTTATCCAGCGTATGCCACCGTTGCGATGTAAAAAACGCGGGGTGATGTTAAAAGGCTGCGCTCCGCCTTTTTCAATACTTGTGGTAATATGCCTGCGAACCATCTCCCAGTCCTCATCAACCACCAACTTTTCCCAATTTTCAGGCAAGGGGTGCTGGTCGTCATCATAACCCAGCATTTTTTTGAACGACAGGCTTGCCGTCCACGCTATATTGGGTATATCAAAGTCCCAAAAACCGGCCAGATCATGGTCAGCTACAATTTTGTAAACATCTTCTTTCATATCCTTTAGGTTGCAGGCTATATGTAAAGCTATCACTTTATTAAATATTATTTAGCTGCCTGCAATACCACGGGTAAATTAATAATATTCTCAAAAGTTTTAAAATGATGCAATAAAACGATTTTTCTGAATCCTTATGTATTATGTAAAGTATAATTCGCCATCATTTGCCTAATGTTTTTTTGTTGCATTAATAAACCGTAATTTTGCACGAAATAAAGGCGCACGAATGATCACAGTATCAAATTTAACTTTACGGTATGGTAAACGTACCTTGTTTGAAGATGTCAACCTGAAATTTACCCGCGGCAACTGTTACGGCATAATAGGCGCTAACGGTGCAGGTAAATCAACATTTTTAAAAATTCTTTCAAAAGAGGTTGATCCAACCACCGGCTCGGTAAGTTTTACTCCGGGCGAGCGCATGGCGGTGTTAAAACAAAATCACTACGAGTTTGATGAGTTTCCGGTAATTGAGACCGTACTGATGGGGCATAAGGAGATGTATGCCGTGATGAAGGAAAAGGACGCCATTTACCTGAAAGAGGATTTTAGCGATGCCGATGGCGAGCGTGCCGGTGAACTGGAAAATCTATTTGCCGAAATGGACGGTTGGAATGCTGAAAGTAACGCCGCTACTTTATTAAGCAATCTGGGCATCAAAGAGGATTTGCACTATAAACTGGTTAAAGAACTTGATGGCAAACAAAAAGTACGCGTACTATTGGCGCAGGCCCTTTTTGGTAACCCCGATATATTACTGCTGGATGAGCCTACCAATGATCTGGATATTAATACGGTTAGTTGGCTGGAAGACTTTTTAGCCGGTTATGAAGCTACTGTTTTAGTGGTATCGCACGACAGGCACTTCCTGGATTCGGTGTGTACACACGTGGTAGATATCGATTATAGCAAGATGACCATTTATACCGGTAACTACACATTCTGGTACGAATCAAGCCAGTTAGCGGCCAAGCAGCGTGCTGACCAGAACAAGAAGATGGAAGACCGGGTGAAGGAGTTGCAGGAGTTTATCCGCCGCTTTAGCGCAAACGCCTCTAAATCAAAGCAGGCAACCAGCCGTAAAAAGGCATTGGACAAGATCAACCTTGACGAGATACAGCCGTCAAACCGTAAATACCCGGGCATTATATTCAACAACCTCGGCCGCGAGGCAGGCGACCAGATTTTGCAGTTGGAAAAACTGGGCAAAACGTCGGGCGGAGAAGTGCTGTTTAATGATATTTCGTTCATGGTAAACAAGGGCGACAAGATCGCCATACTTTCGCAAAACAGTTTGGCTACAAGTGCCTTTTATGATGTAATTACCGGGCGTGATAAAGATTTTACCGGCAACTTTAAGTGGGGAGTTACTATAAACATAGCTGATATTCCGATTGAGAATGCCGAATATTTTGAGGGTAAGAATGATAACCTGATCGATTGGCTGCGTGAGTACTCCCCGGGCGAAAAGGATGACCAGTTTATCCGCGGTTTCCTGGGCCGTATGTTGTTTAGCGGTGAGGAAGTACTAAAAAAGTGCAGCGTACTATCGGGAGGCGAAAAAATGCGTTGCATGTTTAGCCGAATGATGTTGCAGCAGGCCAATGTTTTATTATTTGATGAGCCAACTAACCACCTTGATCTGGAATCAATCACTGCATTGAACAACGGTATGAAAGATTTCCGCGGGACGATATTGTTTACCTCGCGAGATCATGAGCTGGTTGAAACCGTAGCCAACCGTATTATTGAAATTACACCGGCAGGTACCATCGATAAGCTGATGAGCTATGATGAATACATCAACAGCGAGGCGGTTAAAAAGCAGCGCGAAGAGCTATACGCCGCTGTTTAATTTAAATATTATTTAAATGAAAACCCTGCCGGCAAGCCTGTGCAGGGTTTTTTATATTTGTGCGTGTCGTCCATCCAAAATATACAAAAGGCATTTCCGTTTGAACCTACTGAACAGCAGAACGAACTGTTTGGCGTATTGCATCGCTTTTTGCTGAGCGATGTTGGCGACGAGTGCTTTATTTTGAAAGGCTACGCGGGTACCGGTAAAACCACTATTGTGGGCGCCCTGGTTAAGGCGTTGCGCAGTTACAACTACAAATATGTTTTGCTTGCGCCTACAGGGCGGGCGGCTAAGGTGATTACCGCATATTCGGGCCGCAAGGCTTACACTATCCACAAGCGTATCTATCGAAAAAAATCGGCATTAAACGTTGATGAAGGTTTTAGTATTGCCGAAAATATGGCCAGCAATACCATATTTATTGTGGATGAAGCATCTATGATATCCGACGAAGCAGGCGGCAACAACTACCGGTCATTACTTTATGATTTGGTTAATTATGTTTACAACACCAACAATTGTAAGCTGATGCTGGTTGGTGACACGGCGCAATTGCCGCCGGTTGGTTCGGCAGACAGCCCGGCGCTGGATATACCGTTGATGAAAGACCGCTTCGGCCTCACCATATTCCATTACGAGCTGACCGACGTTCTGCGTCAGCAAAAAAACTCCGGTATATTATACAACGTAACCAATGTACGTAACCAGATACGTTTGGAAGATACACGCATACCGCGTATTACAACAAAGGGTTATAAGGATGTGTTCAGGATGGGCAGCGACAGGCTCGAGGATGGCCTGAATTATGCCTACAGTAAGTATGGCAGCGATAGCACCCTGATTATTTGCCGGTCTAACAAAAACGCTAACTTATACAATCGCCAGATACGCGGGCGCATACTGTGGCGCGAGGAAGAGCTTACCGGCGGAGACCAGGTAATGGTGGTTAAGAACAACTATTTTTGGTTAAAGGAACAGGAAGAGGGCAGTACGGGCTTTATAGCCAACGGCGATATAGCGCGCGTTCGCAAAGTCCGCAATATTGAGGAGTTATATGGATTCAGGTTCGCTAACGTGTTGTTGGAATTTACCGATTATGCCGAAGACCCGATAGTTGAATGTAAGGTATTGCTGGATACCCTTTATTCAGAAGCGCCCGCGCTTTTACCTGCCGATCAGAAACGGTTTTATACCGAAGTAATGAAAGATTACGTGCATATTCATGGTAAGCGCGCACAGCATGAGGAGCTGAAGATTAATCCTTATTATAACGCTTTGCAAATTAAATTCGCTTACGCCATCACTTGCCATAAAGCCCAGGGTGGGCAATGGCCGGCCGTTTTTGTTGACCAGGGATTTTTGACTGAAGAAATGGTAAATACCGATTTTTTGCGCTGGTTTTATACCGCTTGTACCCGGGCGACCGACGAGCTTTACCTCGTTAACTTTAATGAGAAGTTTTTTGGTGCTACTGAGCCGGCTGATTAGCGCTCGCCGGTAAATAAATAACAAAGGTTGAACCATGGCCTACCGTGCTTTTTACTTCGATTTTCCCGTTATGCCGCTCCACTATCTGCTTTACAATACTCAAACCAAGGCCGGTAGAATGTTCGCCACGCAGGCCACTGCGCCCCGCCTTTGAAAAACGGTCAAATATATTGGGTAGTATATCATCAGGAATACCTAAACCGTGATCAGTAACTTCTATTTTCAATTGCGCTAACTCAATAGAAAACGCTATCTCAATTATATCATTATCCTTTGAGAATTTGGCGGCGTTGCTTATAAGATTATCTATCACCCGCTGAAACTTTTCCGGGTTAATATCGGCAAACGCCTGTTGAGGCGCTTCTTTGAAAGCAATATGATTGGGTATGTTAGGTGTTTGGTTCCATAAATCTATGAGGTTTTTCAGGAAGGTATTCATTTCCGTTGCCTTAACGGCAAAATCGGCATTGTTATCATTCCGCGCGCTTTCCAGTAAATCATCGATGATGGATCTGGCTTTCTCGCACGATTGCTTCACCAGATGGATATTCTCCAGTGTATCATCATCGGCGGCATCCATCTCCATCAGCATAGCCACCGACTCAATTGCCGCTATTGGGTTACGCAGGTCGTGCGCTACCATCCCCAATACTTCGGTTTTAAAGTTGCTGGCCCGGGCAATCTCCCGGTTTTGTTTATTGATCTCTACCAATTGCAAAAAATGGTTGGCCTTGTAATTAAAATTATATCTGGACATCAGGAAGAAGCCAAGAAGCAAAATACAGCATAAAAGCTCGTTATACAGTATTTCGGTAGGGCTGTGGGATAAGGCCGTTATCAACAAGGTAAATACAGCGCCCGTTATCAGGGTTATAAACATGGTGTGGCCATATTCAAATACGCATATAATGCTGATAACCGTCAGGGCGATCATGAAAACGATAAGGTTGTCGCTGGGTACATAGGTTACTATAAAGCTTGACGCCATCCCGCTCATTATAATATATAAAGCGAAGACGACGGTGAATAAGGACATCATAGCGTCAGCCTTACGCAAACGTCTTATCTTTTTATATAAGGTGTTAACGCCCAGGTAAAAAAAAGGAGCTGCGCAAATATGCACCCAGTTACTAATATCAAACTCAGGGAAGTTCTGAATGCGGGTAAGACTTGCAGGAAAAGCGGTGATAAATACACGAAAGCCAACATTAAACGCAAAAAATATCAAACAGAGCTTTTTGATACTCTTTAGATTTTGCAGCATATAATAATTCCGGAATTCTGCACGGCTTTTAATGGTTGCCGTTCCGGTTATATCAACATCCAAAACAAAAATATTATAAATGGTCAGCTGGTCAAATGTAACAAAAATATTGCACAACCTGCAAGGCTAAAAAAACCTGAATTATTGGCTGTTGTTATAATGATAAATAACACTAAAAAAAGACAAAAAGGCGGTTTGGCTGATTTTAGCCGACATTTTTTCAGCTATTATTTATTGGTAAACTATTTGAATAACACTTACCGCTATGAATTTTAACAACTTTACCATAAAAGCTCAGGAAGCTGTACAAAAGGCTTCGGAGATTGCCACCGGTAATCAACAGCAGGCTATTGAGAATGCACATTTGCTAAAGGCGTTACTGCTGGTAGATGAAAACGTAATAAGCTACTTATTAAAAAAGCTGAATGTTAACCTTAATAGGTTCGGCAATGTGCTGGATCAGCAGATCGCCTCGTTCCCGAAGGTGAGCGGCAGTAATATATATTTATCGTCAGACGCTAACAGCGCTTTGCAAAAGGCGCAGGGATATCTGAAGGAGTTTAAGGATGAGTTTGTATCGGTTGAGCATATATTACTCGGTATCCTTGCATCTAATGATAAAACGGCTACTGCCTTAAAGGATGCCGGCGTGAATGAAAAGGACCTTAAAAAAGCCATTGTTAGTTTGCGTGGCGATAGTAAGGTAACCGACCAAAATGCCGAGGCCACCTACAACGCGCTCAACAAATACGCCCGTAACCTCAACGAGTACGCCGAATCAGGCAAACTGGATCCGGTTATTGGCCGCGACGAGGAGATACGTCGTGTGATACAGATCCTATCTCGCCGTACCAAAAATAACCCGGTATTGGTGGGCGAACCCGGTGTGGGTAAAACCGCTATCGCCGAAGGTATTGCTTTCCGCATTATTAAAGGCGACGTGCCTGAAAGTTTAAAAACTAAAACCGTGTACTCGTTAGATATGGGCGCGCTGGTTGCCGGTGCCAAATATAAAGGTGAGTTTGAGGAACGCCTTAAAGCCGTGGTAAAAGAGGTGGTACAAAGCGATGGCGAGATCATCTTGTTTATTGATGAGATACACACGCTGGTTGGCGCAGGTGGCGGCGAAGGCGCTATGGACGCGGCCAACATATTGAAACCGGCCCTTGCCCGTGGTGAACTGATGGCTATCGGCGCCACAACGCTTAACGAGTATCAAAAATACGTGGAGAAAGACAAAGCCCTCGAGCGCCGTTTCCAAAAGGTTACTGTAGATGAGCCTGATCCGCAGGACGCGATCTCAATCCTGCGTGGATTAAAGGAACGTTATGAGCAGCACCACAAAGTGCACATTAAGGACGAGGCGATTATCGCGGCGGTTGAAATGTCGCAACGCTATATATCCGACAGGTTTTTGCCCGATAAGGCTATTGACCTGATGGATGAGGCAGCGAGTAAATTGCGCCTCGAAATGGATTCGGTACCGGAAGCGGTTGATGAACTGGAACGCCGTATTATGCAGCTGGAGATCGAGCGTGAGGCCATCAAGCGTGAAAAGGACGAGAAGAAGGTAGCCGAGCTGAGCGAAGAGATTGCTAACCTGAGTGCCGACCGTGATTCTATCCGCGCCAAATGGCAAAGTGAGAAGGATTTGGTGGACAGCATCAACCAAAAGGTTGAACAGATAGAGAACTTTAAGCTGGAAGCTGACCAGGCTGAGCGTGCAGGTGATTACGGCAAGGTAGCAGAGCTACGGTACGGCCGCATCCGCGAAACGCAAGATGAGGTTGAAAAGCTAAAGGTAGAATTGCAAAAGCAGCAGGTAGACAGCCGCATGCTGAAAGAGGAAGTTACCGCCGACGATATTGCCGGTGTGGTGTCCCGCTGGACAGGCATCCCGGTTTCAAAAATGATACAAAGCGAGCGCGAAAAGCTGCTGCACCTGGAAGAAGAACTGCATAAACGTGTAGCTGGGCAGGAGGAAGCTATTGAGGCTATCAGCGATGCCATACGCCGTAGTCGTGCCGGTTTGCAGGATAAGCGCAAGCCAATCGGGTCGTTCATCTTTTTAGGTACCACCGGTGTTGGTAAAACCGAGCTGGCAAAAGCATTGGCCGAGTTTCTGTTCAACGATGAAAGCGCCCTGGTGCGTATTGATATGAGCGAATACCAGGAACGCCATGCGGTGTCAAGGCTGATCGGAGCGCCTCCGGGCTACGTGGGTTACGACGAAGGCGGACAGTTAACTGAAGCCGTACGCCGCAAACCATACAGCGTGGTATTGCTGGATGAGATAGAAAAAGCACATCCGGATGTGTTTAATATACTGTTACAGGTATTGGATGATGGCCGTTTAACGGATAACAAAGGCCGTGTGGTGAACTTTAAAAACACCATCATCATCATGACCTCAAACATCGGCTCAAATATTATCCAGGAAAACTTCACCGACCTGGATGACGACCGTGAAGAGATCATCGCCAAAACAAAAAATCAATTGTTTGAGTTACTTCGCGTAACCATAAGGCCGGAGTTTTTGAACCGGATCGACGAGATCATCATGTTTACACCGTTAACACGCGATGAGATAGGCGATATTGTTAAACTACAGTTCAGGCAGGTGCAGCAAACGCTGGCCGAAATGGGCATCCATATCGAGGCATCAGACGAGGCGCTTGACTGGCTGGCACAACTGGGCTACGATCCGCAATTTGGCGCCCGTCCGTTAAAACGGGTTATTCAGAAAAAAATCCTGAATGAGCTGTCGAAACAAATACTCGCCGGTAAGGTAGATAAGGACAGCACTATTAAGCTGGATATGTTTGATAATCAATTTGTGTTTTTAAATGCAAATGAAAGCGATGCAGTAGCAGGTTGATCCGCAGGCGGGTGAAATGTCAAAAATGTTAACGCATTAAACCATTTGCCTTCCTGTAACTCAAACAAATATAATAACTCCATCATATAGTAAAAGAGCTGCCTGCGGGCGGCTCTTTTGCATTTAAAACCGTACTTTTGCAGCTTGTTATGAAAATACCCAAGTTTGCCGACCAGATACTTTTTGAAAACGATGATATAATTGTGGTGAACAAGCCGCCTTTTATTAGCTCGCTAGATGAGCGGGGAGAAGGCAGCAGTGAGATCAGTATGTTGCGCCTGGCTAAGGCCTACAGTGATGACGCGCAGATATGCCACCGTTTGGATAAGGAAACCTCCGGCGCGCTGATTTTCGCCAAGCACCCCGAAGCTTACCGCTGGGTATCTATGCAGTTTGAGCGTCGTAAAGTAAAAAAGGTGTATCACGCCGTTATTGATGGAACCCACGTATTTGAAGACCTGCAAATTGACCTGCCAATATTAAACGTGGGCAAAGGCAGCGTTACTATCAGCAGGCAGGAAGGTAAACCCGCCGAAACCTGGTTCAACTCATTAAAATATTA
The DNA here is from genome assembly GCF_039543225.1 of Mucilaginibacter defluvii. Lineage (NCBI taxonomy): Bacteria > Pseudomonadati > Bacteroidota > Sphingobacteriia > Sphingobacteriales > Sphingobacteriaceae > Mucilaginibacter > Mucilaginibacter defluvii. Next base: position 341,585 of record NZ_BAABJI010000002.1, read on the forward strand.
TAAGCATTACACACTGGTAGAGTGCCGCCCTATAACCGGCCGAATGCACCAGATCCGTATCCACCTGGCTACACAGCGCGCCTCTATAGCAGGTGATGATATGTATAAAGGCCAGCCCGTGTTTCTGTCTAAACTGAAACGTAAATATCATTTAGGTAAAGACCAGGAAGAGCAGCCGATTATGAAACGCTTTGCCCTGCATGCTTACCAGGTGACCTTTAAGCTGATGAATGGCGAAGACATTACTATCAACGCGCCATATCCAAAAGACTTTGAAACGCTGTTAAAGTTGTTGGATAAGTTTGATATTTAATTATTTTACTGCTCTTCCAATCACGTCATTACGTAATACGAAGCAATCTCTTTAGGACGTTCTTTTATTATTTTTACCCTCTCCATAGGAGAGGTCTACTGCCAAAACCCATGTGCTTTAATCTGGCCTGAGCTATAACCCTGGCCGCGCAGTGTTTTCCGTAGTTGCGCCACCATGGTTGAATTTCCGGCAAGATAAAATATAGTGTTTTCAAGGTTTTCTGATTGCTGCAGCAGCCACTTAATAAGGGAGTGATGGCCGTAACTATCGCTGCGCTCAACTGGTTGTAACGATGTTTTAAAGTACTCGTTAAACAGGCTGCGGTTGGCGCTATCATTCATCACCACCGCGCCCGAAAAACGTGTGGCGGGTTGTGTAAGCTGTTGTAATGCAAGTAAATGGCCGATAGCGCTTTCATCGCCAAGGCAAATAATTGCAGAGGTGTTTACAGGCGTGTGCCTGGTTGTGCTAATGCCCAGGTATTCTACAGTATCACCCTTTTTTAATTGTTTAGCCCATGTTGCTCCCGGGCCCTTATGGTTTATATCAATGTAAAGTGTGCAGGTTTGTGTTTCAGCATCCCAGGCCGATGGCGTATAATCCCGATAGGTAAAATCAGCAACCTTGCATTTAATATGCTGTACCTCGTTCCAATCCATATTGGCTGATGGCAGGTGCATATCAATTTCAACAATATCGTCGGTGCCCCATAGCCGGCTTTCAAGTACGTGACCGGTTTTTAAAAATTGGTTCTCTAAAATTTGGGTAGCTTTCTTTTTTATGCGTGATAATAGTAATGTGCTCATTTTGTAAATGTTTAGTACTTACAAAATAAGGGCAATCCTTATCTGCATAAAATAGACATTGGTAGGTAAGTATTGGACTATTTGCGGTAATCCTGCCTGAAAGCGAGCGGCGTTTTACCGGCGTTTTGTTTAAAAATGCGCGAAAAATAAGTATGATCTTCATACCCTACAGCATGGGCAATCTCTTTTACGTTAAGCTCACTATAGTATAATAAACGGCGGGCCTCAAGCAAAACTTCGTTGGTTATCCAGTAAGATACCGGTGAGCCGCTTGTTTTTTTCAATGCCTCGTTCAGGTACGATTCGCTGATCATCAACTGACCGGCATACCATGACGGGCTTTTATGTTTTACAAAATGTTGCTTTAACAGCTTTTTAAATTGCTGTGTAATTTGGTAGGGGCGGGTAGCGGTGTTGGCGGCTTCACTGGCCCTGCAATATCCGGCCGCTGCCAGGCCTATAAAGCTGTTTAATAACGAGTGGAGCAATTGAATATAAAAAGGCTGCTCCGGATCGCTGTTAAAATGTTGATGCAGCAATTTTGTGGTAGCAAGCAGTTGTTGATATTGCTCTTCTGATAATGCGTATGGTTGTTGTATAGCTATCTGGTTCTCAAATACCTCGCGGTAATGCGCCGGAACCAGCATGGTATCTGCCGCTATAAACCATCCATTTACATTGTACGACGCTAACACATGATGAACCTGACCGGGAAGAATATAATATAGCGCAGGACCAAATATACTTACCTCATTAAAATCAACCATCAATGAGCCATCGCCTTTTTCAATCAGGAAAAATACGTAATGATCGTCGCGATGTATGCCTAATTGTTTGCCTTGCTTGGCAGTATCGTCTTCATAAGTGCAGCGTATTTCCATACCTGCGCTGGTCTTATCCTTAAGCCTGTGTATCGGAATATGCTTCATTTTTTAAGATAATTATTTTAAGATGGATTCCATCTATCGCAAATCAGGTACGTTGCATTGGTTGATCTCCCGGGCGAGTTGCAATAAAAGTGTCCCGCCATCCTGATCGTCGCTTACTTTGTTAAATTGTTTCGGTACAATATCCGTATCCTGTGGATAAGACCAATTTAACGAATCTGCATCTTTTTGCAGCTTATGCTGAAGCAAAGCTATGCTTGCCTGTATATGTTTCACCTGCGTTTCAATATTAAGGCCTGCATCAGGTAATTTAAAAACAGAAAAATGTGAGGTGATCATTGAGCTCAGCTTCATGTTCAATATTTGAAACCGGTGCACACCGGCGCCTTGTTCTTTACGGAAACCGGGTTCGCTCTGCATACCTGCAAAAGCATTGGCCAGCCCGGCTAAGCTTGTGTACACGCTTTTTCGTGCCAGTTTGTAGGATGTTATATCTAAAGGGACATTGCGTGTAGCCTCAATCAGTTTTTCCAGATAGTTGATGTTGGCCTGCAATACCTGTTTAATATAAAAGCCTAAACGTTTGTTCTCCCAAACCGGGAACAGGTATGCCCCCGCAAAAGCGATGAGGCAGCCCAGCAGGGTATCATAAATGCGCTCAATTACAATAGTGCCATTGCCCCCGGTATAAATATTAAGGTAAATAACTATCATGGCCGATATAAACACCACCGCCACAAGATATTGCGTGCGTAAGAAAGTTAAAAATCCAACCAAAAATATAATGGCGATAGTGCCGAGCAAGTCCTGCTGTTTAACCAGCAATAATATGGAAAAGCCTATAACAATACCGGCAAGGCTGCCCAGCAAACGCTGTTTATTACGTTTTTGGGTGATGTAGAATGATGGCCGCATAATAACCAGGATAGTGAGCAGTACCCAGTAATTATACTCGCCCCAGTTAAGCAAATGTGAAACCACCAGGCCGAAGATGCTTGAGGTGGTAAATCGTAAAGCGAACCTGAACACCGGCGATTTGAGGTTGAGGTTTTTTTTGATACTTGCGAAGCTTAAATCCTGTACGCTAACAAAGTGGGCGTATTCAATATCTACGTTCTCTTTAAACAGGCCTGTTTTGATCTCGTTTATATAATCATCAATACGTTCAATATTATGCTTGAGCTTAATAAGCATAGGCACGTGCTTATCATCCTCACGATCGGTAATATACTGTAGTCTATCCAAATAAAGTTGCAGGTTAGCCCGGTAATTGGTTTTGGTAACCGCCCGTTTGTTGGTTTGTAAGGCATCTCCAACCGCATATAACTCTTGCGATTGCAGTTTGATTACGTTTTTAACCAGCTCAAGTATGCCGTTTATCCTGAAATTCTCGCGTACAAATTCATAATCGTAATGTATGGCGGTTATCTGGTCGTACAGGTCAATAGCGCACTCCGTTATTTTAAGTAACTCCTGACCCTTGCTGTTGTTGGCCTGCATGGCCTGCTCATCTCTTATCAACAGGTTACGCACCAGTTCCTGCTTATCATTAATACGTACATGTAAGGCGAGCAGCTTTTTGTAGCTTATATCTAACGGAACGTTAACATCATAAAAAGGTGCCTTGGCTTCTAAAAACTCGGCTGTAGCAGCAAGGCATTCTGCAATGGCGTGCTTTAATGATCGTAATGGCCAAAGGGTGATGTACAGGTAATTTACAGCGTAATACCACACACTGCCGCCCATAATATACAGGGCGAATGTTAAACTGTCAACCGGCTTTAAGCCCCAGGTAAATATGGCCAGCCCGATAAGTGATATGCCTAAAACACTAAAGCGTACACCGTATACCGTAAGCATGGAGCATATAAAAATAATAACTGCGAAAACTACAGTAAACAGCATAAAATAAGGCCAGCTGTAAGCCACCATGAACGATACAATGAACGAAAGCGGTATGCTGATCAACAAACTGATCCGCTTGTCGGCGGCTGTACCTGCCGTTTCTGTAAGCCCTACATTAAGGGCGCCTAAGCCCACTATGGTAGCGGCATGCGTAAATCCAAGCCTGTTTAAAACAAGCACAGGCAAAACAACGCTTATGGTGATGCGCAAAGCATCAGTAAAGTATTCTGACCGTGTAAAACGGATTAATTTCCGGAGAAAAAAAAGTGGGTTCATCAAGCTTGAACTAAGCGCAAAGATACAATAACGTAATTAAACGCCTGCTGTTTGATGCTCCGGCATCTTCGGTTGCTTTTCCGCGTTGCATTTATCGCACAAACCACTAATTACCAGGTTTATGTCTTTAGCTGTAAAACCTTCAGGTATTTTAATAGATTGCAGTGGTACATCATCCAGGCAATAAACCTTTTTGCAGTTGATGCAATTAAAATGGAAGTGCTCGTCGTGGTGCTCATGTACCGTACACCTGGGTGAGCAGATAGCATAGTTTGCGGTGCCGTTCAGGTCAATCACTTTGTGCAAAATACCTTTTTCCTCAAAGGTTTTCAGAATTCGGTACAAGGTAACACGATCAACATCGGCACCCATAATTTTTTCGAGCGCGGGTTGAGTGATCGCTGCATCGCTCTGTGCAATAACCTGTAATACACCAAGCCTTGGCCCGGTAATTTTAAGTTGATTTTTGTGAAGTAAACCCGCGAAATCCTTTTCCATGTTATGCTGTTGTAAAGATACAACTTTAATATCGGGACCATAAAATAAAACCGTAAGCCTGAAGAGCGGTTAATTCAGCATATATCAATTATGCAAGGGGTTAAAAAGCAACATCTGCCTCAAAAATTATGCGTTACCTGCAAACGGCCGTTTACCTGGCGTAAAAAATGGGCCGCTGTTTGGGATGATGTAAAGTATTGTTCAGAAAAGTGCAGGCGTAACAAAAATTCCGGGTAGCAGCCAGGCGTCTTTTTCATGATAAAAGCTTTTTTATTAAGATGTATAATGCTGATTTAAAAATGTTATTTGATAGGGAATGAAAATTTATCCACAATATTTGATTTGCTAAAAAAATTAGTATTAATTTGTAGAGTAAATTATCATGTCCCTCCAAGATCAACATATCATTAAAGAACTCCGGCAGCAAATTTTGCGGTGGGAGGGTTATAAGCCGCCCGCGAGTGGCAGGTTTGAGCCTTTGGGTATAGGTGATCTGGAGCAGGCTTTTCCGAACAAGGTTTTCCCTAAAAGCCGCGTGCACGAGGTGGTTTGTGCCAGTACAGAGCAGGCTGCGGCATCCGGTGGATTTCTGGCGGGCGTAATATCGTTATTATTAAAACAAGGTGGCGTTTGCGTTTGGATATATCGTGCAGGGCGTGTATTTGCACCGGCATTGGCAACTTTTGGCGTGGCGCCCCATCAAATCGTATTTATCGACCTGAAAAAAGATTCGGATGCCTTATGGGTGATGGAAGAGGCGCTGAAATGCAACGGGCTTACCGCCGTTGTTTGCGAACTGAAAGACATGGATTTTAAACAATCGCAACGTTTACAGCGCGCGGTTGAGCATAGCCGGGTTACGGGTTTTGTGTTGCGTAACGCAACAGATAAACTGACAGCAACGGCTTGTGCGGCCCGCTGGCAAATTAAACCGGTACCCAGCATGCCCATAAATGGCTTGCCCGGCGTTGGCCATTTTTGCTGGCAGGTTGATTTACTTAAAGTACGTAACGGGCAAACGGGTAGCTGGGTAATGCAATGGCAGGAGGGCATGTTTGAGCAGGTTACCGAAATTTTGTTTGATGAGGAAAGACAAGTGGGGTAGATATGCAAAAGCGTTATATGGCAATATGGTTCAGGCATTTGCTTACCGATGGCCTAATTCGCAGGCGGCCGGGGTTAAAAGATCAACCACTGGTACTTGCCGCGCCTCAAAAAAACCGTATGGTTATAACTGCTTCAAGCCCGGTTGCTGAACGCGAAGGAGCCTTTGCCGGTATGGCAGTAGCCGATGCAAGGGCGGCTACCATTGATTTGATCGTAATGGATGATGTGCCCGGCATGGCCGCAAAATTACTCCGGCTGATAGGTATAGGCTGCATCAGGTATACTCCCATAGTATCTATCCATTTACCCGATGGGTTGATACTGGATATTTCAGGTTGCACGCATTTATGGGGTGGCGAACGGGGGTATTTAAAAGAATTGGTTAACAGGCTGCGCTCCGGTGGTTTTAATGCCCGCGCCGCCATAGCCGATACGCCTGCCGCGGCATGGGCTGTTGCCCGTTTCGCTAAAAAAAATCCTATAGTACCTGTTGGCGGGCAGGCCAACGCTTTAGCCGGGCTGCCGCCCGCAGCATTAAGGCTTGAACCTGAAGTGAACGATCTTTTAAAAAAATTAGGCTTTAGCACTATAGCGCCGTTGCTTACCATAGCCCCGCAGGCATTACGCAGGCGCTTTGGGCAAAACCTGTTAACAAGGCTTGGTCAGGCATTAGGTACCGGAGATGAATATTGGGAACCCATCAGCCTGCCGGTAAATTATATGGAATGGCTGCCCTGTATGGAGCCTGTACGTACTGCCCCGGGTATTGAAATAGCTATTCATACACTGCTCGAGAAAACATGCCTGCGCTTGCAGGGCGATGGTAAAGGCATACGTAAAGCGGTGCTTAAATGCCACCGTATTGATGGGCGTAAGGTACAGGTTGCTGTAAGCACTACACGCGCATCGCACAGCGTATCGCACCTTATGCGTTTATTTAAGTTGCAGGTTGCCAAAATTGAACCAGCCTTAGGTATTGAGCTGTTTGTTTTAGAGGTACTAAGGTTTGAGGATATGGAAGCGCCGCAGGAAGCGCTGTGGGCGGAGGCTAAAGGGTTAGCGGATGCTAACCTTGCCGAATTGTTGGATAAGATTGCCGGTAAAGTAGGCACAGATGCCATTAAACGGTACCTGCCCGCTGAACATCACTGGCCTGAGCGCGCGGTAAGGGTTGCAGGGTCGTTACAGGAGCAGCCCGAAACGCAATGGCCGCAGTTACCCAGGCCGATACGCTTGCTGCCTATACCTGAGCCAATAGAGGTAATGGCCCTGGTGCCCGATCATCCGCCCAAAGTATTCACCTTTAAAAATAAACGCCACACTATAGCCCGGGCCGATGGACCTGAACGCATTGGGCGCGAATGGTGGCAGGATAAAGGCGAGCACCGCGATTATTATGTGGTTGAAGATACCGAAGGGCAGCGGTATTGGTTGTTCCGTTCGGGCCATTACGATGGTAATGATGCCCGCTGGTATCTGCATGGTTATTTTGCTTAATACATTATGGCTTACGCGGAACTACAGGTAACATCAAATTTTAGTTTTTTGCGTGGCGGATCGCATCCGCACGAACTGGTTGAGCAGGCCAAGGTACTTGGCTACACTTCAATTGCCATTACCGACCGCAATTCAATGGCCGGCATTGTACGTGCACACATGGAAGCTAAAAGCAGTGGCATCCGTTTTATCCCGGCATGCAGGCTTGATCTGGCAGATGGCGCCAGCTTGCTTGCTTATCCTGTTGACCATGAGGCATATGCCCGTCTTTCTGCACTGCTTACTTTAGGGAATCTGCGGACTGAAAAAGGTAAATGTTTGCTTTACAAAGCCGATGTGTATAACTATAAAGAAGGTATCATATTTATCGTTGTTCCTCCCGAACGCTTAAACAGCAGTTTTGAATTTGATACTGCTTTTTTAAATGATCTTAAAGAATATCAGCAACAATTTGGAAATGCGCTTTATCTGGCTGCTTCGTTTAATTATCACGGTCAGGATGCCAAAAGATTATACAGGCTTGCGCAAACCGGCGTACCGCTGGCTGCAACCGGAGATGTGCATTACCATGAGCACGAACGCCGTGAATTGCAGGACGTATTGACTTGCATCCGTGAGAAATGCACCATCCATAATGCAGGCTTTAAACTGCATCCTAACGCCGAGCGCTACCTGAAGCCTATGGATGAAATTTACAGGCTTTTCAGGGAATATCCGCAAGCTTTAAGCAACACGCTTTTAATTGCAGACAGTTGCAGGTTTTCCTTAGATTCCCTAAAATACCTGGAACCGGCTGAAAAATTAGTGAACGGTCTTACCACCCAGCAGCGGCTTGAAAAGCTTGCCTGGGCAGGAGCAAAGGAGCGTTTTGGCGACCCAATTCCCCCAAAGCATGTTGAACAAATAAAATTTGAACTTGAGTTTATTGCCAAACGGCGGCTTGCATGGTATTTTCTGCGTGTTTACCGTTATACCCAGCAAGCGGAGGATCTGGGGATATTGCACCAGGGCAGGGGGTCAGCAGCCAATTCAACGGTGTGTTATTGTTTGGGGATAACCGCTGTTAACCCGGCAGAATCGAGGTTGCTTTTCTCGAGATTTATGTCGGATGCGCGCGATGAATGGCCGGATATTGATGTGGATTTTGAGCATGAGCGGCGGGAGGAGATCATTCAGTTTATATATAACGATTATGGGCGCGATCGCGCGGCCATAGTAGCTACCGTTACGCAGGAAAGGCACAAGGGCGCCATACGTGACGTAGGGAAAGCAATGGGCCTGTCTGAAGATACTATAAAGCGGTTGGGTGCCACCATCTGGGATTTCAGGGAGGAAGGGTTTGATGAAAATCGGTTGAGCGGCCAGGGTTTAAACCCGCATGATCCGCTTATCCGTAAAGTACTGGAACTTACTAACCAACTGATCGGCTTTCCGAGGCAATTGGGCCAGCACACCGGCGGGTTTGTAATTACCGAAGGTAAACTTACCGACATTTGCCCGGTGCACAACGCCCGCATGGTGCAGCGCACACAGGTGGAGTGGAATAAAGATGATCTGGAGGATCTGCAGATATTAAAAGTGGATGTGCTGGGCTTGGGTATGCTCACCATGATACGCAAGGCGTTTGATATGGTGCTCAAACATTACAACCGCAAGCTCACCCTGGCAAACGTACCACAGAGCGATGAGGATGTTTATGACATGATCTGCCGTGCAGATACTATCGGTGTTTTTCAGATTGAGAGCCGGGCGCAAATGTCTATGCTGCCCAGACTTAAACCCAGAAAGTTTTATGACTTGGTAATAGAAGTAGCGATAGTGAGGCCCGGACCTATTCAGGGCGACATGGTGCACCCATACCTGCGCAGGCGCGATGGGCTGGAATTACCCGAATATCCGAAACCAGAACTAAGAGAAATATTAAAACGGACGCTTGGCGTACCGCTATTCCAAGAGCAGGCGATGGAAATTGCCATAGAGGCAGCAGGTTTTACACATGCTGAGGCCGATCAATTGCGCCGGAGTATGGCATCATTCAAGGCCAACGGCAAATTGCATATCTACGAGAGGAAACTGGTAGAAGGGATGGTTGCGCGTGGCTACGAAAGGGACTTTGCTCACCGCATATTTAAACAGTTGCAAGGCTTTGAAGGGTATGGTTTTCCTGAAAGCCATGCCGCCTCGTTTGCATTGCTGGTATATATATCATCTTGGCTTAAGTGTCATTACCCTGATGTGTTTTGTGCCGCTTTGCTCAACAGTCAGCCCATGGGGTTTTATCAACCTGCCCAAATTGTTCAGGACGCGAAGAATCATGGCGTGCTGATTTTGCCGGTTGATGTAAATTATTCTGAATGGGATAATATTATCGAAAACAAGAACGGTAAAAATGCTGTTCGCCTGGGCTTTAGGCAGGTTAAAGGTTTGCGTGAAGAGGATATGACCATACTGACCGTTTGCCGTAAAGATGGTTATACCCATATTGACGAGTTGAGGGCAGCTGGGGTGCCTGAAAATTCCTTACAAAGATTAGCTGACGGTGACGCTTTTCGTTCAATGGGGGCCGACAGGCGCATGGCCTTGTGGGAAATTTCTGCGCTTGCCGACAGGCCTATAGGGCTTTTTAAAGGACAGTTATCTGAAACCGTGCTCGAAGATAGTGTGCCGCTGCCTTTAATGACCCGTGGCGAACATGTGGTGCAGGATTATTTCTTTACCGGTTTATCGCTGAAAGATCATCCCGTAGGCTTGCTTCGCACACAATTGTCCCGCCTAAAAAATATCAGGATAAGCGAGTTAACCCGGCATAAGGATGGCGATTATGTGAGCATAGCAGGCCTGATAACTGTGCGGCAGCGGCCGGGAACTGCCAAGGGAGTGTTGTTCATGACTTTAGAAGATGAAACCGGCTCGGCCAATCTGGTGGTATGGCAAAAGCTTTTTGATACCTATCGGAAAGAGATCGTACAATCAAAGTTGTTTATGGCAAGCGGCAAATTGCAGATGGCCAACGGTGTGATACACCTGGTCGTAAGGCAGTGCTTTAATTTAACCCCCGTGTTAAATACGCTTACATCAAACCTGCAAACGCCAACAATGCGGGGAGATGAAACTAGTAAACCCGAAGATTATGATGGGCGCTCGTCATCCGCGCCAACAAGCCGGGCTTTTCATAAAGGGCGAAATTTTCATTAAAAAATTAATGCTTTGCCGGCAAGTGTACTTCGGCCATCATGCACCTGGCGCTGCCGCCGCCATTGGTTTCAATCGTGCTGATATCGGCATACAAGGGCTTACTGTAGCTTGACAGCGCTTCCTGCTGCTCTTCATCAAGCGAGTTCCACGCGCTTGCCGACATCACGATCAGGCTATCTCCCGCCTGGTTATGTACCTCCAGCATATTGCCCGCGAAGTGGTTCATCTGGTCAAACGTAATATTGATGATCTCCTTACCGCTTGATTCAATGGCATCAATCACAGCTTCCAGTTGTTCATCATCGGTGATGCTCTCCAGGCATATCACCACATACTTAGTAGCAATGGCCATTAAAACGTTGGTGTGATAAATGGCTCTGCCCTTGGCATCAAAAGCATCAAACAAAACGGGCTTATACCCGGCTTGCTCGCAAAATGCACCTAATATATCAGCATCAGTACGCGGCGAAAGGCAGGCGTAGGCAATTTTATTTTCCCGGTCGAGCACCATACTGCCGGTACCTTCCAAAAATTTATGCTCACTTTCAAAGCGGCTCAAATCAGTAATGTGGGCTATGTTGAAATCTTCCTGTAAGTCGCGAACAATATCTTCCCGCCGTTCAAGCCTTCGGTTTTCGGCCTGCATAGGGTACAGGTATACATTACCATCCTCATGGAATGAAACCCAGTTATTCGGGAATATCGAATCAGGCGTATGCGGCTCGGCAGTGTCATCTACTACGATGACATTTACGCCGTTGTCGCGTAGTAATTGCACAAAGCCGTCAAACTCCTGTAGCGCCTTCTGTTGCACATCGGTTTGCTCCGCATTTCTATTTTGAAAAGCGTTACTACCCGCGGTTTGCTCGTTAAAACCAAAAGCCACCGGGCGGATCATCAGTATGTTGGATGTTGCTTGCATTTTTTTAGTCGATAGTCTACAGACCACGGTCCATAGTGATTTTGAGCATAGTCTTGTTATTAAATAGTTTTAAGTCTATAGTCTATTGACTATCGACCATGGACTATTACCCAATTTTCTCCCGCCAAAGCGGCATACTCATACAGTGGAAACCACCGCGGGCACGCGATAGTTCTGCTGACGGTATCAGGACCAGTGTATCTGTAAGCGTTTTGGGGTTTAACTCGTTATTCTCAAATTTTTGAAGCAGTTCTGCTACCGGGATGATGTTAAATCCCTGAGCGACGAATGCCTCAACCGTTTTATCATTACGGTCATAACCTAATACCACACCCTCTTTTACGGCCAGCAGATTGCACGAGTCCGTCCATTGCTCGCGGGCATCAAAAGGGAAGGTATTATTGCCTGAATAAATAAACTTTACTTCGCCCTCATAGCCAAGGTCTTTATGGCTGATATCGGTCAATAACTCCTCAATATTATCAAACGTTTTAGGCTTTTTACCTTGCCTGAACTGTACGATCTCTGTTTTCTCCTTGCTCTTTTTATCGGCAAACCATGCAGCAGGCCCGGCTTCTTTCTCAGGTTTCTCCGCTATGGCCAGCGAGTGCAGTATCACCCACATATCGCGCCTTACCTGCGTAAACACGGTGTCAATATGCATATAATCGCGCTTGTTGGGTATTTTAACTACCGTTACTTTTTTAACCACGTTATGCTCAAACAGGAGTTTAATGGCTTCATCAGCACCGCTGGTTGAGGTACGTTCACTGCAGCCAATAACCAGGTGGTCGGGGCTTACCATCATTACGTCGCCGCCTTCGAGCGTGGTTTTTTGTTCGTTATCCTCGCCGGGACGTAAAAAGTGATGCACCGTTTCGGGTATCTCCAAAATATTGTCGCGAAATTTGGCGAACAGCGGGTGGTTAAAAAATATATACCGCATTAGTAAAGTCTCGCGAAAGCGGGCTTTTTTGGCGGGTTTATTTAATAACACGTAATTATTTATGGCGATACCGATATCTCTCGAAAATATCAAATTAGGTATAGGCGCAAAGATCATCTCGTCATCATTCAACGCGCCCGAGATAAATATTTTAGCAAGCTGTACCGCGTCGGTATCAATCAGCCTTAATTGCATGCGGTAGCTACAGCCTTCAATGGCGCAAACAGAGGCTACCAGTTTTTTACGGATATCGGTTTCCTGCAATATATCGCTTAGCAATACTTGTAGTTCGAGCACTTTGGTTGATGAGTGGAAATCTTTATTGTCGGGTTTAAAAAATGAGCGGTCCGTATCAACCTCATCAAGTTTTCCCTTTATCTTATCCGGATCGAGAAAGTAGAGCAGCAGTTTTATATAATAATCGTATTCTTTTTTGCGGAGCGTATCTAAGTGTACAATATCTTCAAACAGCCAATCCTGCGCTTTAGAGGGTACTACTTTACCCAGTCCGCTATCCGGACTATGGATCAATACAGCGCGCAGGCTGCCTATCTCCGAGGTTACATCTATCCTGAAATCTTTGTCGTTAAGCGTCATAAAAGGTTATAATGGTAGCAAATCTATTACAAAAAATGTTACAGAAGTAGATGGTGTTATTTTTTACGCTCAACTCGCAGCATTTACTTAATTTTGGCGGATGAATTTTATTACTGATGCCGCCATCAAGGCCGTTAAGGAACTTTATAACACCGATATTACCGCTGACGCTATTAGCTTGCAGGAAACCCGCAAGGAGTTTGAGGGCCAGCTAACCATAGTAACCTTTCCGTTCACCCGTTTCTCACGCAAATCGCCTGAGCAAACCGGTACCGAGATAGGCGAGTACCTGAAAGCCAACGTGAGCGAGGTATCGGCATTTAACGTAATAAAAGGCTTTCTGAATATTTCAATAGCTGATGATTACTGGCTGAATACACTTTACAACCAAATACTATCCGCAGATTTTGCCGAGCCGCAAGCTAACGGACAAAAGGTAATGGTAGAGTATTCATCTCCGAATACCAATAAGCCGTTGCACCTTGGGCACGTACGTAACAACCTGTTAGGTTTTTCGGTAGCGCAAATTTTAAGTGCAGCAGGGTACGAAGTGATCAAGGCTAACTTGGTTAATGATAGGGGGATACATATCTGTAAATCCATGTTGGCCTGGCAAAAGTTTGGCAATGGCGAAACCCCTGAATCATCAGGTTTAAAAGGCGACCATTTGGTAGGTAAGTACTATGTGGTATTTGATAAAGAATACAAAAAGGAAATAGAAGCACTAAAAGCCGAAGGCCAAACCGAGGACGAAGCCAAAAAGAACGCTCCGCTAATAAAAGAAGCCCAACTTATGCTGCAAAAATGGGAGGCGGGCGACGAAGAGGTGATCGGCCTTTGGAAAACCATGAATAGTTGGGTGTATGCCGGTTTTGATGAAACTTACAAGCGTCTCGGGGTTGCTTTTGATAAGTTCTATTACGAATCAAACACTTACCTGTTAGGTAAGGATATTATTGAGGAAGGCCTTGCAAAAGGCGTGTTCTTTAAAAAAGAGGACGGTTCGGTTTGGATTGACCTGACCGAGGACGGCCTTGACCAAAAACTGGTACTGCGTGCTGATGGAACATCGGTTTACATTACTCAGGATATTGGTACGGCATTGCTGAAATATAATGATTTCGGCATGGATAAGTCGATCTATGTAGTGGGTAACGAGCAGGATTACCACTTTAAGGTACTCTTCCTGATATTGCAAAAACTGGGCAAGGCTGATACCAACAGCCTGTTCCACCTTTCTTACGGAATGGTTGATCTTCCATCCGGCAAAATGAAATCTCGCGAAGGCACGGTGGTTGACGCTGATGATCTGATGACCGAAATGGAGCAAACCGCCAAACAGCGCACTGAAGAATTAGGTAAGGTGGAAGGTTTTTCGGAAGAAGAAAAGAGCGCCTTGTACCATACTATCGGTATGGGCGCACTAAAATACTTTTTACTAAAGGTCGATCCTAAAAAGCGCCTGTTGTTTGACCCGAATGAATCCGTAGATTTTCAGGGGCATACCGGGCCGTTTATACAGTATACTCACGCCCGTATCAAATCGGTACTAAACAGGGCTGGGGTTGATTTTACGGAACGTACCAGCGTTAGCACGCTTGCCGCTGAGGAGCGTGAACTGATCGTTTTGCTTAATCAATTCCCGGATATAGTTGCGCAAGCAGCTGAGGCTTACAGTCCGGCTGTTATAGCCAATTATGTTTACGAACTGGCGAAGGCTTACAATAAATTTTACCACGAACACTCCATTTTGCAAGCCGAAGATGAAGTATCCAAAAAATTCAGGTTGCAACTATCAGCAGCATCAGCCAAAGTGATCAAAAAAGGTATGGCGCTGTTAGGCATTGAGGTGCCGGAGCGGATGTAATAAAAGGGGCGTTAGCCCCTTTCTTGTTTTAGTTCAACTGATATTCTTCCAGCTTGCGGTAAAGCGTTGTTAAGCCGATGCCCAACAAACGGGCGGCCTCGGTTTTATTGCCACCGGTGTATTGTAACACTTTAAAAATGTGCTGCTTTTCAATGGTTGCCAGGTCGAGGGCGTTGCTGTTGCCGCCGTTTTTAAACCTGAAGTCGGGCGGGAGCTGATCAGGTGTAAGTGTTTCGCTGTCAGCTAAAATAACCGCGCGTTCAATGCAGTTCTTTAACTCGCGAATGTTGCCTTTCCACTGGTGGCTGTTCAAAAGCGAGATAAACTCATCGTCCATTTTATTTATTCGGCCGTTTATCTTGGCGGCAAACTCTTCCATGTAATGTTTAGCCAATAACTCTATATCACCCTTACGCTCGTTTAGGGATGGGAGCGTGATAGTAAACACGGATAACCGGTAGTACAAATCTTCACGAAAACGACCGGCTTCCGATTCCTTCATCAGGTCACGGTTGGTGGCGGCCAAAATGCGTACGTTTACCTTGGTAGTTTGCGTATCGCCAACCTTTATAAATGTTTTGCTCTCCAGCACACGTAGTAACTTGGCCTGTAGTTCAAGGCTCATTTCGCCTATTTCATCCAGAAAAATAGTGCCGTATTGCGCTTCCTCAAATAAGCCCTTTTTATCTTTAACTGCACCTGTAAAGGCGCCTGCTTTATAACCAAATAGCTCGCTTTCCAATAATTCCGGTGTAAAGCTGCTACAGTTAACGGCTACAAAAGGCATCAGCCTGCGCTCGCTCTCATAATGAATTGCCGAAGCAAATACCTCTTTACCGGTACCCGTTTGGCCAAGCAGCAACACTGTGGTATTGGTAGCGGCAACTTTTCGCCCGAGGGCGATAGCTTCGGTTATTTGTTTTGATTGACCGATGATATTTGCGAAACTGTACTTTTTAGCCAGTTTGGTTTCCAGTTCGTAAACTTTTAATTGCAAACGGGCTTTATCAACGGCCTGATTTAGTAAAGGGATAATCTTCTCATTATCATCACCTTTGATGATGTAGTTAAAAGCGCCGTTTTGTATCGCTTTAACTGCATCATTAATATTGCCGTAAGCGGTAAGGTTAATCACTTCAACGTATGGGCGCAACTCCCTGATGTTTTTTACCAGGTCGACGCCATTCACGTCGGGAAGTTTAACATCACTCAATACGGCCATAATGTTTTCGCGGGCGAGTATTTTTAAACCCTCTTTACCGGTTGCCGCCTCAAATACTTCAAAACTTTCCAGTCCGATGATCCTTGATAACAAACCACGCAGTTTTTCCTCATCATCAATTATCAGCACCTTGGGTTTCATACGTAAAATTTTCAGCAAATATATCGTAAAAATATTCGCTTAGGGTAAGGTCAAATATTGCGCGTTAAAACGAATTGGTTACCCAAATAAACAACCATATAGGTTGCCGAACAAAGTACTGTGATTTTAAGTTTAACGTTATAGTTTACATACTGATGTTATCGTTTATAAAGGCTAAAACCAATGATTTTAATATAGAAAGCGTGTTTTAGCTATATTTGCATACCTCTTAAAATTTATCAAAATTGACAAAAACAATATTCATCGCATCGGCCGAGCCTTATAGTGGGAAATCTGTTGTTACGCTCGGTATAGTTGATATGCTGCTGGGTAAGGCACAAAAGATCGGCTATTTCAAGCCTATAATTAATACCGACCCGGCAGAGTTTAAAGATGTACATATACAAACCATCCTGTCGCATTTTCAATTGCCTTTGGCTTTTGAGGATACTTACGCCTTTACCCGCGCCGAAGCCTTGCAGCTTTTAAACGAGCAAAGCCAGGGCGAAATGATCGATACCATCATCAGCCGCTTTAAAAAGATAGAGGAAAACTACGATTTTACAGTAATTGAAGGCGGCGATTTTACCGGCCAGGGTACCGCTTTTGATTTTGAAAGCAACCTGCTGATTGCCCGTAACCTGAACGCGCCGGTGGTGTTAGTCATATCCGGCGACGGAAAATCGATTTCTGAAATTATTCAGGATGGGTTGAATCTATTTCATGCGTATCAATCGCGCGAGATACAGGTATTGGCCCTGGTGGCTAATAAAGTGCATGTCGATCAGGCGAATGACGTGCGCAAGCTACTGGCTTCGCAGTTGCCTAAAGGCACTATAAGCGCGGTTATATCTGCCGATAAGGCACTCCAAAACCCAACCGTAAGTGATATTTTTGGCCATCTGGACGGACGTTTGCTTTTCGGCAGCGAGCACCTTTCTAACCAGGTAGACAACTTTGTTACCGGGGCTATGCAGGTGCCCAACTTTCTGAGCTTTTTAAAAGAAAACGTACTGATCGTAACGCCTGGTGATAGGGGGGATATCATCATCAGTTCCTTGCAGGCAAATTTGTCATCAAGCTATCCGCGGGTTGCAGGAATTGTACTTACAGCAGGTGTAGTGCCCGAGGAACCCGTAATGAGACTAATAGAAGGTTTGCAGAACGTGGTGCCGATTATTGCGGTTAATGGCGGCACGTTTGAAACTACCAATAAAATTGCGGCTGTAAAAGCTCGTATTACGCCTGATAATTCAAAAAAAATCCAACTGGCTATTGACACCTTTAACCGTTGTGTAGATACCGGCGCGCTGGATGAAAAGATGGTAACCTACCACTCCGACGCCATGACGCCGCACATGTTCCAGTACCAGTTGAGCAAATGGGCCAAAAAGGAGATCAAGAACATTGTATTGCCGGAGGGTAATGATGACCGCATTATATTGGCGGCAGGCAGGCTGATCGCGCAGCAATTGGTTAAATTAACCTTGCTTGGCAACCCAACGGAAATCGCGGCTTCCATAAAACGTTTAGGTATTGATCTGGATATTAATGATATCAACATAATCGACCCTGCAAACTCCGGCCATTATGAGGATTATGTAGAAACTTTGTACGAACTGCGCAAAAGCAAAAACCTGACGATGGAAATGGCGCGCGATCTGATGACAGATGTATCGTACTTTGGTACCATGATGGTGTATAAAGGGCATGCCGACGGAATGGTTTCGGGCGCGGTGCATACCACGCAACATACCATCAGGCCGGCGTTGCAATTCATTAAAACTAAACCGGGTATTTCTACCGTATCGTCTATCTTTTTTATGTGTTTAGAGGACAGGGTATCCGTATTTGGCGATTGCGCGGTAAACCCTAACCCAACGGCCGAGGAACTGGCGCAGATAGCAATCTCATCAGCTGATAACAGTATGCGTTTCGGCATTGAGCCACGTATCGCTATGCTGTCATACTCCTCGGGTACATCCGGTGCGGGGGAGGACGTGGAAAAAGTTCGTCGTGCTACCGAACTGGTAAGGCAGCAACGCCCGGACCTGAAAGTAGAAGGCCCTATACAATATGACGCCGCGGTTGATCCGGTTGTAGGTCAGCAAAAACTACCCGGATCAGAAGTAGCAGGGCAGGCCAGTGTGCTTATCTTCCCCGATTTAAACACCGGTAACAATACTTACAAAGCCGTACAGCGCGAAACCGGTGCTTTGGCCATTGGCCCCATGCTGCAAGGCTTAAATAAACCGGTGAACGATTTGAGCCGTGGTTGTACCGTCGACGATGTTTTTAATACCGTTATCATTACGGCCATACAAAGCCAGAACGCTTAATTTAAACCCGATACTTATTTTTTTAGATGAACATATTTGTAATTAACTCGGGCAGCAGCTCTATAAAATATCAACTGTTTCACAGTGAATCTGCCGAGCCGGTATGTAGTGGTTTGGTTGAGCGGATAGGCCTCGGAGATTCGCTTATTAAGCACACCGTGTTTATAAATGGCGAAGAAAAGGTAACAAAACTTGAATTGGATATACCCGATCATGAGGCAGGAATGTTTGAGGTTGAAAAGCTGTTGGTGCAGCCTGGCATAGCCGTGGTGCACAACCCGGACGATATAAATGTAGTGGGGCATCGCATTGTGCATGGCGGCGAAACCCTAACACAAACTACCATAATTACTGAAGAGGTAAAGGAAAAGATAAAACAGCTTTACCCGCTTGCACCGCTGCATAACCCGGGGCACATAAAAGGTATAGAGGTAGCGCAAAGCATTTTTAAAAAAGCTACTCAGGTGGCGGTGTTTGATACCGCATTCCACCAAACCATGCCTGAAAAGGCTTACCGCTACGCTATACCTGATAATTTTTATAAAGATTACGGTATCCGTGTGTATGGCTTCCATGGCATCAGCCATAAATATGTGTCAGGCAGAGCAATTGAGCATCTTCAAAAACCTGATGCCAAGATAATTACTATACACTTGGGCAACGGTTGCAGTATGGCGGCAGTTAACGCCGGTAAATGTATTGATACCAGCATGGGCCTCACACCATTGGATGGTTTGATAATGGGTACGCGCAGCGGTAATATTGATGCCTCGGTATTATTATACCTGATAGAACAGCAGGGTTATGATGCCGCCGAACTTACTTCTCTGTTGAACAAAAAAAGCGGTATGTTTGGATTGACCGGATATAGCGATATGCGCGACATCACCAAAATGATAAATGAGGGCAGCGATGCGGCCGCGCTGGCTTATGAAATGTATGCTTACCGCATACGTAAATTTATCGGTGCGTATAGCGCTGCCATGAATGGGTTGGACGCTATCGTATTCACCGCAGGAGTGGGTGAAAATGACGCCCTGGTGCGTGAAATGGCCTGCCACGATATGGACTTTATGGGCATACAAATAAGCACAGAAGAAAACGCGCAACGTAAACCGGGCTTGCGCGATGTGAGTGCCTCACAATCAAAAGTAAAAGTACTGGTTATACCTACCAATGAAGAGCTGGAAATTGCAAAACAATGCAAAGCGCTTTTGCAGAACTAATAATAATGCATTGCGGTAAAATGAGGCCTGTTGTTCAAACGCAACAGGCTTTTTTTATCAAAACTTTTACAACGTGTTTTAAAAGATATTTCGATATTGCTGATTGATCTTTCCAATTGAGCCAATTCTAATTATGCTATGAAATTAAAATACTTCCCGTTGTTGCTAAATTGTTTTTTTACCCTTGCTTTTTTGATAATATCAGGCTGTGCTTTGGCACAGCCGGGCGCAGTGCAATTACAATGCGAACACCTTACATCTCCGCTTGGTATTGATGAGGCTCACCCCCGCTTAAGCTGGTAATTGAATGATGGCCGGCAGGGTGCATTGCAAAGCGCCTATACGGTTTTGGTGTCTGAAAATCCGGCGGAAGTAGGTAAGGGTAGCGTATGGAACACCGGTAAAGTAATCGCTCAATCCAGTCTGGTCACTTACAATGGCAAACCTTTAAAACCCTTTACGCGCTACTATTGGGCGGTACGTACCTGGGATAAAAATTCCAAACCACTGGCGCAAAGCCAAACCGCTTTTTTTGAAACCGGCTTGATGAACCAGAATAACTGGACCGGCAACTGGATTAGCGATGGTAAAAGCATAAACGAGTTAAAGGCCCCTTATTTTCGCAAGGTTTTTAATGCCGGTAAAAAAGTCCGCTCGGCGCGTGCCTATATCGCGGTAGCGGGTTTGTACGAGTTGTTTATTAACGGAACCAAGATTGGCAACCACCGCCTCGATCCAATGTATACCCGTTTTGACAGGCGTAATCTGTATGTTACTTATGATGTCACCGCTCAAGTAAAAAACGGCGCCAACGCAATCGGCGTGGTGTTGGGTAACGGGTGGTACAACCATCAATCTATCGCAGTATGGAATTTTGACCGGGCACCCTGGCGGCAACGGCCAACTTTTTGTCTTGACTTGCGGATAAACTATGAGGATGGATCAGCCGAAACCATATTCACCGATGAAAGCTGGAAAACCCACAGCGGGCCGATTGTTTTCAATAGCATTTATACCGGCGAGCATTACGACGCCAGGGAAGAAATACCAGGCTGGAATACTGTCAATTTTGATGACAGTAAATGGAACGGTTCCGGGCTGCGGGCCGCACCCGCTAAAAAAATAGAAAGCCAGGTGATGGTGCCTATCTGTAATATAGAGGAATTGTCGGCCAAATCGCTGGTTAAGTTTAATGATACAAATTACGTGGTTGACATGGGCCGGAATATTGCCGGTGTTACCCGGGTAAAACTCCGCGGCGATAGCGGTACTGTAGTAAGAATAAAGCACGGTGAAAAGCTTTACACCAAAGCAGGCACACCAAAGGGGCATGTAGACTTATCGAATATCGATGTTTACCATCGTCCGAGAGATAAAAATGATCTTTTTCAAACCGATGTGGTTATACTGAATGGCAAGGGAGAAGTTGATTTTATGCCGAGCTTTAATTACAAAGGGTTTCAATATGTGGAGTTAACCAGCAGCAAACCCATTAACTTTAACAAGGAAGATATTACCGGCTATTTTATGCATAGTGATGTTGAGCAGGTGGGTAAACTAAATACATCAAGTGACCTGGTAAATAAATTATGGGCAGCTACCAATGCCTCTTACCTGTCCAACTTATTTGGTTATCCTACAGATTGTCCTCAGCGGGAAAAAAATGGCTGGACAGGCGATGGACATTTCGCCGTCGAAACAGGTTTGTTCAATTTTGACGGCATCACCGTTTACGAAAAATGGCTCGGCGATCATCGCGACGAGCAGCAGCCCAACGGCGTACTGCCCGACATTATACCAACCGGCGGCTGGGGCTACGGCACGGCCAATGGCACCGACTGGACGAGTACCATTGCCATTATCCCTTGGAACTTGTACCTGTTTTATGGTGATGCAAAGCCATTGGCCGATAACTATAACAATATCAAGGCTTATGTGAATTATGTAAGCAAGATCAGCCCGAACAACCTTACAACGTTTGGCCGAGGCGATTGGGTACCTGTAAAATCGTCGTCATCGTTGGAGTATACCTCGTCGGTTTATTTTTATGTAGATGCGACTATACTGTCAAAAGCCGCCACGTTGCTGGGCAAAACCCAGGATCAGCAGTTTTACGCTGCTTTGGCTGCAAAAATCAGGAAAGCGATAAATGATAAGTATTTTGACAAGGCCAAGTGTATTTATGGCAGCGGCGTACAAACTGAATTGAGCATGGCACTGCAATGGAAGCTTGTGCCTGAAGAATATCGCCTTAAACTGGCCGCAAACCTTGCCAAGCGGGTCGCGCAGGATAATATGCATATTGATGTGGGTGTATTGGGTGCCAAAGCCGTATTGAATGCCTTAAGCGATAACGGTCAGGGTGAGATAGCTTATAAGTTGGCATCGCAGGATACTTACCCTTCTTGGGGATGGTGGATAGTGAATGGCGCAACCACATTGCACGAGAACTGGGATATGGATGCCCCGCGAGATATCTCCTTAAATCACATGATGTTTGGCGAAATAGGTGGTTGGTTTTTTAAAGGCCTTGGCGGCATTAAAGCCGATGAAAATAAACCGGGCTTTAAAAATGTATTGTTGAAACCGAATTTTGTACAGGGATTGAATTTCTTTACATCAAGCCATAAGGGACCGTATGGTAATATCATTTCATCTTGGAAACGGGAGCAAGGCAAAGTTATCTATGATGTTACCATTCCCGCTAATTCAACCGCTGATATTACTTTCCCGGCTCAGTCATCAAAAGTAATGCTTAACGGCAAAATTTTGAATGTGCAAAAAGGCTATCAAGTTGCATCGGGATCTTATCGTTTTATAGTACAGTAGGTAAACAAAGTTTATTCGTTTTAAACTTAATATAGCGTTAAAACTAATTTTTTCTCGGCGATTTAAATTCGCTTTTTTAAGATTATGGCTGATTCACGCAGGGAATTCATAAAAAAGGCTACGATGCTGGCCGGTTCTGCCGGTTTATTCAGCGTTTTGCCTGAGTCAATACAAAAAGCTCTGGCGATTGATGCAGACAAAGGCACTACGTATCTGGATGCGGAGCATGTGGTTTTTTTGATGCAGGAGAACCGGTCCTTTGACCATTGCTATGGTACCTTGCAGGGTGTACGTGGTTTTGATGATCCAAGGGCGATGCATTTACCGAATAACAATAAGGTTTGGTTACAGAGCAATAAAGCAGGCGAAACTTACATACCCTTTCATCTGGATATAAAAAATTCAAGGGCTACCTGGATGCAATCATTGCCTCACTCATGGGAAAACCAGATCGACGCGCATAACAATGGCAAGATGGACGGCTGGCTGGAGAGCAAAAAGTCCGGAAATAAATCGTATGCCCACATGCCGCTTACTTTGGGCTATTACGATAGAAAGGATATCCCGTTTTATTACGCTTTCGCTGATGCCTTTACCGTTTGCGATCAGCATTTTTGCTCCTCTTTAACCGGTACAAGTTCAAATCGCTCATATTTTTGGGCCGGAACCATCCGTGAGGAGCAGCATGCCAATTCACCGGCATTGGTTTACAATGATCAGTTGAATTATCGTGACCTTATCGCCAAAACTTTTCCTGAACGGTTGGAAGAGGCGGGCATCTCCTGGAAAGTATATCAGAATGAATTGAGTCTGGATGTTGGCTTTACCGGCGAGGAGGAAGACTGGCTCAGTAATTTTACCGATAACAATCTTGAATTTTATAAAAATTACAACGTACGCCTGCACAAGGCACACCGGGATTATCTGGTTAAGGCCGAAGCGAAATTACAGCAGGAAATAGCTTATCTGAAGGCTCAGCCTCAATCAGCTGAAATAAATGATAAAATCAATAAAAAACAAACGCAACTGGATAAGGTGAAAGCCGAGCGAGCCGAATGGACCCAGGAACGCTTTGACAAGTTGAGCGATCACGAAAAGAATATTCATCAAAAGGCCTTTGTAACCAACGTTAACGATACCGATTTCCATCAGCTGGAAACACTTACCTACGAGGAAAACGGTGAAAAGCGTGAAGTTAAGGTGCCGAAGGGCGATATACTTTACCAGTTCAGGCAGGATGTGAAAAATGGTAAGCTGCCAACTGTATCATGGCTGGCCGCACCTTCCAATTTTTCCGATCATCCCTCTTCGCCCTGGTATGGTGCGTGGTATGTATCAGAAGTGCTGGATATTTTAACACATAACCCTGAAGTTTGGAAAAAGACCATGTTTATACTTACTTATGATGAGAATGATGGCTATTTTGACCACGTAGCGCCATTTGTTCCGCCACATTCAGCAAAGCCGGAGACAGGCAAATGCTCCGCAGGGTTAGATACCGCAACAGAGCATGTTACTAATGCAGAGCAGGCTAAAAGCGGTATTCCTGAGCAGTATCGCCGCGAGAGTCCGATAGGTTTAGGTTTTAGGGTGCCATTAGTTATCGCTTCGCCATGGAGCCGGGGAGGATGGGTGAACTCACAGGTGTTTGACCATACCTCCTGCCTGCAGTTTTTAGAAACCTTCCTGAGTAAAAAAACAGGTAAGCAAATAAAAGAGACTAATATCAGCGATTGGCGGCGGACGGTATGCGGTGATCTGACATCCGTATTTAGGCCTTACAATGGTGAGAAGATCAATTATCCTGCATCTCTGAACCGTGACGAAACCGTAAAGCAAATTTACAACGCGAAGTTTAAGCAAGCGCCCAACAACTTCAAGGCTTTAAGTGAAGGCGAGATCGTCGCGATAAACGATAAGCCTGAAGCGATACCCGCATTTCCTAAACAGGAAAAAGGTATGCGCCGTTCATGCGCTTTGCCATATGAACTGCACGCCGATGGTCATCTGAATGAAAATAATGATGCGATCACGGTTAAAATGAAGGCAGGTAACAAAGCAGGGGTGCCGTTCAATGTATATGCCCGTCGGCAGTTTCAGCGCGAAGGCAAAACCGTTGACCCAATGCCTGCCTGGGCTTTTGCGGTAAAAGCTGGCGACGAAATTGAATATTCATGGCCCATTAAGGCATTTGGGAATGCGCGTTACCATCTCGATCTGCATGGCCCTAACGGGTTTTACAGGAGTATTACAGGGAGTAAAAATGGTCCTAATATGCAAGTCGAAATTGTTTATAAATCCAATGGCAACATGGAGATTTTGTTAACAAACAAGAGTAAATCTGATAGCTATCAGGTTGTAATATCAGATCTTTCTTATAAACAAGGCCACAAAAAGCTAAGTGTAAAGCCGGGCGAAAGGGCTGCGCAGATCATCAATTTACAAAGCAGCCATGCCTGGTACGACGTAGAACTGAAAGTAGCAGGGTATGAAGACTTTTCCAGAAGATACGCCGGACGTGTAGAGACGGGAAAACACGGCTCTACTGATCCTTTAATAGGTGCTTAAGCTGAATTGAAAAGCCCGTATTTAACTATTACGGGCTTTTCAATTCATAAAAATCTATTTAAAATTTCCTGAGCAGGTTTTTAAGTTTCAGGTGTTTAATTATGCCGCGTATTTTACGTTCGTTGCGGCTGCCTGCATCCAGCGCGTCAAATGCGAAGCCGGCGGCTGTTGCGTAAACTGCATGATGCAGGGCGTCAATAGCTACTGATTTTGGCTCTTCCTCTGTTACCGGTGGGGCGGCATTGTACTTAGGCAGCATAACCAACGCGGCACCCCATACCGCCGCGAAATGCACTGCGGTAGCCGGCAATCCTTTTAAACCGGTTAATGATATCAAACCTCGGGCAATTCCCCATGTGGTGCCGTAAACCCAATGTATCTCTTGCGATACTTTTTCTTTTTGCTCCTCGCTCACAGGCGCAACATCTGCGGTTTCCTGCACCACTTTAATTGGTGCGTCGCTGGGCTCGCGTTTGTTAATTTTCATCTCTATCATCTGTGAGATGGTAATAGCGGCCGTACCCGCCAACCCGGCCAGTATACCTTTGCCAATGGCACCGCCTAACTCGCCAAGCATGTTGTTCTGATGAATTTTCATAACATTTTAATTATAGATGTACCTGTTAAACAGCGGTCTTTAATTAATGATTTATTTATTTTCAAGCATTTTACAACTATACATGCAATTGAAAGAAAAACATGATTACAAAATACTAACGGTAAATGGAGCGCGTTAAAAAAAATATAATGTATTTAAATTTATATGTGCGTGTTGATTTCTTTCTAAGAAAATATTGTAACTAAATTGTTATGTCAATCAGGGGTAAAAAACCCAAGTTTAAACATTCAATCAAGTGTTTTATAACTACTTTTGTAGTGTTAAAAATATTAAAGACGGTTAATAGCCGGCTTTTAAAAATACTTCTTTTGGTTAGAGGTGATTGTTTTAGAGTGATTGGTTCAGGCCGGGTTTTCCCGGCCTGAGTTTTTTCAGGCTATCGATGTGGTGATCGAAATATTGCCCGTGAGTATTTTGTGAATAGGGCAGTGGTCGGCTATTTGTAACAAGCGGTCAATTTGCTCCTGTATAAGTTCTCCGTTAAAAGTTATGAGCCTTTCTATCAATATGCCATCGTCTGTTTTAAAAAGCTCAAGGTCAACCGTAATCTCATCTACAATCCACATTTTACGATCGATGTACATGCGCAAAGTTATGCCGGTACAGCTTCCCAAACTTGCCAGCAACAGTCCAAACGGATCCATGCCCGTATCCTTGCCGCCTTTATCATTTGGTTCATCAACAATAATAGCATTGTTGCCACTGGTTACTACTGTTTGATAGGCTTCTTTGCGGGTTACTGTTCTGGCGGTTAAAACACCCTCTTTTTGCTGCGTCATAAGAAATTTTGTAGTGCTTACTGCAATTGCAACGCCTGCAACTCCCAATTGTTGGCTTTAGTAGCTAAACCACCATTGTATTTTATCGTTACGTTAAAATATTGCCTGCTTTGGGAGCCATCTTCCGCAGTTACATCAGCGTAGGAGCGGATGACATATACCGAATCCGAACGCTTGCCGAATTCAAAGCCATCGTCGGAAAAGGAGACATGATCACCTTTAAGGGACGGCTTTACAATAATTTTAGCTGCTTCGTACACATCCTCTTTTGATGGCAAACCACCAAACAGATTTTGCTTTTGTGAGCCCGACAGGGTAAAGCGAAACAAGATAAGCCCGAATAAAATAATAAGCCCGATAACTACCCATACACCCAAACGGGCGGTTTTACCCTTGGCTTTTTTAAGCTGGTGATAATCGTTACTCATGATTTATAATTGGGCTGCTAAAGTATTGATTTTCGTTTAATAAAAATCATAACACCTTAAAGCGCCGTTAAACCTGAAGTTGTTATCGCCATTGCCCGGAGTTTCATAAACTACGCTGCCCTCGGTAGTGCCGCTGGTGCCGCCGTAACTGAGTTTAGACATTGGTACATCATGGCTAACGCCTACGCGCAGTTTATCACCGCTTTCGCGGTTTTTAAATATATCGAATATAAAGGAAACGACAACCGCGCTCGGCCCGCCATTGCCACCGCGATACCATAACCCGGCGTTTACGCTGCGGCGTTTGTATTGCACACCGGCACTGTACGAGTTTACATTGCTTTGCTTGTAAAATACTACAGACGGAATAACAAATGATTTTTCATAATCGTCGAGATTATCATACTTGTTCAAATCATAACGATAGCTCAGGTGACCGGCGAAACGTATAGGCAACTTAACCGGTGTGCCCGTGAACGACTCGTTAGGGCGGTTAAGGTGAAATGCCGATGCACCTGCCATGAACGGGCCGGTCACCAGGTTAATACCTAAACCTGAGTCGAAATAAAAACGGCTGTTATAGGCCAGCAGGTCGGCAGAGGATTGTTGGCCAGGTATGATGCCGCTGTTCGGGTCTATCTGATCGCCAAATATTAGTTTGCTCATATCAACAGACCGGTTGGTAGCGCCTGCTGCCAGGCCGAATGACAGCACATACTCATCAGACCCTACGCTGTACGAATAAAGGCCCATGATACTGTTTTTACGCAGGTAAGCGGTCCCCTCGCTGCTGCGGGTAAACATCAAACCAAAGCCCCCGCCAAACCGAGGTATATTATAATCAATAGTTGCCGACAGGTAATTGAGGTTGCCGGGTATGGTTGAGTATTGGTTACGGTAGGTTAGGCTCATCCTTAATTTACCTTCAAACTGACCGTTTAAGGCAGGGTTGAGATATACCGGTGCCTGAAAAAATTGCGAGTACTGATGATCCTGCGCAAGGCTATCAAAAGCAATAAGCATCAGCACAAAAAACAACCATTTGTTTTGTATTTTCATTTATAGTAGACGTCTGTTTATAAAATACTTATCTGATCAAATTAATTACACCGTTTCGCTTTGGCGGAGAGTTGCCGTATGACATACCTTTCCATTCGGTACCGTTTATAAAAGTTGCCGATACCTGCCATACGTAAGCACCCTGCGGTGCAGGTGAGCCTTTATAGGTGCCGTCCCAACCTTCAATAGGTTCGCCGTTAGCGCCGAGTTTGTCTGTCTCCCAAACAAGCTGCCCCCATTTGTTAAATATCTGCATACGCCATTTGGCTATACCGGCGCCGCGCGCCATAAAGGTTTGCAATACCGCGCTGCTATTGGTTGGTATAAAAGCGTTCGGGAGAAATAAGGTTCCGGGCGTGCCTGATATGGTTACGGTTCTTTGTTTTTCGCTGGTACAGCCCTTGCTATCTGTTACGATAAGTGTTACTACGTGCGAGCCAATTTGCGATTGCGGATATGTATATTCCGGGTTGCGCTGGTTTGAGGTGCCGATGTTATCGCCAAAATCCCATTGCCAGGCCACAACATTTCCGTCAGACTCATCGCGGAAGGAGAAATGGAAGTTAGGTACCTCTATTTCTAAACCCGGCGCAACGCTAAAGTCGGCAAGCAATGGAGGGGATACCGCTATAGGGCGTGTGACCGTATTGCCGCAATCCAACTGATTGGTAACGGTTAAGGTTACGTTGTAGTTGCCCGGACGTGCATACTGATGCACCGGTTGTCTTTCCAGCGAGCGCGGAGTACCATCGCCAAAATCCCATGAATAGCGGGTGTTTGCATCGGTAACGCCAGTGATTGTAAACGAATAGTTCAGGTTATTATCGCAATTCTCTACAGAGGCGTTGAATGATACATCCGGCACTGCATAAATAGTAATGGGCTGTTGTGCCGATTCACCTTGAGGGCCACAGGCGATGGTTCCCGCCACAACCGATACGGTATACGAGCCTGCATTAATAAACCTGTACGTATAATTTCCTCTCGGCACATTGCGTATTTCCTCAAGCAAGGTACCGTCCTTATATATCTTGTAACTGAAGCTGTCGCCGGTTGAGTTGTTTACAAATACAATATCCTGGCCTGCGCATGCCTTTGGTGGCGATTGCTGTATAAACATACTGGCGATCAGGTTGCTTGGCACAATGGTAAAAGGCTGATCGGGTGAAGTAGCGTCGTTACCGCATTTATCAACCACACGCATGCGTACAAACACTTGGCGTGTATTGTTCGGATCGGCTGCTACCGTAAAACTTTGGTTTGATTTATCAGCTATTGGGCCAATGGTTTGAATAATGGCTTTGTTAGCATCAAGCAAATAATAATAATAGGCTTGGTTGTTACCTGGTGAACGGTTTACCAGCGTTATGGTTTTATCGCCCGCGCAACCGGCACTGGCCGTTGCCTCGAGCACAGGTATAGGCGAGGCAGGGCTTATCAGTATTGTTTTTACAACAGGCGGAAAGGTTTGGCAATCGCTCACCAGGCGAAGGCTTACCTCGTAAGATGCTTCTGCACCGGTGGTTGATGGCTGAAAGGTATGTGGTGGTGGTGTTTGGCCAGTGTAAGTAGTGCCATCGCCAAAATCCCATTGATAAGTGCCATTTTCGGCAGGGGAGTTATTGATAAATGTTACGGTTGTAGGGCCGCACGCCTGTTGAGGAGTAGCTGTAAAATCAATTTTTGGGTTAGCTGGTATAACGGTGATCACCAGTTTGCGCGCATCGCCCACACAACCGGAATTTACCGGCCTGATAATGTACGTAACCGTAACCGCGCCGCCATTCGGATCGGTATTTTCAATAGTGCCGTCAATTACTGAGCTTGTGCCGCTAACCGGGTAGCCTGAAGCCGTTGTAGAAGTGCCTGCGGGATCAACTTCCCACTGAAAGGTACTGCCAGGTAATGTGGCATTGATGGTATAACTAAAACTGCGGTTGCTACAGGCGCGCAAAGTAAGCGGGCTTGTTATGGTGTTTGGTGGCGTTATGCGTATTGTTAAAGGAGTGGTAATGGTATTACAAGGAGCTGAAAGGTTGGTTGTAACCACCAGGTTTACGGTTGCGGTGCCTGCTTCTATTTCCGCCTGAGACGGCGTATAAGTTGTTTCGAGATTATTGGCGTCGGCAAAAGTGCCGCCACCGGTACTTTCCCAACGTGTACTGGTATAACTGCCGTTTACTGCGCCTTTAATGGGTACAGCATCGCCCGGGCAATTAGATACATCGGGTGTGGATACAGTGATTTCAGGTGCATTCTGAATGATGATATTATGTGTTGATTCAACGCCCGCAGGGTTACACTCATTTTTATGTGTAACGGTTACCTGGTACTCGCCCGGTCCTGAAAAGCGTAAACGCGGATATTTGGCCGTAACGGGATCTACAAAAGTAACCGTGCCGGTGCCGCTTACGGTTGTTGCCGCCCAGGTATAAGTTCCGGTAACTTCAGGTGAGGTTCCGCTGAGATTTACATAAAAGTCATCGTTAGGATCGCTTTTGTATTGCCTTTGGATAGTACCACTACCGCAAATGCGGATCGGGCCTGCCTTAAGCTGTGCAACCGGAGTAGTGCTTAAGGTAATTTGTGCCGTAGCGGTATCAGGCGCGCAGGTGCCGGGGCCTTTAAGTATAAGGCGTACAATGTAACGGCCCGGCTTGGTGAGGGTAAACTCCGGCGCGTTATCACTTGGGCTACCATTGATGGTATACCCATCCGTTGGCCCTGATACTGACCAGGTACGCTCAACCGGTACACATGAATTATCAACCGTTGAGGTATTGGTTGGCCTGAACGTAAATGAAGGGTTGCCGCATTGCGTAAAATTACCGGTATTGCCGTTTATATTAAAGGCAGCCGTTGGAGCGTTTTGAACACATACAGTTTTCTCAATTACATTACTTGGGTCGTTAGGATTTGATTGGCAGGCACTTGTGGAGATGAGCACCAGGCGCACGGTGTAATTACCCGGGTTAGCGAAATTGTAGCGAACATCAGTAGCGCCAAGCGTTTTGTTTGAAGCAAATAGCGCACCGTTTACATACCAGTTATAACGTGCGTTAGGGTTTTTACATGAGGCATTACTGTTACTCGGATTATCACCAGGGTCAGAAGTATTGGAGAAGGTAACCGTTCCGGTACAAACGTTAAGTCCGGCATCACCGCCGTTTGCAGCCCGCACGGTAAAATCTGTATTGGCTTTACCAAGAACCTTTATAGGCGCGATTAATGCGCCGCCGGGACTACAGTACGCGTTTCTGGCACGTATGGTTAAGCCAAAGCTATTATAAAATGTGGTTGAATTTACCCTTATATTATTTCCGCACGACGACCTGGTGTAGCTGTAAGAGAATATGCCGTTGTTGGCCAGAATTTCGCACACAGTGAAGTCTCTTGATAGGCCATCACCCCAGGCAACGGTGTAAATATTACCCGGAAAAACTTTACGCAATGAACTTGTACCATTTGATAAATCAGTGTCAAACGATATTGTGCCATCGGGCAAACAGGCGGTTTGTACCTCGGTACTACGGAAAGCGTTAAGGTTTACGCGGTTATTCACCAGCATATAGCTGCGGGTACTAACCACGCCATTAGCTAAAACACCTTTAGCCGTTATGGTAAAGTGTGCCGGCGCGGCGCTGTAGCCGGCATCAAGCGTTAAGTTTTCGGTTGTATTGTCAATCTCATTGGTAATTCGTGCGGTTACCGTTGCAGAGGCATCTGTCTCGTTATTAATTGTATACGTTGTATTGTTGTTGCTTGTGTTTTCGCACTGGCCGAATACCTCCGGTTTGGCGCTGTTAATTGTGATGGATGAAAGCTGAACAGGTACACCCGCCGCCGTACCAATGCTAAACGGACTTGATGTTGTGCTTACTACCGATGGCGAGGTTGACTGCACCCGCAAGCGGTAACCGCTGCCGGCTGCGATACCTGATGGAATCGTACCATTAACAAAGGTGGTGTAAAAGTCGTTAAACGAACCGATCAATCGACCTGTGCCACTGAAATTTCCATTTGCATCAGACAGGTATAAGTTAAAACGGTTTGAGGGATTAACTATACAGCCTCCACTCACACTGATGCGGGCTGTAATGGTTGAACCGGGGCCGTATGGGCCGGGGTCAACAGCGCTAATTGTTATAACTTGGGCTGAAGCGCTAAGGCTAAACAGAACGGCAAAAAAAATAAAAGGAAAAAGTCTGGTAAAAATTTTCTTCATTTAACTCCTAAAAAATGAACAGTTAGCTAACCTGAAACTTTTGCTTCTGTTTTAGCAGATGCAAAAAAAGTACTACTGTCATTTTTTACGGAATTAAGCTCACTTAGTTACATGGTTTAGCTTAATTAGTTGTGTATTTTTGCTCTCAGGCGAAGAAAAGATAGCATACCAAAATGGCCGTAATAACGCCTGCAAGGTCAGCGAATAGTCCTGCCGGGATAGCATACCGCGAGCGTTTAATACCTACCGATCCAAAGTATAAAGCCACAATATAAAAGGTAGTATCGGCTGATCCGTTGAAGGTACTTGCTAACCGACCGGCAAAGCTGTCGGTACCAAAAGTTTTCATGGTGTCTATCATCATGGCTTTTGAGCCTGAGCCGCTTAAGGGTTTCATATAAGCTACCGGCAAGGCATCAACAAAGCGTGTATCTGCGTTGAATTGTGTAACTACCCAGCGTACGCCATCATTAATATAGTCAAGCGCTCCGCAGGTTCTGAACACGCTGATGGCAACCAGCATGGCCACCAGGTAGGGGATGATTTTTACTGATGTTTCAAAACCGCCTTTTGCCCCCTCAATAAAAGCGTCAAACACGTCGATTTTTTTTCTAAAACCGCCTAAAATAATTACCACAGGAATCAAAAAAAGCAGGAAATTACTCGAGACTTTTGATAGGGTAGTGATTTCTTCCTTGCTCAGGTAAGTAATTACATAGAACACAAACCCGGCTATAAACGCGGTAAGTCCTCCTAACCATAAAATAATTACCCGATTAAATAAATTGATTTTTTGTTTGATGGATACCGCTATTATACCGGCTACAGTGGCGACATAAGTAGCTATTATGCAGGGGATTAGTACGTCAGCCGGATCGGCAGAACCAAGTATAGCGCGTTGAGCGATTATGGTAACGGGCAGCAGTTGCAATCCGGACGTGTGCAGTACCAGGAACATAATCTGCGCGTTTGATGCGGTTTCTTTGTCTTTATTTAACTCTTGTAAGCTGCCCATAGCCTTAAGTCCTAACGGGGTGGCGGCATTATCGAGTCCCAGCATGTTGGCTGAGAAATTCATGAGCATCTGACCGGTAGCCGGATGGTTTTTAGGGACTTCGGGAAATAGTCTTTGAAAAAAGGGGCCCACAATGCGCGATAAAAAATTGATTGCGCCGGCCTTTTCTGCAATATTAAGTATACCCAGCCAAAAGGCCATGTTGCCTATTAATGGCAGGGCTATATCCATTACAGATGATTTGGATGAGTTGAACACACCCTCAACCATCTGCTGAAAAATCTCGGTATCGCCTAAAAAAACAAGTTTAATTAAACCTATAATAAAGGCGATAACAAAAAAGGCAATCCAGATATAATTTAAGACCATGCAGCGTTAAAATACGAAGGGTGAATATAGCCTTTTTGCTGCTATACTAACAAATACCGTAACGGTTTGCATCATAATAAAAACATAAAGTAGACAACATCACGCTACAAAACGCTCAAATTCATAACTTAGCCGATATATTTTAATACTATGCCTAAAATTGAACTTTCACGCGTTCATGGCGATTATGGCTTTGAAGCGTATGACGAAAACGGACACACCGTGCGTATGGATACCAGCCCCGAAAGCGGCGGCGATAACTTTGGCGTTCGCCCGATGCAGATGTTGCTGATGGGGGTTGCCGGTTGTTCAGCTATCGATGTGATCAGTATCTTGAAAAAGCAGCGTCAGAATGTGAAGGATTACAAAATGGTAGTAAACGGTGAGCGCGAAGCAGGAAAGGAGCCATCACTGTGGCAAAAAGTTGATATCGAATTTCATTTATACGGTACAGTAGATGCAGACAAAGCCCAGCGCGCAGCAGAACTTTCAATTAATAAATACTGTTCGGTATCGGCAACGTTAGAGAAAGCCGGCGCGGCAGTAACCTGGCAGGTGTTCATACACCCGGCTGAGTAGTTTTACATTCTTTATTTTTATTTTTCTATGTCAGATCAGTTAGACCCGATATCAAAAGCGATACGCATACAAACTTCTAAAACATCTCAAAAAGAGCATTCCACGCCGCTGTATTTAACCAGCAGCTTTACATTTGAAAATGCTGAAACCATGCGTGCGGCCTTTGCCGACGAGGTGGATGAAAACATATACAGCCGTTTCAGCAACCCTAACGTTGATGAGTTTATAGCTAAAATGTGCGCCCTTGAAGGCGCCGAGGATGGCTTTGCTACCGCCACCGGTATGAGCGCTATTTTCTCCTCGTTTTTTGCCTTGTTAAAGCAAGGTGACCACATGATTTGCTGCAGCTCGGTATTTGGCAGTACGTTTACCATTGTTACCAAATATTTTCCGCGTTACGGCATCACCTGTACTTTAGTTCCGGCTGATGATAAAGCAGCCTGGGAAGCTGCAGTACAGCCCAATACTAAAATGGTTTACCTGGAAACGCCTACTAACCCGCAGATCGGGATCATTGATCTGGAATGGGCTGGCCAGTTCACTAAAAAGCATAATCTTATTTTAAATGTAGATAACTGCTTTGCTACACCTGTAATTCAGCGCCCCATTGATTTTGGTGCCGACATCGTTATTCACTCCGCCACAAAGTGGATCGATGGGCAAGGGCGTGTATTGGGCGGCGTGATTGTTGGCCGTGCCGATCTGGTTAAAGAGATTTACCTATACTGCCGCCATAGCGGACCGGCACTGTCGCCGTTTAATGCCTGGGTGCTAAGCAAGAGCCTGGAAACGCTTGATGTACGTATGGAGCGCCATAGCAAAAATGCGCTGAAAGTGGCCGAAACTTTGGAGCAGCACCCGGCGGTATCATGGGTTAAGTACCCGTTTTTACCAAGCCATCCGCAGCATGAAATTGCCAAAAAACAAATGAAGGCCGGTGGCGGTGTGCTTTGCTTTGAAATTAAAGGAGGCTCGGCAGCAGGCGCTAAATTCTTAAATTCGCTAAAAATGCTTTCAGTTACGGCTAATCTTGGTGATACCCGAAGCATAGCAGCGCACCCGGCCAGTACAACACATTCAAAGCTTACGGAAGAGGAGCGCCTTTCAGTAGGTATTACACCCGGTTTAATTCGTATCTCAACCGGCCTGGAGCATGTAGATGATATCATCGCTGATATTAACCAGGCTTTAGAGCAAAGCGCTAAGTAAGATAATTGAAAATAATAAAAGCAGCCTGCTTGTATCTAATAATTCGGTACAAGCAGGCTGCTTTTGTTATCTTTAATCCTGCTTGCGCTTATCTTATTTACAATGCGTATTTGTAGTTACCTCTCGAGTTTAGCTTGAATACCTCTTGCTACAGAGTGTATTTTATTACGTGCATGTGCTTAGTTTATCAGCTACACTTTATTAGCTGTTCAAACGCTCATTGCGAAAATGAAAATATTTTAGTTTTATTCGCTATGGTTCAGTGAATTAATTTTAATGTTTCATTAAAATTTCATTAAAAATTGTAATTATTCAATCGTTTGTAACATTTGCTTTACAAACAATGGCATCTGAATTGAACATGGGGGATGCGGCTTGTAATATACAGCCGATACTAACAATTGAATATATGAAAACAAATCTAAAAAAAGCTTCACTGCTGTTAACCGGTGTAATGGTTGGAGGCAAACTGTTCGCACAATCCCCTGATACAACTGTTTCATCTGCAAATTATGTCGAGCCGTTTTCAGGCGGAGATAAATTACGTACATGGTCAATTGGTATACATGGTGGTATGCTATCACCGTCAACCTTCCTGGTGAACATGAGCCGTCAGGATTTCAGGAGCCCGCACGAAAATATAGGTTATGGCGCTTACATTAAAAAACAAATTCTTCCTTCTTTCGGCTTACAGGCTGATTTCCTTCGCGGTAAACTTGAAGGCGGATTAGGCCAAACCAACGTTGCTTCAGGCAATACGCCGCAAAGTTTCAGCACTGATTTAAACTGGTCAGCAGCTTTAAGTGGTCAGTTCACTTTAGCCAATATTAACTGGAGACACAAAAAAGGCGCAATTCAGCCTTATATCACCGCAGGTGGTGGTGTAATTGCTTATCGCCCGAGCATCGTAAATGCTGACGGTTCTCGTACAGGCTTTAGCGATGGCGGTGGCAACATCCACAAAGTATACATACCTGTTGGCGCCGGTTTTAAGATAAACATGGGTTCAGGTATTAATCTTGATTTAGGTTACCAAATTGGTTTTGTTAATGGCGATAACCTTGATGGTTATAACTATGGTATGAACAACGACAAGTTCTCTTACGCTCACGTAGGTTTGGAATTCTCGTTAGGCAGCCGCAGCAAACCTGAAATGGCAACTTACAACCCGGTAAACTCAATGCGTACCGAGTACCTGCGCAAAACCAGCGATCTGCAAAGCCAACTGAACATGCAGAAAGAAGAGAATGCAAAACTGCGTAATGATTTAAATACTACTAATGAAAATCTAAATAAGTTATCTGCTGATACCGATGGAGACGGCGTGCCTGATATGTACGATAAATGCCCTGGTACACCAGCCGGTACACAAGTTGATGGTTCAGGTTGCCCGATAGGCAAACGTGAAGTAAAAGTTTACGTGACCGAAGAGGACAAAAAAGTTGTAAAAGACGCTATTGATAACCTGGAGTTTGATTTTGGTAAAGCTACCATCCGTGCTAAATCATACCCAAGCTTAGATAAAGTAGCACAACTGCTTGTTGATAAAAATTTCAGCCTTAAACTTGCAGGTCATACCGATAACGTTGGTTCTGACGCGGCTAACCTGAAATTATCAAAAGCCCGTGCCGAGTCAATCAAATCATACCTGGTAAGCAAAGGTGCAAATGCATCACGTGTTGAAGCTACAGGTTATGGTGAAAGCCAGCCTATCGCCAGCAATAAAACTGCCGAAGGCCGTCAGCAAAACCGTCGTGTAGAATTTACCTTGTATTAATAGCTGGGTAAGCACAAATAAAGAAACGCCGAATGGATCAACCATTCGGCGTTTCTTTATTTGTGTGAAACGGATTATTGTACGCTGTAAAAATCGGCTATTCCACCAAAGTAGCTGTCCGTCCAGCCTTCAACAATATCATCATAAGCTTCATCCGGTATGTTGGTGTGCTTCAATTCGGCAGATGTGCCATATTTATCGGCATGCAGTTTTATGGTAACTATTGATGGTTCTTCCTGTTCGCCAAAGTACCATTGCTGTACCACTTTCTTTCCTTCCTCAAACTCCAGGTTTTTACCGGATATGCTGCCATCCCACATGGCAAACTCACTGCCTGCTTCAGTAGACATCTGGGCAGGCTCGCCCGTCCAAAGTTCAATAGTGAGCGGGTTGGTTATAGCCGCGTAAACCTCTTCGGGAGTGGCGGGTATGGTGTAATATTTTTTAAAATCTTTCACGGGCGCAAGTTAGCGTTAATCCGGCTATTTTACCACCGGGCCAAGCGGTAAAACAACACGACCATATACCTCGTTCAGCACCTGGGCAATACCTGTGTAAATTGCGGATGCGCCGCAGATAATACCTTCGTAGCCTGCAATGTGCTTAATAGTTTCGTTACCCGTAGCATCGCCCCAAACTAACAACCCGAATAGTATAACTAACGAGCCGAACACAAACTGCAGCGCCTTGCTTAACCTTAAGGTGCCAAAAAACAGGAATAACGTAAACAATCCCCACATCGCTAAAAAAGCTACTAATGCATCATTGGATGTTTTTTCGGCGAGGCCCAGCTTGGGCAGAAAGTTCATGGCCACAAATGTTAGCCAAAACATGCCGTATGAGGTAAATGCGGTTAAGCCAAAGGTATTATTCTTTTTTGCCTCTATAATACCGGCAATTACTTGCGCGGTTCCGCCATAAAATATGCCCATGGCAAGTATCATGGCATTGATCTCAAAAAAGCCGGCATTGTGCACATTAAGCAAAATGGTTGTCATACCGAAGGCGCATAAACCTAGCGGCGCAGGGTTAGCCGTGCTCTCAACCATTGAAATGGGAGTGGTTGTGCTCATAATTTTAGATGAATTAAAAGGTAAATAATTGGATGCGTGCAATGTATGCTTAAAAATGAATTAAGCAAAATTTTTTAAACTCCCGTGGTATTTCAATGTTGTAACACTATATATGCAGAAACTCGTTTTGCTTCGCCACGGCGAAAGCGTATTTAACCAGGAGGGCAGGTTTACCGGCTGGACAGACGTTGATCTGTCTGAAGAAGGGTTCGCACAAGCCAAGCGTGCCGGGCAGCTACTGGCCAAGCATGGCTATAATTTTGATGCGGGGTTTACGTCGGTTTTAAAACGGTCAATAAAAACGCTTCACATCGTGCTTGAAGAACTGGATCATTTATGGATACCGGTAACCAAGTCTTGGCGGTTAAATGAACGTTTTTACGGTGCCTTGCAAGGGCTTAATAAGCAGGAAACCATTGAGAAGTACGGAGAGGAGCAAGTGCATAAATGGCGCCGCGACCCTAATGAACATCCACCTGCCATAACCAAAGATGATGACCGCTACCCGGGCAAGGATGTACGTTACAAAAACCTGACCGGTCGCGAGTTGCCCTTAAC
The DNA here is from genome assembly GCF_039543225.1 of Mucilaginibacter defluvii. Classification (NCBI taxonomy): domain Bacteria; kingdom Pseudomonadati; phylum Bacteroidota; class Sphingobacteriia; order Sphingobacteriales; family Sphingobacteriaceae; genus Mucilaginibacter; species Mucilaginibacter defluvii. Next base: position 380,416 of record NZ_BAABJI010000002.1, read on the forward strand.
TGAAAACTTGAGTGAAACAATGGAACGTGTGTTACCGTTTTGGGGTGAGGTAATTGTGCATGCAATGCGCGAGAGTAAACAGGTGATCATCTGCGCGCATGGTAACAGTTTACGTGCTTTAATTAAGTATATTGATTTAATGAGCGATGAGGAGGTAACCGATCTGGAAATACCCACAGCCACCCCCTGGGTTTATGAGTTGGATGAAGAGTTAAACCGCATCAGGCATTACTATCTCGAATAACTGACTGGCTTACCGCACATGGAAAATTACGTTATGGTGTAAATAGGCTTTAGATATATTTTTTATCTTTGCCGATTGACAATGAACAGGAAAGTAGCGTTTTATACACTGGGCTGTAAGCTTAATTATTCTGAAACTTCGAGTATCGGTCGTTTATTTAACGATGCCGGTTACAGCACCGTTGATTTTACCGATGCGCCGGATGTATATGTGATAAACACATGCTCGGTTACCGAGAACGCTGATAAAAAATGTAAGAAGATAGTCAAAGAGGCTTTAAAGGTATCGCCTAACGCTTACATTACTATTGTTGGTTGCTATGCGCAGCTTAAGCCCAAAGAAATAGCCGAAATTCCGGGTGTGGACATGGTGCTTGGCGCGGCCGAGAAATTCCAAATCATTGATCACATAACAGACCTTACCAAGCAGCCAAAAACGTTGGTATATAATCAGCCCGTTTCTGAAGCGAACGAGTTTGTTCCGGCATATTCATTTGGAGATCGTACCCGTACGTTTTTAAAAGTTCAGGACGGTTGCGATTATTCATGCACATTCTGTACTATACCATTAGCGCGCGGCGCCAGCCGTAGCGACACTATTGAGAATGTATTAAAACAAGCCCGTAAAATAGCGGAGTCCGGCGTTAAGGAAATTGTACTTACAGGTGTTAACCTGGGCGATTTCGGCATTCGTAACGGCCAGCGCGAAGATAAATTCTTTGACCTGGTTAAAGCATTGGATGAGGTTGAAAGTATTGACAGGATACGTATTTCATCTATCGAACCTAACTTACTTACCGACGAAATTATTGAGTTTGTGGCTACCTCCAAAAGGTTTGTACCGCATTTTCATATCCCGCTGCAATCAGGCTCTGATAAAATCCTGGGATTGATGCGCCGCCGTTATAAGCAAGCTTTATACGCTGATAGGGTAGCTAAAATAAAAGCTGTAATGCCCGACTGCTGCATTGGGGTAGATGTGATTGTGGGTTTCCCGGGCGAAACCCGCGAGGACTTTATAGATACCTATAACTTTTTAAATGGTATGGATATTTCATACCTCCATGTGTTTACTTACTCTGAGCGTGAAAATACACTCGCTGCCGAGATGCAGGGCGCTGTACCCGGCTCAACCCGTGCCGATAGGAGCAAAATGCTGCACATATTGTCTGACAAAAAACGCCGTGCATTTTACGAAGGGCAGTTGAACAAAATCGAAGAGGTGTTATTTGAAGGCGACATTAAAGACGGTTTAATGCATGGCTTTACCCGTAACTATGTTAAGGTAAAGGCTAAATATGATCCGGTTTTAGTTAACGAGCTTAAAACGGTGCAATTAACAAATATATCACCGGATGGTGATGTAGAAATTACAGAAGCGGTTGAGGTATTAGTGCATTAAAAGCATATATTCGTCCTCAAAATACTGCTTATGTTTCCTACCATATCCGAGCTGATACACTATCTCACCGGGTTAAACGTACCGCCATTACCCATACAAACTTTTGGATTTTTTGTAGCCATAGCTTTTATGGCGGCTTATTGGGCTTTTGTACAGGAATTTAAACGCCGCGAAAAGCTTGGCGAGATTCATCCGATTGAAAAAACAATTACTGTTGGCGAACCCCTGTCAACAGCAGAAATAATAGGCAACGGTATTTTTGGTTTTGTTATCGGCTTTAAAGTGCTTGAAGCCATACTGCATTATCAGGATCTGATAAGCGATACGCAAAGCTTTTTACTATCCGCCCGGGGTAATTTATTAGGCGGTATTGTGTTAGCCGCGGTGTTTATCTATTGGGCTTACGCCGAAAATAAAAAGCAACGCCTGCCGCAGCCCGTGCAAAAACGTGTTTTGGTTCATCCGCACGAATTGATGGGCAACATATTGTTATGGGCAGCGGTTTTTGGTTTTGCCGGGGCAAAGCTTTTTAACGCGCTTGAGAATTGGGATGCCTTTACGGCTGATCCGGTTGGAATGCTGATCGGTACCAGCGGATTAACCTTTTATGGTGGATTAATATGTGGTGGTGCTGCTGTATTATACATAGCTAAAAAAAACGGAATTAAACCACTCACTATGCTTGATATTGGCGGACCGGGAATGATGCTGTCATACGCGGTAGGCCGTATCGGCTGTCAGATGGCAGGCGATGGCGATTGGGGCATTGTAAACCTTGCACCAAAACCTGGATGGCTAAGCTGGGCGCCCGATTGGATGTGGGCGTTTAAATATCCGCACAACGTAAATGCCGAAGGCGTGCCTATTGCCGGTTGCCTGGGTAAGTATTGTAATGAATTACCGCAGCCGGTTTTCCCTACGCCGTTTTACGAGGTTGTGGTTTGCCTGGTACTGTTCTTAATTATTTGGACCATTCGCAATAAGGTTACAAAACCGGGTGCATTGTTCGGTATTTACCTGATACTGGCAGGTATTGAGCGTTTCTTTGTCGAGCTGATCCGTGTGAATACCAAGTATCATTTATTTGGTATATCATTCACCCAGGCTGAGATGATCTCACTATTTATGGTAATTGCCGGAGTGATATTATTAGCACGAAGCGATAACAAAAGAACAAACCCGACGCCTGCAATTTAACCGTTATTAAGAATAGAATTTATGAATCTACAGGAAGTTGTGCTAAGTATTGTCGAGCTGGCTAAACAGGTTGGTGATTTCATCCGCCAGGAAAGAAAAACCTTTAGTACGGATAAGATAGAATATAAGGGACTGAATGACCTGGTATCGTATGTTGATAAAACCGCAGAGCAGCAACTGGTTGCCGGGCTTGAAAAGATATTGCCGGTAGCAGGTTTTATTACCGAAGAAAAAACAAGCACCAAAATTGGGCATGTATATAACTGGATCATCGATCCGCTGGATGGTACTACCAACTTTATACATGGCTTGCCGACCTTCTCAATCAGTATAGCACTTAAAGAATACGATGAATTGGTGGTGGGTGTAATATACGAGGTAAACCTTGATGAGTGTTTTTATGCCTGGAAAGGTGCGCCTGCGTACCTGAATGGTAACGAGATAAAGGTAAGTAATGCGCCTACACTTGAGCATAGCTTGCTGGCCACGGGTTTTCCTTATTACGATTTTGGCAAGCAGGAGCAGTACATGAAATTGTTTGCCGAACTGATGCGCAGTTGCCACGGCTTACGCCGTATTGGTTCAGCCGCGGTTGACCTGGCTTATACAGCTTGTGGCCGCTTTGAAGGCTTTTACGAATACAATCTAAACGCATGGGATATTGCAGCAGGTATTGTAATAGTAAAACAAGCTGGCGGACAGGTGGTAAATTTTAAAGGTGGTGATGAAGTTATTGAAACACGGGAATTATTAGCCACTAATGGTAATATTACCGGGGAGATGTTGCAGTTTATCCAAAAGTATTTTTGATTTGATTTTAGGATTTGCCTGATTGCAGGATTTCATTTTTAGATTGCACTGGTTTTAGGAGATTGATTTCTCCGATTGTTTAATAAAAAAAAGTCCCATAGTTCAACCTATGGGACTTTTTTATAATGTATTATTTTATCTGAGTAATTTCAATCGATGAAATCATAAAGTAAATCAGTGAAATCCTATCATTAATAAGCTTCAGACACTACTTCGGTAACACCCGGTACCATACGTTTAAGCAGGTTTTCAATACCGGCTTTCAGGGTTACGGTTGATGACGGGCAACCGCTGCATGAACCGCGAAGCTCAACAGTAACCACACCTTCATCAAATGATTTGTAGGTAATAGCACCGCCATCCTGCTCAACAGCCGGGCGAACGTAATCATTCAGTATTTGCTGTATTTTTATTTCGGTGTCGGTACCTTCAAAGTCAACTTCTTCATGCGCTTCGGCTTTAACAACAAGTTCTGATTCAACCGCACCTTTTACGAATTCTTTTAATATAGGCTCTATGTCGGCCCAGTCAGTACCTTCTGTTTTGGTAACGGTAACAAAGTTGCTGGCGAAAAACACGCCGTTTACAAACGAGAATTTATATAGCTCTTTTGCAAAGGTCGAAGTTTCGGCGCTTTCTTTGGTAGGGTAGTCCACACTGCCGTTTATCAGCAACTTGTTCACAATGAACTTCATGGTTGCCGGGTTTGGCGTAGCTTCGGTATATACGTTGATATTCATTTCTTTCGAGATTGTTATTTGTATTAATAACAAATTTAAACAGCTTTTTTGGTAAAAAAGCAAACCAATTTAGTTATGACCGCTTAATGACTTTGATAATTTTGTTTATATCCCTGTATAATTTGATGGCGTTATCTGTTTAAGTTCTGCCTTTACGCTATCGTTAACATCCAAAGTATCTACAAACGCCGCAATTGTTTCAGCGTTTACATGGGTGTTGGTGCGGGTTAGTTCTTTTAGTGCTTCGTAAGGGTTAGGGTAGGCTTCACGGCGTAAAATGGTTTGTATAGCCTCGGCAACTACCGCCCAATTCGCTTCGAGATCGGCATTGATAGCGGCCTCATTAAGCAATAATTTGTTCAAACCTTTTACAGTCGATTTAATAGCGATCAGGGTATGCGCCACCGGCACGCCGATGTTACGCAGAACGGTACTGTCTGTTAAATCGCGTTGCAGGCGGGAGATTGGTAGTTTTGCAGCCAGATGTTCAAACAGCGCATTCGCTATGCCCAGGTTACCTTCCGAGTTTTCAAAGTCGATAGGGTTTACCTTATGCGGCATAGCCGATGACCCAACTTCGCCGGCTTTGATCTTTTGCTTAAAATAATTCATGGATATGTAGGTCCACATATCACGGTCAAGGTCGATCAGGATGTTGTTGATACGCTTTAGCGCATCGCATTGCGCGGCAAAATTATCATAGTGCTCAATCTGCGTAGTGTACTGCGAGCGGCTCAAGCCTAAAATATTATCAACAAAATTATTTCCGAAAGCTTTCCAGTCTATAGCCGGGTAAGCGATGTTGTGCGCGTTAAAATTGCCGGTAGCGCCCCCAAATTTAGCGGAAAATGGTACCTGCTGCAGTTGCGCCAGCTGCTTTTCAATACGCTCTACAAATACATCGATCTCTTTACCCAAGCGGCTTGGCGACGCAGGCTGACCATGGGTATGTGCCAGCATGGGTATATTTTGCCATTCGGCGGCATAGTTTTTTAGCGTATCTACAAGCTTGTTTATGGCAGGGTAATAGCTTTCGGTAAGTGCCAGTTTAAACGAGTAAGGTATGGCCGTATTATTTATATCCTGCGAGGTAAGGCCAAAGTGTATAAATTCTTTATATTGTTCAATACCTAATTCGTCAAACTTTTGCTTAATAAAGTACTCAACCGCCTTTACGTCATGGTTGGTAGTTTTCTCTATTTGCTTGATGCTTTCGGCATCGGCTTCGCTGAAGTTGTTATAAATGTCGCGCAGTTTACCAGATAACGATCTGTCAAAATCGGCCAGTTGAGGCAGCGGGTGCTCATATAAGGCGATGAAATACTCAATCTCAACAAATACCCTGTATTTAATTAAAGCATATTCAGAAAAATAAGCGGCAAGTCCGGCGGTTGTGTTACGGTACCTGCCATCAACAGGTGATATAGCTGATAAAGCGTTAAGCTGCATAGTAAATAAATTTTTCGCAAAGATACTTTTTACCGCACACTTAATCTCAATACGGCGCAATCAATTATTACGGCAAGCTAATAGTAAGTTAATGTATCTGCCAGTCAATAGTATTTTTGCCTTTTTTTACAAGAATCTCATTGGTTTTAGAGAAATGTCTGCAACCAAAAAAGCCGCTGTCGGCCGAGTATGGCGAGGGGTGGGCAGCTTTTAGTATATGGTGTTTACCTGCATCAATCAGTTCAGCTTTTGCTTGAGCAAACTTACCCCATAGTAAAAATACGATACCTTCCTTTTGTTCGGATATAGTTTTGATCACCGTGTCGGTAAATATCTCCCAACCCTTTTTTTGGTGTGAGCCAGGGCTACCCGCGCGCACGGTAAGCGTGGCGTTCAGCATCATTACTCCCTGTTCGGCCCATTCCGTCAGTTCACCATGCGTCGGTATTGCAAAACCCGGAATATCTGTCACCAGCTCCTTGTAAATGTTTTTAAGTGATGGCGGAGGATTTATCCCTTTTTGTACAGAAAATGACAACCCATGTGCCTGATGCGCTCCATGATATGGGTCCTGACCAAGTATAACAACTTTCAACTTATCAAAAGGTGTTTTGTTAAATGCGTTGAATATATCACTGTTTTTTGGATAGACGGTTTGCCCGCTTTCTTTTTCTGATTTCAAAAATTCGCGAAGCTTAACCATGTAGTCTTTTTGAAACTCGCCGCCCAAAACATTCAGCCACGAAGGCTCTAAATCTATCGCCATAAATATTGTTTGCAGATGTTGATTAAGAGTGCAAATAAACGGATATTTGCGCTTCAAATTGTTATATTACAAATTATGTCAAATATTGTTCGCTTAGTTATAGCGTGTGTAATAATGGGTGCAGGTGTAACACTGTGCGCATTTGGCTTTTGGGGCTGGGGTATACCATTGTTTATATTTGGTGGCCTGGTATTACTCACCTTCTTTTTTAACGAGAATATGATTATCGCGCAATATTTTTTGCGTAAAGAAAATACCGAAAAAGCCGAGCAGTGGCTTGGCAAGATCACCGATTATGAGAAACAACTGCACCGCAAACAGCATGGTTACTACAACCTGCTGGTGGGCTTGATCGAGTCGCGCAAAGCGCCATTAAAATCAGAGAAGTTTTTTAAGAAGGCATTATCACTGGGTATGGGCATGTCGCACAATATCGCATTAGCTAAACTTAGCCTGGCCGGCATAGCTATGGCAAAACGCAACAAGCGCGAAGCGCAGATGTATTTGCAGGAAGCCTCGAAAGAAGATAAGAATAAGTTGCTTGCGGATCAGATAAAAATGATGAAAGCGCAGATGGCGCAAATGGATAAGCAACAGGTAGTACGTGGTGGCTACCGCCAGTTCTAAGATATTATCAAATCAGAGAAAAAATAAAAGCGGTACAAATTATTGTATCGCTTTTATTTTTCGTCAATAGTGCTGAAGTAGCCCGGTTCTGATGCGCTGCCTTGTATGGGCATATAGCGACGTTCAGGAAACCTGAAATCATCTTCCGTAGGGTTTGAAACCTCAACCATTTTTAATATATTCCTGATCAGCGACAAATCAAATGTGCTCTTGTTTAATTTGATCAGGTACTCGTTTTCAGTTATCTCAAGGATTGAACCAGTCATAGTCTTTCTTATTTGCTATATTAACCATAAAGCTAAACAAGTGTTTCGGTACGAAAGTTTTATGAATTTTAACATTTCGTTAAAAAAATGTTATCAACGAAGGTGTAAAATATAAAAGGGCGGTAATTTGTTTAAAATTGCCGCCCTGCTAATTCAAATTTTGTAGGTCGTTATCTTCTGCAGATTCTTGAAATCAGGTTCAGAATAATTACGCGAACCAAGCCATCACCTCTTCCTTAGTTGGCATAGGTATATCAAGCTTCATTTTTTTACGCATACCGCCCATATCGTTATAAACCTTGTTTGGATTGGCTGCCTTTAGTTCTTCTACAGTTTTAAAGCCCATGTTATTTAACACCTGCACCCACACTTCAGGAACTCCAATCTTCACAAAATCTTCAACTGTAGAAACTTTTGCTTTCTTCTCAGGGCGCATCTGCGGAAAGAATAATACTTCCTGGATGGTGCTTTGGTTGGTCATCAGCATCACCAAGCGGTCAATACCAATACCCAGGCCCGATGTTGGCGGCATACCATATTCCAGGGAACGTAAAAAGTCATCGTCCATAGCCATCGCTTCCTCATCACCACGACCGGCCAATATAAGTTGCTCCTCAAAACGCTCACGCTGATCTATCGGGTCATTTAATTCAGAATACGCGTTGCCTATCTCTTTGCCATTCACAAACAACTCGAAGCGCTCAACAAGGCCATCCTTGCTGCGGTGCTTTTTGGCAAGTGGCGTCATCTCGATAGGGTAGTCGGTAATAAAGGTTGGCTGTATTAGGTTGGCTTCTACCTTTGCACTAAATATTTCATCAATCAGTTTACCCTTACCCATTGATTCATCCACTTCGATTTCCAGATCAGCACATACCTTGCGTAAACCTGCCTCATCCATTTGCGATACATCAATGCCGGTGTATTTCAAAATCGAATCATACATCGATAGCTTCTCGTACGGGCCTGCAAAGTTGATCTCGTTGGCGCCAACCTGTACGCTGGTAATACCATGTACGGCTTTTGCAACGATTTCTAAACATTCTTCAAGCATGCCCATCATCCACACATAATCCTTGTAGGCAACGTAAATCTCCATTGCGGTATATTCCGGGTTGTGGGTGCGGTCCATACCCTCGTTACGGAACATCTTGCCAAATTCATACACCCCATCAAAACCTGCTACAATCAGCCTTTTCAGGTAAAGCTCGTTAGCTATACGCAGGTACAAAGGCATATCAAGCGTGTTATGGTGCGTCATGAAAGGCCTTGCAGCCGCGCCACCATGTATTGATTGCAGGATCGGGGTTTCAACCTCCATCCAGCCTTGCGCGTTAAAATAATTACGCATGGTGCTGATCACTTTTGAGCGGTTGATGAAGATCTGCTTAAAGTCCGGGTTTACGGTCAGATCCACATAGCGCTGGCGGTAACGCAGCTCAGGGTCGGTAAAGCCATCATATATATTGCCTTCCTCGTCGCGCTTAACCACAGGTAGCGGTTTCAACGATTTTGAAAGGATGGTCAACTCTTGTGTATGTACTGATATTTCGCCGGTTTGGGTCAGAAATACAAAGCCTTTAACGCCAACGTAGTCGCCAATATCAAGCAATTTTTTGAATACGGTATTGTATAAGGTCTTGTCCTCATCAGGGCAAATATCATCACGTTTGATGTAAACCTGCACGCGGCCGGTTGTATCCTGTATCTCAAAAAACGATGCGCTGCCCATAATACGGCGCGTCATGATACGGCCGGCAATGGTCACCTGTTTATAAGCATCGGGGTTGCTGCTAAAATTTTCGTTAATGTCCTTAGCCCAGGCGGTAACCTTGTATTCTTCGGCCGGGTAGGGGTCAATACCTAAATCGCGTAGATCCTGTAACGATTTGCGACGTAAAATTTCCTGTTCGGATAGCGCAATGCTCATAGTAAAAAGGTGTTTTTATTAAGGCTGCAAAAATAGGTATTTTTTATGTAAGGGCGTATTAAACGGCTAACCTTATATTAAACAATAAATTCGGTAACAATAAACCGATTAATAATTACTTTTGCACTCCAAAATTATACTGTACATGACAGCTAACGAGATACGCAAAGCTTTTCTTGATTTTTTTGCTTCTAAAGGCCATACCATTGTGCCTTCGGCACCTATCGTAGTTAAAAACGACCCTACACTGATGTTCACCAACGCGGGTATGAACCAGTTTAAGGATATATTTTTAGGTGAGGCACCGGCGAAAAGCTCACGCGTGGTTGATACCCAGCGTTGCCTGCGTGTATCGGGCAAGCATAATGATCTGGAAGAGGTGGGTATTGATACTTATCACCATACCATGTTTGAGATGCTGGGCAACTGGAGCTTTGGCGATTACTTTAAAAAGGATGCCATTGCCTGGAGCTGGGAACTGCTGACCGAAGTATATAAGTTACCCAAAGATCGCCTTTACGTAACCTACTTTGAGGGTGACCAAAAGGAAGGTTTGGAAACCGATACCGAAACGCTGGAACTTTGGAAACAGTATGTTGACGAAAGCCATATACTGCCCGGCAACAAAAAAGATAACTTTTGGGAAATGGGCGAAACCGGTCCGTGCGGACCCTGCTCAGAGATTCACTTCGACAGTAGGCCTGATAACGAACGTGTCGAAGTGGATGGCGCCAAGCTGGTAAATGCCGACCACGATCAGGTGATTGAGATATGGAACAACGTATTTATGCAGTTTAACCGCCTTAAGGATAGTTCGCTGCAACCGCTACCGGCAAAGCATGTGGATACAGGCATGGGCTTTGAACGTTTGGTGCGTGTGCTGCAAGGCAAAACTTCTAATTATGATACCGATATTTTTCAACCGCTGATTCAGTTTATTGCTGATAAAAGTGGCAAGCAATATAACGCTGCTGCAAAACCAGGCGAAGAGGGTTGGAATGAAGCTGTTGCCATGCGAGTGTTAGCTGATCATATTCGTGCTATTAGTTTCGCTATAGCAGATGGACAACTACCATCTAATAATAAAGCTGGCTATGTTATCCGCAGGATATTACGCCGCGCGGTGCGTTACTCATACCAATATTTAGGTTTTAAAGATCCGTTCATCAATCAACTAGTGCCTTTACTCGCTGAGCAATTCAAGAGTGTTTTCGATGAATTGTGGGAACAAAAGGATTTTGTGCAGAAGGTAGTTTTGGAAGAAGAAATATCTTTTTTGAGAACGTTAGATAGAGGATTGCAAAAAATCTATACTTATATTTTTGAGCAAGATGCTGTTGGAGTGCCAAGCTTGGATTATTTGAGTGAGCATGACGATAGTTCAACAATCGATGCAAAGAATTATTTCATTAATAATCCTGAGAATTTAAAACACCGCATAATAAGCTATTATGGAGATGTTAAACCAAGTATAGATGGAAAGACAGCGTTTGAGTTATTTGATTCGAACGGGTTTCCTCTTGATTTAACTAAATTAATAGCATCGGATTTTGGGTTTACGGTTGATGAGCATGATTTTAATGTATATCTCCAAGAACAAAAAAATCGTTCCCGCGCTGCAACCGCCATTGATACCGGCGACTGGATCGTATTAAAACAAGATGATTCGGTAGAGTTTGTTGGTTATGATGAAACCGAGGCTGTTGCCCATGTGGTAAAATACCGCAAGGTTACGGCTAAGGGTAAGGAGCAATACCAAATTGTTTTGGATAAAACGCCTTTCTACGCCGAGAGCGGTGGCCAGGTAGGCGATAAGGGCGAACTGGTTTTTCCGGATGGGGAGATCGTGTATGTAACCGATACCAAGAAAGAGAACGGCCTGACCGTTCATTTTACCGATACATTGCCCGAGGGTATCAGTGATGCGTTAACCGCCATTGTTGAACCTGCTTTGCGCCATAGCAGCGAGAGCAACCACTCGGCTACACACTTACTGCACGCCGCGCTTAAACAAGTTTTGGGTACGCACGTAAACCAAAAAGGCTCACTGGTTAATGCCGATTACCTGCGTTTCGATTTCTCGCACTTCGCTAAGGTGACCGACGAGGAGATAGCACAGATAGAAGCGATAGTCAACGCCAAAATACGCGAGAACATCAATCTGAAAGAAGAACGTAACGTGCCGTATCAGCAAGCCTTAAATAGTGGTGTAACCGCCCTGTTTGGCGAGAAGTATGGCGATTATGTACGCGTTATTACTTTTGACGATGATTTCAGCAAGGAACTTTGCGGTGGTACACACGTAAACGCAACCGGGCAAATAGGTTTTTTTAAAATAACCAGCGAAAGCGCCGTTGCCGCGGGCGTGCGCCGCATTGAGGCCATTACCGGCATAGCTGCTGAGAATTACATCAATGCGCAAAGCCTGCTGATCAATCAATTGAAAGAGCTGCTTAAAAACCCGAAGGATATTACCAAAAGCATCGAAAGCTTGATTAGCGAAAATGCCGGACTGAAAAAGGAACTCGAGAAAAGCGTACTCGAGAAAGCTGCCGGCTTAAAGGATGATCTGGCTAAAACAGCCGAAAATATAAATGGCATCAATTTCATCGCCCAAAAAGTGGCTTTACCTAATGCGGATGCAATCAAGAATTTAGCTTACAACCTAAAGGATATAGTCAACGATTTGTTCCTGGTTTTAGCTGCTGATATTGACGGCAAACCAAGCCTTACTGTGATGATAGCGGAAAACCTGGTAAAAGATAAAGGCCTGAACGCGGGCAAGATTGTTGGTGAACTTGCAAAAGAAATCGAAGGGCGTGGCGGCGGTCAGCCATTCTACGCTATGGCCGGTGGTAAAGATGTTACCGGTATTGACAGGGCACTCGAAAAGGCGAAAAGTTTTGTAGCGTAGTCTGGACCGATAAGAATAGCAAAGGGTCAATTACCTCGAGTAATTGACCCTTTTATATATCGTCTAAACAAATTTTACAGCAAACTTTCAATAGCCAAACGGTACGAATCCATACCGAAACCGGCAATAACACCCTTGCAGTTTTTAGCCAGCATGGATGAGTGCCTGAACTCCTCACGTTTATATACATTGCTGATGTGCACTTCAACCACCGGGGTATTAATGCCCGCAATAGCATCGCCTATGGCTACGGATGTATGGGTGTAGGCCCCGGCATTTATAACAATGCCGTCAAACGTAAAGCCAACTTCATGCAGTTTATTTATAATTTCGCCCTCTATATTGCTTTGGTAATAGCTAATGGTAACATTTGGGTAGCGGGCTACCAGTTGCTCAAGATAGCTTTCAAAACTGGCATCGCCGTAAATTGATTTTTCGCGCACGCCAAGCAGGTTTAAATTGGGCCCGTTAATTATCTGTATATTCATGGTGCCCAAACTTAGGTATAAATTAATAAAAGTAAAATCAGGTTGAACTGGCAGCAGGCTATAAAAAGTTTTCAAGCGTATTTAAGGCTCGAGCGTTCGTTGTCATCAAATTCAATTGAGGCGTATACCCGTGATATTGATAAGTTGGCGCAATTCGCTACAGTGGATCCGCACAATCATATCGGGCCGGAGAAAGTTACCCTTGCCGATTTACGCCGCTTTTTGGTGTGGATAAATGAATTGCGTATGCTGCCTACATCGCAAGCCAGGATACTGTCCGGTATAAAAGCATTCTATAAATATATGCTGATGGAGGATTTGATCGCTGCTGATCCGTCTGAACTGCTCGAAGCACCCAAAATACAGCGTAAACTCCCCGATACATTGAGTTACGACGAAATAAACCGGCTCATCTCGATTATTGATCTTTCAAAACCGGAAGGGCCGCGCAATAAAGCCATTATAGAGGTTTTGTACAGTTGCGGCCTGCGTGTATCGGAGTTAACTGAACTAAAAATATCAAACCTGTACCTCGATATTGAATTTATTAAAGTTACCGGTAAAGGCGATAAGGAACGTTTAGTACCTATCGGCGGAGCGGCTATAAAAGCGCTCAAAATCTGGCTGCATGAATTAAGGACTCACGTCTCTATAAAGAAGGGGGAGGAGGATATGGTTTTCCTGAACCGCCGGGGCAGCAGGTTAAGCCGTGTATATATATTTATGCTGCTAAAGGATCTGGCTATACTTGCCGGTGTGCACAAAAATATTAGTCCGCATACCTTACGGCATTCATTTGCTACGCACTTGGTTGAGGGTGGGGCGGATCTGCGCGCCGTACAGGAAATGCTTGGCCACGAAAGTATCACCACTACTGAAATTTATACGCACCTGAACCGCGACTATCTCAGGTCGACCATAAACCAATACCACCCCCGGGCCTGACCATCTTTATATTCCCAGCACGAATAATACTTATACGGTTTATCAAATTATGGCTTATCATCATGACAAAGCACGACGATTTAATGCCATTATTACAAAGCTAAATGCATTAAGTTTGAATTTTTATTAATTATAGATAAATTATAATAGCTTTTTTTGTGATTTTTTTAAATTCTTGGACTTGACGATATCAATATGGAAAAAGATAAGAATTTTGTAATAATATTTTGATAAACCGTTTTTGTTGATTTAATTTGTTATACCGATTAAATAAACGTCAGAAACACAAGTAAATCGTTCAGGCTTGTGAGAATGCACGAACAGCTCTTTATAAATAACCATTTAATAAACTAATTAAACCCTTAACTATGCGTAAAATTTTTACTTTGCACATCTCTTTCACGGCTTAAGCAAAATTTAACTAATTGTTAATCAGCTCTCTACGGGGCCGCGATTTGTCATTTCTTTTATTTCAACAATCTAAATTATCCATTAATATGCGATACTTATGGCTGTGCTTTGCGGTTTTTTTCGGAACGGCAATCAAAGCATCAACTGGCTTGGCTAAAGGTAATAGTGAAGGGATAAGCAAATTTAAATTATCTTTCTTTCAGGATACTGTTCGTAAAGATACGTCTGCGAAAGACACTTTGCTTAATGATAGTATAGCTAACATCCGGAAAACATTGTATAATCGTTTTTCGGACAGTGTTAAAGCTACGCCCGATCAATTATCTCTTTTTCCCGCTATCTCATTGCAGCAGTATGTTAAAGGCCAATATGCTGGTCTTTACGTTCAGGAACCATCCGGCGAACCCGGTTCTGTGCAAAATATGTTTATTCGCGGCGCCTCTATGCCGTTACTATCACGCCGTGAAGTTTATCAAACACAACCACTGGTAATACTTGACGGTATTCCCCTTATTACGGAGCATCCGTTCGCGTTTGATCTGCAGCAGTTTGATTTTAACCGCCCAGGCCCGGCAACCAACGTATTTGCCAATATCGATATGAATAATATCGCATCGGTTGAAGTACTTGCTGATTTATCGGCATCGGCTATTTACGGCCCGCGCGCAGTAAACGGCGCTATTGTGCTTACCTCAAAAAAGCCGGGTAGTGTACGCAGCATTAGCTTTAATTCATATATCGGCATGGTTCAGCGCCCGTCTGTTACTACCATCAACGGTAAATATGAAAACGCATTCCGTCAGCGTTTTTACGATCTGTATACCACCAATGGCAGGTATTCTGATGATGAAAATTATCCGATCTACCTGAGCGACTCGTTGAATAACGTTTATAGCGGCCGTTCAGATTGGACCGATCTATACTACCGTAACGCACTGATCCATGGCATAAACTTTGGCATTTCCGGCGGTACGAGCCGTGCTAACTTCCGTTTTTCGTTGGGTAACACTAAAAATCAAGGCGTTGCTGATGATACAGGTATTGACAGGTACAGCGCCATGTTTAATATAAACATGAAGCCGGTGCCGTGGCTGGTCTTCTCGGCTATGGTTAACGCCAACCGTTTAGAGCGCGACCGTAACCGTTACCTGCGTGACCGTTTTGCCCAGGTAAACTATTTCCCTGACCTGAGCGCGCCGCTGCCGCCAAACAAACAATTTTATGCTGATTACTTAAACCAGTACAATAAAGGGTTTGACGATAATAAAACCAACCTAATACAAGGCTTTGCACGCATCGGGGTTGAGTTTGGCAAATTTAAATGGAGCACAACTTTCGGTGTTGACTATAATGAAGGTTACCGCGATGTGTTTTACGCACGTACCCTGTTGCAGGGCAACAGCTACGCATCAAACTTCTATGGTTTTAATCAGCGTTTAATGCTGGAGAATAAGGGATCATATGACTTTGCGCCAGCTAAAAATCACGCATTACACGTTGAGATAGGAAATTCCATTCAGTGGGACACTTATAAATATACCAATGCCTACGCTTATAAAGGCGCTAATGATTATATCAAGATAAACCTGCTTGAGTCAGATCCAAACAACTCGAACTATCTTAACCCCTTAGCTTTCCCGCGTGAGTTAACTTACCGCTTCCTGGATAAAACTGGCGATAACCTGTTATCATTTTACGGTAAAGCCGATTATACTATCAATGATAAGTATATGATCTCGGCAACCTTGCGTACTGATGGCTCGTCAAACGCTCAGCCAACAAAACGCTGGTTTGTTTCTCCGGTAGTATCAGCTGCCTGGAGCATGAAGAAAGAATTTTTGCAGGACAATAATGCCTTTAGCGACCTGGTACTACGTGCCAGTATTGGCCGTATGGGCCGCCTTAACGCCTATGATAATTATGCGCAAGGTCCGCAGTATACTGCTACAACCGGCTACACCGGTAACCTAACAGTTCCTGGCTATAATGCTATTGCTGTATTAACCAGGCCTTACAGCGCAGGGTGGATAGGTTACGGTATCCCATGGTCATATTCAGATCAGATAGACATTGGTATCGATGCGGGTTTCTTTGCAGAGCGTTTGCGCTTGTCAGTTGATCTTTACTCAAAAACAGAGAAAGACCTGATACTCGGCGTGCCTGATTATGCTGAATATGGTTACAAGCAATCACTGGAAAGCGGCATGTCTGTAAACAATCGCGGTATTGATGTAACCATCAAAGCCGATATCATCAAACAAAATATGTTCGGATGGACGTCATCACTAAATCTTAATCATAACAGCAATAAATTAAAATCGCTGCCTCGTGGTTTAAACGAGTTAGTTATCGGCAACCGCCTGTTAAGGGTAGGCCAGTCGTTTGATCAGTACTGGCTGCTGACTAATGATGGCATTTATAACGCTGTTAGTGAAATTCCGGTGGTTGACGGACAGCCTTTAAAATACAACGGTATTGCGTTGCAACCTGGTGACCCGCGCTGGAGAGATATTAACGGCGACAATAACATCGATAATAATGACAAGACGTTGATGGGCCATTCACTGCCAACTATATCAGGTGGCTTTGATAACAACCTGCGTTACGGCAGCTGGAATCTTAACCTGAATTTTTACTTCAATCTTGGTCGTAAACTGATCAATCAGGATATGGCTAACAGGTTTGATTTTGTAAACCGTGAAGGCAACAGCAATATCAGCTCAGTTAAAGAGATAACCTTTTGGGAAAAACGTGGTGACTACTCAAAATACCCAATGTATAACCCATGGAGCACGGTTATTCCATACCGTACCGATCAGGACCTGTTCCTGGAGAACGCTTCATTCCTGAAGTTACGCACGGTTGCCCTGGGTTACGATCTTACCAAGCTATTGAGCCGTAAAAACATTAAAGTAAGCAGGTTATACGTGTATGGCTCGGTGCACAATGTGTTCACCCTTACGCCGTACACCGGTCAGGATCCGGAACTGGTTAGCTACGATGGTTTTGACACCGGATACGGCCTGCCTATACCACGTACGTACACACTGGGTGTTAAAATGGATTTGTAACAGGATGTTAAAGTAAATCTGAAGTAAAACAAATGAAAAAGATATTATATATAGCACTGCTGTTTTTAGTAGCACTAACCGGATGTAACAAAATCCTGGACAAGGATTCGGTACGTGTGGTAGGCGAAAAAAACATGTGGAACAAACTGGAAGATGCCCGTGCCGGTATTATGGGCGTTTACGCGCTTACCCGCGCAGCCCTTTCAGACAATAACGGCCACTGGATTTACGGAGATGTACGTACCGGTGAGTTTGTAAGTCCTAACCGCTTAGATTTGAAAGCGGTAACATCAAACCAGTTAAACGCATCGTACCCGACAGTTGATGCCCTGTCTGACTGGACACGCTTTTATGCTGTTATTAACGCGGCCAATATTTTTATGGAACGTATTGGCGAGGTAAAAGCTGTTGACAGGCGTTATACCGAAAACAACATGATTGTTGATGTGGCGCAAGCTCGTCTGCTTAGAGCATTCGCATACTTTTATATGGTACGCATTTGGGGTGACGTGCCTTTTATAACCAGCTCACACGATGGAAAATTTGAGAACAAGCCGCGCGAGCCGCAAGCAAAAATTTTGGTTTGGGTAGAGCAGGAATTACAAAAAGCCGCTGCAGACTTGCCTTTTATATATAGTGGTAACGATGAGCAACAGCCCGGTGCATACTACGGCGAAAGCGATGGACGTTGGTCAGGCGCGTTAGCCACGAAAAATTCTGCCTACGCTATTTTAGCACACGTAGCGGCATGGCAAGGCAACTATGATGATGTTGCTACTTATGCCAAATTTGTTGAGGACAATTACGGCAAAAGCCGCATTAACTTCCAGTCAACCACTGATCTGACCAATTCGAACGGTTTCTTTTACAATAAGAACAGCAGCCAGATGTTCGGCTTTAATTCGGATTGGGGCCATATTGATGGATCTGTAACCGGCCATATCGAGGAGTTAACCCTTGCGCAGCCTGTAGTTACTAAAAATGTGCCTGACATTTATATGCCGAAGGACACCATTATTAAAATATTCGACCAACCTAATGATCAGCGTTTCAGCTTGGATACTTTGGGTCAGCCACGTACTGAAAGTTACTTCGTAAACTTTAATGGTAAGTACCCGATTTTCAATAAAATCAAGGTTATTCAGGGCGGCACAAATGATCCTAACTTCAGGTATTTTACCAGTGCGCTCATATTTACGCGTCTTGAGGACGTAGTACTACTTCGTGCGGAGGCATTAGCTGTTTTAGGTGACAACAATGGTGCTTTAGTAGAGGTAGCGCAAGTGCTTGGCAGAAGAGGAGTTAACGCTATTTATGCTAATGGCGAAATTATAGATTTAGTTTTTCAGGAACGCCGACGCGAATTAATGGGTGAGGGGCACCGCTGGTATGATCTCATTCGATATAATAAAATAAAGCAGAATAACCCACGCTTTATGCAGCTTATAAATTCACAGGGTATTTACTGGCCTATATCGCGCAAGCTTATTTCACAAAACAACCAATTAACACAAAATCCTTACTGGAAATAAAATAAACATATATGAATACGATAAAAAGATATATGAAAACTCCGGCACTGCTGTTTTGTGTAGCGGCAACATTTTTTGCCTGCAGCAAAGATGGCGGTTATTATGATGCCGCGAACAACGACCCGCAGTTTGCCGGCAGCACCTACGATTATTTGAAGAGCAAACCAGGTGTTTATGACTCACTTATTGCCGTGGTTGACCGTATGGGCCTTAAACAAACCCTGACGGATAGTAATGTCACCTTGTTCGCGGTAACTAACCCAAGCTTTCAGTTAGCCATTACCAACCTGAATACACTTCGCCGTCAAAGCGATAAGGATCCGTTATACCTGTCAAACATTGATGGCGTACATCTTGATACAATGGCGTCTTATTACATTATCAGGGGCAGGTATACATCTGATTCGCTTACATTGCAGGACGGACTTGATCTTTCAAGCGTGCGTTTCGCCTTTCCGATGCATGGAAAATTGGTTAGAAATTCAGCGTCGGGAAATGTTAACGCAGGTCCGGTTGCTGTCGAATTCAGTAACACCAAGCGTAGCAAATTTATTCGTAACTGGTCAACCACTACAACCGGGTCAAACAACATCATTACCAAAAACGGCATTGTTCATGTGGTTAGTCCCGACCATATTTTTGGCTTTGACGAGTTTGTGACCAGGCTAACATTTGTGCCGCCTCCGCCAAACCTGATGCTCGAGATTGGTGGTAAGCTTAGCGTACTGCGCGATAATAACGGTGGGCCCGACAACGGTGAGGGATCTAAAAAGGTTATTGACGGCGATGACCATACCAAATTCCTGGCCGAGTTTCAGGGGCGTCTTTGGATGCAGTATGAACTTAAAGAACCTGCTGTTTCAGGCGTTTACACCCTTATTTCGGCTAATGACGCGCCTGATCGCGATCCGCGTGCCTGGACTTACGAGGGCTCAATGGATGGCAAAACCTGGGTTGAGCTGGACCGCAGAAGCAACTTCTTTTTTGAGGAGAGATACCAAACCAAAGTATTCAGGTGCAGCAATACTGTTGCTTATAAATTCTATCGTATAGATATCTCAGAGATCAACGGAAGCGGTGCGTTCCAGTTAGCTGAATGGACTATAAACCGGGCAAATTAAGATATGAGTTATAAAAAATTAAACATGATCCCAACCATGTATATAAACTTAAAAAAATCAATTGGGCTGATGTTGCTTGCCTGCATCGCGCTAAGCAGTTGTAAAAAGATATTTGATTTGCCGGATGAAAAAGATTACCTGAGTTCGCGCATCAATTACAACAATAAAACCTTCGACCCGATTTTGGGCCGCAATAATATAATGGGTGGTTTTAACGGAGACAACTCTACCCAGCCAATCAAGTTTGAGATAATTAATGCGCGTTTTGGCGATGGCCGGCCGGTAACTGACCTTTTCCAGGTAAGGCCAACTTACGTATGGACCAAGGCATATACCGGCCTGGAGAAAAGCATTGAGGAAATTGAGGCCAAGCGCAAACTTGAGGATCATCCGCTGTTCGAGGTACGCCAGTCAGGCGAGTTCATTTTATGGGCGGCGGCAACCAATGATCTGATTACACCTCGTGCGGCCGATACTACAAATTTTCCGCAGAATACCCGTTACTTTGATTTACGGGTTACAAACAGCGGCGGCAGCGCAATCATCCGCGATTTGTCTGTTCGGCCGTTTCGTGAGCGCCCTTATGAACCGTCGGACGATTTTAACATTTACTCCGGGGGGCCTGCACCGCATCCAAAATCGCCAAACAACCCAAACAGCCGCAATTACATCAGGCCATTTTTAAATAACGTTATTGGCGCTCAAAGTGATCAGCCACTGCGTAGTAACGATGATTACAAAGAGGTTGTAGTTTACATACGCCCGGTACCGGGTGGCTCGGGCAATTCTATCAGGTTTAAATTCCTGGATAAGGATTCAGTTGCTATCAACCCTAACTTGTTTAACGAAACCCGTTGGGATAGGATTGTTCATGGCTTTAATATGGAAAAAACCAACGAGTATGTGCAATACACCGTTGCATATCCAATTCCGCTGGTTGAAGTGGTTACCAATTACGCGCCGGGAGGCAACCGCGACCATGCGGAGTTTAGCTACTCGCGTAAAGGTTTTGGTGGCGGCAGAACGGTAGCCACGTTCGGTATCGACTTCGCTATTTACAAAAAAGGCGACTGGGAGGTGGTATTCCACTTTTTAAAGGAAAATCCAAAGTTTGAAGACGAATAAAAACCATAAAGCCATCACAATGAGAATACTTAGACTATTTTATACAGTGCTTATTGTTTGCGTAATATGCAGCACAAAAGTTTATTCGCAACAAAAAAAGGTAGTAACGGTAAGTGGTACCGTTATTGATAAAACGGCAAATATTGAGTTACCCGGCGTAACCGTGGCTGCTGACGGCAAAGGTTTAATACAAACTGACGGCAAAGGCCGGTTTACTGTAAATGTTGCCGAGAATGCTACGCTTTCATTTTCATTTATGGGTTATGCAACCCAAACGGTGAAAGCAACTGCCAACTCAAAAAATATCGTTATTAACATGAGCGAAGATAAAAAAGCCCTCAGCGAGGTAATTATCGTAGCTTATCAAAAACGTGCTAAAGAAACTACAACCGGTGCCGCGGTAAACATCTCGGGTAAAGACATACAGGATATACCTGTTGCCAACTTTGAAAGCTTGTTACAAGGTAAGGTTGCCGGTTTGAACGTACAGAATAACACCGGTGCTCCGGGTTTCCGCGGTTCAGTTCAGGTGCGTGGTCTGTCAACGTTAAGCGTTCAGGGCAGCGGTAACGAGTCGTTCCTGCAGCCTACATCTCCGCTTTATATTATTGATGGGGTACCGTTGGATGCTGATAAGGCCTCAGAATTTGGTTTTCAGACGCAAGGCCCGGGCGTAAGTCCGCTGTCATTAATTCCTGTTGAAGATATTGAGAACATTCAGGTAATGAAAGATGCGCAGGCTACGTCAATGTACGGTTCGCGCGGTGCTTATGGTGTAATCATTATCACTACCAAGCGTGGTAACTCTAAAGTTCCGCGCGTTAGGTACACCACAAACTTTTTCGTGCAAACGCCGCCAAAGCTGCGCGAAACATTGGGCGGTAACGCTGAACGTCAATCTAAAATACAGCAAATATTGTCAAATGCCCGTACTGAGCAGCAACTGCGTGATTTAGGATTGACCCCTTTTCTGGCCGACAGTTTGAACGCTTATTGGAATAACTCGACAGACTGGCAATCGGTATTTTATGCTACTACTTACAACCAAAGCCATAACCTTGCGCTTGACGGTGGCGACCAACGCTTTAACTACAAAGCCAACGTAGGTTACTTCTCGCAAAAAGGTGTAATTAAAAATACCGGTTTTGACAGGTATAACCTGAACATGAACATGGAATTTAAACCGAACGATAAGTTTCGTTTCTTTGGCTCGCTATTTGGTTCGGTAGGTAACCAGGCAAAGGGTGATGGTGTGGGCTTGTTACAATCAGGCGTGGCAGCCAACGGCCAGGCATCAACATTGCTGCCGCCGCCGTCTTTCTACCTGTCATCAAACGCGGTTACTTCGGCACTACGTACACAAAACAGCAACAGCTCCCGAAACCTGCGTACCAATGTTGACGGTAGGTATGAATTCATCCCGGGCCTGGCATTATCATCAAGTATAAGCTATGATTATACGTCAGATGCTGAGGCTACTTTTACGCCGGCGGCTGCCAACTCGCAATACGCCAAGGTTTATGATTTTGAGGGCCGTAACTATACGCTTTATAACCGTAACGCCATCACCTATTCTAAAACCTTCGGTAAAGATCATAACCTGTTTGTAAATACCTTTAACGAGATCTACAAGCAAGGCGCGCAAAGCGGTATCATCCGCCAGGAGCGTACCCCTAACGATCAGCTACAGGGCCCGGTAGGTTATGATGCTTACTATTCGCGTGGTGGTGGTGTATTATCAAACTATCGTAACGCTACAATCGCGTCATTTGCCGGTTCGGTAACTTACGATTATCAAAAGAAATATGTAGCCGAGTTTTCTTATCGCCTGGATGGTACCTCATCTAACGGTTTGGAAAACCCTTATTCAAAAAACCCGGCAGTTGGTTTAAGATGGAACTTTAACAAAGAGAACTTTCTGAGCGATCTGTCATGGTTAAGTTTTGGTAGCTTACGTTTAACCTGGGGACAGAACATTGTACCGAGCGGTACGCTGCAAAGCATCTACGGTGTTTACAACCTTAACGGTAACTTCAACAATAACCCAACAATCGGTATAAATAATGATTTTATACCAAACCCTGCGCTTAAACCTACTACAACCACGCAGTATAACTTTGGTTTTGATTTAGGCTTGTTCCGTGAGAGGCTTACCGTGGTGTTTGATACTTATTATAAACACGTTGATAACCTGCTATTTGACCGTAATCTGGCCAACATGACGGGCTTTGGCCGCCTGGCCAGCAACGATGTGGGTATTGCCAACTATGGTTATGAGTTGATGGTAACCGCAAGGGCTGTTGATACGAAAGACTTTAAATTGACGGTATCTGTAAACGGCGCCATTAACCGCGATATGCTGCTTAAGCTTCCAATTGAATATAATGGGCAATACATCCGTTTTGATAACAGCGGTTACAGGCAGCACATTGTTTACCGAGTAGGTAAAAACACACTTTCAAATTACCTGCGTATAAACGAGGGTGTATACGCTTATGATGCCGACGTACCTGTTGACCCAGTTACAGGTAAGCGCTATCAAACCAACGGAACCTTCTTTGAAGGTGGCGACCCTAGGTTTAAGGATGTTAACGGCGATTACATTTTAAATGATGACGATTACGAAATTACCGGTAACTCGCAACCATTGCTTACCGGTGGTATTTCAACTAACATCGTATACAAAAACTGGGGGCTTAACGTGTACGGATCATTCACCGCTAACAGAACCATATTGAACAACGCCCTGTCTGACCGTATGGCCATCATGCGCGATCCGTTCTCACTGCTGGCCGTGGTGCCGTTAACAAACATGAACATCTGGCGTAACCCGGGGGATGTTACCAGGTATCCCAACCCGTATGATTTTGCCCGCTTTAACCAGATACAACCATTGCGCCCCGATCAAACTTTATGGGCGGAAGAAGGCACCTACTTTAAAATCAATAACCTGACCCTGTCATACATGTTTAACCGCAACGCGATCCGGAGATTTGGCTTCAACAACCTCAGGGTGTTCCTGTCAACTGATAACCTGGCGACCTTTTCAAGGTATACAGGCCCTAACCCGGAAAACGTAACATCGTTAGGCCGCGATATATCAAACGGTTATCCGGTAGCGCGTACATACAACTTAGGATTAAACCTTGAGCTTAACACAGGTAAATAAAACAGTAGTTATGAAAAAGATTATTACATCAGTTTTGATAATAGCAGGAAGTTTCTGTTTGCCTTCCTGCAAAAAATTCCTGAACATACAGCCCATCGATAAGCTGACAGGTAACAACTTTTACCAATCAAAAGAGGACGTTGTAGCCAACATTTACGACATGTCTCGCCGTTTTTTTGGTAAAGTGAACGAAACGCATTTTGTAGGCGCGACCGGAGAATACCGCTCAGGCGAGGTGATGCATGAACCACAGGCTGACGTTGGCCCTTCGAGGGAATATGTGGAAGTACTTGGCCGTAATGATTTATTGGAATTGTTGCGTGGCGGCAAACCGTGGGACTTCTACAATTTTGGCGCAATTACCGATTGGACAGGTTATTACCAAGTGATACAAAGCGCTAATATTTTGATAGAAAAACTTAATGAAGGCATACCGGGTGTAAGCGCTAATGAGGCAAATCAGTTTAAATCCGAAGCTGCCTTCATTCGCGCACTATCATACTTTTTTATGGTGCGATTGTATGGTGATGTAGCCTATTATACTGATGCGTTTCACTCAGAGCCATTACCCCGTGAGAACATGGTGTCGGTTTTAAATAAATGTATTGCTGATTTAAAAGCTTATAAAGACTTTTTACCATGGGCATACAGTGATCCGGCTTTAAAAGGCGTTCGTGCAAGCAGGGGTAGCATTATAGCCTTGCTGATGAACATGAATATGTGGAATGCGGGCTTTGATCGTGCAAACGCAAACAAGTATTATACAGAAACCGCTACGCTTGGCCGTGAACTGGTGGCCAGCAACGCTTACAGGCTATTACCTATTGAACAATGGTCAACTGTAATAAAGGGCCGCTCTGACGAGAGCTTGTTTGAATTTTACCGCAGTATAAACTACGGCGATCAAAATAGGGACGTGGCACCTTTTGGTGATATGTTTTTGCATTATCCTTACAAACGCCCTGAATATACACACCGCGTAAGCTTCGCTTATTTTCGTGCGGAGTATATGCAAAAGCTTTATCCGAGCAATGCTGATAAAAGGGCAGAAGCGTGGTTTGATGAGGATATTTTTGCCGACAATGGTAAATTTATGATGTTGAAATTCGCTGCCAATTCATTTGCCAGCGGCGAAGAGAATGCTAACCCCGATAATACCTTCTTGATTTTCAGGTACGCCGGCGAAATTTTGCTTTGCGCTGAAGCGTTGGCGGAATTAAACGAGGATAACGAAGCTATTGCTATGTTGAACCGTGTGAGGCAAAGAGCAGAGGCTCCGCTTTACAATGGCGGCGGTGGCCAGGAGCTTAAGGATTTTATCTTTTTAGAACGCTCACGTGAGTTAATGGGCGAAGGTCATCATTATTTTGATTTGGTGCGCACTCGCCGTATACTTAGCAGCCAGTGGTCATACAACGTGCTTACGCTCGATAAATACAATCGTGGTGCCTGGACCTGGCCAATAAGCAGCAACGCGCTGATCAATAATCCATTCATGACCTTGAACACCTATTGGGTAAATGGCGGTAACTAAAATATTAATGAAATGATAAAAAATTTAAAAACCATATCGTTCGTTTGCGTGGGCCTGTTGCTTGTGCTTGCCGGGTGTAAACGCGACGAATATTATATAGACGGCGGCAAAGCTCAGGCCGACTATCCGGGTAGTATGTTTGAGTACCTGGAACAAAAGCCTGTACCGTTTGACACCATTGCCCAAGTAGTGAAGCTTGCTGGCATGGAAGATGTTTTTCGCAACGAGGATTTTACCTTTTTCGCTCCGGATGATGACGTAGTTAAACGTACAATTGGATCATACACCAGTGGCGGTTTAAACCGCGAGTTGTTTTTACTTGGCCGTGATACGGTGAAACAATTGTCAGACATTAGTCCGGTTGTTTGGCGTAAATATCTCATGCGTTATATGTTTAAGGGCGTAAACCGCCTTAAGGATTATCCGCAGATTGACCTGAACTTGCAAAGCCAATATCCCGGGCAGTTATATTACACTTACGGCAATGATGTGTGTAACATTGGCGTAATCTATGGCGATGCTAATGGGGTAAAATATATCGGTCCGCGTAAGCTTAACATGATTTATGTACCTGATATCTCTAATCCTAATTTCGCTACGTTTATCAACCCCATATCTTCTTCAGACATAAAGCCCCGTAATGGAGTTGTACATACGCTGGCGTATTCAGGTGCAACATTAGGATACAGTTACAGCGAGTTTATTAACGACGTGTATTTTACCGGCTTAACTTCATCAAGTAACTAACGGCAAAATTGTAAAACATGAAAAGAAAGATATACATAATTATACTTTTAGCAGTAATGGCTGTTGCGCAGGCTTGCCGTAAGGAAAAGGTAGTACTTACTGACCCCTATGCTGATGGTAAAGAAGTGCTCGGCATCAACCTTAACCGCGATGCGGTACCTGTGCCGGCCGCCGGCAGCCCTGGCACTGAGGTTACGTTTAAGGTAACCGGCCTGATGAAATATAAAGACCAGGCGCGTTTTTTATTTAACGGCGAGGAAGCCGAGATCATGTCAATTACCGATTCGGAGATAAAAGTTAAAGTTCCGGAATCGGGCAGTACAGGCATAACCTCTATAGTAATTGATGACCAGTTGGTTTTGGGCCCCGAATTTAAGGTTAACGGCTTAGTAAACATTGACCCGTCATTCCGTGCAACAAATGGCACAAATGGGCCGGTTAACGATGTATTCCCGCTTGCAGATGGCCGTAACCTGGTTATTGGCTCATTTACCAATTACGATAACAAAGGTATCATCATACCGATAAACCGAATAGCGCGCATTTCAGGCGATGGTGAATATGACCGTAGTTTCCGTACCGGCAGGGCTGCAAACGGTTCGCTATCAGGTATTATCGAGTTTAACAACAGGTTTTATATTTCAGGTGGTTTCAGTGGCTATAATCAGCGAACTGAAAATATCAGCAACATAACTGCCCTTACGAGTACCGGCGCGATAGATACAATTGGTATCAGGGTGTTTAAGAGAGGAAACAAAACTAACGATACATTAAAGTGGTTTCCGAGATTTAATGGGGGGACTAATAGTTACATAGATAAAGTCTATAAACATCAAAATAAGATTTTAGCGGTAGGCGGTTTCAGATACTATGTACGCCGTACTTACGGTCAACCAAACTATGATTTTTCTCGTGATACGGTAATTTTGGATAGTACAGAGATCCGCCAGGTACTTCGCTTTAACCTGGATGGTACGCTTGATTCAAATTTCCGTTTCAATAAGCAAACCCGTAAAGGTAACGTTTCGGCTAATGGTCCGGTAAACTCTTACATGCACACCGAAGGCGCTAACGCCGAAAAATTGGTGCTGTTTGGCCGCTTCAGCACGTTTGATGGGAAAACCGCGGGCAACATCGTTCGCCTCAACGTAGATGGAACCATTGACGAAACTTTCCAGTCAGGCGTAGGCGCGGATAATTCCATATCATCTTTAACTTACAACAATGTCACAAAAAAATACCTCATAAGCGGGGTGTTTAGAAACTACAATGGCAAACCGGCATTTGGTTTGGCTTTATTAAATGAGGATGGCTCGTTAGATCAGTCATTCCAGGGAAAATCGTTTGATAATTTTATAAGTTTCTGCAGGCAGTTAAATGATGGATTGATCGTTATTTCCGGCGGCTTTAAAAAGTATGATAACATTACCCGAAACGGTTTCGCCATACTTACGCCGACAGGTGCGTTAGCGAGTGGATATAATGCCACCGGTCCGTTTGCAGGTAGCCTTAATAATGTGATAGAAACACAGTCGGCCGATGGCAAACGTGCACTGTTGCTTATAGGCTGGTTCAATAAATTTGATAATGAGGACCGTTACAATATAATCAGAGTAACATTAGAGTAAACACCAATTATAATATACTATACAGATGATGAAATTGAAAACAACAAAAGCAGTGGCATGGCTGTTCATCTGCGCTTTGTTAACTGCGGCTATCGTATCCTGTAATAAGGATTTTACCCGTGTGCTGCCGGATAAGGAGTATACAGATTCGGTGGATGTATTTTACGGCAAGCGCAAGGTTTTATACATAATTACCGATGGCGCGCGTGGCGCTTCGGTAAATGCGGCTAATGTGCCAAACATTAAATCATTACTGCCAAAATCAATATACAGCTGGGTAGCGCTCAATGATCCAAACTCAAAGAATGATGCACGTAACTGGGCCGATATGCTTACAGGCGTTAAAAGTGACGATCACGGTGTAACAAGCAATACCTTTGAAGGTAATAACCTGGAGCGTTATAAAGTAATGTTTGAGCGTATTAAAGAGGTTACGCCTTCAATTAAAATTGCTTCGTTTTCGGCATCCGCTTTATTTAAAGAAAAGCTTACAGCCGGTACGGATATCAGCGAAGCTTATGCTACCGATGCTGAGGTTAAAACCGCTGTAGTAAATAATTTACAAAGCGATACGGCGACATTCGTGGTAGCACACTTTAATGACATTGACCAAGCAGGCGCACAATACGGTTACGATAACTCTTTCCCGCAGTACAAAGCCGCTATTGAAACATTTGATGGTTATGTGGGCGAAATTTTAAACGCTGTTAAAGCGCGAGAAAATTATGCTAATGAAGATTGGATGATCGTTATCGCGTCAAGCGGTGGCGGTGAATTTACCATTCCTCAAAACCAGAATGATAATACGGTTTTTAGCAACACCTCAGCAAATACATTTACTATTTACAGCGCTTTAAAATACAACCCGCGTATTATAAGTAAGCCGTTTACCGGCAACCGTTACCTGGGCCGCACCGTACGTATGCAAAACGAAGCGGTAAGAGCCGAGATTGACACTGCTGATATATTTAACCTGGGTGGTGATACCTCTAAGTTTACCATCGAGCTTAAGGTGAAAAAGAACGGTGAGCGCTTTAACTGGCCAAGCATATTAGGTAAACGCCGCGAATGGTCAAGCGGGCACCCATCAGTAGGCTGGGTAATTTACCTGGAAGAAAAATACTGGTATTTTGAGTTACGTGGCGCTAAAGAGGTAAATGGCAACTACAGGCAATGCCGCGGCCGCGATCTGGAGCCAAATCAATGGAAAACATTATCGGTAAAGAGTGAAATACGTGGGGGCCGCCGATACATACGCACCTATACCAACGGGCAGTTTGATAACGAAATTGATATAACTGATGCCGGTGATCTGGATAACAACGATAAGCTGAAACTGGGTTATCTGAATGGTACCGGACACGGATCTCCGGATGTTTACCTGAGTGATATCCGTTTCTTTAAAACCACTCTGCCTGATGCCACTATACAAAATTATGCTTGCGAAACAACTATCGATGAGGGACATCCGTATTATAGCTTTTTAGTAGGCTACTGGCCGGGTACCGACGGACAAGGAAACCTCATCAGGGATTTTGGCCCTCAGGCGCGCGACTTTAAGTTGATAGGTAATTATAAATGGGAAGATTTTAATGATTTGATATGCCCGCCATCAGCAGAAACTTTGGCACAGTTTGTTCCGCAAACCACAGATATTCCATCACAGGTATTTAACTGGTTTAGGATAGCAAGCCGCCAAAGCTGGGATTTAAGCGGACGTGTTTGGTTAGATCAATAAACTGAGTAGGAAGAGATAGAGTAAATATAACCAGTAACCATTATGAGAAAAGTTATATACAGCCTGACGGCTTTATGCCTTGCAGGAATTATTATTGCATCGTGTAGTAAAAATAAGCTGGATAACGTTGATCCGATTGATGACGAGCAGCGCAGCGTTTCAGGTGAGGGGATTATCGCAAGCGGCGTTGTTGCCGATAATGAATCCGTGCGCGTACCTTTTAAAATAACCCTGGACGCACCGGCGAAGAAGGCATTCCAGGTGGGTATTACGTTAAACACGGATACCATCACCAAACTGATCAGCAACGGTACGTTAACCAATACCGTGGCTTTGCCAAGCGGATCAGTTGATTATCCGAACGTAATTAATGTACCATACGGGGCTACAAGCGCAGTAGGCGAGGCAGTAGTACGTTTAAATGTACTCGAGAAAAATTTTGGTAAAGATGTAGCTTTCGCTTTTAAACTTGCCGAACCGGGCAAGGGCAACCAGATAAGCGCCAAAAACTCAAACATTATGGTAATAATGGATAGCGATGCCCTGATAAAGGAAAGCGACATTCATTATATTTCCATACAAAACGGCGCAGGCATACTTGATGTCGACTTTAATAAAAACTACAACAAATCTTGGCCGGGTGGCATAACCGTTCCTATTGCTATTAATTTAGCCGGTAAACCTGCCGGGGCGTTTAATGTGAAAATTGAACTTGATACGGATACGCTGGCAAAATTAATAGCCAACAAGGTACTGCCGGCAAATACTATTGCGCTAAAACCTGATGAGTTTACGCTTGACACCAATATTCGTATTGTTACAGGGGCGAGCGGAGCAGTTGCGCGTCTTCAAATAGGCTGGCCTACGTTTGATGCAAATATTATTGCAAACAAACGCTTTGGATTTGTACTTAAAATTACCGATCCTACCAAACACTTGCTTGATCCGGTAAAGAACTACGTGATAGTGTTAGTGCAACCGGAAGTGAATCTGGATAACAACTCCTATATTACCGGTAACGGAACAGGGCTTAAGGCCGAATATTTTAGTGATTACCAATTTTTAGATCAGGATGGCCGTAAGCCGACACTGGTAAGAATTGAGGAAAATATTAACTGGACAGGTGATGGCCCTTGGCAAAATGCTACACCTGGTATAAGCCGCGATAATTTTTCAACACGTTGGACCGGTGAATTCCTGGCTCCCGTACGTGGCGAGTACAAATTCTATCAAACCGAATGGGATGACGGATCACGTTTGTATGTTGATGGTAAAGCACTGGTTAACGACTTTACCGATAGGTGGGATGTGCCTGAACGTGTCGGAACTATATTTCTTGAACGTGGTAAACGTTACAAAATTGAGGCACATCACAGAGAAAACGTTGGCGGGCAACGAGCTATACTTGCTTACGAGGTAAAAAATGCAACTGAGCCTAAAAACGTTATAATTAGCAAGCGCGTAATACCAATGAGCCAGTTATTCCCGGCTCCGTTAAATTAAAATATCAGATAATGAACATGAAAGCATTTTATAGAATTTCATCAGCCATTGTACTGGTAGCTATGCTGTCCGTCGGCTGTAAAAAAGAGAAAGCGGAAACAAAACCCGAACCGGAGTTGCCGCGTCCAGTCGCTGATTTCAGTGTAGAGGTGCCTGATACGCTCGAGTACAATAAATTTAAATTTACCAGCAACTCTACTGATTTTGAAAGCTTGCTTTGGCAATTTGGAGATGATAGCACATCAACAGACCCAAATCCAATGCATAAGTATGAGTTTGACGATAACTACAAGGTAAACCTTACAGTACGTAACAAGCAGGGTTTTACATCGAGCCGTGAAATTATCTTGCGGGTGGCCGACCCTAATTTTGATCCGACAAAGATAGGCCCAAGTTATTTTAAAACTATTGGTGGTACGTTATGGGTATCACGCGATAATGGTGGCGGTCCGGATGGCGGCGAAGGTTCAAAAAAAGTTGTTGACGATAATCCTAATAGTAAATTTTTACAATCCGGTTTTGCTGGTGACCTGGTAATTAAGTTCACGCTCGACAGTGCGGTTGTTGCCGGTGGCTATACTTTAGTCTCGGGTAATGACGCGCCAGACCGCAATCCAAGAAACTGGGAGGTTCAGGGTTCAGAAGATGATGTTAAATGGATTACATTGGAATCAGCAGCTGCCTCAAATAACCCGAATTCTGTTAATTACAAATGGTTTTTCACTGCTCCAAACCAACGTAAGTTTTGGCATTTTAAGAGGAATAATACAGCTTACAAATACTATAGGTTAAGAGTAAAATCAAACTGGGGTAGCCGCGATTTTCAATTGTCAGAGTGGTCTATCAACAAAAAACAACCGGATTGATAAACAATACCTAATACTTAAATCCATCACAAAAAAGGCGCTTAACCACATAGTTAAGCGCCTTTTGAATTTTTGTTAAACTTTTAATATTCGCTTGCATGGCTCAGCAAATCAATATCATCTTTAGATAATTTGATTTCGGCAGCCTTTGCAATATCGGTCAACTGCGCAACACTGGTGGCGCTGGCAATGGGGGCGGTTATGCCTGGTTGCGCTATCAGCCAAGCTACAGATACGGTTGCCAGCGGCACGTTATGTTTTGCGGCAACTTCATCCAAAGCCTTAAGTATGTTCTGACCACGATTATCCAGGTATTTTTTGATGCCACCGCCTCGCTGACTTTTATTAAGGTCATCCGCTGAGCGGTATTTGCCGGTTAAAAATCCGCTGGCTAATGAGTAATAGGTTATCACACCCAAATCCTTTTCTAAACAAAGTTTTTGCAATTCTGCTTCAAAGCCTTCACGATCATACAGGTTATACTCCGGTTGCAGGCTTTGGTAGGCGGCGAAACCATTATCTTCACTTACTTTTATAGCTTCAGCCAGGCGGTTGGCTTTAAAGTTTGATGCACCAATGGCACGTACTTTCCCCTCTTTTATCAGTTGATCGAACGCCTGCATGGTTTCCGCCAGAGGTGTGTCTTTATCATCATCATGAGATTGATATAGATCGATATAATCCGTCTGTAAACGCTTTAAGGACGCTTCAACGGCCCGGTTGATATACTTTTTAGATAAGCCTTTCATGCCTTCGCCCATAGGCTTGCCTACTTTAGTAGCCAACACTATTTTATCCCGCTTTCCGGTTTTTTTTAACCAATTACCGATGATAATCTCTGATTCACCACCTCTATTACCAGGCACCCAATAAGAGTAAACATCGGCGGTATCAACCAAATTAAAATCCTTATCCACAAAAGCATCCAATAATTCAAAGGATCGTTTTTCATCGGCCGTCCAGCCAAAAACATTTCCGCCGAAGGCAAAGGGTTTTACAGTCAACCCGGATTTTCCTATCTTTCTGTCTTCCATTACAAAGCCTTTTGATTGTTTTGAATCTGCTCTATAAGTTCATCAACCCAGCCTGAAAAATACGGCTCAGTTCCGCTTGCGCGTTCCCAGTTACCTTCCTCGTTGCGGATAATGATAAGTTCCAGGCTTCCGTCTATTGATTGGAATTTATACGCCTGGCCTCCACCGTTGGTAATTTCGGTCACTATTCCGTCAATTGGCCCGTCCGAGCCGGTTAGTACTGCTTCAAATTGTTCGTTCATAATAAAAATGTTTAATAGCCGCGTTTAAACATCGGCGGTTTAAGTAAATATCAAGTGCGACTTAAAGTAATATCCATAAGTATCACTAATAAAACACCAACATTAAAACCATTGAATTGAATGCATTGTTTGTACTGAATACATCTAACTGAATTATGAGAAAAAAGACAAATTATTTTCAGGTTGCCCAAAACGTGTGGGGGATGAAAATCACCTTTGTTAATGTTTACATGATAGCGAACAGGAGGGGAGCAGGTAAGGGTTGGGTATTGGTTGATGCCGGTTTGCGTGGTACCGCCAGGAGAATAATTGCCATGGCCGAAAGTATTTTTGGGCCGGGTACCAAACCTGCGGCTATTGTGCTTACACACGGGCATTTTGATCACGTTGGAGCGCTTGAAGAGCTTTTAAAATATTGGGATGTACCCGTTTACGCGCACCCGCTTGAGTTGCCTTATTTAACAGGTCAATCATCATATCCGCCCGCTGATCCGGGTGTAGGGGGTGGTTTAATGAGTTTGATATCCTGGGCTTATCCAACAAAGCCTATCAATTTAGGCAGCCGCGTAATACCCATTGATAAATATGAAGGTATACCTGAGTTGCCGGAATGGAAAGTGATTCATACGCCTGGCCATACGCCGGGACATATTTCACTGTTTTTGCCATTAAATACTACGCTGATTGCCGGAGACGCGTTTACTACTACTCAAAATGAGTCCGTAGTAAACGCATTGAATTTCAATAAAAAGCTTTCGGGCCCACCAATGTATATGACGACTGATTGGCACGCGGCGGAAAAATCGGTGCGTAAACTTGCCGCCTTACAACCCCGCATTGCCGGCACAGGGCATGGTTTCGTTATGCGCGGCAAGGAATTGCAAACGACGCTTAACTATTTGGCCAACAACTTCAGGCAGTTAGCGGTGCCAAAACACGGCCGTTATGTAAAACGTGCTGCCATGGCCGACGAAACCGGCGTTAAATACGTGCCATCGTATACAGAAACGCCCAACCTTAAGCTGAAAGCGGCTGCCGTGGCTTTAGGTGCTGCGGCGGTAGCGTTTTTGGTTACTAAAGCTGTAGCTAAAAGGTAGTATATTTACCGGGTGGAGAATATAGTACCCGATAAAGAGGTTTTGATAAACGCGGTAACCCTTAAAATGCCTTTCGGAAAATATAAAGGTACCTTGTTATGCGATTTGCCGGTTTACTACCTGGAATGGTTGCATAATAAGGGGTTTCCGGCGGGTAAGCTCGGTATGGCCCTTTCAACCGTTTTTGAGATAAAAACAAATGGTGTTACCGGCCTGCTTCTGCAGGTTAAGCAATATGTACAGCAACAAAAAAGCGACAGGTAAACCCGTCGCTTTTTTGTTATTATAATCTTTTGTACAATAATTATTCCCCACGCTTTAAGCCGTATTTCTCTATCTTACTATAAAGGTGGCTGCGTTGAATATCAATGTCGTCGGCTGTTTTTGATACGTTCCAGTTATTTTTCTCCAGTTTGAATTTAATAAACTCACGTTCAGCAAAATCTTTATACTCCTGAAAATTTTTGAACTGGTTAAAGTCTGTTTGCGGGGCCGCCGGCTGCGCGCCGTTAACCGGAGTTGCAGGTGCTGACGGGTTAGCAAACGATCGTACATCATTGTCGGTGATCATTTTATCGCTCATGATGATCAATCGCTCTACCATGTTACGCAACTCGCGAATGTTACCCGTCCAGGGTAGAGATTTTAAAGCCTCCAGCGCGCCTTCAGAAATTCGTTTGGTAGGCATGCCGTACTCGCCGCATATTTCGTCCAAAAAGCTCTGTGTAAGTAGCGGAATATCATCCTTACGCTCAATCAGCGGTGGTACGTGTATCAATATAACACTTAAGCGGTGGTATAAGTCCATACGGAAATTACCGGCTTCAATCTCTTTAAGCAGATCTTTATTAGTTGCAGCGATAACGCGCACGTCAACATCTATTTCCTTCTCGCCGCCAACACGCGTTATTTTATTTTCCTGAAGGGCACGCAGAACTTTTGCCTGGGCAGAATGGCTCATATCCCCAATTTCATCCAAAAACAAAGTGCCGCCACTTGCTGATTCAAACTTACCAATACGCTGTTTAATGGCCGATGTAAATGAGCCTTTTTCGTGACCGAAGAGTTCACTTTCGATCAATTCAGAAGGGATAGCCGCGCAGTTAACCTCGATTAGCGGTGCATTGGCACGGTTTGATTTTTCGTGCAGCCAACGCGCAACAAGTTCCTTACCGCTACCATTTGCACCAGTAACCAGTACACGGGCATCTGTGGGGCCTACGCGCTCAATGGTTTCCTTTATTTTTAATATTCCCTGCGATTCGCCAAGTATAGGGCGAACCTTTGATACTTTGCGTTTTAAGGTTTTGGTTTCAACAACTAAGCTACCACGATCAAGCGCGTTGCGTACTGTTATCAGCAGTCTGTTCAGATCAGGTGGTTTGGATATAAAGTCAAACGCTCCTTTTTTGCTGGCTTCAACGGCTGTTTCAACGGTGCCGTGGCCTGATATCATGATAAACGGCAGGTCGGGCTTAATGCTCAAACCTTCCTGCAACACCTCCATGCCATCCATACGGTTCATTTTGATGTCGCAAAGCACAAGGTCGTAATCGTTGTTCTGGATCATATCCAGTCCGTCAACGCCGTTATCTACATCCTCAACCTGATAATCTTCATATTCCAGAATTTCGCGTAGGGTGCTGCGGATTGCCCGCTCGTCGTCAATAATTAAAATTTTAGCCATTTGTATAGTTGTTCAATACCGAATCGGATGTTATAGGTTGCAGATAAACAAAAGATTTAACTACTGATATATGTATACAAAAATAAACACTATTGGTTTTTATAAATCTGATAAAAATCACACATGCTCAATAGCATGCTTGAGCGCGGCGTTATGTTTATATTTGAAAACGAATGGAAATATGATAGCGATAACCAGTGCATAGCCTGCAAAGGTTAGCCATATGCCATGCCAATCTCTAGTATTATCGGGGTTGGTGAAAAACTCATCGATCAGAAAACCGCTGGCTAAACTGCCGAACACGGCACCGAAGCCGTTTACCATCATCATGAATAAACCCTGCGCGCTGCCGCGTATCTCAGGAGTAGTTTGTGTTTCAACGAATAGCGAGCCGGAGATGTTGAAAAAATCGAAAGCCATGCCGTAAACAATGCACGACAGGATGATCATCCACAATCCGTCGGCAGGATTGCCAAAAGCAAACAAGCCGAAGCGTAACACCCAGGCCAGCATGCTAAATAACATCACGTACTTAATGCCGAACTTACGTAGAAAGAAGGGTATCGCCAGGATAAAGCCCGTTTCAGAAAACTGGGATATCGACATAATGATAGCCGGATATTTTACCGCCCAGGTATTCTTATATGTTTCTACTTCGGCAAAGCCATGAATATAGGTATCGCCGTATGCATTGGTGAGCTGCAATGCGGCA
Organism: Mucilaginibacter defluvii; assembly: GCF_039543225.1. Lineage (NCBI taxonomy): Bacteria > Pseudomonadati > Bacteroidota > Sphingobacteriia > Sphingobacteriales > Sphingobacteriaceae > Mucilaginibacter > Mucilaginibacter defluvii. The sequence goes on from NZ_BAABJI010000002.1 coordinate 417,410, forward strand.
CCAAGCAATAGGGAAAAGGCAAAGAATATAGCGAAACGCGGATCTCGAAGTAACTTAAAAGCGTTTAAACCTAAACTGCCCGAAGCCAGCACGCCTGTAGCTTTATTGAGCATTGGCCTTGCTTTAGGCAGCGTAAAGGCGTATAAACCTAATGCAAGAGCAACACCTCCGGCGATATAGAACTGATTAGCTGACGTTTCGTTTTTACTGATGCTTACCGTCCATAACGCCGCTATAAAGCCAACTGTCCCCCAAAAACGGATAGGAGGGTAGTCCTTAACGACATCCTTACCTTCATTTTTAAGTGCAGAGTAAGCAACGGTTATAGATAGTGAAAGGGTAGGCATGTAAAAAAACATGTTAATTAGCATCACCCAAAAAAATGTAATGGGGTTGCTAACCATGGGCAGGCAGAATAAAACACATGCGCCGCCTATATGCATTATGCCGTATAATTTTTCGGCGTTGATATACCTGTCGGAAATTATCCCGGTTAGCGCCGGCATAAAAATGGCAGATATACCCATAGTAGAAAAGATAGCGCCAAATTGCGCGCCCGACCACTGTTTGTTTTGAAACCAGTATGCACCAATGGTGAGCAACCAGGCTCCCCAAATAAAAAACTGCATAAAGTTCATTAGTATTAAGCGTAACTTAATATTCATAAGTGCTTGAGTAGTAATAAAAAGTCAGTTAAGTATTTAAAAGCGGAAAGTAGCTAAATATTACGATATAATAAAGCGCGAAAATTGTTATTGTTAAAAGAAAAACGCCACCATTTGGCAGCGTTTTGATTCGTTTAAAGATGTTAGATGTTTGGATCAGGATGACTTACGGCGATTGAGTTCATCGCGCAATTTGGCCGCCTTTTCATACGCTTCATCGTTCAATGCTTCCTGCAGGCGGGTGCGTAATTCATCCTCACTTAATGAAGCGTAATTACCCGTGGAGGCAGAAACACTTGGCTTGTCTTCGGTAGCTTCGTTCAGGTTTTCGAGGTAAACAAACTCGTTGCCCTCTATAACAATACCTGCGGTCGACAGTATAAACTCGTAAGTATAAATAGGGCAGCTGAACCTTACAGAGATGGCAATAGCATCAGACGTGCGGGCGTCAATCTCCATAGTGCGTTTACCATCGCTGCAAATCAGTTTGGCATAAAATATACCATCAACCAGGTTGTAGATAATTACTTCCTGTACGCCTATATTAAAAGATTGCGCAAAGGTTTTAAACAGATCGTGCGTAAGCGGACGACTGGGAGTCATCTTTTCAATCTCAATAGCGATTGCCTGCGCTTCAAAGCTGCCTATAATTATCGGCAGCCTGCGCCTGCCATTTATCTCGCCCAAAACAAGGGCGTAAGCGCCGGATTGTGTTTGGCTATATGAAAGCCCAACAATATCCAGCTCAATTTTTTTCATGTTATTTCCCATCGCAAAACCCTGAGGCATTTCCTCACATGTATTTTGTATGCTTTATCTTAAATGTTTCCGTCCCTGTATTCAACAGCGTTCGTGTTAAACAAAGCATATTGTACTATCACAAAACGATGCACAACAATCTTTGTTTAAAAAAGAAATTACTGTTTTCAGGGGACAATTATTCCGGCCTACTGTGCCCGGTTAAATTGAGCCGAATATACAAATTTGCTTTAATACCTCGACGCGTAATTCGGTGTTTGGCTTTCAAAAGCTATTTTTGAACCATTGAAAAATCAAACTACATCAAACTACACAATATATTATGGAGGAGAGCAGGCTACAAAAGCTACTGGCATTTTTTGAAAACGAACCTGACGATGAGTTTTTAAAATATGCCTTGGCAACCGAATATCTACGACTGAACGACACCGGGAAAGCGCTGGCTTACTATGAGGACCTGGTGAACAAACATCCGAATTATACCGGCACTTACTATCACTTAGGCAAATTGTATGAGGCGCTTAACCGCAAGGATGACGCTATCAATATTTATCAAACCGGTATGCGCATTGCGCGCGAAAAGCGCGATAATCATGCTTATTCAGAATTGCAGGCAGCTTACAACCAGGCGGCAGGGTTATTTGATGATGACGATGATGATTATTGATGTTCAATAATTTAGCATCTGCAATTTTTAAGCATTGAACTACAGCGAAATATTGGTCATATTGTGGTTTCGTGTTGATAAGCGAACATGCGGCCTATGTTGACAGATATGATTAAGTTGTTGTTTTAAAGTTATTTATGGTGTTGGTAAAGTTGTGCAAAAGCTGTTAATAATTATATCAAGAAAATACTTGACAAAGGTTAAATGGTGTGTATCTTAGTATTATCAAGAACGACGTGCTTTGACAACTTCACGGGAAAGCAAATAACGAACATAACAAACCTCAGGGTGAGTACAGTTTGAAAAGAGTTATTCGAGGCGTGTAGATATTAACGACGAAAGTGGTTTGATAAGATACACAGCTTGGCGAAGTATTGCGGAAATCGCGGCGCTCCATGGAGCTAAAGTGACAAGAAGCAATTGGTGGTGCAATGATTTGTAATCTGCGAGGAGTACTATATCAGGCATACCGTTCAAAGATCACACAAAACTTGATGTCTCCGGCTGGCTAAGGCTGGCAGGAGATTAAAAACGGAAGTTGAATCGAACAGAGGAGACTTCCGTTTTGCTTTTTATAGCTTTTTATTTCAAATGGAGAAAATTTATTTCCTTTTACAAAATAAATCGCCGGCAATTGGGTTTTAATTGGTATCACCAAAACAATAATACCATGAAAACCATCATCTTATCTTTCTTTTTACTTTTTGCCTCGACCTTTGTGGTAAAGGCAGATAATCAGAATCACATAGGTAAACTAAATACACCTAACCCGGCTCCGGCAATTGTGGGCTGGTATTTCCGGGCTATAAGCGGGTATCCGGCCGCCATTACTTTTGAACTGGTTGTACTGTTTAAAAACGGCGATTATTACGAAGTGGGCGAGGAGCCGGTTGAAACGCTGAATATCGCATCATCAAAAAGTACACACCCCAAAGCCTGGGGTAAGTGGAAAAAGAGCGGAGCCGTGTTTTATCTCACCAACTCACAAAATAAAACGCACGATTACGAACTTGGGTCAGGCAATTGGTTTCCGGCGTTTGCTTACAGTCCGTCGTTGACGTTAAAAAAAGGTTATGAAAAAACCAGTGGCGGTGATTACGGAAATGGTACCGTAGCATTAACTATCAACAAAATTAACTTTGTTGATGCAACGCATTTTACCACCGGCAGCAACAGCGGTATATCAACACCAAATGCCACAGCGGGTAAAGTAACCAGTGCAAAAGGTACGTACAAAATAGCTGCGCATAGTATAACTTTTACTTATGACAACGGAAAAACGGTTACTAAATCTTTCGCCATGGGGGCATCCGGTTCGCCGGCCAAGCCAACCAATACGATGATATTTATAGGCGGCGATTCGTTTACGGATACCGAATGATTAAATGCCTGCTTGCTTTTCTGAATTATAAATGCCTAATTTAGTAGGATATGACAAAGGCAGGCAGGAGCAAACCGGCTTCTCAAAAAAAGATATTTGTACTGGATACTTCGGTTATATTGTATGATCATAACGCTTTAGAAAGTTTTGAAGAGCATGATGTTGCCATACCGGTTCAGGTGCTTGAGGAGCTTGATAACAAAAAGAACGGTAACGATACACGCAATTTCGAAGCGCGCAGCTTTTTGCGGCTGATCGATGATGTATCGCGTGATAACCTTTTGAACGAGTGGACGCCTTTAAAGAAAAAAGGCCTGGGTTGCTTTAAGGTAATTATGGACGCTAAGGCCTCGAAGGATGCCGAAGAGATATTCGGTTCTGAAAAAACGGATCACCGGATACTCAATGCTGCTTTAAGCATTCAGGAAGAATATCCGCTAAAGAAGGTAGTGCTGGTATCAAAGGATATATGCCTTCGCCTTAAAGCCAAATCGCTTAACATTAATGCAGAGGACTACGAGACCGGTAAAATAAAAAACGTTGGTGAACTATACACCGGTGTTACCCAGGTTGATAAAACTACCGAAAAGTTTATCGGCCAGCTTAATAAGCAGCTAACATTATCAAACGGAATGCTTACTGATGGCGCTTATAAAAGCAATCACTTTTACATATTCAATAGTAAAAAAACATCCACACCGGCTTTTTACAACGCCAACTCACTGCAGTTAGAGAAGGTGACCGAGCAGCCGGTGCTTAACATATTTCCACGCAATACAGAGCAGGCTTTGGCCATACATGCTTTGTTGCACCCGGATATTAAATTAGTATCTATACAAGGTAATGCAGGCACCGGTAAAACACTGCTTGCTTTGGCCAGCGCGCTTGAACAGCGTAAATTTTACCGGCAGATATATGTTACCCGGCCAATAGTACCGCTTAGCAATAAAGATATTGGCTTTTTACCGGGCGATGTAAAATCGAAAATTGACCCGTACATGGCTCCGATATGGGATAACCTGAAATTTATCAAAGATCAGTTTGCCGGCGATGAAAAAATGCAGTCGAAGATAGATGAACTGGTAAGTAATGATAAAATAACCATTACGCCGCTTGCCTTTATACGGGGGCGTACTTTGAGCAAGATATTTTTTATTGTTGATGAAGCGCAAAACCTTACGCCGCACGAGGTAAAAACCATTATTTCAAGGGCAGGCGAGCATAGCAAGTTTGTATTTACCGGCGATATTTACCAGATAGATACGCCTTACCTTGATGCGGAAAGTAACGGCCTGTCATACCTTATCGATAAAGCTAAAGATCATCCGCTTTATGCGCACATAACCCTGCAAAAAGGGGAGCGCAGCGAGCTGGCTAACCTGGCTACACAGCTATTGTAATATACTGTCGGTTATCTTGATAATATCACTGCAGATTTTATTAATAAAGTCGAGTTGCTCTTTTAATAAGTTATCATCCGCATTTGGCGTGATTTGTTCGGCGCTGTCCTCGGTTAAATGTTTTTCTACTTTAAATTCTGTGCTTGCGCCGAACATTTTTGCGCTCGCATCATTCAGCAGGGCGATACTCTTTTTTACGGACCGCAACGCTGTAGGGTAAGCGCGGAGAGCCGGTTTACCTACCATACCCGCGGCAATAGTAGCGATGTATGATGACAGGATGTGATTCAATACCACAAACTTGTGTACATCCTTAATTTTTACCTGTTTGCTTTTTGGCTCCGAGGTCATGCGCTGAAAGGCGGCTGATAAGTTGGCTGATTGAACGAACACATCCTTACGGGCAAGTTTATATTCGGTAACATCAAGGTTGTTGCCCGCTATGCTGTAGCCAATTTTTGCCAGGTAATTGGCATTGGCGTGGATAACATCGCGCAGGTTTTCTTTGATCTGCTCAAACTCCCACGACGGAAATATAAAATAACTGGCCAAAAACGCAATTGCCGAACCAATTACTGTATCAACTATACGTTCCTGCACCACATCGTAGCCGCCAATGCCAATGAATTTGAGCATGATCAGTACAAATGGTGTCATAAAAATTACACTCACGATGTAATTGAGGCGCGCGAAGCTATAGGTACCAATCATCAGCACAACCATGATACCGAACAATACGTTGTTATTGGATATCAGCCCAAGTATAAGTACACCAATCAATCCGCCAACAATGGTGCCTATGAGCCTGTGATAGTTACGCTCTTTTGATAAGCTAAAGCCGGGTTTAAGTATCACAATGATGGTCAATAAAATCCAGTAGCTATGGTGGCTTGGCGCAAAAAATTTGGCAACCAAAAATCCTATCAGGCAAACTAATGAAACCCGTAAAGCATGTTTAAACGAGGTTGATTTAAAGCTTAAATTATCAAACAGGATGTGCGGTGCGTAGTCCTGGTGGGTAACAAATTTCGAATACTCAATCTTACCCTTCTTTTCAAATAACAACCTTGATGAACTGGAATTGTAATAATCGTATATGTTATGGATTTTCTGGTTCAGATCGCGCAGGTTGATGAGTATCTTTTTAAGTACGAGATTGCTGGCGCTGCCTTGTTTAACGCCGGCTTCATCTATCTTGAGTTTTATTTGTTCAAGATCCTTACTCAAATCGAGTACACGCTTGGTGCGCAGGTTTGATAGCACCATAAAGGCCACGTTATCTACCTCATCGGCCATTTTATAAATGATCTTATTGATCAACGGCAACACCTCACTATCCTTAAAACTTTCACGTATATGCCCATAATCGTAGTGGGTGGCCATAACCTGTTCAAACATATCCACCAAATCAACAAAGGTCAGCACTAATATCCGGCTGGCATTGGTTGATTCCTTTACCGTAACCCGGCTTTTAAACAATATTTCGCGTACAGCATCCTGATGTGTGCTTACATGTACTTGTTGCGCTACCAGCTTTCTGTAATTTTCATCGATGTCCGTGTTTACATCATAAAAATCGGCCTTTATACGCAGGAATTTGGCTATATCGCCAATGCTTTCACCCAGTATTTGCTGTGCTGCGCGGTAAGGGCGTATCCTAAAAAATAATAAGCTGAAGAGCGTATACCATATACCACCGGCAAGCAGCGTAAGGCTCACGGGTAAAATCTGATCGGGCGGGATGTTTTTGCCCATCATAAACACCATGGCTAGTATAGAGGCGGTACCAACAGACGCCGCCCTGTTACCATACACAATCAATAACGAAAATATGAAACTGAACAAGGTAATCTCTACACCAAGCGTAACGATGTTTAGCCGGGCAAAACCCGTTATCAGCGATACCAGGAAAAGGCATACGTTACCTATAGCCATGGCATTGCGCTTATGCACAACCGGTCCCGGGCTATCAATCACCGATAAACACAATGCTCCGAGGGAGAGTGTAAAACCCGTATCAAGCATATCAAATTGCAGGAACAGTAGTGACGGTAAAAGTATGCCCGCCGTGTAACGCAATCCGTCAGAAAAATACTGGCTGTAAAAAAAACTTTTTACCTCTCGTTGCTGCGAATCATTGATGGGATTAGATAGGGAGAATTCCACCTTGCAAATTTACGTAATTTATTTATTGATATTATTTATACCACTATTATGACTTTTTGATTGATAAAAGCGTAGAAAAATTAACAATTCGGCATGTTTTTGCTTATTTTAATTAAATTCACGCCGATAATAGCCTGGTATGCATATGTACCGGCTTGGTTTGTTCCAAATTTTTAAAAATAACTATGCCCGCATCGTTAAAACTAAGCCAAAGAGAAGCAACTTTTAACAACGAAGTTGTTGCCCGCTTTGAGTTATATAACAGTTTGTTTCAAACACTTCCGTTCTATCAGGTGAAGGAGATAGGCATATTACTGCCTTTTTTTACAGCTCATTGCGAACAGGGAGTTAACGCGGGCCTTTCGCCCGAGGAAATCATTTCGTCATTCTTCAGCAAGCATGTGCCCGACATTGACCAGCGGGAACAGATTAACCGCATGTTCCGTTTATTGCAGTACATAGAGCGCCAGGTAGTACTGTTTGATGCCATTGAGGATTCATCTTTCGGTAAAATAGGTCGTGCTGCTGACGCGGGTACCTTACAAAGCCTGTTGCAGCAAGCCAACATCAGCGATCAGGCACGTAAAGATATCAGCGATAAGCTGAATGATATGTCGTTACGGTTAGTGCTCACCGCTCACCCTACGCAATTTTACCCGGGTACGGTACTCGGCATCATGACGGATTTGATTGATGCACTGAAGCATAATGATATTAACAGTATTGACGAATTGTTGCAGCAATTAGGTAAAACGCCATTCTTCAACAAAACATCGCCAACGCCGGTTGATGAGGCCATAAGCCTGATATGGTTTATGGAGAACATATTCTATCATGCCCTATCTGGTATACAAACTACAATTGAAGAGGAGTTTGATGTTAATGTAGATTCAAAACGGCAGATACTGGAGCTTGGTTTTTGGCCGGGTGGCGACAGGGACGGAAACCCTAACGTCAATACCGATACCACGCGCTCCGTTATGCGTATTTTAAGGCAGGTATTGTTCAGGTGCTACTATCGCGATTTTAAAGTATTAAAACGCCGTATTACCTTCCGTGGTTTTGGTAAAACGCTTGAGGAACTGGAAAAACTGCTCTATCAAAATGCTTTTAACCCGCAACGCGATCCGCATGATGTGCAGGATGAATTGCTTAATATGCTGGGCAGCATCCGCGAAACGTTAATTAATGATCACGATAGCCTTTTTCTGGATATTGTAGATGATATGATACGCAAAGTGCGCCTGTTTGGGTGCTACTTTGCTACACTTGATATAAGGCAGGACAGCCGCGTGCTGCGCAGCGTATTTAAATATGGCAGCGAGCGCATTGCTGAAACCGGAATAAAACCGGACTACTTCGAGCTGGACGAAGCCAAAAAGCTGAAAAACATTAAGTTTAACGAGGCTGATTTTATTTGTCCGGATGATGCTGATGACCTGACTAAAGATACGCTGAACACCATTCGCCTGGTTAAGAAGATACAACACAACAACGGCGAAAAAGCTTGCCAGCGTTTTATTATCAGTAATTGCCAGCAGGCTTCGGACATCTTACAGCTTATAGATCTGTTTTTATGGAGCGGTTGGGAAAAAGACAATTTAGCTGTTGATTTTGTTCCGCTGTTTGAAACGGTTAATGACCTGAAACATGCCGCCGGTGTGATGGAGAAACTATACACCCATCCGTTTTACAAAGAACATTTAAAACAGCGCGGTAGCGCACAAACCATCATGCTTGGTTTTTCTGACAGTACCAAAGATGGCGGCTACCTGATGGCCAACTGGTCGATATACAAAGCTAAGGTGGAGTTAACAGCTATGGCGAATAAGTATGGCATCGATCTGTCGTTTTTTGATGGCAGGGGCGGTCCGCCGGCACGTGGCGGCGGTAAAACGCACCGTTTCTACTCTTCAATGGGGCAGGAAATCGCTAACAAGCACATCCAGTTAACCATACAGGGGCAAACGGTTAGTTCACAATACGGCTCGGTTGAAACCGCTCGGTTCAACATGGAGCAATTGATACACGCGGGCATCGTATCGGCATTGCATCCAAACCAGCACGATTTGCTCGATAGCCGTCATAAATCATTGATCAACGAGATGGCCGAAGAAAGCTATAAACTGTTTATGGATTTGCGCGAGCATCCGTTATTTACGGATTACCTGGAGAAATTCAGTCCTATAAAATTGCTCTCTCTGGTGAATATAAGCAGCCGTCCAACCAAGCGTAATTCTGATTCTAAATTAAGGCTGGAAGATTTGCGCGCCATCAGTTTTGTTACTTCATGGAGCCAGTTAAAGCAGAACATACCAGGCTTTTACGGAGTAGGCACCGCGCTAAAAAAAATGAAAGAGAGCGGTAATTGGGATGAAATTAAGGAACTATACCGTGGGTCTGGCTTTTTCCGTACCATGCTTGATAATTGCATGATGTCTATGTCGAAATCAGATTTCAGGGTGACGGCATATTTGGAAAAGGACGATAGGTTTGGCGCGTTTTGGTCAATGCTTAAAAACGAATATGAATTAACCAAGGCGATGCTGCTTGAGCTTACCGAAGCTAATGTATTGATGGTTGATTACCCGGTAGAGCGCCGTTCAATAGCTATCCGCGAAAAGATTGTGTTGCCTTTGGTAATTATACAACACTACGCTTTGGGCCTGTTACGTGACAATAACGACAGCGAACTGACCGACGTTTATAACAAGCTGGCTATTCGCACCGTATATGGCATCGTTAATGCCGGGCGTAACCTGGCATAGCAGGCGCTGATATATTTTTCGATTTTGTAAACCGATGTAATGCACAATTGTTACTTACTTACAATTATAAGTACAGCAGCATGAGGCAAGTACACTACATCGGTTTATTTATTATATTAATTATTGCACAAGCCTGTAACGATAAACGCAAGGCTAAAAACTATAACCACCAGGTTAGCGTTGATGGAGACGCTTTAGTGTTTATACGCAAAGCCGCAGAATCGGGCATAGCCGAAGTAGAGGCGTCGTCAATTGCCCGGCAAACTTCTAAAAATCCTAAAGTTGTACAATTTGCAACGATGATTGCAGATCAGCACAGCCGGATAAATGACGAATTGAAGAGTTTGCAAAGCCGTAACCTGATATCCAGTGATGATACCATCAGCATGGAAAAGCAGCAGGAGATAGCGGCTATCGCCAAAAAAAGCGGCGTTGAGTTCGATCGCGATTATGTGTCGATGATGGTGAAAGACCATGAGGAAGCAGTTACCTTATTCAATTCAGGTGCCACCATACGTACAGCTTCGGTTAACAAATTCGCCAATAAATTCCTTCCTGAAATTAAAGCACATCTGGATTCGGCCAAACAAATCCTTGCCGGCTTAAAATAGATTGTTTTTCAGATAATCCTTGGCCGCTGTTTGTAATGAAGACAGTGGCCATTTTACATTTGTTGATATTCTGTCTCCGGCCGCTTGTTTTTTTATCTGGTTTGTTTAGTTGCGGATGGGTAATACTGTTGTGGTGTACGATAATTTGTGTGCTAAATAAAATATCTTAGCGATTACATTATACCATGGAAACTGAACTACAAAAAATGCTCGATGGCGAGCTTTATGTAGCTGCTGATGAGCAGTTAACACAGATGCGCTTAAACGCCCGGACGCTGATCCATCAGTATAACCAAATGATAGCTGCAACCACTGAAGAAAAAAACGTGGTATTGAAACAGCTTATAGGCAAATGTTCAACTATTGACATACAGCCGCCTTTTTTTTGTGATTACGGCGTTAATATTATTGCAGGTGAAAACCTATTCATGAACTTTAACTGTGTCGTATTGGATTGCGCTTTGGTTACCATTGGCAACAATGTGCAATTTGGCCCTAATGTTCAAATATATACTGCCACCCATCCGTTAATAGCGTCGGAACGCATTAAGGGGCCGGAACTGGCAAAGCCTATTACCATCGGAGATAACGTCTGGATCGGCGGTGGGGCTATTATCTGTCCTGGGGTGAATATAGGTGAAAATACCACGATAGGCTCAGGTGCAGTAGTTACTAAAGATGTACCTGCCAATGTTTTTGCGGCGGGCAACCCATGCCGTGTTATCAAAAACCTTTAAATAAAATTTTTATATGATCAAACGTATTTATTTTATTATCAGCTGCTTGACACTTTTAGGTGTATCAGCCGGTAAAGCACAGCAAAAGCCTTTGTATGATACTACACAAAAGCCTGTGTTAGTATCGCGCCAATTTGAATTTACTGAAGGCCCGGCAACCGATAAAAACGGCGATGTTTATTTCACCGATCAGCCGAATGATAAAATATGGAAGTACAGTGCCGATGGAAAGCTTACCGTTTACATGGACAAAACAGGCCGGAGCAACGGCTTGTTCTTTGATAAAAAAGGCCGCTTGCTTGCCTGTGCCGACGAAAAGAATGAGCTATGGGCTATTGATAAAAAGGGCAACCATGAGGTCATCTTATCCAACTTTAACGGCAAGCGTTTTAATGGGCCAAATGATGGTTGGGTTGCACCTAATGGCGATATTTATTTTACTGACCCGTACTATCAGCGAAATTACTGGCAGCATACTTCATCTGAACTTGATGGCCAAAAATTATATCTGGTCAAAAAAGGAGCTAAGCAGGCCGTTATTGCAAACGATCAGTTTAAGCAACCCAACGGAATTGTAGGTACTACCGATGGCAAGTTTTTGTATGTAGCTGATATTGGTGATAACAAAACGTACCGGTTTAATATTGAAAAGGACGGCACGCTCACTAACCGCGTTCTGCTAATTAAACAAGGATCAGACGGGATGACGCTTGACGATCAGGGAAATATCTATTTAACCGGTAAAGGCGTCACTGCTTATAATCCGCAAGGGGAGAAGTTATTTAATATCCCGATTCCAGAGCAATGGACTGGTAACGTTTGTTTCGCAGGTAAAAATCGTGATGTGTTGTTCATTACCGCCTCCAAAGGAATTTACACCCTGAAAATGAATGTAAAAGGCCAGTAACGTTATTTGTAGGATCGCCTTGAGGTTGACGCACGGATGATAAGCTTAGGCTTAACGCTGATTGTGCGCGGTACAATAGGCGATTCTTTATTTTCCGACTCCTGGAAGTAAAGGTTAGCTATAGTTTTACCCATATAATGGCTAAACTGGTCTATAGTAGTTATGGACGGGCTTGTTAGCTCTGTAAAAGGTTCGTTAGAGTAACCTAAAATACCCAATTCAGAAGGCACTTTGATACCCATTGATGTTGCTACTTCTAAAACACCCAGCGCTGAAAAGTCCGACGTGGAGGCAAATATGGCGTCAGGCGGCTTTGGCAGGTTTAATAACTTACGGGTCGCGTCGGCGCCTAATTCCTTCGTCCAAGCGTTCTCAATAATTAATTCATTAATTATAGGCAGATTATGAAGCTTTAGCGCTTCCAAATAACCTTGCTTACGTTGACGAAATATATCCAGATTTTGAGGCCCTTCAAGCAAGGCTATACGTTTATAACCTTGTTCAATCATGTGTGTTATACCTTCCAGCGAAGCCTGATGATTATCGTTAAGCACCTTTAAGGTCTCCAGATCGTCGGCAACGCGGTCGAACTGTATTAACTTAATGCCATGGTCAATTACATTCTGCAGATGCGAATAATCGCTACCTTCGGCGGCCACTGAAATAACGATACAATCAACATGCTGATTGATTAAAGCGTTAACTGATTTTACTTCTTTTTCGTGCGATTCGTTAGATTGGCAGATAATCAGGTTATAATCCTTACTGTAGGTAGTTTCCTCAATACCAGCTATCACATTTGAAAATATATTTTGGTTAATACGTGGCACCACGATACCAATTGTTTTTGATTCGCCCTTACGCAGGTTTGAAGCCAGTATGTTGCGCTTGTAATTTAACTCCGCCGCCGTTTTTAATACCAGTTTCTTAGTTTCCTCATTTACATGGCTGCTGTTATTAAGTGCACGCGATACCGATGAGGCGGTGATATTGAGTTTTTCAGCTATATCGTAAATGGTAGTTCTCTTTTTGGCTTTCATGGTTGGTTAAAAGTAAATAATAATTTTTTGTGCAATCGATTGCATTTACAAAAAAATCATTTAAATTCGTTGTCAGATAATGCTCAATCCACAACCAATATTAAATCAGGTTATACTATGTTGCTGTTAGGTATCGATATAGGTACATCATCTATAAAAGTTTGTATCGTTAATGCGGATAATCAGCAGGTTGTAGTGGCGGCCCAATATCCGGACGTGGAGTCACCCATTAAATCGCTGCAACCCGGCTGGGCCGAACAGGATCCGGCGATGTGGTGGGAACATGTAAAGCTGGCATTGGCTAAATGCCAGGCAAGCGGCAAGTACGATGCTAAACAGATTGCCGCTATAGGGATAGCTTACCAGATGCACGGTTTGGTATTGGTGGATAAGCAACAGAATGTATTGCGAGACAGTATTATATGGTGCGATAGCCGAGCCGTGAAAATAGGCGAGGACGCGTTTGATGCGATAGGCGGCGATACCTGTTTAAGCAATCTGCTTAACTCGCCCGGTAACTTTACAGCGTCTAAACTGGCATGGGTAAAGCAAAATGAACCGCAAATTTATGCCAAGATTGATAAAGTTATGCTTCCGGGTGACTACATAGGCATGAAGCTGACCGGCGAAATAACTACATCTGTATCGGCATTGTCAGAGGGTATTTTCTGGGATTTTAAGAATGAACAGATATCTGAAGACATCAAAAAATACTTTGGTTTTGGTGAGGATTTGTTCCCGCCGGTACACCCGGTATTTTCTTCGCACGGTATTGTATCCGAGAATATAGCAAACGAACTGGGCATACCTGCTGGTATACCTGTAGCCTATAAATCCGGAGATCAGCCAAATAACGCTTTGTCGTTAAATGTGCTTAACCCCGGCGAGGTGGCTGCAACCGCAGGTACTTCGGGTGTAATTTATGGGGTTACAGATAGTTTGGAGTATGATAGCCAATCCCGGGTAAACGCCTTTGCGCATGTAAATTACACGCACGATTTAAAGCGTGTTGGCATACTGTTGTGCATCAACGGTACCGGCAGCATGTATAGCTGGGCTAAAAAAATGTTTGGCCAAACATTGACCTATCCAGAAATGAATAGCGAGGCCGAACAAATTGCTGAAGGTAGCGATGGCCTTTTGATACTGCCTTTTGGTAATGGCGCTGAACGTATGCTGAACAATCAACTGGTAGGTGCGCAATTCAGTGATATCGATCTGAATATCCACACGCGCGGCCATGTTTTCAGAGCCGTGCAGGAGGGAATCGCGTGTTCTTTCCGTTACGGATTGGATATCATGCGGAGCAACGGTATGAACCCTTCGGTTATCCGCGCGGGTAAAAACAATCTGTTTTTAAGCGATCTTTTCACGCAAACGTTTGTAAACGTTACAGGCGTACCTGTTGAACTGTACAGTAATGACGGCAGCGCAGGCGCTGCTTTGGGTGCAGGTATCGGTGCCGGAGTTTTCAATTCACCAATGGAGGCATTTAAAGATATGCAGCTGTTAAAACGAATTGAACCGGAGGCAACACATAAAATGAACGATATCTACGAAAACTGGAAGCAGTTGTTAAACAAGTATTTAACTATCAATATTAAATAAACCATTTCAATAAACATATAGAACTTATGGGCATAGTAACAGGAAACAAAGAGTTTTTTAAAGGTATTGGCCAGATAAAATTTGAAGGCCTTGAGTCGGATAATCCGTTAGCATTCAGGTGGTATGATGCCGGCCGTGTTGTTGCCGGTAAAACCATGGAAGAGCATTTACGCTTCGCTTGCGCGTATTGGCATTCGTTCTGCGGTAATGGTGGCGATCCGTTTGGCGGCGCTACTCATAATTTTGCCTGGGATGAAAAAGTTGACGCCGTTGAGCGCGCTAAGGACAAAATGGATGCCGCGTTCGAGTTCATCACTAAAATGAATTTGCCTTACTATTGTTTCCATGATGTTGATGTTGTTGATTATACCAATGATGTAAACGAAAACGACCGTCGCTTACAGACTCTGGTTGATTATGCTAAACAAAAGCAGGCTGAAAGCGGTGTAAAATTGCTTTGGGGTACTGCTAACCTGTTTAGCCATAAAAGATATATGAACGGTGCGTCAACCAACCCTGACTTTCATGTATTGGCGCACGCTGGTGCACAGGTAAAGGCAGCAATTGATGCTACCATAGCTTTAGGTGGCGAGAACTACGTTTTTTGGGGTGGCCGCGAAGGTTATATGACCTTGCTGAATACCGACATGAAACGCGAGCAGGAGCATTTTGCGCGCTTTTTACATACTGCTAAAGATTATGCCCGCAAGCAAGGTTTTAAAGGTACTTTCTTTATCGAACCAAAACCATGTGAGCCAACCAAGCATCAGTATGATTATGACGCGGCAACGGTATTGGGCTTTCTGCAAAAATATGACCTGCTGAACGACTTTAAGCTGAACCTTGAGGTTAACCACGCTACCCTTGCCGGCCATACATTCCAGCATGAATTGCAGGTTGCTGTTGATGCAGGGTTATTGGGCTCAATAGATGCAAATCGCGGCGATTACCAGAATGGCTGGGATACCGACCAATTCCCGAACGACATCAACGAGCTTACTGAAGCTATGCTGATCATTCTTGAAGGTGGTGGTTTCCAGGGCGGTGGTATTAACTTTGACGCCAAAATACGCCGTAACTCAACTGATCCGGCTGATCTGTTCTACGCTCACGTGGGTGGTATGGATATATTCGCCCGTGCGTTAATTACAGCTGATAACATTTTGCAAAAATCGGATTACAAAAAAATCCGTGAGGAACGTTATGCATCTTTTGACAATGGTAAAGGCCAAGAGTATGAAGCCGGAAAGTTATCGTTAGAAGATTTGCGCCAGTTTGCTGTAGAAAACGGTGAACCTGCGGTTATAAGCGGAAAACAGGAATACCTGGAAAATTTGATAAACCGCTATATCTAAGAATTTTTTCTTGTGTGTTATAATTGTCCTGTGCAGCATTGTTGTACAGGACTTTTTTTATCGGTCAACTTCGCCCAAAACAAAGTCGATAGAGCCGATAATGGCTATCAGATCGGCAATCATTACATCTTTTGCAATTTCAGGCAATACTGAGAGATTATTGAAACTCGGCCCACGTGATTTAGCACGGAAAGGAATTTCCGATTTGCCATCGGCAATAAAATAAAAACCGAGTTCGCCTTTTGAGCCTTCACCTCGTATGTAGTAATCCTGCGCTTTTGGAGTGATCTTGCGTGGAAGCTTTGCACGCGGATCAAAATCCGGCGTGCGTTTTAGTTCTTTTTGTAAACGGTCAAGGCACTGCTCAACAATTTTTACTGATTCTGCAATTTCATCAACCCGCACTTTGTACCTGTCCCAGCAATCGCCAAGGGTACCCATTTCACCTTTGCCTACCGGTACATCAAAATCAAGTTCGGGGTATGCGGAGTAATTATCTATACGGCGAAGATCCCACTTTAAGCCTGACCCGCGAAGCATTGGCCCGGAGCAACCGTAGTTAATCGCAACATCCATAGGCAATATGCCCACATTTGCCGTGCGGTCAATAAACACCTGATTGTCTGTAAGCAGTTGATTTAGTTCAACCATTTTAGGCTTGAAGTATTCAATAAACTCGCGGCAACGTTCTTCAAAACCTACAGGCAGGTCATAATACAGTCCGCCTATCCATATGTAATTATATAACATGCGCGAGCCGGATACCCATTCCAGCAAACCCATAATATGTTCGCGATCGCGGAAACACCACAGAAAAGGAGTGAAGGCACCAATATCAATGCCATAAGTACCAATAGCTATCAAGTGCGAAGCGATACGGTTAAGCTCGCAAACTAAAACCCTGATATATTCAACACGTTTAGGTATCTCTTTATCGATACCCAGCATTCGTTCGACGCCCATTACCCAAACATGGCTATTGTTCATAGACGCCAGGTAATCCATACGATCAGTAAAAGGGATAGTTTGCTGGTAGGTAAGGCTTTCAGCATGTTTTTCGAAACAACGGTGCAAGTAGCCTAAATGCGGAATAACTTCTTTAACTATCTCGCCGTCGGTTATCAGCTCAAGCCTTAAAACGCCGTGTGTTGACGGGTGTTGCGGCCCCATATTCAGCACCATATCCTCAACAGATGCGTTGGCGATCTTTTCGGTGTAGCGCTGAAGAGCTTCTTCGTATTTTGAATTTGTTGTTATCAAGATCGTGTAGATATCAAATTATGATACTCAATTTTCCCCTTTAGGGGTTAGGGGAATTAATCTATCTTTATCCCCTTGTAATATTCTGCTGTCTTATAATCTTTTTGCAGCGGATAACCTTCCCAGTCATCGGGTAAAAGTATTCTCCTTAAGTCAGGATGCCCTTCAAAATAAATACCTAATAAATCATACGCCTCACGCTCGTGCCAGTCGGCGGTTCTGTAAACTGATGATACACTTTTAAAAGCAGGCAATTCATCGCTATTTCTATCGTGCTCAATAGTTATTTTAAGTGTGAGCTGTAAACGATAAGGAATTGATGCCAGATGATACACCACGCCAAAGCGACCGGAATCTACACCATAATCAACGCCGCTCAGGCTCGAAAGAAAATCGAAATAAGTCTTCGGGTTATCGCGCAATTCGCGGCAAACGTCAACAATGCTATCGGGCTGGATTAATAACGCAGGCTGTAAGCCGGTACGTTCTTCACCCACAATAACAGTATCGCCAAATCTGGCAGCTAAAAGATGCTTTATTTCATCAAAGGTCATGGCGCCAGGCGTACTTTTTTCCAGGTTTTCTTGTCAACCTTTTTATAAATTATACGGTCGTGCAAACGGCTCGGTCTGCCTTGCCAAAATTCAATCATGGTTGGTTTTAAAACATACCCGCCCCAGTGCGATGGTTTTGGAACATCCTTGCTTTCGTATTCAGCTTCCAACTGCTGCATTTTACTTTCCAACACGTTACGATCTGTTATTTCCTGACTTTGAGGAGAAACCACAGCACCTATCTGGCTTGATTTAGGGCGGGAGTGGAAATACTTTTCAGACTCGTCCTTACCCAATTTTTCAATGGTACCCTCTATACGGATTTGGCGCTCTAACGGTCCCCAAAAAAACACCAGCGAACCTAACGGATTTTTAGCCAGCTCGCGGCCTTTGCGGCTCAGGTAATTAGTGTAAAATTTAAAACCATCACTGTTATAACCTTTCAATAAAACAATACGTGCCGATGGCCGTCCGTCATGCGTGGCGGTAGCCAGGGTCATGGCGTTGGGCTCGTACATTTCGGCGGCAAGGGCTTCGTTAAACCACTTGTCAAATTGCTTTAGGGGGTCGGCATTGGTGCTTTCTTCGGTTAAAGTAGCAGCACTGTATTCCTTCCGTAAATTTTGTATCCTATCGTTATCCATCAACGCAAACTTACAAATTAATTATACCGTACATACTGTTATAATGTAATTTAGTGTACGAACATTAATTTATAAATATTGTTAAATGATGAAGTAAATGTAAACCTTATGCTTAATTCTATATCAGCGGCGGCGGGGCGGTTATTAGTATCTGAACCCTTTATGATGGATCCGAACTTTAAGAGATCGGTAATATTGCTTACCGAATACTCGGAAGAAGGGGCGATGGGGTTTGTGCTGAACCACCAAACCGAAATGATGCTGGGCGATATTTTGCCCGATGTATCTTATTCAGAATTACCTGTTTATGAAGGTGGCCCGGTGGCTAAAAATACCTTGCATTTTATACACCGCTGCCCGGAGAAAATTTCGGGAGGAATTGAGAT
This sequence comes from Mucilaginibacter defluvii, assembly GCF_039543225.1. Classification (NCBI taxonomy): domain Bacteria; kingdom Pseudomonadati; phylum Bacteroidota; class Sphingobacteriia; order Sphingobacteriales; family Sphingobacteriaceae; genus Mucilaginibacter; species Mucilaginibacter defluvii. The sequence goes on from NZ_BAABJI010000002.1 coordinate 436,318, forward strand.
ATGGGATAATATTTATTGGGGCGGAAACTTTGATGAAGTAAAAGAGCTGATAAACACTTACCAGCTCGATGAAAATGAGATAAAGTTTTTCGCGGGCTATTCCGGCTGGACGCAGGGCCAACTTGATGCCGAACTGATGGAAGATACCTGGATTGTGGCCAATAGCTTTAATGCTGATCTGGTTTTTGCCAATAGCGAGCACAACTTATGGCGCGAAGTGGTGATAAGCCTTGGCAGCCGATATGCCCACATCGCTAACTTTCCGGAAAATCCATCGTTGAATTGAATTTTAAGTCAGAAAGACAGTAAATCTGAAAGTAACTTCAAAGCAGGAAGTTTTTAATATAAAAGATTATCCCTTAACCTTTCGGGCTTCCTGACTTACGGTCATTCGGAATATTAACCCTCCATTTCCCGTGCGGATTCTTCTACCTTTTTAGCGAGCTCCTGTTTGTAAGCGATCAGGTTGTTAGTAACTGTTTCATTGGCTGTCGCGATAATTTGTGCGGCCAATAAGCCGGCGTTTTTTGCGGCGTTTAAGGCAACAGTTGCGACCGGAATGCCGTTTGGCATTTGCAGGATAGATAAGATAGAATCCCAGCCATCAATAGAATTACTCGATTTTACCGGAACGCCAATTACCGGAAGATGCGTTAATGATGCCACCATACCCGGCAAATGCGCAGCACCACCGGCACCGGCTATAATTACTTTAAGGCCACGACCGGCTGCTTCCTTAGCGTAATTGAACATACGGTCAGGTGTGCGGTGAGCCGATACCACGGTGATCTCATAAGCAACACCTAATTCTTTAAGCACATCGGCAGCATCCTGCATTACGCCAAGATCTGATTTGCTGCCCATTATTATTCCTATTTGGGGATTATTTTGGTTCATAGTTAATAGTTCATGGTTAATAGTATCAAATAGAATTCCTTAATGCAGTGATCATTTTAACAAGAGCCTCATAGTCATGATACAATTTCTCAAAATTTTCTTCTAAAATATAATTTCTGCGTTTTGCTATAAAAAGGCAACTAACCACTTCAATTGCTGAGCGTAAAGAATAGCCTAAAAATACTTTAAATACAGCCTTAGTTTGTCCTGTTGAGCCTTCTGCAATATTAAGTACAACAGAATCTGCCGCCCTTTTAATTTGCGATGTTAATATAAAGAGCTCCTCTTTAGGGAAGTTTTTTGTAAGTCGATCAATCTCATCATCAAGGTCCATAGCTCTTTGCCAAACCTGTAAATCTTCAAATCTAAATGCCACAAAAAGATTTTTTACTATGAACTATGAACTATGAACTAAAAATCTCAACTAACTACCTTCAATGTCTTCTGCACAAATCTTGCCTTTTCTATAGCTTGTTCTCTGTCGGCATCAACAATGGTAACGTGGCCCATCTTACGGAAGGGCTTTGTTAAGGCCTTACCGTATAAGTGAACATATACACCGGCGCATTTCAATACCTTTTCAATTCCCTGGTAAACGGCCGGGCCTTCGTGGCCAGGTTCGCCCAATACGTTGATCATGATAGCATTGTTAAGGCAGGCAGTGTCGCCAAGCGGCTGGTTGAATATGGCACGCAAATGTTGTTCAAATTGCGATACGGTGTTGCCTTCAATAGTCTGGTGCCCACTATTATGCGGGCGCGGAGCCAATTCATTAACCAGTATCTTTCCGCTTTTATCTAAAAACATTTCTACTGCTAATAAACCAACTATCTTTAAATCATCGGCAATCTTTTTAGCTATCTGCTCGGCTTCCTGCTGAACTTCAAATGGTAGGGTTGAGGGAGCAATTAAAAACTCAACCAGGTTAGCTTTCGGATTAAATTCCATTTCTACCATCGGGAAGGTTTTAATCTCTCCGCTTTCATTACGGGCAACTATTACGGCTATCTCCTTTTCAAAATCAACCCAACGCTCAACAAGGCTTGGTTCGGTAAAAGCGCCCGCCAAATCATCCTCGCTCACTACCTTATATACACCTTTACCATCATAACCATCCCTGCGTAGTTTTTGTATGTACGGAAATGGGATCACGCTATTCTTTAGTTGTTCGGGCGAGGAGATGATCTGGAACTCCGCTGTGGGTATATCATTCTCTTTAAAAAATTGCTTTTGCAAACCTTTGTCCTGTATCAGCCTGATCACCCGCGATTGCGGGTAAACCAATACGCCTTCACGCTCAAGTTGCTCCAGGGCATCCACATTAACCTTCTCAATTTCGATGGTCAACAGGTCAACCTTTTTGCCAAAGTTGTACACCGTAGCGTAATCGCTAAGTGAACCTACTGTAAACTCTTCGCAAAGTTTGCGGCATGGCGCTTCACGGTCCGGGTCGAGCACCTTTACCGTAACGTTATAGTTTATAGCCTGTTGTATCAGCATACGCCCAAGCTGACCGCCGCCCAATATTCCTAATTTTAAATCGCCGTAAAATGCTTTCATCGTTACCTGCAAAGTAAAGCATTTTAGTTAAGGTGTAAAAGTGCCTGATTAGCTTTAAATGTAGTGTTGTTACATAGTAATTCTTTATGAAAATTATGATAGATAAGTATGCGAATTTTATCTGCTTAAGGCTAAATAATAATACCATCTTAACCGGTTTAGGCGCAAACCTTATACTAATTTGACTGTTGACGCTTCAAACAGCGGTTTTAAAACTCTATATTTGCACCGTTTTTCAAATCAGTTGTTTGAACATTTAAATTGTACTCAATGAAAACAAAAATAGCAGTAGCCAATGGCGACGGTATAGGTCCTGAGATAATGGACGCCGTATTAAAGATTTTTAGCGCGGCCAATGTAGATTTGGAATATGAATTTGTTGAAATGGGCAAATCATATTTTGACGCAGGGCACTCAACCGGCATGACCGAGCAGGCAAAAGCTACTATTGAAAATTTGGGTATATTATTTAAAGGCCCGATGGAAACTCCTAAAGGCAAGGGTGTAAAAAGCATTAACGTTACCGCCCGTAAGGTATGGAACACTTATGCTAACCAACGCGATTTCCGTACGCTTAACGGTGTTGATACCGTATTTTCAAAAGCAGGAATGAACATCAACATCACCATTATCCGCGAGAATATTGAGGATACTTACGGTGGTATTGAGCACATGATCACTAATGATGTTGCGGTTGGCCGCCGTATTATAACCCGCCCGGGTTCGGCACAGGTTATACGCTACGCTTTTGAAATGGCTAAACGCAAAGGTTTGAAAAAACTGGCTTGCGGCCATAAAGCCAACATTATGAAACTTACTGACGGTATATTTTTGGAAACTTTTTATGAGATAGCCAAAGAATATCCGCAGATTGAAGTATCAGACATTATCGTTGATGACCTTTGTATGAAACTGGTTTCTCGTCCGGAATTATTTGAATCCATCGTATTAACCAATTTACAAGGCGATATCGTGTCTGACCTTTGTGCAGGCCTGGTAGGTGGCTTAGGCTTTGCACCGTCTGCAAACATAGGCGATAATATATCAATTTTTGAAGCCGTACATGGTACCGCACCTGATATTGCCGGTAGAGGTATAGCTAACCCAACGGCTTTATTACTTTCAGGTATATCCATGCTGCGTTTCCTGGGTTTAACTGAAAACGCCGCTTCAATTGAAAACTCGTTACTTTACACTTTAGAACAAGGCGTGCATACCGGCGATTTTGGTGACCGCTCAACCCAATCAGTAAATACACAAGGTTTTGCTGATGCCATTATAGCTAACTTAGGCCAGGTGCCAGCCAATGGCAGTGTAGTAGCTCAGCCTAATTTTGAAACACGCAAGCCGGTAACAAGACCAGCGCAAAATAAAGTAACCGATACCAATCCTGATGTTGCTAAAGAAATTCAGGGTGTAGATATTTTTATTGAAACAGCCTTGCAGCCTGCTGAAATTGCAGAGATAGCCAAATCAAAACTGAACGATAAATTCAAGTTGGTAATGATCTCTAACCGTGGTACGCAGGTTTGGCCAACGGGTTCCATATTTACCGAGTTGGTTAACCAATCACGCATCCGTTACGAAAAAACTGATGGTATAACTTTAACCCCGCGTGACGTATTCGCTATCGCCGCTGAATTATCAGATAGCGTGCGGGTATGTTCAACAGAACTGCTTAACATATTTGATGGTAAACCAGGTTACTCGTTAGCACAAGGACAGTAATTTAAATATCATATACTACGATGCCGGCTAATCACCGGCATTTTTTGTTTAAGGAGTATTCCGGATTTTATTACTTTTAAAACCAACATCATTAAGCATGAATACTAATGGTGAGTATAAAAAAATCAACAATATGAAATTCGCAACCAAAGCAATACACGCAGGGCAGGAGCCCGATCCAACCACCGGTGCCATCATGACGCCGATATATCAAACTTCAACGTACTGGCAGGCTTCGCCGGGAGACAATAAAGGCTTTGAGTATTCACGCGGCACAAACCCTACCCGCAAGGCGTTGGAAGATTGTTTAGCAGCGCTGGAGAACGCTAAATACGGCCTTGCATTTTCAAGTGGCATGGGTGCGACAGATGCTGTGATGAAGTTATTGCAGCCAGGCGATGAGGTGATTACTGGCGATGACCTGTATGGTGGCTCATACCGTATCTTTACTAAGATATTCGCTAATTACGGCATAAAATTTCATTTTATCAGCTTTGCCGATCCGGAAAACATACGTAAGTATATTAATGATAACACCAAGCTCATCTGGGTGGAAACACCAACTAACCCCACCATGCAGATTGTGGATATTGAAGCAGTTAGCAAAATAGCCAAAGAAAAAAGCGTTAAGCTGGTGGTTGATAATACCTTCGCTTCGCCATACCTGCAAAACCCTATTGACCTGGGTGCTGATATTGTGATGCATTCAGTAACAAAATACATAGGGGGCCACTCGGATGTGGTAATGGGCGCGCTGATGCTGAATGATGAGGATTTGTACAAAAGGCTATGGTTTATATACAACGCCTGTGGTGCCACACCTGGACCGATGGATAGCTTTTTAGTATTGCGTGGTATAAAAACTTTACACCTGCGTATGAAAGCTCATTGCGAAAACGGCCGTAAAGTAGCTGAGTACTTAAAAGATCATCCGAAGGTTGGTAAAATATACTGGCCTGGCTTTGAGGATGCACCCGGCCACGAAGTAGCCAAAAAGCAGATGCGCGATTTTGGCGGCATGATCTCCATCACCCTTAAAGATGCTACGTTAGATGATACCTTTAAAATCGCATCCTCATTCAAGGTATTCTCTTTGGCCGAATCATTGGGCGGTGTAGAATCATTGATTAATCACCCGGCTACCATGACGCATGGCTCCATACCAAAAGACATACGCGAAAAAGTAGGCGTGGTTGACAGCCTGTTGCGCCTGAGCGTAGGGGTGGAAGATATTGATGATTTACTGGATGATTTAAAACAAGCACTAAACCCCTAACCCCTAAAGGGGAACCCTGATTTATGCTCATAAGCAAGTTTCAAGAACTCCCCCTTCAGGGGGAAGGGGGGCTCAAAGTTTTCCTCGACGCTAAAGTTGCACAATACAACCGTCCTGAATTTATAACACCTGACCCGGTAAGCATACCACATATGTTTACTACAAAGCAGGATATTGAGATCATGGGATTTTGGGCGGCTACGTTGGCCTGGGGGCAAAGGGGAACCATCATTAAAAAATGTAAGGAGTTGATCAGCCTGATGGATGGCGCGCCCTATGATTTCATTATAAACCATGAGGAACCCGACCTGAAAAAACTGCTCAACTTTAAGCACCGCACATTTAATGACATTGATACGCTGTATTTTATAGCTTTCTTCAGGCAGCATTATGAGCGGTTTGATTCATTAGAAGATGCTTTTATGCCCTCGGGTTCGGTTGATTGGAATGCGGAGATGGCTTTAAATTATTTCAGGTCATACTTTTTTTCGCTGCCTGATTATCCGCATCGTACAAAGAAACATGTATCGTCGCCCTCACAAAAATCAACCTGTAAGCGGTTGAATATGTTTTTGCGTTGGATGGTAAGGAAGGATAGCTGTGGGGTTGACTTTGGCATCTGGAATCGCATAAAGCCTGCTGATTTGATTTGTCCCTGCGACTTGCACGTGAATAGGGTAGCCCGCAAATTGTTGTTGATAACCAGAAAGCAAACGGATTGGCAAACCGCCGTTGAACTCACCAATAAATTAAAGGAATTTGATGCCGATGATCCCGTTAAGTACGATTTCGCGCTGTTTGGTTTAGGTATCGAGGAAAAATTTTAACAGACAATTTTGTTAACATGTAAGTACCTGTAGTGCTGAAAGGTAAATCAGTAAAACGGAAATGTGGAGAACTTATTACATCCTCAGTTGCGAAATTTATCCTTAATGCGCATATTTACAACGAAATACCAATCGCAAACCTAATAGAAAGGCACATCATTCAATGTGTCTTTTATTTTGAACATTAGCTAAATCGATCTAAGTATATAAATTCGTAATAAATAAAAAATGCCCGTAATTTTTACGGGCATTTTTTTTCGGTGTGTTCTCTTTGGTGATTATTCCCAGCCTGAACCTTTTTTAGCTGCACCATTTTTAATGTGCTCTTCAGCTTTAGCCTTACCAAGTATGGCGGCAAGTTTATTACCGTCTTTATCTTTACCGGTTGCAATGTAGCGACCAGCTTTTACGTCGATTACCGGATCAATGATTGGAACGTTTTTGGTTTTGGTTTTTACTGAATAGGCGGTGATTGCGCCTTCGCTTTTTGTTGCCATAACTAGATTTTAATTTGTTTCTACTAAGTAAATGTTGATTTTACATTATTTGTTTGAAACAAACATAAACCTTTGCATTAAACAAAAGAATAGCAACAAGCATTTTTTGAACGTTTTTTATGCACAAAATCATGTTTTTAACATTTTTCTCGCGGATGTTTCTGTAAAAGCAAGTAACAAAAAAGCGATACAGTGATTTACTGTACCGCTTTTCCATATAGCGCATAGATTGCGCTGCTCATATTATATTATTTCTGAGGTGACATACCGCCGCCGGTTGTACCAGTTCCCATACCTGTCCCGCTACCTGTTGGTGAAGTGGTTGGGCTTGTAGTCGGCGTAGTCGGACTAGTTGTTGGCGCCGTTGGACTCGTAGTCGGTGGCGTAGTCGGACTAGTAGTTGTTGGTGGTACCGTCGGGCTCGCTGGACTAGTTGGCGCCGGTGTTGTGTTAGGCGTTGTTGTAGGCGCCGTTGGATTAGCCGGATTTACCGGGTTGGTATTCGGGCTTGTCGGGCTCGGATTAGCCGGGTTTACTGGTGTTGTACCAGGCGTGGTTGAGCCTGGCCTAACCTGTTTAGTGGTACCTTTCTTAGTTGCAGGAACAGTGTCTTGCTGCATGCCATCAATTTGATGATAGGCTATAGGTGTACGGTTAGTATTGTTATTCTGATCTGTGGTAACTTTTGCATAGCCAAACGCACATGTTGCGCTTACTGCCAATGCTATTAAACTTACTCGTTTCATAATTTTTTTCTTTTAAGTTATTTGTATTAACCTATGCTATAACTATGCCAAAAATGCCTGGTCATGAAAATTAAATCAGTTATTTGAACTCAACAATTAGCATGCTGGATTGTATCAAAGTACATAATCACTATTACCATGAAATTTAAATATCTTCCAATTTTAGCAATTACAGCGGCCTTCGCAGCCTGCAACTCAAACCCAAACACAAAAACTGCTGATAGTATAGCGGCAGATAGCGCGAACAATGATACCACAGCGCAAGCGGCTGCGCCCGGCCATATATGTTTTTTAAATACTGAAGGAACCCAAAAGCAGGATAGTACTAAAGTACATTTGATGATAGACGGCAATAAAGTTACCGGCGATATGCAATGGCTGCCGAAAGAAAAGGATGCGCGCAAGGGCACACTGGAAGGGACTCAGGACGGTAACATCATCAAAGCGGTATGGACATTTATGCAGGAAGGAATGAAGGATACTATGGCGGTAGAATTCAGTTTTCCGGGTGATAAACTTTTACAGAAACCGTTTAAGGTGAATGCTAAAGATGGCCGCCAGGTTACAGATGCCAAGGCAGATTATACAGTAGTATATGATAAGGTTGACTGTAAATAATCCGTCGGCTAAAGGCTTTACACTACAATAACAAAACTGACGGCAACTGTATGTTAATTTGAATACGCATTGCAAAAAGCAATGCATAAACATTTACAAACATGGATTTACAGTTAAAAGGAAAAACTGCTTTGGTTAGCGGTTCTACTCAAGGCATTGGATATGCCATAGCAAAACGACTACTTACAGAAGGGGCCAGGGTTATTATTAATGGCCGCAATCAGCAAAAACTTGATGATGCTGTAGCGAAGTTAAAACAAGAAGTGCCCGGCGCTGATGTAAGCGGCGTAGCTGCGGACTTTGCGAGCGCAAACGATGTGGATGCATTACTTGCAGCTGTTGACGAAGTAGATATACTGGTTAACAACGCGGGTATATTCGAGCCGAAACCATTTGAGCAAATTAGCGATGAGGAATGGCTGCGCTTTTTTGAAGTTAACGTATTAAGCGGTGTCAGGCTGTCAAGGCATTACTTCCCAAAGATGCTTAAAAAGGACTGGGGGCGCGTAATATTTATTTCCAGCGAATCAGGCATAAACGTGGCCGAGGAAATGATACACTACAGCACAACGAAAACCGCCCAGCTAACCATTAGCCGCGGCCTTGCCGAGCTAACTAAGGGAACTAATGTTACCGTAAACGCGGTACTGCCCGGGCCGACACGTTCAGAAGGGGTAAATGAGTTTGTTAGTCAATTAGCCCAAGGCCAAGGAGTTACGCTTGAAGACGCTGAACGCGATTTCTTCAAAACGGCACGCCCAACATCATTGATACAGCGCTTTGCCAGTGTTGATGAAATTGCAAACCTGGTAGCTTACGTGGCAAGCCCGTTATCAGCCGCTACCAACGGCAGCGCTTTACGTGCTGATGGGGGCGTAGCGAAACTTATTATCTAAATAAAACTAAGTATTAAATAAAAACGCCGCTTTAATTAAGCGGCGTTTTTATTTAGCGGTATTTACAGAGGTAAGAAACCTGTGTGTCGGCTTTAACTTTGAAATTTTGATTGGCTTCAATTTCAAACGATTCGCCGTTTGTATATGCCTGCCACGTTGATTCACCACCCGGTAGCAGGGCATGCAACGTGCCTTCAATTACCTTCATGGTTTCGTGCTGTGATGTGCCAAATTCATACTCACCCGGCTCAATAACACCTATAGTTGATTTACCTTCGGCAGAAGTATAGGCAAGCGATTTAACAGCGCCTTCAAAATATTCATTTACGTTTATCATAATTTATCTATATAAATGGGTTTCAATATGTAAATTAAAATAATACGCCGCAACAAGTGTTAAAAATATGGGGCAGTGCGCGCTTTTTTTACTTGAGCTTATCTTTAAAAATTTTCTCGAGTTTATCCATCTTTGGCTTAATAACTATACGGCAATATGGTTGTGAGCCATTCAGCTTATAATAGTTTTGATGATAATCCTCGGCTTTATAAAAGTTTTTCAGTGGTGCAATCTGGGTTACTACCGGCTTGCCAAAGGCATTTTGCGCGTTTAACTCATTTTTATATTTTTCGGCTAATGCTTTTTGGTCAGCGTTGCTGTAAAATATCACCGAACGGTATTGTGTGCCTACGTCAGCACCCTGGCGGTTAAGTGTAGTTGCATCATGCATTTTCCAGAACACTTCCAGCAGGTCTTTATAGCTGATCACGGCCGGATCATAAGTAACTTGAATTACTTCGGCATGGCCGGTTTGGCCGCTGCTCACGTCTTCATAGGTAGGATTAGACACCGTACCGCCCGAATAACCGGACTCCACTTTTTTAACACCCTTTAATTGCTGAAATATTGCCTCGGTACACCAAAAGCAACCCATACCAAATGTAGCTTTTTCGGTTTTAGCTTTCGATTGTGCATTTACATTTATGGCGGCAATCAGTAAGGCGATCACCATTATCCAAATCTTTCTCATCATGATTGTTATTTAAATGATGTACGGAGCTGCGGGCAATATAGTTTATAAACCGTTCAGTTTTACAAATTGCCGACATTACCGTACATTAAGCTGGGCTATTTGCTGTTTATACTTAACAGGCAATAAAAGGTTTTTTGCCAGCGCCGCCAGGTTTACATACTTCAGTTTTTTATAGACGAATAGCACCGGTTTAATCCAAAGCGCGTTATTTAAACCAAGGTGCTGCTTTACTACTGTTGGGACTAATATAGATTGTACGCCCAGCATAATATGATAGCGCAACCAGCCCAAATGTTTTTTATACTGTTTATACAGGTCAATGCTGAATTCGCTTTTTATGAGGTTTTGCTCCAGGTGCTCTTGCCGGGCAATCAACCAATCAGTATGTGATGCTGGTAGCTGCTTAAGGCTCATTTGCATACCCATACGGTAAAACACATCAAAAACTTCCTGTTTTTCCCTGGGAGTGAGCTTGCGTTCCAATAATTCAAACGAGCGGATAGAATAATCTATCAACATAAACAAGACATCGCGGTAAGCCCAATCAGGTATTTGCGAGCCGCGGCTTTTCTCAACGCCCTGGTGTATGGCGGTTATTCTGTTAATAGCCTGAAGCGCTACATCCTCATCAGCAAATATGATCGAACGTGAATAAGCTACTGTTGAAAAGAGACGGTCTAAAGGATCAGCAGGTAACTTACCTGTGTAATATAACCAGTCTACCGCTTTGTTAAGCGAGAATTCTGATGCGGCACCGGCAAATATAAAAAGTACCGTATCTGCATTTCCCCAAATTTGTCGCACTATTGAATCTTTAGCTACGAAAGTTCTCATATAATGCTGGCTTTAAATGTGTTGCCTCTTTGCTTTTCAATGATGATAACGATGATGGCGCCGAGCGTATACGCCAGCATATCCACCCATGAAAAAGCATACCCCATTACAGTTACGGCTAATTTCGAATGTTGCAGGCCGAGCCGCGCGGCTAAGTTCATGTACTGACTAAACTCAACCAGGTAAGCAAAAGTCAGGGATCCAAAGGCAGCACGAACAGGGCTGATATGGAAGAAGGTCTTCACAAAACAATACACCATAATTACAACCAGCAGATCGCCAAAATAGGGGCGGATGATGGAATCGTTAACGTAAAGCGCAATCAGGCACTCAACCAGAAAGAGTGTTATAAAGAGAATGAAATAAAATTTAATGAATTTCATATTTAAAAAGTACTTTTAAATACAAAGTAAATGTTTATCATTATAAAATGCAAGCATTTGCAGACAGTTCTGTTAAAAATATTTTTGATAATTTTTAGGCAGTGACTTAATCGGTTTAATATATATGTCTTTATAATAGACCTCAGCCGCCTCGCTCTGAATTTGCAACCGCCCGCCAGTAAGTGGTTTGTAGGTGTCGCCATCTTTGTATGATGAGCCGCTCAGCGCCATAACAACATGGCCATTTAATATGTGCAGGCTTTTGTCGCCAAAGCATATTAGCTCAAGAGTATTCCAATCATTATTTGGCTTTTCGTAATTATGGCTTTGCTGTACAAAATTATTGCCTGCACCCATAAATGTTTTTACACCTGCCGGGTCGTATACCATGGTGTCTTTTTTAGCCGGTGTTTTTTTAGTTTTAATGTAACCCGCTGATGAAGCAATGCACCAGTAATCGCCGCAGCCGCCTTCCATTACCTGCATTTCCTGGCCAAGCATCCATGATCGCCAGTAGTCTACACCCGCTTCTCCGTTGGAGTGATAAATAACACCCGAATCTTTGGGCTCGTTTAACCGCGGAACCCACTTTTTATCTCCCCACTTTACCTTCAGTTTTAAACGATAATTTTTGAAGGACTGCCTGGTGTACAAGCACCCGTAAACCTCGCCGCTAACATGTAATATCGGTTGCGTGCTATTTTTTACAAGGGTGAATACGCCGGTCTTATCATTATTATAGCCGATAGGTTTTACAGGTTTACCGTTTTTGTCAACCGGCATTGCGCCCTTGTAGCCATCCTTATGCCGATAGCTTAAGTAAGTTTCCCATTTGCTTAACTTGTTATCAAGCAACGGCGTCCATCCGTAGTTATTGGTAAACGAAGTGAAAAAGATGATGAGAGCGGGAGTAAGCAGGTAGTAAATGCGTTTCATTTAAGGTTTTAATTTATCGCTGTTAAATTACCGCCTTGCAGCATTATTATTTTACCAAAACATGGTGTTATATTAACAAGATGGATTGGATGAACTTTATGTTTGCGCCGCGGTTCAAGCACAAACCGCGGGCAATACATAAAGCTTATAGGTAGATGTGAGAAAACTGCTAATGTGATGGGTATTAGGTATTACCACGTTGTAAAATTAATCACACGGCTGTGTTTTGCCGTGAGTTGTATAACCCATAATGGGTACACTTTAAACGCAACTAAAAAGGGTGAAAACACCCATTACATATAGTTTTGCGGTTAATCGTGCAGATTGTTAATAAAAACCATTTTTCAACAAACCCAATAAAGTCGGGTTAAGAGGCTAACTTTATCAGGTTAAAAACCGAGGTAACAGATTTGGCAAAAGCAACTACAAAAGAAACCCCTTTAATGCAGCAGTACAACGCCATAAAGGCGAAGTACCCGGGCGCGCTATTGCTGTTCCGTGTGGGCGATTTTTATGAAACGTTTGGTGAAGACGCAGTTAAGGCAGCCGGTATTTTAGGTATAGTGCTTACCAAACGTGCAAACGGTGCCGCCACACATATCGAGTTGGCCGGTTTTCCGCACCATTCGTTGGAAACCTATTTGCCAAAGCTGGTAAGGGCAGGTCAGCGTGTAGCGATATGCGATCAGTTGGAAGACCCCAAAACTACCAAAACTATTGTTAAACGCGGCGTTACCGAACTGGTTACACCCGGTGTGGCCGTTAGTGATAACATCCTTCAGCAAAAGAGCAACAACTATCTCGCCTCTTTGTATTTTGAAAAGAATAGCATCGGCATCGCGCTGATTGATATTTCTACAGGTGAGTTTTTAACGGCGCAAGGCAACAGCGGCTATATTGATAAGCTGCTGCAAAGTTTTTCACCAAGCGAGGTAATTTATCCTAAGAGCCGCCAGCATGATTTTAAGGACACTTATGGCGACCGTTTTTATACTTATTCGCTTGATGAGTGGCCATACAGCGGCGACTATGCTTACGAGACGCTGCTTAAACATTTTGGCGTACAATCGCTTAAAGGGTTTGGCATAGATAAACTGAACCTGGGTATAATAGCTGCCGGCGTGGCGCTGCATTATCTTAATGAAACTGAGCATCGTAATCTGCAGCATATATCAGCCATCAGCCGGATAGAGGAAGACCGCTATTTGTGGCTCGACCGCTTTAGCATCCGTAACCTGGAATTGGTTGGCTCGGCTAATGAAAATGCGCATACCCTGGTTGATGTGCTCGACAACACCTGCTCGCCCATGGGTGCCCGCTTGCTGCGCCGCTGGATTGTGATGCCATTGAAGGAGCTAAAGCCTATAAATGATCGCCTTAACGTTGTTGAACACCTGATTGAGCACGAAGAGCTGCGGGAAAATTTGCAGCAGCACCTGAGGCAGATCGGCGACCTGGAGCGTTTAATTTCAAAAATCGGATTACAAAAAGCCAACCCGCGGGAGATTTGCCAGCTAAAGAAAGCATTGCAAGCCACCAGCGAAATAAAAAAGATCAGCGAGGCATCAGGAAGCCAACCCCTGCAAACCATTGGCGCACAGTTAAATCCGTGTTTTTATATATGTGAGAAGATCGAGAAAGAACTTTACCCAGAACCACCTATCGCGTTAATAAAAGGATCTGTAATCAACGAGGGTATAAATGAGGAGCTTGACCGCTTGCGTAAAATAGCGTTCGGCGGCAAAGGATATTTGTTAGAGATACAGAAGCGCGAGGCGGAAATAACCGGCATACCGTCGCTCAAAGTATCGTTTAATAATGTATTTGGTTACTACCTCGAAGTTACGCACTCGCATCGCGACAAGGTACCAACTGAATGGATACGCAAACAAACGTTGGTAAATGCGGAGCGTTACATTACCCCCGAACTAAAGGAGTATGAGGAGCAAATATTAGGTGCTGAAGAAAAGATATTAGTAATTGAAACGCAGTTGTACAACGACCTGCTTTATTCACTTGCTGAATACATCAAGCCGATACAGTTAAACGCGCAACTTATTGCCCGCCTGGATGTGCTGTTAAACTTTGCGCACATATCCATTAAAAATCATTATGCCAAGCCGGTTATAAACGAGGGCAGGCTGATCGACATAAAAGGCGGCCGGCATCCGGTTATAGAAAAAACTTTGCCTCTGGGCGAATCATATATCACCAACGATGTTTACCTGGATTCGGAAACGCAGCAGGTAATTATCATCACCGGCCCTAACATGGCGGGTAAGTCGGCCTTGCTTAGGCAAACCGGCCTTATAGTGCTGATGGCGCAGATGGGTTGTTTTGTACCCGCTAAAGATGCTACCATCGGGCTTGTCGACAAGATATTTACCCGCGTGGGTGCGTCGGATAATTTGTCCTCCGGCGAATCAACCTTTATGGTGGAGATGAATGAAACGGCCAGTATTTTAAACAATATTTCTGACCGAAGTTTGATTTTATTGGATGAAATAGGGCGTGGTACTTCAACGTATGATGGTATATCCATCGCCTGGGCTATTGCCGAGTACCTGCATAATCATCCATCAGCTAAGGCTAAAACTTTGTTCGCCACACATTACCATGAGTTAAATGAATTAAGCAATTCTTTCAACCGCATCAAAAACTTTAATGTATCAGTAAAAGAGGTTGGCCAGCAGATCATATTCCTGCGTAAACTGGTGCCTGGTGGGAGTGAGCATAGTTTTGGTATACATGTGGCTAAGCTGGCCGGTATGCCGCCAAAGGTGCTCGGTCGTGCTAATGAAATACTTAAGAAACTGGAAGCGGAACGCACAGGAGGTGAGCATATTAAGGAAAGTATCCGTAAGGTGCAGAAGCAGGCGGTGCAAATGCAAATGTTCTCCATAGACGACCCGGTGCTGGTTAAGATACGGGATACATTGAACAATCTTGATGTAAACACACTCACCCCGGTTGAAGCTTTGATGAAACTGGACGAGATACAGCGTTTAATCAAAAGCTAACAAACAAAAGCTCCGGAACTTCCTGAGCTTTTGTTTAAGTACAAGCAGATGGGTTATACCAATTCGGCTGCCTGTGTAGTTACTTTAGCTAAGGTTACGCCCGTCAACTGATCGGCAAAGGCCACGAACGCTTTACTTTCAGCAATGCGGTTTTGATTATCGATCAGATTTTGCAGTTTAACTTTGCCGATAACATATTTAAAACCGTCAGACGTGTAGCTTTCAAAAATGTGTTCAAAATCAAGGTCTTTAACCAGGCTCTCATCTGTATATCTCAGGTAAACAGTTAGCTTAATATCGTTGGTAAATGTAAGGCTGCCTTTTTCCTTGGCTTTTTTGTATTCATAATGATAGTCGTAACGCAGGGCTGCAACATCCGACAATACAGCCGCGCCGGTAGGATGGCCGCCGGCTCCTTTACCGAAAAAGAATTGCTGATCGGCAAAGGCTGCTTGAACTATAACGCCATTGTATTCGTATTCCACATTGTACAAAAATTCACTTTCTGTTACCAGTTTCGGCAAAACAAAAAGGGCTACATGGCGGTCATCCAGTTCTTTAGCAACCGGAACCAGTTTTATTTTCAGGTTCTTTTCGCGGGTATATTGCAGATCGTTTGCCGAAAGGTTTTGTATGCCAATGTTCAGCACATCATCCGGGTTAACCACCACACCGTAAGCATGCGCGGCAGCTATAACCAGTTTAAATTTAGCATCGTAGCCGCCTACGTCCATAGTAGGGTCGGTTTCGGCAAAGCCGAGTTCTTGCGCTTGTTTTAGAGCGCTTGCGTAGTCCAGGTTTTCCAGGTAACCTTTTGAAAGTATGTAGTTTGATGAACCATTGAAGATACCGCAGATAGAGTGCAGTAACTCATTATCATAATACTCTTCCAGGTTACGGATGATCGGAATACTACCGCATACGGCGCCTTCATAAAGTAAAGATGTGCCGTGTTCATGCTGAATGGCTAACAGTTCCTCGAGGTACGTGGCAATCATCTTTTTACTGGCCGATACCACATTCTTACCTGATTTTAAAGCGGTAGCAACAATTTGGAAAGCCGCTTCGGTGTCGTTTATCAACTCTATAACCGTGTTTATTTCAGGGTTACTTAATATCTCATTCCTGTCCGTAGTGAATAAATCGGCAGGCAGGGTACGTTTCTTTTCAGGGTTTTTAATAGCGATCTTTACGATCTCCAGGTTCAGGTTCTTTGTTTTGATGATGTCGTACAAACCTTGTCCAACCACGCCGAAACCAAATAAACCAATAGTAAGTTTTTTGCTCATTATGCTGTTTGTTGCAATTCAATAATTTTTCCCTTAACGTCAGTTTTCAGGAATGATCTGATAATATTTGTTAATGCTTCTGTTTCAATTAAAAATCCGTCGTGCCCGTAAAATGAGTCGAACTCGGCAAATGCAGCCTTAGGTATGTGCTGAAATAAATACCGCTGCTCTTCAATCGGGAACAACAGGTCGGATGTTATGCCGATAACCAGTGTCTTGGCTGTGATCAGGCTCAGCGCTTTATCAACACTGGTACGGTTACGGCCAACGTTGTGCGAATCCATAACCTTGGTTAAGTACCAGTAGCTGTAGGCGTTATACCTGTTTACCAGTTTTTGGCCCTGATAATTTTGATAGCTCGATGCTTTATAGCCATCGGTAAGGTTGTTACTATCTTCCTGCTGAGTGATATTGTATGCCTTATATCCACGGTATGAAAGTAAAGCCATGCTACGCGCGGCTTTCAGGCCTTTTTCGCCGCCGCGTGGTGTATTGGCATAAAAGGTGCGGTCGGTACTGATGGCCAAACGTTGCGACTCGTTAAAGGCAATGCCCCATGGTGAGTGTTTACCGTTTGTGGCAATGAGTATCAGGTTCTTGATCTTTCCAGGTTCCGTGATGGCCCATTCCATGGCTTGCTGTCCGCCTAATGATCCGCCTATTAAAACTTCGATACTATTGATGCCCAAATGCGTGGCCAACAGACGATGAGCTTTAACCATATCGCGTATCGTAATCTCCGGGAAAGCCAGATAATAAGGCTGCCCGGTTACCGGGTTAACGCTTAAAGGATTGGTTGAGCCATATGGAGAACCCAATATATTGGCGCATACAATAAAGTGCTCCTCCGGATTAAAAAAGTCTTCGGCGCCAAACAGTCCTTTCCACCAATCAAGCACATCCGAATTGGCTGTAAGCGCGTGGCATACCCAAATTACATTATCACGGTTTTGGTTAAGCTTGCCATAGGTATTAAAACCTATTTCCAACTGGCGCAGCTCCTTGCCCGATTCAAGTGTGAATTTTTGTTTATGCCTGTATATTTCAGTACTCATTTCTTATTATTAAGCTTCCGGCTTTACGCCGGAAGCATTTTAAAACTATAATCAAAAGCCTATGTAAGGCTTGGTTCTTTTTGTTCAATTTTGGCAAAAGCCTGCTCAAAATCAGCTTTTATATCATCAATATGTTCAATACCGACAGCTACACGCAACAATGCGGGTGTAACACCGGCCGCAAGCTGTTCATTATCACTTAATTGCTGATGCGTGGTTGCAGATGGTTGGATGATCAGAGTTTTGGCATCGCCCACGTTAGCCAAATGGCTTACCAGTTTAAGATTATCAATTACCGCCGTGGCATTTGCCTTTTCGCCCTTAACTTCAAAGGACAAAACGGCTCCGAAGCCATTGCTTAAGTATTTTTTAGCCAGTTCGTGGTAAGGTGAAGATGTAAGGCCCGGATAATTTACTTTGGCAACTAACGGATGCAGCTCAAGCCATTTGGCCAGTTCGAGCGCGTTGTCAACATGGCGTTGCACGCGCAGCGATAGCGTTTCTAAACCTTGGATCAATAACCATGAATTAAATGGTGACTGCGACGGGCCAAAATCACGCAGTCCTTCAACACGGGCGCGAATAATATATTGAATATTACCAAACGGGCCGCCAATGCCGAACACGTCATTAAATATCAAGCCATGATAACCGTCGGACGGTTGGGTGAATTGCGAAAATTTACCATTGCCCCAGTTGTAATTACCGCCATCAACAATAACGCCGCCTATGCTGGTGCCATGCCCGCCAATCCATTTAGTGGCTGATTGTACTACTACATGCGCACCATGCTCCAACGGGCGGAACAGGTAACCGGCAGCGCCAAAGGTATTGTCAACTATTAAAGGCAGATCGTGCTTGTTGGCAACGGCTGCTATTTTTTCAAAATCAGGAATGTTAAATCCCGGGTTACCGATCGTTTCGAGATAGATAGCTTTGGTACCCTCATTAATTAAGGCTTCAATGCTTTCTGCCGAATCATTTTTGGCAAAACGAGCTTCGATACCTAACCTTTTGAATGATACTTTGAACTGATTGTAAGTACCGCCGTATAAAAATGGCGAGGTAACAAAGTTATCGCCCGCTTGCAGAATATTGTTAAGCGCTAAAAACTGTGCTGCCTGGCCCGATGATGTAGCCAAAGCTGCTACACCACCTTCTAATGCCGCGACGCGTTTCTCAAACACATCGGTAGTAGGATTCATCAGGCGGGTATATATGTTACCGAATTCCCTTAAAGCAAATAGGTTGGCGCCATGCTCAGCACTGTTAAATACGTAAGATGTAGTTTGATATAGCGGTACAGCGCGTGAACCTGTAACGGCATCAACTTCCTGACCGGCGTGTAATTGTAATGTTTCGAATTTAAGGTTTGTAGCAGACATGGTTTTTAAGATTTTAATTTTAAAAAAGGTTAATGTTTTTGTTTAGCAACAGGATGTAATAATCCCTAATGGCTACACGCGAATTACAAAAATGAAGTTCAGCGTGCTTAATGGTGTGGCTTAGCAGCAACACATACACATACAGCAATAAGGGTTTAAACCATATTGATTATGCTGTAGTACGTTTTCAGGAATGCTAAATAAATATTTCATTTCGTTTGTTAATTTATATTTCCCGGGGTTATTCTTCCGGGGCAGGAATTGGCACCTTCTTCAGTTGCTGAAGGGTTGCCAGCGGGTAATTGAGCCTGTTCTCTCGCCGCTTCTTTATAAACCAAACCTTTTTGAGGGGTGTTGATCTTAAATATTTGCTACCAAATATTGTTGCAAATGTATGTTAAAAAAACATTTGCCTCCAAATTTAATTTGTTTTTATTGCTAAAAACTTTCTAAAGCCTGTTTCATATCGGCTATCAAATCGTCAATATGCTCTAAGCCGACAGATACCCTGAGTAAATTAAAAGGCGTTTTAGTATCCGGACCTTCCACCAGCGCACGATGCTCTATTAAACTTTCAACCCCGCCTAAACTGGTTGCCTGGGTAAATAAATTCAGGGCGTTAATTACTCTGCCAGCTTCGTTTTGCCCGCCTTTTACCAGGAAAGACAGCATGCCGCCGTACAAACTCATTTGCGTTGATGCCAACTCATGCTGCGGATGCGATACAAGTCCCGGGTACATTACCTGCTCAACTTTTGGATGTCGTTCTAAAAATTCGGCAAGGTGTTGCGCGTTGCTAACATGGCCGCGTACTCTGTAAGGTAAAGTTTTTAAGCTGCGCACTAAATAATAGCAATCTGTGGGCGAGGGGATAGCGCCGCCCATTTCTTGCACCTGGCGGATTTTTTGCCACCAATCATCTTTCTTAGCAGTTATCAGCGCGCCGCCCATTAAATCGCTGTGGCCACCAAAATATTTAGTGCAGGAGTGCATCACCAGGTCGGCGCCCAATATAAGCGGTTGCTGGCATATAGGTGTCGCAAAGGTGTTATCGCACACTACTATTATACCTTTAGCATGAGCTATGCTAACCACTTTTTTTATATCGGTAAGTTTTAACAGCGGGTTTGATGGTGTCTCAATCCAGATAATACCTGTATTTGGTTTGATGTGCTGTTGTAAAACCGTTTCATCATTCACATCAATAAAATCGAACTCTAAAATGCCGGCAAACAAGTTTTTTACCTGGTTGCGCAGGCCATGGTACATATCATCAGGCAAAATAATGTGTGTGCCCGGTTGTAATGACTGAAACACGGCCATGCCCGCCGCGTTGCCTGATGAAAATGCCGCCGCATCAACGCCACCCTCAAGTTGTGCCAAAACATGCTCTAAGGATGTCCGGTTAGGGTTTGACGAACGGCTGTATATATGCCCTGACGGATATTCACCTTCAGCATTTCGGGTAAAGGTTGTTGATGTGGTGATGGGTTGTATAACTAACCCCGAGGCTTTATCTGGATGGTTGCCGGCATGTATGGCAATGGTTTCGATCTTCATAGTATATTCGTAGCGTTGCGCGGTAAATGTACGTATTGATAAAAAATCCGGATAATGAAAAATGCAATAATTGCTTTTTTAGCAGTTCTAACTTTATTTTCATGTAAAACAGCTAAGCTACCCATTGAGACGGAAAGTATCAGTTTAGCAAACCTGAAGGGCGCATGGGACTGGAAGAAAACCACAGGCGGCTTCGCCGGAGTAACTATCACACCCGAAACCGCCCGTTATATATTACATCTAGAGTTTAAAGATGATGAACTGCTGTTTTTTAAGAACAACGAAGCGACCCGGGGTTATCATTTCTCGTTGGTAAAAGACAAAACAATCTACTCCGCTGATTCACTTTATATTATTAAGCCGGACAATAGTGAAAATGAAATTCCGCTTGTTGTTACCAAAATGGTTAAGGACACTATTATACTGGCTGATAATGTAAACGATGGCTTTTCATCAACCTATGTTAAAAGGAAAAACTAAAGCTGCTCATAGCTAATGCATGTGGCAACGCCTATGTAAAAACAATGTCAATTACAGCGTTCTTTAAGGAATAAGGGAGCTGGTTTAACGATAAGTTTTGCACATTTTACTACCTTTGGTAAAACTTTTATTGAATGCAAAACTCAGATAGTTTACAGGTATTACTGAATGATACTAACTTATCTGCTGATTTAAAAGACATTGCACAAAAGGTACTCAACCTGCAACGCATCAGCTTTGACGAGGGTGTGCTGTTATATGAAAAAGCTGAACTCGGCTATCTTGGCACTTTAGCGAATTATATACGCAACGCCAAACACGGCGATAAAACTTATTTTAACCGTAACTTTCATATTGAGCCCACTAATTTATGTGTGTACGATTGTAAATTCTGCTCTTACTCGCGCCTGATAAAACAGCGTGGCGAGGGGTGGGAGTATACTATGGACGAAATGCTCGACATAGTGAAGAAATACGATAACGAGCCGGTTACCGAAGTACATATAGTAGGCGGTGTATTGCCGCAATATGATCTGCCTTTTTACACCGAACTTTTTACCCGCATCAAGCAGCATCGTCCAGATCTGCATGTAAAGGCCTTAACGCCTGTTGAGTACCATTATATATTCAAAAAAGCTAAAATTGATTACGCCACCGGTATGCAACTGATGAAGGATGCCGGATTGGAATCAATGCCGGGTGGTGGCGCGGAGATATTTCATCCGGAAGTGCGTGACCTGATCGCTAAAGACAAATGTACCGGCGACCAGTGGTTGCAAATACACGAGGAATGGCATAAACTGGGCATGCGCTCAAACGCTACCATGCTGTACGGGCATATTGAAAGGTACTGGCACCGGGTTGACCATATGGAGCGCCTGCGCCAATTACAGGATAAAACTGGCGGTTTCCAAACGTTTATCCCGCTAAAATTCCGCAACCAGGATAACCAGATGTCTGATGTGCCGGAATCAACTGCGCTGGAAGATCTGCGTAATTACGCCATCGCGCGTATTTACCTGGATAATTTTGATCATATAAAGGCTTACTGGGCCATGATCAGCAGGAACACCGCGCAGCTTTCATTGAACTTTGGGGTGGACGATATTGATGGTACACTTGATGATACCACGAAAATATACTCCATGGCTGGTGCAGAAGAGCAGCACCCGGCCATGAGCACTAAGGAGTTGGTCGAGCTGATAAAACAAGTTGGCCGCCACCCAATTGAACGTGATACGTTATACAACGTAGTTACCGATTTTAAAGACCATGTGTTTGCCGAAGAGATCAAACCTAAGTTTTATAAACTCCCGGTGGTTAATTGAGGTTAAAGAAGAAAGGTGAAAGCGAAAAGGTAAAAGCTCATAGCTGATTTTACAAAAGAATATAAGCTTTAGGCTAAAATCGCTTTCAGCTCAAAGAAAGAATGATACAAAAAACACTATACATTGTCCGCCATGGGCAAACCGATCTGAATAAGCAGGGGATTGTGCAGGGGCGGGGGATGAACACTGATTTGAACGACGAAGGACGGGCACAGGCCGCCTTATTTTATGAGGCTTATAAGCAAGTTCCTTTTGATAAGATCTATATTTCTGAACTAAAGCGTACCCAGCAAAGCATCCAAAAATTCATTGATCTGGATATTCCTTTTGAAAAACTTGCCGGATTAGACGAATTGGCCTGGGGCAGGCTGGAAGGCCAGACCAGTACACCCGAAAATAAAGCGGCATTTTTAGACCTGATGCGTAACTGGCTTGACGGTAACCTTGATGCTAAGATAGAGGGCGGTGAAAGCCCTAACGAGGTTAAGTTAAGGCAGCAGGAAGCGATAAAGGTAATCTTATCTCATCCTGAAGAAAAGAATGTTTTAGTATGTATGCACGGCCGGGCCATGCGTTTACTAATGTGTTTGCTAACCGAGCGCCCGCTTACCGAAATGGACAGTTTTCCGCACCAAAATTTGGTGTTGTATAAAGTTACCTATGACGGGCAAAAATTTGAAATTGTTGATTTTAATAATTCCCTGCACTTAAAGCAGGCTTGAAGTATCTGTGAAAAAGATTAGAATTTCGGCGGTTAGCTACACTAACACCACGCCTTTTATATATGGTATACAGCATACCGACTTTGTTGATAAAATTGAACTTAGTTTAGATATACCGGCAGATTGTGCCCAAAAGCTGATTGACGACAGAGCGGACATCGGCCTGATACCAGTTGCCGCCACTTTAAATATGCCCGAGTGGCATATCGTGTCCGACTATTGTATTGGCGCCAATGGTGCGGTCGCTTCGGTGTTTATATTCAGCAATTGCGATATACATGAGGTTAAGCGCGTACAGCTTGATCCGCAATCGCGCAGCTCAAATAACCTGGCCCGGGTGCTGCTTAAAAACTTTTGGAAGATCGATCCGGAACTTATTACTGATGCTCCAGATTACGCCACACCTTCAGACCCTTATACGGCATTTGTACAAATAGGCGACCGGACTTTTGGCAAGGCGGAGCAATACCCATACGCGTATGATTTGGCTGAAGAGTGGCAAAAGTTTACGGGCCTGCCGTTTGTGTTCGCCGCCTGGATAGCTAACAAACCCATGTCTGCTGATTTTGTAAAGGAGTTTAACAAGGCTTTAAAGTTCGGTTTAGAAAACAGGCTATCGTTATTTAAAGTGTTGCCTCACCGGAATGACTTTGATATTGAGGATTATTTGTTGAATAAGATAGATTATGATTTGACAGACAAAAAGCGGGAAGCCCTTTTCCTGTTCCTCGATCTTATCCGGAAACTGGATAGATAGTGTCCTTCTCTATTTAAAGCCTATGCTTCCTGCGATAAATCACCTGCTAAAACTGTTAACCTAATCCATTTATGACATTTTGACGACAAGCTTATTGTACTATATACACTATTAGATTGCAATAAAAATTAAGATATTGTAAAACTTACACTATCTAATGGCTTAAATTTTTAAATATTTAAAATTAAATAAACTTAATTATGAATAATTTATAATAATTGTCCATAATTTAAATAATTAATAATTATGTTGGATATTTGTTGTGGATTTAAAATTTAACACAACAAGACAATGAAAAAGTTATTAGTTATACCAGCAATTATCGGTTTATTAATTACAGGTGCTTACGCAGCCGATAAAAAAGTTAAAGAGGACGACGACAAAAACGCAAACGTATCTTACGCCGTTGTTAACCAGTTCAAATCTGATTTCCGCGATGCTGAAAATGTTACCTGGACTGTAACCGAAACTACTCAAAAAGCAGAGTTTACTTTAGACGGTGTTAAAATGACCGCTTTTTACAATCTGAATGGTGAATACATGGGTACAACCAAACAAGTTGCTTACAAAGCCATTTCGGCACGCGCGCAAAAAGAAATTGCCAACCGTTACAAAGGTTATACTGTAGGTCAGGTAATTGAATTAAACTCTGGTGATGGCATCCAGCACTTTGTAGATTTAAAAAGCAGCAAAGACGAAATTTTAGTACGTGTTGCGCCAACTTCAGCGGTTTATTACTTTCAACAAGTAAAATAAGCTACAACCCATAACATATATAGCAAAGAGGCTGCACCTTAATTGGTTGCAGCCTTTTTTTGTGTTTAATTCCAGGTTTGTTTATAACTGATTTTACAAAAAATCAGACGCAAAAAAAGTGATTAAAAATCAGACAGACTGTTCTCTAATCACTGCTCACTAATTTCTATTGCTCAAACTAATCCACCGCAGAACGCAGCATGAGCGCACCTACGGTTACATTAGTACGGCTATCAATTATAATGGCACCGCCGTTTGCCTTATTGAGTTGATATGGGTCGAAAGCTAAAGGATCCGCAGTTTTTATAACAATACGGCCAATATCATTCAATTTAAATTCTTCGTCGTACTGTTTTTCAAGTGTGTTGATATTCACCTTATACAATACTTCACTTATACGGCATTTTGTTACCTTACTGTTGTGCTGTACCAGGTAAGTATGCGTAACATCCAGCGGCCGGGTATCCATCCAGCATAAGTCGACCTCAATTAATTGAGCTACCTGCGGCTGCGCGGCACTGCTTACCAGCAAATCGCCACGGCTTATATCAATATCGTCTGCCAGGTGTATAGTTACTGACATGCCCGTAATAGCTTCCACCGGCTCCCTGTCCAGTTGTTCAATTTTTGAAATTGTGCTTGTAAAGCCTGATGGCAAAACAGTAACCTGATCATTCACCCTGAAAGTGCCGCTTGCCACCCGTCCTGCATAACCACGGTAATCATGCAGTTCATCAGTTTGCGGGCGTATAACCCACTGCACCGGCAGGCGTGCGTGTGACGCTTTTACATCAACCTTTATGTCTACGTTTTCAAGATAAGTAAGCAGGCTTTCACCCGCATACCAAGGCATGTTAAATGATTTATAAACAATATTGTCACCTTTTAAAGCGCTGACAGGTATAAACTTAACGCTGCTTAATTCAACTTTTTTCGCAAGAGCTTCATAATCGCCCACTATCTTATTGTAAGCTTCCTCATCATAATTAAGCATATCCATTTTATTTACACAAACCACCACCTGCGGAATGCCTAATAAGGATACCAGGAAAGAGTGACGGATAGTTTGCTCGATAACGCCCTTGCGCGCGTCGATCAGGATAATGGCCAAACCGGCGTTGCTTGCGCCTGTAACCATGTTACGGGTATATTGTATATGGCCGGGTGCATCTGCAATGATGAATTTGCGCTTATCGGTATTAAAATATTTGTAAGCCACATCAATGGTAATGCCTTGCTCTCGCTCGGCTTTAAGGCCGTCGGTAAGGATGGCCAGATCGATGGTACCATCATCATTTTTACGGTTTGAGGCATGCAGCGCCTCTAGCTGATCGGCTAAGATCGCTTCACTATCATACAACAGGCGGCCGATAAGGGTGCTTTTACCATCATCAACACTGCCGGCGGTTATAAACTTTAAAATATCCATATTAAAAATAGCCTCCTTTCTTGCGGTCTTCCATTGCCGCTTCTGATACCTTGTCGTCCATACGTGCGCCGCGTTCGCTTATTTTTGATTCGCTGATCTCGTTGATGATGTCATCAATATGATAAGCATATGATTCAACAGCTGCTGTACAGGTCATATCGCCCACGGTACGAAAACGTACGTTTCTGCGCTCTACAACATCCTCTTCATCCATGTTGAGGAAAGGAGAGGCAGCCATTAACTGGCCATTGCGGGTGATACAATCACGCTCGTGTGCAAAATATATGGAAGGGAGTTCTATCTTTTCGCGACGGATGTAGTTCCAAACATCGAGTTCGGTCCAGTTACTGATCGGGAACACCCTTACGTTTTCGCCTTTGTGTATTTTACCGTTGTACAGGTTCCATAACTCAGGTCGTTGGCGTTTTGGGTCCCACTGGCCAAATTCATCACGTACCGAAAAGATACGCTCTTTAGCGCGGGCTTTCTCCTCATCACGACGGGCGCCGCCAATGCAGGCATCAAATTGATGTTTGGCAATTGTATCAAGCAATGTAACGGTTTGTAAGGCGTTGCGACTGGCATTTTTGCCTTTTTGTTCAACTACCTTACCTTCATTTATCGAATCCTGAACGTGACCGATGATCAGTTTTTCGCCAAGGCGTTCAATCATCCGGTCGCGGTAGTCAATGGTTTCAACAAAATTATGTCCGGTATCGATATGTACCAGCGGAAATGGAAATTTACCCGGACGAAACGCTTTTTCAGCCAATCGTACCAGGGTGATAGAATCCTTACCGCCCGAAAAAAGCAGCGCGGGCTTTTCAAATTGCCCCGCCACCTCACGCAGAATGTATATCGCTTCTGCTTCAAGCTCATCTAAGTAATCCAGGTGGTTATTAGTACTCATTTGGTGGTTATATATTATTTTACGGCATGAAGGCCGCATTCTTTCTTACTTTGATCTTCCCACCACCAGCGTCCGGCGCGAAAATCTTCGCCCTCTTGTACGGCGCGGGTGCATGGCTGGCAGCCAATGCTCGGGAAACCCCTGTCATGCAATGTATTGTACGGTACGTTGTATCGCTTGATGTATGCCTTTACATCATCCAAAGCCCAGCTATAAATAGGATGGTACTTGAGTATATTGTTAACCTCGTCCCATTCCAGGTTATCCATATGCTGACGGTTAGCGGATTGATCGGCACGGATACCGGTTACCCAGCATTTGTTGCCTGCAAGGGCACGTTTTAAGGGTTCTATCTTGCGGATGCCGCAGCATTCCTTACGGTTTTCAACCGACTCATAAAAACTGCTTGGTCCTTTTTGGTTTACCATCGCCTCAACCAGTGAATGGTTAGGGTAGTAGGCAAATATCGGTTTGCCATACATTTCCATAGTGCGGTTCCAAACGTAATAGGTTTCAGGGAATATCCGCCCTGTTTCAAGTGTAAATATTTTTATCGGCAGGTCATTGGTGAAGATCATGTGGGTAATCACCTGATCTTCCCAGCCAAAACTGGTTGAAAAAACCACCTCTCCCGGGAATTGTTCCGCTAATTTGCGCAGCGCCTCCACAGGTTCAAGTCCGCTAATATCTTCTTTTATATAATTAATCAACTCACTCATCTCAAATCACCTTAATAATAAAATTGACAATGCTGCGCAGGCTAATAGCCACTACTATTACACCTACGGCCACCATAATTACCTTGGTAGATATTTTATTGGATATTTTTGCCGCGATAGGCGATGCAGCGGCGCTACCAATGATCAGCCCCGCCACCGCATGCCAATGCCCACTGTTAAGCATGGTTACAAAGGTTAGCGAACTCATTAACGCAATAAAAAACCTCGACAGTTTTACTGTGCCTAAGGAGAAACGCGCGTTACGGCCACCCGCTATTAATGTTGATAGCACGATGGAGCCCCAGCCGCCTCCGCCAACAGCATCAATAAAGCCACCGCCTAAACCCAGCAGTGATATTTTTTTGATCTTATCAGCCGATTTTTTGGGCTTACGGTTGAAGGCTTTTGACAAGATAACCAAACCTAATATTAATGTATATAAT
This sequence comes from Mucilaginibacter defluvii, assembly GCF_039543225.1. Classification (NCBI taxonomy): domain Bacteria; kingdom Pseudomonadati; phylum Bacteroidota; class Sphingobacteriia; order Sphingobacteriales; family Sphingobacteriaceae; genus Mucilaginibacter; species Mucilaginibacter defluvii. Next base: position 464,400 of record NZ_BAABJI010000002.1, read on the forward strand.
GATACAAACGGCTTGGTATAATGCGCATAATGCTCCAGCGATGACAAGAGATAAGCACCTGTTACCGCACCAATAATACCCGGGATAAGCAGTAGCTTGAATAGTTTCCAGTTTACATTACCCATACGGTAATGCATCCAACCGGCAATACCATTGCTTAATACTTCCGACAAATGCACCGCCATACTTGCCGATGCCGGCGGGACACCCATTGATAATGAAAACGTGGTAGATGTTACCCCGTATGACATGCCTATAGCGCCGTCTATCATTGAAAACACAAAACCAGCGCCCAGGAAATAATAGAACATCGGGTCAATGTTCTCTACATAATTCTGGAATGCCGGTTCGCGGTACCAAAGCGACACTACACTTATGCCCACAGCCGCTATTGATGTTAGCCAGATCAGCCAGCGTACAAACATCTTATTGTCTGGCTTAGCTTTTTTGGATTCAACTAATACAGCCGTCGCTTCGTTTAATTTGCGCACCTTATAGGCAAAATCTCCTTTAAGTGAATTTCTTAACTCACTCATTTGCTGTAAGGTGTCATCTATTTCATCCGGTATCTCACGGTTAAGGAATTCCTTTATTCGCTTAGCCACTGTAGGCGACTTGCCATTGGTAGAAATAGCGATCTTAAGATCACCTTTTTGGACGATAGAACTCAGATAGAAATCGCACAGGTCGGGTTTATCAGCAACATTGACCAGCAATTTACGATCATGCGCGGCCTGGCAAATATAATTGTTCAGGTCGCTGTCGTCGGTAGCGGCGATAACCAAATCGGCGGTGTTCAGGTCATATTCAGCAAAGCTTTTATTTACCACCTGCACACCTGCGTACTTTGACGCCAGCGCATGAATTTCAGGTAGTATTGTCCTGGCGATAACGGTAACCCTGGCACGCGGACTATTTTTGAGTACGGCCGTCAGCTTTTCCAAGCCAACATTGCCGGCACCAATAAGCACCGTATGCAAGTTATTGAGCTTGATAAAAACCGGGAAAAGTTGATTCCCTCTGTCTTTATCCTGTTCAACAGGTTTTACGCTATTATCTTCAGGCAACTGTGTCATACAATGCTTTGATCGTTTTAAATTCCGGATGAAGCGATACCACCTCGCCGAACACGATAAGCGCGGGCGAACTGATTTGCTTTTCGGCTACGGCAGCAACTATGGTATCAACAGTGCCTATGGCTATTTTCTCATTAACAGTAGTACCGCTTTGAATTACCGCCGCGGGTAAACTGCTTTTACCTTCGGCCTTAAACACTTCGGTAATTTCAGCCAATTTATGTATACCCATTAGCACCACTACGGTAGCCTTGCTTTTTGAGGCATCAATCAAATCTGATGATATTTTACCGTTGGCGGTAGTGCCGGTAACCACCCAAAAGCTTTCGCTTAAACCACGATGTGTAACGGGGATCTGTTGTAACTCGGGTACGCCAATGGAACTTGAAATACCCGGAACAACCTGCGCCTGTATATTATGCTGTGCTGCAAATTCAATTTCCTCAAATCCACGACCGAATACAAATGGATCGCCACCTTTAAGGCGAACCACATGGCCATAATTAAAAGCATAATCAACCATTAATTGATTGATGCTGGCTTGAGAATGTGTTTGATCGCCTGAACGTTTGCCTACGTAAACTTTGATTGAGTGCGCAGGAGCAAGGTCGAGCAATTCATCGTTTACTAAAGCGTCATATAAAATCACATCAGCAGTTTGAAGTGCTTTGATACCTTTTATGGTGATCAGATCCGCATCGCCGGGACCAGCACCTACTAAGGTAATGCGTGGCGTAATATCTTGTGTGTTGTTTATCATTATTTTACCAAAGCCTCCCTTTTTGCCTTGCTATCATTTAAAAATTGAGTTGCCTGTGCTAAATAAGCGGTGGCGAACTCCTCAGATGGTTCGTTTTTGTTGATCTGTAAAACCAAATCGTTAAACGAACCGATTAAATTAAACTCTCCGGAATCTACGTATTGCGCATCAAACTCATTGATTACGCCCGCCTGTGTGCTGCTGTTAATACTCTTATCAAGCAACAACGCTTTAGCCGAACTTACAAATACGCTATAAGCGTGATAAATAGCATCAGCCCAACGGCTTTCGGCATAAGCATCATTGGCCCAACCCAGTTTTTCTTCGGATTCGAATAATAATGTAGCCACCAGGTCGATAACCACACCGGCACATTCACCTACACCAATGGCGGTAACAAATGTTTCCTCGTGTCCCCAGTCAACAAACTCTTCTTCTGTTAAGGTAGTCAGGTCTGCAAGTGGTTTCAGCAAACGGTAAAAATAATCCTTACCCTGGCGGTCATAGTAGCCGTGATAAGTTTCGTCGGTAATGGAATTTGCTTTGTAATCATCCAATAACGAGCGTAAAACGCTGGTAGCCCTTTTTGCAGGTACCTTAACCACACGTTCAGCTACACGGCCAACGCCATTGCCAACTGTACCGCCGCCAAGCATCACTTGTACCGAAGGCAATACTTTTGTTCCGGCCTTTAGCGAGCTGCCATGCAGGCCAATATGTGCCAAACCATGCTGCCCACATGAATTCATACAACCACTAATCTTAATCTTGATCTCGCGGTTATAAATAAAGTCTTCATACTCGGTGTAGATCACATTCTCGAGTACACGAGCCATGGTCATGCTGTTGGAGATTCCCAGGTTACAGGTATCAGTACCCGGACAGGTGGTTACATCGGCCACGCTATCAAAACCCGGCGCTGATAGTTCCAATTCGGTCAGGCCGTTGTATAAAGCGGTTAAAGCTTCTTTGCGTACGTATTTTAATAACAGCCCTTGGTTTTGGGTGATGCGTAATTCATCAGCAACCAACGGTTTTAAAATATCAACCAGTTTGCGTGCGGTGGCTGTATCGATATCGCCTACAGGTACTTTAATATAAACTCCATAAAAGCCTTCCTGCTTTTGTTCAAATACATTAGTAGCCAGCCATTGCTCATAACGCAACGGGTTTACGGGTTGTACATCAGCGTAAACAGTGGTATCAGGTATAGCTGGCTGGGGGAGCGCTTCGCGGTTAATCGGGTACGTTTTTACCTTGTTGGCTACACGCTCTTCCTTTGCCAGGCGTAAAACTTCATCTAAACCTAACTTTTGCACCAAATATTTTAAACGGGCCTTGTTGCGATTGTTACGTTCGCCATAGCGATCAAATACACGAATAACAGATTCTATGTATGGAATGAGTTGATCTTCAGGCAAAAACTCATCTACAGCGCTTGCCAGAAAAGGTTGTGCGCCGAGTCCGCCTGCCAGTAATACTTTAAAGCCGCGTTCGCCCTGAGCATTCACCTTGGGGATGAAACCCAGGTCATGTATATAGCTAAAAGCCTCATCGCTATCTGTAGCCGAGAACGACATTTTGAACTTACGGCCCATTTCCTGGCAGATAGGATTACGTAAAAAGTACTCAAAAGTGGCATGCGCGTACGGCGATACATCAAATGGCTCCTTTGGGTCTATACCCGCGGTAGGGGCAGCCGTTACGTTACGTACGGTATTACCGCATGCTTCGCGCAGGGTAATATCGTCCTGCTCAAGCCTTGCCCAAAGCTCGGGCGTACGGTCAAGACTTACATAATGTATCTGAATATCCTGACGGGTAGTAAGGTGCAGGTTGCCGCTGCCGTATTCATCAGATATATCGGCAATAGTAAGCAACTGCTTAAAGGTAACTTTACCAAATGGCAGCTTAATACGTACCATTTGCACACCCGGCTGGCGCTGACCGTAAACCCCACGCGCAAGGCGCAGGCTCCTGAACTTTTCATCGTGTATCTTACCTTCCCTGAACAGGCGTATCTTCCGTTCAAGGTCTATAATATCTTTTTCAACTACAGGATTCTCCAGTTCTGTTCTGAAGCTTTGCATAACGAGAATTTGGTGGTTATTTATAAAAAAGCCCCTTTTGCTTGTGGCTAAAGAGGCGTTAATATCGCTTATTTATACTTATAGCCTAACATTTGCACGCTGACAGCAGCAGTACATCAGTTGCATATAAATATAAGTAATTTTCATAATGTCACAAATATATATATTCTATACGGAAATAATAGACTTTAAGTCAAAATTGCATTAATATGAATTTGTTATCCACATTACAGGCTGGTTATCAAAGTGTTTTCGCGCGCTATAATATCAGCAATGCTGGTTTCTGAGAGTATTTTGAGCGTAGCATCGCGTACATCAACAAAAACACTGCGTATGCCGCAGGTAGTTTCCTGGTGGCATTCGTCGCATTTGTGGTAAAAGTTGAGGCTTGCACATGGCACCATGGCAATAGGGCCGTCGGTTATGCGCATAATGCTTACTAAAAAAATATCCTTAGGGTCTTTATTCAGGCTGTAGCCGCCGCCCGCACCTTTCTTACTGTACAAAAAGCCCGCGTTGCGCAGGTCGAGTAATATTTGTTCCAGAAATTTTTTGGGTATGCGTTCTTCCTCTGCAATTTTTGAGATTTGCATGGGTGGCTTGTCTGTATTTTTGCCCAGAACAACCAATGCTTTGATAGCGTACTTAGTTTTTTTCGACAGCATCGTTTAAAGATACAATTCGCAAAGATATATGTTATATATAAAGAATATCTTTTTTATAGGGTAATAATTTGCTGACAGTAATCCTTTGAAAAAACATAACCGGCTGTTAAACCAAAAAACGCTCTTCGGTGTGCTGACTTATAACCTCGAGTGCATCACCTACGCGAATAACACCTGTTCCGCCGTGAAGCAGATTTTGCCCGAACATTATTTTTTGCCCTTTACGGCGATAGCCTGCCAGTGTTTTAAGCGGTTCCTTGTGCTTAACGGCAGTATCCTGGTCAATGGTCGTCATTACACACCTGGCGCAAAGTTTAACGCCCTGAAACCTTATACTATTAATGCTGAATTCATTAAATAAATCTTCAGCGTAGGGCTCTCCACCGCTAAATACAATGTTAGGGCGAAACCGGTTCATAGGCAGGGCCTCTGCCAGGCGACCGTTCAAGTCGTTCAGCGATTCTTCGCCGATCAGCAGAAAAGGATAGTCATCAGCAAAGGTCGTGATTCCATCGTTATGTGCATACCTTGGGTCTACCTTACGATGGGTATCTTCAGGCATAAATACCAGTTTGCAGTTCTTATTCAGTTTAGTACTGAACCATTCATCCGCCTCGTTACTAACCCTTATGGCCGGGCAGGTGATCTCCCAAATAGTGACATCAAATTTATCATCTGTTTGCGGTTCAAATGGTATGCGTATCGTTTCGGCATCCGGGGTGTAGGTTATCAACAAACTATTGGGTGTGATAGCAACCTTGAGTAAAGCCATGGCCGAGAAATGGCGTTGGGTCATAAACCGGTTTTTACTGTCTACAAGCAACCAGCGACGGTCGAATCTAAAACCGCGGTCGGTAACCTCTGCCTGTTGAAGCTGAATACCGCCTAATGATTTTACCGGATAGATATATAAGGCTGATATTTTAAACATACTTGTATTTATCAGTTGTAATCTATAAAACCTTTATCGGGTTTTTATGCTCATCAATGGCTACAAAGGTAAATGTACCGGTTATGGCTTTTTCGCGGTGCTCGGAGTACATTTCCTCAATAAAAATCTCTACCAATACCTTTAAACTGGTGTTGCCTACATGTATAACCCGGGCAATCAGTTCAACAATGGTGCCTGCCGGGATGGGTTTATTAAAATCAATACGATCAGACGATACGGTAACCATACGTTTACGGCTGAAACGCGTTGCGGCCATAAAAGCGGCTTCATCCATCATAAACATGGCGTTGCCGCCGTGCAGCGTATCGTAATGGTTTGTCGCGCCCGGAAAAATAGGTCTGAACATACGCGTTTCCGACTGCTGAATTTTTTCTTCAATATCCATGCGGCAAAAATAACAATACCACGCGTTTGGGCACGGTATTAAGCGTTTTTGTTGAAACAGATTATTGTATTATTTAGCGATAGCAGGCAACTCAAAATAAAAAGATGAGCCTTTGCCTGGTTCGCTTTCAACACCGATATCGCCACCATGCCGGCGGACAATTTCGGCGCAAAGATAAAGGCCGATGCCAAATCCGCTGATAGTTTGAGTTTGCTTGTTGCTTACACGGTAAAAACGATCAAACAGTTTTTGCTTGTCCTGCGCTTTTATACCTATACCCTGATCTTTAACAGTTACCCGAACACAGTTTTCGGTTTCGGTACATTCCACAACAATCGGGCTGCCTTTGGGTGAGTACTTAATAGCGTTGCTCAAATAGTTATTGATCACCTGGCCTATCTTTTCGCGGTCAGCCTCAACAAAAACCGGACTGCATCGATTGAATATGATAGGGTGGGTAGTATGTATCAGTTTCATTTCGTCCTCAACCTCATCAACCAATTGTTCCAGGTCAAACGTTTGCTTTTCGAGATAGATCTTCCCGGATTCAAGGCGTGATACATTAAGGAAACCGTTAATAAGCGATGTCATTTTTTTTACCTGTGTACCTGCTTTGCCAAGGGCTTGCGCGGTAAAAGTATCGTCTGCCTTTTGCGCCTTAGCGGTAAGCATCTGCAGGTAAGCGTTTAATGACGTTAGTGGTGTTTTAAGTTCATGGCTGACCATGCCGATGAAGTCATTTTTGCGCAGATCGTCTTCCTTAGCTTCCGTAACGTCTAACAAAGTTCCCGAGAAATATTTGTTACCGTCATGTTTATCCTGGTAAAGCTTGCCCGTAGCCTTAAACCAGCGTAATTGTTGGCTGTCGCGGGCTTTTAGGCTGAATTCTTCATCAAACGGTAAGCCTTTATTAATGGCATTCCGCATGGCTGATTTCACGCGGTCACGATGTTCATCACTAATTAAAGCCAGGGCATCGTTATAGCTCATGTATTCATCCTCATCGTAACCAAAGAAGCCCTTCATCCGTATGGAAGGTAAAAACTCATAGGTTTTCGCATCAATATTCCACGTCCCCATTTTGGATGACTCGATAGCCAGGCGTAACTGCTCCTCAGCCTTTTCAATAGCCTTGCGGCTAAGCACGCGCTCGGTATTATCAATTACGGTAGCTAACACCCGGTTTACGTTACCGTTCAGATCGAGCAGCGGCTGGTAATGAAAGTCTGCCAGAAACCTGCGTTCGCCTTCCTGAGGGTGATTATAATAAACTTCAATTTCCTTTTTTACCACGGGCTCGCCGGTATCAAGCACATGTTTCCACAGGCTTGGAAAAATCTGGTCTTTCATCTCCGGAAAAACCTCCAGCATCGGTTTACCTAAAACCTGGTCGGCTGTACGGTTCCAAAAGCGAAGTATCGCCTCATTGACCGAGGTTACAATATGTTCAGGCCCCTGTAAAACTACTACCGGGGCGGCTTGCGAATTCAGTATCTGATCAACCTTCGACTTACTGTAACGCAATTCCATTTGTGATTGCGCCAGTTCCTCAATTGTAGCCGTTAACTCTTCGTTAGTTGCTGAAAGTTCCTCATTAGTAGCCAGGTACTCTTCGTTTATGGCGGTCAGTTCTTCGTTAGAGGCGGCAAGTTCTTCAAAAAGTTCCTGTTCGTGGTTTTCCTTCTCAACAATAACCTTTCCCTGCCTTACTTCTTCCGTTACGTCAACTGCGGTATGTAAAATGCTGTAAACATCGCCGGTATCGCTTTTTATAGCGCGGTATTCAAAGTCAAAATATAACGTCTGTAGCTCGCCGTCAATAATTAAATCGGCAGGAGTATTCTCGGCTTTAAATGTTCTGCCTGTATGCCATACATTTTTGAGCAGGCTGGCAAAAGGTTGGCCTGCAATCTCCGGAATAGCTTCCTCAAACGTTTTACCTGTAACACTCCGGTCTTTACCCCACAAACGGAGCATACCTTCGTTTACGAAGCCTATATGGAGATGTTCGCTCACATAAATAGCAGTAGCATAGGTTGAGGAGGATAGCACTTGCAGAAGCAGGCTATCGTGTATATTGTTTTTTGACGCTAACGTCGGGTTATCCATCTTAAATAAAATATAGCATATATAAATATTCGGCACGCGTTAGTAGACGTGTAGATTATCGTTATAACATCCAAATTTATGTAAACAATTAGTAATTAATAACAGGCGGAAGTAATAATATAACTTAACAGCTAAATTGGCGTTGTGGTTTTAAAAATATATTCGCTTAATTATGTTTGGCTTTTATCCATCCCAACAGGCTATAGAGTATGGAAATTTTTGATGATATTGGATATTTACAACACGGTAACGCTGCTCAAAAAAGCGCCTACGGTACGCTAAGCAGGTATCATATCATGGATCTACTTAAGTACTATGATCCATTACTAACCGGTACGGTACCTATAGCCGTCAACATTGAAAGCAGTGACCTTGATATAATTTGCTGTTACCACGATCATGACAGCTTTGCTGGACATATTACAGAACTATTTAATGGGTTCAAGAATTTCGAATTAATTGTAAAAAGCAGCGCAGTCGTAGCAAATTTTACGGTTGACAATTTTCAGATCGAGATTTATGGTGAGGCCAAACCAACCCGTATGCAACATGCTTACCGGCACATGCTGATAGAGCACCGGTTATTACAAATCCATGGAGATGACCTTAGAACCCGGGTAATCTGCCTGAAAAAGGCTGGTTACAAAACCGAGCCTGCGTTTGCAATCGCTTTGGGCCTCACGGGCGATCCGTACCGGGCTTTGCTTGATTTAGAGCTGTAACCGCTGTTAAATTGGTATTTGTTTTTTACGTGACATTGGTTAAAAAACTAAAAATGTATTTTTGTAAAAGCCGCTGAACAGAACCACCATTTTATGATTGATGATTTTTACAAAGAATTGCTTACCAAACCACGTGCTAAACAGGTAGTTCCGTCTAACGATAAAATTGCGGGTTGGGCGCTTAAGGTAGTATATCTTTTATACCCCGAGCATTCAACCATGGCGCTTGAGTCCCTGTCTGACTTAAAGCAGCACGTTGCTGATTTACAAAACGAGCTGGCTAATATTTTAAGCACAGGCGCACATGCCGACGCGGTTACCGGGCATGATATAGCTGCTGAATTTTTTGAGCAGTTACCATTGCTGTACGCTACTTTAAATACGGATATACAGGCTATTTACGACGGCGACCCTGCCGCGCAAAGCGAATTTGAGGTAATACGTACCTATCCGGGGTTTTACGCTATTTGCTTTTATCGTATAGCACACATATTGTATAATTTCAACGTGGCATTTATCCCACGGATATTGACGGAGCATGCGCATTCAAAAACAGGAATTGACATACACCCCGCAGCCAAAATAGGAGAGTATTTTCATATTGACCATGGCACCGGTATTGTAATTGGCGAAACTTGCGTTATCGGCAATTATGTAAAGCTTTATCAAGGGGTTACGCTGGGCGCGTTGAGCGTACGCAAAGGCCTGTCGGGCGTAAAAAGGCATCCGGATGTTGAGGACAGGGTGATCATTTATTCGGGCGCTACTATATTAGGCGGTAATACGGTTATAGGGCACGATAGCGTTATAGGGGGTAATGTTTGGTTAACCAACAGTGTTGCACCATACTCTACGGTTTATCATATCCCTAAAATCACTATACAAAAAGTTACACAACAATAAGAATTTTATAATGGCAGGAGTTACCGATTTTATAGGCAATACACCATTAGTTAAGCTGGCAAAACTTAACCCGAACCCTAATGTGGCTGTTTACGCCAAGCTTGAAGGTAACAACCCGGGCGGCAGCGTTAAAGACCGGGCTGCCCATAACATGATACGCAGTGCCATTGAACGCGGCGATATTAACGAAGGCACCAAACTGGTTGAAGCCACCAGCGGCAATACCGGTATTGCCTTGGCCATGATAGCACGGTTGTATAATCTGGATATCGAATTGGTTATGCCCGCAAATTCTACGCGTGAACGCACGCTTACTATGGAAGCCTACGGCGCTAAAGTTACCTTACTTGAGAATATCGAGGTTTGCCGGGATTACGCAGAAGAGAAAGGCGCAACGGCCGGGTACTTTCTGTTAAACCAGTTTGCTAACACGGATAACTATATGGCCCACTACAAAACTACCGGGCCCGAGTTATGGCGCGATACGCAAGGCAAAATAACCCACTTTGTGAGCGCTATGGGCACAACCGGTACCATTATGGGCTGCTCAAAATATCTTAAAGAAAAAAATTCAGATATACAGATAGTTGGCTGCCAGCCTACAGAAGGTTCTTCTATACCCGGCATTCGCCGTTGGCCCGAGGCTTATTTGCCTAAAATATTTAATCCGGCCAGTGTTGACCGTATTATGGATATTGACGAGGCCGTTGCCGTAGACATGACACGCCAGCTGGCAAAGGTTGAAGGCATTTTTGCGGGAATGAGCAGCGGTGGCGCATGTTCTGCCGCCATTAAACTGGCACAGGAGTTAGATAGCGGAACTATTGTATTCATAGCCTGCGACCGCGGCGACCGCTACCTCAGCAGCGGCCTTTTTGGCGACGTTCCGGATACTAATATTTAAAATTGAAATAGTTGCGGGCGTTGTAATAACATATATCGCTGATGATTTTGCCTGTCCACGCTATATCGGCAGGCAGTTCACCGTTTTCGATATCCTCACCAAACAAATTACACAGTATACGCCTGAAATACTCATGCCGTGGGTAGGACAGGAAGCTGCGAGAATCGGTAAGCATACCCACCATCCGGCTGATAAGGCCGATGTTTGAAAGTGAGTTTAGCTGGCGCATCATGCCGTCTTTTTGATCCAGAAACCACCAGGCCGAGCCAAATTGCATTTTACCGGCAATCTCGCCATCGTTAAAGCATCCAACAACTGACGCGATAACTTCGTTATCAGCCGGATTGAGGTTATAAACAATGGTTTTAGCCAGCGCGTTCTCAGTGTTTAGTTTATCAAGAAAGCGCGCCAACGCCGCCGCCTGGCTAAAATCCCCAATGGCATCCCAGCCAGTATTAGGGCCGAGTGTGTTTAAGCCTTTGTTGTTGATATTACGCAGCGCGCCAAGATGAAATTGTTGTGTCCAGCCTTTTTCGTGATTCCACCGGGCAACCTCAAATAAAATGGCTGATTTAAACTGGTTTGCCAGTTGACGACTAACCGGCTTGTTAGCTCTTATTTTATCAAAAACGGATTTAATGTCGGCTTCCGTGTAGTCGTCAGCATAAATATGGTCAATACCGTGGTCAGAAAGCATGCAGCCATTATCAGCAAAGTAATCATGCCTGCTTTTTAACGCGGTCAAATAATCATCATAAGTGCTAATCTCCATATCCGCAACGGCGACAAGCTTGTCAATATACTTGTTCAGGATTTCGGGTTCACCTGCGTTCATAGCCGTGTCAGGCCTGAAGGTAGGGTACACATTTACATCAAAACCATCTTTTAACAATTGACGATGATGTGCCAAATCATCAACGGGATCATCCGTAGTACAAATAACTTCCACGTTCATCCGGGTGATGAGTGAGCGCGTGCTGAATTCCGGTTGCTGCAGGCTGGCTGTACAGCTATCGTAAATGTTTTTTGCGGTTTTTGGTGATAATATATCGTTGATTCCAAAATATCGCTGCAGCTCTAGGTGGCTCCAGTGGTAAAGCGGATTACGCAGTGTATAAGGGATAGTAGCTGCCCATTGCTCAAATTTTTCATAATCGCTGCGGTTGCCGGTTATATATTCCTCGTTAACACCGTTTGTACGCATGGCGCGCCATTTATAATGATCGCCGCGCAACCATACATCCGTGAGATTAGCAAAGTTTTTATTGTTAGCTATTTCATCCGGCGGCAGGTGGCAATGGTAATCTATTACAGGCAGATCTTTTGCATAATCGTGATAAAGCTGTTTAGCAGTATCATTGGTAAGCAAAAAGTTTTCATTTAAAAAGCTTTGCACAGTGGTAGTATTTTTATTGCGATTATAACGAGTTTAAATGCAAAGTGATAAGATAAACTTCTTTAAAATTACGCAAACGTTACCGAACGCCCTCTGTCAGTTTTAAATCAATGTTGAAACTTATATTGGTTGTTATGTTACCTTTTAAACTACCTTAGCACTCAATGAAAGCAATTATATTTGATTTAAACGGCACCATGATAAACGATATGTGGTACCATACCCTTGCTTGGGAGGATATCCTGAACAATGACCTTGGCGGGAATTTTACCCGTGAAGAGGTTAAGCAAAACATGTATGGAAAAAATCACGAATTGCTGGTGCGCATGTTTGGCCAGGGGCGCTTTACCGTCGAGGAAATGGATAAGCTTTCGCTCGAAAAAGAAAAGCGCTATCAACAAGCCTTTTTACCCGAGCTGAAACTATTACCCGGCTTACAGGAGTTTTTAGAACAAGCACATAATAAGGGTATATTGATGGCTATCGGGTCGGCCGCTATACCTTTTAATATCGACTTTGTATTAGATGGTTTGAATATCCGTAAATACATCCAGGTAGTAGTTAGCGCTGATGATGTTACCGTTAGCAAGCCGCACCCGGAAACTTTTATTAAAGCCGCCCAGCTGTTGAATGTGCCCCCGCAGGATTGTTTGGTTTTTGAAGATGTACCCAAAGGAGCAGAGGCGGCAGCCAATGCCGACATGAAAGCTGTTATCCTGACGACTACGCATGAGGTAGATGAATTTAGTTATTTAGACAACATCCTCCATTTTGCGCCCGATTTTAACGATTCGTATATTAAAAGCCTGGTTAAGTAATTATCACAACAAATAATTATGCCCGCTGTTAACTATTCTAAATAGAAATCAATAAACAACAATAACATGGAATTTACCTATTATGGCCACGCTTGCTTTGCTGTTAAAATAGGCGGGAAAAATATTCTATTTGACCCGTTCATCACGCCTAATGAATTGGCAAAGGCAATTGATATCAACACAATACCGGCCGACTATATTTTTGTATCTCACGGGCATTCTGATCACATGATTGATGTGGAAAGTATTGCTAATCGTACCGGTGCTAAAGTAATTGCCAGCTTTGAGGTGCATACCTGGTTTAACAACAATGGCGTGAGCAATACGCATCCCCTAAACCCAGGCGGACAACTGGCGCTCGATTTTGGTAAAGTAAAATGCTTTACCGCAGTACATTCAAGCAGTATGCCTGACGGAAGTTACGGCGGCGTAGCAACCGGTTTCGCTATCAAGAGCGACGAAGGCAATTTTTATTACAGTGGCGATACTGCCCTGACTTTGGACATGCAGCTAGTGCCACGCTGGGCTGATCTTGATTATGCAGTATTACCTATAGGTGATGACCTGACTATGGGTATAGATGATGCCATTGAAGCCGCTAAAATGGTAGGTGTAAATACCGTTTTTGGCGTGCATTACAATACTTTTGGTTTTATTATGATAGATACCGAAGATGCCAAACAACGCTTCGAGCAGGCTGGAATAAAATTACTTTTACCGGCAATAGGCGAAACAATAACAATTTAACAGGTCAATATTAAATGTGGAAGCCATCCAAAAGGGTGGCTTTTTTGTTATACAACATTAACGTAATGATGGCTGTTAATAAAGCAGTTTAGTTAAGTTTGCATATGAGGAAGTATATACTGATCTTTTTTATATTGTGTTTGAAGTTGCTAACATACGCTCAATCTACAGATTCAGTTATACATAGCGAAACGGATACTGCCCATAGCGATAATCTGAAAAATCAGTTAAATAGTGTGCAACAGCTATCAGCAGAGGGGGTTGCTGATTCGTTAAAAAGAACGGAACTTGAAGCCAGGGTAGCACGCTTAACACTGAATGATGCTCAGCGGTCTGCGTTGGTAAAAGAACTCAACGCCCTAAAACAAAAAGATTCGTTAAGAACGATCAGGCAAAAACAACAGGTTGACTCACTCAGGAAATTTGTAAAAGGTTTTCCGGTTAAACCCTTCCGGGATACTATTTTTTCGCTCTATTTAAAGCAAGGAAGTTTTACAGCTAAAGACCGGGCAGACGCAATAGAACAACGTTTGATAAGGCTTGCGGATAATTACCGCTTCAGCACTGACTCTTTAAAAATCAGCGAAGCCGAACAAACTACGGATATCATTTATGCCGATGAACTGATCATGTCTGTATCAGATATGGATGCCCTCTGGGAAAATACGTCCCGCGAAAAGCTGGCGCAGAAACTGCGTGCCGCCATGGGCAGCGCAATCAATATCCACCGCGACGAAACGAGCATTCAAACCCTTGTAAAAGAAGGCTTGCTCGCTTTGTTGGTGATTGGCGTGTTAAGTTTGCTGATATTCTTCATAAACAGGTTATTCAAATGGTTTACCAGCAAGCTGGCATTAAGTGAGCGGGTCTCAAAAAAAGGCGTACATATTCGCAATTATCAACTGCTGACTCCGGCCAGGCAACTTGGATTAATAAATACAGTTATCGGGTTAGTGCGCTGGGTGATTATCCTAATTACAATTTATTTTGCACTCACTATACTCTTTAGCATATTTCCGTTTACGCGCGATATTTCGACTGCCTTGCTCGGGTATATATTAAGCCCGTTGCGGCGGATAGGCGAAGCCATCTGGAACTATATTCCAAACCTGATTACCATAATAATTCTTGTTGTCGTATTTAGGTATATGCTACGTTTTTTCAACTTTATAAAGCTCGAAATTGAACGTGGCCAGTTAACCATTCCGGGATTTTATCCGGATTGGGCAAACCCCACTTATCAAATTATAAGGGTATTGATACTGGCATTTATGCTGGTGGTTATATTTCCGTATCTGCCAGGTAACGAGTCGCCTATTTTTAAGGGAGTATCCGTATTTGTGGGAGTATTGTTCACCTTCGGTTCAGCAGGGGCGTTAGGCAATGTGGTAGCGGGTTTGGTATTGACCTACATGCGGGCATTTAAAATTGGCGACAGGGTTAAAATAGGTGAGGTAACCGGTGATATAATTGAAAAGAACTTGCTGGTTACACGTATCCGCACTATTCAAAACGAGATTATTTCTATACCCAATTCTACGGTAATGAGTAATCACACCGTAAATTACAGCAGCGATGCAACGCATGGGATTGATTGTGCACACAACAGTTACTTGTGGGTACGATGTGCCATGGCGGCTAGTGCATCAATTGCTTATTGATACTGCAACACGTACTACAATGCTTGAGAAAGAACCCGCGCCTTACGTGTTGCAAACCAGTTTAGACGATTTTTATGTGAGCTATCGTGTAAACGCTTTTACAAAATTGCCAAATAAGCAGGCCGCTATTTATTCTGAGCTACATGCAAATATTCAGGACGTATTTCATGAGGCCGGGATTGAATTGATGTCGCCAAGATATTATGCCGTAAGGGATGGCAATGCCACCGCCATGCCGCCTGAATACCTGCCAAAAGATTATCAGCCGGGCAGTATAAAAGTAAAGATCGACGATAAGTAGGTTAAGTGATAAGTATTGTTGGCATGACTTATACTTCTGCCTATATTTGAGAGTTTTGTAATAACCATGTTATCTAAAAAGTACATCACTTTATTAGTAGTAGTTTACTTGTTGTCATTGTTATCAACTTCGGTTATAGCGCAGCAGCCAGTAAATTTATCTAACAAAAAAGCATCAAAAGAAGCCAAGGCGCTTTTTAGCTACTTATTGGCTATAAACGGTAAAAAAACATTGTCGGGCCAAATGGATGTGAAGTGGGGTGATGGCGAGCTAAAATATATTCAGGATGTTACCGGTAAACAGCCTGCCATTCGTGGGATGGATTTTATTGACAGTGTCGAAAATGATAACGAGATTGCACATGCCATTGAATGGTGGCGCAAAGGCGGTATACCAACCATTATGTGGCATTGGGGAGCACCAGCAATCGGGCAAGGTTACGATAATTCAAAGAAAGAGATTGATATAGCAAAATGCTTTGAAGTGGGTACGCCGGAAAATTTAGCCATGTGGGCTGAACTGAGGGACAAGGCCCGTCTGTTAAAAAAGCTTAAAGATGCCAAGGTACCGGTGCTTTGGCGACCCTTCCATGAAATGAACGGAACGTGGTTTTGGTGGAGCAAGCAAGGCCCGGAACCGCTGAAAAAGCTGTGGATAACCATGTACAACTATTTTGTTAAGCAGGAAAAGCTCAATAATTTGATTTGGGTATTCTGCTATACCTCAAAGCCCGACATAGCCTGGTACCCCGGGGACGCATATGTGGATATTGTTGGCGCTGATGATTATGGCGACGATAGTCCGCACGCGGCTATGTACAATCCAGCCAAACAAATAAGTAACCGAAACATCCCGATCGCTTACCATGAATGCGGCATACCGCCTGATCCGGACAAGTGCATTGCTGAAGGCGTTATTTGGTCGTGGTGGATGGAGTGGCATACCGGGCATTTAACATCAGTAGACAAAGAATATCTGAAGCGAGTTTACAATCATGATTTGATTATTACACTTGATGAAGTGCCCGATATAATTAAAAAATACGGCAAATAGCAGTTTATTCAACAGCGTGTAATTTTTACACAACTTATCAAACTTAACATTCCCTTTAACTTGCAAATGTACATTTGGGTCATGGGCGCAAGTGGCATCTACAGCGAGATTGATTTACTTAAATTGCTTAAAAAAGGCGATAAACTGGCTTTTGAGCAGCTATACAACAGCTACTGGAAAAGCCTTTACCTATCAGCTTACAGTCGCGTTGATGATGAAGATATCGCTAAAGATATCGTGCAAAATGTATTTGTTGACGTTTGGCAAAAGCGCGGCACCATTGTGGTAACCAGTAGTATAAAGCAATACTTACATGGTGCAGTGAAGATGAAGGTATTGCAACATTATCGCTCGGAAAACATCAAACAACAGGTACTGGATAATGCCCTTGAACGCATTACGCAATTGTTACACTCGCATCAAAATCTTTCTACCTACTTTGATCTGGAACGTATTGTTAGCGAAGAAGTGGCAGAAATGCCGGTAAATATGAAAAATAGCTTCTTACTCAGAAGCGATAGCTATTCCATCAAAGAAATTGCCGGCAACCTAAACCTGGCCGAGCAAACGGTTTCTAACAACATTACCGAAGCGCTTAAAAGGCTTAAGAAGCGCATCAAAATGGAATATCCTGAACGTTATGCCGGATGCGTAGTTGCTGTCACCGCTCTGTTTACAAATAATTAACCTAAGGTTCATTTTAAATTGAAGTAGTTAGGCGGTAGTTGTGCAACTTGATAATAAAGCACAATTACTGAATGACTCCGGCCGAACTAAAAGATCTTTTTGAGCGCTATTCTAAAAACCAGGTTACTGAAGCCGAAAAACAGCTGGTTGATGATTGGTATGCATCTTATACGGAAAGCCAGCTTAACCCGGATGACGAGCAGCGCCTGCAGGCAGATATACGCGGGCTTATCAAACTCGAAACAGAGAAACCTGAAGCGAAGGTTCGTACTATAAAGTTTATGCGTTATGCGGCGGCCGTCGCTATATTACTGGTCTCTGTATCGTTATTCATTCGCAAAAAAGCACCGGTTTTATTAAATTCTGTTTCAGGCAAAGAGCGTTTTACGCAAATCAAAACCAAAACCGGCGAGGTAAAAAAGATCAGTTTGCCTGATGGATCGTCAGTTTGGCTTAACGCAAACAGTGAAATCCGCATCAGTGATGATTTTCAGAACCGGCAACAGCGTTCAATTTATCTAGACGAGGGCGAAGCTTTTTTTGAAGTGACCAAAAATCCCCGGCGCCCATTCCTGGTTAAAACGCCTCATGTAACTACCCGGGTGCTGGGTACATCCTTCAACATAAAAGCGTATCAAACATTGAAACGCGCCATAGTAACTGTACGGACAGGTAAAGTGCAAGTGACTAATAGTAAAAAGCTGCTGGCTATTTTAACACCCAGCATGCAGGTAACCTACAATACGGTAAACGATAAAAAGCGTATAGAAACGGTTGACGGCTCCGTGGCCCGCGCATGGACTGAGGGCAAGCTTGTATTTAACAAAGCGAACTTTGACGACCTGGCGTTCGCAATAGCTAATATCTACGGTATACAATTAAAAAGCAAAAACAAAGCAGCGGCCGGATATCGCTATAATATTCATATTAACACATCGCGCACACTTGAAGAAACGCTGCGTGTCATTTGCTCGGTACATCAAAATCAATACAGGAGGATAAACAATGAAGTAATTATTTACTGATAATATTTAAATAAAAAGGCCGGAACTGAAGCAGTACCGGCCGGTGCTTGCATTGCTGACAGATTGAGCCCTAACAGCTTTGCCCTTAGTTCATTAAAAATTCACTAAAGAAATCAAATGTATGAAAAAAAACTTACGTCGCTTAAGTAAAGCTATGCGTATTACGTTTCTTATTTACACCGCATTGATTGCCTTTTCGGGAGTGCTGGTAGCCTCGCCGTCATCAGGGCAGATATTTGAAAAGCGCATCAGCGTTTCATTAAAAAACGAAACGCTTGCCGCGTCATTAAAAAAGGTTGAACAAGCCGGAAAAGTAGACTTTGCCTACGATCCGCAAATGGTCAATTTAAACAGCGTTATTATTAAAAATCGCGATTTTAGCAACGAGCGCCTGTATAATGTGCTTAAAAAACTGTTGAGTAATACCTCAATCGGTTTTAAAGAAGAAGTGCAAGGCACCATTACACTCTACAAAAAAGCCGAGAAGCCTAAGGCTGCTCCCGGCAAAATATCAGGTAAAATAATTGATGAAAAAGGCGAACCTTTGCCTGGCGCTACCATTATGCTTGTTGAAGCCAATAAAGGTGTGCAAGCAAACATTGATGGCGCTTTCGGCATCGAGGCTGAAGAGGGTGTGTATACGGTGATTGTAAGCTTCGTTTCTTACGAGTCAAAACGTATACCCGGCGTGCGTATTAAAGCCGGCGAAACAACACAACTCAATACGGTTAGCCTTACCGGGCAAAGCGGTACGCTTAACGAGGTGTTGGTTGTTGGTTACGGTACGCAGAAGAAGGAAAACCTGACGGGTTCTGTTGATCAGGTTACATCGAAGGTTTTAGAGAACCGTTCTTTACCAAATCTTGCACAGGGTTTGCAGGGCACTATCCCCAACTTAAACATTGTACCGCTTGATGGCAAACCCGTGCAATCGCCAACGTTTAACATCCGGGGTATTACCTCAATTGGTCAGGGTGGCAACGCGTTGGTTTTAGTTGATGGTGTTGAGGGCGATCCAAGCCGTATCAACCCTGCCGACGTTGCCAGCGTATCGGTATTAAAAGATGCCTCTTCGGCCGCTATATATGGTGCACGCGGTGCTTTTGGCGTGGTGTTGATTACTACCAAAAATCCGTCAAAAGAAAAAACAAGCATAACTTACTCATTCAATCAATCCATAAAAAGCCCGACTACGGTACCTGAGTTTGTTACCGATGGCTATACTTTTGCCAAAATGTTTAATGAGGCCTGGAGTGCCTGGAACGATTACTCGCAAACGCCGCAAAATATCAACAAAACGGTAAAGTTCACTCAGCCGTATTTGGCCGAACTTGAAAAGCGCAATAACGATCCCTCATTGCCTACCACTATTGTTAACGCTACAGGTGATTATGAATATTATGGCGATACTGACTGGTATAAGTTGCTTTATAAAGATCATAACAGCGCCCGTGAGCATAACCTGTCAATTTCAGGTAACAGCGGTAAGGCCGATTTTTTGATCACCGGCCGTTATTTCTCACAGGATGGTTTGTTCCGTTACAACAGTGATGATTATAATATTTATAACCTGCGTGCAAAAGGCTCATTACAGGTATACCCATGGTTAACTATCAGCAACAATGCTGATTATTCAAACATGAAATACCATAACCCGCTTAACGTAGGCGAGGGTGGCAGTATATGGCGTAATATTGCAGATGAAGGTCATACCATGGTGCCGTTATTAAATCCCGATGGTACATTAACTTATTCAGCGGCTTATTCAGTAGGTGACCTTTATTACGGTAAAAACGGAATTGACTTTGATAACCGTGTTTTCCGTAATACAACGAGTTTTAACGCGCACTTTTTTGATAATGTGTTTCGTGTAAAAGGTGACTTCACTTTCCAGAATACCGATAACGGTCAGGATCGTAAACGTGTACCGATTCCTTACAGTACAAGGCCAGGTGTTATACAGTATATAGGTACCGCGTACAATGATTTACAGAAGATTCAGGAAAATACAAAATACCTGGCTACAAATATTTACGGCGAGTATGAGCCTAAATTAAAAGGCGGGCATTATTTTAAAGCTCTTGCTGGTTACAATTACGAGCAATCAACATTTGAGCATTTAGAGGTAACGCGTAATGGTCTGTTGCAGGAAGATGCTACAGATATTAACCTTGCCCTTGGCCAGGGAATTACTCCAAAAGGCGGTTGGGAAGAATGGGCTATATTAGGTGGTTTTTATCGCTTAAATTACTCGTATAAGGACAGGTATCTGATTGAAACTAACGGGCGCTATGATGGATCATCCAAATTCCCGGGAAATCAGCGTTATGCTTTCTTTCCTTCAGTTTCAGCCGGGTGGAGAGTTTCTGAAGAACCATTCTTTACCATATCAAAAGATCTGATTAGCAACTTAAAGTTTCGCGGCTCATATGGCTCATTAGGTAATGGCAGTATTGGTTCATACCGGTTTCAGGAAACTTTAGACATTACACGATCAGGCCGAATATTAAACGGTGTTTTACCTCAGCGTACAAGCAACCCGGTTGTGTTACCTAATGGTTTAACCTGGGAAACCTCCCGTACTAAGAACATTGGTGTAGATATAGGTATGTTAAATGATCGGTTAAACATAAGCGCCGATGGTTACATCCGCGATACTAAAAACATGTATACTACAGGCCCAACGGTGCCGGGTGTTTTTGGTGCCCTACCACCAAAAGGTAACTATGCCGACCTGCAAACAAAAGGTTGGGAAGTAACTGTGAACTGGCATGATCGTTTTGATTTAAGCAGTAAACCTTTTAATTATAGTGTAAGGCTTACCTTATCTGATTACCTGGCCAAAGTCACCAAATACAACAATACAGATAAGAGGTTAAGTGATTACTATACCGGCCAAACGCTTGGTGAGATATGGGGCTACACTACATTAGGTTACTTTACGTCAGCCGAAGATATTGCCAATTCACCAAAACAAATATTAACCAAGGCGTCAACAACCGGCCAGTTACTACCGGGCGACATCAAATTTGCCGACCTTGATGGTAATGGTGTTATAGACAATGGCTTGCAAACCGCTAATAACCCTGGTGACCGTAGAATCATAGGTAACTCAACCCCACGTTATACATATGGTATAGGTTTAAATGCCGACTGGAACAATTTCTCGTTCTCTGCTTTTTTGCAAGGTGTGGGTAAACGCGATTGGTACCCAGGTTCAGAAGCCAGCGTATTTTGGGGGCAATATAACCGGCCTTACAACAAAATACCGGTATCTATGATCGGCAATATCTGGTCAGAAGATAACCCGGACGCTTATTTTCCCCGCTATCGTGGCTACTCGGCGCAAAACGGATCGGGCGAGTTGGCACAGGCACAAACCAAGTACCTGCAAAACGCGGCCTATCTGCGCCTTAAAAACATTCAGTTAGGTTACAACCTGCCGTTACAGCTCATACAAAAAATCAAGCTAAGCAATCTTAGGGTGTTTGTTTCGGGCGAGAATCTGTTAACATGGTCGCCATTATACAAGGTAACCAAGGATATTGATCCTGAAAGCATCAACGGATCAGACAGGATACTTACGGACGGCGGCAGTGGTAACGGCAACAATTATCCGATACTTAAGAGCGTAACCCTTGGCGTAACAGCAACTTTCTAATTAAATACAAACAATTTAATCAGCTTAAATATGTTTTCAATAAAATTTAAATATAACAAGATACTGCTGAGCATAACATTTATTGCTGTTATTGCAGCGGGCTGTAAAAAGCTTGATCAGGAACCACAGTCGGCAGCAACACCACCCGCAGTATTTGGTAGTACTGATGGTTTACAATTATACGTAAATTCAATGTACGAGATACTGCCGGATGCAGGCGCGTTAGTACGTGGTGATGCCATGTCTGATTATGCTGCCCGTACCTCTGTTCCGGATTTTTTAAGACCCGGCGCTTATGGCCCGCAGCAAAGCACAGGCTGGTCATCGAATGATTGGTCTGCACTGAGAAATATCAACTATTTTTTAATTAACAATGTAAGGCCGCAAGTACCGGAAGATAAGCGCCGACACTTTAATGGCCTGGCCAGATTCTTTCGTGCTTGGTTTTATTTTGATAAGCTTAAGCGTTTTGGTGATGTGCCATGGATAAATTCACCCATGGCGGTAGATGATCCTAAATTGTACGGTGGCCGTGATTCACGTGTACTTGTGGTTGATTCAATAATAGCCGACCTGGATTACGCTTCACAAAACATCACTACAACAACTGATGCCTCACGCACACAAATTACCAAAAATATTGTGTATGCCTTTAAGTCAAGAATATGCTTATTTGAAGGTACCTTCCGTAAATATCATACCGAATACAATTTGACTTCATCAGCCAATGGATTGTTACAACAGGCTGCGGATGCAGCTAAAGCAGTTATAGATGCCAATGCTTTTAGCCTGAACACAGGAGGCGGCACTGATAAAGCGTACCGTCAACTATTTACCAGCACAACACCAGTTAGTAATGAGGTGATGCTGGCCGCTGTTGTTGACCCGGCGCTGGGCATTTTTAACGATGCCAACTGGTATTGGACAAGCGCTACCTACGGCGATCGTTTAAGCCTGATACGTACCTTTGTTAATACATATTTAAATATTGACGGCACACCATTTACCAGCCAAGCCGGTTATAGAACCATGCCGTTTGCCGAAGAAGTAAAAGGCCGCGATCTGCGCTTACAGCAAACTATACGTATGGGTAATTACACTCGTTTAAATGGTACAAAACAGGAGTTAACACCTCCGGCATTTTCATATACCTATACAGGTTATCATCCTATAAAGTTTACGCTTGACGATATATCAATGGATGGCGGTTCGCGTAACACTAACTCTATTCCATCAATACGCTATGCCGAAGTATTGTTGAATTATGCGGAGGCTAAGGCTGAATTAGGAACATTTGTTGATGCTGACTGGAACCTAACCATAGGTGCCTTACGCCGCCGTGCCGGTATAACAGGTAATACAAGCGCTAAACCAACAACGGTTGATACGTACTTGCAAACCAATTACTTTCCGGGGATAAGCGATCCATCGTTATTGGAGATCAGGCGTGAGCGTGGTATAGAACTGGTGTTTGAGGGATTCCGTTTTAATGATATTGTTCGTTGGAAACGTGGTGAGTTGATGGACAAAGAGTGGAATGGTATTTATGTGCCAGAGCTGAATAAGCCAATGGATCTGAACGGTGATGGCGTGCTTGATGTAGCTTTTTATCGTACCATGCCAACTGCTGTAGCCGGTGTTACTTACGTGAGCGTGGCAGACAACTTATCAACCGGAACAGTAAACCCGCAACGCCTTAACAGCAGTAACGAACTTACCTGGCTTACAAACGTAACGCGTAAGTGGGATGATAAATATTATCTTTACCCGATACCTGAAACCGAAAGGCTGATCAATCCAAAACTTGGTCAAAACCCCGGCTGGTAATACTAATTATACATACAATACTATGAAAATTAAACACTTATTTGTTTCGGCACTGCTTTTAATGGCAAGCGGTGCAACACAGGCACAGCATTTAATTGCAGGCTCGTTCAACTTACGTTTTGATAACGCCGGCGATACTGGTAACCTTTGGGTTAATCGTGCACCGGTAGCAGCAGCGCTTATCCGCTTTCATGATTTTGATGTAGTAGGTACGCAGGAAGGCCGCGAAAATCAGCTTCAGGACCTAAGTAAAGCCCTGCCTGAATACGAACGTTATGGCCTTGGCCGTGATGATGGTAAAGAAGGAGGGGAGCATTCAGCCATTTTTTTTAAAAAGGATCGTTTTCAGGTTTTAAAGAAAGGCGATTTCTGGCTGTCAGAAACGCCGGACAAACCGGGCTTAGGCTGGGATGCTACCTGCTGCAACCGTATATGTTCATGGGTTTACCTGCTTGATAAACAAAGCAAAAAGAAGTTTTATTTCTTTAACGCACACTTTGATCATCAGGGTAAAATCGCCCGCGAAGAAAGCAGCAAACTTATCCTGAAAAAAATAAAAGAAATCGCCGGCAACGAAAAAGCTATTTTTACCGGCGACCTTAACGGCGACCATGAAAGTACCTGGTACCAGCGCCTGGCCACATCAGGTTATTTAAAGGATACTTACACAATGGCTAAACATCCTTACATTTTCAATGCCTCGTTCAACAACTTTGGTAAAGCGTTGGATAAGGACGGTATTATCGACCATATATTTACAACCGGCACTGCCAATGTTAAACGCTGGGGCATATTAACCGATAGCTACCGCGGCAAATTCCCGTCAGATCATTTCCCGGTGCTGGCAGAGTTTACATTTTAATTGTTTCTGTTTCTGATTTTTTTCAAAGCCTCCTCAAAAGGGAGGCTTTGTTTTTAAGGCGCAATTTTATTTTCAACACCTATCACAGCTAATAAATAAATTATATTTTTGCCACATAACATACAGGTCGCGTTAGTAGGCGATCTTTTTTAAAAACATATTTATAAACTGGCCGTATCAATACATGAAAAGGCCGAATCATAGTTGTAGATGATTAATATTACACTCCCTGATGGTTCCGTTCGTCAGTACGACAAAGGAATTACTTCCATGCAGATCGCGCAGTCGATCTCTGAAGGTTTAGCACGTAATGTATTAGCAGCCGAAGTAAACGGCCAGGTTTGGGATGCCAGTCGCCCTATTGAGGAAGACAGCAGCATTAAGCTCCTGACCTGGAATGACGCCAATGGTAAATCAACCTTTTGGCATTCATCGGCCCACTTAATGGCCGAGGCACTTGAGGCTTTATATCCGGGTACTAAATTCGGTATCGGCCCTGCTATTGAAACAGGTTTTTATTACGATGTTGACTTTGGCGACCGCGAATTTTCGTCCGAAGAATTTAAAAAGATTGAAGACAAGATCATTGAGCTGGCCAAGGCAAAGTCGGAGTACATACGGAAGCCGGTTAGCAAGGCCGATGCTGTAGAATACTTTACCGAGAAAGGCGACGAGTACAAGCTCGACCTGATCAAGGATCTGCCTGATGGTTCTATTACTTTTTACACTCAGGGAAACTTCACAGACCTTTGCCGCGGCCCACATATTCCGAACACTGGTTTTGTTAAGGCTGTTAAACTAATGAGCGTTGCCGGTGCTTACTGGCGCGGCGATGAAAGCCGTAAACAGCTTACCCGTATTTATGGCGTAACTTTTACCAAGCAAAGCGAACTTACCGAGTACTTACACATGCTGGAGGAAGCTAAAAAACGCGACCACCGCAAGTTGGGTAAGGAATTAGAGCTGTTCACATTCTCCGAAAAAGTGGGTATGGGTTTACCATTATGGTTACCTAAAGGCACCGCTCTGCGTGAGCGCCTGACCAGCTTTTTGCAAAAAGCGCAAACCAAAGCCGGTTACGAGCAGGTAATTACCCCGCACATCGGGCATAAAAATCTGTATGTAACATCCGGCCACTATGAAAAATATGGTGCAGACTCATTCCAGCCGATAAAAACACCGCAGGAAGGAGAGGAGTTTTTGTTAAAACCAATGAACTGCCCGCACCATTGCGAGATATATAAATCAAAACCACGTTCGTATAAGGATCTTCCGGTACGTTACGCTGAGTTTGGCACCGTTTACCGTTACGAGCAAAGTGGCGAGCTGCATGGCTTAACCCGTGTGCGTGGCTTTACTCAAGATGATGCTCACCTATTTTGCCGCCCTGACCAGGTTAAGGAAGAATTCAAAAAGGTAATTGACCTTGTGTTATACGTTTTTGGAGCCCTTGGATTTGAGGACTATACAGCACAGGTATCATTACGTGATCCGGAGAATAAAACTAAATATATCGGTACCGATGAAAATTGGGCGCTGGCTGAATCGGCCATAAAAGAAGCGGCTGAAGAAAAAGGCCTAAAAACTGTTGTTGAACTTGGTGAAGCCGCATTTTATGGCCCTAAGCTCGACTTTATGGTGAAAGACGCCCTTGGCCGTAAATGGCAATTGGGTACCATTCAGGTTGATTATAACCTGCCTGAGCGTTTTGAACTGGAGTACACCGGCAGCGATAACCAGAAGCACCGCCCGGTGATGATACACCGCGCGCCGTTCGGTTCAATGGAACGTTTTGTGGCCGTGTTAATTGAGCATTGCGCCGGTAACTTCCCGCTGTGGCTTTCACCGGAGCAATTTATTATTCTTCCTATATCTGAAAAATATGAAGAATATGCAAAAAAACTTTCAGATGAATTAAAAGATTCCGATATTTGCGGGCTAATTGACTTCAGAGATGAGAAGATCGGGCGTAAAATCCGCGATGCTGAAGTTAAAAAGATCCCCTATATGCTTATCGTTGGCGAAAAAGAAGCCGCAGAAAATGTGGTTTCAGTTCGTAAACATGGTCAGGGCGACCTGGGCAGCATGAGCGTAGAGGAGTTTATAAAACAGATAACTAAAGAAATAACAGTATAACTTGGCTTTAAACAGACCGTTCAACAGAGGACCAAGGCCCCCTTTCAAGAAAAAAGAGGCCGAACATAACATCAATCAATTCATCAAGGCGCCAGAGGTTCGTCTTGTTGGTGATAATGTGGAAACTGGCGTGTATTCACTACGTGACGCGCTTGCCATTGCCCAGGAGCAGGAGCTTGACCTTGTTGAGATATCGCCTAACGCTAACCCGCCTGTTTGTAAAGTAACCGACTATAATAAGTTTATTTACGAGCAGAAGAAAAAGCTGAAGGAGATAAAAAGCAATGCCAAACAAACGGTTATAAAAGAAATCCGTTTCGGCCCTAACACTGATGACCATGACTTTGAGTTTAAACTGAAGCATGCTATTAAGTTTCTGGAGTCGAACGAGAAAGTACGTGCTTACGTACACTTTAAAGGCCGTTCAATTGTTTACAAGGAGCAAGGCGAAATACTCTTATTAAAATTTGCCCAGGCGTTGGAGGAAGTGGGGAAGGTTGAGCAATTACCGAAATTAGAGGGTAAGCGTATGTTCCTTACAGTAGCTCCAAAGGGTGCAAAAAAGTAAATTCGATATTCGAAATAAAAATAAAACGTTGCGAAAACGTCTAAACACAAACAAATAAGAGTTATGCCAAAAATGAAAACCAATTCCAGTGCCAAAAAGCGTTTTAAGCTTACTGGAACCGGTAAAATTGCAAGGAAAAACGCATACAAAAGCCACATCTTAACCAAGATGTCGACCAAACGTAAGCGTAACTTAGGTCACACCAGCTTAGTGTCTGATGCTGACATGGGTAACGTAAAGCGTATGCTTTGTATCGGTAAGTAATTAATTTAAATTTTTAACCAGGTATTAGAGTACTAAAGTTCGCCCTTAAGCGGCACTCACTACCAAAAACAACAACAAGATGCCACGTTCAGTAAACGCAGTAGCGTCACGCAGACGAAGAAAAAGAATCTTGAACCTCGCTAAAGGTTATTGGGGTTCACGCAGCAAGGTTTATACCATTGCAAAAAACACAGTAGAAAAAGGTTTACAGTATGCTTACCGCGACCGTAAAACCAAGAAAAGAGAATTCAGAGCTTTATGGATCCAGCGTATTAACGCCGGTGCCCGTCAGCACGGAATTTCATATTCGCAATTAATGGGCAAATTAGCCGCTAAAGAGATCGGTTTAAACCGTAAGGTATTAGCTGACCTGGCTATGAACAACCCAGATGCATTCAAAGCAATTATTGACGCAGTAAAATAGTTCTGTTTAGCAACGTTTTACATTGAAGAACGCCTGGTATTAACCGGGCGTTTTTTTTGTGCATTTTTACTTTCTAATATTATTTTACATATTCAGGGAAATTAATGTTCGCCCTGAGTAAATGGAACTACCCAAACCTATCAGCCAAAAAATAACCGAATTCGCACCCTATGCCGAAATGCTGCCCGGCGTAACTATCATCCACCATATTGCTGATTTTTCGGTAGTTCATATGTGCTCAAAAGGGCAGAAGTTACTGGGAGTAACCGTTGATGAGTTAAGGGAAATGGGAGCAGAATACTACCCGCGTTATTTCAACATGGAATATATGGAAGGCCTGCTGCCGAAAATGGAGAAGCTTTTACGTGACAATAAAAAGAACGAAAGTTTCAGCTATTTTCAACAGGTAAAATACGCCGGTAAGGATGACTGGACCTGGCACATTACCTCCACCGGTATTTTTATGTGGGATGATGATGGCAAGCCCTTGCTAACCATAACTACCGCGCTGCCCATTGAAAATCTGAAAGAAGTTGAACCCAAAGCCGAGCGATTATTAGCCGAAAATATATTCCTTCGTAACAATGCGGCGCGTTTTGGCTTGTTAAGTAAGCGGGAGATCAGCATTTTAAAATTGGTGGCTGGCGGCAAAAGTTCGCCCGAAATAGCTAAAGAGCTATTCATATCGGCAGAGACAGTGCAAACACACCGCCGAAACATCAAACAAAAGCTTGGCATATCCAATAATTTTGAATTTACAGAATACGCCCGCGCCTTCAACCTGCTATAAAAAAAGCGCTTACAAATATTGTAAGCGCCTTAATTAATAGATTTAATTTCTACAACAGCGGGTCTGTGCTTTTGTCGTTTAATTCGCGGGTATCATTGTCGATATCCATGTATTGCTTAAAGTTCTGAACATCAGCGTTGACCATGCTTTTAAACACCGGGTTCAAAGCATACGCTATACTTGCGCCAAGGCCACCTGCAGGTGGGTGGTAGCTGATCACCACATCAACCAGGGTTCCGCCATTTTCGGCATCTCTGAAACGTACCTTACCTGCGTTATCAATGATAGATCCCGGCAGTGAGCTCCAGCCAATCATGTAACCCGGCTCGTCCTTCACAATCTCAGCATCCCAGGTAACACGGGCTACGCCGGCCGGTAACTTAAGCTCCCAGTGCGATCGGGTGTTATCAATCACCTGTACGCTTTCCAGATGTTTCATAAACAGAGGCAAATTATCAAGCTGACGCCAAAACTCATAAACCTGATAACGCGGCTTGTTAACCACAAAGGCTGAACGTACATTTACGTTCACCACATCATCGGTAGTGGTTTTACCAACCCGGCTATACAATTCACAGTGGCCTGTAAATCCCCTGCTTAGCAGGTAGCCGCCGGCTCCAAGTTTTATAATACTTGAAAACGGACTTTTAAACAGGTTTTTAAAACCCGATATTCCTAATTTAACACCCGTAGCAATGGAGATATATCGCTCCGGCCATGTTAGGTTTATAGGTTCCGCGTTATTCTCGGCGCGGTGGTAGTTGTTTGCCAACTGTATTGATGCATTCGACATAATGATATGTTTTTAAGTAGATTACTTATATAACATTGTGCCGTTAAAGGAGTTTTGCTTTAGTTAAAAAACTTGCTTTTACACGAACGGTTTTTTTTTAAATAGTAGTCGCTATTTATTGTACATTTGTGCGCTTTTGGTTTTGCGTTGTTACTTGATAGCCTCGCAAATTAAAAGGGAATACGGTGTAAGTCCGTAACTGTCCCGCAGCTGTAAGCTCTGTAACCAAAAATCCGTCAATAAGCCACTGTAGTAATAAACTATGGGAAGGCAGGAGTGAGGGGAGCAAGTCAGAATACCTGCCATAAGTAATTAATTATTCGAAGCTTTCGGGGATTGAAGCTTGAATGGCATGTGCAATGCGCATTTCACTCATATTATATTTCTCCTGATCTCTTTTCGTTTTAAATAGTCGTGGTGAAATCAATATGTTAAACAAAAATATTTTTGCATTAAATGCGATAGCGTTTTTCATATTGGGCTTTAGCCAGAATACCCTCGCGCAATCCGACAGTGTCAAAAACTTACAGGAAGTACACATTCAAGGTATTACATCAGGTGTTTTAAAGTCGGCTACTCCTGTTCAGGCTATTACATCTGCTGATTTTTCCAGATATAGCGCTTTTAGCGTAGCCGATGCAGTTCGCAATTTTTCTGGAGTTGCCGTGCGCGATTATGGCGGAATAGGCGGATTAAAAACAGTTTCGGTACGCAGTATGGGTGCCGGTTACACCAGCGTTTTGTACGATGGTATACCGATAAACGATGCGCAAACCGGGCAGGTAGATCTTGGGCGCTTTAATTTATTGAATTTACAGGAGATTATTTTATATACCGGCCAGCCGATTAACCTAAGCTTGCCAGCTCGTTCGTATGCGAATTCGGCGGTGCTTTCGCTCATTACAAAGCAGCCTCAATTAAGTGTTGAAAAACCTTACGGCATTACTGCCGGTGTGCGTGCCGGAAGCTTTAGTTTAATCAATCCTTATGTACAGTGGCAGCAGCGATTGAGTAATAATTGGTCGGCTGTACTAAACGCCTCAACACAAAAAGCTAACGGCAATTACAAATTTAAAGATAACTTTGGTGGCAGAGACACCATCGGCAGGCGTGTAAATAGCGACGTATCTACCCAGCAAATTGACTGGGGAGTTTACTACAGCAAAGACGACAGTACGACGTTCAGGCTTCAGTTTAATTACATCAGCTCTGACCGTGGTTTGCCCGGTCCGGTCATACTTAATGCTGTATATCAAGATCAGCACCTGCTTAACCAGGACGCTTTTGTGCAGGCTGTTTATGACCGTATTTGGCAGAGTTCATTGCATCTGTTATTAACCGCCAAGGCATCGCACAATTACCAGCATTATACCGATGCTTCATTTTTGAATAATAATGGCGGCGCTAATGAACATTATACACAGCGCGAGCTTTACCAATCCGCCACTTTAAGCTATAAACCCTTTAATAACTGGGAAATATCCTACGGTACCGATGCGTCGTTTACAGATATGGATATTGATGTTTACAGGTACGCGTTTCCAAAGCGATTGTCGTTATACAATGTGTTGGCGAGTAACTTAAAAACAGGCCGCTTCGGGTTTCAGGCAAGTTTACTCAGCATGTATATCAATGATGATGCGGAGACAAACACCGCAGCAAAATCAAAATCGGCATTAAGTCCAACGCTTGTGGCAAGCTTTGAGGCGATAAAGAACGGCGAATTACTGTTTCGGGCATTTTATAAAGATGTTTATCGTTACCCTAACCTGTCCGAGCAATATTACTACGCCGTACAGCCACGTAATCTTCAACCGGAACAATCACGCCAATTTAATGCCGGTGCGGTCTACACCAAAAATTTCGACAGTTTTACAGAATATTTTTTGGCAAGCGTTGATGGTTATTATTATAAGGTAACCAATAAAATTTTCTCCTTTCCGGGGCGGTCGGCAGAGATTTTAAGCGTGCGCAACATTGGTAAGGTAGATATCCGAGGGCTGGATTTAAACCTAAAAACACGTTTTAAACCGGTTAATGGTTATGCGGGTTTACTTAGCCTGGCTTATACCTATCAACGGGCAATTGATATCAGTAACCCGGGCGATAGTTTTTATAAAGATCAGATACCATACACGCCAAAACATACGCTTGCTTTAAATGCAGGCGTTAGGCACAACGGCGTCGGCTTATTTTATAATCACATTTTTTCATCGTCGCGATATTATCTGAGCAATAACCGGCCGGAATATTATGTTCCTGCATATCATGTAAGCGATCTGTCGCTAACCTATAATTTCAAGCTGCTGAAAAAACAGTTTTATACAGCGGTGGAGGTTAACAACGCGTTTAACAGTAATTACGTAATTGTGAAAGGATACCCCATGCCGCCGCGCTCACTACGCTTAACACTTCAATTAACAATTTAATACATCAAAATGAGATCATTTAAACACAGCTACTTATTACTTTTATCTGCCCTTTCGTTATTAGCTACTTCATGTAGTAAGGATGACGACCCGATAGTTGCCGAAGATAATTTAGGCACTGGCGTATTTATCGTTAATCAGGGAGCATTCAGCGCAAGCAATGCGTCATTAACTTTCTATAATACCACAACCAAAAAGGTTACTTTAGATGTATTTTCGGCTGCTAATGGCACCGGCTTGGGTTCTGTAGCGAATGATGCTGCAATTTATGGCTCAAAAATGTACATTACGGTGAACGTTTCGAGTACCTTAGAGGTAGTCGACCCGCGCAATGGTAAGCTGATCAAACATATCGACATGAAAAATAACGGTGTTGCGCGCCAGCCCAGGTATGTGGCTTTTTATAAAAATAAGGCCTATATCACATCGTATGATAATACGGTAGCCGTGATTGATACCGCGAGCCTCACTATCGAGAAGTTCATCACTGTTGGTCGTAACCCTGAACAAATGGCCATTGCGAACGGAAAACTCTATGTAGCTAACTCAGGCGGACTTACCTTCGGCAATCCGGATAACAGTGTATCAGTTATTGACTTAAATACAAATACGGAAACAAAGAAGATCACTGTTCCGGCTAACCCGGTTAGTTTGGCTGCTGATGCAGGCGGCGACGTATACGTGATTTCAGCAGGCGACTATGATAAGATACTGCCTGCACTTACCATTATCAATGGTACTAACGATGCGATAAAATCGAGCGAGACCACTGATATTGGTTATGGCAACACCATCGCGATAGCCGGAAATTCTGCATACCTGATTTCGGGCGATGGTAAAGTAGTGGTATTTAACACAACTACCGACCAGGTAAGTAACGCCAATTTCATAACCGGCAACTTTAAATTTGCTACACCATTTGCCATAGCGGTTAAAGAGAGTACCGGTGAAGTATTTGTTACGGATGCTAAAGGCTACACCGCTGATGGCAAACTTTATATATTCAGCCGTGAAGGGGCAATTAAGGATAGCGCAGCTACAGGATTAATACCGGGTAAAGTTGTGTTTAAAAACAACTAAACGCTAAGTTTACAAATTGCTTTTTAATCGTTAATTTCGCATATAAATATACAAGCAATGTCGGCATATAATATGAACACCCGCAATACAGTACTCATACTCATGATAGTAGGCGCTATAGCCATGCGTTTTGTTACTTTTGAGTTTCAGCATTTAAGTAATTTTACCCCTGTTGGCGCGGTAGCTTTGTTTGCAGGTACTTATTTTACCGATAAATGGAAGTCGTTTTTGGTGCCGCTTGTAGTATTATTCTTGAGCAACATCGGCATTAATTATCTGTATACAGGCCATATCACCTTATTTTCGTGGTTCGATCTGGTAACCTATTCATGCTTTGCTTTAACGGTGCTGATCGGTACGTTGATAACAAGGGTTAATGTGCTTAATGTATTAGCGGGTTCGGTTGCTTCGGCAGTGTTGTTCTGGCTGATCACCGATTTGCCTTTTCTTTACGGCACCTATTACACGCACGACATGAGCGGTTATATCACTTCGCTTACCAATGCGCTGCCGTTTCTGCGCAACATGCTTATCAGCGATGCGGTATTTGGGTTAGCATTGTACGGTGGTTTTGAATTAGCGAAAAACAAATACACCATTTTACGTAGCAGGCACGAGCTTGCCATGTAAGTTTGCAAAAACAAAATATGTAGAGCGGCTCCGATAAGGGCCGCTTTTTTGTTTATTACATCGGGTGTATGATATATGGTGCTTATCCAAGTACAACCTCTATCATTCAGTAAAGACAAGCTTTAACATTTAGTTATCTATACAGCGTCAATATCCGGAACTCCGCTGCAAGCGATTGAGCATCAATAATCTTATTTTGAAAAACCGGGTTGATGTAGTCCGCCTTGCCTTTTTCTTTAAAATTTTCCTCGTATTGCCTTTTTAGCACTATAGTTCGCAATAAAGGATCAGTTTTCATACCAGCTATGAAAAATTGAAACAGAACAGCGAAACATTGATACAATAGTTCTGAGTATTCCAAGGTGTAAATCTCATTTTTACCCCCTCTGTTACAAATAATAAATTATTGATGAATGATACGTTGATCGACACCAAACAACATTTTAATACGCTTGATGGGTTAAGGGGTATAGCTGCTATTGCAGTGGTAATATTTCATTTTATGGAAATTACCATTCCGGATTATAAAGACAGTTTTATTGCACATGCGTACCTGGCGGTAGATTTCTTTTTTTGCCTTTCCGGTTTCGTGATTGCCTACGCATACGACCAGCGGCTGGCTAAAATCGGCATCAAAAATTTTATAACCCTGCGTCTAATCAGGCTGCATCCGTTGGTGCTTATTGGAGCCGTCATTGGTTTGCTGGCATTTGTGTTTGATCCCTTCAACAATCTTTACGGTAAATATCAAAACAGTACATTTATGTTGTTCTTGTCTTCACTTTTGATGATCCCTTATCCGCTTGTTCATGAAAGGTATTTCAATCTTTTTCACTTAAATCCGCCTACCTGGTCATTGTTATGGGAGTATATAGCTAACATTTGCTATGCCGTCTTTCTGGTGAAAATTCGAAGTAAGTTACTATGGATATTGACGCTGGTTGCAGCCGGAACGCTGATCTTTGAAGCACAGCGATCAGGGAACCTGGCCGTAGGTTGGGGTGGCGACAATATTATAGGCGGCGGCATTCGCGTCTTTTTTTCGTTTCTTGTTGGCATACTCGTATACCGGTCAGGATGGATTATTTATACAAAGTTGAGTTTTCTGCCGGTTGGTTTGCTTTTGCTAATCACTTTTCTCATTCCTTTTTCAGCATTTAATCGTGTTGTTGATCCATTAATCGTTATAATTTACTTTCCCTTCGTGGTGGCGTTAGGTGCCGGAGCAAGATTGCCTGCACTACAAAATAAGTTATGCCGGTTTTTAGGTGATATCTCTTATCCGCTGTATATCATACATTATCCTTTCATATGGCTTTTTATGAGTTATGTAGAAAAGCTGAAACCATCGCTTTATGGACAAACAATTGTAATTGTATTCAGCACGTTACTGCTGATCTTGTTGGCTTACATTATTTTAAAGATGGCTGACATTCCGATAAGGGTTTGGTTAAAAAAGAGGATGACTAAATAGTAATGACTTTTACAGATACTGTTTTATTTGTCATTTAGTTAACAGCACAGGTTCTCCATTTTTTGACTTCAGATGTCGAGTGGGTTATATTTGAACAATATGAAACACATTGTAGTGCTTACCGGCGCCGGAATCAGTGCGGAAAGCGGCTTAAAAACATTCAGAGACAGTGATGGCTTGTGGGAAGGGTACAACATTGAAGATGTGGCCACACCACAGGCATGGCGCCGTAACCCCGAGCTGGTGCAGGATTTTTATAATATGCGGCGCAAAGCGGTACTTGAAGCCGTGCCGAATGCCGCGCATTTTGCTTTAGCCCGGCTGGAGACTAAATACAAGGTCACTATCATTACACAAAATATCGATGATCTGCATGAGCGGGCTGGCTCAAGCAATGTTATGCATCTGCATGGCATTATTACAAGATCGCAAAGTAGTTTGAATCCAAATCTTACATATCCGATAGAAGGGTGGGAACTTAAGATGGGAGAGAAGTGCAAGCTCGGATCGCAGCTCCGGGCACATGTGGTATGGTTTGGTGAGAACGTGCCGATGATAGAACCCGCCGCCCGGCTATGCGCACAGGCTGACATTTTTATTTTGGTTGGTACCTCGTTAGCCGTTTACCCGGCGGCCGGACTCGTGGATTACGTCCCGTCGGAAACACCTAAATATGTTATCGACCCAAAAATACCGGAAGTTACCATTCAGAATGTTATTCGTGTGGAAGAGAAAGCATCGACAGGCGTTGTATCTGCAGTAAACGAGCTGCTTCTG
The DNA here is from genome assembly GCF_039543225.1 of Mucilaginibacter defluvii. Taxonomy (NCBI): domain Bacteria; kingdom Pseudomonadati; phylum Bacteroidota; class Sphingobacteriia; order Sphingobacteriales; family Sphingobacteriaceae; genus Mucilaginibacter; species Mucilaginibacter defluvii. The sequence goes on from NZ_BAABJI010000002.1 coordinate 500,369, forward strand.
AGTGCCAAATAAAATTCTGTTTATGAAATTCATGTTTTATATAAAATTGTTTATCAGTATCTTATAAGGTTTTAATAAAGTCAAATTTTAATAATTATATCTGAAATAAGCGTCTTTAAAATCCTTACGCATTTCAGCGAAACGCGATGCCACAGTCTTTAAAAATTCTTCATCCAGCACCTCGAATACGCTGTTTACGCCATCGGTCAAATCCATCTCGGGTATCTTGTAACTTTGTTCAAGGCTGCCCTGTTCTACCTTAACTATAAACTTATTGTTCATGTTCAGTATAGAAATCTTAAATTCCGGATGAGGGAGTTCTGCTATAATTCTCATTTAGCTTAATATGTTTTTCAAGGGATCAATTCCGTTTATTGTGCCGGAGCTTGCCAATGGTTTAAACCTCGCAAAAAGCTCTTCGCTATACCAATTTTCTTTTCTTGTTTTCTTAATTACCTCTGCGTGTTCGCGGCTTTTGTAAGCAAAGGCTTTCATTTGTTCTTCACTTTGCCAAAACGAAAATGTAGCCTGGCGGTATACCGGGGCTTCGCCAATACCTACAGAAGTTAGGTAGCCGGGAGCGTCTTTCATTAAACTCGCTACACCGGCTACATCGGCCCAAAAGTTTTTCAAGCGCTTAAATCTGATGGTAGCCCGGGTAAGTACGCCTACCGGGCCTGTATATGTTTCGGCAACTGCATTATCAGTAGCGAAAGGATTTTGGCCATCCCATTTGCCGTGGCTCATTAGCGGTTCGCACAACACCGTCCATTGCTCAGCGCAAAACTGTCGCCACCACTTTTGTATAAACGATGAGGATTCAAACTGCTTAAAATCTTCTAAATTATCCCATACGGCTAACAATCCCCATTGCCGCCAGTCGGGGTTAAGATCAAAGGTGCCGTTTTTGCCTGTCCCTAACAGTTTCCAAAATTTGCAGCTGCGGTTCAAAAGCAGAGGTAAACGGTGGATGGCCATAGCAAACAGCGCCATCGGAATAAATATTTTTTTGTAGCGCACAATGGTCAGGCTAACAATCATGCAGCTAAATTAAAACTTTAAATATGATAATCTGCTTATTTACTTTGGCCCATCCTTATTTACATTTGCCCTATGGCTGATGACTTAAAAATAATTGATAACGCAAGTAAACAACAACAATATGAAAGCCTTATTCCGCAAATTGAGGCATTGATATACGGCGAAACCGATTTAGTAGCTAATCTGGCTAATATAGCTGCCGCGTTAAAGGAGCAGTTTAAATGGTTTTGGGTTGGTTTTTACCTGGTAAAAAACGGCGAGTTAGTACTGGGGCCGTTTCAGGGACCTGTAGCTTGTACGCGCATTGCAAAGGGCAGGGGCGTATGCGGTTCGGCTTGGCAACAACAGAAAACCTTGATTGTGCCCGATGTGGAGGCCTTCCCGGGGCATATTGCCTGCAGTTCACTTTCCCGATCAGAGATAGTAGTTCCGGTATTCGCTGATGGCGAGGTGGTTGGTGTGCTTGATGTTGACAGTGCGGAACTTGCGGAATTTGATGATACCGACGCGCGATATTTAGAGCAGATCATCCGGTTGATAAAATTTTAATGAGTCGCATTTATTTAATTCCCGGTTTAGGCGCCGACTGCCGCATCTATAAAAATCTGGATTTGGCTGGTCACGACGTTTTTTTTGTAAACTGGATAGCACCCGATCCGGCTGATGCTTTATCAACTTACGCGCAAAAGCTTATAGATTATTATAAAATACAACAAAATTCCATTCTTATCGGCAATTCCATGGGCGGCATGGTAGCCATTGAAATAGCCAAGCTACAACCTATGGCTAAAACCATATTGATCTCAAGCATTAAATCAAGCGAAGAAGCGTCAGCATATTTCTCGTTTTTCCGTTCTGTGCCGCTTTACAAATACATTCCTACCAGTTTGCTTGTTAAGGCACGCTTATTTGTAAAATACATTTTCGGCAGTATGCTTCCTGAAGATCAGCATCTGTTTGAAGATATGTATAAAAACACGTCGCCGGCATTTATCAAATGGGCTATGGGAGCGATACTCGATTGGAAAAACACAATTATCCCTGATAATGTTTACCATATAACCGGCAGTAATGACAAGGTATTTAACTGCCGCAAAGCTATTGGCGCTCAAATCATCGAAAATGGCACACATATAATGATATTCGACCGTGCCGCCGAGATAAATATGATATTGAAAGGAATAATTAACTGATGAAGTTACCACACTCTTTTTATTCAAGCCATGATGTGGTAGAGCTAAGCCGCCGGTTATTAGGTAAGTATTTAGTTACTTATGTAGATGGTTTACTTACCGGCGGATATATAGTTGAAACGGAGGCTTATAACGGAGTAGTGGATAGGGCATCACATGCATTTGGTAACCGCCGCACAGCACGTACAGAAACCATGTTTGCTGAGGGTGGCCGCGCTTACGTTTACCTGTGTTATGGCATACATGAGATGTTTAATGTGGTAACCGCGAGCGAAGGTACGCCTCATGCTATACTCATACGCGCCATTGTACCTACAGACGGTATTGATATTATGCAGGATAGGCGCAACATGCCTGTACTTAAGCCGAATATTACTGCCGGCCCCGGATCAGTTGCTAAAGCTTTGGGCATAAATCGTAAATTAAACAGTGTTTTTCTTACAGGTGATGAAATATGGCTGGAAGACAGGGGCCTGAATTTTACCGATGAAGAGGTATATGCCGGACCAAGAATCGGTGTGGCTTATGCGGGAGATGATGCATTTTTGCCTTATCGGTTTTATGTAAAAGGATGCCCATACGTAAGTAAACCTAATAAATAACCTACTTTAAACTTCTTTTTGCTATAATTGATTTGCATGAATTATAATACAACTGCTGATTTTGCAACACAGGCAGACGCTGCCGACCAATTGGCATCATTTAAGCAACAATTTTTAATACCACAGCACAACGGCAAAGATGCAATATACCTTTGCGGTAACTCCCTGGGATTACAACCTAAAGCTGCCGAAAAATACCTGAAGGAGCAACTTGAAAGCTGGCAGGAAAAAGCAGTTGAAGGTTGGTTTGATGGCGATAAGCCATGGCTGGGATATCATCGCGAAGTGGCAGCGCTTGTTGCCCCGGTTGTAGGCGCTGAAAACAGTGAGGTATCAGTGATGAATTCACTTACAGTAAATTTGCATTTATTGTTGGTAAGCTTCTATAATCCAACGGTTAAAAAGTTTAAAATACTGATGGAAGCCGGCGCGTTTCCGTCGGATCAATACGCTGTGGAAAGCCAGGTTAAATTTTATGATCTTGATCCGGCGGAGGCAATTGTTGAGTTAAAGCCACGAGAAAATGAGCATACGCTGCGCACTGAAGATATTATCGACGCTATTGAGACACATAAAGATGAACTTGCTTTGGTGCTGTTTGGCGGAATAAATTATTATACCGGCCAGGTGTTTAACATGCGAGCTATAACCGAGGTAGCACACAAAGCGGGCGCTTACGCGGGTTTTGACCTTGCACATGCGGCCGGTAACGTGCCTGTCCAGCTCCACGAATGGAATGTAGACTTCGCCTGCTGGTGTTCTTACAAATACATGAACTCGGGCCCGGGCGGCATCAGCGGTATATTTGTACATCAAAAACATCATAACTCCAACTTCAAGCGCTTTGCCGGTTGGTGGGGATACCGTGAAGACAAACGCTTTTTAATGCAACCCGGCTTTGACGCAGCTGTTGGTGCCGAAGGCTGGCAGGTCAGTACCAGTCCGGTTATGTTGCTGGCTCTCCATAAGGCTTCGCTGGATGTTTTTAAGCAGGCCGGGGGCATAACTGTACTACACGAGAAAAGCATTAAACTGACGGGGTATTTTGAATACCTGATAAAAAGCATTAACAATGAGTGTGGTAAGGAGATTTACCGGATCATCACGCCCGCTAATGCTGAAGAACGTGGCTGTCAGTTGTCCATCATTTGCCGCTATAAGGCGAAAAAAATATTCAACTACCTGATGAGTAAAGGTATCATAGGCGATTGGCGCGAACCTGATGTGATCAGGCTTAGCCCGGTACCGTTGTATAACAGTTTTACTGATGTTTACCTGGCTTACGTTGGGTTAAAAGAAGCCGTTAACTTAATTGATAATTAGGATTTTATGATTAGCTATAACCCTAAGGAATGGTTCAGGTTTATATTTACCATTCACCGGGCAGATACATTGCGCGAATTGTTTCCATTACTTATTGCGGTAGCGGTTTACGCCGTTGTAGTTGAGTTTTTGATGACTGAAGTATTCCGGGTAACACCGGATAGCGCGTTGGTTAAAATCAGCTATATTCATCAAACCATCGGGTTTCTTTTTTCGCTTCTGTTAGCTTTTCGTATCAATTCGGCCTATGACAGATGGTGGGAAGGCCGTAAGCTGTGGGGTAGCCTGGTAAACAACAGCCGTAACCTGGCCATCAAGTTGAAATATTTGACGGATAAGCCGGAAGATGTGGCTTTTTTCAACTTCGCTATACCTTTGTATGCGCGTGCTTTAATGCATCACCTTCGGGATAAATATCACCCGGAAGAGCAAAGTTTTATCGGCATAAACCCAAACAAGCATGTGCCGAATCAAATTGCTGCGGCTATTATCGGCCGTATTTATGAACTTAACAAACAAGGTTTAATTAACCAGGAGCAGTTGTTGAGCTTAAACCCCGAGCTAACCTCTTTTACAGATATTTGCGGCGCTTGCGAACGTATAAAAAAAACGCCCATTCCGTTTTCGTATAGTGTCTTTATCAAGAAGTTTATCTTTACTTACATTATGACGTTGCCTTTTGCCTGGGCATTTACCTTAAGCTATTATGTGGTGCCTTTTGTAGCTTTCATTTTGTTTGTTTTTGCCAGCGTTGAATTAATTGCCGAAGAGATAGAAAATCCGTTTGGAACGGATGCGAACGATCTGCCGCTGCAAACCATCAGTGACAACATCAGGCTGCACGTAGGCGAAATATTTTATTAACGAAGATGTTAAAGATAGCCTTTGACCCGGTTTATATTCATCCGCTGCCGGCCGGGCACCGGTTTCCGATGTTGAAGTACGAATTGATTCCCGGTCAACTACTGCATGAGGGTTTAATAACCCAGGAAAATCTGTTTTCGCCGAAGGAATGCCCTGAGGATCTTATTTTACTTACGCATGAGCGGGAATACTGGCATCACCTGCGCGATCTCACCTTGCCGCCCAAAGAAGTGAGACGTACAGGCTTTCCGCTTTCTGCTAAGTTGATCGAAAGGGAAATCCGTATTGCGCAAGGCACAATTGATGGTTGCCATTATGCGATGCAAAACGGCATTGCTTTTAACATTGCTGGTGGAACGCACCATGCCGGAAGTAATTGGGGCGAAGGATTTTGTTTATTGAATGACCAAGCTATAGCAAGTAACTATTTATTAAATGATGATTTAGCTAAATCTATCTTAATTATTGATTTAGATGTTCATCAAGGTAATGGTACAGCCCAGATATTCGAAAAAGAAGACAGGGTTTTTACATTTTCGATGCACGGCGCTAATAATTTCCCATACCGTAAGGAATATTCAGACCGTGATATTCCATTGGCCGACGGCACTGGCGATGAAGAATTTTTAGCCATCCTTGAAGATACTCTGCCGCGAATCATTGACGGTTGTACACCTGACTTTATATTTTATCTCTCAGGAGTTGATATATTAGCCACAGATAAATTAGGCAGATTAGCAATGACGCGTGAGGGCTGCGCCCAGCGCGACCGCTTCGTGCTCAATCAGTGTCATCAGCGTGGAATACCAGTTCAGATAAGCATGGGCGGCGGCTACTCAACCGATATACGTGACATTGTTGAAGCGCACTGTAATACCTATCGCATAGCAGATGATATCTACTTTTAAATTAATCAGTTAATACCAGCCGCTTACTTAATTTATTGAACCTGAAATAAAGCATAATTGCCGCTGCACCCAGTCCGCAAACCAATCCAACCCAAACTCCGCCGGCGCCTAAACCAAGCTGTATACCCATCAGATAACCAACCGGCAAACCGATTACCCAATATGCGATCAGGGTAATTATAGTAGGTATGTTTACATCGCCCATGCCACGCAAAATTCCTAAGCCCACAACCTGCGCGCCATCAAACACCTGGAATACTGCCGCTAACAGAAGCAGTTTCGATGCGATGGCGATCACATTAGTATCGTTGGTAACTATCCATGGCAGCCAGGGGTTAGCCACTACAAATAAAACAGCTGTAAAGGCCATAAACAGCAACACGATATGATAGCTTGATAAGGCTGATAAACGCAACTGGTTGTAATTACCTGCGCCCGTGTTATTTCCTGATTTAATAGCCGCTGCCGAAGATATACCGGTGGCCACCATAAATGTGATGGCCGCCATGTTTATAGCCACCTGGTGCGCCGCCTGCTCAACCGCGCCTATAGTACCTATCAGAATGTTAGCCCCGCCAAACGCGCTTACTTCAAATGTACTCTGCATCGAAACAGGTATACCTATTTTCAATATCCTCGCGCTCCGAACCCGGTCAATGTGAGTAAACACAAAGCTTTTTAAATACTGTTTAAAGCGCGGCGCTCTAAGTACATAAATAGCCATCACTACAGCCATTAGGCTTCTGTCAATCAATGTGCTATAGCCTACGCCGCGAATACCCATGGGCTCAATGCCGAATAATCCTTTTACGAAAGTTAAGCCAAGTACAATGTTCAGCACATTTCCCCAAATAGATATCTGCATGGCCTGTTTGGTAAAACCTAAACCTTCGGCAAATTGCTTGAATGTACTGAAGATCATTAACGGGATGATCGAAAAGCCAAGAATCACAAAAAACGGCTTGGCCTGCTCAACAACTGCAGGCGCCTGGTTCAAGTGGTCGAGCACGTATACCGAACCGAAGTACATCACCGTAAAAAGTACGAACCCGGTAATTATATTAATGATCAGGCTGTTCGATAATAAACGACCGCATTCTTCATAGTTTCCGCGGCCGTTCTCCTGTGATATTAACGGTGTTATACCATAGGATATCCCGATACCGATTAGCATCGGGATAATAAAGATGCTGCCAACCAACGATACAGCCGCCAAAGCCACAGTGCCTACAAAGTGCCCGACTACTATACTATCTGCTAAATGCGTGGCCACGTGCCCCACCTGCGAAATTACAATGGGTATAGCGAGCTTAAGCGTGTCCTGATAATGCGGTTTAAATTTAGCGTAGATCTGTTTCATAACGAAAGGGCCGAAAAGCGGCCGGCAAAAATAACAAATACGTAGCGGTTATGCTATTCGTTACGCAGCAGTGTAAAATTCTTCTTTCTCGGTGGTATGCACCAGTATCACGCCTGACAGCACCAGGTCAACCAGTATGCGTTGCGCCCGGCGCCTGCCAATATTGAGCAACGTGCAAAACTGTTTCACGGTAATACGGCCCATTTTCTCCAAATATTCCAATAATGCTTTTTCTTTTGACGAATACTCAATAAGCACACCCTGCTCGTCATTAGATCGTTTTAAAACGTCTACCACAATCTTACTCGCGAGTACGCTTTTATCCTTCACACGGATGTATACCCACCATTTGCCATCTTCGGCGAGTGCGTAATGAGGCTTTTCGTCGCTTGGTGGAATCTCCGCTACCAGAACGATCTTATCATCTACATACACTTCCTCAAAAACAGGTTCAATAGCCGGCCTGCAGTAAAAGTGCGCCGCTTTGGTAAGCATGTATTTTTCTTCTTCTTCGGATTTTACACCTGTTATCGCCCCGTTGTCTGCTACACCAACCAGCAGTTTGCCGCCTTTGTTATTGGCGAATGATACCATTGTTTTGGCTATCTTTTCGTAACGGGTAATGGTTTTCTTAAAGTCGAGAGAAACGCCTTCACCTTCAAAAATCAATCTTTTTATGTTCATTTCACTTCCTCGTCTTTATTGCTGATAGAATATGGGTTGTAAATGCCCATCCAACGTTCGGGGTTGGTCAATACCGAAAAGCCAAACTGCTCATACAAGCCATGTGCATCGGCAGTTGCCAGGGACCATCTGCGCAAACCCTGCAAATCAGCATGATTTAATATAGATTGCACCAACCATTTAGATAAGCCAATACCGCGATGTTGCGGTAATATGAAAACATCGCACAGGTAAGCAAATGTGGCTTTATCTGTTACTACCCGCGCAAAACCGGCTTGTGTATTATTGATGTACACACCGAAGCACATTGAGTTTTCAATCGCGGTTTGCAGCTTTGCATAAGGCATACCTTTAGCCCAGTATGATTCAGTACTTAAATAGTTATGAACCGCTTTAATATCGATCAGGTTCTTATTTGTCGAGAGCAGGAACCCTTTGTTCACAAAAAATGCATCGTTCATAATGGTGCTCATTTCGTGGCCTCCTTTTGTAATACGAAGTCGAGATTACGAAGGTAAACCTCGTTGCTGATAGTAACACATAGTTCGCCGGCCTCGTCATACATCTCAACCGGATAGTGCGCTACATGTTTGCCGGTGTGGCTCAGGCTATGTTCTATCGCATTAATATCATTATCTGAAAATGTAATACCGAACCGTAACTTTGTTCGGGCCGGTTTTAAATATTGTATGGCTGATGATTTGAGCCAGGCTATAACATTGTAACCTTTATGGCTGAACAATTGGTGTAAAAGCACCGGATAAAAGGGATCGGCAGCGGCGAACAATGTACCGCCGAAAATTGACCGGTTGTAATTTCTATTGAATATGCTGTTATGCACGACTACGGTAACTCCCGTATAACCAGGCTCAACCTTTTGTACCCAAATACGCTGAAAAAGGAGGGGAGGGTAAAAACGCATAGCCCATTTAAGGGTGTTTTCGCTTACAACCATAATGCATTAAATATAGCATTATGATGGTAAACTATCTTCAGATTTTTTTTCAAGATTTAAATTTTCTCTGCACAATATAAACCTATACGCAACGATTTACAGGTGTTGTTTAAACAAACGGCTGAGCCATACGTTACGTATATTAATTAATACTTAATAAAAACGTTAATACATATCATGAAAAAGCAATTTGTAAATTTTATAGCAGCCGCAGCTGTCGTCGGCGTTTTAGCCACGGGCTGTTATTCACAGGGCGAAGCAACAGGTTCTGACACCAGCGCCGCCGATTCAACTACCGCTGTAACTGATACATCGCAGGCAACACCGGTAACCGACACGGCATCGGCCCCTGTACCGGCTGATAATGCGCAGAAAGACACTACATCGAAAATGTAAATAAAAAATCCCGGTATTGAGTCCGGGATTTTTTGTTTACATAACTATCAAATTGTTTACATCAAATAAAATGTATCAGCCGGAGCTGCCTGTTGTGGTTTTGGCAAATCGGCCATCTCCATCAAATTGCGTTCAATAGTTTTTGAAATAGCGGTCATTGGCGTATCCGTTGGTTTATTCTCAAATGGATCCTGCATCAATATGGCTGTGCGCTCAATGGCAATAAACAACACCGGTACAAGCGTTGCCAGGCAAATCTCAACCGCCCAATGGTGATCGTCGAGACCGAAAGGGAAAATTGTTGTCAATACGTATATTAAAAAATGTATGAGTATACTGTAAGACCTGGGGAAAATCGTGTTCTTGATTCGCTCGCATCTGCCCATTGAGTCGGTTAAACGTTGCAGCGTGCTATCCAACTGTACTTGTTTGTTATTGTTCAGATGGTAATGTTCGCTTAGTTCAGCCAGTTCTGCCGCATGTTTTGACAGGAGCAGGTTAGGCCGGTTATCACTATCAGCCCCAACTTTTTGAATATACTGCTCTACCTTTTCAGTAGCCGGACATTTACGCAGCGTTTCGGCAAGAGAATAACACCATATGGATTGCCTGATTGCGAAGCTTTGCACATAAGCTATCTTTTTGTCATCATTAGGCAAAAATTGTAGTAATTGCCTGATAAGCGTGCGGCTATCGTTTACAACAGCCCCCCAAATTATACGGGCTTCCCACCAGCGTTCGTATGATTGTGCCGTACGAAAAGCAAGCAGTAAGGATAATAGCGTAGCGACCAAGGCTGATACGCTTAAAGGTATTGTTAGATCTTTAAAAAAGGTATAATAATCCAGCATTCCTACCAGGCAGGCGTAAAGAAATATGCCGAAAATGTCCCACTTAATTAACTTTAAAAAATATACAACTGAAATCTTATTAGCTACTAACATAAATTAATGATCTTGATTACTTGCTCCGGCATCTTTCAGTACAAAGCCATAGCTAAACGTCAATTCAACAGGAAAGTTTGATGTTAAAACAAACCGCTATACTTTTTTGCAAGGTTACGCATATATCAGAATGAACGACACAAAAAAAGGAGCATAGTTATATGCTCCTTGTATAAAAAAATATCTATGCTTAGGCCGTGTAGCCAAGTATTTTTAATACCTGCTTGCTGTTTTGCTCTTCGCCAAACACCTCAAAATTGAAAGTTTCGTCACGGTTACGCCTGATGATAACATGTTTTGGCGATGGCAGCAAACAGTGATGAATACCACCATAACCACTCAATACCTCCTGGTAAGCCCCGGTGTTAAAAAAGCCCAGGTATTGTACCTTACGGGTTTTAGGCATGTATACGCTGTTCATGTGCGCTTCCTGGTTATAATAATCCTGCCCGTCGCAGGTAATACCGCCCAGGTTGACCCGATCATACTCCGCATCCCAGTTATTAACAGGCAACAGGATGTATTTTTGATTAAGCGCCCAAACATCCGGCAGGTTAGTGATGAATGAACCATCAAGCATCAACCACTTTTCACGGTCGTTTTGCTGCTTGCGGCCAATTACTTTGTATAATATTCCCGAAGCTTCGGCAACAGTATATTTACCAAATTCGGTAATGATATCAGGTTCAATCGTGTCATGTATTGCGCAGATTTCTTTAATACGGCTTACAATCTCGTTGATCATGTATTCGTAATCAAAATCAAATACCAGCGAATCCTTAAACGGCATACCGCCGCCGATATCCAAGGTATCCAGGTCAGGGTTTACCTTTTTGAATTTGCAATATAAGGTAACGTATTTTTCCAGCTCGTTCCAGTAATACGGCGTGTCAGATATACCCGAATTGATAAAGAAGTGCAGCAGTTTTACCTTGAAATTAGGGTTCTTTTCTATCTTAGAATGATAAAAATCTATCACATCTTCCATACGTACACCCAAACGTGATGTATAGAACTGTGAGTTCGGCTGCTCTTCTGATGCTATCCGGATGCCGAGGTTACAAGGCTCGTCGAGTTCTATTTCGTCATCGTAAATATTAAACTCCTCTTTATTGTCTAACACCGGGATGATGTTTTTAAAGCCATCATGCAGCATATCAACAATATATTGCTTGTACTGGTACGTTTTAAAGCCGTTGCAAATTACCGTGATATCCTTGGTTACTGTTCCTTTTTTCTCGAGCGCGTCAATCATCGGCATATCAAACGCCGAAGAAGTCTCCAGGTGGATATCGTTCTTTAACGCTTCCTCAACTATATGTTTAAAGTGTGAGCTTTTTGTACAATAGCAATATTTATAGGTGCCGCGATAATTGTTTTTAATGATAGCCTGCTGAAACAGCAATTTAGCTTGCTGAACCTTTTTTGATATGATGGGCAAATAGGTGAAACGCAGGGGAGTACCATACGTTTCAATCATCTCCATCAGGTTCAGATCGTGAAAGTACAATTCATCTTCAATTATCTCAAAACCCTCTTGCGGAAAGCCCACGCTTAGGTCAAGAAATTCCTGGTAACTTTGCATGCTTTAAAATTTTGGCAAAAATGTAATTTTTAAACGGTATTTTTTTGAAAATGTTGATGCAATTTATGTACTGAATGTAATTTATAATTGCATATAGATATTTCACTGATAATCAATATCATTTAAATCCTAAAAGCCATTATTTAAACTTTATTGAAACATTCTGCTATCATAATATGATTGTTAGGTTATGACGGTAACAAAAATTACACTCTCAATATTCGCCTTAAGCTTAATACTTAACAGTAATGCATTGGGGCAATCGCCTAAATACCGTAGCGAAAAATTAGTACCTGTTGCTACTTTTGGCGACAGGCGGCCAATAGGCGTAAAGGTATCATCAACCAACCGGTTGTTTGTTTCGTTCCCAAACCGCGGCGCGAGTTACAAATACGGATTGGTAGAGATTAGGAACGGCAGGGAAGTGCCTTTTCCGGACGATACATGGAACAGCAATATAGGCGATCCGAAGCAACACTTCGTTAATGTGCAGGATTTATATATTGATACTGATGACAAACTTTGGGTGCTTGACTCCAAGCCTTCATCCGGCGGGTCAATATTTGGTAACGATGGCGGTATGCCTGCACAAGGTTATTTTAAGCTGGTTAAGATTAACCTGAAAACCAATACGGTCGACAAGGTTTACACTTTTGACGATCTGGACAAGGCACGGTCGGGGCTAAACGATATCCGGATTGACACGGAAAAGGGTTTGGGATACCTCTCAGACCCCGGGCAGGCGGCCATCGTGATACTCGACCTGGTAAGCGGTAAAACACGCACAGTTTTAAAACAGCAACCATTTACCGTAGCTGATACCAGTGTGGTATTGAGTTATGAAGGTGTTGAAATGAGGGATAAAGACGGCAAGCCTTTCCGCTCAAATATTAACGGCATCGCAATAACGAGAGATAATAAATATTTATATTTTAAAGCCATTAATCAACTGCATTTATACCGCATCGAAACCCGTTATTTAGCTGATGCCAAACTTAATGCTGAAGCATTGGCATCGCATGTGCAGGATGTTGGCATTGTGGGTATAACGCATGGTTTGGAAGCCGATAAAAAGGGAAATATTTTTTTAACAACTTCTACAGACTATGCTATTAAATACATTACACCGGATGGTAAGCTAAACACGCTCGTGCAGGATTCGCGGATTATTTGGCCAGACTCGATGGGCATTGGAAGTGATGGATTTCTATATTTCTCATGCGCGCAGCTGAACCGCGACCCGCAGTGGAACAATGGTCAAAATAACACTGAGCTTCCTTACACCGTGTACAAGGTGAAACTGCCATAACTGGTCTCATCACAATAAATATTTAAAAAAATATAAAATCTATAGGACTTATGGATTTTATATGTATGTTTGCATTATAGTTCTTTTACATACTTATCCAGAAAGACGGAGGGAAAGGCCCTATGACGTCTTAGCAACCTGTACTTGGTATAAGGTGCTAATTCCTGCCCGGTAATATGCCGGGATAGATAAGAGATAGCGTTTTAAAAAAAACTCATGTCGTGGATAAGTTAATTAATGAAATTAAAAACGATAATGAACATGAGCATCTACTTTGATAACGCAGCAACAACCCGTATTGACAGTGACGTATTCAATCACATCACCCCGTATCTTTTAGATCATTTTGGCAATCCCTCTTCGGCGCACCAGCATGGCCGTGTTGCCAGGCAGATTGTGGAAGAATCAAGAGCAACAATAGCCGGTTTAATTAATGCCAAACCTTCCGAAATTATTTTCACCAGCGGTGGTACCGAGGCTGATAATACCGCGCTTTTATCCGGCATTCGCCTGCAAAACATCAGGCACGTTATTACCTCGCCTTTAGAGCATCATGCAGTGCTCAATACATTAAAAGCCTTACAGGCCGCAAATGAAATAAAATTGAGCTTTGTTAACGTTGACGAACGCGGTGACATTGACCATGACCATTTGGAAGCCCTACTTAAAAGCAAGGGCAAAGCATTGGTTTCTATCATGCATGCCAATAATGAGATCGGAAACATCAATAATATCGAGCTAATTTCTGAGCAATGTTGTAGACACAAGGCTATTTTTCATACCGATACTGTGCAAACCATGGGGCACTATAGCCACGATGTGAAAAAACTGGGTGCACATTTCATTGTAGCATCGGCACATAAATTTCACGGGCCAAAGGGGATTGGCTTTTTATACTGCCGAGAGGGGGTTGATCTTCACAAAATGATTCACGGTGGTTCGCAGGAACGTAAACTGCGTGCAGGTACTGAGAATGTGGCAGGAATAGCCGGTTTAGCCAAAGCCCTTGAGATAGCTTACGCACACATTAATCATCACGGCGCACATCTTCAGGCACTTAAAAACAGGTTGATAAACGGACTTAAAGAAGCTGTACCCGGCGTATCTTTCAACGGAAACTCGGCCATAGCAAGCAAAAGTTTGTACACTGTTTTGAGTGCAAGTTTCCCCGCGGAACTGGCTCAAGGTTTCCTGATGAATTACCTGGACGCTAACAACATCTCGGTTTCAGGTGGCAGCGCATGTACAACGGGCCACGCCTCGCATGTGCTGGAGGCTATAGGCGCTGAAGGCAACCGGCAAACCATCAGGTTTTCGTTCAGTAAATATAATGCTGCTGATGAAGTTGACCGGACATTAAGCGTTCTGTCAGCATTATTAAACGCAGTTGCTGCCTGATCTTAATTAAATAGTCGCGTGACCGAGTGGTGAGGTGGGGGTCTGCAAAACCTTATACGGCAGTTCGAATCTGCCCGCGACGTCAATAATAGCCAACGGGCTTACGGGCAATATTTTCATACAATTAAACAATTGTTAAAAAATCTAAAACCGTAAACAAAATTTTATAAAACTCGTTTGCAGGTATAAATAATATCTACTAAAATGCATTGCCAAAAGAGGAAAAGGAAATTTGTGAAGTATCCGTATGGCTCCAGAAACATTACATTCTTATTGGGCGTAGGCACCATTATGGCTGCCGCGGTTATACTATCAATTATAACAGCCGGTAAATAAACCGGCTGTTATAATTACTCGGCCCTATATATTACTTTGTAACTAACTTGTGATAATATCTGCTTATAAGCAGGTAAATATCTGGTATAGAATGGTATTTAGTCTTGCTATGTTTGTTTATGTGTTAACGTGAGTTAATACATTTTGTCAAATAGAATAAGTATTATAATCATTTCGGGTTTATAGTACGATCAGTAAGTTAAAAAAGAAGCACCGCCGCGATGGGGTGCTTTTTTTTGTTTTAGCACTTTCTGTTAATAACGCAGTTACCGGTTTAAACAAGCAATTATTTTACGGAAGCAGGGTTTAGCACTATATAATTAGGATAGAGAAGGATTGATCTAGCATTATTTTAACCACTCTTTACCAAATCTTACCCACATCATGTTAAATATTGCAATTGAATGTTAATTAACTGTAAATTGTTCACTAACAATCCCTATTAATTGATTTTGAACCATGAAAGTACTGCAATTCACCATCCCAATGCCATACGACAAGAGTGTGGTAGTCGACAAGGTTTGTCAGCAACACCATTATCCCTATCTGCATCGTCATAAAGAAGTGCAGCTTACCTGGATACAGAAAGGAGAGGGAACTCTTATTGCCGGTAATAACATGCATGATTATTCGGCCGGAGATGTGTTCTTTATAGGTGCTAACCTGCCGCATGTGTTCAAGAGCAACCCGGAGTATTTTAATGCTGATAACGGAAAGCAGATTGAAGCATTAACCGTGTTTTTTAATCCGGAAGGTACCCTGGCTCCATTGTTTGCTTTGCCTGAAATGAAGAATTATACGGTTTTACTGCAACAATATCAGCAGGGTTTTAAGTTTCCGCATTACCTGGTGAATGATATCTCGCAGATCATGTCGTCATTACAGCGTACATCAGGACAGGACCAATTGGTTGAATTTTTCAACCTGATGAAGTGTATGAATGGCATTAAAACTAAACTTGAGCCATTATCAACATATGGGAGCCTGCCAGGAATTACCGATATCGAGGGTATCCGTATTGGTAAAATATATAATTATATTATTCAGCATTACGCCGAATCACTTACACTTGAAGATGTTGCCAAGATAGCTTACATGACGCCTGAGTCGTTCTGCAGGTACTTTAAGAAACATACAGGCCATACATTCGTATCATTTTTAAATGAGATCAGGATAAATGAAGCCTGCAAAAAATTGATCTCGCAACGCTTTGAGAATATCAATATCATCGCCTACAAATGCGGTTTTAAAAGTATAACCAATTTTAACCGTGTATTTAAATGCATCATCGGTAATTCCCCACGTGGCTACCTGGACGCTTATAATAACAACATGATTAGCTTAAACCGTGCCGCAAGTTAATTACATGGATAAACCTTTACGCAAACGCACACTTATACGTAAGTATAAAAAATACTTGAATAAAGAAGGCAAAGCGCATATCGCTTTATGGGTATTACTGGCATTGGCTGGTAATGCCCATGGGCAAAGCCAGCCACCCGGCATACTTTTCGATCAATCAAGCGAACTTGCCGGGCCAATAATTCAATATGAGCAGGACATTGACGCCGTACGCGACTTTTATCTGCCTTATGAGGTAAACGAGCGGAGTGAATACCAATACAAAGTTTACGTACTTAACTCGCCTGAGCAACGCCGCCGTTTGATGCAAATAGATAGCGCTTACCTTGCTGATCTGAAAAAAACAGATTTTAAAAGCTTAAGTATTTATGGCCAGGCCGATTACCTGATGCTAAAAAAGGAGATCGCGAAACATGTAAAAAGCCTTACAGACGAAAACGCCAGGTACAATCAGGTAATGATGTACCTGAGTTTTGCAGATGATATTTACCTGCTTGAAAAAAAACGCCGGCGTGGCGAATATGTTAATGGGGAAGAAATTGCTAAGGTGTTCGACCGGCTTTCAGCAAAAATAGCTGCTGATTCGGCAAAGCTGAACAACGTTAAAAGTTTAGATAAGCCGTTAGCCAATACACTGAGCGATGCGGCATCGGCTTTAAAAGCCCGTTTAAAAAGTTTCTTTGATTTTTATAACACGTACGACCCGGCTTTTACCTGGTGGGTACCTTTGCCATTTAAAAAAATCAGCGGCCAGTTAAACAGTTTCTCAGAGGTTGCCACATCAAAAGGAACGATTAACACCATTCAAAAAGACGATGGAAGTGGCATAAAAGGTAAACCCATCGGTCGCGACGCACTGATAGCTCAACTTAACGAAGAATTTATTCCGTACACGCCTGAAGAACTTATTGAACTGGCCAACAAAGAGTTTGCCTGGTGCGATAAAGAAATGCTCAAGGCATCACGCGAGATGGGTTTTGGCGATGATTGGAAAAAAGCCCTGGAGAAAGTAAAGAACAGCTATGTGCCATTAGGCCATCAACCTGAACTGATCGTTAAATTGTATAATGACGCTATTGACTTTATCAAAGCCCGCGACCTGATCACCGTACCGCCTTTGGCTGAGGAAACCTGGGGCATGGTCATGATGTCTCCCAAACGGCAGTTGGTAAATCCGTTCTTCACCGGCGGCAAAGAGATCAGTATATCCTATCCAACAAACAGCATGGCTTATGATGATAGGTTAATGAGTATGCGCGGCAACAACCCTTACTTTTCACGTGGTACTGTTCAACATGAGTTAATACCAGGCCATAACCTGCAATACTTTATGAACAGCAGGTACAAGCCATACAGGCACGAATTTTCGACACCTTTTTCTGTTGAGGGCTGGGCTTTGTATTGGGAAATGCTGCTTTGGGATCAGGGGTTTGCACAAAAGCCTGAAGAACGTGTAGGTATGCTGTTTTGGCGGATGCACCGCTGCGCGCGCATTATTTTCTCCATGAGCTACCACCTTAACCGCTGGACACCGCAGCAATGTATTGACTTTTTGGTTGACCGCGTAGGGCATGAGCGCGCTAATGCCACAGGAGAGGTGAGAAGATCATTCGAAGGTGGATATAGCCCGCTCTATCAGGTAGCTTATTTATTAGGCGGTTTACAGTACATGGCCTTAAAACGCGAAATGGTTGATAGCGGTAAAATGACCTATAAGCAGTTTCATGACGCGGCAATAAAAGAAAATCTGATACCTGTTGAAATGCTCAGGGCTATACTTACCAAGCAACCTTTAACAGCTGGTTTTGAAACCAGCTGGCGCTTTTACAAACTTAAATAATCGTGCTTAGTCAAATAAACGAGGCATTTTTATTAGCCTAATAACAAAAACGGCCCGTGCTCAATACACGGGCCGTTTTATTAAATTAATTCGGGGATATTAATTCTTTTTGGTTACATCTGTAAATTTAACCTGAATTACGTAAGTACCCTCAAGCTTTAACTGCCATGACCAGCGTGGATTTACGGAGAATGTACCCAATGATGACGGGAAACCGTCGATGTTTACAAACTGGCTTGGTATACGGTAGTACATCAGGAAACCCCAATCTGTAGTAGGCGTTATGTATTTGGTAAGCGGGAATGGCGCTATTACAAAATCACATATCATCGCCGTATCTGTAAGCGTAACCGGGTTAAACTTGGCATAATTTTCAAATACTGGCCTGTCGCCACGCTTAATAATTTCACCAGTTTTAGGGTTAAACGGTTTGCCATTTTTGTCTACCATTTTCAATATCGCCCTGGCACCTTCATTCGATATTTTGGTGCAGGTGATCTGCGGGTTTTTCATTGGAGTTACCGCGCCCGTTACGTCATGAAACGCGTTAGATACGTTATCCGTTATCGTAAACAAATCATCTGTAGTTGGATCAACCACGTTTATGGTAGCCAATGACGGATAAAGCTTGGTACCGGTAGGATTGGTCATTTGTACATCGTAAACGTACTTTCCTAATGGCAGGTTAGCTGAAGCCCTGTTGAAAGTAAGCTGGCCGCTGGTTTCGTTAAATTCCATAGGCAGCCTTTTTACCGTTTCGCGCTTCATATTCAACAGCTCTATTGTTGTATCTGTTTCCGCGTTGAATGACAGACCGGGCTTAAATAATGTTATCTCGTACTCGGTATTAAACTCCTTTGGCAGCGGACTACCGTCCACATTGCGCAAATTCAACATTTTGTATTTGTATGGCGGGGTAGAGCCATCGGCGTTTATCCTGTCTGATTGAAATAGGATAAGCCCGCGTTTGGCGTAAATATTATTGTCCTTATAGCGGATGTAATCGCTTTGAAAACCGTTGTCAATCTTTTTGCAAGCTACAGCACTTGCTATGATAAACAAACCCAATATAACTTTTTTCATGTCCTTTAAATTATTGATCTGTTTATGATTAATTTCCTAATGGTTGTGCGTTAAAGAACAAGCGGTGCCTGCCATCAATCACGTGTACTATACCGGTCTTAGTAATAATGCCTGATGTTTGGCAGTCTATTGATCTGTCTTTTTGGCTTTCCGGTATTTTATCCGGTTCCGGCTCCCTGTCGTCACGGGTACCAACTACTTTTACATAGCTCACATAGTCAACGTAATCCACAAACTGACTGTAATCAAAGGCACGCCTAAACTTTATTAGATAACTTACACCGGCTGGTGGCGTCGTTAATAAAGTGGGATAAATTTTACCTGACACCGTGATTACATCTCGATTGATCTTACCCTTAAACATGTAGGTTTTCATGGAATCCGCAAGTTCTTTTGTAGGTATATCATCTATTCCAAACTCAAAGTTTTCGTTGCCTGTCTCAACAGCTTTCTGGTTTTTTTTGGCAGTTACGTAACCAGTAATGCTGTAGTTAGTCGTAGCGAAAAAAGTAACATCACTATTAACAGCGTCTTTTAGCCCGGCATGGTCAATTATTTTAACCAGCGAATCGAACTGCGGTTTCGACTTTAAAAAATCGTAAGTGGTCATATCCACATAAGGGTTGCTTGGACCACCGTCGTTTTTATAGTCATCTTTTTTACATGCGCTCAGCAAAATAACGGCTGCGCATACAATTGATCCTATATATTTTTTCATAACTAAATTCATTACGTTTAATGTTATACTTTGCCTAACCAATAAGTAGTTTGTTTAAGCTTCGGATTTTGTCTGAACAGGGCCGGGTCAACCGGGAAGTAAAAGCCTTCCAGCTGAAACCTTTGATCTGTTAGCCAATCAACTACATTACCATATTTGCGTGTGCGCAGTAAATCATAAAATAAATGGCCTTCGAGGTATAGCTCCCGGCCACGTTCTACTATGTATTCATCCATCACTTCATCCTTCGTTAAATCATTTGCAAGCATTGTTGGGTTAGCATTATGGCGTTTTCTCGAATCGTTAATAATATTAATGGCAGTGCTTACATTGTTTTTATATAGCGCTATTTCTGCTTTTAACAGGTTAATGTCACTCAATCTAAAAACAACCATATTGTTGCTCAGGTAAGGATCAAGCTGCTGGCCGGCGTTACGGTAAATAACATTAGCATATTTAATGCACATTGGCCTTTCAGATGTAGTAAGTGCGAAGTTCTTTTTAAAACGAACGTCGGTAGTATCTGAATCCTGAAAATGGTTACGAAGATAAACAGGCGTAACAAACATACGCGGGTTATTTGTACCGTTGTTGATATATGATGAATTCAAGAAGAACATACCGATCGAGCTGTTTGAGCCTTCCAACGTATTCTCGCTTACATTAATTTCGAAGATACCTTCTGACGAGCGGCCTACGAATATGCTTTTGTAATTTGCGGTATCAACCAGCCTGTAACCGCCTTTGGCAACTATCGCGTTAATAGTCGTATCGGCACTGTTTACATCCGCCATGTTTGGCGTAGCGGTGCTTACATCAAGCATAGTAGCTCTCCAGAGGTAAAGATGTGTAAGTAAAGCGTATACCGATCCGCGGTTAGCGGTTACCTTTGCATCGCCAACATTTGCGTAACTCCAGCTTAACAAAGGCGCTGCTTTATGGCAATCATCCTCAATCAGCTTCATTACTTCGGCTTTAGGGCTGCGGGCCAGTTGTGGCGCGTTTATCGGGTCATCGTAAGCTTCAGTTACTACCGGTACGTCTCCCCAAACCCTTACCATCATAAAATAACTCAAGGCGCGTAAAAAATAAGCCTGGCCTAATATTTTGTTTCTGAATTGTTCCGGGTCATCAGCATCCTTTAATTGCGCATCCGTCATCTTGCTTACGTTCTTCAGTATGATGTTTGACATCGCTACCGATTTGAAATAAAGCGTGTAGTTAGCTAATGAGTTAAGGTTGTATTGAAAGGTAAAGTCACCACCTTGTATGCCTTCTATACCATCGCCGCCGTATTGTATAGTGAAATAGTTTTTGGCAACGGCATCGCCATACATATAATACCGGTTGTACTTGTTGCTCATAGCATTACGCAGCAAGGCGTAATTGCCGGCTATCGCATTGTTAGCATCCTGAGCTGTTTTCCAGTAAACGTCAAAGTAAGTAGAGTTTTTTGGCGTTTGTTCAAGCAATTTTTTACATGAACTGAATGTTGATAAAGCCGCCACGCAACCTATCACACATATTACTTTGTATATCTTTCTTATCATGATTTTATGCGTTATTAAAATTGAATATCAAGGCCTAAAGTGTACTTTTTAGGTATTGGGTAGCCTGCACCATTATATTCGCCGTAGGGGTTAACTGCTTCAGCATCAGGTAAGCGTTTTGATTGCTGGAACATTTTTACGTTATCCATGATGCCGTAAACTCTTAATCTTCCCAGTCCGAGTCTTTTCAAAATAGTTGGGTTGAAATCATAGCTAAGCCTTACGCTTTTAATACGGAAATAGCCGCCTTTTTCAAGGAAGAAGGTTTGAGCGCCTGTATAATAATATCTGTAAGTACCTATGTCATATTTAGCGTACTGCGCGTTGTCTCCCGGCATTCTCCAAATATTCAGCTTGCTAAAGTCAGGGGTTGAGTAGTAAGCGAACCTGTTAATCGGATCGCCATCAGTAGAGTTTGAAAAACGGTCAGATTCAAAAAGGTTTAGCACGTCCCTTTTAAAGGTAAACGTAGAGAAGATATTTAACGAGAAACTTTTGTAATTAAAATCATTGCTCCAGCCGCCTACGTAGCGCGGATTCGGATCACCGATTGGCGTTTTATCCGGGTTGATACCATCGTTAAATACATCTACAAAATAGTCGCCATCAAGGTCAGCCAGATAAAAGTCGCCCGGGTTGTAAGTGCCGTTGCTGTTACGGTAACGCTCGCCGGTGTAAGGGTTAGCAGGAATGCTTTCAATTGTAGGGAACACACCAAGTGTTTGATACAGGTAGAACGCATTAATAGGAGAGCCTACCGATAGTATGTGCGATTTATCAAACCTGTCGCCACTCATTACCAAATCTCGGTTGCCGTTCGGCAGGTTCATAATCTTGTTTTTGTTGTAGGTAACGTTTAAGCGGGTATACCATCTGAAGTTGCCTTCTAAAGGATTGGCAGAAATAGTCAGATCGACACCTGAGTTACGCACACCAATTGCGTTGGTAAGTGCAAGGTCATATCCAGTAGTAACCGGCAAGTCAACACTGAATAATTGCAGGGAAGACTCTTTGTTATACACGTCTAACGATACTGCATATTTACCATTCTTGATTTCAATATCGGTACCAATATTCCATTGTTTTGAACGCTCCCAGCTTAAGCTGTTTTGTGCAGCACCATCATAAAAGTTTGGTGTAATAGCGGTAACACCATTGTATGATGTTGCGCCGCCATTACCTTCAAAACCACCGTTATTAACGTTATACAAATTATATTGCAAGTAGTTATTGGTAGGTAAACTACCCGATGTACCAATACTACCGCGTAGCTTTAACAAAGTGAAGGGATTGTTTTCATTGTCCTTCATAAACGACTCTTCAGAGATTAACCAACCAACAGACGCGGCGGGAAAGAAACCCCACTTGTGGTTTTTACCAAAGCGTGATGAACCGTCTGTACGGGCACTTACTGATAACAGGTAGCGGCTATCATAATCATAACTGGCGCGGCCGTAGTATGAAAGTAACCCGTAAGCCTGGTAATCCGACCCTGCGCCGATTTTTGATTGCTGGAAGCCTCTAACGGTTTGTATATTATCTGAAGGTCCGTTAAAACCGGAAGCGGTAGTGGTTTGAAAAGTGTTATACAATATATCCTGGCCGGCCACACCACTTACGTTATGCTTACCAAATGAATTGTTGTAAGTGAAAAAGTTTGAGGTATTTATCTGCATACCGGCATCGGCATAACTATAAGAGTAATTACCCTGACCGTTTTGCAGTAAACTGCTCCGGCTCAAATCACGCCTGGCGTTGGTTTGCAGGAATGATGATTGTGAGGTTAGCGTTAGATGTTTATTTATCTCAAGCGCGAGATTCAGGTTAAACGTAAGCTGGTTGCTGATGTTCTTATCCAGGTTTGACTGATAAGCACCTAAATAATACTCTTTTTTATCTGGCGATAAATTAAATAAAGATGAAGGCATGTTGCCGGCACCCAGACTGATCGGGCTGGAGTTGTCGCCGTTACCGCGTGCCCTGTCTGAACGTGAATAGGCAATTAAAGGGTTAATCGTCAGCTTATTGTTAAGCGCGTGCGCGGTTAGGTTTAACCTGCCGGTATAACGCTTAAAACCGGTGGCTTTAATTATACCTTCCTCGTTATAATGGCCACCGCTAAAGCGATAGACCATATTACCTGCACCGCCGCCGCTTAAGCCGAGGTCAACGTTTGAGATTTTACCGGTTTGGTAAAAAAGGTCCTGCCAGTCGTTATTACCATTAAAAGCTTCATTTAAGCTATCCGTAAGCATAAACGGAAGTTGTTGCTTTTGGTCGTAATTCAACTGTTGATTTAGTATCTGCATTTTTTGGCGACGTTCTTCGGCGCCGAGGGTGACATCGCGCAACTGCGGACGTTGCGTTAAACCGTAATAACTGTTAAGCGTTACTTTAGGATCGCCAGATAAACCTTTTTTGGTAGTGATCAGGATAACACCGTTTGCCGCGCGTGAGCCGTATATTGCGGCTGCTGATGCGTCCTTTAACACATCAATACTTTCAATATCATTTGGGTTAATGCCGGCTAAATAGTTAGCGCCGGTACCGGTGCCAGGGCCTACATAATCTTCAGTAGGTTGAGGTACGTTATCAACCACGTAAAGCGGGCTGTTTACTACATTGTATTCGTTGTAACCACGGCTCACTAATGAGTTACCACGTACGGATACGGTTGGCGTAGCGCCCGGCGCACCTGAGAAGTTTTGCACGTTTACACCTGATAAACGGCCTTGCAATAACTGGTCAAAACTCGCAGCCGGTAAATTAGCAATCTCTTTTGCCGACAAGCTGGAAACCGCCGCGGTTGATTTTTTACGGGTAATTTTTTGATAACCAATTAATACAACCTCACTTAACTGCTGCGGATTGTCTTTTAATGAAATGGTTAAATTTGGTTTGCTGCCTGCTTCAATTTCGGCAGTTAAAAAACCAACGAACGTAACGATTAAAACAGGTTTCGATGTGGATGCTTTTAACGAGAACTCTCCCTTAGGGTTGGTTGATGTTGTAGCAGTACCGCCTTTTTCCCTTACGGTTGCGCCTGGCACCGGAAGATTGTCTTTATCGACCACTGTACCAGTAACTACCGTTTGCGCTTGCGCGCTGTACGGAACCAGCAGGTAAAGTAGGCAGCAAACAACTAAGACGGCTTTTAAAAAAGTAAATCTTTTGGTCATAAATTAATTGTTGCAGTGTTAATAGTTTTTAATAATTATCTCAAAACTATCTTTACAATGCCCCAATTTTGTTTATGATATTATCTTAACATGGCTAAATCTTAACCATTTTGTTATTATATAAGTTTGTTGATTGAAAATATGGCAAAAATTAACGGTCGGTAAAACAATATTTTACATGAATGATGATAAAACGAATTATCTATTTATGATTAATATTTATGACAGTGATAATGTTTTATTATATCGTTTTATCAATAATACAAGATTTTTTACCAATTCTGTAACATTCTTGTTGCTTTTCATTAGTAAATGCCCCTGAAAGAGAATTACGATAATAAAAAAGCCCGCTTGCAGTTAATACGAGCGGGCATAGAAAACGGTAAAATTTTAATTGCGCATGTTGATATACTGCAACGGCTGACCGAAATCATTTCCGCGGCAAAGGCTTATAACGGCCTGTAAATCGTCGATCTTTTTTCCCTGCACGCGCACCTGATCATCCATTATGGAGGCTTGCACTTTAAGGCCGCTGTCCTTAATTGCCTTTACAATTTTCTTTGCGGCCTCTTTATCGATACCTTCTTTAACTTTAATTTCTTTGCGAATCATGTTGCCGGCTGCGTAATGCTCTTTACCAAAGTCAAGCGCGTTAGCATCAAGCCCTTGTTTAGTCATGCGGGTTATAATGGAATCAGTTATCGCCTTAAGGCGCATGTCATTCTCAGTAACTATGGTTATCTCATTGTTTTTTTTATCCAGTTCGACAGTACTTTTTGAGTCGTTAAAATCGTATCTGTTCAAAATTTCTTTTTTAGCGTTGTTAATAGCGTTATCAAGCGTTTGTCCGTCTATCTTGCTTACAATATCAAATGATGGCATATTGGTAGTGTTTAAGTGACAAAAGTAGCACAAAAAGACAAGTTAACGGTTATAAAAACGATGCTAACAATGAGTTAATACTAAATTAACAAATAAATAGGCACATTTGTTGTTTCGGCTGCAAAGCGGAATATATATGATATGGATACCCAACAGATACCTTTAACCAATCGTGAAATAAGCTGGTTGTATTTTAATGATCGTGTACTGCAGGAAGCAGCAGATCCTACTGTGCCGCTTATAGACCGAATTCGCTTTTTGGCTATCTTTTCATCAAACCTGGATGAGTTTTACCGGGTTAGGGTTGCCACATTGAACAGGCTGGCCAACCTCAACCAAAAATCAAAGCAAATATTAGGTTATAACCCCAAAAAACTACTTAATCAGATAAAGAACATCGTGGTTAAGCAGGAAAAAAAGTTTAATAACCTGTATGAAAATATTATTATCAAGCAACTTGCGGAAGAGAAGATATTCATCTTAGATGAAAAACAACTGAACGTTGCCAGGGGAACATTTGTTAAAAGCTACTTTCGTGAGAGATTGCTTTCAACACTGGTGCCTATAATGCTCACAGATAACGGCCCGTTGCCCGAGTTAAAGGACCGTGCGATATACTTTTTTGTAAAGCTGACCAAAAATAAAAAATCCAGATACGCGCTTGTCGAGTTTCCGGATAATTTACCCCGCTTTCTGGTGCTGCCCGAAACAAATAACTTAAAGTTTATTATCCTGCTCGATGATATCATCAGATACAATCTGGAAGATATATTCTTCATTTTTGATCACGATAGTATAGAGGCATACTCCATACAGCTTACCCGCGATGCTGAACTTGACCTGGACAAGGAGGTAAGTGAGAAATTTGTTGACGCCCTATCAAAAAGCCTGGTTAAACGAAAAAAAGGTAAACCGATGCGTTTACTTTATGATACCGATATGCCTGCCGATATGCTACAGCACCTTGTAGGCAAAATGGGACTACACGGCGAGAGTATGATACCAGGTAACCGCTACCATAAATTTAAGGATTTTATAAAGTTCCCGAATGTTGGTAAACGCGAGTTGGAATACAACAAGTATCCGGCATTACCTGTTGATGGTATTTCGTTTGGTAAAAGCCTGATCAGTTTAATTGCTAAAAAGGATTACCTGGTAAGCACGCCTTACCAGTCCTTCGACTATATTATTCACTTTTTACGAGAAGCAGCCATTGATCCAAAGGTTAAAGAGATCAGCATTTCAGTTTATCGCCTGGCTGATAACTCGCGGGTAGTGCATGCACTAATAAACGCTGCTAAGAATGGTAAAAAAGTTAATTGCCTTGTTGAGCTTCGTGCCCGTTTTGATGAGCAGAACAATATATATTGGAGTAACCGTTTAGAAGAAGAAGGAGTACGCGTGGTTTATGGCATCCCCGGCTATAAAGTGCATTCAAAAATTTGCATGGTAAGCCGGGTTGAAAAAGGCAAAGTGGTTAACTACGGTTGTCTTTCTACAGGGAATTTTAATGAGAAGACCGCGCAGATTTATGCAGATCATACCCTGTTTACGGCTAACAAAAAGATTACCGACGAACTCGCCGAGGTATTTAAATCGTTAAACAGAAGTCAGTTGCCAAAAGGTTTCAAAAACCTGATCGTATCTCCGGTTGACTCGCGCCCGGCAATTTATAAGTTAATAGATAATGAAATACGTAACGCCAAGGCCGGTAAAACGGCATATATGATATTAAAGATGAACAGCCTGGCCGATGAGCAAATGATTGAAAAACTTTATCAGGCCAGCGGGGCGGGTGTGAAAATAGATATGATTGTGCGGGGCATGTGTTGCCTTGTTCCCGGCGTAAAAGGATATAGTGAGAACATCAGTGTTATCAGTATAGTTGATAAGTATCTTGAACATGCCCGCGTACATATATACGGTAATGGCGGCAATGAGTTGATCTACCTTACTTCGGCAGATTTTATGACGCGTAATATCGATAACAGGGTAGAGGTGGGTTTTCCTTTGTACGATGAAGATCTGAAAAAAGAGATCAAAGATATTATTAACCTGCAATTAGCCGATAACACCAAAGCACGGGATATTACCTCAAATAATAGTAACAAATACCATCGCACCCGTAATGTAAACCCGCACCGGGCGCAAATAGATATTTATAATTACCTAAAAAACAAAAATACTTTAAAGTGAGATACGCTGCCATAGACATAGGATCAAACGCTGTACGCATGCTGATTGCCGAAATTGTTGAAAACAACCATTCGGTATCGTTTAAAAAAAACACACTCATACGTGTGCCGTTAAGGCTGGGCGATGATGCCTTTCTTCATCAGCATATCTCTGAGAGAAAATCGGCCGATTTGGTTAAAACCATGCAGGCGTTCAGTAACCTGATTGATGTTTACAAGGTAACGGATTATATGGCCTGCGCCACATCAGCCATGCGTGAAGCAAATAACGGCGACAAGGTAGTAAAGGAAATAAAGGAAAAAGCTGGAATCGACCTGGAGATTATACATGGCGAAAAAGAAGCTAAAATAATTTACAATAGCCATGCCGATCAGGAAATAGACAAAAGCAAAAACTATCTGTACATTGATGTAGGCGGCGGCAGCACTGAGTTGTCATTATTTTCGGCCGGGGAGCTTATCGCTTCACATTCATTCAACCTGGGTACAATACGTATTCTGGATAACCAGGATAAAGAAGAAACCTGGGAAGAAATGCGCGAATTTATCCGTAAGCATACCCGCGGATTTAAAGATATCGCAGGTATAGGCACAGGCGGAAACATCAACAAGCTTTACCGCTTGTCTGAACAAAAAGATAAATCGCCGATGCAGTTTAATAAGCTTAAATCGCTTTATAGCTATTTAAGTTCCTTTTCGTTAAAAGACAGGATAAACGTTTTGGGCCTTAACCATGACCGGGCAGATGTGATCATTCCAGCATGTGAGATATACATTACAGTAATGAAAACAGCAGGAATTAAGCAGATTTATGTACCGAGCGTAGGCATGGTTGATGGCATTATACAAACGCTGATAGAGAAGAACTTTCCGCAAAATCGCTGATGAAAAAATTGAAAATAAATTATTAAGTTTTTGTAAAAATCTTAATATATTTGTAGTGCCCTCTCATAGGGTATGTTTTTCATAGGTAGATGTAGGGTCGGGTACATAGTATTCGACCCTTTTTTTGTGCCTCAACTTTATCCCGCCGCTTTTGTTATACTTGCATTCCGTTTATGAAAAAAAAGATCGTTATAGCCATTACCGGAGCCAGCGGCGCTATTTATGCCAGGCTTTTGTTAAATAAACTTAAGCTATTACAAAACCAGATAGCCGAAGTTGGCATCATCATGTCAACCAACGCACGCGAAGTTTGGCGGGTTGAATTAGGCAACGATGATTATCAATCTTATCCATTCAAATTTTACGATAAATATGACTTCAGCGCGCCGTTTGCCTCAGGTTCTGCCAAGTTTGATACCATGGTTATCGTTCCGTGTTCAATGGGAACGCTCGGCCGTATAGCCAGCGGTGTATCTGACGACCTAACCACCCGCGCGGCCGACGTAATTTTGAAAGAGCGGCGCAAACTCATATTAGTAGCGCGTGATACACCGCTTAACTTAATTCAGTTACGTAACATGATAACTGTAACCGAGGCTGGTGCAATAGTGTGTCCTGCGGTGCCATCATTTTACAGCAACCCTAAAACAATTGAGGAAGTAGCGCTTACAGTGGTTGACCGTGTGGTAGACTTAATCGGATTAGAAAACAACAGTTACAGATGGGGTGAAAGTCAGTAAGCGATATTATATATAAAGGCTTTAATCAT
Source organism: Mucilaginibacter defluvii (assembly GCF_039543225.1). Classification (NCBI taxonomy): domain Bacteria; kingdom Pseudomonadati; phylum Bacteroidota; class Sphingobacteriia; order Sphingobacteriales; family Sphingobacteriaceae; genus Mucilaginibacter; species Mucilaginibacter defluvii. Next base: position 529,730 of record NZ_BAABJI010000002.1, read on the forward strand.
TACAAAACAGCCCCCTCAAAAGTTAAGCTATATTATATATTTGTGTTGCTGTACCTAACCGGCATCAATATGAATAAACTTTACCAATACCTAAGTGTAGCTTTACTAAGCGTTACCTATTTATCATGCTCAGCGCAAGCCGTTGTTTTAAAAAATAACGACCTGCAGCATATCCGTTACACAGGCCGGGTGGCTGTTAGTGATAGTAATACCATGCTTTCGTGGACGGCGACGTCGGTAAAGGTGAATTTTAAAGGTACTTCTGCCAAAGTATTATTGAATGACGAAGCAGGTGACAACTACTACAACGTTATTTTAGATGGCAGGGTAAAAAGCGTTTTGCATCTGCAAAAGGGAAAAAAGGAATACACACTTGCTGAAGGGCTACCCGACAATAAGCATGAATTGGAGTTATTTAAACGTACCGAATGGAGTATGGGCCGAACCTGGTTATACCGATTCTCTTTTAACAAGGGTGCGACTTTGCTCAACGCTCCAGCACCCAAAAAACGCCGTATTGAGGTTTTCGGCAACTCCATAACCTGCGGTTACGCTGTTGAAGATACTTCAGGTAAGGATAGAGGTACAGCACCTTACGAAAACGGTTACATTAGCTATGCAACTATTACAGCGCGCCATTTCAACGCGGATTACTATAGCACATCAAAAAGCGGGATAGGTATTACTGTAAGTTGGTTTCCGCTTATAATGCCCGAAATGTACGATAGGCTTTACGCGAACGATTCTACTATTAAATGGGATTTTAAGCAATATCAGCCGCAGGTGGTAATCATCAACCTTTTTCAAAATGACTCTTGGTTAACCAACATGCCCGATAACCCCCAGTTTAAATCTCGTTTCGGCACAACTCCACCAACGGCCGAACAACTGACCTCTGCTTACCGGAATTTCGTAAAAACTATACGATCTAAATATCCCGACGCCAATATTATATGTGCGCTTGGTAATATGGATGCTACAAAAGAAGGCTCTCCCTGGCCCGGTTACATTAAACAGGCCACCGCGGATCTTAACGACAAGAAAATTTACACCTGTTTTTTTCCGTACAAGCAAACGCCCGGTCATCCCAGTGCAACCGAACAGCAGGCTATGGCCGATCAGTTAATTGCATTTATCGATAAGAACATAAAGTGGTAAATATAGGTTGACAAAAGCAACCGAATTTTATCAGGCTAAAAAAGGCATTGTATGTAACCATTTATAGCCCATTGCAGTATAAAGTGGTATTTAACCGATAAATAATTAACCTGCCGATAGGCTTAATTATGTTTGTTAAGCCGCCTTTTAAGTTAAACGCTGATTAAATTGATTTATAAACACAAGTTATAATCCTGGAGAACGTGCGTAACGCTGTTATACCTAACGTCCGTAAATGAGAAAACTATACCTATTCAAAATTTTCGTACTACTATTAGCTATATTTTTTTATAGCGATAAAGCGCGAGCCCAATATGCCATTGGTGGCGAAGCCGGCACCAGCCTTGTAAACTCTGTGTACTGGCTCACCTGGGATAAAACGCTCACCGGAAGTACGCTGATAACATCACCAAGTGGCTCAAGCGCTCAAAATATTACCAACGGTAATTATGTTTGGCAATTTTCGCCTACGGTGCAAATCAGAGCAACGATCAGTGACCTGGTTACCAGCGGCAACCAGCCCATGCAGGCTTACACACCGGGTAGCTACGCCAGCGATGGGCTCGACCTGCTATACTCGGGCAATAACCGCCCCAAGCCCGACTCAAGAGGTGTTGAAGCCTCGGCAGTGGTAACGCCCTACGGCGGCACCGCAACGTTTGATATTGATATTAAAGTTTTCATTCTCATCAATGGCGTATGGACAGACGTAGCATATCCGGGTATGATAATCGGCGACGCCGAATCTATTGATGCAGGAGGCGAATTTATAACAGCCAATACGCCCAACCCGATTGCCTGGCAACTGCTTAACAAGCGCACCCAAAACAATGCTGCTGATGATGAGTATAAAATGCAGTTGAGCAATTCCGGCCGGTCATTCCGTCTATTTGCCAACCTTCCGCCCGGAAACTTTGGCGTGCAGGCGGTTATGTTCGCTCGTGGCGCCCGCAACCTCAACAATGTAAGTATGAAGGGGTCAGGCCTTACGGCCATGGCCATCGGTTTTGTTTTGCCTTTTGATTTGGGCGATGATCCGTTGGGTTACGGCAACACGGGGCATTACATGGAGAACTTCCAGATAACGGATTACTTTAACGGTGACGGTACTTTCGCGGTTGTAAATTATCCTACTACACCTTTAATAGCAAGCGCTTCAGTCTATATAGGCGAAAACAATGTGGACGCCGATGGCGAGCCTGAAGGCACCGTTGACGCGGATGGTGATAACAACACCGGCAATGATGATGAAAACACCATAAACCCGGCAAATTTACCGGTGGTAAAAGTAAATCAGGCTGGTAACATCGTTTTTAATGTGCCGGTAACTAACACTAAAAATGTGCCGGCCGCTTTGCGTATCTGGCTCGATTTTGACGGTAACGGCTTATTTGAAGCCGATGAGCTGGTAAGCGCTACCATTCCGCCTAATACAACAAATCAAAATTATACGCTTACTTTCCCTAATGCACAGTTTGCCTCAAAAATAAAGGTTGGTATACTTTATTCGCGTATTCGTATCACCACAACAAACCTGATTGATAATCCATCAACAGTAGTAGACGAGCGTAGCACCTCCTTTGCAGCTGATGGGGAAACAGAAGATTACCGGTTGAAAGATATAACAGGTATCACCATATCGGGTACTGTTTTTAATGACGGAAATGGTGGCAGCAATGGCTCCATATCAGGTACGCCCTTGCAGCAGGTGTCGGGTTCGCCATTATACGCTTATCTGGTTGATGCTTCCACCAACAAAGTAGTGCAAAAAGTTGCGGTTAGCAGCACCGGTACGTACAGTATTGCGAATAACAATAACGGCACCTACACCGTGGCCATATCAACTAACGATGTGGACACCGGCGCCATATTAGCCGCGGTGGCGCCAAACCTGCCCGTTAACTGGAAACCATCCGGCGAGGCATACGGCACAAATAACGTAGCCGGAAACGGTATTGAAACCGGAACCCCTAATCTGCAGATCAGCGTGAGTACACCGGGTACGAGCCTTGATATAGCGGGGGTGAACTTTGCGCTCAACCAAATTCCTGTCGCAGCTGCTGACTCAGCTATTACAACAGCCGGCGTGGCCGTTACGCTTAACACTCCGGCTAACGATACTGACGCTGATGGAACGATCAACCCCGCGCAGGTATTCCTCGTTGACCCGATAGATAATACCCAAAAGAGGACTGTAACCGTAGCCGGGCAGGGAACTTACGTTACCAACACTACAACCGGCAGGGTAACCTTCACGCCGGTGGCTTCATTCGCGGGTAAGGCTATCCCACTTTCATATACCATTCGCGATAATTATGGCTCGGAGAGCTTGCCTTCACTTATATCAGTAATTGTGAAACCAACCGGCAGGAATGACGCTGATACCACAGCAATTGGCACTCCGGTAACAACGATAGTAAAAGCTAATGATGGCACTGATGCTACAGCCACTACCGTAACCGCCACTAACGGTGCGCGCGGCACTACAACCGTAGACGCGCAAGGACGCGTTGTCTATACACCTGATGCCGGTTATGCGGGCACTGATATCTATACCTATATTTTAACTACTGCAGACGGTATTGCCTCTGACCCGATAACAGTTACTATCTACATTACACCCAATGGGGTTAACGACGAAGCCATAACTAATATCAATACGCCGGTTATCACAAATGTGAAAGCGAATGACGGGGCGGCGGCGGCTGGCGCTACGGTAACGCCGACCGCAGGCGCACATGGCACCACAACCGTAGACGCCCAGGGCAATGTAATATATACGCCAGCTAACGGTTATGTTGGGCGAGACGTTTACACTTACACACTTACCCGCGATGGCATAGTTTCGGCACCAATAACAGTTGATGTAACTGTTAGGCCGGTGCCGGTTAATGATACCGACATTACACCGGTTAATACCAGCGTTACAACAACAGTAAAAGCAAACGACGGCCCAAGCGGCGTTGGTACTACGGTTACCAGTACTAATGGCCAAAACGGATTTACTACGGTTAACGCGCAAGGGCAGGTTGTTTATACACCTATTTCCGGCTATACTGGCGTTGATACTTACACTTATACACTCACTACGCCGGATGGTGTAGTGTCCGATCCGGTTACGGTAACAATTACCATATATTCGGCGAGCGTAAATTTAACCAAAAGGGCAAACAATACTGGCAGTAAAGCCGGCGACGTTATTAACTACAGCTTAATTGTAACTAATACCGGCCAAACGCCGCTTACCAACCTGGTTGTTACTGATGTTGGCGCTGATGCGGGCAGTATTTCCCCGGCCAGCATACCTACATTGGCCGCAGGTGCATCACGTACGGTAACGGCAAGGCATACGCTTACACAGGTCGACATAAATAACCGCAGTTTCAGTAATCAGGCCAGCGTAAGCGGTACAGATCAAACCGGCAGGCCGGTGAGTGACACCCGCTCTGATGACCCGACAACACCGGCTGCTGATGACCCGACCGTCGTGACCATTACTCCGGTTGGCGCCATATCACTTGAAAAAACGGGCGTATTTACAGCGAACTATATCACCTATACTTTTACCATTACTAATACGGGTGACGCAACGCTAACTAATGTTACACTTACTGATACCAATCTTGGACTGACCAATACTGTTGTAAATATACCGGCAGGTGGATTGATACCTGGCGGTACAGCTACTTTAACTTTCAGATATACGCTTACTCAGGCCGATAAAGAAGCAGGTAAGGTAACCAACAACGCCTCAGTAAGCAGCACTGACCCTGTTGGAAACATAGTTAACGACAACGCGACCGTTGATGTTCCGGTTGATCCGGCGCCGATAGCGGTGAACGACAATGCATCAACACAAAGAAACACGCCGGTTATAATTGATGTTGACCGCAATGACCTGCCGGGCAATTCAAGCTTCGATCAGCAATCTATTGAGATACTTACACAACCGAAAAACGGCACGGTACAGGTAGGCGCTGATGGCACCGTTACTTACACGCCAAACGATGGTTATACAGGTACCGACTCATTTACTTATCGTATTAAAGATCTCTACGGTTACTACACCAACCCGGCAACGGTTAACCTCACCATTAACGCCAACGCGCCGTTTAAAATACCAACGTTATTTACGCCAAACGGCGATGGAATTAACGACGTGTTTGAGATACGTGGCCTTGAGCAATATAGCCAGAACAAACTATCCATTATAAACCGTTGGGGCAACGAGGTTTATAAGGCTACCAATTATCAGAATAACTGGGCGGGTACCGGTTTAAATGAGGGTACCTACTATTACATACTGCAGGTTCAGGATAGCATGGGCAAGTGGAATGTGTATAAAGGTTACATCACATTAATGCGGAGTTTAAAAAAATAAGATGATGAGACACCCGTCGGTACCGGCGGCGAACAACATAATATGAAAAGATTTTTAACCATATTAATATTACTCATAAATACCGGCATACTTTACGCGCAACAGGATGCACAACAAAGCCAGTATATGTTTAATGGTATCTACATCAACCCGGCATACGCCGGTTATAAGGAGATACTGAACCTGCACGCTTACTACCGTGCACAATGGACGGGTGTTGAAGGTTCGCCGCGCAGCATGTCATTAGCCGTTGATGCTACCGCCAATAACGGCAACGTGGGTTTGGCTTTCCAGGTGGCGAGCGACAAGCTTGGCGCTCAGGAGTACCTTTCGGCATATGCAAATTATGCCTATCGCTTACGCATGAACGAAGATGGCAGTTCGAGGTTAGCTTTCGGTTTAGGCGCCGGCATAATGCAGTTGGGTATGAATGGCTCAAAACTAAACCCGAACGACCCGGAGCCTGATATGTTTACCGGTACGCAAAGTACCATTGTGCCCGATGCTCGCTTGGGTGTTTACTACTCCGACAATAAATTTTACGCAGGGCTTTCTGCAGACAACCTGGTAGCCCAGCATATTAACGTACGTAAGGATGGTTATATAGCGCAGCCTAAAGCGCACTATTACCTCACCGGCGGTATGTTATTTCCGTTGAATCAAGACATTATGGTGAAGCCGAGTTTTTTGTTAAAAGATGACCGGGGCGGGCCTACCAGTTTGGATATTAATGCCTTCATTTTACTTGGCGAGAAGCTATGGCTCGGTGGATCTTACCGTACCGGGGTAAAGTTGTATGACAAGAGTTATCTGCAAAATGACCTGACGCCGCTAAACTCGATTACAGCCGCCGCAGAGTTTTTCCCTAATCCTTATCTGCGTATAGGCTATGGTTACGATTTTTCGATCGGCCCGCTTCGCGGATATGATGGCGGCACGCATGAGATATCAATCGGTATCTACTTTAAAACCAAACAAAGCCGGATGTTAACGCCAAGATATTTTTAAAGCAGATGAAAAGAGCATTAACCCAAATCGGACTTTTTACAGCGCTGCTTTTCAGTGTTGAGCTTGCCAGTGCGCAAAACGTATTAAAGCAGGCCGATGAACAATATAACCTGTATAACTACAAAAAGGCAGCTGAACTATATTTAGACGCCTATAAGCGCGATTCGTCATCGCTGCATATTGTGGAGCGTCTGGCTAATTCATACCGCATGCTGCATGATTACCTCGAGGCCGAAGTTTGGTATGAAAAAACGGTTATTATGCCCGAAAGTAATAACGGCAACATTTACCGTTATGCCGAAGTGCTAAAAAATAATGGCAAATATGCCGAAGCCAAACGCCAGTTTGGAAAATATTATGCGTCAGACAAGGTAATTGATAAAACGCAGCTTAAATTCTGGACGGACGCTTGCGACTCGGCGCTAAAATGGATGAAGAACCCGACACCTGTTCAAATAAAAAATGAACAGTTGTTAAATAGTACGTACGCTGATTGGGGGGCACGCAGTTATAACGATCAACTGTTTTTTGTATCAGACCGCGAAAGCCGTTTTACCAGGAATATTATTAAGGATGATGAACCCTTTTTTAAATTCGACGGCGCCAAAGCGCCTGATAAAAGGCAATACGGTTGGACAGGTAATGGCTATCTTCACTTGTACGAATCTGCCGGGGCGGATAGCGGTCGCTTATTTCCGATAGTGAATAACGTGGCTTATCACACAGGACCTGCCTCGTTCACCGCTGACGGAAATGAGATGTATTACACTATTACGCGCGTACCGCGTAACTGGAGTAAGGATCTGTCGGGCATTAAAACATTCAGACTTGAGATATACTCCAGTAAAAAAGATGCTGAAGGAAAATGGATGAAACCGGTAGCCTTTAAGTTTAATAATGAGAAGAAATATTCGGTGGGTGATCCATTTATATCTCCTGACGGAAATACGCTCTACTTCGTATCAGACATGCCGGGCGGAATGGGCGCTACAGATATTTATTATTGCGTAAAAGATGAAGCAGGTAACTGGCAGATGCCCGTTAACCTGCAAAGCATAAATACATCAGGCAGCGAGCGTACGCCATTTATCGATAATGAAGGTAACTTGTATTTTTCGACAGATGGCTTGATTGGTATGGGCGGGCTCGACGTTTTTCGGGCCTTTAAAACACGTGATTTCACTTTTGCTAAAGCGGAGAACCTGCAATATCCAACTAACTCACCGCGCGATGATTTTTCGTATGTAATTTATAATGGCCGTACCGGTTACCTGTCTTCAAACCGTTTAGGTGGAGTAGGAAGTGATGATATTTATAGCTTTAACCAACAACCGGAACTTAACTTACGTTTAGAAGGCACCGTTTACGAAAAAGGTACACGCAAGCCTTTATACAACGCTAAAGTAGGCTTGAGTGGAGGCGGTATTGTTATTACCAACAATACCGGTTACTATAGCTTTGGCATCAAACAAAACAGCAATTATAGCCTGCGTGCAGAAAAGCAGGGATATTTGAGCGATAATGAGCAAGTAAACACAAGCGGACTGACCAGTTCGCAAACGTTAAAAAAGGATCTTTACCTGGAAAAAATAGTATTAAATAAAGCCATCCGGCTCGAGAATATTTATTATGATTTTGACAGGTGGGAGATAAGGCCAGACGCGGCGCTTGAGCTGGATAAACTGATCAAAATATTGCGGGACAACCCGACCATACAGATAGAATTAGGTTCGCATACGGATAGCAGGGGCGATGATGATTACAACATGGACTTATCGCGTAAGCGCGCTAATGCAGCGGTAGACTATATTTTAGATAATGGCAATATTGATGAAGGACGGATAATTGCCCGCGGCTATGGCGAAACCCGCTTGCTCAACCGCTGTAAAAACGGCGTGAAATGCAGCGATGCGGATCATCAGCTTAACCGTCGCACTGAATTTACTATCATCAAAATGTAATAGAATTCAATAAAGGCCTTACTGATCGTAGTGAGGCCTTTCGTTTTACTGAGCCAGCGCAACTTCCGGCTGATGGCGTATTTTGCCAATGTAATAGCTCGATACTAATGCAATTACTTTGGCAATATAAAAGATAAAGAAAATAAACCTGGCTTGTTCATTCATCACGCTACCTATAATCCAGATAAATAACGGGGCTACCTGCGCCGCGGCGATACTGCTTAACGCGTTTTTTGAGTAGCTCAGCATCCAGCCTATTATCGAAAATAGTAATATTGAGAGGCTGATAATAATCGTCATACGCACAGCATCGCTACCACTAAATATGTGCGAAAATTGTATGGGTGTTTGTGCCAGCAAACCCAGTATTATAGCATGTTTCCAGTTGATGTTACGATTAAACTCCTGGAAAGTAACGCTCTCACGCGCATAGTAACGGATAGTAGCAAACGCGGCTACGAATATCAGTGGAAAATAAAAGCCAAACATCAATACACTAAAAGCTTTGCGGGTATCATCACTGTAGCCATTAATAGTAGCGGCCATGGGGTATTTTACAAAAGTAATGTAACTGCAAAAACCTGCCCATAAACCGGCTACAATAGCAACTATTGCATACAACGACGCATTTTTGGTAAGTGAATTGGTAAATCTGTTAATAAAGTAACCACTGCGTAGCGTAACCAAAACAAACAACACAAATAAAATTACAGCCATGGCGTAATATTCGTTTTTGATAAAGCTATCGCTGTTATCGGGCTTGAATACACTGATTACCGTTTGATTGAATACCTGCGGCATGATGATAAATATCGCCTGTAATATTAAAACTCCCACAGCACCCCAAAGCATCATCATCCAGTTACGATTGGCGTTATTGGTTGATGGTTTTTGTGCCTGAACTTCTGCTGTTTCCGGCTGACCGATGCGGTGCGTGGCCACCAGCCAGGCCTCATCATCGCTCAAATTTACGGCGTGTAACTCCAAGTAGGTGTCTTTAAGTAAAACAGCAAGTTCATCAATATCGCTTTCAGTTAATTGCGAACTGCCGAAATTCTGTTTCCAGTTTTGTATTCGGGCTTCTAATGCGGCAAGTTGATAGGTATCCATAAGGCATTTAAATCGGTTTTATAAATGTAGCAGAAAATATAATGATGCAAATACTTTTTAAATATTGCTTATAAAAAATGCTTTAATTAACTTAAAAGCGGCATTAGTATTATCACAACTTAAAACATGGAGCAATCCGGATCAGCGCAACTAAAAAGGGTGTTAAAGCCTTTACACCTGTGGGCAATAGCCGTAGGCCTGGTTATATCCGGAGAATATTTTGGCTGGAATTATGGCTGGCGCGAAGCAGGCACTGTAGGGTTTTTAATAACCACCGCGGTAGTTACGCTAATGTATGTAACCTTTATTTTTAGTTATACCGAACTTACAACCGCCATACCACATGCCGGCGGCGCATTTGCTTATGCTTACCGGGCTATGGGGCCATTCGGTGGTTTAATAGCAGGTTATGCTACTTTAGTAGAATTTCTGTTCGCTACGCCGGGCATTGCCTTTGCATTAGGCAGCTACCTGCATTTTCTATATCCGGATTTATCCATTTTAGGTTCTGCTTTGTTTTTTAATGTGGTATTTATATTGATTAACATATCAGGCGTAAAAGAATCGGCGGCTTTTTCCGTGTTTATCACATTGCTGGCTGTTGCAGAGTTGCTTTTGTTTATGGGGATAGTGGCGCCATCTTTCAAAATGGAAAATTATCTGGCTAACTCCACACCATTAAACCTGGGCAGCATGTTGGCTGCCTTGCCGTTTGCCGTTTGGTTTTATTTAGCCATTGAAGGCGTGGCCCAAGTGGCCGAAGAAGTTGAACAGCCCAAACGCAATATACCCAAAGGATATATTTCGGCCATGCTTACATTGGTGCTGTTGGCAATAGGTGTAATGGTTTTAACGGGCGGCGTAACAGATTGGCGTAAATTGAGCAACCTTGATTATCCGCTTCCGGAAGCTATCGCCATTGTTTTGGGACGGGGTAGTGGCTGGACTAAAATATTTGCCAGCATCGGTTTGTTTGGTTTGATCGCCTCATTTCATGGTACCATATTGGCATCGTCAAGGCAGGTGTTCGCCATGTCGCGCAGCGGGTATTTGCCCAAACCGTTATCAACGATAAACAACAGGTTTAAAACGCCGCACTGGGCAATTGTAGCCGGTGGGGTAGTAAGCGCCATCGCCCTGTTTACGGGTACTACCAGCCAGATCATCATTCTATCAGTAATGGGCGCGGTGCTGATGTACATGGTTAGCATGGCGAGCTTATTTATGCTGCGCAAAAAGGAGCCACAGTTGGAGCGGCCGTTTAAGTCGCCCATGTACCCTGTTTTTCCGGCAATTGCACTAATAATATCCGCAATTTGTTTGCTTACTATTATGTATTTTAACCTCATCATAAGCATCATTTTTGTAGCGGGACTATTGCTATCCCTGGCAATATTTGTGATGATGGGTAAGCACAAAATTAAAATCACACATGACGATATGCTGCAAGCATCGTCAACACCAAAACTTTAAAATGAGCTACCGGTATACCATAAATAATAAAGTTTACCGGTTTAACAGCCTGAAGGATTTGCTGGCCAAAGCATCGCCTTACCGCAGCGGTGATGTACTGGCTGGCGTTGCTGCCCAAACATACGAAGAACGCGTGGCTGCGCAAATTGCCCTTAGCGACGTCTATCTTAAAGATTTTTTGAATGAGGCGATCATTCCATATGAGTTGGATGATGTGACGCGGCTAATTATAGATAGTCATGATGCAGAAGCGTTCCGATTAATCAGTCATTTAACCGTCGGAGGCTTTAGGGATTGGCTGTTAAGGGATGAAATTGATATTGTGATTTTCCGGCAGATTGCGCCTGGTATTACCCCGGAAATGGCAGCAGCAGTATCAAAATTGATGCGCAATCAGGATTTAATTGCGGTGGCAAGCAAATGCGAGGTTGTTACCAAGTTTCGTAACACAATAGGGTTAAAAGGCCGTTTTTCAACCCGTTTGCAACCTAATCACCCAACTGATGACGCGCGTGGCATCACGGCCAGCATAATCGATGGTTTACTATATGGAAGCGGCGATGCGGTTATCGGTATTAATCCGGCTACGGACAGCCCCACAATAAACGCCAACCTGCTCAACCTGATGGATGAGTTACGCCAGCGTTTTGATATACCAGTACAAACCTGCGTGCTTAACCATATTACAACAACCATAGCTTTAATGGAAAGCGGAGCGCCGGTTGATCTGTGTTTTCAATCCATCGGTGGTACGGAGTTAACAAACAGGAGTTTTGGTATAAGCCTCACACTTATCGAAGAAGCTTATCAAGCGGCGCTTGCGTTAAATCGCGGCACTATTGGCCAAAACGTGATGTATTTTGAAACCGGGCAGGGCAGCGCGCTGTCAGCCAATGCCAATCATGGCGCAGACCAGCAAACCTGCGAGGCCCGTGCCTATGCAATCGCTCGTAAGTTTAATCCGCTGTTGGTAAACACCGTTGTGGGATTTATTGGCCCTGAATATTTATATGACGGTAAGCAGATTATCCGTGCAGCGCTCGAAGACCATTTTTGCGGTAAACTGCTCGGCCTGCCGATGGGTGTTGATATTTGTTATACCAACCATGCCGAAGCCGATCAGGACGATATGGATAACCTATTGACTTTATTGGGCGTAGCCGGTTGTAATTTTATTATGGGTATCCCAGGCTCTGACGATATTATGCTGAATTATCAGTCCACCTCTTTTCATGACGCGCTTTACATCCGTAAGATGCTCGGGCTAAAGCCGGCACCGGAGTTTGAAGCGTGGCTGCTAAAGCATAATATTATAGATGAGCGGGGAATGCTGATATCAGATAGCGGAAACCGTTTGCTAAAGGCTGCCAACTTATGAGCGACGAGTTAGATAAACGAACCCTGTGGGATAAGCTTAAAGAATACACCTCGGCACGCATTGCCATTGGCCGCACGGGTAGCAGCATACCGGTACAAAATTTACTGGAATTTAAGCTGGCGCATGCCCACGCACGGGATGCCGTTTATTCAATGCTTGATATAGATGTACTGCTTAATGAATTAGCTAAGCATGAATTGCCCATACTGAACCTTAAAAGCCGCGCAGTACATCGTGAGCAGTACTTGCAACGGCCTGATTTGGGCAGACTAATAGACGAATCATCAAATGAGACACTGCTTACGCACAAGGGCAGATATGATATAGTAATAATTATTGTGGATGGACTGTCGGCAACAGCTATACAACAAAACGCTGATCAATTGTTGAATGCGGTTATACCAATGTTCAAAGCTGTAAAATTTACTTTAGCGCCGATATGCATTGTTGAGCAGGGCAGGGTGGCCATTGGCGATGATATTAGCGCAGCACTTAACGCAAAGTTATCGCTTGTGCTTATCGGAGAACGCCCGGGCCTGAGCGCGGCTGATAGCATGGGCGCATATATTACCTTTTCACCAAAACCGGGATTGACCGATGACAGCCGGAACTGCATCTCTAACATCCGCGCAAAAGGATTACCTGTGCAATTGGCAGCTGAAAAGATTTTTCACCTTATAAGGCAAGCATTTCGCAGGCAGTTATCAGGCGTGCAGCTTAAGGATGACGCAGACGAGCGTTATTTTCCCTGATTATATCTTAATATCAATATTGCCCTGAAAATATATCGGGTCGCGATTATCGCTAATGATGTTAGCGGTAGCGGTACCGTTTTTAAAAACATCCATAGTAAGGCGGCGTGCTTTGCGGGTGTCTTTAAAATTGATGGTCACCTGCCAGCGGTCTTTCTTAGGTGTGATCTTATAATCAAATTTGGTAGAAGTAAATTTGATGCCTCCGTCTTCACCAGCTACTGGGGCATTCATATAAACACGACCAAAATATGGCAGGTAAGCTATCACCGAGTCCTTACGGATTTTTATATCATAATAATTAGCAGGAGTAAGAAATACCTGGCGGCCACCAAGCGGGTTCATCCACTGTGCTACAAACCTGTATTTGGTTGAGTCGATCTGGCTTTTTACAGCTTGTTCCTGTTTTGCTTTTTTTTCCGCTTTCTTATTTTGCGCGTAGGTGATATTTACAGCCGAACTAAAAATGGCTATAATTAATAGTTTGATAATTGCTTTCATGATTATACATTAGATCATAACACTAACAAATGGTTTAATCATAAGTTGCTGTAAAGCTGGATTTTATTTCGCGTTATCAAAAAAAGAGGCCGTTACTGATGAAACGGCCTCTATAAAATCACAGCGGTAACTTATATCAAATTAACGCTGCGGTTAACAAATTCTGTAAGTTCCGGACCGGTTAATAAACCTTGAGAGAGCAGCGCCAAATCAAAGGCCTGTTTTGCCAGTTGCGATTGTGTATCATCATTATCGGCTTCCAAAATACGGCTGATCAATTTATGGTTGCCGTTTACAATAACCTTATAGTTATCAGGCATGTTGCCATAAAAGCCCATACCGCCGCCCATAGCTGCCATATCTTTCATGCGGCGCATAAATTCATCCATCGTAACAGTTACCGGCAATTCGTCAGGGCTAAGGCTTTCCAGTTCTACACGGTAAGCCGGTTTGTTAATGGCTTTAGTAAAGATATCCTTAACCTTTGTTGTTTGATCTTCCGTCAATACGGTTTCCGGCGCATCATCTTTTTTAATCAGTTTATCGGCAACGTCGGCATCCACACGTTTAAGCGATGTTTTCTCCAATTTTTGCTCCAGGTGACTGATGAAGTGATTATCGATAGGCGAGTTCATCAGCAACACATCATAACCTTTTTTATTGGCTGATTGTATGAATGAATCCTGCTTGGCAGCATCATTCGTATAAATGTATACCAGTAGGCCGTCTTTATCGGTTTGGGTGGCTTCTACCTTTTCTTTATACTCGTTCAGCGTAAAGTTTTCGTTGTTAGTGTTGCTTAACAATACAAAGTCTTTAGCCTTTTCGTAGAATTTTTCTTCGCTAACAAAACCATATTTAACAAATAGGCCAATGTCGCTCCATTTTTCTTCGTAGGCTTTGCGGTCTTGTTTAAAGATTTCGGTCAGCTTATCAGCAACTTTTTTGGTGATGTAGTTATTGATTTTTTTAACGTTGCTGTCGGCCTGTAAAAAGCTTCGCGATACGTTAAGCGGAATATCCGGCGAATCAATAACACCATGGAGCAGCATCAAAAATTCCGGAACGATATCCTTTACCTCATCGGTAATAAATACCTGGCGCGAGAATAATTTGATCTTGTTACGCTGTATTTCAAAATCGTTTTTAAGCTTAGGGAAGTATAATACACCGGTTAGGTTGAACGGATAATCAACGTTCAGGTGTATCCAGAAAAGCGGATCTTCTGAGAACGGATAAAGCTCTTTGTAGAATTTCAGGTAATCTTCATCCTTTAACTCATTAGGTGCTTTTGTCCAGATCGGGTTGGTATCATTGATGATATTATCAACCTCGACGGTTTTGTACTTTGGTTTGCCTTCATCGTCAACACCGTCTTCTTCTTCCTGCTCGTTAGTGCCAAATTTAATTGGCACAGGTAAAAATTTGCAGTATTTATCCAGTATCTGCTGAAGCTTGTATTTGTCTAAAAATTCCTCAGATTCGCTGTTGATATATAGCGTGATTTCCGTACCTCGTTCTTCTAATACGCCATCGCCAATTTCAAACTCGGTACTGCCATCGCAAACCCAGAAAGCCGGTTTTGCGCCATCCTGGTATGACAAGGTTTGTATTTCCACCTTATCAGCTACCATAAATGCCGAATAGAAGCCCAAGCCAAAACGACCAATGATCTCGTTGGCATCTTTGGCTTCCTTGAATTTCTCCATAAATTCGGTAGCGCCCGAGAATGCGATCTGGTTGATGTACTTCTTGATCTCCTCGGCCGTCATGCCGATACCATTATCAGATATAGTGATGGTTTTGGCATCTTTATCAAATGCAACCTCAACACGCAGATCATCAACCGGGCCATTGTATTGGCCTAATGACGAAAGGCGTTTCAGCTTTTGTGTAGCGTCAACCGCGTTAGATACCAACTCGCGCAAAAATATTTCGTTATCCGAGTACAGAAACTTTTTAATTATCGGGAAGATGTTCTCGGTGTGGATTGAAATTGTGCCTTTTTCTTGCATAATTCTATAATGTTATAATTTTAATAATGATCGGTATCCGGCAAATGTCAATGCCCGTTCCAAAGTTGGTTTGGTTGTCAAATTGGCAGTGTTGATTAGTGGTTTTAATAAAACATCACACATTTTTCATGTATTTGCTGTTACTTAGCACAAATTTTCAATCACTTTGTTAAACAAATAAAACCTCTCATGAAAAAATTTACTTTAATAGCGGCATTCATTTTTGGTGTCACCCATTTTGCTTCGGCACAGCTTATACCTAATTTTCAGTTTGGCGCTAAAGCGGGTGTCAACCTGTCAAGCTTCAGCTTTTCAAATAATAATTTTGATGGCGCTAACCGTGCCGGTTACCTTGGTGGTTTTTGGGCCAGGGTAGGTGGCCTTGGCTTCCATTTTCAACCAGAACTTTATTTAACCGGTAAAAATGTTAAAATTGAGCAGGAAGTTGGCGGGGTTACCGCGGTAAACAACGTTAAATTTACCAGTATTGATGTTCCTCTGTTAGTAGGTACAAAGGTGGGCGCATTTGGCTTTGGCGGTCGTTTTTACACCGGTCCGCTTATCTCGTTCAAAATTAATGATGATCAAAGCTTTGGCAACGCTGTAGGCAACGCGGTTACCTTAACAGACGTAAAAAACCAAAACTTTGCCTGGCAGTTGGGCGCGGGTGTTGATATCCGCGATCTGTCAATAGATCTCCGCTACGAGTACGGTTTAACCAAACAAACTTACAACGAAGGTAATTCAAAAGCCCGTATCAACCTATTTAACCTCACGCTGGCTTATAAGATATTTTCGATGTAGTAATTGATACAACGTAAGAAAAGCGCCCGTCAAGGCGCTTTTCTGTTTTAGATTCGTTTAAATAAAAAACCCCTTTACACGAAAGGGGTTATATCAGCAGCAAAAGTGTAAGCCGGGTTCTGTTCCGTAATTTACGGCTTCTATCATTAATCTGGGCTTGCTATTGCTAACAAGCTCTTAGCAACCTACCCATCCTGATGACCGGCTATCGCCGGTGCGGAAGCGAGCAACTTCACTTATCAGGACCTATTTGGTCTTTCAACTCCTGAGGTTTACCGCGATTCCGGTCGCCCGGAAAAGCCGTGAGCTCTTACCTCACGTTTTCACCCTTACCCTACGGGCGGTATATTCTCTGTGGCACTTGCTGTCACCGGCTGTCGGTGCCTTCCCGTTAGGAAGCAGGATGCTCTGCGTTGCCCGGACTTTCCTCCCCGCGTAAACACGAAGCGATAGA
Source organism: Mucilaginibacter defluvii (assembly GCF_039543225.1). NCBI lineage: Bacteria > Pseudomonadati > Bacteroidota > Sphingobacteriia > Sphingobacteriales > Sphingobacteriaceae > Mucilaginibacter > Mucilaginibacter defluvii. The sequence goes on from NZ_BAABJI010000002.1 coordinate 546,725, forward strand.
ACGTTTTGCTTTGCAAAGATAAGCTTTTTAAATTATGCCTGCGTTAATCGCATTTTTTAAGGTGGCGTTCTATCTGCTTTACATCTATCAACCCCATTTTATTACCAAATGAATTGCCTGCGTAGGTTAAAACCTGCGCAATCTCGATAGGACTAAGGCCCGATGGTGGCATCTTATTGTCATACATCTTGCCCGACACGCGGATGAAACCACTTATTCCGTTTTGCACAAAACAAGCCAGTCTGGCTTTGTTTTGCTTTAAGTAAGTTGTATCAGTTAGTGGTGGTATGAGTGCAGACAAGCCTTCGCCTTTACTACCATGGCAGTTTTGGCACTTTTGCTGATAGATAAGTTTACCGCTGGTATAGTATCGCGCATATTCCAACTGATCCTGGTTTTGACATGATATAGCTATAACTATAATGGCCAATAGCGGTATAAAAACTGCAACAGCTTTTTTCATTTAACTTGCTGATCAGGCTCTGCACGCAGTATTTTAATATCCTCAATCAGTTTGGCAACTTCCTTCTCATCCGTACCGATATATGATCCCCTGATGCGTTTCTGCTTGTCTATCAATATAAAATACCCGTCGTGTATGAATTTCTCTTTTTCATCCTCTCGGGGAGTAGTAACCAAATAGCTTTTTGCAAGATTGTAAGTTTCTTCTTTTTTGCCCTGAACCAGCCACCACATATTGCCGTGAATATTAAGCGCGTCGGCATATTTTTTTAATACCGGTACGCTATCGTATTTCGGGTCAATCGTCATGGAGATGATATTTACATCTCTCGCGTCCTTAAAAGCCTTGTAAACGTTCAGCATATTACGGTGCATTACCGGGCATATTGAAGGGCAGGTGGTAAAAAAGAAATCGGCTACGTAAATTTTACCGTCCAAACTTTTATTGGTTACGCTGTCACCATACTGGTTTACAAAACTGAATGATGGAATGGTGTGATAAACCGTATCGGCTACCTGTTTACCGTCCACAGTTTTGGTAACGGCTTCGCGTTCTCCGTAAATAGGTAAGGCTTTACCGGTTTTACCATCATTAAACTTACAAGCTGAAAAAAATAGAGCCGTGGCTACAATCGCTATAAAATATTTGTTCATTTACTGTTTATGGTTTGAAAGAAACTGCCATGATGCTTTAATGGCTTTCTTGGTAACCGAATCAATCTGAGTAATGCTTGCCTTTTGATCTGCAAGGTATTTAATGGCCTCTTTATGAGTTTTTTGCGAATAATCCGGTTCAAACTGATGCATCCATTCGCTCATCGCGGCATCAGCCTGCTGCAAATTTTCACTTAGCGTAAGCACCGAATCCTGAAGTGATTTATCTTTCAGCATTTTAGCCAGCGTATCCAATTTAGCTTTGTTTTCGAGTATCATGCCCTCATAATTCATCACTTCATTATGTATGCTTATTACCTCGTCAAATAATTTACGCTCCTGCGCTTTGTTGTCCGCTTCGCTATCGCAGGCTGTTAAAATTAGCGGGAAAAGCAGTAAATAGATGATCTTCTTCATATAATCTAAGTGCTGCAAATATAGGCAACTTATTGTCTGATAAAAGCGATATAATCTGTAACGGGCAGTTGCATACCGGTCTGCGCTTTAAGTAACTGGCCAATCTGCGCGCGGTGGTGCGTGCCATGATTGATTACATGCGTAACAATGTCCATCAAAGGGTCGGCATGGGGCACCCCCTGCGTGGTTTTATAGTTGATGATTCTTAGCCATTCATCATCCTTAACATTCGCCAAAAAAACGGTCCAGTCGTCGTGGTTTTGTGTCAGTGTTGGCATAAAAACGACCGGTTTCCAGCCGGGCCACACCTGCAGATCGGGTGGATTTTCCAGTCCTTTACAACGGTTTAACCAGGTGTGCTGCGTCATTAACAGGTGTGCCATTAATTTTATGGCCTGCGGCGGCGCGTCCGGCTTATTAAGTAAATGGATGAATTTCTCGTTGCTCTCACAATCGTACTCAAAAAGTTTGCTGAAATGTTTTTTTAGAATAGACATGCTGCAAATTTAACTTGATGATGCGTTTTGCTGGTTGTAGTAATGTCAGTATTTGGCTAATTAACAATCTGATAACACAAATTGTACACGGAGTTGACAGTAGGAGGTTAATTTTATTATCATCAAAACTTCCAATTATGAAAGCGCTGAAATTTGTTAATTATCTGATTGATCAATTACGAGAATGGTTCTTTTTAAAAAGTATGCGTTCTACCTTCATTCATTAATACGCAGCCGTTGCTTGTTAAATACAATTTAAATGCACATTTTGGGCTGCTTTTAGGCTCAAAATAATGGAGGCATCTATCAAAAGTAACCAATTGTTGCGCCGTTCTTTCGGCAACTATTTTAAATGGGGGGTATCAACGGCTGCATTCCAAACAGAGGGTTCCTGTTCGGCCGATGGCAAGGGTGAATCCATATGGGATAAATTCACTACCCGAAAAGGCAAGATACTAAATGGCGACAATGCACATACCGCCTGCGATTTTTACAGCAGTTATAAACAGGATATCGACTTAGTTAAGCAACTAAATATTCCCAACTTTCGTTTCTCTATAGCCTGGACACGTATATTACCCAATGGTACTGGCACCATAAATCAACAAGGTATTGACCATTATAACCAGGTAATTAATTATTGCTTACACGTAGGGGTTGAGCCCTGGGTTACCCTTTATCATTGGGATTTACCGCAAGCGCTTGAAGATAAAGGCGGCTGGACAAACCGGGAAGTTGTTGACTGGTTCAGCGCGTATGTAAATATTTGTGCTGAAAATTTTGGCGACCGTGTTAAATATTGGATGGTGATGAACGAGCCTGCCGTTTTTACCGGCGCGGGCTATTTTTTGGGAATACATGCTCCGGGTCGCACCGGCTTAGGGAATTTTTTGCCGGCTATCCATCATGCCGTGCTGGCTATTGTTGCAGGCGCGAAAATAGTGCGGGAAAAGTGTAAAGAGGCAATAATTGGTACAACCTTTTCATGCTCCCACATCGAGCCATACTCAGCTCATCCGCGTAACATTAGCGCCGCAAAACGTGCTGACGCGCTCATAAACCGTTTATTTATTGAGCCAATACTTGGCTTAGGATATCCGATGGACGACTTACCGGTGCTCAAAAAATTACGAAAATATTTTCATCCCGGCGATGAAGACAGCATGAGCTTTGATTTTGATTTTATCGGTATTCAAAACTATACCCGCGAAATTGTGAAGTATTCGTTTTTTACGCCGTACATCAGCGCAAGGCTTGTTAAGGCAGAGAACAGGGGAGTACCGCTAACGGATATGCGTTGGGAAGTTTATCCACCGGCGATATACGAGGTAATTAAAAAGTTCAACGCTTATAAAAACATTCGCAAGTTAATTATTACTGAAAATGGAGCCGCTTTTCCGGACAAGGTTGAACAGGAAGCGGTGCATGACGTTAAACGCGTCGACTATCTGCAAACACACCTGCAACAGGTGTTGCGCGCAAAAAACGAAGGCCTAAAAGTTGATGGTTATTTTGTGTGGACGCTAACAGACAACTTTGAATGGGCCGAAGGTTACCATCCCCGCTTTGGGTTGATACATATTGACTTTGAAACCCAAAAACGCACTGTTAAAGATTCCGGAAAATGGTATGCTAAATTTTTAAACGATACGGTTTAAACGCTTTTTGGAAGCTTAACATAAAATACAGAACCATTAGCAGGCTTGGTTTCAAACCATATTTGGCCGCCATGATTTTCAACTATCTGTTTACATATGGATAACCCTAACCCGGACGAAGCCTCGCCGTTTGTGCCATGCCTTTTTGCGTCGGTAAATGCATCAAATACTTTTGAATGCAGGGTGAGGGGTATACCAATACCTTCGTCTTCAATGCTGAACTGAACTTGGCCATCAACTACATCAACAGCTATACGTATATTTTTGCCCGCCGGGGTAAATTTAATAGCGTTGCCAATAACATTGCTTACCACGCGTACTATTTGCGACCGGTTTATCTTAGCAGACGCGTCAGCAGTCGAGGGCCTGAAGATAACGGTTTGCTGCTTGTTGTTTGCCATGTACTTCATGTCGCACATAACGGTATATACCAAATCGTTTACATCATGTAGCATTGAAGCTTCATCGGCAGGGTTGAGGTTTGCGGAGTAGATCACATCTTCCGTAAACTCTAACGAATGAGCGGATATACGGCGTATATGATCTATATATTCCTTTATCTCGTCAGTTAACTGTCCCTTACGCAAAACCAATTCGGTTAAGGTTATGATGGTAGCTAAGGGGTTTTTCAGATCGTGAGCAATGGCATACAACTCTTTTTTAGACCGGCCATAATCAATCGATTTTTTTGATGGAATTTGCTCAGCGGAAAAATTAACCCCATCGCTTTGTTGCGGCGAGCCGTAACTCATTGAAATGGAATCACCATCATGCTCAAAGTTATTTTCGGGAGTATTGAAAGCCGAAAACCGGTTGCTGAAAATTGATTCCATAGAGCCACGGATTGAAAAAAAATAATTTATAAGCAGTGTGTAGCCGGGTATACGTTAAACCTCTTGTTAAGGTTTAATTTGTATTTACAAAACGTACAGTTTACAAATAAATTTTACGCAGCCGAAGAAGTATTTAAAAGTTTGACGTAGAAGGTGGTGCCATTTTCGGCGCTGCTTTCAAACCAGATACGGCCATTATGTTTCTCAACTATTTGTTTGCAGATAGATAGCCCTAAGCCGAAAGATTTCTCGCCACCGGTGCCCGGGCGTTTAGCATCAGTGAACATGTTGAATATCTGGCTTTTTAATTTATCAGGTATGCCGATACCACGATCATTCACCGCTATTCGCACACCTTCAGTATCTTCAATCACCCGTACGTTAATAATTGATCCAAACTGACTGAATTTTATAGCATTACTAATCAGGTTGCTAATAACACGCCATATTTTTTCGCGGCTTATGTAAAGTTCTTTTTCGTTTGGCAACAGCTCCATCTCAATGCGCTGTTGTTTCTCTGCGGCTTTAAAGCGGAGCAGCTCAACACTATTGCTTACCAACGAGTTTATTTCCACATTTTCCATGCGCAACGGCGCGTTGTTGTTGTTGGCTATCTCCATAATCTCGTTGATCAGCTCAAGCGTGTTGTATGAGGTATCCTTAATCAAGTTAATCAGATCCTGCTGCTCGTGGGTAAGCCCCGCGTCATCAATCATGGCGGTGGTTAATGATGCTATACCGCCGATAGGGTTACGAAGGTCATGCGCAACGGTGCGCAAAATCCTGTCTTTTTCCCTACTGTTTATATTGAGCTCGGTGAGCGCTTTGGCCAGTACCGAATTCTGTTCGTTTATCTGCTCGTTTAGATTGTTAACCACCTGGTATGCCGTTCGCGACCGCTTCCAGTTACGGTAAACCAATATGATGATGGATAGTAATAAAATTCCGATTACAACGGCAGTTACCAGGTATATACGCTGCACCTTATTGTTGCTGCTTAACAACTCAATTTTTCGCTGGCTTTCATAACTGGCAACCTGCTTAGTTACGTCGCTCGCTATTAAATCACTTAATTTTTTGTTTAGCGAGTCCTTTTTTTCATCGTATACCAGTAAAAAGTTAGCGGCTTTCTCAAAATCGCGTTTACGCAGGTAATACTGCGCCATCAGGTTGTTCCAGTCCGCAACAGCTTCCTCATTCCGTAACGTATCAAATTGCGACCGTATATCATCGAGTATTTGCTTAAGCGAATCGATCTGGTTACGCTCCAGCCATAGTTTGGCCAGTTTAATTTCCGTTAGCTGCCCGTCATTATTATCATTGCCTTTGCGCAGGTTAATGGCTATGCTTTTTTTCAATAAATCTGCAGCCTCAGCATACCGGCCCTGGCGCTGGTATATTTCAGCGATATTCCCATAAACCACCCCGCGGGCGATATCGAAATGATCGCCCGTTACCTGCTGCCGGTAAACGGGTTGCGGTATACTCTTTTTAAAACGCGGTTCGTTATCGTTAATAAACTTAAGGGCTTTTTGAAAATAGTAAAGCGCGGTATCGTTTTGATAAAGTTTTTTATAACACAGGCCGATATTATCCAGTACTTCCTGCCGCCGGTAAAACATCAGGAACTCATTGTTATCGTAACTTTGGCTATAGCTCTCCTTAAAATATTTTTTTGAGAGCTCGTAATTGCCCTGCCTGAACATTATCAGTGCCATACGATAGGTGAATTCGCTCAACATTACCCGGTTAAGCGTATTTTGCCCGATAAGATATGCCTCGTAATATTGTTGGTACGATTCGTCATACCGCTTCAGGTCAAACAGCGCATCACCTTTTGAAAAACTGGCTTCAGCCAGGTTTTCAGCATAATATTTATCTTTCTTGTTTCGGGTGGCATAGTAAACCATGCTGTCGGCGTAAACCAGGCTTTTTTCAATTTCGCCCATACCGCGACGCAAAACCATGTAATGCAAGCCATGCCGGCGAACATAATCGCCGGTAGTTGGCGACGCGACGGTGTTAAACCCGGAATCAATATACCTTAAGCCTTCCTCGTTTTTATGGTTTTCGAGTAAAGCGGTGCCGTGCTTTAATATTTTAGTGAACTCAGGCGAGAACCTTTCGTCTCCCTTTTTTTGTTTGGGTTTGCACGACCAAATAATAAACAACGCGGCAAAACATAGCCACAGCAAGCTGCAGCGCGATTTAGGTTGACATTGGTTGGCGAAAAAACTCAAGGGGATGCAAACAATAGTTGTAACAAATATAATGTATTTACATTTACTGTTAATGCAAACATTAAAATACTAACTAATAATTTAATGCATTAAATAGGGCCACGCACGTTTATGTGCTGCTTTATTTTACTTAGCTGAAACAATGCCTATTTTCGCAGCATGATAACGGTACGTTTAAACAATGCAGAATTTTTTGCTTATCACGGTTTTTATCCCGAAGAACAATTAATAGGGGGGCGATACCTTATAGATATTACCGTAACCTTTGAACCCCAAGGAGAACTTAATGATGAATTACCGCAAACGGTTGACTATCAAGCTATATATACTATCTGTAAAGAAGAAATGGCTACTCCCCGTAAATTAATTGAAACCGTTGCGCACGCAATAATGAAGCGCATTAAAAACGGCTATCCTTACATAACAGAATTAGATGTTATACTTAAAAAGCTCAATCCACCGTTAGGCGGTACAGTTGCATATTCTGCCGTAAACGTAAATTATCAGGCGGCTAAAAAATCAATTGGTATTTAATATCAGTGGCGGCTCGTCGTACTCAATCATGCGCTGCCGTTCGCTTATGGGTATAGGGGTTGATTTATTAGCGCCATAATCATAACTAATGCAAACGGTTTTGCCGGTAGTGCAAATTTCCTCACCATTTGGCGTGTGCTTAACCAACACGTGCATCATATCAAAACTGCTGTTTCCAATCCGCGTGGTGCGTACGTAGCAAGATATTTTGTCTTCAAGCGTTAAGGGCTTTAAATAATTTATTTCAGACCGACCCAAGATTACGCCCACCTTTTTCTGGTCCCATCCAATTGCTTCCCTCCAATAATTTGAACGGGCTATTTCGAAGTAAGTAAGATATACCGCATTGTTAACATGGCCGTAAGCGTCGAGATCAGAAAAGCGGATAGGTATATCGGTTTTAAATCGATAATATGAAAGATTTTCAGCCATTAGTGTCAAAAAGTCAGCGTATAAAAATATTTAACGACATTTTGTCGCGAGAAATATGCTCAAAAAGCATTGGTACAACAGTTGAACATGTTGCGACGAAGTTAGCATTTAAAATATAAAAACATTAGGAGGATATAAAAATGACTTTAGTAAAATTTGGCAACAACAGAAACCGTTCGGTAAGCCCGTTTTTCAGCGATGTGTTCGATTCATTTTTGAATGATTCATTTGTAAGCGACCGTTTAGCGTCTCGTGTTCCGGCAGTAAACATTGCTGAAACTGAAAACGAATTTCATATTGAATTAGCCGTACCAGGCTTAAAGAAAGAAGATTTCAAGATCAATCTTGATAAAAATGTGTTGAGCATTTCTGCTGAAAAGAAAACAGAGAACGTTGACGAGGGTAAAAAATACAGCAAGCGCGAATACAGCTACAATTCTTTTGTACGCTCATTCACCCTGCCTGAATCGGCAGATCAGTCTCGCATCGAAGCTGATTATACCGACGGTATCCTGAAACTTAGCGTTGCTAAGAAAGAGGAAGCCAAAGTACAATCAAGAGAGATTGTTATAAAATAAGTAAGTTTTGTTTTTCATAATAGAGTTGGTTTAATGGGAGGGCTGCCTTACAGGGCGGCTCTCTTTTTTTGCCTTGTCTCAAGCTGCCGGTCACGATAATGCCATTATGTTGAAACGCCGGAAAAAAATCTATTAATTTTGTAGATATTTAATTTAAATCGCTATACCTTAGCTATGGTTAACCATTAAAAACAACATACCATGAGTTTACGACTAGGAGATAAAGCGCCGAACTTTAAAGCGCAAACATCAGAAGGAGAGATAGATTTTTACGAATATTTAGGCGATAGCTGGGGCGTGCTTTTTTCGCATCCTGCTGATTATACACCTGTTTGTACTACCGAACTTGGCCGCACAGCTTCACTAAAACAAGAGTTTGACAAGCGCAATGTAAAGGTGATCGCGCTGAGTGTTGACGGTGTAGAGTCGCACAAAGGATGGATAAACGATATCAACGAAACACAAAATGTTGAGGTGAACTTCCCGATAATAGCAGATGAAAGCCGGGAGATTGCGGAGGCATATGATATGATTCACCCCAATGCTTCGTTAACGGCTACCGTGCGTTCGCTGTTCATCATCGCGCCCGATAAAACTATTAAACTGATCATCACTTACCCTGCATCAACCGGCCGAAACTTTCAGGAAATATTACGTGTGATAGACTCCTTGCAATTAACGGCAAACTACAGCGTAGCCACGCCGGCCGACTGGAAAGAAGGGGAGGACGTAGTAGTGGTACCCGCTATTAAAACAGAGGATATCCCTGCCAGATTCCCGAAAGGTTACACCGAGGTAAAACCATATTTACGGTTAACTCCGCAGCCAAATAAATAATTTTATTTGGATTAATAATTTTTTATATTTGAGGAGATAGATTTGTCTATTCCGCTCTGATTATCAATCCGTTTTATATTCAGTTTGGTTTTAGTAATAATTCTTGTCCACTATAACTTAATACGAAATTAATATGAAAACTGGAAAAGTAAAATGGTTCAATACGCAAAAAGGCTACGGTTTTATTATAACCGAAGAAGGTAAAGATCTTTTTGTGCATTTTAAGGATGTTCAGGGCGGTGTAAATGCTATCAAGGATAATGATTCAGTGGAGTATGAAGTGGAAGACGGTAAAAAAGGCCCACAGGCAGTCAACGTAAAAAAAGTATAAACAAATACCCTTTTATAATTGAAACCTCTGTATGTGCTACAGAGGTTTTTTTATGTAAAAAATTTTATGTTTACGGTTCAAAAACACACCAATTTAAATTTTAATGAGCGATGATATTTCGCGCAAGCAAAAGCGCAATGTAGTATTCCTGGTACTCGTGGCCGCCCTGGGCTACTTTGTTGATTTGTATGACCTGATCATATTTTCAATTGTACGTACGCAGAGCCTTAAAGATATCGGCGTGTCTGACGCGGATATACAGCCCGACGGCGTGTTCATCATTAACATGCAGATGTTTGGTTTATTACTTGGCGGGCTTATGTGGGGCGTTATCGGCGATAAATTTGGGCGCATAAAAGTGCTTTTTGGCTCCATACTATTGTATTCGCTGGCCAACATTGCCAACGGCTTTGTGCACGATGTTAATACCTATGCCGTTATCCGTTTTATAGCCGGCATTGGTTTGGCAGGAGAGCTTGGCGCAGGTATTACGCTGGTAACCGAAACACTTAGTAAAGAGAAACGCGGCTATGGCACTACCATAGTAGCGGCTATTGGTTTGTTTGGCGCGGTGGTGGCATCATTGGTTGGTAAGGAGGATTGGCGCACAGCATACTTTACCGGCGGCGGGCTTGGCTTTTTACTGTTGCTGCTGCGCATGGGCACCTTTGAATCGGGCATGTACAAAAGGGCCGAACAAAGCGCCGTATCAAAAGGTAACCTGCTCATGCTTTTTAATGATCGCAAACGATTTTTTAAATACATCTGCTGTATATTGATCGGCGCGCCGTTGTGGTATGTGGTAGGCATATTAATAACCCAGGCGCCCGAGTTTGGTAAAGAGCTTGGCGCTACCGAGCCGCTAAGTGCCGCAACCGGTGTAATGTTCACTTATATCGGCCTTTCAATCGGGGATATCTTTGCTGGTATACTGTCGCAGATCACCAGGTCGCGCAAACTTACCATGCTCATTTTCCAGGTAGCCTCAACCATTAGTGTAATTGTGTATTTAAGCGCGAAAGGCATTACGCCCGATAAATTTATGTGGCTGAGTTTTATCATAGGCTTTTGCATTGGCTACTGGGCAACTTTTAACACCATCGCTGCTGAGCAATTTGGCACCAACATACGCTCAACTGTAGCTACTACCGTACCCAATTTTGTTCGCGGTGCGCTGATACCCATCAACTTTGCTTTTGATGCCTTGGTTAAACAATACGGCCGTATCACCAGCGGTTATATCATGCTATTTATATTGATCGGCCTGTCCCTTTTTGCGTTGAGCCGTTTAAAAGAGAGTTTTGATAAAGACCTGGACTATATGGAAAGCTAAAAGGGCAATTTGGTTAAATGCTTATTCAATTAACAAAATAGTTACTTTTGCGCTTAATGATAAGCAAAGAACAAATAGCGGCGGATTACCGGATTATACAAAACGAGATATGCTTGGCGCTTGAGGCCGTAGATGGAAAAAGCCGGTTTGAAGAGGAGCAGTGGCAACGCGACGGCGGCGGCGGCGGTATTACCCGCGTTATCCAAAACGGAAACATATTTGAGAAGGGTGGAGTAAATTTTTCGGCGGTGTACGGACAGTTGCCTGATACGATGAAAAAAGCGTTAAAGGTAGAGAACGACGACTTTTTTGCGACCGGCGTATCTATTGTAATTCATCCCAATCAGCCGTGGGTGCCTATCATTCACATGAACATCCGGTATTTTGAAATGCCTACCGGCGATCCGGATAAACAACCATTACGTTGGTTTGGTGGTGGGATTGATCTTACACCTCATTATGTTATTGATGCCGACGCCCAGTATTTTCATGCTTATCTGAAATCGGTATGCGACTCCTGTCATCCTGAATATTATCATCGCTTTAAACAGTGGGCTGATGATTATTTCTTCATCAAACACCGTAATGAAACCCGCGGCATAGGCGGTATATTTTATGACAGGCTTACAGCAAATGATGAAGTGAGTTGGGAAGATATATTTGAATTCTCTAAAAACCTCGGCCGCTCATTCATCCCGATTTACACTGAGTTAGTTGAACGCAACCGCGACACACCATTTACTGAAGAACACCAGCACTGGCAATACTTGCGCCGAAGCCGTTATGCAGAGTTCAATCTGGTTTATGATGCCGGTACAAAATTTGGCTTGGAAACCAATGGGCGTATCGAATCCATATTAATGAGCTTGCCGCCAACCGCTAAATGGGTGTATAACCATACGCCCGCGGCAGGCAGCAATGAAGAGCGGACCTTATCGTTATTAAAAAAAGGTGTAAACTGGGCAGAATGATAAAAAGGCTAATAATTTGCATGGGGGTGATAGCCCTGTGTAGCTCTTTCAACGAGGCATCGTTAAAAGGTGTGTGGCAATATTGCGGCGGCATGTTTAACGGAAAGCTATCGGTTGCACCAACAGAATATACGCTGCAGCGTAAATATAAAAAGAAAGACTTTGAAGCTTTTGTGCTTGAACCTGGCCAAAAGGCGGTGAAATATGAGGTAGGGAACTATCAGTTAATAGCCGATACCTGCCTTGAAACACAAACCTATTGCAGCCAACCATCGCAAACACTAAATAAAACCATAACATACACCTATACCATCAGTAACGATACCCTTAAATTTAAAGGTAAGCTGCCAAACGGGGCAGCTGTTGAGGAGTATTGGAAAAAGGTTAAATAATTGTAACCTTATGCCTTACAGTATATTGTGCACATTAGGTGTTTTTACTAACATACGTGCCAAAAATCATATTAATTCTTAACTTCGCAGGTCGCTTAAGGTGCTATCACCAATAGCGAATTGAAGAAGATTTCTACTTTATAATATAAAATGGCTGACGAAACAGGAAACGACAATCCACAAAGCGAAGACCGTATAATTTCGATTAATATTGATGAACAGATGCGATCTGCCTACATTGATTATTCAATGTCGGTTATCGTATCAAGGGCCCTGCCTGATGTGCGCGATGGTTTAAAACCTGTGCACAGGCGTGTACTTTATGGTATGCTTGATCTGGGCTTGGCCAGCAATAAACCGTATAAAAAATCGGCACGTATTGTTGGTGAGGTATTAGGTAAGTATCACCCGCACGGCGATACCTCAGTTTACGATGCCATGGTACGTATGGCGCAGGATTGGAGCCTTCGCTACCCGTTTGTTGAAGGTCAGGGTAACTACGGCTCAATAGATGGTGATCAACCGGCGGCCATGCGTTATACCGAGGCGAGGCTGCAAAAAATTGCCGAGGAAATGCTGGCCGATATCAATAAGGATACTATTGATTACCAGTTAAACTTTGACGACTCACTGGAGGAGCCAACCGTTCTTCCATCTAAAATACCCAACCTGCTGGTTAATGGTGCGTCGGGTATTGCCGTAGGTATGGCAACCAATATGCCGCCGCATAACCTTACCGAGATAGTAAATGCTACAGTAGCGCTGATAGATAACCGCCAGATAGAGGTTCCGGAATTGATGCAGTACATCAAAGGCCCGGATTTTCCAACAGGTGGTATTATTTACGGTTACGAAGGTGCTAAACAAGCATTTGAAACCGGCCGTGGCCGTATCGTTATCCGCGCACGTGCAGAGATCGAAACTTATAACAATGATCGTGAACGTATTATAGTTACCGAGATACCTTACCAGGTAAATAAATCGGTGATGATTGAACGTACTGCCGAGTTGGTCAATGAGAAAAAGCTGGAAGGTATTTCGGCTATACGTGATGAATCAAACCGTGAAGGTATACGGGTGGTTTACGAGATCAAGCGTGATGCCAACGCGGCTATTGTATTAAACAATTTGTATAAATATACTTCACTGCAAACCTCTTTCAGCGTAAACAACATCGCGCTGGTGCAAGGCAGGCCAATGTTGCTTAATTTGAAGGACATGATCCATCATTTTGTTGAGCACAGGCATGAAGTAGTTATCCGCCGTACAAAATATGAGCTGGCTGAAGCTGAAAAGCGCGCGCATATATTAGAGGGCTTACTGATCGCCCTTGATCACCTGGATGAAGTTATCCGCCTGATCCGTGCATCGTCAACACCTGATGAGGCCCGCGAAGGTTTGATCGAGAAATTCGGACTGAGCGATATCCAGGCTCGTGCGATATTAGACATGACCCTGCGCCGTTTAACCGGACTGGAGCGTGATAAGATAAAAGACGAATATGCTGCATTAATGGAGCAGATCAACTACTTAAGATCAGTACTTGCCGATGAAGGCCTGCGTATGCAGATCATTAAGGATGAACTGCTTGAGGTTAAGGAGAAATTTGGCGACGAGCGTAAAACCGAAATGGTACACTCATCAGCCGAGATGCAGACAGAAGACTTTATTTCTGACGATGATGTTGTAATCACTATATCGCATGAGGGCTACATTAAACGTACGCCGCTTACTGAGTATCGTACGCAGGGCAGGGGTGGTAAAGGCTCCATAGGCAGCAACAGCCGCGATCAGGATTTTATAGAGCACTTGCTGGTGGCCTCAAACCACAACTACATGCTGTTCTTTACTGAAGCAGGGCGTTGTTTCTGGTTGCGTGTTTTTGAAATACCCGAGGGTACACGTACCTCAAAAGGCCGTGCGCTCCAAAATATTATCAATATCCCTAAAGAGGAGAAGATCAAAGCTTACATTAAGCTTACCAGTCTTAAAGACCAGGAGTACCTCGAGAATAACTATATTATTATGTGTACCCGTAAAGGTACCATCAAAAAAACTTCGTTAGAGGCATATTCCCGTCCGCGTGCTAATGGTATTAATGCCATTAATGTAAACGAGGGTGATACATTGCTTGAGGCAAACCTTACCAGCGGAAGCAGCGAAATTGTAATGGCGCTTAAATCGGGCCGTGCTATACGCTTCAACGAGTCGACTGTTAGGCCGATGGGTCGTACTGCAACAGGTGTTCGTGGTATATCACTTGATAATGATAATGACGAGGTTATCGGCATGATCAGTATTGATAACCCGGAAACTACTGTACTGGTTGTATCAGAGAAAGGTTATGGTAAACGTACTGATATTGATGATTACCGTGTTACCAACCGCGGTGGTAAAGGCGTAAAAACACTTAATATTACCGAAAAAACCGGAAACCTTGTTGCCATAAAAGGTGTTACTGATGCTGAGGATTTGATGATCATTAACCGTTCTGGCGTAGTGATACGTATTGCCGTAAACGAATTAAGGGTTATGGGCCGTGCAACGCAAGGAGTGAGGTTGATAACACTGAAGGGTACCGATGAAATTGCGTCGGTTGCGAAAGTTGAACACGATCCGGAAGAAGAAACAATCGCATTGGAAAGCACGACGGAAAACGTAAATCCTGAGGCTGATACCGATAATACAGAACCGGAAGCCGGCGCTGATAACGACGCACCGGAAACTGATAACGAATAATAATTTGGATGCATTGCCGTAAAGTAATACTCACCATTTTGATAGCGCTGTTTGCCGCGCCCTTAGCCTTTGGTCAATCTGAAGCGCTGAAGACTGTGGCAAACAGCCTTGGTTTTTTTCAGCAAACAAAGGATATCAACTGGCTCGGCAGGGCAAAAAAGTCTATCGATAGTTTAATTACCAGTCGGCGCGATTCAAATAATATCGAGAAAATCACCTATCGAGGATTGGTATATGCCACTATATTACAGGTAGATACAACCAATAAATTAAACCAACCCGGAGACTTTTTTAATACTACTGCTGAGTTTGTAGACAACAAACTGTCCAAACACCCAAAGATCAACCGCTACCCGGACGAGCTAAAGTTTATAAGGCAGTGTCTGGCAAACGCGGCTATACGTGTCGGTTTTAGCTATATGAACCGGTCGGACTTTACCAATGCCGAAAAGTATTTTAGTCGTGCGCATTTTTACGATCCATCGTATAAACCACTTAATGCCTACCTGGCTTACTCAAACACCAAACTGGGTAACCTGCAGCAAGCGGCTAATTTTTATAATTCACTTATTGATGGTAATAACATCAAGCCCGAATACATTCAAACCGCAGCGAATATCAATATGGCGGTGGGGGATACCGCGCGGGCACTTGACATCATAAAAAGGGGGAAGACTTTATTACCTGGCGACAAGTACCTGTTAATGGATGAAGCAAATATCTACAATAACAAAAAAGATTATAAAGCGTTAGAACCTTTGGTGCCTAAGCTTATTGCTGAATATAAAAACAATCCGGATGTGATATTTGTGGCAGCCAATTGTTACGATCAGCTTTCGAAATATGATAAAGCGGAAGAGCTTTACTTGCAGGCGATTGAATTAAATAGCGTAGCTTTTGATCCGGTTTTTAATCTGGGGTTGTTATATTATAAAAAAAGCGCCATTGATAAGAAAGATGACGACGTTTTAAAAGATATTTATTATGCATCAAAATGGCTGCAAAAAGCCGCTGAGATTTTACCGACTGATGTTAAAAGCTTACAACTGTTGCAGCAAATATATCAGCACACAGGAAACACAAGGCAATTAAATAAAGTAAACAATAAACTTAAACAGTTAACTGATAAAGTATCTTATGAAAATTAAACTTTTAACGGCTGGTTTGCTGGCTCTTGCTACAACTACAGCCTTTGCACAGAAAGGTGAGCTTAACAAAGCTAAGGAAGAGTATCAGAAGTATGAAAGTACTAAAGAAGCAATGGCTGCCGTAGCGGTAAAAAGCTTAGGCGAGGCCAAAACTGCAATTGATAAAGCAGCTGCGCACGAAAAAACTGCAAATTTGCCGTTAACCTATGCGGTAAAGGGTGTAGTTTACGCAGCCTTAGCATCTCGCGATAGTGTTGAAACAACAGCTGCGCCTTTACAAACTGCAGCTGCCGAAGCTGTAAAAAAAGCTAAAGAGCTTGACACAAAAGGCGACGACAAAGAATTAAAAGAACTTATCAATAACGGTGAGCGCTACCTGGCACAATACGCGTTAAATCAAGGTGTGAAACATTATCAGGCCGGTAAATACAGCCTTGCGTACACCTCATTTGATACTTACCGTCAAATTTTACCGGAAGATACTAATGCAATTTATTATACCGCTCTGTCAGCAGCAAACGCGGGTAGGGATGATGCCAAATTTTTGCCAATGGCTGTAAGTGGTTACCAAAAATTGCTAACTACCAACTACAGCAAAAAAGCGGATATTTATAACGACCTGGCAAGCAGCTACCTGATGAGCAAAGACACCGCGAGCGCTTTGAAAACGGTATCAGAAGGTGTGCAAAAATTCCCGACAAGCGCTAACTTACGTTCACGCGAAATTGAGATAAGCCTTGTACAAGGTAAAGAAACCGAGGCCGTTTCAAAAATTGAGGCCGCTATTGCCAATAGCCCTAAAGACAAAGCTTTATATTACTATGGCGGTATAACTTATGCCAAGGTTGCCGACATGGCCGACAAAGATGCCAAGAAAGCTAAAACCCTGGCTGCTAAGGCGCCATTGTTAGCTAAAAAAGAGCAAGCATACGCCAAATCAGCCGAGATGTATAAAAAAGCGCTTGAGCTTGATCCGAACTATGCTGATGCCGCGCTTAACTTAGGTTTTGTAATGGTAAACCCGGCAATTGATGCTTATAATGCAGCCAATGCGTTACCGGTTAACAAACAAAAAGAATATGTAGCTGCAGTAGCTAAGGCGAATAGTTTATTTGACGCTGCAAAGCCTTATTTAGATAAAGCTGTAGAATTAAATCCAAAATCACCTGAAGCATTAACAAATCTTAAAACCTATTACTTAGGTAAAAAAGATACAGCTAACGCCAACAAAATTCAAAAGCAAATAGAAGCGCTTCAATAAGAAATAGGGCCTGAAGAAAAGGCCCTATTAAATTTTGGTTTTATTTAACATAATATTAATTATAGGAAAACGAAAAAATCACTTATAGTTCTTTGAATGTCTGGCATTTATATAACTATTAAATTCAAAAATACGCTCCAAATCTTTTATTAAATTTTTGGTGCTACTTCATATACTTAGTGATATTAACGCTTTTAAAATAAAATTATGGACAAAATCTTATTCACTCAATTAACAGTTGGTAGCCTGGTGGCTTATCCAAGTGGCCGCCAAAACTATTTGGTTTCTGCCGCTCACGCTGACTATGCGGTTTTTAAAAATGCTCGAACTTCCGAATATACATTGGTGTTGAAAAACAGCCCCAAAACGCCGGATTATTTCTACAGTATTAAAAATGCCGCATAAAAATGATTACTCGTGTATTGTGATTTGCGATACCGGTGAAGTTAAAAAATGGACTTATGTTCATGGTCTTTATGGTTTTTCTAAGTTCTTGAATGAAAAACATCCTGGTTGGCATTATTTCAATGTCTATAATAGACGAACCCGTGAATATTTGGCTCGTTTTTCGCCTAATGATTTCATACCTCAATTTATTTAAACTATAAATCTAAAACTAAGTGCAAAAGCTTATTTATGTTAGGCACTCCTATAGGTTGTGCTTTCCTAAAAATGAACCTGTTTATTTCTTTTTGTTGTTATCTTATTTTACTACTGTTCCCTTTAAGCTTGAATACGTGGTTAAAGATGGCGGTGATGTATTTATATGTCAGTTCCTGAACCGTGAACGTGCTTTGGTTGACGCTGTAGAGTATATTAATAACAATCTTCCTGCGGTTAATGCCGCTTAATTTCTATTTTTTTTTAACCTTTAAAATCTTCACAATGGCTAAACTATTCTGTTTACTTGTGGACGGTCATTTGCTGTCTGCGGGTTCGGTCGTTGGTACTAAATTGGATGATGGTTATGATTACGCTTTGCGTGGTAAATTAATCACTGCCGATACTGCCGACGCTGCAAAATTTGGCGGCGAACAAAAAGCCGTTTCAATCGGGAAACAAATTAAAGAACGGGCAAAAGATCAGGGTTTTGACGCTGAGGTCTGTTTAATGGAACTTGAACCAACGTTTGTTCGAACGATTTAGTTACTTCTTCTACCTATCTATATAAATTAAAAAATCTCAGTTATGGGAATAGTGCGAAACGCTTTTAATAAAGCATCTAAACGTATGTTATTGCGTTATTTGGAACAATATTATAAAGATGTACTCATTGAATGGGTACGTCTTAATGACGTACAAAAGCCAAATATCAAACCTACTACCTTTCTCTTTTGGGATAGGCGTTTACGTGCCAAACTAAAATCATGTGAGTTTTTGTTAATCGAACTCGGTTCGGAATTATTTAAAAATGTCAAAAAGGCTCCAAGTATTAGAAAAACCCTTACAATTGAGGGTCGGGGTGCAATTGCTTTGGATAAGCAATCATCTGTACACCGTAAACGTAAAGTCGGATAACGGCGAACGTGTTGAATACACGTTTCCACTTAAAATAGCGCCTCTGTGTGATGAGATACACACTGTTCCTAAATCGAACGTGGGTATACCTCTTGCTGAACTAAAAGATGAGGCTCGTCTTTCGTTAAAGTTTTCCGACAAAAAACATTCCCGTTTTATACCTCGTGAAAACATCTTCTTCCGCAATAGCGGAATTGCTCGAAATTGAACAATTCTCTGCTAAGGCATACTCTGACGGCGAAGTTAAGGGTGTTAAAAAGTTTTCCATTGGTTACGGTCACCAAATTAGACCTAACGAACAATATTTACTTACTGCGACAATTAATAAGGCTAAAGGCATGGAACTATTTGCGTCCGATTTGGCACCTTTAGAAACTCAGGTAAATAAGGGTTCCAAGCATGCCCTTAATCAGTCGCAATATGATGTATTCGTTAAATTTGGTTATAACGCCGGAACTGGCTCTTTAGCTAAGGTTTTAACAACCTGGAATACTACGCATGACGTTAATAAAGTTGCTGAACATATCAAGCTTTATAAATACACCACAAAAAATGGTGTTAAAGTTGTTTCCACTGGCTTGGTCGAACGTCGTGCTGCTGAGGCTTTAGAATTTGTTAAAGCCTATCCAAAATCATCTTTATTTCTCGCCGTCGGGGCTTTGCTCCTCGCTCGTACTTTTTTTTTAACCTTTAAAAACTAAACTATGTTCACTGTCCTAATGATTTGGGCTGCCTCTACGCTTATTTGCATACTGTGTGGATGGTTTGATGAACCTATTTATTAACCTCTAAATTTAAACTAACATGTTTTACGTTGTTTCAATTGCTCATTCCTTGTTTTTAGCCGGTAATTCAGTAGATAGCGGTGGCGTTACTTTTAAGTTTACAACGTCCTGTATGGCTGCTTCTCGTTTTTCAACTGCTGCCGGTGCTAAGGCTGCGCTTGATGGTATGTTATACCTGTGTCCCGGTGCTGACCCTGAACTCTCTAAAATTGCTTCGGTTCGTAGTGTTAATTACACGCTTGATGTTCAATACGTAAAACCTTAAACCCTCAAATTATGTATGTTATCGCTTTGCCCTGTGGTAATTACGTTGGCAAGCAAAAACGCCGTTTTACTGATACCGTGCCCGAATGCTCGGCGTATAGGTTTAACTCCCGTTTAGCCGCAAGAATTGTAAATACCCACCGTAAAGGCACTATTCGTAAACTCAGTGCTTAAACAAATTTCTCAGTTAGCCTCTAACGATACTGTTCAAAACGTCGCTATTGGCTCTGCTCCTCCTTTTACTGTTTTATCAAATAGCGATCTCGGAACCGTTAAGGCTACCGTTATAAGCTTAATCCTATCTGCTGTTACTCAGGTGGGCTTTACCCTAATTAAAAAACTAATTAAAAAAATCAATGGCAAACCTAACCAAAAAGAACCGCCAACAATCTCAAACGCTTAATGATCTTTCACAATTAGCAGACTTACCGGCTGTTGCTGTTACCTCAAACGCTAACGACGCTGTAATATTGCCTAAAGACGCTCATTTTAGCCCTGATGAGCAATTTATGTACGTTACTTCGCATAAATTGCGCCGCTCTGTTATAAAGGGCAATTTCAAACATGCTAAATTGCTGCTTCCTATGGATGTATTTCGCCGTTTAACTGCTATAGGCATGGCTAACGGCGTTACCTGGGATGAGGTATTACGTGCTGCTATAGATCGTGAATTTACCTCTATCGAGCCGTTTAAAGGCGCTTTAGAGTTCCTCCCCGTTCCTGCTACTGATAGTACACAAGCTGCTTAGTCCTTGACTGATTGTTCCAAGATTTGTAACACGGAACAATCAGTCTAACCGGTTAGACTTTTCATTAATTTATCCACTAATTTAACCCATTTACATTATGGCATTCTTCGGCATGTTTGGTACTCGCCGCCGCTCTTATGGTCGCCGTTCATACGGTTCACGTAACTACGCCCGCCCTCGTTATGGTTTCTTTCGCCCTCGCCGGTTCTTCCGCCGCCGTCGTTGGTAAATACTAAATAGTCGTTTAAGGCTCTGTTAAAAATTACTTACTTCAAATTTTTACTATGCGTCGTCGCAATAATAAAATGCTTCTTTTAGCTGTACTTGGTGTAGCTGCATTCTTTTTTAAAGATAAACTGGTTGAAACGTTCAATAAGATCACGAACAAAACTGCCGCTTAATCTTTCCTTAACACAATTTTTTAACAATTCTTTTTCTACTATTTAACATGATCGTTAAACACTCCGAACAAAAAAATAACGTCTATACCTCGCAAACAATCAACGGTTTTTCGGTTAAGGCGTATTTAAATGTAACAACCTTTAACAATGGTGATGCAACCTTGGGTTGCTCAAAGGTTGATTTCTCAAAATGTAATTTTAAGGTTACCCTGCAACGTGACGGTAAAGATCACGTTTTGGTACAGGATAACTTAAAAGTTATCGGTTTAGCTTCTACCCTTAACACAATTCAGCAACAAGCGTTTTACGCCGGTACTGATCACGTGGTTAAGTTGGGTAACGGTAAATCTATCGTTGCTTTCAATATTCCGCTTGGTGGCTTTCTTCGTGTAAAAGATACCGATAAGCTAATTGTTGAGGTGACTATGCAAGAGGGTGTTTTCCCTGATGCTAATTACCTCCAAAACTCGTATATCGAGTTTAAGACGCTCAAATCTATCGGGTATGAACAATACATACCGTTCATTCGTACTCAAAATATTCAGCAGGGCAATACCTCTGAGCAATTTTCAATCGGTTCAAACGTTCTCCGTACCGCTTTTATCAATTATGATAAAACGGATTTTCAGAATAACGTTATCGTTAACATGTCCGTTTCTTCAGACCGTTATGTTGAATCGCTCAATTATGGCGATTTGATTAACATGAAAACTGCAAGTTTTTCAAAGTTGCCCTCAAATCTTTGGGGTGATGCCGGTGCGGCTTTTGAAGCTGACCAAAGTTTCCTAATTACTGACTTTACAAATCAGTTTAACGACCTGGTATTAGACGTTTCCTTTAACGGAGATCAGGTTGCTCAGTCAAAAAACTACCTTGTTTGGTGGTCATATAAGACTGATGCGTCAATAGTTCAAAAAGCCGAACAATTGGCATCAAAGCATCAAGATAAACTTGTGGCTGATATCGCTAAAGCAACTGTGTAATGGGCTTCTTTGGTTCTATAGGTAAAGCGCTTGGCTCTGTTGGTAAAGCAATTGGTAAAGGTGCCAAATCCGTTGGTAAAATCGCATTAGGTGCTGCCAATACTGCGCTTGCCGCTACTACTGGCGTTTCCTTGCTTCCTCAACCTACTCAGGCTACCGCCGCCGATATGGTTTATACGCCCTCGCCAATTAATCCTGGCTTGGCCGCAAATCAGCAATATATTTCAAATGCAACTGCCGGTGCTTCAATTACAGGCGCTTCCCCCGGTGGTCAATCCTGGGGCGAACTGCTCAAAGGTGCCGCTCAGGTTTTGAGCGGTAATAAGCCGGTGCAATTTGAAGTTGGCGCAAATCAAAATACAATGCCGTCCTGGTTGTTGCCGGTCGGCGTTGGTGGTGCCTTGCTTATCGGTTTGATGGCTGTTTCTAAAAAAGGTCGTCGCTAATACAAACTAAATATTTAGTTATTGCCTTTCATCTATTGCCGCTTTTAGGCATCTTTTAAATGATGTTCTTCCTGGGTGCGCTTTAAAACCGTGCTTTAGTTGATTGGCTTTAACTTTCTATTAGTTAAGTATTTATTATCTCTTAATTGTTATTCAACTTTATATTTTAAACTGTGAAAATTCAAAACTTAATAAGTAAGGTATTACTTAAAGTCGCTCCTATTACTGCTCCTGAACATGATGATATTCAGCGTAATATGGATGTTTGGTTCTCTAAACAACAAGAGGCTGCAAAGCTTAAAAAAACAGCACTTGCCAATAACGAACCCGACGCTAAACCGCTTACGCTTAAAGATAAGGCTATTCTTGTCCTGGATGAGTGGTATGTTAAGGCGCTTTTCGCAATATCTTTCATATTTATCGTTCGCTATATTCAAGATTTCATGAACCCCGGCGACGATGGTGGTGAGGACGATTACCCTGAACATGGTAACTAATGAGATATACAAAGATGCGCTCCTTTAGGGGGCGCAAATTTGACCTTAAAAAAGGTTTTGCGTCTGCCGGTAAATATTCCGGCTATATAAACATGGCTATGCTCGCCGGTGGCGGGTTGCTTGTTTATACTATTTACAAAAAGTTCTTCGGTTCTACTCTTTTTCAGTCAGCAAGTAAAGATGTTGACAAAGATGGTTTAGAACACTTTACAAGTCGTCCTGCTGCTGAGGGTTCCGGTCTTGAAAGTTTGAAAAAAAGTTTAGCTACTCAGGGTTATAGCCCTAATAACACGCATGTTACAAGTGCTAACGCTTTAAATCAAATGCTTGATCGGTCGTCTGTTGATGAGGACGCTATTTTGAGGACTGTTAAATCTATGTCTATTCAGACTTTTCAGTTAGTCGCTATCTGTTATGGTCAGCGTGAATTGAAAAATTATCGAAATTCGATTGCTCATATTTTCGATGGTGATGTTTGGAACGATATGTTTCTTTCCAATGGCGGTTCAAAATTATACGGTACACTCCGTTATCATTTGACCGTTGTTTTAAGTGATAAGGAACTTAAACAAATTCAAAGTTGGATATCTAAAGTACCTTAATGCAATTTGATCAAAAAACTCATTCTGACCTTATAGTTAAGAATATAGACTATTTTACTGAGGAATGGGTAAAGCAATTAATTACTGATAGCTTTTCGGATAAGCCTCGTATGGTTAATCCGTTTGTAGGCTGTATTCAATTTCCTGGTAAATATTTTCCTAATAATAGTACTGATGAAAAAACCTCTCAGTTTCAAACACGAACTTATGTTGGTTTAATGCAGTTTATTCACCCCGCTCTTGATGTTTCTTTAGATGTTGACGGAAAACCGTCTTTTACTCTGTTAGAATATGAGTTGGATGGTGAGTTGAGGCAATTTGTTTCTATGGCGGGTGGTGACTTAATGGCGGGTGCTACGTCTTTCCGTTCATTTATTGCCGGTCTGTACCCTAACGCAAATCAGCCTTTGCCGTTTAACCCTCTTGCGGTTCACATTGTTAGGAATATTAATATCTCCGGTGCTAAGTTTTCAATCGTTGGAAATTCTTTTCAGCAAACGGGGCAAACTTCGGGCGCTCATACTGCGAATTACTCTTTCTCAATTTCTATCTCAGGTTATCGGGTTTTAGCCGAATAATTTTTTTTTAACCTTTATGGATATTTTGAATTTACAAACTACGTCGTTTGTTGAGCGCTTTGTTGCCGCTTCTTCTAAAGTAACTAAACCTCCTCCTATCGTTGCTCCTCCTGTTGTCGCTGAGGCTTCTATATTCGGAACTGTTGTTCGTGTAAATAAATACACTGTTAAGGTTTCCGCAAGCCTTTCCAATGCTGTTAACGGTGTTATTGCCGTCTTTTATACGGTTAACCGCCGTTACTCAGGTGGTGAGTTGATAGATAGTTTTTCGGGTAATTTCGGTGTTCCGTCCGGCGCTTTGGTCGGTTCTTATACAATTGATAATTATTTTTCCGGAATTGTAGGCGGTGAGAAGTTTAGCATAATTATTACCGGTGTTTCTCCTAACCCTGTTGGGGGTACTAATATTAATATAGGGGGTATTGCATAATGGATATTGCTCAAATACTCGCCGGTTCTTTTGGTTCCGGCGCTACTACTTCTACCCTTTCTGTTACGTCTAATCTCGGGCCTCCTAATCTTGATACTGTTCCCGGTGTTCATTCTGCGGGTCGCTCCTGGTTTCCCGTCACACAGATTGGTACTTACATTAACTTTCTTGGCGGTGATGGTCAGCCGTTGGTATTCCCTGAACCGCCGTCCGGTAAGATTTTTACTGATGGTGCTATTTTTGATACTGGCAATGCTTACGTATTAACCTATAAAGTAACTGATGTTTCTGCGTTTCTTTCTAATTATTATAATCAACAACAAATACGCTCTTTAGCGGTAATTAAAGATAAGTTTGATATAGTACAGCCTGATACCGAAACTCATATTTTTGGTTTACGTGACCTTGTTGGCAATTATGCCGCTCTGCTTGATAATCTTGGTAGGTTCTTTACTCAGGGCTTCGGTGTTCCTGGAAAATTTACTATTGTTAACGGTGAGAATGATGATATTATAGCCCTAAAGGATAATTTAACCGGCGCTTGTGCGCTCCGTCTTACTAAGGATGGTACGTTAAAGGTTCGTTATGTTGAGGGTATCGATTTTTACAATGCCCTTAAAGGTCGCAATTTTTGGTTTGAGGGTGATAGTATAACTACTGCTCCCCGTCCGCAAGACGGTATTACAGATCAGAATATTTATTGGGCTATAATCAGGGATGTTTTTAAATGTAACGTCGTTGCTAACGGCATAGCCGGTTCATCGTTGTCGGTTCCACCTGCTATTTATAATCCTGGTGGTATTGGTACACCAATGTGTGAAACATCACGTCTTGATACCTCAAACGCTTCTTTTATCCCTGATGGTCAAATTATTTTTGGTGGTACTAATGATTTAATAGGTCGTTCGTGTACGCTCGGTACTATGTCAAGTACAGGTACTGATACCATTATAGGCGCTATGAAGTTTATGTTTTCCTATTTGCAGCGGCGTAATAAAATCTCCGATTTGTTTTTTGTAACCCCTTTGCAACGTGCTACCTCGGGGTTTCCCGCTACTAATACCGCTACCAATTTAAACGCTGATGATATGGTTCATGCTATGTTAGAGGTTTGTTTTCGGTACGGCGTTAAGGCGTTCAATGCTTACTCTGAAAGTGGTTTTAATTACGAAAACATGTATTCAGATGCGCAAACATCTTCGCCTTTGTCACCTGATAAGTTGCACCCAAATATAGCCGGTCACAAAAAATTTGGTTTGTGGTTAGGCTCCGGTATGAATACCTATTATAAAAATAAATACTCATTGTAAGCTATGGATATAATCTATTCAAATAAGAACTTTGCTTCTATATCGGTCGGTTTTACCTCTGCTATTGGTGAACATGTTAGCGGTTTTGAAACTGCTTCTCAGGTTTCATTACCTGATCTACAACGTGGTGCCTTGCAGTTGTTGAAAAATGATCTTGATAATGGCAATGTGTTTTCTAAGGGTCGTGCTTTATACCCTATGGTTGGCTCTGCCGCTTCTTGTCACAAATTAAATTTTCTTAACTATTTGGACAATGATGCTGCGTACCGAATTACATTTAGTGCTGATAGCGCCGCCGCTCATGTTGATAAGGGGTATAAGCTTGCCGCCGCTTCATCTCGTTTCGGTAATACTCACTATACCCTTTCAGGTGATATAAATGGTTTTTTCGCTTTTGCTTATATTACTGAACCTGAGTCGGCTATTAGTAGTTGTATTCTCGGCGCTCGTAGTAACACTCCGAACTCATCACTCATTTTCTTGTCAAGTCATTATAACCTGGCTTCTGCCGGTAACGCTTTGACTGGTCGTTTATATGATGGTGTAGCTAATACAACTGTAGATGGTGCTCGTTCTGCTGATGCTATCAGAACTACCGGTCTTATTGGTGTATCTATTATTGACGGTGTGGTTGAACTCTATAGTAATAAGGCTGTTGTTGCTACCGTTTCAAACGTTCCTCCTCCCCTCGTTGGCGGTGTTACTCCTGTTGCGCTTGGTGCTTATACTCACTATCAGAATGGTACATCTTTGTTTTCAGATGCAACTATAGGTTCTG
This sequence comes from Mucilaginibacter defluvii, assembly GCF_039543225.1. Taxonomy (NCBI): domain Bacteria; kingdom Pseudomonadati; phylum Bacteroidota; class Sphingobacteriia; order Sphingobacteriales; family Sphingobacteriaceae; genus Mucilaginibacter; species Mucilaginibacter defluvii. The sequence goes on from NZ_BAABJI010000002.1 coordinate 573,383, forward strand.
CCGGTTTCTTTACTGACGTTACTAAATCTGATGTGTCTGTTATTATTGACGCTGTTATTCGCTTTAATCAAACTCTTTCACGCTAAATTATGAGTGTACCTGTAAAATTCGATAACGCCAATGCGTTTGATAATCAACTTAAAACAGATGCGGCGGCTAATCGCTTTCGTATCGAGGGTAGTTATATTGTATTTGATAAGAATTCAAATCTTTCTTATCCGATTATATTCGGTTATACTCTCGGTGATTTATTAACTAAAAATCCGGTTGCCTCTTATACCAAGTTGCACAAAATGTTGTTGCTTCGCTTGCAGTTGCTTACTCAGCAATGGTACACTACGAACGGCAAAAACCATAAGTTAGTTATTAACTCGTCGTACCGTTCGCCTGAGTATAATAAAACTGTTCCTGGTTCCGCTACAAACTCTTTGCACACTAAAGGCCATGCTATTGATATAGGTACTAAATTACCGCAAGATTTAGCAATGTTCTATCGTGAATTTAAACTCCCCGGCGGTTTAGGTATTTATAAGTGGGGTATTCATATTGATATCGGTGACGTTGGTCAAACCGTGTTCGCCGAATGGGATAAAACAAAAGATGAAACTAAGTTGCGTAAACTAAAAGATTTTCTTTTACCCGATACCCGCCGTAACTACTCGATTTTAGCCGTAATTGGGCTTCTTGGTTTCTTTATTTTTAAACGTATAACTCGTTAATACTGTGGATTTCATTAAAAAGCATTTGCTTGTACTTGCTGCCGGTTTGGCTGCCGTTTGGTACTTTATGTTAAATGGCGGTTCTACTGGCCGTCGTCGCCGTTACCGTTCTGCTCGGCGTTATGGAAAACGGTTTACCCGTTCTTTCCGTTCTCGCCGTCGTGGTCGTCGTTACTAAATCGTTGGCGTTCTTGGTCGCCTGGCGGTAATTTCTCTGTCTAAATAAACCTTGTTAATAGGTGCTTGGCTTCGGTCAGGCACTTTTTTTTTAACCTTTAAAACTATGTTATGCCTGAACAAAACTCTTATATGCTCTTTTATGAGGTTGACGTTTCGCCTGATAATAAGGCATCCGTTAAGTTTTCGCTTGATCGTTTTCCTCTTGAAATGATACCGGAACTTGTTAAACAGCTTAACCAACACTTATTTCTTGAAGCTGCTCGTAAAGGTTTTTACGATGAGCGCCGGCATCATGCTAACCTGGCAAATCAAACTCATGATGATTGGTTGGCTAAACAGCTACAACTATTTAATTAAACTATGATCGATACCATTAAACTAAGATTAAACAATGTCAGCAATTATCCGCTTACTAAATTCAGGTATGAACACACGGACAAAGAGGGAAAAACCCTTATCTCTGTGGATGAGAATACCGGTGAGTGTTTCAATGATACTAAAGTTAGGGCTATACTGCACCATGATACCGGTAATATTATTCCTCTTACTAAATCTAACAGTCTGTATAACGCTTCTTCTAATTATAAACTACTGTATAAATATTATATCAAAAGTGATTGCTTAGATTTTGAGTTTTCAATTCCAAAATATTTATATGGTTCAAATATTTTACAGTTTGTAAAATGGCATGACCAGGATAGCGACGGTATGTATCGTTATTTGATGGGCTTCATAAAATCATTTTTTAATAAGTATAGCCTTGAACCCATTGATTTCAAAGATATTTCTATTCATCGTATTGATTTTAGTTATAATCAGTTCTTTAATTCTAAATATGACGCTTTAAAATATCTCAGTGAGCAAAAGCAATTATTGCCGAAATATGCTCGTTCAACAAAGAATGATTATACTAATTATGATACGTCTTTAACTTATGTTACCAAGCGTTATTCTTTTAAAATATATCATAAAGGAACTGAGTTTCATAAACATGATAAGCGTAAACTTTCTATTAAAAATCCTACAGGTATTCCGCTTTTAGAGTTACAGGATCAATCTGATAGGATGTTGCGTTATGAGATTACATTCCGCAAAGCGCAAATAGATTATTTCTTTCGTGAAAAACAGCTTTATTCCGATTATGTTAAATTTTTCTTTAATGAGCGTTCACGTAAATCATTTAGGCAAATGCAGCCGCAATTATACAGGGATGTTTTAAACTTCTGTGAGCGTGGTCATAATTATGTTTGTGCGCCTGTCGTACAGGCTACCGCTATTCGTACCGGTGATGTACATTTTAGTAAGCCGGTTTTTGATGAGTTGTATCGTTTCTTTTGGGGTTATGTTAAAAAATTTCAGCTTAATTGTAAACTGTCTATTATGGATGTTATTGAGCGGGTAGATCAAAAGAATAAAGAACGAGATGAGCTTAGTGATGCGGCTTTGCGGCGCAAAAACTCGTTCAATAAACCTATGGTCGTGGCTTTGTCTTTGCTTACGCAATATTATTCGCTTGATGATCTTCGCAAATCTAACCTTTTGCCTCGTTCGACGTTTTTTAGGTATCAAAAGCAACTTAATGAACTCGGTGTTACTTCACATGGTCGCCTGGTTGACATACCTCCTCCGTCGCTTGACTATCAAGAGTATTTAGCTATATTTGGTCATATTCATAATACACATTAAAATGAAAACTCTATTAACCTTATTGCTCTTAGGTATTGGTTTAAATGCCTCTGCTCAGCTAAACTACTGCACATCCTCTATTCCGTCTGTTTCCTTGTCTATTCACGTTAATAAGGAAAAACCGCAACTATCTAACGTTGTTTTTGCCTCGGGTCGTGACTTTCCGACAATCTTTCTGATTAAGGGTTCAAAACAGATTTTAGATAAGGATTTGTTATTAATTTCTCGTGCTGATGGTAAAGAGGATTTGTATTTATCTTTTGGTTTAGGTTTTGATAACGTTACTATATATGACGCTAATTTAAAGCCTGTTTATACTATGCAAAATGATAGTAAATTAAAAGATCGTATTGTTGCAAAGCTGAATAAAAGCACTTTAACCATAAATGATTTTTTTTAAGTTTGTAACTCATTGATTTACAGTACAAAAAAAAATTAATAATTTTTTGTATTGTAAATCTTTTATCTATCTTAGTGGTGTACTCCTGATGCGAAATCGGGTACTTGTACTAAGCTGACATACTACCGTTGCCCTCCTGGTTTCCTCGCTCCTACTGAGGTATTTCTAATAACCGGCTCAAAAGGGAAAAACCTATAGTTTACATACTATTAATTATTAGAATATTTTTAGTTAGATAGAATTTATTGGCGTTGGTTTAAAATCCAAATAAAAGCAACATCCTTTTTACATGCGCTTAGTTTGGCATAACTTATATTTACACTAAAAACCAACCAACAAATGATTAAACTATTTACCAGCACAAATTTGCTTTTACTTTTTTACGTAGCAGCTTTTGCTCAAAGCACATCAGGCAATGCTAACGGACAAAACACACAGCGCCGGCGCTTTCAACCAAAACCTTACAGCATAATAATCAATGATGTTGCAAAAACCAAGGTTGACACGGCTAAGATTGGCGTCGCTTTTAGAAATACCTATCCAGGTTTTGCTACAGCCGATGGTTATCGTACAAAGCGTGAAGTAACGATGCGCATTATAGATACCGCTAAAAGCTTTACAATAAAAGCTATCCCGGGAGAAATTGTAGTTAATGGTAAATGGCTCAAAAATAAAAAGAACCTCGCAGGTTTAGCACAACATCTTGATAACGCGTTTCATAAAAACTGGTCATCGGTAGATACAGTAAAAAAAGACGGATATTCGCTGGTATTTATTAATAAAAACTCAAATTTTGACGCTACAATTCAAAAGAATTTGATCGAAACGTATTTCGAGGTTTATCCAAAACTTGTAAGCATGTTTAACGATAAAGCCACGCACGATGTGGTATTTGTAACCGATACAGCTTACAATGGCGTAGCCGAGGCTTCAGGAAACCGTATTTTATTTTCTACGAAATACATGAACAAGTTTCCCTATGATGTTGACGTAGTTACACACGAAGGTATGCATATTGTTCAGGGTTATGGGTACAGTTACGGCCGTGATCTGGTTTGGCTGACCGAGGGTATCGCCGACTTTATCCGCTACAAATACGGTGTAGATAATGTGGGTTCAAAATGGTTTCTGCCGTCATTTAAGGCTAAACCGCAGGGTTATAAAGACAGCTACCGCGTTACAGCTCGTTTTTTTGAATGGATAGACCAAAAAATCAAACCAGGAATGATTGTAGCTATTGATAAACAGCTCAGAAACGGCACGTTTAAAGAAAGTACTTGGGTTGACCTGTCAGGTAAAACACTTGATGAATTGTGGGCAGCCTATTCAGCCGATCCTGTTTTGCATTTGATTTACAGCAGCAAAAACATTTGAGAAATCACACACTATGATTGAAACGGATTTATTTGTCTTTTCGCAGCCGGATAACTCCGTTCCAATTAATTAAGGACAACCCAGTAGGTAATTTACTTCAACTATCTATTAAGTTTACTGATTTTTTACATGAAAAGTAGTAAAGCATTTCATGCACTTATAGCGTTTAGAACCGGGCGAGATAGTTTTAACAAGTAAATTGCGTTTAAGCCGGGTTAAAATTACGTTACCACACTTCGGACATTTGTTGACGTCCGAAGATATCGATATTGAGGGTGCAGACATAGTAAAAATAAGGGTCTGCAAAAATATTGTTATGTATAATGTTTACCTAATTATCGATGTTAAGTTTTAATAAATTATAAAACTTTTATCCCTATGTTGTTCTTCGCGTTTGGATTGCAGCAACCCATTCGTCATGGTTACAACGCTTACACTGCCCCGCGGTGGTTCGTTCTTCAACCTGCCCGCAAAATGTGCAAGCATAGGCACCGTCTGCTTTAACATGCTTTGAGCGCTGGTTGTAGGGCTTTGGTAGAACAGGTAACCCCGGCCGAACTTCGTCATCATTATAAAAGAAAAAGCTTACCTGCCCGTTAGTTTCCAGGATGGCAGTGCGCACCTGCCCTACATGTTCTATGCTCATGCCGCGCATCTCAGCAAAAAATTCATCCTTAGCAAATGTATTATCAGTCTCTTCCTGTAACGTAAACATGCCATCTTCAATTATGTACATGGCGTTACCTTCAAGTATGTTTTCAAACTTTTCGTTTTTAGCTGCAAAATAAGTAAGTACGCGGTAAAATGCTAAGATGATCACAAATACTAAAAGCGATGGAAGAATGGCAAAATCTTTATTAAACATCGGATCGCCGGCTGCAGAGCCAAGCGCGATAATAATTGCTACCTCAAAAATACTGAGTTGCCTCACCCCTTTCTTGCCCGACAGCCGGAGCAATATTAAGATGAAAGCGAACATTAAAACAGTGCGTAAAACAATCTCCGTGATATAACTTAAGTCGAGATCATTAACAAATATCTTATGCAGGTCAAATTCCATATATCAAATAGTATTAAGAATACCCGATAAACAGAATATAATACGTTTTTGTTGTTTACTCCCTAGATAAGTTACAATCGCGATTTAGGCACACGCCTTTATTATATGTTTACTTTTTAAACCGGTTATAACATTTACTGATTTTACCCGAATAAAATTAAAGTAACCTATCCCCTTTCGCTTATCAAAAACAAAATAACGGCGTCCCACAAATCAGTATTTTAATGAACAGGTCTGTTTTATTAACCGGGTAACAAATTAAGCGGATCAAGTTTATATTCGATTCTCCAACGCTCAATAATCGGCTGCTCCACTTGTATTTGCCGGTACTCGTCAGGCGCCATAATAGGCACGCCGTAAACTATGGGGTAAACCCTGCTACAGCACTTGCATGACAGCAAGCCTTCTATTACATTTTTCCCTGTATCCTGAGCCAATATTTTCAATTGCAAATCCTGCTTATCAAACGGGCAGCAAAGCTTATTTATCGTATTGATTTTCATAATTATTATAGTTTTTTGTTAAAGCGTTTTTGTAACGTAAAACTTCGTGATACGGATTGGCAGCGCTCATTATACCAGATATTACGGCGATGCCATCAAACGGCGTTTGCCTTTTAAGATCGAGCATATTATCAGGCGTTATACCACCTGAAACAATCAAAGGCAGCGTGGTAATTTCTTTCGCTTGTTTCACTGTTGAAGGCGTTACAATAGTACAACTACCTGCCGAAAGTGATGGAAACATAGCACAGAATGAAACATAGTGCAAGCGGTTCTTATCAGCCCATCTAACAACATCAACATCACCGGAACAGGTTATACCTGCCAGAAACGGACGGCTGATGTGTCGCTTGATCAACTCGTAATCATTAGGAATGGCATCAAAGTGTACGCCATCCAAAAAAGGTGACTCAACTAATAGTTCCCACTCATTGTCAATAAATAAAGGCACGTTATAAGCAGCACATAACCCGGAAACCGTGGCGATATATTCCAACTTATTGGTACCCGCCAACGAATTATTCCAGAGCTGAACGGCCGCGAGTCCGGCTTTTAAAGCTGCCGCAAGCTTTGATAGCAGCAGCGACCGTTCCATAGCCGGATCAATAACCAAATATACGCCGCCAGTTATAGCTTTAATTTCACTCATTTCCACCCTTCGTTGTAAGCTTTAAAAAAAGCATCCCAGTAAGGATCCTTCTCAAAGTATGGCATAATTTGTTCGTTATTATTTACATCAATCAATTTACAACCGTGTTGCTGATTAACGAAACTGCCTATGGCGGTGGCTTTAATTTGATGTGCATTAAGCGCCGCTATTACGGTTTGCTCCGCTCTTGGCGTAACGGCTATAATCATTGAGCCTGCGCCTACACAATAGCGCTGATCAATACCAAAAAGCTCAGTTAGCTTTTGCTGTACGTAGCCTATCGGCAAAGCATAATTATTAACCCGTACGCCGAGCCCTGACGCAAGTGCCATCTCGTAAACAGCGCCGAGCACTCCACCTTCCGTAACATCGTGCATGGCGGTTACCTGCCCGGTTGCCTTAGCGGCAAGCGCATCTGGTAGCGAAGAGGTTTGTTGAAATAGGTCACAGCAATTATGGTAAATCGCTGTGCCAAGTTTGTTTTTTACCGTTTCCGGGAAACTCATGGCCAGTATAGCAGCTGACGATAAGGCACATTCTTTAGTAACGATGATTACATCGCCTTGCTGAGCCTTACTGCTCACTAAAATATCATTAACAGGAGCTGTAAGTAACATGGTGCCTCCGCCGGCAATTGTGGAGTTTTGCCCGGCTATACTGCAGGTGTGCCCTCCTGTTAAGGAAACTCCTATAGCTTTACAATAGTGATGTATATGATCCCAATAAACAGCGAAATCAGGCTGCGATAAAGTTTGAGGCAGGTTAAGCACCATTTGTGCATACATAGGCGAAAAACCGGTTGTTGCCATATCATTAGCCATTAAATGAACCGAAAGCCATGCAGACTCCGCCAGTCCGAGTGATGGAATGAGTGAAAGTGGGTCGCTTGTGAGCGCCAAACCGGTACCCGCACCAATATCAATCACTGAAACATCTACGCCAAAGGCCGGTCCATGCTTAACATTGCTTCGCTCAAAGCCCAGGCGCGGCAATATCAATTCACTGAAACCGCCGCCAGAAATTTTTCCGGATAGTTGATTCATGCGGCTAAGTTTTATCGTTGAACTTTACATACAATCCAAAAAAATCACCCACGGGTACATTCCACTGCTGCACCGGGAACCACTCGGGCAAACCGGTACAAGTCCATTCCAAACTATAGTTACGCCCTTGCAACGCCTCCTCTATCTTTTCGATCAGCATACCGGGTGTGTAAAAAGTAGCCGTTACGTAAAATGGGTTTTTACCGAATATTTGCTGTACTCGCCGACGCAGCACCTTGGGCGAATTGCGGTTCATCATACCGAAGGCAATGCCGTACCGCCCTACCCTTGCCGCCTCGCGGATAACCTGTACCGGATCACGATAGTACTCAAATGTGGTTATAAATGCAACGGCGTCAAAAGTATGATCCTTAAATGGCATATAGTGCGAATCGGCATTAACCAAATCTCCTTTAAACAAGTGTACGGCCTGGCCAAGCATAAATGGCGAAAGATCGCCACCGGTAGCTTCAATGCCTATCTCGTGCCACCAGCGGGTAAAGCGCGTGGTTCCGCAGCCAAACTCCAGCAGTTCTTTAACACGTGCATCCTTTTTAAGTAACTGCGCCATTACTTTTTTTTGCCATACCTCGGCACGCTTGTAACGCCCTTCGTACCATTGCTCGTAAGTGTCAGTATGTTCGCGGTTAAAAAACCATTCTTTTCGGCCTTGCCAGTTGGTAAGGCTGCGGGTCATGAGCCAGAAGTCGCCGTTTTGTTTTAGTTCCATCAGATAGGTATTAAAAGTAAAAGCCTTGCTCCCGGTACCGTAAAAGCGGCACAGAAACAAGGCTTTTATATTAAATTGAACAGCTATAAAGCTGTAACATCCTAATGAAACCTATGCATCCCTCCGCCGGTATTATCCGTATCAGGTTGTCGGGTATTATCTCAGCCTTTACTGTTGTAAAAGCACCCCGTGCAAGTGTTGGCAAGGTATGCATTGTCGTATTACAATGCAAGTTAAATTTATATTTATCTCATAATCAATGCTAAATAAAAATCTATCAAAGTAATTGCCTTAAAATTCAAACAATAATGTACCGCTTATAGCTTCGCCGGTAAGTTTGTTTTTTTGACTCTGTGGGCCCAGATCCTTAGCATCCTGAAACTTTGTACCAACGGCGCTTATGCCCTGCAAAAAACTGATATCACCGGCGGGCATCGGCGGTTCTACCCTGTCAAGCGTAGCATTAGCCCTATCCTGTTTATACAATTGCACAAAGATATTTTTGTCATCACTGTATACGGTAAACGGCGCTTCGTTATTTTCGATGGTTATCCAGTTAACCTCCTGGTGATATCCCTTAAATTCAGGGTAATCCCACTTTTCTCCGGTGATGCCGTTATTATATTTTTTATACCATACGCCAAACTGTTGACCGCGCAACCGGTTTTTCCAAACCTTATATGGCCCGCGACCAAGCCACTTCGCCCCTGTAACTTTGCTCTCCGGGTAATTGAAGCTGATACCGTGAAAATCAACATCGCCACTTTGCCTGTACGTGTATTGTAACTGTACGGGCTTGCCCCAGGCAAATACCCACCTTACGTGTAGCGAGGCATCACCGTCGTAATCCGCTTCAATTGTATGGCTGCCATCTTCCTGTTTATAGTTGAAATTTTTCAACCGTGTTTTCACACCGGCTAACGCCGGGCCTCCTGACAATGAGACCGTTGTATTCGGCTTAACAACTTTAATCAAATAACCGGTGCTTTTATTAAAGTAGTATTTTATACGATTAGCAGTTATTACAACTTCTTCAGCATTTTCTTTGCCCATAATTGGCATTTTCACCCACGGGATTTTTGCTTTTGCTATTTTGGCCGGCGCGGTGATAGGCCAGCTCCAGGTGAATACTTCTTTTTTGTTGACGTCGTACGCGGTTAAATATAGGGCATCATTGTTAGCCCAACCCGCGGGTAATTTTAAGTTGAGGATACCTGTTGCCCCAGGCGCTAATGATAAAGGGGTCGGTTTTCCGGTTAGTGTTATTACGGAAGCTGTTGTTTTTACCGAAGCGCCCGGAAATTTAACAAGCTTCCATTTAAATGTGCAGGCCTGGAGATTGGTGAATGAATATCGATTTTCGATAGCTAACTTCCCGTCAAATTTTTCGTTAATAGGCTGCGGATCAATATAGATAGGCGACCATATTTCCTTTATTGTATAGTAACTGGCTTCTTTTTCGCGATGCGGGCCAACTATACCATCCGGTGCATGGTTACCATCGGCATCATAAGCATTATTTTTATCAGTCCGAATAAGCGCTTCATCACCCAGCACCCATATAAAGCCGCCCGCATTAGCTTTATATCTTAACATGGCATTCCAAAAATCATCCAGGCCGGCGCCTGCACCACCATCATAAAGGCCATGCATAAATTCTGTGGGGAAAAATACGCCACCATCTGCGTCTTTTAGTAACGTGTTTGCCACGTAGTTATAATCCGGATAGTGCTTGGTATTGGTGTTGTTAAATTTTTCCCAGGGATGCAGTACAGTTCTGTTTTGCGGATCATACAACCTGTAATCATTATCCAGGCCGCGGTTAAAACCACCTTCGTTGCCGTTGTCCCAAAACAGGATAGATGGATGATTAACATCACGTACTACCAATTCCTTAACTAATTTACGGCCTACAATGTTATCATAGCTTGCCTGCCAGCCTGTTAATTCATCTAACACATATACGCCAACAGAATCACATATATCTAAAAACTCCTGGTCGGGCGGGTAATGTGACATTCGTACCGCATTCATGTTCATTCCTTTAATAGCTTGTACATCTAACATGTGAACGCCGCGGCTAAGTGTGCGGCCACTTTCCGGCCAAAAACTGTGGCGATTAACACCTTTTAATACAATCCTTGCACCGTTCAGATACAGTCCATCATTTTTACGTATTTCGATTGTACGGAACCCGAACTTTTGTTTAACCTGATGTAATACGGCACCGTTTTTACTTTTTATACTAATAACAGCCCGATACAAATTCGGATACTCAGCACTCCATTTTAAGGGGTTAACAAATGTTGTGTTTAGCTGTTGAAATTCCCTATCGCTTTGCGCTATTGTTTTGAATGGCTTGCCAACTTTCTGCCCGTTTAATTTTTGAACCTGGCCTTCAATAGTTTCGCCGCCCTTTAGGTTAGCAGCGTAAACATCCATTGTGAATGTACCATCTGCAGCCGCATTAACGGCCAAACGGTCGATATATGTTTCGGGCGTTATCTCCAGATATACCGGACGAAAGATACCGCCGAAGATCCAAAAATCGCCGTTCTCAGCTTTATTTACGGATTTATTGGCCGACTGCTTATCTACAGTAACTTCTAATAAATTTTGACCAGTTAATTTTAAAAGATCGGTAATATCATATTTAAACCTGTAAAATCCACCCTGATGGATATCACCGGCCTGCTTGCCGTTCACCATTACCCTGGTGTCTGTCATTGATCCTTCAAACACAATAAAAATATGTTTGCCTTTCCATCCGGGCTCGGTTGCGAAAGTAGTTTTATATTGACCCTGTTCTTTATACTTTACCTTATCGTGCCCGTAATTGTAATTGCCAAAACCATGCGTTTCCCATTGAGATGGTACAGGTATCTTAGTCCATTGGCCGCTTTTACGCCCTTCGGTACAATAAAAATCCCAAAGCACAGTGTGGTCTTTATCCGTACCCGACAAATATCTCTTTATTGTTTGTTGTGAGAAAGCGCTTACAGAATAGAGCAGGAATAGGCAAAACAAGTAGGTCGGTTTCATTTTTTGGTTATTTGTTTTGAAACTAACCATTACTATTGTTCAGTGCAAACCTAATCTACGGTAACGTTTGCGTAACTGTTGTAAAGAAACTGACTTTAGATTAATAGAGTATATCCTAAATGTTAGAAAAGTGCAGCTGTATCTGCTTACAAGCTTTGTGTTGTGACAGACCAATTTATAAGGATAAAATCTTGTTTAGGAGCGCTACAAACCGGGCAATCATAATCATTAAGCACGTTAAAATCAGTGCCGGCCGCAATACCTTTCAGCTCATCGCCGTAAGCATCATCATAAATACTTAAACAATGAACACATTGATACACCTGCTTAGTGTCAGGCAATGAGCCGTACGTATTATCGGCTTTGCCTGTGACTGCTATATCAGGTTCGTTATCGCTATAAAAATTATAATACAGCTGACACAGCTCTTCCAAACTTTTACTTAACCCGTTGCGTGGTACACGCTTTTTGTAGGTAACAAAATCTTTAGAGTTAGGGTTAAAATCACGGGTATACATTACATCCCAATCAGCGTCTCTTTTTTTAAGTATAATTGAACCGAACAACCCGCTGCGCGCCTGTGTTTTTATGGCAAAACATAAACGATAAGTTCGCAAGTCTGCTTCTTCAAACTCACGCACTAATTGTTTTTTTAGTTCGAGCCCTTCGCGGCATTGGTCTTCTGTTTGCCAGTTGAGTTCATTGGCGGCATGGCGCACATTAAGCCGGTGCTTGTTAAGTAACCTGCCCCAGGCCGACTTATCGTTGTTATCTATATTTTTAATCAGTAGCGATTTCCATGGAGTGATATATAATTGCCCTATGCGTGTTTGCAGGCACAGTTGACAAACATCGGTCAAAAAATCTATAGAAAAATACTCGTTACGACGATAGATTCCCAACCATAGCTTGTTGCCATGCTTATTAAACCCTTCATAATACGGTAGTTGAAAATCTGGCAATATCAATTTATCGGTAACGGGTTGAGAGAAACCAACCCGTTCTTTAAGTAGTTCAAAAAAGCGAAGTTCATTCACGTTAAGCTGCTCATAAAACTCGTCTTTATGGTGAAATATAAGCTGCTCTATTTTTTTACTTGCTTCGGGTATATCATCCGAATAAATTAATACCGGGCAACAGCATATTTGATTGGTTTTTGGAAAGCGTACATATAAGTACCAATAGTTACTTATTGCCGAAGAAATAAAATTAAGGTTGCCTGTAAAGAACGGCACAAAAGTTTGAGAACTATCTACCAGGTTTATTTTAACCTGTGGTTGGTGGGTAAACAGGTCGAATATATCTTTATAAACACCTTCGGTTAGCCAGCCTTCGGAGTTGAATATAGTATCAGCAACGTACGAGCTAACCATGTTAGGACGCTGATCAGCGTTCAATTCATAATTTATAGCAGCGGCAAGCATGCTGTACTCCAAATCTTCAAGCATGTTGCTGTTAATATTAAAGAACAATTGCTGCCTTGTACCGAAACACACCTCTGTAGCACCGGCGCGCTGTGCTATCAACAAAATTTCGTATAGGTCGCCGGCGGATACTACCCCGCCGCATAGATTAACCTTGACCGTATGTTGTTGCGTTTCCATATTATGCTTGCAAAGCAGTATTTAAACTTTCCTCCAATAAACGTTTAACCTCCGGGCGGCATGAGCCACAACCGGTACCTGCTCCGGTAGCCGAGCATATATCTATAAGCGCTGTATATCCTTCGGCAATTTTTTTGCGAATGTTATCTGCCCCAACATTGTTGCAGCTGCACACCAGCTTGCCTAATACCGGCTCTGCTTTATTGCCGCTGCGCAATAATTGCAAACGCTTACCACTTAACTCTGTTTTATTAGCAATAAGCTCTCTAAACTCATTAAACTCACTTTTATCGCCAATCAATATCGTGCCTACCAACCTGTCATTATGAATAATGCATTTTTTATAGTAGCGCTTGGCTTTATCAATAAATACAATTTCTTCAAAAGTATCATCCGGGCATTCAGACAGGCCGATGCTGCACAGGTCAAACCCATGTATTTTGATGATATTCATAAACAGGCTGCCTTTATAGTAGCTGGCAATATCGCCGTTCATGTAGCGCGCAACCACTTCTGCCTGTTGCTCGGCGGCTGCGGTAATACCGTAAAGCGTTCCCTCAAACTCAGCTATTTCGCCGATAGCATAAATGTTGGGGTCGCTTGTTATAAGGCGTTCGTTTACTACTACACCCCGTTTGCAATCCAACCCGCAAGCTTTAGCGAGTTCGAGGTTAGGCGTGGTACCAATTGACAGTATCATGGCATCACAATCTATTTTACGTCCGCTTTTCAGGCCTACCCCAGTCAGTTTATTTCGCCCGTAAAAAAGCTGCACTTCGTCGTCATAATAAATGTCGCAACCCTGGTCAACCATTTCCTCGTGTAATAGCTGGCTGCCTAATTCATCCAACTGTCGGTTTAAAAAGCGCGATGTTCGTTGTAAAATGGTAATGTGAATGCCTATTTCACGTAGTGAGGCAGCCATTTCCAACCCTAACAGACCGCCGCCCACAATGAGCACGTGCCCGCCTTTGGGTACGTGCTTCCTAAAATTATCGGCATCAGTGCGGTTGCGCATGGTGAATATGCCGGGGAGCAATGGAACATTTTTAGGTACCGAAGCGCGGCTGCCTGTGGCCATTAACAGCACATCATAGGTGGTTTTACATCCTCTGGAATCAATTACATATTTTTCATTCCGGTTCACCTCTTCTACACTAATCCCACGTAGTAACTGTATGTTATAAGCCGGTTCTTCTGAGTCTTTCATTTTTACCAGTTGATCCCAACTTTGCTCGCCGCTTATATAATCGGGCAACATTACACGGTTATAAAACGGGAAGTTCTCTTTACTAAAGATGGTAATCTCATCGTCCGGGTTTAGTTCGCGGTACGATTTTACAAAACCATATGATCCTGCCCCGGCACCTATTACCACAATATGCTGCTTGGGCTTGGTATATTTGGTTATGCTTACCGCACAAAATTTAAAGTCAGGCTCCTTTGATACAGGGTCAATAAGATCATTTGTAAGATTATTGGCACGGTTAAGATCGCTACCCAGTATTTTACCCCAGTGCATTGGTAAAAATATAACGCCCTGTTTTATCTCGGTAGAAATATGGACTTTAACCCGCACCTCCCCTCTGCGCGATTTAATGACAGCTATATCGCCGTCAGTCAAACCCAGCCCGTTTGCATCATTAGGATGTATTTCAACAAAAGCTTGCTTGTAATGCTGGTTAAGCTTGTTCACCTTTGCGGTTTTACTCATTGTATGCCACTGATCTCGTATACGACCGGTGGTAAGCACAAAAGGGTAATTACTATCTGTATTTTCGCTGGTGAGTTCATCTGGTACTGCATGTATGCAGGCCTTTTGTGTTGGGGTGTAAAATTGCCGGTTGATAAACAGGCGACTACTGTCTTTTACGTATCGTTTCTTTTTATACGGCCATTGCACCGAACCATGCTCTTTAATGATATCATAATTAAGCCCGCTGATATCTATGTTGGTTTTTGCCGTCAGGCGTACATGTTCGGCATAAATGTCGGCCGGTTTTTGGTAATCAAAACCGTTGAACCCCATTTTGCGAGCAAAGCGACATATAATCTCCGCATCGGGCAAAGCTTCGCCGGGAGCGTCAACGGCTTTGTGCAGGTAACTTATGCGCCTTTCAGAATTGGTCATGGTACCCTCTTTTTCTGCCCAGGCCGCGGCAGGTAGTATCACATCAGCATATTGCAGAGTTTCGGGTTTGTTGCTGATGTCCTGCACGACAACGTAATTCGCTTTTTTAAGGACCTCCTCAGCTAATCTCGCATTTGGCAAACTTGTAAGCGGATTGGTGCAGATGATCCATATGGCCTTAAGCCGACCGTCATGTAACGCTTCAAACATTTCGGTAGCCGTTAATCCCGGTTTTGGGTTTATAGCATTTCCACCCCAAAACTTCTGTACCTCTTCACGATGCACAGGGTTATTCAAATCCCGGTGTGCGGGCATCAGGTTTGATAAACCGCCAACCTCCCGGCCGCCCATTGCATTAGGCTGACCAGTGAGCGACAATGGCCCCGAACCTGGTTTGCCGATATGGCCTGTTATTAAGTTGAGATTTATAAGGCTAAGATTTTTATTTACGCCGATTGCACTCTGGTTAAGCCCCATCGTCCACATTGTAATAAAGCCCTTGGCTTCGCTGATGTAAAGTGCTGCCAAACGTATATCACTTTCTGTTACGCCGCAAATTTCAGCTGCTTCGGCAATAGTCCGTTTAAAAACAATTGCGCTGTACTGCTCAAAGCCTTCGGCATGGTTGGTTATAAAATCCAGGTCAATGTCGCCATTCTCTATCAGCACCCTGCCAATGGCATGGTTAAGCGTTACATCTGTACCCGGATTTATCTGTAAATGCAGGTCGGCCAAGGCGCAGGTATCGGTAACCCGGGGGTCAACTACGATGATCTTTACATCAGGATTAGCCGCTTTGTGCGCCTCTACCCGTCGCCATAAAATTGGATGGCACCAGGCGGGGTTAGCGCCTGTAACATAAAACAGGTCGGCCAGTTCAATATCATCATAACAAACGGGTACGCAATCCTCGCCCAATGCCATTTTATAACCTACTACAGCGCTGCTCATACACAAACGCGAGTTGGTATCAATATTATTACTGCCAATAAAACCCTTTATGAGTTTATTTATCACATAATATTCTTCGGTTAAACATTGTCCGGATGCATAAAACGCCACTGAGTCTGGTCCGTATTTATTGATGAACGTTTTAAACACGGCGGCGGTGCGGTTAAGGGCGTCATCCCACGAAACACGCTGCAGCGGCATATTTTTATTGTACCGCATTTGCGGATAAAGCAAACGATCACTTTTGTCATTAACCGTATAGTGCAGGTTCATGCCCTTGCTGCAAAGCATGCCCTTATTAACCGGGTAATCCTTATTACCTTCAACGGTAATTGAGCCGTTCCGCTCTTTATTGATAAGTACGCCACAGCCAACCCCGCAGTAGCAGCAAGTGGATGTAACACGCGTATCTTTTTTATTTTTGGACGGCATAACAGCAATTTGATTAGGCAACGGTACTGGTGAGCAATTGGCTATCGGTTTCAGGCTTTAATGCCGGTTGCTTTTGGAAGCGCGTGAGTAATACGATGACAGACGCAGCAATAACCACATAACCTATGTAGGTAAAGGCCTGCACATAGGTAATACTTTCTGCTTTAAACAGCATACCAAAGAACATGCCGCCTAAATTACCGCCGGCACCCACAATGCCACTTACCAAACCGACGTTTTTAGAGTTTATAAAAGGTACTATACCATAAGTGGCACCGTTGGACATCTTGAGAAATAGCGCAAACGTTAACATGGAGATTATGGCCAGCGTAAGTGAACCCGCCTGCGCAAATATGATAAGCCCTATACCTTCTAATAACAGCACTCCAGCCAGCAGTAATCCTTTGCCGCGCAAACCAAATCTGGCGCCTACCTTGTCGGACACGATGCCGCCCATGGCACGGGCAAAAATATTCATGAAACCGAACACGCCTGCCCAAAAACCTGCGCTGCTTTGCGGCAAGCCAAACGTATCAACAAAATGCAGTGAGGCTACATTGTCAAACGTTATCTCCATACCAAAACACATACCATAAGCAATGGTTAGCGCCCATATACGCCAGTCGGAAAGTACGCTCCAATCGGTTTTCGTATCCTTATTTTGCGTATAGCCAATTTCATCGTAGTTCCCGTTTGGGGTGTCCTTAGTGTATCTGTTATACAAAAATGCTACCGCAAGCATCATTACCCCGGGCAAAATCATTGCATAACGCCAGGCTTGCGCATCGGTATAACCAAAGCTTACAATTGCGGCAAAAATCAGTGGCATTACCATGTTGGTTATGCCACCACCCAAATTACCCCAGCCACCGGTAATGGCGTTCGCTGTACCTTTTATCTGCGGAGCAAACATCATGGATGTATGGAACTGCGTAATTACAAAGGATGCGCCGATAACCCCTATTGCCAGCCTGAACAGTAAAAACGTGGTATAATCATTAGCCAGGCCAACCAGAAATACGGGTATGGAACCTACAAGCAGTAACCTTACAGCCGTTTTACGAGGCCCCCAGGTATCACATAATTTACCAATTATAAGGCGGGCTATAATAGTAGCCGTTACAGATGCGATGATGATGTTACCTACCTGGGCTTTACTAAGGCCCAATTCGGCACGAATGGTTGGCATTAGGGGTGCCAACCCGAACCATCCAAAAAAACAAACAAAGAACATGAGCCAGGTGATATGAAAAGTGCGCATTTGCACACCTTTTATCGAGAATATGTTGATCTTATTCAGTTGGTTTTTCATTTGTGATTGTTTTGATTTGTGGTGATAATTAAATTATATGCGAAAAGATGAATGGTTATTTATTTAAAAACTCCGGCTTTATGTTTAATTGCAAATAAGCCCACATGGGTTGTAGTTCAGCAGTGCCGGGTGTAATACCCTTGGCATATTCCATACTGTGTGTTGCTGCCATATAGCTAAAGCCTAAATCGACCGCTGTGTATTTATTAAATTTGTATCCGGCAGTAAAATCCAGCTCAGTACCAAGGTTTTTATTTACCGGTTGTCCTGTTGTATCTTTTTGATCAGCGCTCAATAAAAAATAATGCCCGGCTAGCTCGGCGTAGAAATTCTTTCCGGGGGAGGTATAACGTACTTTGGCATACGGGTCACTCAAACCACCGGCAGGTGCACCGCTAACGGCATAAAAATAATCCATGTAACCCCAAAACTTGTGCGGTGTACCATACAAGGGATCGAACCGGCGATTGGTGGCTGACGACGAAAATGCATTATTGCCTGAAAGATAATCCCAGCCCAACGTATAATTTAGAGTTTCCGGCCGATAACTTATTGAAGCCGTGTACATCCATGCAGAGAGAGCAACGCCATCCCTGTCACGTCCGCCCTGGTAATAAACGCCGGCGGTACCAGCCCATTGATCTTTTAGTCTAAACACTGGTGCAGCCAGCAAACCGGTAGTTATGCGGGTGTGTGCACCAGGTTGATTAAAGCGTTTGCCATAAATGTAGCCCATATCTTCGCCGGCAACATTTTTTACAGAGTCGGTTATATATTTACCAAATTGATCGGCCAGGAAAACACCTGATATTTTGGTTTTACTGATTTTTTTGGCAACGTGAAAATATTGTAGTGATTTATAGTTTTGACTGGCTGCGTTGCTGTTGGGCGGATTAGCATATACCGGATTGCCGTTTTTAGCACTTACCCCTGCAGCATTAACCAATGGGATAAATCCCGCAGGTGTGTTGGCCAGATTTCCGCGGCTATCTTTAACCGTTGCTGGTACGTTGGCGGGTGTATAAAAAGTGCCGTTATAATTGATAGCATCACTATGCTGATTGAAAGCCAAACCCAGATCAGCCTGCCAACCCTTGTCCAGTAGCCTAAAAACCAGCGCATCGTGCCTCCGGCCCTGTTGCATCCAATCCAGATTACCCAACAACCTTTCATCATCATAAACCAATTCCTGCCGCCCTATTTTGATGGTGAGATAATCAACGATAGATGTTTTGAAAGAAGTATCGTTTTTGTTAGCGATTATTAGTTCGGCCCAAGCCTCATGCATACTAAGTTTATTGCCGTCGGCGGCAGAAATCGTTGAAGCATCCTGCCCCCAAAGCCTTACATCCTGCACGGATGTTTGAAATATGAGCTTATTCCATTTATAATTTAATGCAAGCCGCGTTCGTTGAGATATGAATGCCGCCGTTTTGTTGCCTTTGGTTTTCAGCGTACCGTAACCATCCCTTATTTCGGTGCGCGGCCTTAATTGCCCCGTGAATGTAAGCTGTGCTTTGGTATCAAATACCGAAAAGCAAAAATAAGCCGACAAAAAAAATGCAAAGACATGGCTGTTAAATGCAAATTTGTACATTTGGTATGGTTTTTTATTTGTTAAAGCAATAAGAACTATCTAACCCTGGCCGGGAATGCGACCTCCCGACAGGGCTTTTTTATTTACATAATTCTTTGTTTTTACCATAGGCAAGTGCTTTTGGGCTTTACCAGGTTAATTACATTATACCGATGTACACCCGCCCTTCGTCAACTTTAACCGGGTAGGTTTTTATATTACACTCATCGCCGGTTAAACACGCGCCGGTGAGCAATGAGAATGTTTTTTTGTGAAAGGGGCATGCCACTTTTGGCTCACAAGTCTCGCCGCTACTGCCTATCATGCCGCGTGATAACGCCATTTGCTGTTTATGCGGGCAAAGGTTTTGTGTTGCATACCACTCTCCCCTACGCTTAAAGTTATAAATAGCTATTTGCTCATCACCATGCTTTATACAAGCGCCGCCGTTCTCGGGCACATCGTCGGCATAACATGCCAGTATCCATTGTAATGCTATTGTAGTTTCCATGTGTGTATCTTCTTTTTTAATTTATAGATGATTACCAGTTTGCCTTTACCTGTCCGCGCATAGTTTCAAACTTCACGCTTGGATCTTTTTCATCAACATTTATAAAATGATTGAACCGTTTACGCAATTGCGGATTCTCAACAACTTCCTTCCACTCGCAATGGTAGGTATTAACCAGGCCCTGCATCTCATCTTCCAGTAAAGCGCCTATGCCTAAACTATCGTTAACTACCACGTTTTTAAGATAAGCTATGCCGCCTTCCATTTTATTTAACCATGTGGCCGTGCGGGTAAGCGGATCGGCCGTTTTTATGTAAAACATCAGAAATCTGTCTAAGTATTTTATGCAGGTTTCTTTATCCACATCGGCTGCTATCAGCTGTGCATGCTGAGGTTTGGAGCCGCCGTTGCCACATACATACACGTTCCAGCCTTTTTCAGTCGCGATAATGCCAAAGTCTTTAGCCTGGGCTTCGGCGCATTCGCGTATACAGCCGCTTACACCACCCTTAAGTTTATGCGGAGAGCGTATACCCTTGTACCGATCCTCTACCTCAATTGCAAACGAAACGCTGTCATGCAGGCCGAAGCGGCACCATGTGCTCCCAACGCAGCTTTTAACGGTACGAAGCGCCTTGCCATATGCGTGTCCGCTTTCAAAACCGGCTACTATGAGTTCTTCCCATATCAAAGGCAAATCTCCTACATGCGCGCCAAAAAGATCGATGCGTTGCCCCCCTGTTATTTTGGTATATAAGCCATATTTCTTTGCAACCTGCCCAATTACGATCAGCTTATCGGGCGTTATTTCTCCGCCTGGAATGCGGGGTACTACAGAGTATGTTCCGCCTTTTTGTATGTTGGCTAAAAAGCGGTCGTTGCTATCCTGTATAGTATCTTGTTTCACTATAACATCGTTCCAAAGGCTGGAGAGGATGCCTGCCACCACAGGTTTGCAAACCTCACAACCGTCGCCCTTACCAAAATGGTCAAGCACAAGGTCATAATTCTTTACCTTATCCATTTTAACAAGGTCAAACAGTTCCTGCCGGGAGTAATCGAAATGTTCGCAGATAACGTTTTTTACATACTGCCCGTTTGCCTTCATGGTACCGGCAATCAGGTCCTTCACCAGCGGTACGCAGCCACCACAGCCTGTACCGGCTTTAGTGCATTTTTTCATCCCGGCAATATCTGTTACGCCGTCGTTGCAAACAGCTGAATATATATCGCCCTTGGTAACAGCCTCGCACGAGCAAATAAGCGCTTCATCGGGCAAACTCATTACACCTGCACCGGCATTAGATTCGCCAGCGCCACGTGTACCTAATATCATATCTTCCGGATCGGGCGGCAAAACAATCTTGTTGTTCACCGTTTGCAGCAACATGTTATAGGCCGATGCATCTCCAATTAATATACCACCCAGCAGTTGCTTACCATCACTGCTGATATTTATGCGTTTATAAACTCCTTTATGCGAATCTTCGAAAACCACTGTGCGGCAATCAGGCTCTGTTATAAAAGCATCGCCAAAGCTGGCTACATCAACCCCTATAAGTTTAAGTTTGGTGCTCATATCAAAACCGTTAAAGGTTTTGCCGGTGTTCAATATCTTTGACACAGCTACCTCGGCCATATCGTAACCCGGCGCTACCAGGCCATATATCATTCCGTTATATAAAGCACATTCACCGATAGCGTATATCGCGGGGTCGCTGGTTTGCATACACTCGTTAACCGTTATACCGCCGCGTATACCTGTTTCTAAACCGGATAGCTTGGCCAGCTCATCGCGCGGGCGAATACCGGCAGATATTATCAGCATATCGGTAAAAAGCTCTGTGTTGTCGTTAAACTTTAATGAACTTACCGCCCCCTCGCCCTCAATAACCGAGGTGGATTTATTTAGATGAATATTTACGTTTAGCTGCTTAAGTTTTGATTGCAGCATGTTACTACCTGCATCATCAATTTGCCGCGGCATCAGGCGGGGCGCAAATTCAACTACATGGGTTTCCTGTATACCCAGGTCAATAAGCGCCTTGGCTGCTTCCAAGCCGAGCAAGCCGCCACCTATTACTGTGCCCGAACGTGATTTTGATGCGTATGCCTTAATTAATTCCAGGTCCTCAATAGTCCGGTATACGAATACGCCATCTTTTTCAATGCCGGGGATATCGGGCACAAATGGTGCTGAGCCTGTAGCCAGCACTAAATAATCGTAATTTAATGTTAAGCCCTTAAGTGAATGAACCGTTTTATTCTCCCGGTCTATTTCATTCACCGGATCACCAAGATGAAGCGTTATGTTGTTTTGTTCATACCATGAATGGGACGACATGTATAAGTCATCGGCCGTTTTACCATTAAAGTATTCACTCAGATGCACCCTGTCGTAGGCATGCCTTGGCTCCTCGCCAAAAACAATGAGATTGAAGTTACTGGTTTTAGATACAAGTTTTTCGCAAAACTTGTATCCTACCATGCCATTGCCAATCACGATGATGGTTGATTGCAACATAAAAAAGTTTTTAAGTGTGTTAAAGCCTGTTTAAACGAGAAAACATTTTTAAAAGCGACCTAAAAATGATTTCTTGTTAACAATTATAGGTATTTACTATTTTAAATCATAATTAAAGCAATAAAAATTTGTTAAAATTTATAATAATTATGATTTTAGTAATTAAT
Source organism: Mucilaginibacter defluvii (assembly GCF_039543225.1). NCBI lineage: Bacteria > Pseudomonadati > Bacteroidota > Sphingobacteriia > Sphingobacteriales > Sphingobacteriaceae > Mucilaginibacter > Mucilaginibacter defluvii. The sequence continues at coordinate 595,977 of NZ_BAABJI010000002.1, forward strand.
TATAAAAAAAAATGAAGATCATTTTTAATATTTTAAATCATGATGAAATACTGTGTTTATTTTCTATCTAAATAATCTCAATTACATCATTTATATGTTTATAAAAACGTAATAAAATCTAATTTATTTAAAAAAAACCCAATTTAGATGAAAAACAACCAACATAAGAGGCCAAACCTGTACATAGTGGGTGCCGGACCCGGCGATCCGGACCTGATTACTGTAAAAGCATACAATATTTTAAAGGAAGCCAAGGTGATATTGTATGATAACCTTGCCAATAAACAGCTATTGGACATAGCTCCCGCAAGTTGCGAGAAGCTTTATGTAGGAAAGCAGCCCTACGGATCGTACACGCCACAGGAAACCATTTATGAATTAATAAAACAACTGGCATTTAAAACGGGCAGCGTAGTACGTTTGAAAGGTGGCGATCCTTTTATTTTCGGAAGGGGTTTCGAGGAAATGCAATTCGCCAGGGAAAATGGCATCGAAGCTTTTTACATACCCGGCATAACAAGTATGCAAGCGTCAGGCTTTGAAGATATACCACTTACTCACCGTACCATAAGCGAGGGTGTTTGGATGATAACCGGCACCAAAAAGGATGGAACCCTATCGGCCGACCTGCGACTGGCAATGCAAAGCAACGCAACTGTAGCCATATATATGGGTATGAAACAGGCAAATACCATTGCTGATACTTATATAAAGGAGGGCCGTGGTGATACACCGGTTGCTATTATACAACACGCTTCACTCCCGCACCGGCAAAAGGCAGTAGGATTAATAGCAGATCTGCCCATGTTGATTGATCAGCATAAACTTACCTATCCGGCTATGATAATAATAGGGAAAGTAGTAACACTTGCCGAGCAGGCGGCCATTTAAATATAGTAAATTATGAAAATACGCATTAAAGGAAATTCTATACGATACCGCCTTACACGCTCTGAGGTTGAACGCTTTTGCAGCCGCGGATATATTGAAGAGGTAGTAGATTTTGGCCAACGTCAACTTATTTACGCATTACAGCAAACGCCAGCCGCAGGTTTAAGTACAACGTTTGATGGTAATAAGATAGTGATCCATATGTCGGCACAGATGGCAGCGGAATGGATTAATACGGAGCGTGTGGGTTTTGAGGACAGGAATCCATCGATGTACCTACTCGTTGAAAAAGATTTTGTGTGCATTGATAATTCAATAGAAGATCAAAGCGATAATTACCCCAATCCTTTGATGCAAACCATAGAAAAGTGATCGTAAACGCTTTTGTTATCTATATAATAAATAATAGCAAAAACAAAAAAGGCACACCGAAACCGGCATGCCTTGACATTAACTGACCATTGAGTCAGGCGCATCGCGCGCCTGTTAGTAAAACAAATATCTCTAAAATTACCTGTTAGCAAGTTGAGACGGATCGCCAATTAATAAGATTACCGCCATGGAAATGGTTAAACAAACTGCAACAATAATTGCCACATCAAGTCCTTTCATTTCGTTGTTCATTACACGGAATCCAAACCGGTTAAGTGTAGTTGTTAAATTTTTCATTTGTTTGGTGTTATTAAGTTTATAATTGTTTTGCTAAGCAGTAAGCCGCAACCAGGCGGGCGTAACAAACACATACTCCCTATTAAAGAAGTATTAGAATAAACGATCAAATAGTTTAAACAGGGAAACGCCAAAATTTCAAAGTCAGGCGCTTATTAAATTGAGAACACGGATAGTTTTAAAACTATTGCCCGTAGTGTTTCAGCAAAGCCATGTTATTAGGGAACTGGCCATTGTTGCTAAAGATGTTTTTGATAGCGATTTGCGTCACCGGTTTTATAATATAATCCTTAACAAAAGTATAGGCTTTTGAGCGGTTGATATCATCCGGATCAATTGATGAAGAGATTACATAAATCTCAATATGTTTGATCAGCTTTTGGCTCAGTTTTTTAAATCGCTCTAAAAAATCAAAGCCGCTTAACGATGCCATGTTGATGTCCAGAAAGATCATATCAGGCAGCGCTTTAGCGTTTTCGCTATTTCGTTTTAAAAACTCAAGCGCGTTGGCGCCGTCGTAGCTGTGCATGGTATGCGATGATGCATTCGGCACATAAATATCCAGCATCTTATCGTAAATAAGATGCTGGATAGGTTCGTCGTCAATAATAAGTAAGTTCATAACGTTATTATTTTTGATTGATTTATTATTCAAATTGGTTTTTGATCTCGTAGCCAAGTTCCTTAAGTATCCGTTCTTTTTTGAAAAGCGTTACATCTGATTGCACCATGTCGCTCACCAGCATATCAAGGGTATATTCAATCTTCCAGCCTAATTTTTCTTTTGCTTTGGTAGGATCGCCTATCAACAGTTCAACCTCTGTCGGGCGAAAATACGCCGGATCAACCGCTACTACTTCTTTGCCTACCTCAACCAGGTAATCAATATTATTGCAGGCAACAACGTAACCGCGCTCGTTGACACCTTCGCCCTTAAACACTATCTCGATTCCCAGCTCCGCAAAGGCCATTTTAATAAAATCGCGCACGGTTGTAGTTATGCCGGTTGCAATTACAAAGTCTTCTGGCTTATCCTGCTGAAGTATGCGCCACATAGCCTCAACATAATCTTTAGCATGGCCCCAGTCGCGGCGGGCGTCAAGATTACCCAGGTATAATTTGTTTTGAAGACCTAAAGCTATTTTAGCAACACCGCGGGTAATTTTCCGGGTAACAAATGTTTCGCCGCGCAGCGGGCTTTCATGGTTAAACAAAATGCCGTTGCAAGCAAACATGTCATAAGCTTCGCGATAGTTTACCGTTATCCAGTAGGCGTACAGTTTAGCTACCGCGTAAGGCGAACGCGGGTAAAAAGGTGTAGTTTCTGATTGGGGAACGGCCTGCACCAAACCGTAAAGTTCAGATGTAGAGGCCTGGTAAATCCTGGTTTTTTTATTCAGGCCAAGTATGCGAATGGCTTCCAGCAAACGCAATGTACCTATGCCGTCGGCATTAGCAGTATACTCCGGCGTGTCAAAGCTCACTTTAACATGGCTCATGGCACCCAGGTTGTAAATTTCATCGGGCTGAACTTGCTGAATAATGCGGATCAGGTTGGTAGAATCGCTCAGATCACCGTAGTGCATAATAAAGTTACGGTTTTCATCATGCGGATCTTGATACAAATGGTCAATACGCTCGGTATTAAACAAAGAGCTACGTCTTTTTATACCATGAACTTCATAGTTTTTTGACAATAATAATTCAGCAAGGTATGCACCGTCTTGCCCGGTGATACCCGTGATAAGGGCCTTTTTTTTCATAAAATGTAAAGTAATATTTATAGAGGAATAAGCATTATTAAATCATAGCTAATTGGTAGCTAATAGATTAAGTGCCTGTAATTAAATAGAAGTTGAATCTTAAAAAAAGAAAGAGAGAAACCGGTTAAGCAGCCTCTATATGCAAAATTGCTTTAGGACGAGTAAAAGTAACATCAGGCAAGCTATAGAGGTAATTTGATGATTCATATTCATAAACCTTAACATCGGTAAGGTGAACCTCCATGTTATTGTTTACCTCATTTAATGTATTAACTATGCCAAAAAAAGTAAGGTTCCGCTCTAAGTCGGTTAAATAAACTTTTGTTAACTGAGCTTGATCCATTGCTATTGGCATAAACAGGAGTGATAATACATCCCGTTGTACGGATAAAGCTATGAAATGTTATTAGTGTTATGAAATAATAAGTTAACCAGGTTAGAATTATGTTACTTCAAAATATTAAATATTATTCTCCAGCTCCAAATATTCAATATGCCTTTCGGTTACTTGAGCCGGTTTAAAATTATGATTACCAATTAACCGCATTACTTTCGTCAGGATATTGTTTTTATCCAGGTGCGTTTCCGCATAGCTGCGGCCGTTCATCTTCTCGGCAGTGTTATCAATGGTACAACAGCGCAAAATGGCTTCCTCTAAGGATTGCAGGTTTTCTGATGGGATCACCACGCCCATTCTGTTATCATTGATGATCTCGAACAGGTTAGTACCCGGCTCAGCGGTAATCAAAGCAAGGCCGCCAACAGCTAATATGGTCGTAAGTTTTGATGGCATAACCAGATCGCTTGCATTCTTTTTCTGCAATACCAGATGCACATCAGCCATATTTAAAAAGTTGTTAAACAGATGCGGTTCCTGTAATGGTAAAAAGTGCACATTGCTAAGCCTTTGCTCTTTGGCGCTTAGCATCAGTTTCTCCTTATAAGGGCCGGTACCACAAATCACAAACTTGATAAAGCTTGATGATTGAAGATGTCTTGCAACACTTAAAATACTATCCAAACCCTGTTTTTCGCCAATGCTGCCTGAATAAAGCACTATTTTATCATCCTCATGAAAACCCCACAGTTTTTTCAGTTCAGCGCTATCATACAACGGACAATAGGCATTGGTATCAACCCAGTTCGGAAAAAACAAAACCTCTTTATCTGCCTTTTTTGATACTTTTTTAAGCATACCGCTTGATATGGTGCTTACAAAATCAACCCTCTGCAATATCTGCCTTTCCATACCAAATAGTACTTTAAAGGCTTTGTCAGATTTCAGCATCTGCAGCTCACGTGCCGCTTCAATTTGCAAATCCTGAATATGGTATAGAATTTTTCCACCTTTAAAAAAGCGGTAAATCAAGCCCAGGAAACCGATGTGAAATGGTGGTGCCACGCAAAAAATATAATCCTTTTTTGGCTTAAACAGCAAATATATTACCATAAGCAACGCCGAGCAGAAAAAGGTGAACTCATGGATCAGCCTTTTCATGCCGCTTGGCTGCGCAGGCACATACATAGGGCAACGGTAAATGTTAAGCCGGCCGTTCTTCAGTGTTTCGCGGGTGTGGAAATTGTTTTTATAAGGTTTTTGTATTTGCCAGTAAGGATAATACGGAAAACTCGTGACCACATTACACTGAAAATTATTTTCAACCAGCCAGTCAACCATTTCGCCGGTATACTTACCTATCCCGGTAAGTTCAGGCGAAAAGTTAATGCCGATTAGCAAAATACTTTTTAACGGAGCGTTTAAATTGCTCTGTTCACGCTCAGGTACATCTTTAGCCATAATGTTGGTTTAATTTACGCACCCCGGGGAGGGCACTAATAGTTAAAATAGAATATTTATTCGGATGCCTGCAACACCAGTGCTGCAGCTTCGGTATCGTTATGAGCAGGTGCGTCAACGTTTTGCGTTTTCACCTTGTTATTTGTCATGATCTCTCTCATTTTAATAATGATCATGTATTCATAGTAAGATATATTGATGCAATAGGTAAGCCCTTGTATTCCTTCGGTAAAACCGAGTGCAAAAATATATGCATGTATAAACCGCAACAACGGCCAGCCTGGCACACGGCTCAACCACGATTTTAAGGCCGGATTACGCGTACTGCCATGCTTACTGAAAATGTTTTTAAACGGTGGGCGATGTTTTAACCTGGCTTCAGCCTCGAGCGTTGAGTAGCGATTATGCCGTTCTATCCAATGCGACCAGCCTTTTGAAAAACCATAGTGCAGGTACGGTTCTCTCAGATACTCAGCCTTTCCTAATACCTGATCTTCCTTTTGCCCGTGGCCAAAATCGGTATATGTAACTCTACCCTTACGTAACAAGCGTAACTGCCACTTCGGAAAGTTATCGCAACGCTTTAGCCAGCGCCCTTCCAACATCATTTTCCAGCAGCAATAATAACCTGCTATATTTTCATCAGCTTCGGCAGTTGTTTTTAAGACAGCTGCTGCAAATTCCGGAGTTGCCACTTCGTCCGCATCCAGAAACAGGATCCAGTTATATTTTAAGCTGATATTTTGCAGGGCAAAATTGCGTTGCTTGCCAAAGCTTTCAAATGCGTTGGTTGCTACAGAAGCGCCATATTGATAAGCGATTTCAACTGTACGATCCGTACTCAACGAGTCGAGCACGTGCACATCGTCTGTCCATTGCAATGATTGTAAGCAGATGGGCAGATCAGCTTCTTCATTTTTGGTAAGTATAATTACGGAAATCATGATCAGTTTAAATCGATAGATTTAACACCTTGAAATTGTGTTTTAAATGTTTTTTTGCTTTTCTTTTCGGTATAGCTTAAATACCTCGACAACCTTACAGCAAAAGCACCAAGCATGAAGGTTGGATTCGCCTGCCCTGATGTAGGAAACACGGAACTACTGCAAACGTAAATGTTACTTGTACCCCAAACTTTCAGATTGGTATCAACAACGCCTTTTTCGGCCGAATTAGATATGCGTGTAGTGCCACATTGGTGCAATCCATCTTTTGACATGTTCTTGATTGCCTGAGGAAGTTCATCCTTATCAAACCAGTATTTAAGTTCGCCGCAATGGATGGTGCGCAGCCAATTATCGAGTACTTCATGCAGTTTAATTACTGAGGCAACGTCGGCATCAGTTAATTTATAGTCGACGATCAGCCTTTCCCCATCGGGTGCCAGCCTCATCCGGTTCTCTTCAAAAGGAATTTGCTCCGCGTGAAAATGTAAGGCGTATGTATTTTTAGGACTATAAAGGAATACGCCCGGTAATTTGCGTTTGCTGATGTATCTTTTATAAAAAATAGCGGCCGGTTTTGTAAACGACCGGGGCGCTCCCCTGGCTATGTTACCTAAATGTGCCGGTATATTGTTTATCCTGCCTTTAGTAATAGAATGCGCTATAGCCGGAGGCGCCAGTTTTTTGCCTAATACCGGCGTTATCATAGCCAGATACATGAAGGACATGGCACCGCTGCGATGCTTAGGGTCAAAATACAATGGATTATCAAGCCACAATGCGGTATTAAGTAAATTATTGTCCTTTAAAAACTTATTATTGAACTGAAAACGTCTGCGTGTGTAAACGCCATCACTATCTTTTATAAAGCCGTAATCTGTTTTTTTAGGATCACCATAAAATTGCACTGATGCTATTTTACCAGATAAATGCCCCTGGTAATATTTGCCTAAAGCAGCAGGCACGCAGCCAACGTTTTTAAATAACTGTGGATTGCGGAGTAATATGCGGGTACTCTCCTGTGCACCTGCGGCTAAAACAAATTTATCGGCTGTTACTATTACTTGTTTTTGCGTAGCAACATGTTGCAGCGTTAAAAATGACACCTTGCTTTTCGCGTTAGGCTGTTCAAAATCTCGCGCTTCAAAACCTTCAATCAAAGTGATGTTTTGTTGAGCGGCTATTTCTGTTGCATATCTGTCGCCAAAACGTGTAGGCATACTATATCGTTCAAGCATGGTATCAGTTACAATACCTTGTTTAAAGCCCTCGGCTATCGGTCTTGGTGTTACGTTTGTTAAAGCCGCAACATCAAAATCAGGCTTTCCGCATTCAAAATATTCGGCAGCTTTTGGTAGATGATCCTTTATGTCAGTCAATATATTTTTATCCCAGGTGCAATTACCGTTAAGTATTGGCCTGTCTTCAAAATCTACCTCGTCATACATCACGCAGCGCCCGCCCCAGGTAGCAGATGTACCACCCAAGCCCTTGTTAGTACACTCATAAGGCTGATGATGATTAACTGGATTGTTTATCTGAATGCTGCTATCAAGTTGATTTTCTTTTACTTGTTGCTTAATTCCGTACTCAACCAATAAAACTTTTTTGTGCGGATTGAGCCGCGCATAATCTAATGCCAGAATAATTCCGGCCGGGCCGCTGCCTATAACACAAAGGTCATAAGCTTCAGCATCATCAGTTAGTAACATGGTTAAGGTTTATTTATGATTAACAAAGTCGGTACGCTTTTTCAGTTCTTTTGCCGGATGACCGCCGTACACTGTCCAGGCTTCGAGGTTTGACGAGGTTACTGAAGAAGCACCCAAAACACTACCCTGTTTACAGTAAACCCCGGGTAATACTACCGCTTTTGAACAGATCCATACATACGGCTCCAGCACTATCTTTTTCATGATATACGTGAAGTCGGCCGTGTTATAATCGTGCGTAGCGCCGCATAAAAACGAGTATTGCGACAATATTACGTGGTGAGACAAGTAAACGCCGCCGGGGTTATAAATCTCAACGCCAGGACCGATAGTCACTATTTCTTCCGTTTCAAGAAGCCATGGTGCCCAAATTTTACAATCCGGATAAATCACATTTTTGTCGCCTATTTTTCCGCCGAATATGCGAACGATAAACACGCGCCAGCGATGCATGGGGTTGGGCGTCCAACGGCAAAGTAACAGCCAGGTTATATTCCAGCAAAAGCGTCGTAACTTATTTGAAAACGAGAATACCGGCCTCAAATACCCGTCAGAACTATCGGCGCTATGATATGAAAGCATACTGATCAATCAGTTTGTTTTTGTTTATACTTAATGAATGGTTATTTAGCAACACTTCGCTGAAGCGTTCGATGTTCGCTTTTGTTGAGAAGGCCTGCTCAAAGCACTCTATAGCGGCATTGCTCATGTGTTGCTTATTTTCAGCTGATAGATTATACCATTTTTTCAGCGTGTTAAATGTTCCGTCCACAGTGTCAGGGCCTACGATAGCTGCAGCGGCCTTGTTGATTTCACGCCAGATATTTACCTGATCAGATATCAGCACAGGTTTGCTGCAAGCCAATGCTTCAACCACAGCAATGCCGAAATTTTCCTGGTGGCTTGGCAATACAAATGCTTCGCAGCCATAAAAAGCGCCCCACTTGGCATCGCCACTCAACATACCCGGAAAATGCACACGGTCATTCAAAACAGCTGATTGCTTTACCATATTTTCCAACTGCTCGCCATAGGCCGTTTCTACGCCGGGGCCTGCTATCACTAATTGTGGAAAGCGCGATGTATCTCCCGTTGCGGCTACCCGCTCTGCTAAGCTTTTATATGCTTGCAGCATTAAGTCGCAACCTTTTTTTTCATTAATACGGCTCAAAAACAGCCAGTAAGATCTCTGTTGCAAATCAGGTGCTTTTTTTAGGAAAGCATCCGTCATTGCCTGTGTATAGGCCGGCGGCGGTTGCACCCCCAGCCCTACTACAGTTTCTCTTTTAGGATAATATGGTTTAAAAGGCTCTCGCGCGAGCAACAGCTCCGTTTCGCAGGTAAATAGCAGCTCGTCTGCATTATTAATTACGTTTTTCTCAATCAATGCCCAATAAGCTACATTACGAAGCGCCTTAAGACGACGACCTTTAGCCCGCTGAAAATAAGGATCGAGCATACCATGTGGCATAACCATAAAGCGTGGCAGTATGCCTTCAGCATTTCTATCTAACTGTTTAATCGCTTTATTAACTGCGTAACCATGGTACAACCACAAACCGTGAACTATCACCATATCAAAGCGGGTTAAGTTCTGCAGTAACCATGGTAATAACTGCTTGCTATAATACCACGGACCTTTTTTAGGCCCAAGCGCGTGTTGCTTAACGGCACTGCCGGGATGGTATATTTTATCGTCAACACTAACTATCTCATTATAAAAGCCAGTCTCGGTTAATCCCTCGGCCAATAAGCGCACAGCCTCGCAAACACCGCCTGTTTCAGGGTTCATGCTACTGATAACGTGAAGTATTTTCATTGCTAATATTGCGCTATAAGCTTTTGTTGTTGTTTGCCCTCATTTATTACAGAAAGGATATCAAACAGCGCCTGCTTTACCTCGTGAACGGTAATAGATAGGATGCACTTTTTTTGTTGATCAATACATACTTCCAGGCCACAACCCGCACACTCCGGCAAACGGTAAATGATACGATTATTGCTGCCGCGGGGAAACCATTGCCCCGGCATGTTGCGTGCCGAGTAAATACCTATAGCCGGCGTACCTACGCATGCAGCCAGATGCATAGGCCCGCTATCGTGCCCGATGAAAACCGTGGCTTTTTGTAGTAAAGCTGCTGATACACGGGGTGATGATTTTCCGCAAAAATTTATTCCAGTTCCGGACCAGGCTTTAAGGCACTTTTCGCCTATTTCAACTTCGTCAGCCGCGCCAATAACCATCAGTGCCCAACCATTTAACCTACCGGATAACTGCTGCAACAGCAACTGCCAGTTTTCAATTCCCCACTCGTTTGCAGGATTTTTAGTGCCTAATGATATGGCTAAAATCGGCATGTCATCTGGCAATGCAGCGGTCATGGCATCCGCAGTTTGCAATTCCTGATGATTTAGTTTCAAATCCCAGTACCGATCATCATCAAGCGGCAATGCCCCCAATGACTTAATGCGACGTGCCAAACGTTTAGCTTCCCACTCGTTTATACCGGTAGCCTCATCAACGCAAACTTCAAAATCTTCGTTTTGTGCATCAAAGCCTATCAAATTCCTAATTCCCGCGGCCTTAAAAAACCAATAATCACGTAGTAACGACATTTTTGACCGGGCAGGATTAATATTTACCACCGTATCAATATTTAACTGGCGTATCTGCATAATCAACGCAAACAATATGCGTGGACTGCGGGTGCTCACCGGATAATTGATAATGCGATCGAAAAAATAACCGCTACCCAAAACAGCTTCAGCCGCGGCGGCTTTTGCCATTACCGGTTTATTAGTTAACAGGGTGATATCAGCATCGGCAAAACTTTCTTTTATTTTATGAAAGCATGGCAATGCCATAATGGTATCGCCCAGGCTGCCGAGCCTGTATATAAGTACTTTTTTAGCTGACTCTGCCACCTTGGTTATATAGTATGATAGGTTAAATCCGCTTTCAGCAGCCAGTCTTCAAGCTCGTCGGCTAATACAGGTGCTGTCCCTAAGTGAGCTACTACGCAACCCGCCGCAGCATTGGCTAAACGTGCGGCTTCGGCAGCGCTTGCGCCGGCGGCCATTGCCGCTGTAAGAGTAGCGATCACGGTGTCGCCCGCGCCCGATACATCAAATATTTGCCTGGCTACGGTTGGTAAATGTTCAATAACTTCGCCCTTTTCGCTTATGGCCATACCATCGGCGCCAAGGGTAACTATTAAAGTTTCGGGGTTATAAATCTCATGTATGCGACGGCAAACTTCGTCAAGCGGATATTTTTCGCCAATGGCCGGTGCCGGTAACTCTGCCAATTCAAGTGCTTCGTTTCTATTTGGAGTTAGTAAGCCAACACCGCTGAACGATAGCCTGCGCGCCGGTTTCGGATCAACCGCTACCAATAGGTTGGGCATGCTGTTAGCAATCTTTAAAACTGAATCCAGCAAAGACTGCGTTATAACACCTTTCGCATAGTCTGACACGATAACGGCATCAACCTCGCTCATGGCCGTGCCAAGCATTTTCTCAAAATCAGGTGATGAATCAATGGCGTAAAATTCACGTTGGCCTTCCCTATCAATACGACAAAGCTGTTGCGATTGTATTACCACGCGGGTTTTTACAATAGTTGGCGATTGAAACAGTACCTCAGGTGATATGTAATTTACATTTTTATCTGCCAGAATTTTAAGCAGACGCTCACCTGCGTCATCCTTTACGCAATGGCCAATAATATGAGTTTCTACACCCAGGTTAGTCAGGTTTAAAGCTACATTGGCCGCGCCGCCTGCCGTGTAGCTGTCATCAGCTACGTGCACAACCGGTACCGGCGCTTCCGGCGATATACGGGTAACGTTGCCCCAAACGTAATGGTCGAGCATCATATCCCCGATTACCATGACTTTTACGGTATTCAGGTTTTTAAGCAAATAAGTCAGGTTCATGCAACTGTTATTTAAGGTTGCTCCAATCGGTGGCATCCAGTTCCTCAAGCCACTGGTGCAATATCAGGGTATGTACTTCCTGAATTCGGGCCGTGGTATTACTTGGTACAATCAATTGTATATCGCACATATCTTTTATTGCACCGCCATCTTTACCGCCCATAAATATGGTGGTAATACCCTGGGCTGCGGCTTGCTCAAAAGCTTTGATTATGTTAGGGCTATTACCACTGGTGCTAAACCCTACTAACACGTCCCCAAGTTTGCCCAGGCCTTCTAACTGTCGCGAATAGATATGTTCGAAACCATAATCGTTCCCAATACAAGTTATCGCGGTTACATCAGCATTTAAACATAAAGCGGGCAGGCTGCGGCGTTCGGCTTTGTAGCGGCCTACCAGTTCTTCGGCTAAATGTAGTGCATCAGCTGCGCTCCCGCCATTGCCACAGGTTATGAGCTTGCCGCCATTCAGTATGCATCTTTTTATAGCTTGAGCGGCGGTATCTATACCCTCTTCAAGCTGCACGCTTGCCGATAGTACTTTTATTAATTCATCAACCGACTGCAGATAGGACATACCGGCATCAGCAGCATAAAGGCTTTGGTTATATGATGATTCAAGCATCTTATTTAAGGTTAAATGTTTTGAGTAGTTAGATACAGGAATTATTTGCCGGAACGGACTACGGGTGTAGCCTCATTCTCTTCGAGGGTTTTAACCAGCCATAACTTGCGGTTAGGCTTGCGTAAGGCTGCTACTGTTATGCCGCCGAGTATTACGTCAAACCCTAATGAGGTGGGCTGCGCCCATTGCCCCTGCATAATAGCGAGGATACCGATGCTGCAAATCATCCAGGGTAAAAAATCATTTTGGCTGACACGTTTAAAGCTGTCCCACCCCAGGTTGATTACAAATATTACACGGATGATAATCACTGCAAAACCCATAATAATACCCATTTCACCGATCAATCGCCCCCACTCCCCTTCGGATATCAGATAAACGGTATGATCTCCGGCTATAAGCATACTGCCTACGCTGGTACCCATGCCTATACCATAGCCAAAAAACGGTTTCTCTGCTGATTCTATAATAGCGCCTACCATGCCCCCTAAAAAGCGGTCAACAAATACGCCGCTAACACCGCCCTCGGTTTCATTGGCATTCGTAAATCTGTCGGTAAAAACAGCTATTGGTGTTGCTGCGAATTTAGTTTGGCTCAATACGCCAATTGATATTGCTAATACAACTGCCGCCATAATGATTTTGCCAATGTATTTGGGATTACGTGACATAGCGATCAGCGTAAATAATATACAAGCCAGCACTAATGATAGCAAACTACGGCTGATTGACAGCGGTATAGCCATTAATAAACCCAATGTGGCACCTATTAATATTATTCGATTTATACTTTTAGGCGTTAGCCAGAAGTAAAATATATAAGCCGATGCAAAGCCAAAAAACAAGGCTGTGCCGTTTGTGAACGAAAAAGTTGCCGGTGGCCTGAAAAAGCCCATTGCGCCATCAAAACCACCGCCTTTGGCATCACCGCCAATACCCCGGTTTACCCACGCCGATTGCGGGCTGTAAAATTGCATGGCTATCAGTATAGCCATGGGTATGGTGAGCCAAACCGTAAATTTCCCGACCCGTATTACGTCATCACGATCAAGCACCCGCCCTATCACGAATATGAGCGGGAAATGAAACATCAATATTCTGGCCCCGTAAATGGCTACTGCTATGTTGCCATGCCCAAATGCAAGCGCGGTTATTACACCCAACGCACCTACGATCATGATAACGGTCACATATAAATTTGCAGGCAGCAGGTTACGCTTCCAGGCCAGCATTACCAGCCAAAGCGCAATTGGATCGCGCACTACAAGTAACGGCGTGGCTAAACCCGGTAACACCCATTTACGCAAGGCTCCTTCAAAAATCAGTAACAGAAAGTAAGCCCATATACCGCGTTTAAGCAATAAATTAGCATCCTTCTCCTTTACCGGCTCCAGAATATGCGTCTTGGTCAGATCGAGGCTGTTATACACACCTGCCAGAACAGTATTATTAAGCTGTTTCATTACTGTGTATAAGTGCTTAGTTGCTGCATAATATTGTCGCCATAATTTTCCCATGTGTAGGCGGCGGCTTTCACTTGTGCTTTTTTACTCATTTCAGGGAGTTGATCGCGGTTGTCTGCGAACCAGGCTATCGTTTTAGCAATAGCTTGTGGCGAGCGGATATCGACCAGGAAGCCTGTTTTACCCTCTTCTACGAGATCAGCACCGCCGGTATTTGGTGTGATGATGATGGGCAAGCCCTGACTCATGGCTTCCTGCATTACCAATGCCCTGCCTTCAACAATTGAGGGCAAGCAAAACACATCACATGATCGCATCAACTCCAATACCTGATCGTGCGACCGACCGGGCTCATAAGTAAATCCGGGCAATTGCTTGCGATAAAATTCCATCGGCGCGAGTAATGAACCCATTACCACCAATTCTATATTTTTTGTATTGAGGAGTTTAATGGCTTTAAACAAATCGCCAAGTCCTTTTCGCTGGCCCATTGAACCGGCAAATAGCACGCGCAGCGGCTTGTTTATATCAGTGGTTTCTTTGTTATGCTCAAAACATGGTGATCCAAACGGCGAAACAATACGCTGTTTGGCTGCAGCCCATTTCGGCAGTGAATCCATTACAAATGAACCCGGCCCCACGACAACATCAGCCAGCTCTAATTCACGGGTTTTACGCTCAAGCTTAGCTTCCGAATCATTAATGCCGCCACCTAAAGTGATAGCCCATTCAGGCATTCGTAAAGCTTCTTCATTAAGCAGCTTTTGTGCTGTTTCCCAATAAGCAATCGGCAAATCATATATACATTTTAAACCTAAGCGCTTAGCTTCTTTAAAGGTTGCCAATGCACCATCTTCGTAGGCATAAACCGCATTTATGTTTTTATCTCGCGAGAAGTATCTTAAACGCTTGGCTGTGGCTTTATCCAGGTCGCGGTAAACGGCGTCAATACTTGCCCAGCCTTTTTCATGCTCAGTACAACTGTTAATACCTAAACGAGGTAGCGTCATCCTAACCAATTCAAGCGCAGGACGCGTATATAAACTGCCCATAGGTACCTGATACGACCGGCGCATAAGCTCAGCGCGCACTTTAGCGGGCAGCAACTTTAACCAGGCTGAATCCTGATGAGTAGCCAGCGTGGTATGGAATGCAGACAACATGCCTGATTTAGCCAAACTGGCTATAACAGCGCGCACGTTGCGGTTACCGGTTGGATGTGAAATAACTACACTCATCCTTTATTCTTTTATCCAGCTGTACATATCCAGCGCTATGGCTTCCCAACTGCGGGTAAGCCAAAACCATTGGTGCAGTAACTGACGACGCTTTTCGCCCTCAGCAGTACCAACAAGGCTATAATTTTCCATTAATTCCTGCGGACGAAACAGGGCATAACCCGGCGGCTCATCCAGCGTAAGCGGGGCCTCGCAAACTACAGGCACGGCGTGGGCTGATAAAGCTGCAAAAGTTCCTGATTTACGTAAACTATCGGCAGTTTGCCCTACCAGTGCGGCTTCGGCGCTCAGCATCATGGCAGATACTTCTGCCGGTTTTAACACACCCATCTGTACCAGCACACCCTCGCCTATCTCGGCATTGGACAAGTTCAATTCCTGCTCTGCATAGGCGTTATCTTTAGGGCCGATAGCGTATAATTTACTAATGCCCCCTTTTTGATAAAGCTGTTTAATTAATGGTAAATGCTGCTGCAATGTCCACAATCGCGTGTGCGCTAAACCAAATATGATCCACTCGCCCGGATTGCGGGCACTTTTAAGTCCATACTCCTTATCAAATGGTAAAATATTGGCACCTACCATACTTAAGTGCACTTTTGGGTTTACCAATACCGATTCTAATTTTTGTTTCTGCTCGTTGGTAACTACGGTAATGCCGTCGGCTTGCTTACTTAAAACCTTTACCGTGTACTTTGTAAAGGCATCGAGTAACTTATGGTGTGGCTTTAAATTTTTGCCGCCATCCCACGTTTCGTGGAAATACACAAACAAACGGTTGGCAGGCGAAGCCTTCTTGAATTTTTTTAATGCCGATAGCAACTTGAAAGGTAATGCAAAGCGTGAATAGCTTTTTGGTGTATAGTTCAATAACACATCGGTCGGATAGGTGCTGCTGATACTACCGTTTAAGGCAGTTTCCCAGTTATCAGCACTCAACTCCAGCGGAACTTCTATTTCATCTGCCGGAAAATATTGTACGCCGATTTTTATATCCAGGTAATATTTGCCCAAAGCCAGCGCCGTACGGAAAGCATGATCACTCACACCGCATACACCCGGCGGACAAGTAGGCGCAATCACTAATAATTGCCTGTGGCTATCATTCATCATGTTTAGTTGTTAACTTCCTGCAATTCGAGTGTTAGGCGTTCGGCAGGTGCTTGGGTAACTTTGGACGTAAAGTCGTTTGTTACCTGTTGAGGTTTTCTTTTTGTGAGAAATCTTTTTTCAAAGTACTCATATGATAGGTGTGCAATAACTATCGAAATTACTGTTACAATAATTAGCTCTACCATAGGTTTGCCGGCAAACGCAGGCGCTTTATCACGAACATTAAGCATTCCGAATATCACAATGGGATGATATACATAAATACCATACGATATTTTACCTAAGTACTGTAGCACTGATGATCTCGACAAAGCCAATATCCTCGCCCGTCCTTTTTCAATGATACCGGCTATGATGGCGGCGCTGGTAAGGTTTAAAAGCGAATATCCCCACACCCACTGATAAGCCATCGGCAAATTGCTTGGCCAGCCTATAGCGGCTAACGAATAAGATGGTATAAAGGCTACTAATAATAACCCGGTGATAACAACCAGCGCCATGCAGGTGTAAATTACCTGTGGCTTGCTTAAAAAATTGCGAACCTTTACCTTGCAAAGCAAAGCGCCAAACACAAAAGCGTCTATATGCGAAAAAGGTAATACATATGGTGCAAGCGCTTTAGCTGTGGCACTTCCGTTATAGCCAACCAGGTATGGCAAATGTTCGTTAACGGAGTAGCCTGCTATTCTTACAAGCATGCTTAGTGGAAGCAGGCATATTAATATTAAGGTAATCCGTTTTTGAGGTACAAACCACAAAAAGAAAGGCCATATCAAATAAAACTGCCATTCAAGCGCTAAACTCCATAAGTGGCCGTAGACCATATGGAATGTGTAATCCTGAAACAGCCACCTGAAGTTAATTGAATAGGTCACCAACCAGGGCCATTCTTTATCGAAAGCTTCGGGCTTACCGGCGAAAAAATTAAACAGTGCCAGTATTGCAATGTAGCCGAAGTATAATGGGAACAAACGTAATGCGCGGCGTTTGTAAAAATCTTTAAAAAACGCGCCGGTTTTTACTTCTGCTGAAGCTTTTTTGTTTTTTATAACAATGCCCGATATCAAAAAACCAGACAACACGAAGAAAAATTGCACCCCGATCCATCCGCAAGGAAAAAGCGTGTAATGATAGGCGATAATAGCTAAAGCGGCTATGGCACGCATGGCATCAAGCTGGTAGTTGTGTTTCATGTATCGGCTATACCCTCAAGCTAATGTTAATATCTTAAACGGTAACCTTCGCCCACTGCGCAACCTCGTTAAGCCCCTCGTTAAGCGAATAAACCGAACTGAAACCAATATCGTCTAACTTGCTTACATCGGCTCGCCAGTTGGTAGGGTCGCCAGGCGGCACTTTACCATCAAAAGCGATCTCCATATCAATATTCAAACTACCGATCAGGCAGCGGGCAACATCCGCAACGGTACTTTCAATCCCTGATGCCAGGTTGTATATCGAATATTTTTCGCCTTGTTGCTGATTAATAACGCTGGTTACTGCACGGCATACATCACGTACATACATAAAATCGCGGCTCTCGGCACCGGTACCAAACAGCTGTATGCTTTTTTGACCCAAGGTAGCCGCTTGTATGGCGCGCTGGGTAACGTCATATATCAGTTGTTTGCGCAAGCCCGGTCCGTAAACCGAAAATATGCGGAATACAACAACCTGTAAATTCAAAGCACGCGAATAATTCATCAGCAAGGTTTCTGCCGTGGCCTTATGTATACCATATGGCGATATCGGCATAACCGGTGTTTGCTCTGTTATAGGTAATGTTTTAGGATTGCCATACACCGCGGCGCTCGAAAAGAAAAGCAATTTAGCTTCGGATTGTGCTTTTGCAATATATAAAGCTAACCTCGCCGTGCCGGGCAGCAGACTCGAAAAATCACTGTAAGGATCATTAACTGAGGCTGCAACTGAAGCTCCACCTGCTAAATGACAAACCGCATCCAGTTTGTGCCCTTGCAGCAACCTGTCCAAATCAACTGTTTCTAATGATGACGTGGCAAAGCCATCCCACAAAGCCGGGCGCAATGGTGCACGCATATCAATGCCGATCAGGTTATAGCCTTGCTCAGCTAATTCATCAGCAAGCCAGGTTCCTAAAAAGCCGGACGCACCGGTTATCAGGATTGTTTTATTGTACTTCATTGAAGAATTGTTTAGGGTTGTTAAAGCAAATACGCCAGCGGTCGGCCATTACTTTATGTGAGAAGTTTTGGTCGTAATAATTTCTCAATCTAATAGGATCAAAAGCCTTGGTTTTTATGCTGGCAATCAGTTTTGATAAACCTTCACTTATAGCTCGTTGGTTCGGTTCAACCAAAACAGTATCCGGGTTATCAATGCAGCAATCGCGTATTGCGCCAATGTTGGTGGCCATAAACGGCAGGCCGTAAGCCATTGATTCAAGCAGCACCAGTGGTAGCCCCTCCATTTCAGTAGACGTAAGCACTAAGCCATCATATGATGCCATCAGTTCAGCACCTTCTCTGTCGGCCGGATAACCACCTTTGAAATTCACTATATTATTCAGATCAAGTTCTCCGGCAAGCTTTTTCAGGTTCGCATCTTCCTCGCCCTTTCCCCACAGGTCAAGCGTTATATTTTGTCTGTCCGGCAAAGTGTTCAGCGTATTAAATAGTAACGGTAAACCTTTATTGCCTGCCAACCTGCCGAAATAAGCCAGTCTTATCTGCTGCTTAGCGCTGTCATTCTGTTTTCGTAATACACCACTTACGGGTGGAGCCGGAAAACACGGCAACCAATTTACGCCCGATGCATCAGCAAGGTTGGTTTGCCAATATATTAACATGGATGGCGCCTGTACCGCGATGCCGTTAAAGCTGCCGCGGCTTTTGGCCCATATTTCCTCATCCTTTGAGCGGTTGGCTATAAAGTCCTGCGCTATTTTAAAGCAATCATTACTTAGATAGCGCGTAATAAAATTTGATGAGTTTGATAAGCCGATGCTAACAAATACATCAGGCTTAAACCTTTTTGCCTTTTTTGCTGCTGATTGCAGCGAGCGGTATTTTTTTATCTTATCAAACAAGCCTGGAGCCTTGTGTTCAACACGGCCTAAAACAAGTTCGGCATCAATTGCACGACCGCCTTTTTTATCGTCAGTAATATTGATGATCCTGAGATTATGACCCTCAGCCTTAACAAAGTCAATCAACTCGCGATAAGCTATCTGGGCACCGCCGAGGCCATCAACATGCCCCATTAGCAAAATATTTTTTTTATTATTCACGGATAAGTGATTGTTGCCGCTTCGTGTTACACACATTTCAGATAAGCTTCGGCTGCTTTATTTAAATAGTTCGGAGGCGTAAGTTTGTTCCTGGCGTTTAAAGCCTCAATAACATTATTTACAGATGACGCCTGGAATATGCCAAGCTTTTTCATTTCTTTATCGTCATACGTTTTATCAAAAGCGGATATCAGCACCGGAATTCCACGTTCCATCCATGCTAAGGCTGCCCCGCTTTTATTGATGCCATCTACCGGGCTGGTAACTATGCCAACATCAACCAACTGCATACAGCGGTTTATCATGGCGGGGGCTAACGCACCTGTTTGCCAATAAACGGCACCGGGAATATTTTTGAGTATTTCAGCGACGTTTTGAATGCGACTATGGCCTATCAGCAATACGCCTAATTTCAATCCGGCTTTTTTTGCAGCCTGATCAATGGTCTCCAGCATTTCATGCAAGCCGGGGCAGTTGTAGCTTGTGCCAAAAAAACCGATTATCAACCACCTGTTTTCCATGCCAGATAATAGTGACAAGTGTTTGCTTAAACCGAGTTGCTTCCACTCTTGATCATCACCATATTCGTTAACGGGTATATTACCGAATATGGGCACTATATCCGCTTCAACCTGTATCTGTTTTAAGTAATTATGGTAGGGTTTAATGCTGGTAAATACACGTTGTGGTTTTAGCTTTGATATTAAAGTCTTCAAAAAATGCTTTTGCATAATCCCCAACACCCGCTCTTTAAACCCCGCGGTTACAGCCATACCACACCAAAGCTCATGCAGCATAACATGCAATTTTATACCGGCAATTGCTTTTTTAAAACCTGAAAGCATTTCAAAAGGCAAGCCATATTTTTGAAACCCGAAACCTACATATTGTAAGCTTATCATATCTGGCGAAAAGGCTTTAACTTTTTTGCTCAGCAACTTATACCGCTCGTGGCTGCTTAGCGTCGCGGGCAGCCGTAATACGGGTAATTCGATGCCGTTAAGTTGCTGCACACCGTCTTCATGTACAGTTACGTGATGATCTTTTAAAGCAACGGCATTTACCTGGTGGCCATCGACTATCAGCATACAAGCTAAGCGGCGCACATAATCACCAACGCCATCTTTGCCGACTTGCAGTGATCCACAGATAAAAAAGAATTTCATTTGTAATAGAAAATGGGCAGCGTATTAAACGTTATATCACGCTGCGTTTCAACTTGGTAAAATAGTGCCGTGTGCGAAGCAATCCCGGATACCTGACCAGCAATGCGGCATAGCTGGATAGACGGTTATGTAAACGCTTGCCAATGTTATCAAATTCCCATTGGCTGATGCGTTTTTCGGGCAGCAATTGATAGTCAAGCGCCCATTGTAGTTCCTTCTTGTAATTCCTGTAAGCTGGGTCATCTATCAACCTGTAATAGTGGCTGATCAGTTCGTCGGCTTTACTATCGCGTATTACAATAGTTTTTGAACTTGCATGATACCTAAAGTGTACAAACACGTTCTGATTATATATCACCTGCGGAAATTGCAGAAAATATTTTGTGAAAAATATACGGTCGAAATAGTAAGATGAGCTTTCGGAGAACTTACCGGTTTGGCGTATGTTATCCAGATCGCACCAAACACCGGGCTGATGAAAGGTATCTCTGAGCGATAAAAAATTGTTTATATCAAGATCACTGTTTTGTATAATATCCTTAAACCCCGGATTGTCCTGATAAAAATTATGCACTTTACCAGCTACACTGCCGCCTTTAACAAACGCGCGAGCGATATAAAACAACGACATTGGCGCGAGGTAATCATCACTGTTTATCCAATTAAATATAGTACCGGTACATAATGTAATGCCCTTATTTATCGCGTTAGCCTGCCCATTGTCCTTTTCGCTAACCCAGCTGGTTATCCATTTGTCGTACTTTTTCAAAATGTCAACACTATCGTCGGTACTGCCGCCATCAATTACGATGTACTCAAGATTAGGATAATTTTGAAGCAGGATTGAACGAATGGTTTCCTCTAAAAAAACACCCTGGTTGTAACTTGGGGTAACTATCGAAATTTTTGGCCAGTGTTTTTGCGTATCATAAATACGTGGATCAACTTCCTTGGTCCAAGCCCAACCTTTTTTGCTGCTTACCTGTGGCAACTGTGCTAACAACGACATATTGTTAATTTGTTATGGAAACTTTATTGATCATTATTACACTGAACAACATATGCATTACAGCCTCAAAACCGGCTACGCATATATTAAGCAATAAAATGCCTTGCAGTGTAGATATATCTAAAAAATAGGCTGATACTGCTATTGCAGCTATACTCAGTGGTATAAGTATAACAGGTTTTATAGCCCAGCCCCTGTGCGTATATAGCGAAAATGAAGAACCTGCAAGTAAACCCAAACAACTGCCTGCAATGTTTAAGAACAACTCGGTATGTAAATTAGCGTAAGCCGGACCTAATGCCCATAGTATTTGCGCTGGAAATAACCAAACAAATAATAGTAACACGGCCAACGCCAATATCATGGCGAATGTTATCTTCAGGTACGTTCCCATCAACAAGTTTCTACTGTCGGGTAGCCTTGCAAACCGGGGCGCTATCAAGGTTGAAAATAGAACGTTGAAAACACTTAAAACCATCACCAACCTGCCTAAAGCACCAACTTGTGCCACAGCTGTAGTTGAACCGAATACAGAGATCAGCCAAATGGTGATCTGCCCTGATGCGCAGTAATAAATAGCTCCCGGCAATATGCGTTTTACAAAGGTTAAAATATCCTTACGGATAACCGGATCCGGGCTCTGGTCAATATCAGCATAAGTTGCTGATTTTTTGCGAAGCTGCCAGTTTGCCCAAACTGGCGGTAAACCTGAGGCAAATATGGCTACATATGCCCACGGAAATGTAAATATGGTAAGCGATGTAAGTATCAGGCGCAAAATATTAGTATGTACCTGTATCTTTTGTAGCGGCGCAATATCCTGTGTCAGTTTAGGAGCAACCTCAAGTAAGGTACTCGATAGCGACGAAAAGAACGCCGGGATAAGTGCCAATGTTAATAATAAAGCCATTAACCAACTTGCACCATGATGAACGAGCAGATATAACAAAACCGGTACCGCCACCAGCAAACTACCTACGGCAAACTTCCTCCGCAGATCCAGTCCTGTTGCTATTACCAGGCCAAGCTTTTGCCTGTTTTGCCATACTTTGCCACCCTGCGACATTACGCCGGTTGATATGCCGCCGTCTGCTAATAAAATCATGGTGCCAAGCATAGTATTAACAAGCGTATACAATGCGTACTGCTGTGTTGGCAATAACCGGATAACAATTACGGCACTAACAAAACCAATTAATTGGATAATTAGTTGGGCTGCGCCAGTAATCGTTACCAGTTTCCCTAATTCAAGCAGTTTAGTATACTTTGATACCGGCAGCGCGGTTGTAGTTTCGGTTTTCATTTACAGCGTACCGACTATGCTAATCTTTTCTTATGTTTTGTGCTGATGTAGTAGCTATCATCATAATTATAGCCATAACCATATTTTGTGCGCTGAATACCGTTAAATACGATATTAAGGTTCGGCAATTGATCTTCGTTAATCACCTGCCTGATGAATTTAAGTTCAGATTTATCGGTATACCCTTGTTTTATCAGATAAAGTGTCGCATCACAAACTCTTGATAATACAGATGCATCGGTAACCAAATGCAGCGGCGGGGTGTCTATCAACACGTCATCATATGTTCTGCGTAATTCTTGTATGAGAATATCGAGTTGCTCACCTATCAATAGCTCAGACGGATTTTCAGGTATCAGCCCTGCTCCAATTACGGTAATGTTGCTGTGCACCGGTGATGTTTGTACAGTTTGCTCGAGCGTAGCTTCACCTTTAAAGTAATTACTTAAACCCGGGCGGTTAGTGTCAAACTTTAATGTTTCCGCAAGCTTAGGGCGGCGCATATCCAATTCAAGTACTATAACCCTGCGATTAGTAGCAGCCAGCACAGCTGCCATATTACTGGTTACAAAACTTTTACCCTCACCACCCACACTGGAAGTGAACATGATAACACGGCCGGTTTTATTAGGCAACAGCATTTGTAAGTTTGTACGCAACACCCTGAATTGCTCGGCAATTACGTAACCTTTTTTATCAAACATTACAATGCCTTTGTTAGCTTTTTCCTGGTTGATCTCTGCAATTACAGGCGCTGTCAGGGCCTTTTCGATTTCAGCACGGTTGATTACCTTGTTCTTGACCATATCGCGACCATAAATAAATGCCGCGGGTATGCCAATGCCCAACAGAAATGCCAGCACATAAGGCACTTGTTTTTTTGACTTAGGCGATATATAATAAGGCTCCTCAACGGTATGTATACCGGTTAAAGTTGAAGCATAACTTAACGATACTTCTTCCTTTTTCTGCAAAAGATAGATGTACAGGTTTTCCTTTATACTTTGTTGCCTTTTTATGCTGATGTATTGGCGCTCCTGTCCGGGTATATTTTTGATAGATGCCTCAAAGCCTGAGTTGTTTTGCTGCAATTCCCGTTGTACAGAAACCAATGATGATTTGATACCTTTAATAGTTTCTTTAATAGCGCTTTTTGTAGCGTTTATCTGCCTGTTAACGGGCTCAAATATGGGGTTCTGCTCAGGTGTCGTAGCTAGCAGTTTATCGCGCTGCAATTGTAATTTGGATAACTGATCAACCAGGCTTATCAATCCAGGGTCAGATATACCTAAAGTAGCGGGTACTGTACCATCGTTATTGCTTGAATTTACATAACGCTCTATGCCGCTGATAACGTTCAGTTGAACATTAACTTCGCTCAGGCGGGTATCATTACTTTGTACGTTATCCAGGTAAAATTTTGATTTGGATGATATATCGGTAAGGCCGCGGCTGCTTTTAAATCCTTCTACATCTTTCTCTACCGAAGTTAATTCACCGCTTAATGAGGACAAGCGTACGTCAATAAATTTAAGCGTGCTTTGCGTAGCTCTTTTTTTATCTTCAATGCTTGATAGTTTATAGGCCTTTATCAGTTGGTTTAAAAAAGCTTTTCCTCGCTCCGGCACGCCATCTTCTATTTCCATCTCGATTATCGGCGCATCCTTATTTAGAGATACCAGAACCGCGTTTTGATAATAGGTTACCACATCTTCAACGCCTTGCGTATTTACGCTTATCTTTTTACCTATGTAATCACCAACAAAAGGGGTTGCTGTCAGGCTCCACTTGCCTAAGCTATTTTTAAGTGGTGTATTGAATTTGTATGGACCAGACTCTTCATCGCCATTCAATAACATAAAGCTATTCGCATCTTTTATTTGGATAGTGATTGACTGATAAGTAGGGCCTTTTTTACTTTCTAACAAATTAAGTTTAACTGGCGTAGTCGCATAAATATCATCATCACTATAGCTTTCAGCCGCTTTATAGTTAGTCCAGAGTTGTAAATCATCTACCACCTGCCGAATCAATGGCCTTGAACGAATTACTTCAAGCTCACTCTCTATATCCTTAGGCTGACCGGCCAGATCAATTTTTTCCAGTGCCTGCTGCTCTGCCGAAGCGCTTTTATCATCTTTTATGGCAAGCTTGGCTTTTACATCATACACCGGCTTAGTATTGCTAACATGGATATATGCAGCTATAAAAGCAAGCACCAGGCAAACAGCGAAGTATGGCCAGGCGTGCAGATACCTGTTAAATAAACCACGCAGGTCCTTGGACGAATCTTCGTCGGCATCACTGCCACCGGTGGTTAAAAACAAACGTTGGTTTTTCATAAGCTTAATTGTTGATGCTGGTTAGGATGATAGTAATTACCGACGCTGCTGAAAGTATCAAACTCGCGTTGCGATAATTCCTGTCGCCTGAGTTCGACTTGGTCTTATCAGGTTGTACATACAGCACATCATTATTTTTGAGGTAGTAGTATGGTGATTTAAAAAGATCAGCCGATGTTAAATCAAGGTTGTAGTACTGGCGCTTACCGTCAATTTCGCGTATAAGCAATACGTTATTGCGTATACCGGTAATGTTCAGGTCGCCGGCCAAACCAAGCGCCTCGGGCACGGTTACGCGTTCGTTAGGTATTTGGTAAATGTTCGGTCGGGCTACGTCGCCAATTACTGATATCTTAAAATTCAGTACCCGTACATTAACCGACGGTTGTTTAAGGTATGTAGTAAGGCGTTTTTGTATTTCTTTAGAGATGTTTTCAGTGGTTAAGCCAACAACTTTCAAGTTACCTATTAATGGTAATTGTATTTCGCCGGCCTGGTCAACACGATAACCTGAAGTTTTGTTACTGGAATCGCCCCAGGCTTCAGGGTTAAGGCTGCTTACGGTTATTCCTAAAATATCTTCGCGTTGCACGGTAAGCGGCGAAAAGTTATCTATGGCTTCATTAGCGCTGTTACCGCGGTTTACGTTTTGAAAATAAGGTATATTTTTATAAGAGCTGCAGGAAGTAAATAGAATACAAATGGAAATCGCAAAAAATCTAAATAGCGTAAGATATTTCATCATTAAAATATAGTTGAAAGCGTGAACTTAAATTTGTTTTCCGGGGTTTTTAATCGATGCCCGGCTTGATTGAATATGGGTTGCTGGTATAGCTTCGCCATTTCACTTACAGTGAATGCTTTCTCTGAAATGTGAGGGCATCTACGGCTATAGATCATTTTAAATACACCGTAAGAATGTCACAAAAATAAAGTTTGAAGTACTAAATTATTTCGTAATTAGTTGAATGTTACGATTTTGTATAAATTGAATCATTCACATGTGAGCCACATATACAATAGAGAAAATTTGATTATTGATGAGGTAAAAAGATATCATTAAGCAACATAAATGTGCATTTAATATGAATTTATAATATTCAAAGGATGTAATAATTATACACTTCGCTTTAAACAAAAATACCGTAAACGCATATTTTCTCAGTCAAATCTGTGCACTTGATTAATGCGTATGTTTTCTATATTTAGTAAGAAAAAGATTTTTTTATTATTAATAATGCATTTTAAAACTATGAATATTAAAAATAATATAATTAATAGTTTAGTTTTATATTCCATAAAGTTTTAATTCATTAAATCAAAGCGTGATACATTTTTAATTGATTTGCCTGTACTATCAGATGATAATTGTGGTATGATAATTATCATATATATAATCCCATGGAAAATAACTTGATGAAACCTAATAACGCTTCAAAAAAATGGATGGTGGTTTATACGCGCTCCAGGTTTGAGAAGAAAGTAGACAAAAACCTAAATCAGCAAGGCATAAATTCTTTTTGCCCCATAGTTAAATCAAAACATAAATGGGCTGACAGGATAAAGACAGTTGATACCCCTCTTTTCTCATCATATATATTCGTAAACATTTCGTTGTCTGAAATTGAACGTGTAAAGCAAACTTCAGGCGTGGTAAGTTTTGTTACCAATAACAATAAACCTGTAACGCTTAATGACACAGAGATTCTAAGGATCGAAGAAATTGTTAAAAGCTACCAAAACCTGGAAATAGTTGACGTGAGCAAACTTAACATTGGCGATGAGGTGCGAATAAATGACGGCCTACTATATAACACTAACGGCATTGTAAAAACAATTTCGGGCAAAAACGTAATTATGGCCATTGACCAGCTCAATTGTGTAATTATGGTAAAGGTTAAAGCTGAACATGTAGTACCTGCAACACATATAGTAAACAGTATTGTGTTTTTAGCTACCCTATCGGTGGCTTTGTTATTAGCCTAAGCAACAATAATTTACCACTGGTTTAGCCCAATTAAGGCAGGTCAGTAATTTATGTAACTGTATTTGATATGGACGTACATCACGGTCACATAGTAGAGCGGGTAATAAGGCGGGAAGGGTATAGTATTAGTGAAATAGCCAGGCTGAGCAAGGTTAACCGACGCTCAGTTTATAACTGGTTTAACCAACAATTTTTAAAGGCCGATATCATCTATAAAATTGGGGTGATTATTAATCACGACTTTTCAGTAGAGTTTCCCCATTTGTTTAAAAGTGATGATTTTAAACGCACCGCAGAAGTGGGAAACAACACTCAACAAAACTTCACACAAAGCGAACAAGCTTCGGACCCACAAAATAATGTATCATATTGGAAGGATAAGTATATCGCTTTACTTGAAAAATACAACGATGTTTTGATCAAAACTGTGGAACGAAGTTCTGTTAAGATATCTGTAGAAGGCAACATTAACCAATAATTACAGCGCTTCACTCCTCATCGAAAACCATTATATAATCAGCTTCTTTTTTATCGACTCAATAACTTATTTTAAACGTTAGTTCAGATAGAACATAACAACCTTATTGTTTAAAATATTAAAGTATTGATTAAGGCAAATAAAAAATGTGTAGATAAAAAGCCCCATATCGTGGAATTATATAAACAAAATGAGAAGTTAAATGCACAATAAATCGTTTAAGTTAATTTGCGTCACGCATAAATTTCGTAACACAAAAATTACTTAAATTTTCGTGAATTCACTCTTCTATTATTAATAATATAATTAATAGAATAATAATATGTATTAAACCGTTATTTAACCATAAAATTGCCGCACATTTTTAAGTGCTTACACCAGTATACGATCACGGTTTTAATAATGTTTCAAAAAAAAGTAACTTTTCGTTTTTTTCGGTATGCTTGATTATTGATGCAATAATAAGGCGTATAAAGGATATCGGTGTTTCGGTGCTTTAGATATTTACGCTAAACATCAATGTCGCTATCCGGTGCCGTGTTTAGATAGCAGCAGCATACACTGATTATACATTTAGATATTTAGATCCTTGGTCAAATTATATGTTAACTCCTAGGGCCTGCTTAACCGGCAAAATCAGACGCTTAAAACCGTCGCATATTGTTAGTGAGGCAAAGGCAAAGTTGCTAAACTGGTATTTAAGCAAGTCAAATAATAAATAGGATAATTATTCTATAGCCGCGACAAACCCGCCGCGCGGCAAACATTTTATTTCAATATAATTTCCCTTTACGACTTCTTGAGCAGTCGTTTCAAATGATTTGTCATTGTCACCATCTTTAATAATGCTGATTTTTGACCCTGATTTAATGAAGTCCAGTTTAAATTTAAAAGTCCTGGATGTGTCTTGCCCGTTTAGGCCGCCGATGTACCATTTGCTGCCGTGGCGCCTTGCTATAACGACATGCTCACCCGGATAGCCGCTTATAAGCCTCGTTTCATCCCATGCCGCCGGAACTGCCTTTAGAAAATCTCGCGGCGCATCAGGCAATGTGTAAAAGGCCTCGGGGCGGTCGGCGTAATTTTGCAAGGCGGATTCAAATACAACCGCCAATGCCAGCTCATGCCCGTAAGATGTAATGTGCGGATGCTGACTGTTAGAGAACGTAACCGGTGTATAGTCCATTGAACCGATAACATTACGGGTAAAAGGCAGTGTTGTGTTGTGCGCAGCTGCTTTATTTGTAAGTACTCCCGAATTGTTATACCATTCTGCTCCATAAACCGCTTCAGTAGTCATTAAATTAGGGTAAGTTCTGGCCCAGCCACGCGGAATAGTCGCGCCATGAAAGTCAACCATTAACTTATATTGGGCGGCATCCTTTAAAATATCCAGGTAAAGTTTAATTATATCCTGCTGATCGCCGGCAAAAAAATCCACTTTAACGCCATAAATGCCGATTTTTTTTAACCACTCAAATTCTTTGATACGTTTATCCCTGGTACGCATCCTGTCTATCGGTGTTGCATCGGCCCAATCCGTCGTGCCTGAATTATACCAAATGAGCGGTTTAATGCCTTTTGATTGGGCATATTTAACCGCGTCCTCAATATTTCCGCCATTGGTCATTACATCCCATTCCCAGTCAATCAACACATAAGGCCAGTCCATCTTTTTAGCGAGGTCAACATACTCAACCACTTTTTTATAGTCTTTTGAGCCGTGATTATACGCCCAATATATCCAGGATACGCTTCCAGGTATAATCCAATCTGTTTTTTTCAACGTACTTGGCTTACTTACATCGGTAACAAGGGTTGACTGTACCAATGTTGCCAACGAACCTATTATTAAAGTATGCCATTGTGACGTCCAGGGTAATAGTGATATGTTACCTCGCTGCTGAAAGGTATTCCTTGGCTCCGAATAAGTAACTTTATAAGTATTCAAATTAACTTCGTTGGTGAGCCTGGCTGCGCAATTTACATCGCTGTTATCCGCTTCGGTAATTAGGTACCACACCGGTAAATTTTTGGCTTTAAATAAGGCAGGATAGCCCCACTGCTGATTTTTTTCGCCCTTACCTGTAGTGCTATAAGGAAAAAACTTTTCGTAACTCGGGTCATAGGTTTGTATCCAGCGCGCAGTTTCGGCAGGTATTTGGTAGGTGGTGTATTCGTCTTTTATATTAACGGGCGTATTTGTCCACTTAGGTAATTTATACCTGAATGCTACGCCATCGTTATAAACCCTGAATATAACGTCGAGTGTTTTACCTGCTGAATTAGCGAAAGTGAAACTGCGTTCGTTAGCGGCATTGGCACAAAGCCTCCGCTTGCCGGTTACCATTTCATACTTTTCGTTTATCCGGTTTATTGCTCCGGCCCGCTTCAGATTCACCACTTTAAATTCCGCCTGATCCGTTGAAACACCCAGGATGTTGTTTAAAGTCAGGGGTGTATACTTTCCGGTCGTTTTATAATAGATACTAAATTTGGCTGCCCCCGCAAATTTAACTGTAGACTGATCTACAACTAATTTAATATTTCCGTCAGGAGAGATTAAATTGTATGCTTTCTGACTTTGAGTATAAGCAGCACGACTACACCCCACCACTGACAAAAAAATGACTATAAATAAGCTTGTAAATTTTCGGTTCATATTAAGAATATTAAGATGCCTTTGGGGCTTAAATGGCTTAACATTCAAAGTTACCAAATGAAAATCCATCAATTTTATTCAATATTGGCTTTTCATTTACGAATAATAGCTTGATGAATATTGCTTAGCAAAGCGTGATTATTTTCAAGTTATGGCTTAAATATCACATAGCGACGCTATTAATAGTCATTCAAGACTCTTGCATTTATCTTTCGAGCTGATAGCATAGGAATCTTGTATTCTATCTAATAAGTATAGACAGAAATCTCTTAGAACATCTACTTGAATAACATCGACTACAG
Organism: Mucilaginibacter defluvii; assembly: GCF_039543225.1. Taxonomy (NCBI): domain Bacteria; kingdom Pseudomonadati; phylum Bacteroidota; class Sphingobacteriia; order Sphingobacteriales; family Sphingobacteriaceae; genus Mucilaginibacter; species Mucilaginibacter defluvii. The sequence goes on from NZ_BAABJI010000002.1 coordinate 626,648, forward strand.
CCTTTAGAACTGTATGTCCATTAATTGACGGTTTTGAGGCACAGCAAGAATTTTTATAAATATATCACAATATAATGCGATTTATTTAGCTTGCATATCAGGCGTTTAAATTTTAGTTGGCAAACAAAGTTTTCACATCAACCCTATAGGGAGTACCGGTAACTGGCGAGCCGAATTCCTGAGGTTCAAAAATAAACAATGTCAGAATTCGTTTTTGCTGCGAGTTATCTTGCAATGCCAGATAAACATCGTCAAGCAAAGGCAATTTGCTTTCATGGTCAACAAGCATCATTATAATACTTTCACTTGTTTGCTTATAAATCAGCTCTGTAAACTGATCAGGAAAACTGTTGGATACGTTTTCTATTTTGCCACCCTCTATAAATTCAAAGGTGTTCGGGTCAATCCAATAAAATATTACATCAAACGGTTTTGTAAGCGCTTTGGGGGCAAAATTAGCAAACTTAACCTTAATATGTTCAGCATCTGGCTGCGCTTCGCTGGAACTATTATTTTCCAATACAACAGGCCTTACATCATTAGATGGCTGAAATAATACCCAGTTAATAGTTTTATCCGCTACAAAAGTGAAGGTGGTATCTATTATAGAATTACCGGTTGAATCTGTAAAGGAAAGGTTGCCTTTACCTGCCGGTACTTTTATATTGCTGAAAGTGCTATTACTCATCTTCAAAGCCTGGCCGTTATAACGTATAGCTAATGCACCGGGCTTATAAGTAGTTATATTATCAATGTTCAGTAATGCAAAATCAACAGCTGTATTAACCGCTTCTTTGTTACACGCTGATACCAGTAAACAAATACCTGAGGCTAATAAGGTACATCTTAAAAATTTTCTCATACTTAAATATACTTAACAAAGGCGGCTTCTTTTTAGAAGCCGCCTGGTAATGTGGATAATGTGAAGATTAATTAATAAACTTTAGTTTGGGTAGTAAACAGTGTCCAGTTTTTCAACCAGGTAGCACCAGAAGCTGTACCCTTAGCAACAGCACCCTGAGTAGCAGCAATAGGTGAAGATGAGCGTGGGATCAAGTTGTTAACATTGTACGCGGTAGCATGGTCTAAGTAGAATGGACTTGTACCAACAGCACCAAGCAGCAAATAGTTGTTTGCAGGCGTAGCCGTACTTGCTGGTGTATAGGCACCTGTAGCGCTGAATGCATGCAATATGTTGGTGCTGAATGTACCGCTTGCGCTGTTCTCAGTAGTTACACCCGCAGGGAAACCGCCGATAACTGAATTTTGCAGATCAAAATTTGTGTTTCTGCGGAAACGGGCACCTAATTTAAGCACCGCATTATCGGTAGAAGTTCCTAACAGCGTGAAGTTTTTCAATACCGGAAGCGTTTTTGGAGTTCCTGTTGAACCGGTTTTATCATTATCCGACTCAATACCGTTAGCATCAGACACACCACCAGAGGTACTGTGGGTAGAGTTTAAGGCTTTAACACCTACTGCATACTGGATAGAACCGGTATAACCGAAATCGAAATCGAAATCGTCGTCATCACCACCGGCTGCAACCAGGTAAGTAGCGTTTACTTTACCGCCGAAGAACTCAAAGCTGTCATCAGCAGAGTAAGTTACCTGGATGTGATCTAAAGTAGTACCTGAACCAACACCGCCAAGTGTTAAACCATTGATCTCGTTGTTAGCGAACAATACCAATCCAGGATATTCGATACGTACATATTTTAATGTACCTGAATTGTCTACGTTATCTGTACCGCCATAAGTGATATCTACACCAGATGGAGGAGTAGGCAAGCCTTCGATAACAGTTGTAGTAGGTTGATTTGTAGGGGCATCACCTAATAAGATTATACCACCAAAATCACCTGCTGCCCTGCTACCCGGAGCATTTGGCGATGTAAACACGATTGGAAGGGCTTCAGTTCCCTGCGCGTCAAGCTTAGCACCTTTTACTACTACCAATACACCGCGGATGTCTTTGCTGATTGTAACACCGTTCTCAGTAGCGGAATAAGTTTTGAACGCACCTGATGAAAGGATGGTTCCGGCAGGAATTTTTAAGGTTTTACCACTTGGCACGTAGCTAACACCGTCAATTAACCACACAGTACTGCTGGTAAGGTTGATAACGTTGTCTGTAGTGTTGCCGTCAAAGTTGTCCTGGATAACACCTGCAGCATTTACCGGAATGCTTTGAGTCGGGTTAGTGAAACCTGCTGATTTTGAACGATTGTGGTAACCGCTACCATCATTGCTTTTCTCTTTTTTGCAACTTGTTGTAAACAGGGCGGCGGCTACCATAGCTGCCACGCCTGCATTTTTGATTTGTTTTACCATTTTTTTGTAGATTAATTTTTAGTACTGCTAAGATAAATTATTTATTGTTAAGAAAATATTAATTTTTAAATTAAATAATTAATATACAGTTTGTTAAAAGCTTTACCTAAAGTAAATTTTGACATGATGTGTCAGGTTGCAGACATTTGCTAATAGCCTTAATAAACTTTATTTTGGGCAGTAAACAGCGTCCAATTTTTTAACCAGGTAGCACCCGCAGCTGTACCCTTAGAAACAGCACCCTGAGTAGCAGCGATAGGTGAAGTTGAGCGTGGGATCAAGGCATTAATATTGTAAGCGGTAGTATGGTCTGTATAGAATGGGTTTGTACCAACAGCACCAAGCAACAAATAGTTGTTTGCAGGCGTAGCCGTACTTGCAGGTGTATAGGCACCGGTAGCGCTGAACGCATGCACTATGTTGGTGCCAAATATGCCACTTGAGCCATTTTCAACAGTTACACCTGCAGGGAAACCGCCGATAACTGAATTTTGCAGATCAAAATTTGTGTTTCTGCGGAAACGGGCACCTAATCTAAGCACTGGGTTATCTGTAGAGGTTCCTAACACGGTGAAATTCTTTAATACAGGACGTGTTTTTGGCGTAAGTGATGAACCCTGCCTGTCATTATCTGACTCGATACCGTTAGCATCAGAAATAGTAGGTGTACCAATTGTGCTATGTGTAGAGTTTAATGCTTTAAGAACTACGGCGTACTGGATGGTTCCGGTATAACCGTAAGTAAAATCAAAATCATCATCAAATCCGCCCGCTGCAATTAAATAAGATGCGTTTACAGTGCCGCCAAAAAATTCAAAACTGTCATCGCCAGCGTAGGTAACCTGGATGTGGTCTAAAGTAGTACCTGACCCTACTCCGCCACAGGTCAAACCATTTACACCCTGGTCTGCAATTAATAAATATCCAGCATATTCAATACGGACATATTGCATAATACCGGAATTATCTGTAACATCTGTACCGCCGTATGTAGTATTAGTTCCGGGTATATATGGCAAACCTTCAATTTCAGTATAGTCCGGTTGATTTGTAGGGGCATCACCTAATAAGATTATACCACCAAAATCACCTGCTGCCCTGCTGCCCGGAGCATTCGGCGATGTAAACACGATTGGAAGGGCTTCAGTTCCCTGCGCGTCAAGCTTAGCACCTTTTACTACTAGCAGTACACCGCGTATATCTTTGATGATCGAAACACCTTCTTCAGTAGCGGCATAAGTTTTAAACGCACCTGATGAAAGGATGGTTCCGGCAGGAATTTTTAAGGTTTTACCACTTGGCACATAACTAATTCCATCTATTAACCATACCGTGCTGTTGGTAAGGTTAATAACATTGTCTGTAGCATTACCGTCAAAGTTGTCCTGTATAGCACCGTCAGCATTTACCGGAATGCTTTGAGTCGGGTTAGTGAAACCTGCTGATTTTGAACGATTGTGGTAACCGCTACCATCATTGCTTTTCTCTTTTTTGCAACTTGTTGTAAACAGGGCGGCGGCTACCATAGCTGCCACGCCTGCATTTTTAATTTGGTTTACCATTTTAGGATTATATCAGTACACAAATGTTAAATATTACAGGTATTTGTGAGTAGTTATGATACTTCACCCGCGCATAGCCCTATCAATAGTGCAGCGTATCGGCTAAAAATTATATGTAAACACTAAGTTATAGGTGCGTCCATATGTCATCCGGTACCGCAAGCGGTCGCCATCTTCAGGTTCATAATTATCCGTCCCTTTAACTCTGGTATATTTATCGCCACCTCCTTCCCATGACTTCTCATTTCTATAAAATTCATCACGGGTATCTAAAAGGTTGGCGATATTAAGCTTAATTTCAGCTCTTTGCTTTAACAGGCGGCCACTCAACTGTAAATCAAGCAACGTACGCGCTCTTTGGAATTCAGTTTGTGCTGGGTCTACCGAAATAACATATGAACGATAGCCCGACCGGTTAAAGCTTGCGGTTGCACCTGCATATTTAGACTGATAAGCTAAACCAGCATTAACTATATATGGTGACTGTCCTATAAGCGGTCGTTTGAAATCCTGCACCACTTCTATTTTTTCAGGCTGATTTTCAGGATCATCCTGGTAAGCCGGATTATTAATCTTTGAAATGGTTTTTATCTCGCTCCATATATAGGCGGCATTACCAAAAACAGTAAAGTTTGCCAGATTTGGACTTATGACATTAAGCGATTTACGAAATTCCATTTCTATACCGGTGTTTTTAGCCGAATGCTGGTTTTGATAGGTTAAAGTTAATACAGACGATGCAGGACTTAAGTTAACCAGTTCCACCGGGCGGTCTAAATATTTATAGAATCCGGATACGGACAAAATTTCCCCTGGAGTTGGATAGTATTCAAAACGCAGATCCACATTTTGAATCTTAGTACTGCTTAAATTGCCGCCGCTGATTGAGGCCTGTAAAAATGGATCCGGGAATGCAAAGGTGGCAGTTTCCCTAAAGTCAGGCCTGATCATGGTTTTGGCGTAAGCTGCACGTATATTTGTTTTTTCGTTAAGGCTATATATGGCATTTATGGAAGGTAGAAAATTCCAGTTTTTTTCTCCCGTTAATACTGGTACAGGCTGGCTAATCACACTACCCGGTGGTTTTGTTGCCTCCTCAATTTGCCTGCGTCGCACCTCATTTTCCTGTCGGTTGGCAAGGTTAAAGTTTTCGGCACGAACACCATATACTAAACGCAGTTTGTTGGCAAAAAGGTGCTGATCCAACATTGCATACGCCGCATGATATTTGGAATCGGCATTAAAAAGCCCGCCATTACCATTATCCAAATAATAATAGGCCTGGTTAAGACCATAACCCACATTTTGCGGCGCAAGCAATGTTTCATAAAGATCAGTAAACGAATGCTGATCACGCTTGGCATATATTTTAGCAAAATAAATATCCTGGCTTCTTTTTTTGTACCAGCCTGTGTAGCCAGCTTTAACAAGGCTTTTATCTTTAAAAAATGAGAAAGGGTAACTTAAATTCAGCGCCCAGTTGAAGTCATGTTCTTTGATAGCTGTCCATAGGCGGTAATCCCATATATAATTACCTACAACTGCGGCCAATGTAGTTACATTTGGTCGTTGATAGTAAGTTCCAAAAGTATTATCAACAGTATAATAAGTAAACTTACGCATATCATTATGCTGCTGGTTAAAATTGCCATATCCCCCGCTCCAATCTATTTTAAGGCCCTTTTGTCCTAAGCTATGTTCTCCTTCAATTTTATGCTGTAAAACAGTAGTAAAAACAGGGTCTGTAAAGTTGCGCTCCTGCTTAGCACCCTGGTCATTTCCGTCAAGCCCTTTACTGTAATAGTATTCCTCATTAAATATACGTGTGTATATATTTTTAACGTTCAATTTAAATTTTCGACTTTGCAGGCCTGCATTTAACACTCCCCCCAAAGTAGTGTTGAAAATGTATGCTGTGCCCTTTCTCAGGGTGTCAGTATCCTCGCCGTTAAATACGTCAGTTGTCGGAAATTCATCCCTTATTGATTTAAAAGGATTAACCTGTTGTGTATTGCGGTAAGTTAGTCCGGCAATAAACCCTATTTTAACACCCTTTTCCTGGTCAAGGTCATACAATCGGCCCAGCGTTATCCGATAGTTTTGGTTAGGCGCCGCTGTATAACTATACCGTTTAAAGCTTTCGGCATTAAAACGTTTGCTTTGCTCTATGGCTCCTGCATAACCTGTTTTAAATCCGTTGGCATTGGTAGCTTCAATACGAGGGTCATCCTGCCCGGGTGCCAGGCTCCAGGAAACCAAGTTATCCGGACGTTTGCGCCTGCCGTCATCAAATCCAAAGTAATCACTCTTGCCCCTGCCGCCGGCAGAAAGGAAATCTTTACCAGTAGCGCGATCGTTATACCCGGCTCCAAAGCTTATACTTAAGAAATTATTATTCGGCATGGCTAAAGTATTCACCATTACCTGCCCGCCAACAAATTCAGCAGTAACATCGGGGGTAGCCGTTTTGTTAACTACTACACTACTAACCAACTCGGTTGGTACAATGTCAAACGAAAAATTACGCCGGTTAAGGTCAGTACTGGGGAGAGTAAGGCCGTCTATCAGCGCCTGATTATAACGTTCGGTTAAACCGCGCACCACAACATACTTATTATCCAGAACTGTAAGGCCGCTTACCCTCTTCAATACCGCGCCAACATTATTATCAGGTGTACGGGCAATCTGCTCTGCAGAAATACCATCAGTTACCGACGCTGCATTTTTTTGTTGTGCGTAAAGCCCCGCTACGCTTTCTTTTTTATAAGATGATTTAATCACAACTTCCTGCAACGCATTGGTAGATGGCTTTAACGCCACATTTAAACTTGTAAGTTTATTGCTGCTAACTACTACATCAGCAATACGTATGGTTTGAAATGATATGTAACTTACCTCAATGGTATATTTTCCGACCGGAACGATAAACTGATAAGACCCGTCGACACTGCTTTGTAAAGCCTTGTTCAGTTCAATTATTTTTACGTTAGCGCCCGGCAAAAGCTCCCCCTTTTCGTCGATGATCTTGCCGGCTATCCGGCCGGGCTGTTGTTTTGCCGGTTCAGTTTGCTTGGGTTTAGTATAATTTACCGAAACCGACTTTTTATTGATTGAAAAGTTGAAGCCCTGGATGGTTAAATCAATTAAAATTTTTCCTAAAGAAACATTGTTATAACGGGTTTTTTCTATCAACACCTTTTCAAGTGAGTTGTCATAGTAAAACTGGTAACCTGTTTGCTTACCCAATTCTTTAAACAGGGTAACCGCGTTTACCTTTTTATTGAATTGAAAACTAACGGGATCAGGAATTTTGGTATAAGCCTGGGCGTATAAAGATGTTCCAAGCAAAATAAAAACACACAGAAGATTGAATTTAAGAGCATTGCGATAATTCTTTCTTAATCTATCCGTTTGGATATCTAAAGTGAAAAACATATTTTCGTGAAATTTTGTACGATTTTTTTGTATGAAAATTAATTTTTAGTAGCGGGGTTGCTACCCGCATTGTAAAGTGCCGTTTTACCGAACGGCACTTTCTTTTTTAAATTTGATTTTTAGTAGCGGGATTGTGTTATGAATTCATAGGTGAGACTATCTTTTTTTGTGAGTTTAAGTTGATATATAAACGCAAGCGATGAGAGCACTTCTTCGGCTTTTTTACCATTAAAATCGCCATTAACCGTGAAGTTCCGGGTAGCAACTTTATCAAATTCAATATTTATTTTATACCAAGAGGACATTTTATAAATTGCTTCCTTGAAAGATGTTCTTTCAAAAGCCAGGCCTGTAGTAAGGGGGTTAAAGGGTTTAAGGGTGAAACTACTTAAGGTTCCTCCGCCTGCGGCGTATTCATAAGCCTTACCCGGGCTTAAGTACACAGACGAGCGAGATGAGCTTTTATCGGTTGGAGTGATAGCAACCTTACCAGTGTACAGATTCACTTTACTCCAATGATGTACCGGGTTGTACTTTACTGTAAATGAGGTACCTAACGCAGTGGTTTGTAACTCTCCGGATTCGACGCTGAAAGGCTTCTTTGGATTTTTTGTTACTTCAAAAAAAGCCTCACCCGTTTGAAGATATACCCGGCGCTCGTCAGTTGGAAAAGCTTTTGGATAGCGCAGAACTGATCCTGACGATACGGTTACGCTTGAACTATCAGGAAGAACAACGCGCAAAGTTTTCCCTACGCTTGCCTGTACAGTGATAAACGTTTTGGTATCCTGAACGTACCTGTAGTATTGATAACCTTTAATGCCCGCAAAAATCAACAAAACGGCTGCTATAGCTGCAGCTATTCGCAATAACGGCTTTAACGATTTTCTCTTATCTGCGCGGATTTTGGCAGTTAAATTATATTTTATAGAAGCTATGGAATCCCCAATATCATCCGGTGTGCTTATAGTTTGGGATATATCGAGATCCGCTTCATCATCAAGCAATGACATATATTCACCGCTTGCTGCCATTTCCCAAAACTCCTGTTCTTCGGAAGGGCTAAGCGATCTTTCGGCAAATTTCTTTAAAAGTTCCTTTTTCCTGTCTTGATTCATCGTCTATCACCGGCCGGCATGTTGTAGTTGGCCGATTACAATGATATATACAGTAAAACTAAAGGGTAAGGGGGGCTGTATGTAATAAAATATTTTCCGGGCGCAAAGAGCATGGCGGCTATAAATACTCTCCGGATTGATTGAGTATCGCTAATTTTTTTGTTGCCTTACTGATATGGTCTTTTACAGTTTCTTTTCCGATTGCAAGCTCATTTGAAATTTCACTATAAGACAAGCCCGCCACTTTAGACATTAAAAACACCTTCCTTCTTTTCTCTGGGAGTAATGATTGACTTGTTTTTATCAGGGAGTTAAGGTCCATCCGCGTATAAATATCTTCGTGTTTCACTGCCTGGTCACCTTGTTTACAGTGATCAATATATTCTGATTGCATTTTTCTTTCTTTTGCCAACTCCTGCAACCAGTTATAAAAAATACTACGTGCTATCTTATTCAGATACTTTTTGATTCCCTGTTCCTGGTCGATATTGCTACGATACTTCCAAAGGCGCATAAACGCATCTTGAACCAACTCTTCAGTTATTTCTTGCGAACGTGTATTTTGATAGAAATAAAGCCAAACGTTACGGCTCAACAACGTAAAGATCTGATCAAAGGCCTTTTCATCACCTTCTATAAATCTTTTGACCGTATTTATTTCTAAACTTTCCATAAGTAGATGCCTTATTACATCAAAGTTATCTATATTGAGTGCTGCCTTTAATTAATTTCATGTTATAAATGTGTTAATTGATGTTTCTTAAGACGGCTTTATCTATCCTTACATCTGCTGAATTTTTATCGATACTCTGCCTTGAGTTATAAAGTAAACGTCTTACAGCAGGTTTAGTAGCCATATCATCACTATTTGAACTTCCGTTGATTCTGGCTAAGGCACTTTTAATAAGCGGATCGTCAGACCTACCAAACGGAACTATTGTTTCACTGAATTCATCTGTAGCTATATCAGGCGCTAAACCTAAATTATAATCACCCTCACCCCTGCTATTATATAACTTAAAAATCATCGGCTCAATACTCCAATTATTATATTTTTCAGGGTTATTGTCTTTTATCGTAAAGGATGCCATATCCTTTCCTAATGTAGTGCCACCGATCTGGATAACACTTATCCATGGCCTCAAACCTTTTATCAGAAACTCTGCCGCTGAACCCGTGTGCGGCCCGGTCAGGATAAACACCCGGTTTAGCTGTAGCCGCATTGCACTCAGTTCATCAAAGGTTAACGAATAGCCGGGTGAAATAAGCGAGATGGTTTTTCCAAAAGTTTCCCGGTGTATACCGGCATTAGCATTGCCCCTGTATTCTACAAAAACATCACTTGGGTTAACATTGGCAATTGCTGCGGAAAGCGCCGCACAAACGCCAATATCACCTCCCGGGTTATACCTTACATCGATGATCAGTTCTGTTGCGTTTTTGCTCTTGAAATCAGCAAAGGCTTCCTGAAGATCATACTTAGACCGGCCCTCAAAGGAGTTATAAAATAGATATGCAACCTTTTTAGCATTACTATCAAATGTTTTATGAAGATATACTGAGTTTTCGCTGATAAGTTCAGCACCGAGCGTTATATTGCCCTTATTTTCTACATCAAGGCTGATAGAACGTTGTGCAATTGCGGATTCTATCAGGCCTTCAATATTATTGCCGGATGGCGATGTTTCGTTAATAGTTTTCAGCACATCTCCTCTTTGCAATCCAATTGCCTGGGCTTTGGTTCCAGGAACAACAAGCACCACAAAGGTTTTGACTACGCCTGAACTTTCCCGGAAAACAGCCAGGTCAAAACCGAAATTACGAACAAGAGAAGGGTAATAGCTCTCTCGAATTGCAGGATTGGTAAGCCTTGAAAACCGGTCGCCTGAGTGTTTGATCGACGAAAAGAACTGAAGTGGCTGCTGATTAAGATTAGGGTTTGACGGAAGTATACTATTCCAATAATAATAAACTTTCATACTATCCATTACCCAATCATTTATATACTCATTACTTCCGGAAGGGTAATTTGGATTTTTACCTTCCTTTTTGCAAGCGCTTTGAATTATAAAAATTAACAGAAAGAAAGGTATAGTTCTTTGCAGAAATCCGCTGTATGGTCTCATAACTTATCGGATGAAAGTGTATATCAAAGCTAGTTCATTAATGTTAACAGTATATTAATGAAAAAATTAGAAAAAAAACAATATCGAATTAGCTTGGAAATAGAGGATTTGAACCCTCGATCTTTTTCGATCCTTTTTATAAATTATAATACATTCAGTATCTACATTATAACTTATAAAAGACATAAAAAAACCGAACTTTCAGGTTCGGTTCTCTTAGCGGTGAGGAAGGAATTAACACCTTTTTTTAAATGCTGATAGACAATCATTTACATTATTTTTTAACGTCGCCACCAATGTCACACTGTTTTTTTCAAAACTGCAAACTAGTTATTAATATTACTATATTTTCTCACACAAATCTATTAATTAACAAATTTCTCAGTTGGAAACTTAACGCAAGTTTGTTGAATTTTGGAACTATCGAACTTATATAAGCATCTAAAAGTGCTATTAGTAACAACACTATTCCAAAGTAAAATTCACAAATAAATGTCCATATCTATTGGCTTGCAACGCTCCAGATCATGATGATCAATCCTTGTTGTTATAAAACCCACCATAATATCTGAATGGCGACCATAGCGGAAGCGTTTCAGGCAACTTAGGAGACAGATTTTTAAACTCATCCGCGCCAAACACTACTCTCCCATTTACGACTGTCAATGAAGATGAGATCGTCTTTATTTCATCATCCGGAATGGTGAAATAATCTTTATTGAGTATGACGAAGTCTGCCAGATTACCCGGAATGATCTTTCCCATCTCTCTCTCGTTATCTTCGAACCAGGTTGGCGCTACTGTAAACAATTTCAACGCTTCTTCCCTTGTTAAACGATTGTTTTTTGCCAGCACTTCCATACCCGATATTGACTTCCCAGTGGTCATCCAGCTTATGCCTATCCATGGATTAAAAGAGGCTACCCTAAATGCATCGGTCGTCATCGTTAGCGGAACTCCACTGTGATATAACTCCCGCAATCTCGGAGTTTGTGAAGCTTTTTCCGCTCCATAGGTTTTTACAAATGCCTCACCATGCATGGCCAGCTTTGTATCCAGCGCGATACCTCCACCCAGTCTTTTTACCCTGGCAGCGTTCTCCAAAGAAATCGTTTCGGCATGTTCAATGCTCCAGCGTAAACCGTCAAACGGAGTCTTTTTGTTTATCTCCTCAAGTTCGTCAAGAAATGGGGTGATATTTTCATCATAGCTGATGTGCATGCGAAAAGGGATACCCCGCTCAACAAGCTTGGTAATGTCCTCTCTGATGTAACGGCGCATTGAATCCTTATTGATAATCACTGCCGGCCTGTCGAAGTTCTCGTGATCGTGAAGTTCCATTCTAAGCAGTTCGCCGGCACCTTCATATTCATGACCATGTGCCATAGTCTGGTGCAGGTTCTCTCCCGGACTAACCGGTGATTTTTTAGTTACAGCGTTTATTTCTGCGTCGACAAGGCTGCCACTGCTAGCATCTCCGAACTGAAGATCGATGAATGGCATTCTTACATTCAAACGATTTTCCTTTACAAGCTGCTTTATCGGGGTATGACCATTAGGATGGCCAATCAAAGCGGCCCCATCAAGGGCTGTCGTCACGCCAAACCGGTTCAGACTATTAATTACATTGGTTATGGAACTAAGCTGTTCTTCATAAGAAGGTTGTGGCACCATCGATTCTAAAGAAATGAACGTAAACGTATACCCTTCAACAATTCCGGTATAGTTCCCTTTTTTATCTTTCTCGAAAACCGTACCTGGCAATGCCGGAAATTTACTGGTGCCTACCCCGAAAGCCTTCATTGCCATATCATTCAAATATGCCCGGTTGTAAGCATACTGTACGATGGCCGGCCGGTTCGGAACGGCCTTCCGTATCTCTTCAATGGTTGGCAAACGGTTTTCCTTGAACTGGTATGGCGACCAACCGCCGATCACCTTTACCCATTGCCCTTCTGGTGTCCGTTTTGCCTGCTCACTTAACATTTCCAGGGCGCGCCGCAATGTCGGTACGCCTTCCCATCTGACGTTGTAATTGTAACTCCTGTCATTTAGAATATGGATGTGGGCATCATTGATGCCGGGTATGAGGCGTTTGCCGCTTGCATCGATCACCTTAGTGTCGTTTCCTTTAAGATTTAAGATCTCTTTATTGGTACCAACAGCATATATCTTGCCCCGTTTGACCGCGAGTGCTGAAGCTTGGGGTTTGGTCAGGCTTCCCGTAGTAATCTTAGCGTTGAATACGATCATATCCGCGCCGGTTTGTTGTTCAGCCGATTGCGCTCTGCCCTGTACAATCCATATTAAAGATATGGCCAGCGCCATTAGTCCTCTCATAGTTTGATATTTGAGCCTCTCTTTATTTGTTAAAGTTGTTATGCAGGCGAAATTTTTAAATTTACTTGGCTGCATATTCCGCACCTTGAACACCTTTTCAGTTTTTGCAAGTAATGAGGTCGAATTGATTTCCGCGATCGGAACATGATTGTTCGAGCTTGTAAATTGTGACAAGTGATTACAAATCGGAATAAGGACACCGTTCCCTATAAATAGCAGGCCCTCAAGCCTTCTTTTCTGTTTGTTTGACATGTGTTGTAGTTGTATGATTTAAAATGTTTTTCCGACTATTCAATGAACGTGAGCTACAGCGTTGGTCTAACAGCAGTCTGACAACTTTTTTGCCGTTCACGTTATCGCCAGATGCCTGCAGGTGTGCGGTTTGCGGAAGTGCCGGCTCTACTATATTGTTTGAAAGCTATCAGTTCATTGACATGGCAAATTTGAATGATAAAACGTTTACGGAAAGATGACCTTTGTAGGGAAATGATGTCGACAAATATCTATTGATTCAAAAAAATTGGACGCTATAACCACCTTTCATTTGATAAATGATTGTTTATAGCCATGTTAAATACGGTAAGAAAAGCTGGTATGAAGAAAATTTTTGATATATACTATATTTGCACAATCACCAACAACATATTATTTATAAAGGAGTGGCAATGCACGACGTTTTCATACGTTATTTAAAACAATATTCATCGACCCCGCTTTCGGACGAGGATGTAGCACTGATCAAAAAAACTTTCATTCCGTTCAGGTTGAGGAAAAGGCAATTTCAACTGCAGGCCGGCGATCATTGTAAACATTTCGCATTTATTGTTAAGGGCGCAATGAGGATGTATTCGGTCGACGATCGAGGGGTCGAACATATCGTTCGTCTTGGAGTGGAGGATTGGTGGATGGGCGATCGTGAAAGTTTTGTGAATCAAACGCCAAGCCGTTATCACATCGATGCATGGGAACATTGTGAATTACTTTATATTACGAAGGACGGCGTCGATACGTTGCAAAAAATGGTGCCCGCATATGGTGAAATGAGGATCAAACTTGATGAGCGAAATATTATGGCCAATAATCATCGGCTGACCTCTGCAATCAGCTTAACTGCAAATAAGCGTTTTTCGGATTTTGTTACGTGTTATCCTGAGTTGAACAGACGATTTCCACAACATGTTATCGCCTCTTATATTGGTGTCAACAAAGATACACTCAGCAGAGTAAAACGCCAGGGAGGCTGAGCAAGTAATAAAATCGCCGGATGAGAGTTCAAGGCTTTGCGCGATGACATTCCAGCCATAGCCATGTGCATTGATAGCGTTAGCCAGCATAGTCCAGCTTCTTCCAAATCAAAACTAATCGGAAATTATTCTCCGTCGTGGCTTCATTGATCAGCTATCCCATCCCTAGTGGATATTTATTCCCGACGGTATATGAATGACTACCCGGAATGACTCACCGGCAGCGAAGAACAATTGCTCATCCAGCTTAACCGGATAATAATTTGCTTTTGTTGCCCAAACATGAAACTCCTGGGCGTAAAACAGATTTTCACCCTTAGGGCATTCCCCCGCTTTTATAAACTTCCGCTATAACCGAGCCGTTTCTGTTATTAACACTAAAAAAGGCAACAACATTGGTCAGGTTAAAGGCATTAGGGTTGTTAACAATGAATTTTGCGATGAATTGGGCAACTTTGAATACCAAACACGTTTACATCAAAAACCTTTTTCCAGTCTTCTGCCGTAAAGGATTCCTGCCAACGGTCCCGATCCCGGCATTATTGATCAAAATATCTATGCCCCCCATGTGAGAGGCCGCAGTTCCGCCCCCTGTTACAACGCTTTCATCGTTAGTGACATCGATCTCAATAACAAAAACACCTTTTCTCCGCAATTCCTCAGAAGCTCGTTTATTTCTTCCTTCCGCATCGCGAAGTGCTCCGGTGATCCTGTAACCTTCCTCAATTAACGCATCTATGATGACCATGCCAAAACCGTCTGACGCGCCGGTGATCAGTACTTTGTTCAAATTACTCATGGTTTGTTTTTTTTAAGACAGATTTATGTTTCGCAAAAAGCGAGAACTTCATTTATATCTTCCGATTTTTATTTTTTGATAAGAGAGCAAGTCTGATCAACAGTGATTAATTGAACACTCATTTCGCTCTTGGCGGACGCAAATAATTTGCATAGCGTTGATTTTTATCGCCATGAATTAGAAAGCAAGGTCGGGTAGCAAAAACAGGTCCCCAGGTACGGCGGAAAAAGATGTCTCCTAAAACGTCTGCCTTTTCAATCTGCTTAGTGTCTCTTTTGTCACACCCAGATAGGAAGCAATAAAATGCTGGGGAAACCTTTGAAGAAAATGCGGATGTCTGTTTATGAATTGCAGGTAACGCTCTTCTGCCGTGGTGCATATCATGGAGTTTAATCTTTTATGCAATCCTATAACGTGCCGATCATCCATGACACGTAACATCTGAACAATCGCAGGGATCTCTTCAGCCAGCAAATAGAAGTCCTTAACCGTTATAATGAGCATTTCTGTGTCTTCCCAAGCCTGAATATTATATTCCGACGGCTCCGACCTCGTGAGGCTTGCACGGTCGTCCGCCCAGTAATTTTCAATGTAAAGCTGAACGATCTTTTCATTACCCTTGTCATCCACGCAAAATTGACGCATTGCACCTTTAGTGATAAATGCCGTATACTTTCCTAAATCACCAGCTCTTTGCAGGTATTGCCTTTTGCGCAACATTTTAGGATGAACTTTACTCTTGATCAACTCGATCTCTGAGACGCTTAACTTAAAACCTGAATATTCTTCAATATAATCAATGAGTTTTTGATACATTTATTAAGACCCCTTTACCACCGTAATTTACTAAATAATAACGAAATTCTGATGTACAGTCCTACCGTACCTGTTCTTTTAATATCCTAATGCAGCAAAAGTTTTGATTCAACTTCTGCCACGTCATTTTAGGACGTTTTATATCTTGTCCCGGTCCCGGTATTATTGTGGGACTTCAGGTATTTTTACTGTTTCAAAGTGATATCCGCCAAAAATTTTCATTGGTGACCATGGTCGGTCGGTCAAAGTTTTCATGGTCATGACCTTCCGCGCGAAGTACTTCGCCCGTACCCTCATATTCATACCCATGCTCCATGTCCGGATGTAGATTCTGTCCGGGGCTTAGTGGAGATATCTTGGTGATCCTTTCTATTTCGGTGTCCGCCCAGATTTTGTTTGGATCATAGCTAAACCCAAGATCAGCGAACGGAAAGCGGATATTCAGTTTGTTATCTTTGATCAGCATCTGGAGCGACCTATGCCCTTCCGGATAACCTATAAGACTTGAATTATCGATGACTGTAGTAAGCCCGAAACGGTTGAGGTCATTAATCAGATAGCTGAATAAACTCACTTCCTCTTCTAAGTTCGACTGTGGCAACATGCCACCCATCAGGTGAAACTGAAAAGTATAGCCGTCCACAATACCGATAAAATTTCCGTTTTTATCTTTTTCAAGCACAGTTCCAGGTAGCACGTTGAATTTTTTGGTCCCGAGACCAAAGAACTTGATGGCCGGTGTATTGAGCCAGGCGCTGTTATAGGCATATTGAATATATAGCGGCTTGTTAGGGACAGCTTTATTCAATATGTCGCACATTATTGCTTCATTCAGATCAATCTCAACTTCAATTAATGCGTCACCCTGAATTAATCAGATGTTCGGCTACAGTTTGTTCCAATTTTTTCCTTGAGTCTGTATTCAGGCTTAATATCCGCCACCCAATCGTCGCCCAGCCTGGCCTTGCTGAAACCTAGTATATTGTCGACCATGGCCGCCATTGTATAACCGGACGATTAATAGTTCCTTTTTTTTGATACTGTCAATAAAAAAATTATACATTACTCTCTACAGCTTGATTTGTTTTTTAAATTGACTAGTATTCGAGAACGTAGATCTTTTTCTGACCATAGTCCCACACCGTTTTATATTGCGAGAGGAAGCGGAAACCGAACGTCATCAAATTGGCTGCCGTTAACCCGGCCTGCTTCCTGATTACCTGAGTCCCTTCGTAGGACACAGCTTCAACTCCTTTCATAGTAGCCTTGAGTTTTCCGTTTATCACGATATCTTTGATCGTCAGTAACGTATCACCACCGCTATCTGTACCGGATATAACAACAATACCTTTCTCATTAAGTCGCTTTGCAGATGCTTCGTCCAATTGCAGATAGCCGTTCTGGCCGGTATCAAACAGCCCTAAAACATTTACCCCGGCAATCTTTAGTTGAACATGAGGGTGATTCTCTAATTTGCCGATCTCAAAATCGATCACCGCCAGCACTTTCTCCCCCGTCAAAAAATCTTTAGATAAATATCGTTCCCGCTGTTTTTTGTAGAAGGTAATTTTTCTGTGGAGGTAGTCTATTTTGAATAGATAGTCTTTGAAGAAATCATATCCGATAAAGCCGGCAAAGTCGGGCGTGATGATCTTTAGTATAAAATCATAATTCCCACTCTTGATCTTTTCCAAATTACGGTAGGTGATACCATTAGTAAATTTTATCTCCCTGATCGTATCATTCATATTCGTTGTAAAGGTTTGTCCGCTACCAGTAACCCCACCCCCTGCGCTTTTTTTATTCGGCAATTGGACATAATTTTCATTAAGCATAATGGATGCCCCAAGCCCCGTATCGAACATAAATTTACCGGTAACGCCATTTATAGTTCCGGGGATAAAAGGATAACCATTCACAAGCACGATTGGAAAAGTGACGATGTCCCCCTGCAATTTCGGAGTCTTCAGCAGCACCTGTGCTTTAAGCGGAAAAGCGAAAAGGATTACGAATGAACCAGTCGACAACAACATGAATAACAAACGGAACATATCTGCCTCTTAATGAAATTTAAAAAAAACAACTACTATTTTACTTCTGCCAGGTATTTATGCACGAAACTAATTGCCATTGAACCTTCGCCGACCGCAGATGCCACGCGGTTCATGGCACCGGCCCTGACATCACCGGCGGCGAAGATCCCCGGACAACTCGTTTCTAGCAAATAGGGATCACGTTTTTGCTTCCATATTCTGGGATAATCGGACCGGCTTTTAAGGTCGCGCCCGGTTTCCAGAAAACCTTTGTCGTTTTTAATAATCCCCAGCCCTATCCAATCGGTAAATGGTTTAGCGCCGATAAAAATATAAAGCGCATCGGCTGAGACAGTTGTAGTATGTCCGGTTTTGAAGAACTTGATCTCCAGGCTTTCGAGCTTTTCGGATCCTTTGGCCGCAGTGATCTCCACCTCGGGCTTTACATGGATGTTATTCTCGGCAGCGATCTGATCTATGAGGTAAGCCGACATAGTAATGTCCAGGCTGGCTTTTCGGATCAGGATATATACATTCTTAGCGAATTTTGACAGGTACATTGCTGCCTGACCGGCCGAGTTTCCACCGCCGACAACGTAAACTTCCTTGTCTTTACAGGCAGTTGCCTCAGTCATCGCCGCACCATAGTAAACGCCCGCTCCCGTAAAATCTGCTATGCCGGGTGTATCAAGTTTGCGGTAGTCAACGCCGGTTGTGATGACGACACTCCTGGTAACGATATCTTCATTATCATCTAATACGAGCCTCTTGTAGCCATCTTGCTGTTCTATAGCCCGAACAGAACAGGGTGAGAGCACACTGGTTCCCAGGCGCATGGCTTGAGTCGTCGCTCGGCGGGTGAGTTCTGCGCCGCTCAATCCCGCCGGAAAACCCAGATAATTCTCTATGCGGGAACTGGTTCCTGCCTGACCGCCCGGAGCACGGCGCTCAATGAGCAGGGTTTTTAGTCCTTCTGAGGCCCCGTATACGCCCGCGGCCAGTCCAGCCGGACCTGCACCTATAATGACCACATCGTAGACATCCTCGCGTTCGTGCCTGGGGTTCAAACCGATACTTCCAGCGATTTCCGCTAAGCCGGGCTTGCTCAGGAAACTTCCATCCTCAAGAAATACGACCGGCAGGTCGGCTTCAGTCAATCCATTATTTTTTAATAAATTTCGCCCTTCCTGTTCTGATTGTACATCCAGCCACTGATAAGGAACCAGGTTACCGGCCAGAAAATCCTTAATCTCGTGGGAGCTTTGAGAATACTGGTAACCTACGAGCTTAATTCCTTTGAATACCGGATGATAATCGCATTGCCAGTCATGCAGCAGTTCGTCAATTACAGGAAAAAGCTTTTCTTCAGGCGGATCCCATGGTTTTACCAGGTAGTAGTCCAATTTTACTTCATTGATCGCTTTGATCGCGGAATCTTTATCAGAATAAGCGGTAAGCAGCGCCCTTTTCGCCTCGGGGAAATAACGCATAGCTTGCGCTAAAAATTCCACACCCTGTATCTCGGGCATACGCTGATCGGACAATAGTAAAGCGACAGCTTCACCCTTATTACTCATTTCCAGCAGACTCTCGAGTCCTTCCCTGACCGATGTGGTGCTCAACACGCGGTAACGGTCACGATACCGGTTCTTCAGGTCACGCGTTATTGCCCTTAACACCTGTGTGTCATCATCTATACAAAATATGATTGGTAGACTCATATGATCAAAAATTTAGAGGTTAAAAACTAATTATCCATTAATCGGAAATTCTACAATAAGGTCCGTTTGCCCCGGACGGGATTGTACCTTAACTGCACCTTTGTGCTGTTTTACGATCCGCATCACTACATCCAAACCCAGCCCGGTGCCCTTGCCGATTTCTTTGATTGTAAAAAAGGGGTCGAATATCCGGGTTTTGATGTTTTCCGGGATACCCGGCCCATTATCTGATATGATTACCCGCACACAATCTTTCGCCCGGCCGGTCGAAATGGTTAACTTACCATTTCCGTTGGGTTCCATTGCATCCAGTGCGTTATCAACAAGATTTGTCCAGACCTGGTTAAGTTCGCCGATCATCGCATTAACCTCCGGCAGGTCCAGGTCGAAATTCTCGACGATTTGTACATTACCATTTCTGATCTTGTGCTGCAGCATCTTCAATGTACTTTGTATACCCGTATGAATATCCACATACTGCTTTCCACGCCCCTGATCCATATGAGTGAAAGACTTGACTGCCCCGACCAGATCTGCTATACGCCCGGATGCTTCCTTTAAGTCGACTGAAATTTTTTCAGTTGCGAGCTGGCTGTTGATCCAGCGAAACATCGTTGGTATCGAAGCTGCCGGCAAGCGCGCTGCGATATCATTCAGATCCGAAGTACCTACGCCCAGTTCAACCAGGTTTTCAGTCAGATCAGCAGCGCAGGGTACCCTTTTCTCCGCAAGCCAGTCTGCCAGATCGTCTTCCAGTTCAGAACGGTCCATCATGCTCAGCACCGGTTTTTCATCGGGTGGAACGGATATTAATTTGTCAAGAAAAAAACTGATGTCTTCCGCCTTAAGTCCGAGGGAAATAACTTCTTTGAAAGCGTCCGGTACTAACTTGAGGTGTTCTAACAGGGATACAGATCCCCGAACCACCGCGGCGGCCGGATTATTGAGCTCGTGAGCAAGTCCGGCAGAGAGCTTCCCCAAAGCCATCATCTTTTCATTCTGCTGCTCAAAAGCAGTGTATTCACGGATGCGGTTGGCCATTACATGTACCAGGGCCTGCGTAAGACGGAAGTGCAACCGGATCATCTCATCGAGCAGTTCAAGAGGAAACTGCAAGTAGGTCAAATCTTCCAGGGCCTGAGGAAGTACATTAGCGATCTTTGCTCTTGAAAAAGGAAGGTTACCTCCAATAGCGCCGGATTCGTATATGCCCACTTCCTGCATTTCCGAACCAACAGGGATACATAACTTAACCTTCCCTGTCACAACCACAAATGGGCCCGGAAGGAGGTCACCTGGTCTGAAAATAGCGTCTCCCGCCGGCAATTCAATAACCTTTCCGCAGTCAATAAACCACTGCAGCTCATCATCAGGTACATCTTTTAAACTCTCTATGGCCTGCAAACATTTAACGGTTATATTTTTCATAAGCATATTGGTCCATCACTTTATGGTTAAGCTGTATGGATATTTTTTAAATGGTCGTCGAGATTTGTGAGCTATTGGCATTTTGATCGCTGTTTGTCGTAATTGATCTTACCGTATTCCCCATTATAGAAATCGCGGTAAGCAATAGCTGTGTCAAGTTTCGAGTTCATCACGAAGGGGCCATCGGCGAAGATGGGTTCCTGATAGGCTTCTCCGCCAAAGATCAGGTAATCGCATTCCTTCTGACATTTGTTCCTGATTTCGATGGTGCCTTCGTTCCTGTCAAACTCGATAAAGTCGCCGACATTGAAAATTTCATCGTTTATAACGCCTGGGAGTTCCGGCAGGTAAGCCGCTACCTCCATTTTGTCCGCGAAGTCCAATTTAAGGACAGCGTCTCCGACCAAGTGTATATGATATAAGAATTGTTCTGAGTAATTTGGGATTGGCGAGCTGAGCTCTTCGTATTTTCCCACGATCACTTTGATCCAGCCTTTTCCTTCCGAAAGTTCTTTTTGAGGCACGTCCTTACCTTCAATGGCTAAATATTCAGGCTTTTCCGCTTTGATAGAGGATGGTAAATTGATCCAGAACTGGAATCCATGAACGAGTTTCGAATCTGTTTTCGAATCGTAATTCAGTGTTTCATCATGAATGATACCATTACCGGCATTCATCCATTGTACCCCGCCAGAATGTACCTTGGCATAGTTCCCTGCACTGTCGAAATGTTCATCTTCGCCATTCAATATGTAACTCAGCGTGGCAATCCCCCGGTGAGGATGCGCGCCCGTTCCTTCTTTATTGATTTTTGTCTGAACCCTAGGCAGAATATGATCTAAAAACACGAATGGTCCTACGGCATCAGCATATCTGTTGGGCAGCACACGCGATATTTCCAGGTAGCCTATATCTGCTCTTTGTCCCTGGGTTGAAAAACTACTTCTCTTTTTCATTATATACGATCGTAGTGTTTAAATTTGTGTGGATTCGGATGATTGGTGAGATAGGTTTTCTTTTTGAATAAGCGGTTTAACCTTGCTCCCGATCAATTCAATAGACCGTAATAACTGCTGATGGCTAAGGCCGGCAATATCCATCTGGAATGTGAATACGTCAACACCGCCAAGTGCTTCGCTATGCCTCTTTAGTTTTTCCGCTACTGTTTCCGGACCACCTACAACTAAAACACCTCTCGGTGAAACGCCTGCATCTAATTGCGCTTTCGTTACAGGTGGCCAACCCCGTTCTTTACCGGCTTTAGTCCAGTTCTCGATATAACCGGGACCGTATTCGGCATAAGCGGACTCATCTGTGTCACCCACATAACCGGGTGAGTGCAATCCGACTTTCAATTCCTCCGGCTTGAATCCGGCCTCTGCGCCTGACTTTCGATACAGATCGACCAGCGGCCGGAAACGCTCGGTTTCACCGCCGATAACCGCCACCATTAACGGAAGCCCTAACATTCCGGCCCGTACGAATGACTGGGGTGTTCCGCCGGCGCCAACCCAAACAGGCAATTTCTGCTGTACCGGGCGCGGGTAGACCGGCTGGTTATGCAAAGCAGGCCTGAATTTTCCAGACCATGTAACAAACTCCTCATCCCGGATCTGGATCAGTAAATTCAGTTTTTCTTTGAAAAGAGCATCATAATCATTCAGGTCATAACCGAACAACGGGAATGCCTCTGTGGCGGAGCCACGGCCGGCGATGATCTCTGCCCGCCCCTTTGAAATGATATCAAGAGTGGCGAACTGTTGAAATACACGAACGGGATCTGATGTACTCAATACGGTTACCGCGCTCATTAAGCGGATCCTTTTGGTCCTTGCTGCCGCGGCAGCAAGTATTATTGCCGGTACTGAATCCAGATATTCTCTTTTGTGATGTTCACCGATACCGAAAACATCAAGTCCTGCCTGATCCGCAGCAACGATGCGATCCAGTAATTGTTCCATTGCCGCAACATTGCTTAATTCGTTATTGCCGTACCTTGCAGAGGCAAAACTGTCTATACCTATTTCCATTATTGTTGATATTTATTCATGGTTAGTATTGTCCTGTTCATTATTGGGAAACTAAAATTCTTCTCTCATTCCTATCGCTATGACAACGTGTTTGGTGCCGGCCCGCCGGACGGCTTTGAGCGATCCTCGGGCAAGGGTATATATTCGCTGTTGTCTGTAGGTGGAAGCTTGATCCTCCCCTGTATCCAATCTTCTTTTGCTTGTTCGATCCTTTCCCTGCTGCTGGAAACAAAGTTCCACCAGATGTAACGCTGGCCCAGATTTTCGCCGCCCAGCATCATTAACGTGCATTGCTCAGCGGCAATAATGACGGGGTCAACGCCCTTGCTGAACACCAGGAGCTGACCTGCCAGGTAAGCCTTACCATTTACAAGGACACTTCCATGAACAATGTAAACGCCTCTTTCCGCATACCCGGTGGGTATTCCAAACCTTGCGCCGGCTTTAAGAGCGACATGCATGTAAAATAGCGGCGAACTGGTTTTTACAGCGCTTTTCAGTCCGAATGCCTCACCAGCGATCAGGCGCATCCATATCCCGGCGTCCGTAAATATTGGTAACTGCTCCGGTTTATAATTATAGAAGGCGGGATCCGCTTCTTCATCTTTTTCGGGCAAAGCCACCCAGGTTTGTATCATTTCCAAGCTGCCACCGGCTCGTATCGCGGGATCTTCAAAACGCTCACTGTGGGCGATGCCTTTTCCCGCTGTCATCCAGTTCACTTCGCCTGGCTTAATAGCCTGTTCAACGCCCAGGGAGTCCCGGTGCATGATCTCACCGCTGAACAGGTAACTGACTGTTGACAAACCAATATGCGGATGAGGCAACACATCCAGATTGCTATGAACAGCATTTGGAATAGCAACCGGTCCGCCGTGGTCCATAAAAATAAACGGGCCCACCATACGGCGAAGCTGATAAGGCAGAAGACGTTTTACGACAAAACCGGGAATGATTTCTGCCTGGCGTGAGGCGATGACAATATCCAGCATAACATTTATTAATGAGTTTAACAGGAAAAGGAAAGGCAACCGTTTACTGTGCAGGTACCGGTGTATTCAACAATTGCTGCTCCCAGGCATACGCCACACCTGTTGCGCCGGTATGATCGATCATAAGTGGCACGAGCAGCGCTGCTGTATCCACACGCGCCCAGTCACGCTGCCATTCCGAGGTCACGGCTATCCAGTTGATGGGTGTGATGCCGTGCTGGACCATACGTCTGATGGCCATATCGTGCGCCTCTTTCGAAACTGCGCCGCATGCATCTGTGACAACAAAAACATCATAGCCTTCTGCTGCAGCTTGGATCGCAGGCATTGCTACACATACTTCGGTCCATAACCCTGCTATGATCAACTGTTTGCGGCCGCTTTTTTCTACTATATCGGTGACGTTTTTATCCTGCCAGGTATTAATCCATGTACGGTTGATCGGCTTTTGTTCCGGGAAAACATCCTGGATCTGCTTAATGAGGAAACCGCCGCGTTCTTCAACAACTGTGGTCAGAATGGTAGGGACATTAAAAGCCTTCGCCGCCTTGGCCAGTCCGGTCACCGCATTAACGACCATAGCAGGTTCG
Organism: Mucilaginibacter defluvii; assembly: GCF_039543225.1. Classification (NCBI taxonomy): domain Bacteria; kingdom Pseudomonadati; phylum Bacteroidota; class Sphingobacteriia; order Sphingobacteriales; family Sphingobacteriaceae; genus Mucilaginibacter; species Mucilaginibacter defluvii. The sequence goes on from NZ_BAABJI010000002.1 coordinate 651,216, forward strand.
TGGCTGTTCAGATTAGAGAACTGAAAGGGCTGATGGTCGATCAGAACGACGATGCTGTCTTCCGGACGTAACAGGGCCTCAAGGCCTTTTTTTTGGATGTCTGACATGTTTTTATATTTAAGATATTGATGAATTATTCCGGTTTGCTGTCCGAGGGCTAAAGTATCGGACTTTCGGTATTGAGATTAATACAATCAGGTCTAACCGATCTATATTGGACCTGTAAATGATCAGCTATACTGCGGCGGCATGCAGACGAGCTCTTCGCGTTTCTCATATGATATAAATTGAAGTAGATGCGACAATTTTAAAAATATTGCCACAAAGAAAAAGATGATAATTGTTGCAAAATATCGTAGACATTCGTCTATGAAAAATTTAATAAATCGCGCTGATTATCTGCACATAAAATTTATAATTAATAGATATTCAAATAGTTAAAATTTTCATCGAGGCGGCGAATTGAAAATTGCGAGCATTTTATTTTATATTTACAAGTCTGCCTGTAATCTTTAAACACCTTTTGATAACCGAAGCACTCCTATGTATAACGCTTTCTTTGATTATTTAAAAAAATACAGTGCCACACCTCTTTCAGGTGAGGATAAAGCGATGATCAGAAGAAATTTTACGCCGTTCAAACTGAAGCGGAAAGAATACTTTTTACAGGCCGGCGATATCTGTATGGATTACGGTTTTGTAGTCAATGGGGCCATGCGGATGTATTCTGTGGATGATAAGGGACAAGAACATATTATCCGGCTGGGTCTCGAAGACTGGTGGATGGGCGACCGGGAAAGTTTTTTTAACCGTATCCCCAGCCGCTACAATATTGATGCGCTCGAACCCTGCGAACTGCTGGTCCTAAAAAGAGAAGGGGATGCTGAACTTATGGAAAAAGTTCCCGCATATACGGAAATGAAATTGAAGCTTGATCAGGCGGCCGAAATTGCTCATAACCGACGCCTTACTTCGGCGCTGTCAGACACTGCCGGCAAGCGTTATGCCGACCTTATCGAACGTTACCCGGCTTTTGCGGAGCGTTTTCCGCAACATATTATTGCTTCCTATCTGGGTGTCAATAAGGATACTTTAAGTCGCGTCAAGCGAAAGCTAAAGCTGAAATAACCCTTCCCTTTTGCTTTTTACTGAGGTAAAAGTAGACCTTTATCTACATCTTTTCTTTACAATTGTCATCTTTCTGATCAATTCCTTCTGTGGAAATTTGTTTGTCCGCGGTGGAACCACTGTCTCGTGCATCGCCCAGACGATGCCACGCTATTTCGTTCATTGAGCACGCGAACTAACATACCCATGAAAATAAATAAATTGCAGATTGAGGTACCAGACCCGGTTCTGGTTCGTGGAATTGATTTCTTCCCCGGTAAACTTTACCGGACAGCAACAAAAATAGCCAGCGCTACCGTGCCGTTGGAAAGTCGACGCGGGTGCCCGGCATGAACCCTGCACCGGGATCAATAACTCTTTTTGGATAACACATCTGTCATTTATCGATATCATCTACATAATTATGGAAAATACAAAAGTTGTTTTCAGGGACCGTGTCCATGGTGAGGTCCAGTTTTTTCGAACGAAGTTCTTGTTGGCAAAATGAGCCTCGCCATGACCGGCGGCAGACTTGCCGTTTTTCATACGGAGGTCTTTCCTGAGTTTGAAGGGAAAGGTTTCGCAAAATTATTGTTAAACGAACTGGTACGTTATGCAATTGAAAAGAACGTAAAGATCGTTCCGCTTTGCCCATACGTAAACGCCCAATTCCGGCGTCACCCATCCGAATACGAAAGTGTTTGGAGCAAAGACTGACATCAATGAAATACATACTGGAACATCCTGTTACGGGGCGCATTGGGACAGAGAAATTCCAGACCACAATTCACTGGCGGAATGGCATACTGATAACTGACGAACCTGAAAAAATCGGAGGGCAGGACCTCGGTCCGGATCCGTTTACCCTATTGCTGACCTCATTGGTCGCATGTACACTGGCGACTTTAAAGATGTACATCGATCACAAAGGACTGAACATTCCTGAAATACGCGTAGAGGCGAACATGTTTCAAAAGATCGGTAATGAAGGTGCATCCATGCAGATCGACCGATTGATCATCATTCCTGGCCTTGCAAACACAGAACTGCAGGAGCGGCTGATCCGAATAGCAGAAAGCTGCCCGATTTCAAAGATACTCAAAGCAAACGTAAGCATCGCTTCTGAGTTCAGTGGAATTGCCAGCCGATAATTGCCAACGAAAACATCTGCATATCTATTGAAACATATGGACCTATGAAACTTAAAACACTACTTATAATTCTTCTGCTATCGATCGTAAAACCGACCCTCGCACAAAACTTTAAGCTGCTCCGCTTCGACGAAGACTATTCAGGCATGAAAGACAGTGCCAAAACATTTTACAACAAACTAAAATACGTGCCGTTGTCAAACAACGGTAAAGCCTATGTTTCTTTTGGCGGTGAAATCCGTGCCGAAGTTGATAGGGCATTACACGAAGATTGGGGCGCCAGAGGCCTCGGCAGTGACGTTTTTCTGCTACAGCGATATCAGTTGCACGCCGACCTCCATTTAAGCGACAGGGTCAGGATCTTTGGCCAACTGCGAAGCGGACTCGAAAATGGGCGAAAGACCGGTCCGCGCCCTATAGACGAGGACCAGTTGAACGTCCAGAATCTATTTATCGACCTCATCCCTTATCAAAAGTTAGATAAAACGTTAACCATTCGTTTAGGCAGGCAGGAACTGCAATATGGCAGCGGACGACTGATCGATGTTCGCGAGGGACCTAACCTTCGCTGGTATTTCGACGGAGCAAAGGTCGCTTATTCATCCCCAAAATGGAATATGGATGCCTTTGCAGTGGTGAATGGCGGTGTTAAGACAGCTGTATTTGATAATCCTATTAACAGGAGGTCGAGTCTGTGGGGCGTTTATAGCGCACGCGCGGTGACCAGGATGTTCAATTTTGACATCTATTATCTGGGCATAGACCGCGCCGAATCCCGCTTTGATGAAGGAACTGCACATGAAACCCGTCATACGCTTGGTACCCGCGTATGGGCAACCGGCAAAACCTTGCTTTATAATTTCGAAATTGGTTATCAGCTTGGCAAGTTCGGCACTTCTGATATTCGCGCATGGGGCGGATCGATGGACATTGGGTACCGCTTGGCTGAGTTGAACGGCGCTCCGATAATAAAGCTACGAAGCGATTTCATTTCAGGTGATGACACCAAAGGCGATGGCAAACTCGGCTCCTTCAACGCCTTGTATGCGAACGGCGGTTATTTTGGTATGAACCCGCAGGCAGGTCCGGCTAATCTCCTTTCTCTTCACCCCAATGTCACCTGGAATCCGGGCAAAAAAGTATTGCTTTCTTTAGAAACGGTTTGCTACTGGCGACAGTCACTTCAGGACGGGATCTACCGTCCGGACGGTTCACTTAGTCTGGCTTCCTCAAATTCGAAGAGCCGTTATATAGGCACGGCCTATGTATCGACTGTATCCTGGCAGATTAGCAGATTCCTGACCTATAATGCAGGCGTGCAGTATTTCAAGACCGGGAATTTCATCAACGATGTGATCCGGCAGCACAAGGATGGTTTCTTTATCAGTTCATTAATAGCATTTAAATTCTAAGGGAAATGCATGAAAGCTACTTTTAGTACTGGGGTTTCTTTTTGTCGTATTGCTACTAATCATGCTCGCGCAAAAAATCCGCACTGCTTATCCGATCTTTTTGGTGATCTAATCCCTTAGATTGCTGTAAGTGTTGTTGTCAGATCGGCCGAACAAATATTTTCTGCTTCCGGACGGTAAGAAGGCAAAAAGTTTAGCTTGGTCAGAGTCCCGGCCAGCGGAAAAAAGATCGCCACTGCTTTATCCTTTGCTATAAACGGGAAAAGCATACGGTATGTACCGGTCAATAAATATCTTCTATGGCTGTTTGACCGGCCCTTGTATGTATGGTATGCGCGTGTTTTTTTGAGACGCAGGGGAAACTATTGATTAAGCGCTGCTATACGGATGATCAAACTGAAGTAATGCCCGATGAATCCGTTGGTATGTCAGGTTTTCAAAGGCACATTACAAGTTTAGTTAAATACCCGCCGGTGTGTTTTCTTGTGCCGTAATCGGACTTTTGCCGCGGTCTGTTCAGAGTCTCCGCGTTTACATAGACAAAACGCCGGTTCACATAATAAAGTTCAGCGTCAGCTGCACCGGACTTATTTTTGAGAAAGATTTGTTTCCAGGGGGCATCAGCCACAACGCGGGCACCTTGGTAGAACTTGTCAATCCAATAAAAATTGTTTAACGTTCAAAAGAATTAAAAATGAAAAATGTAAGGTCGATTTGCCTGTTAATGGTTTTATTTTCAGGTTTTATAACATCATGTTCCTCACCAAAGTATTTTGGCAAAACCTATTCTCCAACACAAAATGTAGATGTATATCTGGATAAAGCAGACGTAAAAAAGAATCACACCACCATTGGTACCACCAGCATCGGCAAAGGCTTTGGCTCACTGGAATCTGCTCAGCAAAAAGTGATAGAATTGGGTAAGGCTAAGGGTGCCGATGGCGTCATTATGACCCTTACAGAAGAAGTTGTAAGCACTCAACAAACCGGAACAGGCGTCATCACACAATCGAAAAAGAAAAATGTTACCGGTACAACCAGTTCTTCTACAGTTGATATAAAACAAAAAAAAATTACAGCAACATTCATTAAATACGAATAAAACCTTGCTAAACAGCAATTTAAATTAAGCCCATTATGTTTGGATCAGTGTTAACATTCCTCAGGATCAACAGCAGACGCCTGCTTCTTTTGGCTGTGTTCTCACTATTCATCTACGGCTCTTTCTTTATGCTGTCGTATTTAGTTACGCCTGAGCAGACCCTTAAGAATTTCGCTGGTAAGGATGGCCTTGTCTTTGGTATGCTGAATTTTGTTATCGAGGCGGTGATCACGCATTATATGCTGATTTTTGTGGTTATCCTGCCCGCCATGCATGGCCAGCGCCGTCGCAAAAGTGCTTTGATCATTACCGTGCTCTTATTCGTCATCAAGTTTTCGGTCAACTATGGTACTTACCTGTATCAAAGTGGCCGCGGGAACTTGGCTGCTTCCAAACTGTCCGGCGTTTCGCTGGGCTGGATCCTGCTGCTCTCCTACGTTTTCACGTTGGTGAGCAGCCTATCGGTTGCCTTACTGGTCGAATGGGTGAATAAAAGCAAAGAACGAATTATGCTGCAAAAGCAAAAGAGCGAAGCGGAACTGATCGCCCTAAAGCATCAGATCAATCCTCACTTTTTGTTCAACTCGCTAAGTTTCATTTATGGCAAGGTGATCAAAACGGATAAAGAGACTGCTGATTCCGTTTTAATGTTAGCTAATATCATGCGCTACGCCCTGGGTACGAGTGAAAGTATAGACGGGAAAGTAAATATTATGGACGAGCTCGAACATCTGAAGAACGTGATCGAGATCAATCAGCGCCGCTACAACCATGGCTTGAACATTCGGTATGAGGAACAAATCGATGACCAGTCGATTAGTATTCTGCCTTTGATCCTTATCACGTTGGTTGAAAATGCATTCAAACATGGTGATCTGCACGATCCGGATCGACCATTGGTGATCCGGATAAGTACCGCCGTGAATGAACTTGAATTTTACATATCGAATAAAAAAGGAAAAGGCATTAAAGAACTTTCCAATGGCGTTGGGCTGCAGAATATTCGCCAGCAGCTGAATCTGACATATGGCATGCGTTCCTCCTTTATTATTAAAGACGACAGTGATAATTTCAGCATAAGCTTAAACATAAATTCTGCGCTATGATAGATTGTGTAATAGTAGATGACGAGCAGCATGCAATAGACCTGCTCACCCAGCACATCAGTCAGGTGCATTTTCTGCGTCTTGTGGGAACTGCTACGAATCCGGTCAAAGGAGTGGTCATGATTACAGACCTGAAGCCGGGCCTGGTATTTCTTGACGTACAGATGCCGCAGCTGACCGGCATAGAAATTTTGAGGCTGATCAGCAAAGACAGTCATATCATTATGACTACTGCTTACAAGGAATATGCTCTGGACGGATTTGAGCACGCCGTTGTTGATTATCTGTTGAAACCGGTTCAGTTCCTCCGCTTCCTAAAGGCGGTTAATCGTTTATGGACCGTCCACAACAATGCGCGGATGATTTCTGAACAGGATCACTATGTTTTCGTCAAAACCGAACAGAAAGGCAAGCTGCTAAAGATCGACTCACGCAGGATCACATATATCGAAGGGCTGAGCAACTATGCGGTCATTCATCTTGATGACCGTAAAAAGATCACCACTTATCTCAAATTAAAGGAATTGACTGAAAGTTTATCCTCACGGGGCTTCGTTAGAATCCATAAGTCCTACATTATATCTTTAAGCCACCTGACGGCCATAGAAGGTAACATGGTGAGAATAGTGAACGAAGACCAGGGGATCTCTATTGGGGAAGCTTACCGAAAGGATTTTTTTGAATACATCAACAGCAAAATGCTGACGCCACCGCCTGACGGTCGGGTTAATTAATACAAATTAAAGTTAATGCTCACAACATTACGCTTTCGCGGGTTCCAGGAAGGCGTAAAGCTGTTTTACTTTGTCACCTTCAAGCAGAAAGAAATCCATGCTGTTAAGCATAGGGCCGCTGGTGTTGATCTGGCCGAAGAGCCTTGCACTGTTTTGTAGTGGCTCAATAGTTTTAACAGCAGTGAAACGATAAAGAGGATCTTCGGTAATAAGTTTGCCTATAAAATCAGAAACAGATCTCAGGCCGTCAAAAGTATTATCCTTATCATACATTTGGATACCATCGGCATAGATGCTTCTCAACAATTCGTAGCGTTTAATATCATCTTTCTCGTTCCAAGCCGCGACATGGATATTTTCAAGTTGTTCGAACTGCTCAGGGGTCATGGTTGATTATTTGTTACAATCAAAGATAAACCGAATTATCATTCTTGCACGATTTGCGCTGAGATTAATTGAGTCCTAAAGGAACATAAAAACAGAGCTTCATAGAAATATGCTGCTCGCCAATTTTCGAATGTTGGTCCTTATTGCTACAGATGTTGAAGTCGTTTTTTTCTTACAGCGTCGACGCAACTTGCATGCTCCAGAAACAGATGAAACTTTCAGCCAATTCTGCTGAAAGTTTCATCCAATTGGTTCCGGAAAAGAATTACTGAAATTTTAAAGCGGCAATGTTCCTAAAAATTTAAGTATCTCCGCCCCTATCTCTTTGACATGCGTCTCCAGGGCAAAATGCCCGGTATCATAAAATTTCAGTTTTGCTTTCGGCAGGTCTTTAAGATAAGCCGTTGCGCCGGCAGGTAAAAAGAATGGATCGTTCTTCCCCCAGACCAGTAAAGTTTTTGGCTGATATTTCCTGAAATAGGCATGGAACTTAGGGTAAAGCGCAACATTGGTGCGATAATCTCTCACCAGGTCCAGCTGGATCTCGATATTGCCTTTGCGGTCTAAAAAATGCTGATCTAGTGTATAAGCTTCAGGTGAAATAAGCGAAGTATCTTTGACGCCTTGGTGATACTGAAACCAGGTAGCCTTTTCAGATACAAAATCATTTAAAGCGACACGGTTCGCCTGAGAAGAATCGCGCCAATATTTTTGTATAGGGCCCCATTCTTTGCTTAACCCTTCTTCATAGGCATTGCCGTTCTGCGAGATGATACCGGTCACTTTTTCCGGGTTAGCCATAGCGAGCCGTAGACCCACAGGTGATCCATAGTCGAATATATAGACCGCGAAGCGCTTCATCTTCAATAGGTCGATAAATTTTTGCATTGTGCCGGCCAGGTTATCGAAGGTGTATTTGAAATGGGTATGTTCCGGCGCATCGGAAAAGCCGAAACCGGGGAGATCGGGCGCAATCACATGGTACTTTTCCTTTAAAATTGGTATCAGATTGCGGATCATGTGCGATGAGGTAGGATACTCGTGCAGGAGCAGGATCGTTGGCGATTGCGGATCACCTGCTTCCCGATAAAATATTTTAAGATTGCCCACCTTTATATTACGGTAGTGAACGGCATTTGAGTTATTGTAACGGTATTGGTTTTGCCCGCCTTCATTTGCGCAGTGGAAGTGCTTATCTGCAATAGGCTGATCAGTATTATAGCAGCGAGTAACTTGATCGTGATTTTCATATATTTTTTTTTCTCAAAATTAAAGTGGATATTTGATTATTAAAAACGATTAAAAAAGATAACATAAATCGTTTTTAATGATATTATGAACACTAATGACCTGAAGATTTTTGAATCGGTTGCAGCACACAAAAGTTTTACTAAAGCTGCTTCCGAAATGTTTACGGTACAATCCAATGTAACTGCCAGAATACGTAGTTTGGAGGAAGAATTCGGAACTGAGCTGTTTAACAGAACTTCCCGTAAAGTCGAGCTAACACCGGCGGGTGAAATACTCATGCGCTATTCCAAACAGGTCGCTGGGTTGGTGACTGAGGCAAAAGCGAGCATCCTGAATGCTGACAAAGTTGCCGGCATATTGAGGATCGGTTGTATTGAAACTACCATGGCGCTTAAAGCCCCTGAAATTCTTACGCAGTTCGAGGAAAAATATCCGGGTGTCGAACTGGAATTTAAATCAGCGATGAGAGCTGCACTGATCGATGACGTACTCAACTACGATCTTGACGCCGCTTATGTCTCTGCCCCGGTCAATATCAGCGGACTTGATCAGATCGCCGTAAAACAGGAAGAACTGGTGATTTTGAGCGCTTCCCGGGGACCTGAGCTAAAGGATCTGCTTGCCGGGCAGCCCGTAAAGATCGTGGTCTTCGCTGAAGGTTGTGTCTTCAGGGCAAGGCTGGAAGCCTGGTTAAGTTCTAAAGGTATCGTCCATTATAAAAGTACCGTTTTGAACTCCATCGAAGGAATCATCAACTTTGTTGAAGCGGGACTCGGGATCACTGTTTTACCGGAAGAGATAGTGTCGACATATTATCCCGGCCGAAAGATCAGGATGCAGTCTTTGAACAAGCAGTTAGGTATCATGAATACCGTTTTAATATACCGAAAAGATGATAAGCCTTCACGGGCACTTGAGGCTTTTCTGGGTTTACATCCGAATATTCAGAAAAGTACCGGAAATTCAAAAATGGACAGCCTTGGTTATTAATCTATATTGACATGGAATTACCTTACAGACAACGATGACAGAGTTGTTGCGATTGGCAGGATAAGTTTAAAACCGAATCAGATCAGACCATTACATCAGAAATTGTGTTATCTGAAAGTTCCGGTATGGCAAAATGGCATTTAAAACCTTCATCTTCGAGGCAGATTCAAAATAAAGCAGCCATAAACCGAAGAAGCGTGCTCGGCTTTGAACACGCGCGATTCAAAAACGACCTTAATCTACAATATTATACGGCATATGTCATCTTTATTCTGAAGGATACCGGTGATATTTGTGTTCAGTGCGATAGCGCCGATGAGTGGCCTGATCGGTATCAATAGTGATCGAATTGTACTGCTCTTACCTGTTGTGATTTCAAGCCAAACTTTGCATATAACACGTAGCCTTTACCATATGAAAAAATCAATTATTACCGCCTTAGTATTGTTTACATTGACAGCATTCACGTTGACTGGAAAAACCTGGAAGAGCGACCAGGCGCATTCGCAACTGATGTTTACCGCAACACATATGGGCATCTCAGACGTTTCAGGCACATTCAACGATTTTAAGGCCACCCTCGTGGCGGGGAAGCCAGATCTTAGCGATGCGACGATTGAAATGACAGCTAAGGTTGCATCGATCGATACACGGGTAGAAAAGCGGGATGAGCATCTTAAATCGGAAGACTTCCTCGATGAAAAAAAATTTCCGGAGCTAAATTTTAAAAGTACCAGCATCAAACCGGCTGGAAAAAACACATTTAAGTTAAATGGTAAATTATTGCTTCATGGCGTGACGAAGCCGGTAGCGCTGACACTATTTTACATAGGAACGATAAAAAATCCTATGAATGAAAAACTTACCGCTGGCTACAGGGTCACCGGTACCATCAGCCGTAAGGATTTCAATATCGGCGTTAAATTCCAGGCTCCGCTGATCAGCGATGCTATCCGGATTAAAGCTGACGGCGAGTTCCAGCTGGAATGATTGATCAGCGTTTAGCTGATAATCTCTTTGAGTGCGTTTCCTTCTTTTAAAAAAAGTATTGATAGGTATAAAGAGCGGCGATGGTTGTCTTTGAAAATGAGTTTGTCTCAACCCGGTTCAACCAGTGCCTTCATAAAATATTATAAATAAACAACAAACCCCTGAATGGCTGGAACAGGCATGAGCAAGTTCAGACATTCAGAGGTTGTTATGCCGGTTGCATTTATGATCCGTACTTAAGCTAAAAGTTCCTTCAGACCGTATGCTTCAAACGTCTTGTTAAACTCCACCTGGGTAGATGTGTTGATCGCCTCGATGAATTTACCGGTAGACAGGTCTACCACTGTTCTCAATGGTCTTTCACCTTTTGGTGTGCCGATCAGTTTAACGATCGCATCGGCCACTAATTGAGGATCTGGTTTGTAAGTCTCAGTTAACTCCCCCATTGCAGTAACCAGCTTGCCCACATATTCGTCAAGTGCCTTGTACCCATCATTGACGGCAGCATCGGCACCAAACTGTATCTTGGTTGACATCTCTGTCGGAAAACCGCCCGGTTCAACAATGGCTACATCAACACCTAAAGGGCGAACTTCATAATATAGTCCCTCGCTTAAACCTTCCAGTCTGAATTTTGAAGCGGCATAGACGGCTGAGAACGGAAAACTACCCTACCATAACCGCTGGTTACATTGATTATAAGGCCCACTGCTTGTTTACGCATATACAGCAATGCCTGCTTCATGAGCCTCCATGGCCCGATCACATTGATATCGAACATGCACTGTACATCCGCAGGTGTTGAAGCTTCAGCCACGCCAAAGATCGCGCTGCCGGCATTATTTACCAATACGTCGATCCAGCCCTCTTCAGCGATGATCAGGTCAAAGGCTTTTTGGACACTGGCCTCATCGGTCAGCTCTTTGGTACTTGATAGAAGGTAAAAAAATTCAATGAAATAAAAAAATTGATCCCAAATATCACCGAAAAAATGCTTTCAATTCAACTGAAGAGTTTAGAAGAGGACGGGATCATAAAAAAGGAGGTTTTTAATACAAAACCGCCCTTGAAAGTTGAATATTCATTAACTGATTTTGGCAAAACACTTATCCCCTTATTGGAATATCTGGTTACTTGGGGACGTTTCGTAGTAAAGGAAAGATCGTATAACATATATACAAAAAAGTAGTCTACAAAGCATCGACATCAAAACAAGCTGGTTTTGAAAGCAATCCGACATATTTTAATAGTGCCATAATAGCTTTTAGTAAAACCACTTCCAAAGTAGCTAATTTAACTCTGCTAAACATCGAGTTAAACATAATTATCATAAAATTGTAAGTTCTGAACAATACGCTTGTAGGTATTTAGGTAAATACCTAAATTTGTTCGATGAAAGTTTTAGAAGTAATTAAATCAATTTCTAACCAAACACGTTTGGATATTTTGAACTGGTTGAAAGACCCTTTCGCAAATTTTCCGGCGGAAGAGTTGGCTGACTACAATCCGGAGTTGGGGGTTTGTGTTTCAGATATCGCTAAAAAAGCGGAAATGTCTATTCCTACAGTTTCGGTCTATCTTAAAAATATGGCAACGGCTGACGTTTTGATCGCAACCAGAAAAGATCAGTGGACTTACTACAAACGCAACGAAAAAGCGATAAAAGAATTTGCACAGTTGCTAATAGATAACTTATAAAAAATTTAAAGTACAATTTAGAAATTTACCTAAATAACTAAAAAGTTTAACAAACCATTAAAATAAATGTAATATGAAAGCAGCAGTGTTAAACGAGTTTGGCTCGGTTGAAAAATTCGAAATATTAGAGGTGCCTACCCCTACCCCGGGATCTGACGAGGTGCTTGTGAAAGTCCTGGCGACTTCAGTAAATCCCCTGGATTTTCAGGTTCGCCGCGGCGACTATAAAAATGAATTGCAGCTTCCGGTAATTACTGGTCATGATGTATCCGGCGTGATAGTAGAAGTTGGATCCGGCGTTAAAAATTTCAAAGTCGGCGACGAAGTGTATTACACCCCCGAAATTTTCAATGGCCACGGAAGCTATGCAGAGTATCATGTTGCCAAAGAGTCAATTATTGGCATTAAACCTAAAAATTTAAGCCATCTGGAAGCCGCAACATTTCCCTTGGCTGCCGGAACAGCCTGGGAGATGCTTTATACAAGGGCACAATTGAAGATCAATCAAACTATCCTGATACACGGTGGTGCCGGCGGTGTAGGTATACCAACCATTCAACTGGCCAAAGCGATGGGTGCGACCGTATTCACGACAGCCAGATCTGTGCACCATGAATTTCTGAAAAGCTTAGGTTCGGACTATGTAATTGACTATGAGAAAGAAAGTTATATAGACGCAATATTGAGACTAACCAACAATAAAGGTGTGGACGTGGTGATCGACACGATCGGCGGAGATACACTTTCAGACAGTGGTAGGATCTTAAATCAACTGGGACAGGTTGTAACATTGGTTGACATTGAAAGACCGCAAAACCTAATCCACGCGTGGGGAAAAAATGCAACCTATCATTTTGTGTTCACCAGACAGAGCCGGAACAAACTGGACGAACTCACCAAACTGATCGAATCAGGCAAACTGAAACCTGTATTAAATAAAATTTACCCGTTGGCAGAAATAGGTAAGGCACACAGCCTGCTTGAATTTAGAGATAGTGATCCTGATTTCTATGGTAAAATCGGCGTACAGATTGGCGAATAAAACACATTTAAAAATGTTTGTTATGACTAATACAGAAGTTTTTTTGTTGGCGAACAGCGTCTTGGCGGAAGGTCACTATGACGAGTTTATCACGTTTTGCACCGAAGACATCAATGGAAGAACGTTGGAAAAACGCCTTCAACGGTAAAGTTGAATTACGCAAATACATAAGCTCAGACTACGAAGGAATAACTTTTGAAACGGATAAGTCAATAGTAGGTACACCGGCAGTATGAAGACTGCCGGTTTTACTGTTTTATAGCTAACTCTAAAAAAGTTAATAACTTTAAAAGCGAATAAAATCTTAAATCACCTTTTCGTTCCTGAAATGGTTAATGTAATCTGAGGGCAGCATATCGTATTCTACCTTAAAGGTTTTTGCGAAGTAATGGGGCGTATTAAAACCTACCTCGTATGATATTTCTGATACCGATAGCTGGCTCTTGGCTAAAAGCTGGGCCGCCCTGCGCAACCTTATCGAGCGGATAAAATCAACAGGGGTTTTGCCGGTAAGCAACAGCACTTTTTTGTACAATGATACCCGGCTCATACACATATGCTTGCTGAGTTCTTCTACAGTGAAATCAGCATTTTGTAAATTGGCCTCAATATACCGCAAGGCCGCAGCCATAAATTTCTCGTCGGCAGAAGGTATGTTGCGGTCGCTTAGCTGAATGTCTATCTTTTTACGCTGGTTATCCTTGGTTACTGTTTGGAGTGCAAGCAGGTTTTTAATTTTTGATAGCAGCACCTCAAAATTCAGCGGTTTTATGAGGTAATCATTGGCGCCTGTATTCAATCCCTCCAGCAGTGTTTCCTCATTCGGCATGGCGGTAAGTAAAATTATGGGGATATGAGATGTACGGTTATCTAACTTTATTTTGCTGCACAGTTGTAAACCATCCATTTCAGCCATACTAATATCACTCACGATTAAATCGGGATGAAATGCCAGCGCTTTTTGCCAGCCTTCTTTACCGTTTACAGCCTCAACAATATTATAATGCTCCGCCAGATTATCTTTCAGGTAGTACCTAAAATCGTCATCATCCTCAACTAATAGCACCTTTTTCTTTTTTTGCAATTCAGGCTCAACAGCTTTGATTTTTGCAATTACCACTTCTGCTGTTCCGGCTGTTTGTATTGATAGTACGGGCAAAGGCAGTTCAACAATAAAACAACTTCCGCCGTTGGCTACATGCTCTACATTGATATTTCCGTTATGCATTTTAACAAACTCCTTAGCGATAGACAGTCCTATGCCATTGCCCTGATTCATCATAGCAACCGGCGCATCGTGCTGAAAAAAGCGTTCGAAAATTTTATCAACCTTATTGGGCGGTATCCCAATACCTGTATCAATTACGTTTATTTTCAGGATGCAGTGCTCACTTACCTGTACATGCTGCTTACAGCTTAACAGAACGCTTACATTACCGCCGTCAGGTGTAAACTTAAACGCGTTTGATAGCAGGTTTAATAAAACGCGTTCTACTTTATCCTGATCAAAAACGGTTTTGAGCAGGGATGTATCCGTATCAAACGCGAGCTGGATGTTACCCTTCTCGGCAATATCATTAAAGGAATGTGTAATATTTTTTATAAAGGCAATGATCTCACCTTCTTTCAAATCCAGCTTTAATTCGCGGGTTTCCATTTTACGCAGATCCAGCAACTGGTTTACCAGGTTCAGCAACCGGTTAGCATTCTTTTTGATAATAGCCAGATCATTACCCTGCTCATTAAGCTTGGGATCTTTTAACAATTTATCGGCAGGCGCCATTATTAATGATATCGGCGTTTTAAACTCGTGACTGATATTGGTAAGAAACTTTATCTTCATTGAGTCTATTTCGCGTTGCCGCTTTACTTCTTCCCGCTCCTGCTCAAGCGCGAAACGCGCTTTCAACTTTTTAATCCCACGGTAACGTATAAAAAACAGTATAGCAAGGGCAAAAGCTATATAACATAAATAAGCCGTAGTACTTTGCCAAAATGGCGGCAAAACTTTTATACGCAATGATATTTTTTGCACAGGCCATGAATTGTCTATCGCGGCGGCACGGGCAATAAACGTGTAAGTACCCGGACTAAGGTTTGTATAGGTGGCTTTGTGTACTTTATTGTCGGCCGTTATCCAGTCCTCATCAAAACCCTGTAGTTTATAACTGTACCTCACATTCTCCGGATTCAGAAAGTTGAGCGCGGCAAAATCTATGGAGAAAAAATTATCATCATAATCAAGGTTGATGTTCCTGGTGTCTGTAATCAGCTTTGATAAAATCACCTTGCCATTTACTTCGCCGCCGGGTTTTACGCTGGCATTAAATAATTGAAAATCGGTAAAAATGAGCTTAGGCGCGGTTCTGTTAAGCCGGATGTCTTTAGGAATGAACAGGTTAAAACCGTTGCCGCCGCCAAATAGCAGCTCGCCCCTGCGGGTGATCAGTGATGCATCATCATTAAACTGCCTGCCTTGCAAACCATCCCGCTCATTAAAATTGATGAATTGTAATTTCATCTGTCCGTTAGCCATAGATACTTGAGCCTTTGATAAGCCGTTAGCAGTACCCATCCATAAATTGCCCTCTCTATCCTGCTCTAATGATACAATGTTGTTATCGGGCAATCCATCCTGTTTGCGATAGAGCTTTAATTTACCGGTTTTAGGATCAAGGATATTCAAACCCTCGCGGGTACCTATACAGATATTGCCGTATCTGTCCTCAAGTAAAGCATAAACATTGTTGTAAACCAGGCTATTAACGTCGCCATTTATGTGTTTGTAATGCTTTATTTTATTATCGGGCGCAATTACATCGATCCCGTCAGACGTGCCTACCCAGATATTGTTTCTGCTATCTTCAATAATGCTGAAAACATAATCAGAGTGAATTGAATTTTCGCGGAAGGCACGGTATATCGTAAACTTATCACGATCAGGACCCAGCATATTTAAGCCGCCGGATAAAGTGCCGATCCATAACCTGTGCAAGTGGTCTTCCTTTATTTCATACACCCTATCGTCAGACAAACTGTACGGATCAGCATCACTGTGCCGGTAGTGCCTGAAGGTTTTGCCGTCAAAGCAATCAAGCCCGCCAAAGTAGGTACCTATCCAAAGCTTCTGTTCATGGTCTATCGCCAGGCTCACCACCACGTTGTTTGACAGGCTGTTTGTGTTGTTCTTATTATTTCGATAGGTGGTAAATTTTTCAGCCTTGCGGTCGTAGTAAATCAGTCCCCCACCGTTAGTACCGATCCATAAATTGCCTTTAGCGTCCTCAGCAAAAGCGTTAACATCGTCATAATTAATAGTATTTGTAAGCAGTGGATTATGCTTGTACAACGGGAACTTAACAATATTTTGATGGTAATAATTAACTCCCTTTTTATATGTGCCTACCCAGATGGTACCCGCTTCGTCCTTGTATAATTCTGTAAGACTGTTCTGACTTAGACTTTTATCATCGTTTTCCTTTTTTTGCAGATAGCTGATGGTAAAATTTCTTTTGTCGATAAGGTTCACACCGCCCGGATCAGTAGACAGCCATATCTTGCCTTTATCGTCCTGTATTACACTGTTCACGATGTTGGCGTTAAGGCTGTGGCCGGGTGCGTCCTTATAAAAATGCTTTATGGCATTACTTTTCGGGTTTAAGTAATAAGTACCTATCGGCCCAGAATAGAACCAGATATCGTTTTGCGCGTCAACAAAAATCCGGTACATCTGGTAGCTTTTGCTTACCAGCGCGTTAGCAATGGCGGTTGAGCGATAGGTTATTTTACCTTTCCCAATATCAAATTTATCTATAACGCCATCCTTATACGCTATCCAGATATTCCCCTTTGAATCGGGATACATATCTGCCACGTTTATGGAATACAGTGAAGCCGGATTACCTTTAATTGATGGATAGCTGCGGGTTTTGCCTGTTGCTGGGTTGTATATAAACAGCCCTTCAACTGCATGTAAAAAATAATAGTTACCGTTAAGGCCCTTTACAATTTTCATCACCCGGTAATCGGGTACACCATAAGGTTTAAGGTACTTGCCTACATCATCGTTAAAGTTTTCAGTGGCCTGGTCATATATACTGTAACCCGATTGTGTTTTGATCCAGAACTTATCGCCCGGTCCTTCAAATATGCTGATGATAAAATTGTCGCTTATTGATGCCGGATCATTCACATTATGCTGGTATAATTTAAAGGTATTACCATCATAGCGGTTGAGGCCGTTTTGCGTGCCTATCCATAAATAACCACGGCTATCTTTTAAAAAAGCGGTTACATTGTTGTGCGATAAGCCTGTATTTACATTGATGTGCGAAAAAGCGTATTCATCATTTTGGCCAAACGCGTTTTGCCATAACAATAATGCCGCAAACAGGTATCGTGTAAATAAGACCTTCGTCATAATCAGGTTATCAAATCTATCAAATACCTATCACAATCCGCATTAAAAAGATTGTTGCCGCACTATTATAAATAGAAAAACTCCTGCGGTTAAATATAACGCTGCAGGAGTTTAGGGATGTTAGGCGCCTTTATTATACCTAACGCATACAATTATTATATAAGGCTCAGGGGGTAATAACCAGTTCGTTCTCTGATTCGATAACCAATGGTTTAGTGCCGCCGGTGTAAAAAACCACAGTGCCGGTAGCAGCATCCGCAGGTACCTTAACTACTATCTGCGTTAAAGATTTGCTCACAAAATCTTCAACCAAAACATCGGGCGCAAATTGCACACCGGTTACCCAGTTCACAAAATCGCCGGTTATGGTAATGTTATCGCCGGCGCGCGCAGTAGCAGGTACTGATGCTATGGTTACCGGTACTTCAAACTGTATCTCCGTTTTTGAGGTAACATCCCCATCAGCGCTCTTAAGGGTTACAAAACCTTTTTCTGTTTCCTGCGGAACGGTTATGACAATCAGGTCATCCTTCTGCTCAACAAAAGCTGAACTTGAAACGGTTGCGCTGGGCAAATCAATTTCGGTTACTTTTTTCAGATTCTTACCAATAAAGCGTATCTGTTCGCCGTGTTTAACACCTGCAGGCCCGAAACTCTGTAATTCTACCCTACCAGAGTTAACTTCGTTATCGGTGTTTTTGCATGACATGGCCATCGTAATTACCAGCATAAAGCCGGTAATTACGGTAAGTAAAGGTTTATGATATGTTAATTTCATCTTTTTTGAGTGGGTTATAAAAGCTTTAGTCTTTATTTACTTTAGGTACTACCCTGAAGTTATCAAACGATATATCTGCATCCAACTCTCCCGGGCCGAGGAATAGCACACGCGTGTAGTAACCATTAGGCCTCACCGTTAACGGCGACTTAAAGGCATCTGCATACTCATCAAACGGAATGGTTATAGTTTGCCATTTGCCTTTGGTATCAATAGGTGGGTTCCATAAGTAAGCATCGTTATTAAAATCAGACAAGCCGAAATTGAACCGTATGGTATTGTTGTTATAAGGCTTAACGGTGTTCACTTCGAACTTAAGGTTATAATCTTCAGGCTTCAGAATGGCAGCATCCGGAATATTCTTACTGATCGGCCCCATAGCATCAGGCGGACCTCCGGCAACTTCTGTCCAGCCCCAGGCGCCAATTACACGTTTTACGCGAATGTAGTTGCCGTTGATGGCGATCGGATCGTCAGGCCCCGGAGAACTAACCACGAATGAAGAGTTCCACCAGCCGGTAAACGGATCACTGCTGAGGATGATATTACGGTTATCCCTGAAGAATAAATCGGATTTAGTTTCGCCAAAATTGGTTTTCACCGTAATCGGGCCGGGTTGTGCACCCGCCGGAACGCGTACCTTAATAATCGCATCGGTAATTGACTCTATTTCGCCTTCAACACCTCCCGCAAAGGTTACCGTTAGCGGCTGATAAAAATAGTTGCCGTTTATGGTGGCTATTTCGCCGGTAGGCACATACTCGCAATCCATATAGGAGATTACCGGTTCTGCTATACTCACCTTAAAATCATGCTCCAGCGTTTTGCCGTCAGCAAAAATGATCCGGATCTTATTGGTAATATCTACCGGTATCTCGCTGGGTACACTCACCAGTATCGAGGTATTGGTAACATAAGTGGTAGTTACGATGGCCTTTCTGTCGTTAAACCAAATTTCACGAGCGTTTTGCAGGTTAGTACCTACTATGGCTATAAGATTGCCCTGTCCCGCCGACACCAATAATGAATCGGATGAGCTTGGGTCTGTTATCCTGATGTAACTTATAGTTGGGGTGCCTGTTTCGTCCTTATCATTTTTTGAGCATGACGAATAGATGCACACCGTAAGCGTAACCGCTACAAGTGTTAATAATGTCTTAAATATATTTTTCATCTCTATCTGATTTTTGATAAGTCATGTTATTGTGCGTAATAATCAACTGCCGGCTTTTTCAGGTTAGGTGCCTGATCAAGCTCGGGTGTAGGTATAGGCAGCAGAAAATTGCCGCTGTTAGCGTTAATTACCCTATCGGTAGTGGCCCATGGCGTTTTGGTAAGCGTCCACTGTGTAGGGTTCGGGAACTGATCGGGTTTGGTGAAAAACAAGCCCCTGTCCTGCGCGTTAAGGATGCTGTATGCCTTTTGCGCATTATAATAATGCATGCTTACCAGATCGTACCAGGCCATGCCCTCCATTGCAAACTCCAACACACGTTCTTTAAATATTACATCCAGTGTTAGCGGATCTTCAAACGCAGGTAAACCTGAGCGCATGTGCACTTTATTAAAGTAATCTACCGCAACCGCATTGGTAGTTGATGAACTGTTGCCTAATTCGGCTTCGGCATAAATCAAATACATCTCCGCAAGGCGCATCATATAAGTATCGTGCCCGTAATATTGCTGTGCTGCAAGGCCTGCGTTATCCTTAGCTTTACCGGTTACATATTTTTTGATTGACAGGAAATTATTGTCGCTACCCGTAAAAGGGAACACCAGCCTTTGCTCACCGCCTGGTATTGACTGGGTGATTTCAGGATACGAAGCTCCCGGAAGCATGAACGTAGCTTTGAGCCGCTGATCGAGCGTACGGCCCTTAAGTTCATTATCGGCAGCATTTACGGTAAAGCCGTCATACTGTTTCATCATCCACCAGGTTGCGCTTTTATCGCCACCCCAGCCATCGCCGTTAGCTATATCGCCACTGTAGGCCAGATATGCAGGTGTAGAGTTTTGCGTACCCCAGGCACCAGGCGAAAACACCCATTGCAATGAAAAGATGGACTCGGTGTTATTATCATACGGAAACAAAAACAAATTGGCATAATTAGGAAGCAGCGCATATCCGCCTTGCTTAATCACCCTGTCGGCAAAATACTTGGCACTGTCCAGGTCTGATTGGTTGCGTTGCCCCGCACTGTTACTGCCCACCCCTGCCCTGTTGAGGTAAAAACGTGCCAGCATCGCTTCGGCTGCCCACTTAGTTAACCGGCCCGGGCGTACAGGTGTAGCAGTTAAATCATTAGCCGCTGCGCGCATATCGTTAATAATAAACTTCCAAACACTTGGTACTGTGTTTTTACGCAGGCTGGTATCTAACAACAGCTTGGTGTTATTTTCAATAACCGGTACCTCGCCCCAGTTCATCACCAAAAAACGGTAAGCCAGGGCACGCATAAAGCGTGTTTCGGCAATGGCTTGTTTTTTTACCGTAGCCGATACACCATCGCCAGCATAGGTTTCAATGTTTTGACGGGTTAAGTTTGATTGCGCTACCACGATGAAGAAGGCACGCCAGGCAGCAGAGTTATCGGGGTTATCGCCTGTGGTATTAAACAATACGTTACCACGGTCGTTATAAGCTGAAAAAGCCGTACCTGCCCTAAAATCGCCAAGGTTATAGGATGCTTTATCATTATAATCAAACCAAACCTTGCTGTATAGTAAAGCCGTACCGGCAAGTACCTGGTCGTCTGTTTTGTAAAAGCTGGCATCTACGATAGCGTCGGTAGGTACCTTTTCTAAAAAGGTTTTTTTACATGCCGACAGCAAAATTACGGGGAGTAAATAAACGCCCCAGAAAATCTTATTTTTAATGATCTTCATATCTTAAATATTATAAGTCAATCCCGAAACTGAATGTGTAGAACGGCGTAAGCGGATAGCGCCCGTTGTCAAGGCCTATAGCCTGGTTAGTAGCCTGCGCATCACGGCCTACATATGAGCCCACTTCAGGGTCAAGACCTTTGTAACCGGTTATGGTGGCCAGGTTTTGTACACCGAAAGCAAGGCGCGCACCGCGAACAAATTTTTGCTTAGCCAAAAAAGCGGCCGGCACATTGTATGACAGGGTTACGTTTTTTAGCCTGATAAATGAACCATCCTCTACCCATTTATCAGTAATACGGGCGTAGTTGCCGTTTGGCCCGAATGATATCCTGGCAACGTTGGTTCCCGGGTTGGCCAGCGAGGCCGAGCCATCAGCATTGGTTACCGGACGTGCATAATTCATGGCGTTAACCAGCATATTACGGCTCAGATTGATATTGTTAGGGTTTGAATTTGCCCGTGCCAAATAATTATATACATCATTACCATAAGCGGCTGTTACCAGTACGCTGAGGTTGAAGTTTTTGTACGAGAAGTTGTTGGTGAAACCGGCATACAGTTTAGGCCACGGGTTACCAATGTTGGTAAGGTCATTTACGTCAATTTTACCATCACCGTTAATATCCTTGTACTTTACATCGCCAACCCAAACACCATTAACTTCGGCGGTTGGCAACCTGTTGCCGTTGTTATCAACCGGCACGGCGCTGCTGTTAATCTCGTCAACCGATTGAAACAAGCCTTCTTCAATATATCCCTGGAATAACCACGGCGCTGAGCCTACGGCTGATTTTTGCGTCCAGTTATCTAACCACCACGATGTACGTGAAATAAACGCCGACTCACTATTGAGTTTTTTGATAACGGTTTTAAAGTGCGATATGTTAAAGTTGGTGTTCCATGTAAAATCCTTATTAGTGATGTTAGTGGTATTTAATGTTATACCCCAGCCTTTGTTTGATAAGGTACCAATGTTTACCAGCGGAGCGCCAACAGCGCCTGTACCGTTAGTACCCATATACCAAGGCAGCGAAAGATCCATTAACAGGTTGCTGGTTTGTTTATCATAATAATCGGCTTCGAGGGTAATACGGTCTTTAAACAAACCGATGTTCAGGCCAACGTTGTAGGTACGCGTTTCTTCCCACTTCAAGTTCGGGTTAGCAAATTTGCTTGGTAAAAAGCCGGTACTTGTTGGCGTTGCACCGGGTGCCAAAGGCGAATAAATACCGGCGCCGCCACCCTGGTTGCCGGTTAAGCCGGTTTCAACACGTAATTTTAACTCATTGATAGCTGATACATTCCAGAACTCCTCGTTAGTAATACGCCAGGCTGCCGATACCGAAGGGAAATATCCCCAAACATTCTCTGACCCGAAGTTGGATGAACCGTCTGCACGTATGGCTCCTGAAACGATGTAGCGGTCGGCATAGTTATAGTTCAACCTGGCCAGGAATGACTCTAAAGCCCAATGCCCTGATCCGCCGCCGTTACTTGCCGTGTTGGGATCACCTGCCTCAATATCAAATATATCGTTGGTTAAAAACCCAGTTCGGCGTGCCGACAGGTTTTTCCATGTACCGGCCTGCGCCTCGTGGCTGGCTATCAGGTTAAAGTTATGCCTGCCAAAGCTTTTGTTATACTCCAGCAACTGGTTCCAATTCCAATATGTATTTGAACCTGTACCGTTGGTAAAAGCAGCGGTAACATTCTCTGCCCAGCCAATTTTGTAGGTAGGTATATAGTTCTGCGATTCAGAGTAACCAACGTTTGTAGTTAACGATGTTTTGAAATGCAGTTCGGGCAATATTTTTACATCGGCCCTTAAACCACCGCGAAATTCGCGCCTTAAAAAGTTGTTGGTTACCAGGTTGGCAATAGCAACCGGGTTAACCGGCGCAAACTGGTTGGCACCATTATTCAAATCGCCACCGCCCCATGAACCATCTATGTTTTTAACAGGTATTTGCGGTGTTAGCTGAATACCGTTGGATATTAGATTTTCCTGGCTGGTTGTCAGGTTCTCTTTGGTTTGGCTAAAGTTAAGATCGGTACCAAATGTTAACCATTCCTTGGCCTTGCTATCCATATTTAAGCGTGCAGAGTAGCGTTTGAAGCCCGAACCTGCTGCAACACCCTTTTGGTCAAGGTAATCGCCTGATAAATAGTACTTGGTTTTCTCGGTACCACCGCTAAGGCTCAATGTATGATTTTGGCGCGCGCTGTTGCCGAAAAGCTCATCCTGCCAGTTAGTACCCTTACCCAGTAATGACGGATCAAGAAATTCAAGCGGTGTTTCGCCACCGGCAATAGCATGGTACTCCTTAACCATTTGCGCATACTGCCTTAAATCCATCACATCCAGATGTTTGGGGGCGGTTTGCAAGCCATATTGATAATTGTAAGTAAGCTTAACATCGCCCGCTTTACCTCTTTTGGTAGTGATCAACACAACACCGTTAGTAGCACGTGAGCCGTATAATGACGTGGCTGCCGGGCCTTGCAGTACCTGTATATCCTCAATATCAGCCGGGTTTATACCCGCGAGCGGGTTGCTTGAGCTTTGCGGGCCAAAACCGATTTGCGTTGGCGCTATTTGTATATCATCAATAACATATAGCGGATCGGTAGCGCCATTGATGGTACTCACGCCACGGATATTGATTGACATGCCCCCACCCGGCTGCCCCGAATTTTGTGTAACGTAAACACCCGCCGAACGGCCCTGCAGCGCCTGCTCAACCGTAGTATTTACCGTGCGATTAAGCTCTTTGGCTGAGATAGATGTTTGCGCACTTGATAAGTTGGCCTTTTTGGCGCTGCCGTAGGCAACCTTTACCACAACTTCTTCTAACGATGTTGCTGATGGTTTCAGGTAAACATTAACGTTTGTTTTTCCGGCGATGGAAATTTGTTGTTTTTCCATCCCTAAAAAGGTTATGGTTAAACTG
The DNA here is from genome assembly GCF_039543225.1 of Mucilaginibacter defluvii. NCBI lineage: Bacteria > Pseudomonadati > Bacteroidota > Sphingobacteriia > Sphingobacteriales > Sphingobacteriaceae > Mucilaginibacter > Mucilaginibacter defluvii. The sequence continues at coordinate 675,224 of NZ_BAABJI010000002.1, forward strand.
TTACCGGCGGCCGGGGCATTAATGGAAAAAGCGCCCATTTTGTTGGTAGCAACAGATACTGTAGTACCGGTAACCGTAACGGTGGCGCCGGGGAGCGCCTCGCCGTTCGGATCAGTAACCGTACCGGTTATTACCCGGTTCTGCGCATAAGCGCCTATGGAAACACAGGCAAGCAAACACAGCATAAAAATACTTCGTAAAATTTGTAGCATGGTTAATTAATTAGGTTTATTGGATATATAGCACAAGCATGGTTTTGTCACCACGCTATAATTGGCTTTGGCGTTACTGATTTATGAAGTGAAGGCGCATTACACAATGCGCAGTGAAAATAACGGCGAATTTAAAACGCATGACTGTCAAAATCAATCGCAAATTTGAGCACAGTTATTTGGTAGTAACAGTTTTTACCATAGTTGTTGTGTTTATTAAGAAATCGGTTTATAAAAATTGGTCGGCAATGCGAAACAGGATTCATCGCATTTACTGTTGCTGAAATTATAATGCGTACTAATTATTGTATACAAGTAATGTAAATATTAATAAAACAAATGTTAACCGTAAATAATTAATTGATATACAATAATTTATCAATAAAAACATATACTTCACACCCTTAAAATGCGCATACATATAAGCATTAATTACTTATCAATGAGTGCCTTTTAGATTAAACCCTTCATATCAGTCCAATACCAAAACAGGCGGATTTGTGTCACTATTTACTTCAGTTTCACACAACTTTTACTTATCAAAATATGACAGACAGCATTGCTATACATCCTTGCCGGTCAATTCAGTTTAACAGATCGCCTAACACACGATTAACTAACTACACAGCGTAGATTTTTACAAAAAATCGGCATACAATTAGGTATTAACAATTAGATTATATTGTTTTGGATAAAATTCCAAGCGCGATATCGAATAATGTGCGCTTTATAAACCGTTCATAACATTACCGATAGCTCGTTTAATTATGTTTAAACCCGTTGCGAGGCTGGTGCTGCTTTTTTGCATGTTTGTATTATTAGGTAAGAGCTATGCGCAAACCAATGTGCAGTTCACGCATCTTACTACGCTTAATGGTTTATCGCAAAGCAAGGTAAATTGTATTTTGAAGGATAAGTTGGGCTTTATGTGGTTTGGCACCCAAAATGGGCTTAATAGGTACGATGGCTACAGTTTTAAGGTTTATCAGCACAATTTAAAAGATAGCACAAGCATAGCCGGAAATAACATAAATTGCCTTTTTGAGGATAGTAACGGCGACTTATGGATAGGCACGAGCGATGGCGGGCTGGTGCTGTATGATCGCGGTAAGGATGCCTTTATTCCGGTAGGCGTCAAGGGGCCTAAAGGAACTTTAATAAGCGACCTGGCCATAACCGCAATATATGAAGACCGTCAAAAAAATTTTTGGGTGGGTACATTTAACAAGCTGAATTTGTTAAACCGTAAAACTGGGCAGGTAAAACAATTTGACGCAAGGTCAGGCAGTTTGTCAAACAACACCATCAATTGCGTATATCAGGATAGAAAAAACAGGTTGTGGGTAGGAACTGCCGGGGGCCTTAACCTATTGAATCCTAAAACAGGCAGGTGTAAAACTTTTTTAAATAATAGTAACGATGCAACCAGCCTGAGCGACAATAAGGTTAATTGCATAAACCAGGATGCTTCGGGAAACCTTTGGGTAGGCACTAATGCCGGACTTAACAAGCTAAGCGCAGATGGTAGAAAGTTTGAAGTATACAAAAATGCGCCCAACAACAATAAAACCCTGAGCAACAATGTAGTTAACGCGATAAGTAACGATGGGGCCAAAAAGTTGTGGGTAGCAACAGAAAGCGCGCTCGATCATTTTGAGCTATCATCAAAAACATTCACGCATTACCAGGAATTGCCTTTTGATGAACGGTCACTAAGTCACAGTTCGGTATATTCTCTATTAGTTGATAATGTGGGTATTTTATGGGTGGGCACTTATAACGGTGGCATAAACAAGTACGACAAAAACGAAACCAGCTTTAAACTATACCGTAATTTTAATAACGAAAACCTGAACACCAATACCGTAAGCTCCTTTGCCGAAGAGGCTGATGGTGATGTTTGGGTAGGCACCGATGGTGGTGGCTTATATCATTGGCAGCGTAAAAACAATTGGTTTACAGGCTTTAACCCGCAATCAAAGCAACATTATTTCCCCTCTCTTTCTGTTTTGGCGCTTAAGCTATCGGCTGATAGAAAGATTTTGTGGGCAGGTACTTATGGCAACGGATTGATCAAAATGGATCTTAGCACCATGCATCCCGTATTTTATAATACCGGGCTAAAGAACAATGCTGTATATACTTTGATAGAAGACCAGCAAGGCAACATTTGGGCCGGTACCAACGGCGGCGGGGTAAGTATGCTTGATCCGGCTACCGGCAAGTTTAAAAATTACATGTATACCCAATATGGCCAAAGCATCAGCAGTAATTTCGTCAGGAGTTTGTGTGAAGATGCTGACGGAAACATCTGGATAGGTACCTACTCCGGTGGCCTGAATATGCTTAACCATAAAACCGGCAAATTCACCTATTATAACACGCTTAACAGTGGCCTGCAAAGCGATATTATTTACGCTATTTACCAGGATAAACAAAAAAACATATGGGTTGGCACCATGGGTGGCGGCCTGCATTTATTTGATAATGCTACCCACCGCTTTAAGCCCTTCAACAGATCAAACGGACTTGCCGGTAATATTATTAATTCGATTAGTGAGGATAAAAACGGCACGCTGTGGATCAGTACCGACAATGGCATTAATCAGTATGATTCGCGTACCAAAAAATTCAAAACGTTTACAGTGCTTAACGGCCTGCAAGGCAACGAGTTTTTTTTAGGGGCAGGGATCACGTTAAATAACAATGATTTATTGTTTGGCGGGCTTAATGGTTTCAATCTGATTGATCCTAATGAAATAAAAATCAACCGGCACATTCCGCCAGTTGTAATAACCGATTTTTTGCTGTTTAACAAATCGGTACCCGTAGCCAACAAGAACTCTCCGCTTCAACTCAATATTAACGAAACGCGCGAGATCGAGCTTTCTCATAATCAGTCGGTATTTACTATAGAATTTGCCGCGCTGAATTATACCATCCCTCAAAAAAACCGGTATGCCTATCGCCTTGAAGGATTTGACAGGCGATGGAATCACATAAAAAATGAAAGAAAGGTTACCTATACCAACCTTGATCCGGGCGATTACACCTTCAGGGTGATAGCCTCAAATAATGATGGCATTTGGAACAGGCAGGGCGCATCCATTAAAATAATTATCAAGCCCCCGTTTTGGAAAACCAATACCGCTTACCTTATATATATAGCGGCTATTGCCGGTATTTTGTATGCCATCTACCGCGAAATAGTATCGAGGGAGAAGCTGAAAAGTGAAATTGAATATCAAAAATTAACAGCAGGCAAAATACAGGAGTTAAATCAATTAAAGCTTAACTTTTTCACCAATATATCGCACGAGCTACGAACGCCTTTATCGCTGATCATTGACCCTATCCGCAAAATTTCCACAGGTGATATCAGTGTTGAAAAAGTAAATTCATACAGTGCGCTGGCTTATAAAAATGCGTTAAGGCTAATGGCCCTGGTAAACCAACTGCTCGATTTTAGAAAACTCGAAAGTGGCAATATGCACCCCGATCTGAAAAGAGTGCGTGTGGCAGCATTGGTTTCGGATGTATTTGACAATTTTAGTTTGAAAGCCAACGAGCGTAACATCCAATATTCACTCCGGATAGACGATAACGTCACCTACGCCTGGCTCGACAGCGATAAGCTGCATAAAATATTAACCAACCTGCTTGCTAACGCCTTTAAACACACGCCCGATAACGGAACGGTGACGGTGTTTGTAAAACAAATAAACGTAAACAACACGGAATTTATTGAGATACATGTTACCGACACCGGGATAGGCATACCGGAGCAGTTCCAGGAAAAGATATTTAACATTTTTTACCAGGTAAAGGGCACCCAACGTTTTGCCAAGGAATCAAGCGGTATAGGCCTGGCGCTCACAAAGGAATTGGTTACCATGCACAACGGCAATATCAGGGTTGAAAGTGAAGAAGGCAAAGGCACTGATTTTATTGTGCAGATACCTGTCGGCTTAGGGTTGGATGATGAGCATGAAAATATCTCTGAACCTAAAACAGAACAAGCCTACGAACATGAAGAGCAAACCGCTTTGCTGATTATACCTGACACCGTTAATGCTCATGCACCTGTTATTTTGGTGGTTGAGGATAATGAAACCCTGCGCCATTACATTACACAGGAACTGTCGGAAACTTACCAGGTATACCAGGCGTGCGACGGCTTGGAAGGCTACGAAATGGCCTTGCACATTGTGCCCGACCTGGTGATAAGCGATATACTTATGCCCGGCCATGATGGGCTCGAACTTTGCCATAAACTTAAAACAGACGAAAAAACCAGCCATATACCCGTTATACTTTTAACAGCACGACAAACCGAAGAGAACCGGATCGAAGGCTACACAACAGGGGCTGACGCGTACATTGCCAAGCCTTATAACTCCGCTTTGCTTAAAGTGAGGATACAGAACATACTGGATTCGCGCAAAAAACTGCGCGAATTGTACAGCACCAAAATTGAAGAAAAGCATGTGCAAACTGAACTATCCCCTATTGATAAGCAATTCCTGAAAAAGGCGGTCAAAATTGTGGAGGATAACATAGCGGATATTGATTTTGATATTGACACCCTTGCTGAACGCCTGCAAATGAGCCGCAGGCAACTCTACCGAAAAATAAGCGCGCTTACAGACAAAACGGTACATGATTTTGTAACGGACATACGGATGGAGAAAGCGGCCACGCTGTTATTGAGCGGTGAGTTTACCATAGCCGAAGTAGCTTATAAAGTAGGCTTTTCTGAACCTGCCAATTTCAGCCGCTCGTTTTCAAAAAAGTATGGTATAAGCCCTAAAAACTATGTGATCGGCAAAAGCAAGTTATAATTGTAGCTATAACGCATTTTAGGGCATTAAATGATACGTTTTTGCACGGCGTGATAATTTGGTTGGCTGTTTATTTTGATAGTATTGCAGCGTGCTACACCATATTTTAAGCCGATTATTACCTGTATATATTATGCGACTATTGAATACCTGCACACTGATGTGCCTTTGGGTTATTGCTGCCGTATCGTGCAAAAAAGAAAGCAAACCCGCCGATGATAAAAAAGTTGATCCTCCAATAGATCCGGTTACGCAGGTAGTGCCTGTTGATGACCCGGAAACGGCAAAAACGATTGGTTTTTTTGCTGATGAATGGTCTGCACGGCAATTTACCACGCCCGACTATGCCGAAGCTTCTATTCCTACCCAAGCTGCAGGAACGGTCACCATTGACGCTTCATCAGTGATCACCAGGATACCGCGCACCATTTTTGGGCATAACGCGGTGTGGTGGATGGGGCCGCTACCGGCGCAGGCTGTAACCGATGTAAAAAATCTGAACGCCGGTACTATTCGTTTCCCCGGCGGAAACTCCGCCAATAATTATTTTTGGAATGAAGAAGAAGGCCACCTCCCGGATGATGTGCCAAACACCGCTGTAAATGAAAATGGTGTTACCCAGCCTGCCAGTTATCTATATGGCAAAACAAACCTCAACTGGCAGTTCAACCTTAATAATTATTATGAGCTATTACAAAGCACTAACTCAAAAGGTATAATTTCTGTAAATTATTCGTACGCACGTTACAGTACATCAGCCACGCCGGTAGCTAATGCTGCGCATCTGGCAGCCCAATGGATACGTTTTGATAATGGCCGTACCAAATACTGGGAAATAGGCAATGAGCATTACGGGAGCTGGCAGGCAGGCTATCGTATAAATAAGGCAGCTAATAAAGACGGCCAGCCTGAGATAATTACCGGTGAGCTTTATGGAAATCATGCCAATGTGTTTATTGATTCGATGCGCAAAGCAGCGGCAGACATCAATAAAACCATCCATATAGGTGTAGTGCTTTACGAAGCAGCGGCTACCGAATCATGGCAAACACAAACCACTAAAACCTGGAACGCCGGGGTGCTGAACGCATCAAAAAACAAGGCCGATTTTTATGTGATCCATAATTATTACACCAGCAGCGGTAACAAAAACGCTACGGCCATATTAAACTCGGCATCTACCGTAACAACAGAGATGGCACATTTTATGGGGCAGGAGTTTCAAAAATATGGCGCTACCCCAAAACCTATCGCGCTTGATGAATGGAACATTTTTGCATCAGGCTCCAAGCAGCAGGTATCTAACGTGAGCGGCTTATTTGCCGTGATAGTGCAGGCGGAGGCTATAAAAAACCAGTATGGCATGGCCGCCCGCTGGGATTTGGTAAACGGCTGGGATAATGGCAACGATCATGGCTTGTTTAGCGGTGGCGATGAACCGGGTATCCCGAAATGGAACCTCCGGCCATCATTTTACTATATGTACTATTTTCAAAAGCTATTGGGCGATAGGATGATCCCTTCCGCCGTAACAGGAACTACCGCCGTTAAAAGCTACGCCACAACCTATTCATCCGGCGAAGCTAATGTAAGCCTGGTTAACACATCATCAACAGCGCAAAATGTATTGTTGAAGTTTAACAACTTTAATCCGGGCAGCCGTTTTTATTGGTATAGCCTGGAGGGCGGTAATGATAATGGCGAATTTTCGCGCAAGGTAACTGTGAATGGTAGCGGCACTGCACTCGAGGCAGGCGGCCCTGCAGGTTACAGCTCAATAAAGGCCCGCTCAGCCGCAACTGCAAACGGCATCAGGGTAACCGTACCGGCACGGGGCGCGGTATTTGTGGTAGTAAATAAAAAATAGGATTTAAGCGGATGCAGGCATATTTTCTATGCACGTTATCCCCCACTACTTTTAATGAAAAAATTATATATCATCCTATCGTCTTTAATTTTATCCGCTTGCGTTTATACGCTTTTCGCAGAAAATTCAGGCGGCAAGAATTCTTTTAATATTATTGATAAACCAATTGTTAAAGCACCACCGGGTACTCCTGTAGCCATTCATGGCCAACTACATGTAAGCGGGCGATACCTTAAAAACCAGCAAGGCGATAATGCTATGCTAAGGGGACAAAGCTATGGCTGGAGTAATTTTTGGCCACAGTTTTGGAACGCGGATGTGGTTAACTGGATGACTACCGATTTTAAGGTAGATGTACTGAGGGCCGCCATGGGCGTTGAGTTTTCAGGTGGATATGTAAAAGGCAACCGCGCTGCCCAGGTTAAACTGGTAAAAACGGTTGTAGATGCAGCCATAAAAAACGGCATTTATGTTATTATTGATTTCCATGCCCATGATATTCATACGACCGAAGCGAAGGAGTTTTTTACTGAAATGGCAAAAACGTATGCCGGGTACCCCAATATAATTTATGAACTGTATAATGAGCCTGACCATGAAACCTGGGATGACGTTAAGGCTTACTCCATAGAAATTATTAAAACGATCAGAAAGTACGATGCCCACAACGTTATTCTGGTGGGTAATCCTAAATGGGATCAAAGTATTAAAACCGTAGCTAAATCGCCTATCACGGGGTTTAACAATATTATGTATACAGTGCATTTTTACGCGGCATCACATGGCAAATGGCTGCGCGATGACTGTACATACGCGCTAAATAAGGGCATTCCGATATTTGTATCCGAATGCAACGGAACCGAAGCTACTGGCAGCGGCCGTATAGACTACAAAGAGTGGCAAGCCTGGTTCACCTATCTGGAAAAGAACCAGATAAGCTGGATAAACTGGTCCATTTCCGATAAGCGTAACGAACTGTGCTCCATCATTCAGCCAGGAGCCTCTGCCAAGGGTGGCTGGCCTGTTTCACAGCTGACAGAAACAGGTGCTTACATACGCGAACGTTTGAGAGAATATAGTACGCGTTAACGTAGCTCTACCTGCATCCGCTTTGAGCTACTATTAATCGCGCGTGCCTGAAAATTCTGCATTATAACAATGTAAATGGCAACTGGTATGGACAGATTACAGGTTCAGTCGTCAAAAGAGAGAGAACAATGGCGTTATTTACATGACCGTTTTAATTTTTTAAATCTCGTTTAAAAACCATCCCGATATGCCAGTAAAGTTGCTGAAATCGTAATGCATATTAAAAAAGCTGAATAAGCCTGTGCGTTTTACAAGCCCCATCGGTAGCAAGAAAGCTATTATCAATATAGTTGCCAACGGGCACCGTGAACATTCAGGCGCCTAACCCTAGAAAAAGGCGCGAATATCAAGGCACCTGTCTTTTGGTCTTGATGGCGTAAACAATACCGTATTGCTCAAAGTATTTAAATGACGATAGGTTGCACATGCCTGTTGTTAAATTCGATATATGAGGCAAATCCAACAAGTAAGGCTATGATCAGCAAGGCTGATATTAGTAAGGGTGCGGGATGCCGTGTATACAGCCAATAACCCCGCTGAAGATACAACTATAAATACCGCAAAATGTAAAACAGCCGGTAAGATAGATAACTACACGGTCTGGTTCAATTCGCCACTTAGTTTTGAATAAAGATTTGAGGTACATACTATTTAAGTAATTGTAAGCAATCTATGCGTACCAAGCAATTGTTTTAGATTGAATACAACACGCCGCTATTCTCGATTTGTTTAAATTGAACAGCGTGAATAATCTCCGGCTCATCAATATACTTTACTTACGGATTTATATTTATAACCGATTTTGCCTGCACTTTCATGATTACCCGGCGCCAGCCCGCACCATGCGGTAAGGTGATCTGCAGTATTGAACCGGCTCATGTCGCTACCGGCTTCGCTTAAGATGATCTGTGCTGATTTACTTGCGATACCAGTTATGCTGTCTAAAAGGCTTCGTGTGAGGCGAAGATTAATAAAATAAACAGTTTGCGCTCTTGGCCAACTCCGCCCGCTTGTGTTCATTATGCTCGACCCGAGACCGAGAAAGTGTGGTTCCATCATTCCCCTAAAAATTTAATTTTAGAATTTCTTTCCGGTTTTGCTTCCAAAAGCGAAACGGACTTAAAGACAGTAACTTTCTTCATGGATAAATGCTCGCAAGCACTATCAGAAGAGTATCCAAAAAATTTCGGCCACCTCAGCTGGCATTGCTGAACAAATGAATGAGCGTTACCGAGAAATCAATATTGTTCTGCTAAGCAACAAAGTAATCAAATTGATATTCAAGGAAATTACTGAGTGAAAAAAATTTAAGAAACTAAACGAACAGGTAAAACTTTACCCGACATTCTTAAGAGACATTATCCTGTTGGCACGTTTATCCGTGATACTCGTGAATTTAACACTCATAATTGGTAACGGATTAACATCAAGCAAATTTCAGGTGCTCATTGTGGTCTCATATCCCGGAATTTCTAATTAAGCCTTAGTTTAAAAGTTGGTAGCAATATTAATTGGGAATACAGCATCTTGATGAACCGTGTACCCACCTATAAAAAGCATTGCGAAACAGGGTGTGTCTGCCGCCACTGGGCACCCATTTAACGGAATTTGATAAATAAAACCGGTGAAAATCCACTATTAAATTCCATGTCGACAGTTAAAAGCAGGATAATGTACCGCAGATTTTTTTGGTTTAAGAATTATAAAATTCTGACAATCAATTTTTTACAATTATTAAAAGACATATAAAAAATTGAATTTTTAGTTTCGGTTTTTTTAGCGGCGAGGGAAGGATTCGAACCCTGCTTTTAATCCGCTATATTTCAATGTTTTAACAATTCAATATTTTACTACACTCCTAACTACTTGCTGTTTTTAAAGAGTTCTTAAATCCTTTATTAAATAAAGGTAATTAGTTTGATATGATTGCAAAGTTCGACAAAAAAAACTTTACCCTAAATTTGTAAGCACCGAGTACAGGTCGGATACTTCTGAAGAATCCCAATCTTATCAAAACATTAGCTTTTATCAGAGCGTTTTTTTGCACCTACTTCAAGAACTGCTTTTTGAATTTAGTTACCCCTGCCATAGTCCTGCTAATTACCTGCAAGCCCTGTTGCTGCAAAAGTATAGCCGCCGCAAGCCTGTTAGGCCCCGAACCTACTGCAACTGCATCATAATCACGTTTCTCGAGCGGCATATTTAAAATAATAAGTAAGCTATAACCAGTGTAATAACCACGTTAAAACCTTGCGACACTAAAAAAGCATATACAGGTTTTCGGCTTTCTTTATTTATCAGATCACGAAAATTCGTTTCTAAACCGATGCTGGTAAAGGCCAGCGCAAACCATAATCCCTGCAAATTTTTAAGGGGCAACTTAACCGGCGCTATAGCATCTCCCGATAGGAAAAATGAAAACAGTACCGAAGCAGCGATAAAGCCGATAACAAATTTGGGAAAGCGGTCCCATATCACGGCGAGCGTTGGTTTGTTCTCTTTGTCATGAGCGTTTGGATGCTTGGTGTATGTCCAGTAAACAGAAATAGCGAAGGCGGCAACACCCAGCAATACGTTTTGCGAAAACTTAACAATGGTACTTATTTTAAGCGCTGTTTCGCCTACCAGCGAACCTGATGCTACAACCGCTCCGGTGGTATCAATACTACCGCCAAGCCAGGCACCTGTAACTTCCTGAGATAAATCTAACGCTTTGGCGATGTAAGGCATAAACACCATCATAGGTACGGCGGTTATCAGCACCAATGATATAACTAATGACAGCTTTTTTGAATCGCCTTTAATAGCGCCCGAAGTGGCTATAGCTGCCGATACCCCGCAAATGGATACCGCACTTGATAGCATCATGGTTAACTCATCATCAATTTTAAGGCGCTTGCATATCCAGTAAGAAAAATACCAAACTGAAACCACTACCAGCAAAGCCTGCACCAGTCCAAGCGAACCGGCCTTCAATATATCCGCAAAAATGATGGTAGTACCTAAAAGCACCAAACCTATTTTCACAAAAAACTCTGATGTAAGCGCGTTTTTAAACCATTGCGGCAGCTTAAACAGGTTACCTATAAGCAAACCTATTATAAGGCTAAAAATAACAGCTTCAAGATTATAATCTTTAATGGTACTGTTGCCTGCTAAAATAAGCGCCAATACTGTTAACAGGTATATAAATGGAAATACTTTAAGCGTATTAGCAACAGCCTTTCCGGTTAAAACTGCACCCAATATGGCTATAATATATACAAAAGCAAACTGCAAGCCTATTTTGAGCAGGTTACCGGTAACCAGTACTTTTGATGTCAGGTCGGCAGAAGTTGCCCAGTTGTACTCGGGCGTTGCAAGTAGTACACCGGCCAGCGAGAGGCCGATGATGATGAAGCCTAACAGCACAATGGCCCAATCTTCGGGAATTAAATTTTTACTCATTGTTGTCTTGGGTGATTTTAATTTTAATGAAAATATTGTTAAGGTATATATGATAAATTTGCATGGCGGCCATTTTTAAGCGGGTATTGCTGATGCGTACGGTCGAGTACTACGTAAATCAAATCCTTGAACTCGTTTGTCCCCCACAGTATAACCCTGTCTTTTGTCGGTCGACTGTAGTGCAATTCCTGCGTCTGGTCACGGTGCGCTTTATTTTTGTTGATGAGATGCAGCACATGATTTACGGTATCAGCCTTGTAGTAATAATACTGGCGTCCACCCAGGCCCGATAACTCCCAGGTAATGTTCAAATCGCGTTTGGCAGGATCGTATTTCTTGTGTTTTTTGGTATCGCCAAAGCGGCGCACATCACCGCGCCAATCGAAATACCATTTGCCATCGTACACCTCATCGTTACGCGGATAACTGCCTGCCGCGAACATTTCTATCTGCTGCGGACGGTTGTGTACCTTGAAACTAAGCGACGACCATTCTTCAAAGGCCGCATCCTGCCAGCGCTTTAAATCAAACGGCGAATAAGGCACAACCTTACCGTTTAACTTAAATTCGGTTACATTGTAATACCCTTTGCTGCCTGCTAATCCCGGTGTATTGGGTAGCTTGTAAAAATCGTTGTGCATATAGCCATAAACTTCAAGTGCGAAAAACAGTATAACGTATACAAAATTGCCGCTCCATTTAACCGCGAGGCGAAGATAGTTTTGCCATTTTTGTTTGAAAACCGGGTAGTAATGCACCACGCGGGTGTTTACCTGGTTTACAATCAGGTTCCAGATGGCAGGCAAATCATACCACATCAGAAACAGCGACAGCAACGCCAAACCGGCACTTGGCACCTGCTCGCCAATATCATAAGCATGGTTGGCTACAGCGATATTGCCGAATACCACAAAGGTAATAGCCGCACCAATGCCCCGTGTTTTGCGGAACAACAGCAAAAAGCCGCCTATAAATTCGGCGAAGCCTAAAAAAAACTCATATTTTGTGGCTACTCCGATGGCCTCCCAATACAGGCGTTTGGCGAAGAAGTCGATAAATTCGGTATTGTACAGGCCTTCATTGCCTGCGGGCATCTGCATAATAAATATCTTTTTGTAACCCCAGGCAATGGCAGCGTAAGCCACACGGTAGGTAACCAGTACCCTTACCCAATAGTAAAGCTTATTGTAATCGCGGCTCTTTTTGTCGAGCGATGTCCAGATAGCTGCACCTGCTATTGCGATAAGCAGCACAAAGGGCCAGTTCACATAACTTTCGTACCCGAAGAAACCACCTTCGGAGAAGATATTGATGAACTGTGGGTTATAAAATGCTATCGACTCGTTGATTTCCCGGTAGGTTAAATGCGAGTAATCAATCGTCCATAAAAACTGGTAAAAACCCAGATCTAACGGTATGGCAAATAAGCCAAAAAAAATGAACGCCACACGAAAAACCACCTTTTCGATACTGGTCCACTCATTAAACTCGTAGGCCGGTTGCTGTATCGTTTTCAGTTTTTTTTCCTGTGCAACATCAGGTTCGGTAATAACATCAGCCATGGTAATATTAATTAAGGTTGATAGGTTAGCGCAGCGTGCCTTCCCTCATATAATGGATATTTTTTGTCTTGTTTGTCAAGCACCACGTAAATGTTGTTTTGGTACTGGTCAGTACCTGTCAAAATAAATCGTGTTGCCGACGGCCTTTGATAGTGCAGGTGCAGACGCTCGTTAACATATTTTTTATTTTTGTTGAATAAGGTGAGCGTGTGTTTAACGGTATCGGCCTCGTAATAATAATGCCGCCTGCCGCCTCCGGTTCCCGCCGATTCATAAGTACGGTCGACATCCTTAAACTGCTTGCCCCGGCCTGCTTCGCCATGTATGTTAAAGGTGTTGAATACGGTGTATGATATGGTAGACCACCTCTCAAACGTTACATCCTGCCAGCGTAGCGAATCAAGCGAAGAATATGGGATAACCTCGCCATTCACCTTAAACTCGGTTACACGGTAAAACCCTTTTGAGTTGGTAAGCCCCGAGCGTGCCGGTACTTTGTAAGAGTCGTGCTCGTAGTTATCGTAATGCAAATAAGCACTCAACACAAAGTATATAGCAACGGTAAACCCTTTCAAACCGATACGAATAGCCTTTTGCCAGGGCTTTTTAAACGGGAATTGGTAAATGGTAAGCACTTCATCTTTCTGGTTCACCAACAGGTTCCAAATTGGCCGTAAATAAGGCCACAGTACAAAAGCGCCTCCCAGCGCGTAAAACGATGCCAGCACATGCACGCCACCATCATACACATGGTTTGATATAGCGATATTGCCAATCATCGCGATAGCCAAAGCGCCACCTAACGCGCGGGTTCCCCTAAAGAACAGCAGCCCCATTACCAGTAATTCGGCGAAGCCTAAAAATACCTCGTATTTAGGAACTAAACTCAATTGTATCCAGTAAAGTTTTTGTGCCACAAAATCGCCCAGCGGCGTGTTCAGCTGCGTTTCGGCCAGCGGCGGCATTTGCGAGGGGAATATTTTGGAAAAGGTTAGCCCCTGCAAGCGGGTTATCATGGCGTAGGTAACTGCTACTGTTATAAAGTAATATAACACCCGGTAATTGGTTGCTTTGTGATCAATAAGCGTCCATACCAAACCGCCTGCAATACCAATTAATAACGCTATGCCCCAATTAACATAACTGGCTAACCCAAATATACCGCTCTCTGTTTTTATGGTTGTAAACCGGTAGCCATAACCACCAAGGCCACCCAAATCGCGTATATGAGGGTTAGTCCAGTCGATGTTGAACCATTGCGTATAATACTCAGGGTCAACAGGTACAGTTAATAGAAAAAAGAAGATAAACAAGATCCTGAAGGCTACCTTTTCGTAGCCTTTCCACACCTTTGCGGGTGCGGTAGTAATGTTTTGATTTCGCCTGGTTGAAACTTCAGCTTCAAAAACGTCTGCAATTGCCATAGCTTATAGTTTAACTGGTTTACGGCGGCCCTCAAACAACATATATTTGCGGGTAATGCGGTTAAGCTCGGCATATACCGAATCCTTTTTCTCGTTAAACCCTTTTAGTATGATGGTTGAATCATTTGGCTGTGTGTAAGTAAGATTGAATGTTTCTTCAGCGTGATTTTTGTTCTTATTTTTCAGCACGATGGTTTTAGCAACCGTATCATGCGTGTAAGCAAAATACCTGCGGCCACCCACCCCTGCCGACTCAAAGTTGCGGTCGATATCATTCAAATAATAACCTCCGCCGGTATCGCTGTCGGGTTTAATGGGCTTCGCAATTTTTATGCTGATGGTAGCCCACTTTTCAAACACCACGTTTTGCCAACGGTTAGGGTCGGTAACGGAGTACGGGATGGTTTCGCCATTCAACTTAAACTGCTTTACATTATAGTAGCCGTAGCTACCCTTCAGCCCCGGTGTGCGGGGTAATTTGTAGGGGCCGCTGGTGTAGTTGGCATAAGTACTAAAACCCAATAACACTACAAACAGCACAAACGCGGCGCGCAATGCAATACGTACCTTTTTCAGATTATTATCTCTGAAAACCGGCACAAACTTGTTGGCAATGGTGTATTGCTGCTGCACCAGCAGATTGTACAAACGCGGTACATCATACGCAAACAAAAACAACGCGATAACCACCAGGTAGGCACTGTACACTTGCTCGCCAGCATCATAGGCAAAATTGGCCGCCAGCACGTTACCGGTAAAACCCAGTATAATACCTGTACCAAAGGTTGTGGTTTGCCTGAAGAAAAGCAGCACGCCGGCCAGTATCTCTACAAAACCTAAAAAGGTTTCGTAACCCTGCGTAATGCCGATGGTGTGGAAGTAAATTTTCCAGGCAAAAAAATCGCCGTAATTAGTATGCAGGTTGCTTAACGATGGGTAAGGCATTTGCAAGGGGAACAGTTTGATTAACCCATACGCAATAATGCCGATAGCCAAACGGTAGCGTAATATCACACGCAACCAGTAGTGCAAAGCATCATAGTCCGGCTCACGTTTTTGCACAAATTGCCATACCACGGTACCCATCGCTGCTATTGCGGCGGCTACCAGCCAGTTGCCAAAGCCGGTTATACCGAAAAACTGCGGCGCGTATTTCGACAGGCTGAACAGCCCATAGAAATTGAGATGCAGCAAATCGGTGCTGAACAGGTGGCGGTAAAACTTCCAGTCGAGCGGGACAGCCTGTATAATAAAATAGATGAAGAAGAAGCGCAAGGCTGCTTTTTCGTATCTCTTCCACTCGGAAGAACGTCCATTAGATATATTAAAAAAGCTCATATAAAATGGGTTTATGGTTATCAATGGATGATTTAGTAGCCGGTATTTTGCTCCAGGTTTTTGTCAAGTTGCAGCTGCGTTACCGGTATCGGGAACACGGTTTCGTGCGCGTCAACCTTAATTGTTGGGTCAATTGCCTCAAGCACAGTCTTCGCACGACCGGTACGGGCGAGGTCAAACCAGCGATGGGCTTCCCAAGCAAGCTCTATTCGGCGTTCGCTTTCAATGGCAAGCAGCAGGTCGTTGGCAGTGGTGAGCGTTAATGGCTCAACATCAGCACGTTTCCTCACCTCGTTTAAGTCGTTAAGACCGCCTGTTGCGCCTTCAATTAAACCTAAACGTGCGCGAGCTTCTGCACGGATGAGGTACTGCTCGGCAATGCGCAACACATATGCCGGATCAGTTGAGTTTTTGCGGTAGTACAAATTGCCAAACCAAAGCGTGGTACCGGCCTGTGTTACTTTGCCAATCAAAGCGCTACGGCCGCCTGAAACTGCAGGGTCATTCAACAATTGCACAAACTTGTCGGTAGGCGCGTAACGGTAAGTACCACCGTTGGTTGAATGCTGCATTTGCTGCCTGATAGTGCTTGGGTTAGCTGCGCTGTAAGCCAGCTCGAAAATCGATTCGCGGGTGCCCACTACATCATTGGCAAACCAACTGCTAAATGGCTTCAATAACTGATAATCGGTTGATTCGATAAGTTTCGTAGCATATTCATCAGCCTTAGCCCAATTCTTACGGTACAGATATAGCCTTGCTTTAAGCGCCCAAACGGTACGTTTAGTAGCACGGATGCGATTAACAGTATTTGGCAATAATGCTTCCGCATCGTTCAAATCCTGCTCCACCCGGTCGTAAGTTTGTTCAAGTGTGCTGCGTTTTACTTGTGGCAACGCATCAATTGAAGTGGTTGGCGTCAGCACAATTTGGGCGCCGCCCCACGCACGTGCAATGTCAAAGTAAGCAAGCGCGCGAATGAATTTCGCTTCGCCAACAATCTGATCATTTTGCGCTTGCGTAAAGCCGGGGCCAACTAATGCAGGCACCTTGGTTATTACGTTATTTGCACGGTTAATGGTATAATAGATGGCTGTCCAGGCAGTGTTAAAATTCAAATCATCGGCCCTGAAGTTCACAGTAACCAGGTTGGCTGCACCACCTGTAGTTAGGTTTTTTACATCGCCACTTGGAAAGTAACCCAACGTTACATAAGTTTCTCCGTAATATCCGGTTGAAGCCAGCTGGCGGTACACGCCACGCAGGGCAGACTGGCTTGAGGCCAAATCGAAAATGGTTACATCATCGCTAACATAGCTAACGGGTTTTGTATCCAGAAATTTATTGCAAGACGACAGCGTTAACGCAACGGCCATAAATGCAATTGAAGTATATTTTGAAATTTTCATGTCGATATCAATTAGTAATTTACAGGGTTAGATTTAAACCGAACTGGAACGCGCGCGGCTGCGGCGGCACACCATAATCATACCCCTGGATGTTGTCCTGGCCGATGTTTGATTCGGGATCGGCACCTGAGTAGTTGGTGAATAGCAGCAAATTGGTGCCGCTGGCAAACACACGCAGTTTTTGAATCCCGATTTTTGAGGTGATATGTGATGGAAAAGTATAGCCAAACGTTACAGAGCGCAATCTGACATATGAGCCGTCTTCTAAAAAGCGGCTGTTTTCCTGCCTTGAGTAATTGGCATCAGTTAACCTTGGCACATCAGTTATTTGGCCGGGAGTTGTCCACCTGTCAAGCTGCGAAGCCAATAATACCCGGTTGGCATCCAGCGTACCACCTGTTTCGCCCAGCATGCGGTTGTGGTTCCATACTTTGTTTCCAAATGAGTAAGTAAAAAATATGTTCAGATCGATACCTTTGTAAGTAAAATTATTAGTGAAACCACCGAAAAATTTAGGCCATACGCTGCCTACTATCTGGCGGTCGTCGGCAGTTATTTTACCGTCGCCGTTCACATCTTCAAATTCAGCGTCCCCGGTTTCAGGATTTACGCGCAATTGTTTATAAAGCCAGTATGAGTAAAGTTCTTTACCCTGTTGTATGCGTATCAAATCGCGGCCGGCAAAAGGAATATCGGCTGCGATCTTGTCAACATTATTCTTGTTTTTTGATATATTAAAGTCGGTTCGCCAGGTAAAGCTGCTGGTTTTAATATTTGTTGAATTGATAGACAATTCAAAACCTTTATTGCTTATTTGCGCAAAATTGCTTGTGTATGATGGGTAACCGGTTATTGCAGCCAATGGCCTTAATAATAGCAGGTCTGTAGTTTTCTTATCATAATAGTTAAACTCGATAGCCAGGTTATCGTTAAACAAGCCCAGATCGATACCTGTGCTGAATTGTGTGGTACGCTCCCAGGTTAAGTTATTATTGGCCAATTGATAAGGGCCAATGCCCGGATTTTCGTTACTGCCTACACCGTCCGGATAACTGTAACCGCCGCTCCATAAGCCGCGCGAAGCAAAATCATTTATTCCTTCCTGATTACCTACCGATCCGTAGCTTGCCCTTAACTTGAAGTTGCTTATCTGCTTAACATCCTTCAAAAAGTTCTCTTCATTTATACGCCATGATACCCCTACACCCGGAAAATAACCCCACTTTTTAGCAAATTTTGATGAACCATCGGCACGGGCCGTAAACTCCACGTAGTATTTCTTAGCGTAGTCATATCCTACCCTACCAAAAAATGAAGCCAATCTGCTGGCATTATTGTATTGCGAAGCTGTTTGTATGGCGGCCGATGATATCTGCGTGTACGCATCACTCGGAAAGTTAGAGCCGGTAGCGCTAACATTTCTAACGGTTGAACTTTGTATGGTGTTCCCTACCAGCACATTCAGGCTATGGTCGCCAAATTTGTTGCTATAGTTTAAGGTCTGCTCATTTATCAGCGTGGCCAGCGCGGTAACACTTTGGCTGCCCTTACCACCGGCATTACCCAAAATAGTATTTTTTTGCCAGTATTCGTTTTCGTCATAATTATTGTAATCAACTGAAAAGCTTGAGCGGAATTTCAGGTGTTTCGCTACATCGATATCAATAAATGTATTGCCGATGTAATGCAAACTGGTTGACCACAAATTTACCGTACTGGTAAGCGTGGCTATATTATCAAAGTTTACCCAACGCAGCGGCTGGCCGGCTTCATCAAATATTGGCAAATAAGTGGGTATATTTAATGATGCTTGTAACAACGTACCATTACCTCCGTTTGCAGGACGTGCCTGGTCACGATAGCTGCGGCTTAATGTATTAGTAGTACCAATAGTTACCCTTTCGCTTATCTTATGGTCGAGGTTAATTTTTAAGCTTTGACGCTCAAAACCCATAGGTTTCCATATCGATTCCTGCTTGGTATAACCACCGCCCAGGTAAAAGCGTGTACGTTCTGACCCGCCGCTTACCGCGATATTATAGTCGCGCAAGGCTGCAGTGCGGTTGAGGTAGCTCATACGATCGTAAGTGGGTTGCTCTTCGGGCAGGCCACGACCGGCAACACCGTTCACAATTACATCCTTCGCTCTGAAAGGTTCCGGTTTGCCCATGTTGCGGCTATATTCATTTACCAGTAAAGCATGCTCGGGACCGGTGGTGGTTTTCCAAACCCTTTCGCCCGGCGCGTTGGCAAAACCTTCAGACGCGTTGAACTCTATCTTGGTTTTTTGTCCGTAGTTACCTTTTTTGGTGGTGACGATGATCACACCGTTTGCACCGCGCGAACCGTAAATAGCAATGGCTGAAGCATCTTTAAGTATCTCAATACTTTGAATATCAGCCGGGTTAATGTCAGCCAATGGCGAGGTTGCCCTGTCCTGAAATATACCTTGCAGCGATTTATTGTTCACAAACACCCCGTCAATTACATAAAGCGGACTGTTTGACGCATTAATAGAAGTCGCGCCACGGACGCGTATGTAAAGGTCTGACCCAGGTACACCGATGTTGGAGTTTATTTGAACACCTGAAGCTTTGCCTTGCAATTGCGCATCAAAGCTGGCTTCAGGGATGTTTTTAGTGGCAGAGGGGTCGATTTTTGTAACGGCACTCACCACGTCACGGCGCTGTTGGGTACCGTAACCAACTACCACCACATCATTCAACTGACTGGCCGATGCTTCAAGGCCCACTTCAAGCGTTTCGCCGTTAGCTATCAGCGTCTGTGTTTTATAACCGATGAATGAAACAACCAGCGTGTAAGGAAATTTTTGACCAGTTACGAAGTTAAAATGCCCGTTACCGTCGGTAGCAACCGAATGCGTTGTACCCTGTATAGCAACTGTAGCGCCCGGAAGCGGTTCTTTTGTTTTAGCATCAACCACCTTACCAGTAAGTTTGGAATTAATAAGCGGCGTGGTTTGTGCCGATAATTGCAGCGGTAAAAAAAGTGCCGCGGCGACAATAAAAAATAATGTTCGTAGATTTAATAACAGCCTATAAATGCTCCCGCCTGCTGTAGCAGGCAGCGCAAGGTTTAGCAAAACACCCGTGCCGGGCAGCTTTGCATTGTGCATTTTTTGCATACTTTTACAATGTTTAATTATATGTTATGATTCAGGTGCAACGCCAATTGACTGCCTGTCTCATTCTGATTTAATTATTCCTAAGGGGATGCCTTACGCATCTCCTTTGTTGTCTTTGATGATAGTTTTATATAGTTCTTATCCCATACCCTCCTTTTTTGCAGAAGATTTGGTGCGGTGCCTGTGTACCGCCCTACCGAATTATTTAAGATTTTTTAGGTTCCCCGAAATCAGTTGGGATATTCAGAATTTCGCTGAGGTAAGGTTAACAACAGCAACAAGTACAGCAGCAGTTAATATTGAAGCCAATATTCAACATTTTAGAATTTGCTGTATGTAAAAATTTTTCCATTGTCGTGCTTGTGTGATAACGGAAGCGAATATATAACTTTATCTACTAATTCCATAGGTTTTATATATTTATATAGATAATTTTAATATTTCGGGTTGGTATCAGCAGTTATCAGGCTTTTTAAAGCATCAACGTCACCCATGCGGGCAGCTTTGACGACCTGTTAAATTGATTCGTTCATAGATAGATGTATAATAAGCACTAATGGTGCCTATATACATTGTCATAGTCTTTATGCCGCGTTGTTGTTAAAAGACAATGACCGCATGAGCAGATTTCTACAACTCCCAGAAGTTATAGGGTTCGCAGATCAATACGCCTTGTTCGCTTTTACCCACACGATAAATTTCCGGCTGCTTCATGTAATTAATGTCTGTCTTCCAGACATATTGCCGGTATCAAAATCCAAATTAGATGGGATCTTCGCTTTCATAGAATCGGGCGGCCGGATTGTGGCCGAAAGCGTGCCGGAAGCGATTAATACTTCAATTAAAGGGTTAACAAATGTCGAAAAGCAGTCGTTATGAATCAAGATGTTCAATTTATGAACATTCTGTTATACAATGTTTACATCACTTTCAGTGAGTCTTTTTTAACGTGAGGGGTAACTACACGAATGACTCACTTTCATATTGCCTTTTTTTGCATGAATTGTGTAGTGTAAAGAACAAAAAAGCCGCTAAATCATACGATTTAGCGGCTTTTGCATGGTTTGATCATCTAATCAGCGGTGAGGGAGGGATTCGAACCACTTTCCTAACCAGTTGATTTGCAGTTATTTATAGCATTAAAAAAAGAAGTCACACCATATGTAACACTTTTTTTTCAACAACCTCATCTACATTGACTTATCAAAGTTATAATTATTTAATAATATAATCAATAACCGGAAGATTTCGTAAAACCATTAATTTCTTACTAATGTATTGAATCAGTTAAATCAAAGATTTGGTTTGCTTTAAGCTAATGATATTTGTAGCCGAGCTAATTGAAAAATTGATGATTATATTAAGTCGGGTTAAACTATTAAATATAAGTTATACAAAATATGCAAAATAATACTTGGCCAACTCTTTATTATATTTTTCTTTTAAAACATGCTCCAGTTTTATTCGAATCTTTTCGTGTCCTTTCAGCCTGTTCAATATATATGGGCTATTGGCGGCAAGCAACCAATAAGGGTCGAAAATAGCATAGTCAAATTGATACGGATTTGACAACCATTCTTCAAACGGGGAAAGCCTTGTCAATTGCCTTAGCCTTACGTCATTGAATTCCATATCCAGCACATAAGGAATCAGCAAAAAACTATAAGCCGTAGTATCGGCAAACTTAGGAAGACCATCTACAATGCCCAGATATCCTGAACCTTTTTGCCGCTCGACTAGCGCGGTTAAGTGATCCAAATAATGTTTCCGGTCAATTGGAAGCACTTTCTTTTTCAGTAACCGGTCATATAAATACTCATCAAAATCTTCATCGAGGGCATCTTCGAAAGCCTCTGTTAGCAATTGCCTCACTTGCGGGCCGGAATTTTGCCACAATGGTATAAGAGGTTTAAGATCAATGTGTCCATTACGTGACCGACAATTCAGGATAGCGCGTTTGATCAGGTGTTTATCATCAAATTTATAATCCGGGTAAAACTTTCCGAGACTCTTAGCGGCCTGCTGTATCAGGCTTTCATACTTGTTAGTTTGCCCTTCACGATGGTGTTCTAAAGCGAAGTAAAGCAAGTCGAGCAAGCGCTCCCGGCCAAACAAATGTCCTTTTGTCTGTAAAAGCAAGCCCAGTTGCTCGATATCCCACCAGGCAAGCCTCCCATCAACCTTGATAAATCCGATTAATGCGGTTGCCACCGGTCTGAATTGGTCTTCCGTCGGTTCAAGACAACGTAAGATCGTGCACAGGTTACTGAATATATCGGTGTATTTGTCGCAAAAAAGAAAATTGACGAGCTGTTTTTCGATGAGCTCATCAATGTGCGGGTCACCAAAAAGATTATTTTTAAAGTAAGAACTAAAGAACGCTGCTGCCCGGGCAATCATCGTTTCCGTATCTTCGGCCGGTAAATCCAGCGTTTTTATCCCGCACAGCATTTCCTGTAATCTCTTCGGTTCGACAAGCAGGATAGCTTCTGTTAGCGCAAAACTGTTGAACGAACTGATACCATGGTTTGGAGTTCGATAGCTAACGAGCATACCTTTAAAAACATCCGCAGACAGGTCGCGGTAAATTGTGTATGCATCATATATCAAATAGTTTCTCTGTGTATGGGCATACACGTGTCGATAGACCCAAAGTAGTTGGCGTGCATAATTCGGAACAGCATGATAAACTGTGCCTTTAGCTAAAGCGCGCCGGACCGTTTTTATTTCTTTGGATAAACCTCGCACTTTTTTGATGGCATCTTCTATGACCTTGTTTTCTTTGATTTCCAGCATTACTTTCCGAACCTCGTCATTTATAAACAGGTCCAACTCATCGCTGATCACCCTGTCCAGATCGACGGATCGTGCATAGTGCCTGTTACCTTGATATTCTTCGTCTGTAAAAAAAAGGTTGTGCAGATACAACAGGTTATACTTGGCCAAAAAATATTCGAATAGCCGTTTATCGTCTCCTTTAGCATCAGCTTCTATTTCCCTGTAAATTTTAAACGCTTTTTGATAGTTATCCGTGCCCAGCAGATAATGACCATAAGCCAATTCCAGCCTATTTGCCTTCGGCTCGTCTTCCATCTGCGCTACCTTGCGGATCAGTCTCTTAAAATCAAGTGAATGATAAATACAAAGCAAACAATTACAGTCTTTCTTGGTCTGCCGGCTAAGCTGCAAGGTAACGCTATTTTTATCGTTCAAGGCCATGATACTCCGGTAACTGAAACCAATAACACCCTTGTTTTTTACCTTTTCGGCTTCGAGATCGGCAAGTGCCGAAAAGTGCGTGACCTGCGCATCGTAAAGTTTATCAAGTACATACTCGATCTTTTTCTTATATTCGATAACGACTGCTTCTTTCAACATTGCCTCATAGTCCGTAGTAATGTTTACCTCGCCGTTGCTTACTTCAACAGCATTAAGCAAATCATATATAGCCGGGTTCAATGTAAACAGGTGCCCATCGGTGTAATGCCAGACATGTTCATCCAGTATATTGAACGGTTTCATATTCGCAATCCGTCTAGGGTCGATATAAGATAACTGGTCAAATCTTTTTAAGCACTGATATAATTGGTCGACAATGTGTTGTTTGTAACGTTCTTTTCCTGTTGATGCCTTACGAACAAGTCGGTATAGTCCATCAGTAGCCGAGACCCCTCCGGTGAAAAAGCGATCCCGGTGAAACAGATAGAGCAGCTCCCTAAGTGTATCTTCATTGATCAGTTCATTAAGCAAAAAGCGCTGGTATCGCGTTTGGTCGTTTGCCCGGTAAAAACGAATCTCTTTTATGTTTGTTACAACAACCCACTGACAGTTGCCCCCGGTTTTTGAACCATATAGCATAGCCTGTTCCACCGGTGTTATCTTTTGCTGACGATCCTGTTGCGGTCCATCCAATTCAGTTTTTGTATTTTTTAATTCGATGACCAGCCGCACCTCTCTCGCTATACCACTATCAGTGATGTAAAAAAGCCCTAAAGCCCCATCCGATTTCGTACCATCCGTTAAGGACTTGACCTCCTCATCGAATAACCATTTATCTGTATTTTTATAGCTAAAACCTAAGACATTGCCAAAAAACTCCATTAAAAAGCGGGATTTCAACGCCTCCTCTTTCATGTAATCGAATTTTTTGTTGTTCAAAGATCCGATGAGATTGGTAATTGTCTCACGGATAGTATCAATATTGACGACCGATGAAAGTTCAAAAGAAGCGAGACGATCGCTGAGAAATTCGTTTGTGAACAAAGGGTTATAAACCGGCATGGTACCAAGATAAGGATTTGAATCAGCGCATAAGTAACTGCTGAACATTATTGAAGTCAGATAATTTGGCTTTCAAAAGCCATTCCTCTACAACTGCGTGCTCCGTCCCCCATTTTTGTAATTGCAGCGCCATCATCACCAGGCGTTCCTGAACATAAGGTACGTCCACATTGTCCGGCATTTTATCAAGGTATTTTTCCAGCAAAAGGATATACCAGGGCGCAAATAATTCAAACTGCTTTTGTAGCATGGTATTACTGCCCCAGTGTGCCAGATAATTCAACGATGCTTCCAGCCCTGGTTGCTGCTGCAGTAAGGCTTTGTTAATAATGATGATGATATGTTGCGGATCAAACTGACCTGCTTGCAACGCTCGGCTTACTTCGCTAAGCGCCCAAATGACCGCTGAACTATCTGCGCTGAGCAAGCCTTCGGTAAGCGATTTATATTCGCGCTGCTCATCAAAAAGAGCTGAAGCCAGCTGCATTACCTCTGCATAGTCGGCTTTACCTCCTAGCTTATGCCGGTGCAGTCTCATAAATGCGATCATATCTTCGAGTACATTAGCGAAGGAGTTAAATACCAGCGGCCTGTCTCCTACATTTTTAATGAGTCGAAGGCTATCTTTGATCTTTTTGTACAGCAAGTCTAAATCACCTGCAGTCCAGGTGATACCTTTTGCATTTTCAGGGCCTTTTGTCAATGCACTAACATCGATACTTTCTATTCCGCCAGATATGGTAGTTCCTTCGATGCCGGTGTACCATAGCGCGTAATGGGACAAAAGCGCCTGACGGATACGTTTCATAAGGTTTCGCTCCGGCTTCACGAAATGTAAAATGATCCGCCAAACCCGCACATTGCGTACCGTGCTGTAGTCTACTAGTTGTAAAGCGGCGCTGATCTTGCTATGCTGCTCCGGTGTCAGTAATCGGTATAAATTTCCAAGTGCAAATAAATGGCTGTCCACCTTAGCCGTTAATTCATCTATTAGCACCTCAATTAGTTCATGGAGTTGCTGTCCAACCTGTTTTTTGTTACGCAAATGTTTATAAAACGCATTCGAGTTCAAGTAAAATAAATAGTCTATCGGAATTTTGGATTTGCCTGACAAAATGTGTTCAAGACAGTCGCGAATGATAACTACAAAAGAATCTCGGTTGCGCAGATGCTTTATAGCGGTAGTAAAGAAGGCATTTTCTGCGCGATCCCGTTCCTTAAAGGCTTCACCGCTTAATACCAATGCTTTCCACAGGTCTAAAAATGAGTTCTCCCAAAATGCGGGTTTGACAGCGATCAGCAACTCGGAAAGCACATAGCGGATATGATCATGTAAATAGACAGGCGCGGTCTTTAACGCAGCAAAAAGGGTTTGACAAAGCCGTGGACGCTGCTCACGCAATATTTCGCTGGCCGCATAATCCTGACCGATCCTTTTTAAAAAGTCCGTATCCTGGTGTTGTATGCAGTGATATAGGCAAGGAAATGGATAACGTTCGAAGGACAATTTAAAAACCGGGTAAAAATCCTTAGGACTTTGAAGGTAAACGCCTCTCAAAGCCATTTGGTTACCCAGTTCAGCTAATAGCCCCAGATATTGTGAGGACATCTCCTGCGCCGTAAAGGTGATGAAATGGACTGAGCTTCCGGTAGAGAAGCGTCCTTTGCCATAAGGCGTTATTTTTTCGTCTTTGGGGACAATTTCACTTTGCAAATATTTGTAATTGGCCCTAAGCGGTCGAAAGCCGCTTTGTTCATACGCTTCAGTGATCCTGTCCAATTTCTTATCCCGATGCCAGTTCCTGGTAAGCTTGAAATGGGAAAGCATTTCATAGGCATACAACCGTTCCTCGCCGTTGATCCGGTCACCGTTCTCCAATTCTTCCGTCAACAACGCTGACGCAGCACCCAAATCAAAGACGGCCATAAAACCAGCTTTTTGCAGGACTTGCCGGCCCTGAGGTTGCCATGCGTCCAACGCAGATCGCAACTTGTCGAACTGTAATGTGTATGCCAAATACAATACCTGCTCATATTCTGGCCCGTCGTGCAGAACCGCAATGCCTGTAAGCGCGTCATACCGGTACAAAAGTTGCTTTGTGCCCGGCGCCGTAGCGGGTTGCCGTAGCAGCGCATCAATAACTTCTTGCGGAAGCACTTCTCGTATGGGAACAAAATAGTCCTGCAGCGCGTAAAGCACCAGCCGGCTAAGTTGTTCAATTTCCGGCGTATCTTCTGGCTCGGACGGCCACTTGCTGCGCGCGTACCTCAGCACTTCATGCTGATTTCGGCTATAAGCGTGGTTAATGTCGGGTAGTAGCACCTTGCCACGTAATTTTTCCAGTTTACTGACGGTCTTTTTGATTGACGCTATTTCAAAGCCGAACGAAGAGTCTTTAAAATGCAGGTCAGTCCAAGCCCGCCTGCGGTCTTGCTCAGCCGAAAGATCTTTGAGAGGAACGATGGGACGTATATCGTAATCACCGGATAAATAGGCCAGGAAATAACCTATTGCTGCTCGCGGATCTACGCTATCCGTGTCTGTACCAGGCGGTGCGATAAACTTTAGTATCTCAGGCTCCCGGATAGGTATCCGGATAATACTGTGATTTTCATAAAACAGCCGTTTATCCACAGTGTCAGGAGTATTGTTGACGTCGATGAGGTATATCTTATATTCACGCTGACCTTCCGGTTTAGCGGCCTGCTTTTGCAGGATATCCCGGACCCAGCCAATCCATGCAAGAAAATTGGGGTCTACGCCAGAAAAACCGATCAGGCAGAATGACTCCTGCAGCAGCGAAAGGCGCATGAGTTGTGTAAAAGCCTCATGTTTCACCGGGTAATCGTTATAGTGTTCTGCCGCGATAATATATTGTGTTTTAAAATCGCCATCGAATTCGAAATAATGCGACTCTTTTTGGGCTTTGGTGCGCAGTGAGCCGTGTAACTTTACAATATTCCGGTTTCGTTTGAGTTTTAAATCTGCTGCGTGTGTGACTACACGGTAACTTTCGTTGACCGACCGTTCCAAGTCGCGAACCTGTTTCTCTTTCTCCTCTTTTCGTGTGCCAAGTTCCTGCAGTCTATGGCCTAAGTCGAACCGCTCTTGCGAAACATTGCGTTTCGGGTTTTCACGGGTGTGCGCGTCCACCAGAATCGCAGCGGCACTATTCTCTGCTCCTTCATCATTTTTAAGTGCTTCAAGCGCTTTTCGAACCAAGATGATCTCTTTGTCAACATCATCAAGTTCACGCTCCACCATCATTATTTTATGCTGCAATTCCGGAATGATGTCAGGGTCAATACAAACATCCAGCAACTCATCGTAATTGGTCGTGTAGATATTGTTCCATGGCAAATTGATGATCTCAAGGTGTAAAGCCAGCTGTTCCCTGGGCAACATCTTCGTCGCCCCACGGCTTAACAAATACAATTCGTCGTGCTTTTTTATGATTTGCGGTGTCCGTTCTTCAATATACCCCGCTATCGATTCAGCGTAACCCTTTATTGAAATGAACTTTGATACAACCTGCAGGTATCCTTCAGCTCGCAAAATTGCTTTAGCTTTATCCCGAACAAACTCCTGACGCAATAGACGGCGGTACCGCGGTGTATGGAGACAATGCTGGTCAAATGCCACGCCAATCTCGTCTTTATATAACTCACATACCAGGTCATGCAGTAACTCGTCCCAGGTTAAAAATAATGGGCTAACATTTTTACTGAAGCCGGAACCAACTAATAGCGAAAGCTGATCGCCCGCCAGCTTCCGGCGAAGTGTAGTGAGATTTTTTATATAAGACATTCAGAAGTAAATAATTTTGGGCTCTTAAAACTCGCCTAAACCAAAATTCTCAATAAATCGCTTTTCTCTTTCGATATCATTTTCGAAATATCCAATTTCTCTTTTAGCAAAATCTTTCACTTCATCAACCGGATGGGTCAGCAATGATTCAGCTAATCTTTTACGGCGCTCAAATATTGGCATAGCGCTGCCGACCGATGAAAATGTATGTAAACGTGACGATAATTCGCTGAGTAGACGTTCATCCGCTCCGTAAAAATTCAGCAAGCTAATGATTATCGGAGTCAAGGTGACATTACCCTCTTCATCGCTACGCTCGAATTCTACAAATGCAGCCAAACGGCGGGGACCCTCTGGTTTATTTTCCTGTGCCCACTGCAGTAATTTTTCTTCGTCGTATCGCCGGAATGATTTTAACACTTCGATGAGTTGATCAGCGATTTGTATATCACCTTCAAGCAAGTAGTGTCCAAGGATCGGCCACACCGTATCCCATTGATACTCCAGCAAATTAACCAGAAGGTTCTCGATCAAACTTTCCGAACGAAAAAAATGAGATGAAAATGTTTGTACAGCGCCTTCCGCGAGGTATGCAGAAAGTACGCTGTCGTTATCTTCCTTAACCAGCCGAAGTGCAATCGTCTCATAGGTATGCTTGATGAGCACACCTGCATCGAATGAGATGATATTTGCGCCGGACACAAGTTCACGGACGATAGCTTTAAGCTCATGCCAACGTTCTTCATTTCGGTAAAGGGCCAAGTGTATGGTGTCCAAAGCCTGCCAATACCCCTGTTCTCCGAGCTTCACCAGCCAACGGATATAGGATTCAAACTCATTTAACGGTAAAGCTTCAGCATGGATGTACTGTAAATTCTGAATTGTTTCCGGAGATCTTAACAGTACGTTTTCATATTTGAGGAGATCTGTCAACATAACTTTCAAGTACCGGCCGGCACGTACCGCGTGCCTTTCGGTATTATGGTGTTGCAGAAGCAGGTCAATGGTTTCCCGTATGAATGTATCATCTGCAGTGCCTGCTAAAAAACCAAGAACGAACGCTGGATTTTGTTTTTGTTCTTCAATATCAGCAAGGGACTGAACGACAGCTTTGATAAAATCAATGCTTGGGCCGGATATTCGTCCGATTTCTTCACCAAAATTATATGTTTGCCGCTGCTCGCCCGATTGCAGTATGGTAAGTGCATTTTCAGAAACAAGCGTATTTAAATTTATTTCCCGCGCGAATCGTCTTGCTTTTTCCTCTGACTTATCTTGATAGCCATTGTTTGTTTTTACAAGTTCGTATGGCGCCATAATCACGTAAAGCGATAGCTGTTCCATGGGGCTTTTCCCGTCATGCTCGGACAAAATTGCACTGATTCGCTCAATATCCTCTTCCGCTACCGGCCATCTGTTCGATGCTAAGTTAACAAACTCTTGTCTGAGCTCCTGATCAATCTTTCCTTGAACCTTGATAAGTTCCGACACGGCTGTATAAATCGCTTCTTTGTTTCCGTGAAGAAATTGATCTCTGAATTTGCGGATCAGTATCTCGCCGGCTTGCTGTGCTGTTTCCTTACTCATGTAATTTTATCCTCAAAACCCTTGACTATATCTAGCTGGCAAAGCTTAATGGCGGCGGCCTCTTTCAGTGCTCTGCCAATAAAATTTTCATTGATATCTTTGTCAATATCGGACTGATAAGAATAGAATATTTTGTACTTCAAGTGAATAGTGATGGTTTAGAGTTTGAACGCAAATCGAAAGTACTGAAACTGTTTGGTTCTGTCAACAGTGTTTTATCATTCAAAAGATGCACAACAAGCGGTTTCAGTACTATAGGTAAAATTAAACTAGGATCGTTTTATTTGATTGCAACGTAAAGTGTTTCGCGCTTTACGTTTTGTAAATGTTAATTCTAAGCTCCAGGCAGCGATAAGCCGCGCAGGAAGGCAGTTGTTATCTTGTAATGTTACGAACAATTTGCGTCCTTTTATGAAGTATCATGTATAAACATCAATGGGTCTGAAACGGCCTTCGTATCCAAACTGTACTTACAACGTCACTTAATTAACATAGCCTCGGAAGGTGGAATTTGTGCAAGTAACGATCCTCATCATTGAGAATAACCTGCTAAATGATTAAAAAGCGACTACAATTACAAACAGTGATAATTAATTTTTTGAGTGATAGCATATTAAACTTTATACTAGTAGCTACTAACAACTGCAGACTTCAACTTACTTCCATAAAAAAAAGCAGAACGCACATAAAGTACGCCCTGCTTCATTAATTGCAATAAAAGATTTAAACGTTTTAGTCTCTTAGGTTAGGCATCTCATCTAACGTAATTACGTAGGTACTTTCGAACGTCTTCTTCCATAATTCAACCGAATTCCAGGTTGTACCGATTGTATAGTCGCCCGACCAAATCTGAAACCACGACCAACCCGCGTTTTCACGCTCGAGTATCTCCGGGTCCGGGATGGATCCGGCCTCGGTATAGGCGACCATTTTCTTGCCGCCATATTGAGCGTATATACGATTGTATTCGGCAACCTGCGAACCGTGGTCTCCCGTCTTGTACATGTCCCTACCAATGATGTCAACATATTCATCACCGGGATACCAATCGTTGTCTCCCGGCTCAGTAGTGTACACCCAAATTAAGTTTTTTAAACCGTGGTGGTTAACCATACGATCGAACATAACTTGATATAGTTTTTTGTACACAGCACCACCTTTTGCACCCCACCAGAATGATTGATTAGCGGCTTCATGAATGGGTCGCCAAATTACGGGAATATGCTGGTCCTGTAGTTGTTTTAACTGGCCTGAGACGTAGTCAATATCACTTATCATTGCAGCGTATTCCGCAGATGAAGGGTCATCGATCTTGCTGGCGTCAAAACCGGTTGCGTTCGCATAGAACTCCTCGGTTTGACTTCTATGAGTTTTTAGAACACTACAATCCCGAAAAAGACAAGATTTGGCTCGCTACATACAACGAAAAGATCATCGGCTGCATTGCAATCTTATCAAAACCGAACAATGAGGCGCAACTCAGGTGGTTTCTGGTTCATCCGGTATTTAGAGGCACTGGTGTAGGCAAGCATCTTTTTACAAAAGCGATTGCGCACTGCCAAGAGCAACAGTTAAAAAATGTTTATCTTTTAACTACTGATGAACAACATAAGGCGATCACTATGTATAAAAAAGCGGGATTCCAGCTCACGGCTTCTATGAAGTTGAAGCAATGGGGAAAAACGATGAGTGAAGAACGTTACGATCTTGATCTTACTAAGTCTTAAACGGGCGTGCGATAGTTGGTCTAACTTGCCTTCAGCTAAAATGGCTAACACTTCCTTATTTGGTGCCATAGCGATCTTTCATTTTTTCCCCTCACGGCCAGTGATGCGAACCTTTGCTTGATTTATTTTATTTTAAACAGCAAGCGTTGCTTTACATGCTCTGTAGTTTCATTTAAAGAATTTCTTAAGCTAAGTGAGTAACGACATACAATGCCCCCACGGAGATCAATATCCATAATAGTACACCCTGCAACAGCGGTCTGACCCCTACAGAAGCAAGCACATTTCTAGATAAGCCTGCACCAATCAAAAACAAGGTCGACGAAAGCCCAGCCTTTGCCGCCATTACTAAATATGGACTAATCATTCTTACGAACGGTGTATAAGTACTAGTTACTGTAGCCAGTAAAAAAAGTCCGATAAAATATGGAATATTGATCTTGCCTGATCGGTTCTTGAAAATTACGGTTGATATAAAAGCTACCGGAATGATCCAAAGTGCACGGGCCAGCTTCACAGTTGTTGCTACTTCCAGCGCATGTGCGCCGTATTTGCTGGCCGCCCCGACGACTGAACTTGTATCGTGTATAGCAATTGCACACCATAAGCCAAACTGGGTTTGCGACAAGTGAAGTGCATGTCCAACTAACGGAAATAGAAACAGCGCCAGCGAGTTCAATATGAACACACAACCTAAGGCCACCGAAATTTGCTTCTCTTCAGCTTTGATAACCGGTGAGATGGCCGCAATAGCACTTCCACCACATATAGCTGTTCCGCAAGAGATTAGGTACGCGGTTTTCTTTTCAATGTGCAGCCATTGACCCATCAGGTAGCCAATTATAAACGTGAAGAAGATAGAAACAACGGTGAACATAAAACCTTGTTTACCAGCCATTATCGCGCTATGTAGGTTCATTCCAAAACCAAGGCCAACTACAGAAAATTGAAGTAAAATATGCGTCGCTTTATAATTGTAACTTAAAAAAGGATGCCCTGTAACCTGTGCTATTGCCAGTCCTAAAAACAAAGCGGCAGTCGGACTGATAAGTGGCGTTAAGCATAACAATAGACAAAATGCAAAAATCGCTTTTTGGTTAGTATGACTTAAATTGGGAAACAGACTCTTAGGAGAATGTTGCGGTGTTGAAGATGGCGTATTCATATCTTTTATCTGAATACGCCAAAGATCTCTTATCTCAGGAGCGGATTTTTATCACAAATCGCGATGATAGATAACAACAAGTTATCATTAAAGCAGACATATACTTTATTTCACAAATGACTGCTATGCATACTGGCAAAACGCTTGAAAAGCTCCGCCAAAGAGGAAAGCTGACCATGCGGCTGAATGAAGTAAAAAGGTCGTTCAATGGCTAAACCTTTTATATCTATAATTCGGAACTCATTGTGTCGCAATTCTTTTAAAATGGAGTGCACAGATAAAAATGCAAAGCAATCACTACCGTTCAGGTAAGATTTAATGCTTTCCGTTCCACCTAACTGCATCTCGATTTTAAGATTGGCTAAGCGGATATTAAACGGTTTCAAGGCATGAACTATTACCTCTAACGTTCCGGAACCTGGTTCACGCAATAACAGAGGCAGCGACATCAATTCTTCCGGTTTTGACAATTCTTCTCTGATTGTTTTGTTGACATTACTACAAACCAGCACCAATTCGTCATGAAGGTATTCGTCATAACGCAGCTGCGGATTACGATGGATGCCTTCTACAATGCCCAAGTCAATTTGCTTATCTATTAATGCCTGTTCAATCTGCTCTGTGTTACCGGTGACCAAATGAATTTCTACATCATTAAACTTTTTACGGAACTGCGCCAGTACCTGAGGAATGATATACTGGGCAATTGTGTTGCTGCCACCTATACGAAGCACTCCGCTATACCGCTGAACCAATTGGTTTATATCAAACTCCAGTTCGTTATGAACAGCTATTAGCTTTTCTGCATATCTTAAAAGTATCTCACCAGCAGGGGTCAAATGGATGCGCCTGTTTCCGCTGCGTTCCAATAAAGTAGTTTTGTAATGAGCTTCCAATTCGTGGATATGTTTTGTCACCGCTGGCTGTGTAATGAACAATTCGTTTGCTGCCTTTGTAAAATTCAATCTTTTGGCGACTGTAAAAAATACTTTTAATCTGAAATCAAACATGCTGGGTAAAGCTATCCATTTCCTGTATTATTAAGACCTCAAAAAAATGGGGCTTACCAGCCCCATCATCGTATGCTATTTATCAAACAATTCTAAAGAAATAGAATTTGTTAATTCCTTCCAGCCATTACGCCACCATCAATATCCCATACAGCGCCGGTTACCCAGCTGGTATCATCTGAAAGCAGGTAAGCAATCGTTTCGGCAATATCCTCAGCGGTACCAACGCGACCTATTGGATGAAAGCCATTGAAATCTTGTAGAGCCGTCTCGATCTTGTCCTTGTCAATAAAGGAACCGTAAATCGGCGTTACCACGACCGCCGGTGAAACTGCGTTAACACGGATGTTATGATCGGCCAGTTCCATAGCCAGGTGCTGGGTCAGGCTGTGCAGACCCGCTTTGGCCATGGAATAAGCAGATGAAGGTGTAGCTTTGATCGCTTGTTTAGCCCACATGGAACCAACATTAACGATTGATCCGCCACCATTATTTTTCATGACCTGGGCCGCAGCTTGGGTGATAAAGAAAAAGGCTTTATTGAAGTTATGATAGATGTCATAATCTGCTTCCGTATGCTCCAGGAAAGTTTTAGGTTTAAAGTAACCGGCTGCGTTCACCAGGTATTTTAATTGGGGCAGCTCTTTACCCAGCTTTTCGCTGAATGACCTCACCTGGTTCATATCCGACAGGTCAACTAAATAGGTTTGTACCTTACCGCCGGCCGCATTTAACTCTTCGGCCGTTTTAATTAGGTTATTTTCATCTCTCGCAACAATTGCAACTTCGATACCTTTTTCTATTAGTGCTTTTGCGGTGGCTTTTCCCATACCAGTAGAACCGCCTATGATCAATGCTTGTGACATATTCTTTTTTATTAAATTTTTACGTTAACTGAAGTAACAGGAATGCTTGATGACAGCGTTCCTGCCTGTGAATTTTTAATCTTCCTGTTAAGCTACTGTGTAGATCCTAACCTCCGGAGTAGCTTTCAAGTACGGTTTTAGCTCGACCACCACATCATTGGTAAATAGTTCGCTTGACAGGTAGGCGCTGGCCTGATCCGCCGATTCGAAACCGTGCAGCACCTGTACATCCTCGTCGCGGATCAATAATTCCTTGGAGGATGCGCCCTCGATACGTTCCAGAAAGGGGGCTTTGTACTTGGTGTAGATACCGGCGGCGTTTGCGCGGTCGGCGTTATCGATCTGTAAAGTGATCTCTAAAAATGCTTTTGCCATGTTTTTTAAATTTTGATTTTTTGTTGATACAAATTTCCGTTTTGCACCAAAGGTGAACAAGGGAGATATTGGAGGAAGTATGGTAGATTTCTGTTGCATGCGATGGACGTTCCTCCAAACCATTACTGATTTAGTAATCGGCTTCTCCTTCAATGCGCTTACACTTCTTGCTGTTCTATTCCGAGATGCCTATTGATCGATATACGGACCGGATCAGAAATGGTACGGTAGCCCGGCGATACTTTTTGGACGTGGGCAATGATTTCATCATACTGTTCAGTGGTACCGCGGCCGGCTACCTCGAAATTGAACTGCAACTCTTCGAATCCCACCGAAACGTTAGGATCAAGGTCCAGGAAGCCCCTAAGGTCTAACGCACCTTTGATTGTTAATTTAACGCTTTCCAGTTGGATGCCTTTAGCGGTAGCGCCAGCTACGAATCCGACCATCATGCAACCGGCCATACCGCCCAATAAATAATCCTGCGGGTTAGGATAACGATTGTCACCCAGCAAAGCTTCCGGCTCACCGATAGAATAGGTGAATTGTTTGGCCGCTGGTTTTGAACCGATATTTTTGGGGTGAGTAGTGATCTCTGTTTCTACGCCACCCTTCCAGTTGGCTGTGACCCCCAATGTAAGTTGAGCTTCGTTCGGATCTTGCCCGATAACGTCTATGTAACTCTTTAATGCTTCTAAATTCAGACCGTTCAACATATGCTTTATAATTTTTTACAAAGCTATGGAGCAGTTACAAGCGGCAAAATGGACAAATCCGCAATTAGATTGTACTTATGGGTATACTTAAAAGATGTTCCTGCCGTCCGGGTCGGGAGGTGCCGGGATAGAATAATAAATGGGGGGATCAGGCAATTGATCTCCGGAATTCCAGTGGCGACATGCCGCTATGCTTTTTAAAGAACTTCACAAAATAGGACGGGTCCTCAAAGCCAAGGTCGTAGCCGATCTGATTAACATTTAAAGGCAAGTGTACCAGCATGCGCTGCGCCTCTAAGATGATGCGTTCCTGAATGATCTGCGAGGGGCTTTTACCCAGAAACTGATTTGTTAGGTCTGCGAGTGTCCGGGCCGAAACTAGCATGAGTTCTGCATAAGCCGCTACAGTAAGCCCATCCTTATAATGTTGTTCCACCATATCGGTAAAGCGCAGCAACTGGATCTTTTTGTCATCAACTTTCAATACAGACAGATCGACCGTTTTTTCGAATGTACTTTTACGGCGCTGGACCTGAATAAGAAAAGCTTTCAGGTAACTCCGCAGCAGTTCGTCTTGACCGAAGCCTGGCTCACCGCTTAGTTCCAGCTTCATCAAGCGGATGTAATCATCCAAAAGGACATTGATTTGGCTGGCTACACAGCATGAGGGCAGCTGGTAAGGATTGTTGAACAGGTTCTGCTTGACCATAAAGGCAACATCACCATCGTTACCCATTAGAAAGGGTTCATTGAAATGTATGAGTATCCCGGTATAATTGCTACCGGTATCGAAGTAATGCACCTGGTTCTTTGCAATAAAAAAAACAGAATTATCAACTACCTCATATTCCTTGAAATCAACAAAATGCTTCCCGCTTCCGGTCTTGAACCAAATGATCTGGTAAAAACTGTGGATGTGTGCCTTGCTGGCATTTGCGCCGTGCTTTTCCAGATAGTCGCCTAATTCAAAGATGGCAAACTGCGATTTATCTGGCTGGTTCTTATGCAGGTGAAACTCAGTTAAGGTAAGATTATTTTTTTCTGCCATAGCTCTTTTATTTTTGAACAGCGCATGCTTTACATACGCCGCTAAGTATACAGTTTACATCTTCTACTTCATAGCCTTCCGGTACTGTAAAGTGTACAGAATTAGGTAAGCATTCTATTGTTTTACAACAATTGCAACGGAAATGAAAATGATGTCGCACCTGATCTGTGTCTTTGCATTTGATACACAATGCAAAATACTGCTTGCCGCCTTCCGCTATGATCTTATGCAATGTTCCGTCTTCACAAAATCGGTTGAGTACCCGGTAAATGGTCGCACGGTCGATGTCCACTTGGATCTGCTGCTCTATGGCATCCTTGCTCATGGCCTTCCCAGTATTCTTGAGGACCTCAAGTACCGCTTCCTTTGTTGGTGTACTTCGCCTTTTGATCATCTTATTGCGATTAAGTTGCAATAATAAATAGATTATTTAGCTTTGCTGTCATGGAAGCACAAGATTTTAAAGTAATTGTTGTCGGCGGAAGCTATTCAGGCCTATCAGCGGCGATGACCCTGGGCAGATCTTTAAGGAAAACACTGGTTATTGACAGCGCAAAGCCTTGCAACCATTTTACGCCTCATTCCCATAATTTTCTAACACAGGATGGTATGACACCGCAGCAAATTGCAAAGATCGCCAAAGAACAGGTCGAGAAGTATGCTTCCGTAACGTTTATAAGTGATGAAGCGATCAAAGCCGAACGTTTGGAAAATACTTTTATAATCGAGACTAAATCCGGCCAGGTGTATAAGACAGCTAAACTGGTCTTTTCAACAGGCATTAAAGATATTATGCCGGACATTAAAGGCTTTGTAGAGTGCTGGGGCAAATCGGTCATTCACTGCCCTTACTGCCATGGATACGAGTACAGGGATCAGAAAACGGCCATTTGGGTAAACGAAGAGAACGCTTTTCATCTGGCTCCGCTTATTCGTAATCTCACCCAGAAGGTTACCGTACTGACCAACGGGGCCGTCCGGTTCACAACGGAGGAAAGGTCCAAATTCAACAAAAATGGCATCCGTATCGAAGAAGGTAAGATAGCCGAACTGGAACATTCAAATGGTCAGTTGCGAACTATCTTATTTCAGGATGCCCGTAAAGAAAGTTTCGATGCACTTTACACCCAATTACCTTTTGAACAGCATTGCGGCATTCCTTCGGCGTTAGGCTGTGAATATACGGACAAGGGCTATCTTAAAACAGACATGTTTTTTAAAACTACCGTTGAGGGCGTATACGCCTGTGGCGATAATACCAGCCCGTTCCGCGCCGTTTCAAATGCTGTAGCCAACGGCAATTTTGCCGGAGCGACCATCAACCGGGAATTAGCCAGCGAGCAATTTTAAAATTAAAATACCAGGCTTTACAGTTCACTGGGGATAATTACCATCAAAACTCCATTTAATACAATAAATCTTTATTTTAAATCAGCAATTTCGCCTGATGAATGTTGAGGATAAAATTATTATTATCGGCGGCGGTTTAAGCGGTCTGCTGCTGGCCTACCAGTTAGAGAAGTTAAACGTCAGGTCACTTTTCTTAGAAGCATCGAATCGCCTAGGCGGAAGGATACAGACTTTAACAGGTGTCCATGGAACACCTCTGGAATTGGGTGCAACCTGGTTCTCCGATATGCATCCGAATCTCCTGGCGTTGATCGGTGATCTGGGATTGACTAAATTTCCTCAATATTCTAAAGGTGTCTCTTTATTTCAGACCAAATCTTTTGAGCCGGCCCAGCAATTTTATGTTTCGGGGGCAGAAACGCCTTCTTACCGGCTAAGTGGCGGAACACAGCAGCTGATAGATACACTCGCAGTCAGGCTGAAGAGTACAGAGATCATACTGAATGCTAATGCCGACCGCATCACCGAGGCGGGCACTCACGTCGATGTCATGACCAGCGAAGGCCAAACTTATAAAGGTCTGGTTGCGGTCGTTTGCCTGCCACCGCAGCTGGCAGCCTCCCAAATAAAGTTTGAGCCGATATTACCGGATGCGGTGAATAAAGTATTGCCAGCAGTACAAACGTGGATGGCGGGATCAGTAAAATTTACCCTGGAATATGGCGAACCTTTTTGGCGCAATAAAGGCTTTTCGGGCATGCTTTACAGCCATGCAGGAGTAGTCGTAGAAATGTATGATCATACCAATATAGAGGAGACGCTTTTTGGGTTTACTGGTTTTTTGAATGGCGGCGCAGCAAACTATGATCTTGAAGTAAGAAAAGAGTTCGTCTTACGTCAGCTGACCGATCTGTTCGGTGCGGAGGCTGCTAGTCCACTAACTTACCAGGACAAGGTATGGAATGATAAGTACCTGTTGTCCGGCAACCCCATCATTGAGCGACCGCACCAGTTCAACGGCCACCATTTGTTACAGCAAGCCTACCTGAATCAAAAACTGTTGTTTTGCGGTACGGAGACTTCGCCTATTTGCGGCGGGTATATGGAAGGGGCTGTCATTTCCGCCACAAGGGTTGCAGAGCAGATTCGCACTTTTTTGAACCACACACCGCACCGGGCATGACGTACGAACAATACCATGCTTTATTCGGTCGCATTTTAAGCGATCCTTCGCTGTCCCATCCCTACGACAACGAAGCTTACCTGGAATATACCAAGCTAAACAGTTCCCGAATGCGTCGCCGGGATAAACAGTTATCGCTCGATAAACATTTGATGACGTTGTTACAGCGCTTGGAATTACCGCAGCATTGGATCATTATTACAGAGCCGTGGTGCGGCGATGCAGCCCATATACTTCCGTTTCTGATCCGGATGACCACACAAAATCCGCTGATCACCTATGATATTCAGTTACGTGATAGTAGTCCTTTCCTGATCGATTCCTATCTGACTGAAGGGGCGAAAAGCATCCCGAAACTGATCGTGCGGAACATGGCAGGAGAAGACTTGTTCAACTGGGGACCGCGCCCGAAGCCAGCTCAGAAACTGCTAAAATCCTTAACAGTTGCAAGCGTCGATCCAAAGATCGCCTTACAGAACTGGTATAATCAGAATAAAGGCGTTTCGATCAATGTGGAGATCACGCAGCTGTTCCAGCAATTGAACATTCGGTAATATTATTTAAAAGACTGCAAATTAATACTAATATTTAATGATGATATTTAAGTCATCATGGATTAACCGCCCCCTGTTTTTACTAAAATCATTAATAATACGAAAACAGGGGGCGTCCTAAAATGGGCGGGCGATAGCCCGCCGTCCGGCAATTTTTAAGCAAGGGGGATTGTTCCCCCTTGTCTAGTTCAATTGTACGTCAATGCTTCTTGGCCATGAGTGGCAAAGTCCCGGCATAGATCAAAGGCGGTTTGCGCCCTTTGTTTGGCAGTACCGTCCATGATAGATTTGAATTTAGCCTCCTCGTTCTTAAAACTGCGTACATTTTGAAAATAGCCTGTTACGGCATTGTATGCACCAAACACTGTTCCCGCGGTCGTATCGATCTGCTGGGTCGGACTGGCTAAAGCATATTCATACACGCCGTCTACAATGTTCGTGTATTGCGTCGAAAGCTGGTCAAACTTGCCTTCGGCTAAATGGTCTAATACTTCTTTATTAGGTGCCATAGCGATCTGTATCAGTTTTTTCACTTCACTGTCAGTAATGCGGACTTTTGCCCACCGGTTAAACAAGCCTTCCATTTCATTGCTCAACTCACGGCTGATGCCCATGAGCGTATGCGCTTGCTTCAATCGCTCGGCAGCAGACGCGGTATGCCGTATCTTAATTGCTCCTGAATGGTTGCGCATGGCAGCATTAAGCGTGTTGTTACATACAATTCTAATTGGCGTAAATGCTGCGGTAATACTGCCTAACCCGTCGTGCGAAGTGGTTAAAAACAGGTATTGCTCTATCCAGTCCTTCACACCAACACGGATATAATCAGGCAGTTTGGCGGTAATAAAAACCCGTTCGCCGTTTCCTAATGCGCCTGCGGTCTCATACAGGATACCATTGCCTCCGCCGACAATTGCGTCAAAGAAGGAAAACGCCTCACGGTTTTGTACTACTTCATAGTCATTGCCAACAACCCCTAAAACCTGCTCGGTATCTGCCCGTACGGTGGCAAAGAAATTAGGTACTGCTATTTCAGGGATAATGATATCGTCGCTGCTTTCGCCCCAATGGTTGGCAGTATCATAAGTAAATAAAGGACGTTTCTCTACAATGTAGTCCAAACCTGCGTGCTGTATCGCTTCACTACTGGTCGGGTAACGATCAATGATTTGCCCTAATCCGTGCCAGGCTTTTTCCTTTACACTCATAAAACTGTGTTTGCCTGTATTGCTGTTGAAATTGATCTGATGTGCCATGATATTAGTTTTTAGAGGTTCTTGTGTTTAATGGGATGATCTCGGTACGCAGCACCTTGACGTTTTCGGTGCCGGTAACTGCTACGTCGCTATTTTGCAATTCTGCTATCGCGTCGTGTATGTTGGGGTGCGTGGTCTCGATGGTCACTTTCACCAATAAAAAAATTTTGTCTTCCATCGCCTTAATATTGATAGGTGTTCAAAAAATCGCGGAGTTCCATTTGAAACTGTGCTGGGTTTTCCTGCGCCAGCTGTTCGGCATAACCTTCCCAAAAAATCTGGTCGGTCAGTTCTATAAATTGCTCGTACATGGGAGTTGCTGTTTTAATGAAGTTTGAAAATGCCCCCGGCTAAACACCGGGAGCAATACTTGTTCAGGCGTTCGGAAAAATAATGTTCGCCTCAATGTCGGCCAGTTTTTCATGGCAGGCGTCAAAAATGAATTGTGCCACCATGCGGATAAGGTTAGGCGTGTTGGTTACGAATTCACGGCGTTTATCATCCTGAATAATGAATTTGCAGCCTTGGTACGGGTTGCTTTCCAGTTCGTCGTTCTCTTCCTGCAATTGCACCTCAAAATCTTCTAAGGTCTTGATACGGGCGATCAAGGCTAAACGCTGAATAGATAAGCGGTGCAGGTCATTCACCGACTTAAGCGTTTGTTCTAAGTTGAGCGCAAACTTTTTGGGCTCAAATTTTACCTCTTCGGTTTTGGCGGTTTCGGGTTGTTGTTCTCCGTCCAATCCTTGTCCAGTTGTATAGGGCACAACGTTAGCGGGTTGGTTATCCACTGTAGCGGTGCCACTGGTCGCAGCCTGGGCAGGCGCAGCTTCCGCAGCTTGTGTATTTTCGGCGGGCTTTTCATCGGTAGTGTTCCCATGCTCTTTGGCTTCTTTGCCTGTTAGACTTGGGCGGTTTTGAGTTTTGTTAGTTTCGTTCGCTTTTGCTGCTGCACCTTGTACACCATTTGCATTTTTTTCTGCTGTTTTCATCTTAAAAGATTTTAAAGGGTTAAAAAAATTGTTTTCGCTTCCCTCCTTTCCCGAAGACTTCCCTTAAAAAGCTATTTTTCAAAAGAAAAAACGGTAAAAAAGAAAGTCAAAAAAGCGGTCGTAAGCCAGAGCGGGAGAACTATAGGTCCCGAAGGGTGGCCGCAGCGAAGCGAAGGACATTATGCGTTCGTACGTGAAGGCTGACCGAGATTGGAGAATACGGTAGCATTGACCACTTGGCTCGAAAAAGGATAACCATGTATTCCGAAACACTTTGACGATCTTAAGTATTTGGATTTGATGCTTCAACTTAACCACCACTTCACACAATAACCTGCTCAAAGAAGCCCGGAATCATATGGTCAACGGCTCCA
Source organism: Mucilaginibacter defluvii (assembly GCF_039543225.1). NCBI lineage: Bacteria > Pseudomonadati > Bacteroidota > Sphingobacteriia > Sphingobacteriales > Sphingobacteriaceae > Mucilaginibacter > Mucilaginibacter defluvii. The sequence continues at coordinate 717,850 of NZ_BAABJI010000002.1, forward strand.
TATTCTCCACTACAATACGTGAACAGAAAACGGACAAGGAATTTTCACAGAAAGCCAAGATGCCGTTTTCTGTATAATCACGCAGTATATCTAAGTGCATCAAACTTACATTTTGATTATTTCCGCCTCCGATATAAAATTATTTTCCTGTAAATGTTCCCGAAGTTTGGCCATATCCTGAGAAACTTTCAGACCGGAAACTTTTGCGTAGTGGAGCGTTTGCCGCAAACTCTTATGACCCATCATTTCCTTAATTGACTCCAGCGGCACGTTATTAGCCAGCGTGACGCTGGTACCGAACGTATGTCTCGCGACATGCGTTTTCAATTCCTTCTCGATACCACACAAATCCCCTATTTCCTTTAAATACGCGTTATATTTCTGGTTACTCAAAACCGGCAAAAGCTGATCTTTACCAAGGCATTCAGGATCTTGCTCATATTTTTTAAGTATCTTCATAGTGATCGGTAGCAACGGTATAAACGAAGGCGTACCGGTCTTTTGTCTTCCTTTGTATATCCTCAACTGGCTATCTATGCCAATACTTACTTCCGACTTCTTCAACTGCTTAACATCTGCAAACGCGAGTCCTGTAAAACAACAAAAAATAAAAACATCCCGTACACGCGCCAGCCTCTGATTAACAAACACCTTTTCCGCTATTGCCTGGATCTCTTCTTTAACCAGGAACGTTGTTTGAACTTCTTCCCGTGACAGATCGAATTTTACAAAGGGATCAACTTTCAGCCAGCCATTATCCACGCAGGTAATAACGATCTTCTTCATATTGGCGATATTTTTAAGCGCTGAATTGTGCTTTAAGTTCTTTTCTACTCGTAACCAGTTATAGAATTTCTTTACAAACTCGAGGTTTAATGAAATGATGTTTATTTCATCTGTCCCATACTCTTTGTTGAGAAAGGTTCCCAAATGCCGGTAACTGGTATTAAAATTTGTCCACGTCCCCTTCGCCACGCCCTTCCCTATCAACTTCTCCAATTCCTCATTGTGCTTTTTGAACAGCGCCATCAGGCCACGCCTGCGCTGGGCCGCGCCACTTACAATCTCGATAACTGCTTCTGCAGTGAGCATTTGTCCGGTTTCAAGGAGTTTCTGCCTGGCAGCATACACATTGGCTTGTACAACATCCAAAAATTCGTTTAAGGTTCTAGCATCTTCTTTCGAGCCGAGCGCCCGGTTGGCTTTAGGGTTCCACCTGGAAGATGGCCAGGATCGCTTCACGGACATCTCTCTTGCTACCCCGTCGACGGTTACACGCAGGATAATGTACTGCAGATTTGACGCTTCATTTCTTTGTTTCCTTAAGTAAAATAAAATACCAAAGCTTTTCTCTAACATAATTGCACACCTCTTTAAGTTAATAAATATCGAAATGCGGCTAATTAAATTCAAGATGTACACTCTGATAACAGGTTAAACATCAGATGCTTATGCCCGTTTCAGTGTGACTTTTTCTGAAAAAAAAGTCACACTATAAGTCACACTTTTTTTTTGCGAATTGCTATATATTTTGCGTCTTTCCGGAAAATAAAAAAGCCTGTAATCGTATGATTTACAGGCTTTTGACGCTTTTTGACTTCTAATCTGGCGGTGAGGGAGGGATTCGAACCCTCGGTACAGTTTCCCGTACGTCAGTTTAGCAAACTGATCCTTTCGGCCTCTCAGGCACCTCACCTTTTTTTAAGTACGCCTCATTTTTTTGAGGTCTGCAAATATAGTAAAAGTGCATACCTGTCAAAAAAAAAAGTGAGGTTTTTTAATATTCTATCCGCACGTGGTAAATACTCATCAGCATTCGTTTAAATATCGTTTTGATGGTTTCGATGTCTTTTAGCGTTATGTTGCTGTCTTTCAACTGATCCTGATCTAATTTATATTTTACAATGCGATCAACCAGGTCACTGATCGATTTTTGATTAGGCTCCTTCAATGAGCGTGAAGCCGCCTCAACCGAGTCGGCCAGCATTAAAACACCGGTCTCCTTAGAGAAAGGTATAGGCCCCGGATAGCGAAAAATGTTCTCGTCAATGAATTTTTCCGGAAAATTTTTCAAAAATGACTGGTAAAAATAGTCAACACGCGTATTGCCATGGTGTGTACGTATAAAGTCGGTCACAATATCCGGCAGGTTTGCCCGCCGTGCCATCTCAATACCTTTGCTTACATGGCGAATAATAATCTGAGCGCTCTCCTCATATGGCAGTTTATCGTGCGGATTAAAGGACGATGTTTGGTTCTCGATGAAAAATAGCGGGTTTTCTATTTTACCGATATCGTGATAAAGCGCACCGGCTCTAACCAATAAGGCGTTGCCCCCTATCGCGTAAATTGCGTTTTCTGCAAGGTTAGCCACTTGCAACGAATGCTGAAAGGTGCCTGGCGCCGTGAAAGCCATTTCGCGCAATAATGGCGAATTGGTATTAGTAAGTTCAATCAGCGTAATATCTGACGTAAGCGCGAAAAGCTTCTCGAAAGCATAGATTAGCGGATATGCCAGCAGCGTAAGCAACACACTTACCGTAAACGGTATAAAATCCAGCCATTCAATGGATGCCAGGCTCCCCTGCCTGATAAATGAAATACCGAGAAACGCGACAAGATAGGTAGCCGTGATGATTAATGCCGAAGTGAGAAATTGCTCGCGGCGTATCAGGTTTTTTATGGTATAGATAGCCACCATACCCGCGGTAATTTGGTAATACGCAAATTCGAAACTGTTGGGCACAAAAAAGCCGGCTATCAGCACCACTAATAAATGTATGTAAAGCGCCAAACGGGTATCAAATAATATCCTAATAATAATTGGCACTATACAGTAAGGTATATAATATAAGGTTGGTATTTGCAGCATTATGGCTACAGAAAGCGTAGCTAACATAGCCGTAACTACCATCAATATCAGGCCCACTAAACGGTTATCATTATATATATCACGCCTGAACAGATACAGAAACACGATGAGCAGTGTTATGGCAAGGCCAACCAGCAAAAACCGGCCAAATAACACCAGGTTTCCGTTTCCATCAATACGCGCATTGTCTTCAAACGCTTTTTTGTATGATTGCAGTTTTTGAAAAACATCATCATTTACCGTTGCGCCTTTAGCAACAATAGTTTCTCCTATTTGTACCATTCCCCGGGTAAGCGAAAGGTTGTCTAACGCTTCTTTTTCGAGCTTGGCGGTAAAGCTTTCGTCAAAGGTGAGATTCACCAGCAGGCGGTCGCTTATCAAGTCTAACAAAAACGCCTTGTCCATGTCTTTACGGGCGTTTAGCTGCTGTTCGCAATAGTTTAGAGCCCGGTCACGCGTGAACAGATCATTTATATTGCGCTCGGTTGATACATTATTATTTAGTACAGTGATATTTAAGGCTTCTGCTCGCTGATGTTTTTGATTAACCTTTATAACACCCCTACTGTACACTTCGTTTAAAAGGTTTGCCCCTACGGCTTGATACTTTTCCTGCTGGTTTTCAGGCAGCCCGGCGGTATGCCATTTTATCCCCAGGTCATTCCTGAACCCTTCAATCTGCTGCTTACCCATATCACGGTCAAACCGGTAAACGGGCGTTACGCTTGCCAGCGCGGTTTTACGGTCGCTCTCAATTTCCTGCGGCGTTTTCAGGATAGCGAAACTATACGGAGACACCAGGTCTTTTTGATTCCATACCTTGCCCTTTTCAAACTCATATCTAAATTGCGCTTGCTTGGGTAAAGCAGCAACAATGAGGCATATACTGCCCAGTATCATTAAAAATTTAATGTTACGTGCATATTTACGCAGCAAAGCTTTGCGCCGGGATGTAGAAATTTGAACCATTTGCTATGTTAACCTCTCAAAAATAATATAAGTTTCTGTGTTGCGTACTTTTTCTTGCATTTGTAAAAAGTTATTTGATATCTTTATGATATCATTTTAAAATCAAAACCAAAATCATGGAAAACGAAAAAATCATCAACCCGCCGTCCGGATACGCTACCTTCGCGATGTTTTTAATATTGATTGCCGCGTCGGGTATATTAATATGGCAGGGTATGCCGATAATCGCCGTTATTATATTCATACTCAACTTTTCGCTTGTTCTGCCCGGACTGGTAATTGTTAACCCTAACGAATCTAAAGTATTAACCCTGTTTGGTAAGTATACCGGCACGGTTAAAAAAGACGGCTTTTTCTGGGTTAATCCCTTCACTGTTAAAAAGAAGGTGTCGTTAAGAGCTTTTAATCTGAACGGACAGCAACTTAAGGTAAACGACAAGGTGGGCAATCCCATTGAAATTGCCGCAGTAATAGTTTGGCGCGTTAAGGATACGGCAGCAGCGGTATTTTCGGTTGAAAATTACATTCAATACGTTAACATCCAGAGCGAGGCCGCCGTACGCCACTTAGCCAACTCGTTCGCTTACGATCATTTTGAAGATGAGGACGCATCAGTTACGCTGCGCGACGGCGCCGAACATGTAAGTATATTACTCGAAAAGGAATTAAATGACAGGCTTGCCCGTGCGGGTATCGAAGTGCTGGAAGCGCGTATCTCACACCTGGCTTACGCTCCTGAAATTGCGAACGCCATGCTCCAGCGCCAGCAGGCTACAGCTATTATAGCAGCGCGTAAGCAAATTGTTGAAGGTGCAGTCGGCATGGTTGAGATGGCGCTTGATAAGCTATCTGCAAAAAATATAGTCGAACTGGACGAAGAGCGCAAGGCCGCTATGGTGAGTAACCTGCTTGTAGTGCTTTGCGGTGAGCGGAATGTGGCGCCGGTAGTTAACACGGGCACTCTTTACCATTAATACACATTGTTATGCTTTCAGCCTTTAATAATCGCAACGTAAGTAAACTATACCTGCAGCGCCATGGTTGGGTAAAGCCTGAATATGAGTTAAGGGACGACCTGCATAGCTACGGTAAGCTTACTTTTAAAACGGTTTCCTTAAAAAACAGGGGTATGGCCGAACTTGCCGGTTCGGTTTTGAACTTTAAATTTTCGGACACATGGAAACGCGAGATCAGTGTTACCGATGAAAATGAGAATTTAATCGGCACGCTAAAGAGTAAAACATTCAGCTTTACATCAACCTTTACCTTGACAGATGGCACGCAGTACATTTTAAAGCGGACGTCATTCTGGAAAGCTTCTTACGAGTGGGAAAACAGCACCAACGGGCGTTTGATTACGATCAAATTAAACCCCTTTTCAAGTACCGACGAGGTTTTTATCGAACAAAGCACAGTTCCGCTTCATATATTTCCACTTTTGACGTTTGTGGGGTTTTATCTTATAATATCAAGGCAACGGCAGGCTGCGGCAGCCGGAGTATAGAATAAGTTTATGGCCGAAAAAAAAGCTTTTATATTGCGCATCAATCCTGAAATGCTGAAGGAGGTTGAAAATTGGGCTGCCGAAGAATTCAGAAGCACTAATGGCCAGATTGAATACCTGCTGCAACAGGCACTTAACGCGCGCAAAAAAACCAAAAAGAAAAAAGATCCGTTACAATAAGATAATCGACAGCAAACCGCTCATTTTAAAAAGCGGTTTGCTGATTTGCGTTGAATTATAAATGAAGAAACACATACTCGCGCTATTATTTTTTTTACAGACGACCGCGATGCTCATGGCGCAGGACACGCGCAGCATTAAACAATTTAATGCCCTCCGCGACAGCCTGACCCACTTGGGGGCTAAGTTTATAAATGACCCTGACGATATGGAGCGCAAAAACGCCAACTACCAGTTTATACGCACTCTGGTTAGCACGCTTAAGTTGCCCGGCTCTTTCAATTATTCGTTTGATAGTGTTAAGTCAATCAGTGTTTTAAACGCCCCGGATAATCGGTTCCGCATTTTTACCTGGCACGTAATAAACGTGGATGGCAGCTACCGGTTTTACGGTGCGGTACAAATGAACACCGGTGGCGCGCTTAAACTTTTTCCGCTTGAGGATTACTCCCCTTTGTTGAAAAATCCGGAAGATTCCGTTACCGATAACCGCAAATGGTACGGCGCGCAGTATTACAAAATTGTATCTGTAAAAAACAGCACTACCCCCTACTACGTCTTGCTGGGTTGGAAAGGGCACACAGTAAAATCCACCAAAAAAGTGATTGATGCCATATCATTCAACAGAAACGGACAGCCCCTGTTTGGCGCCGACGTTTTTGTGGGTAACGGCAAAAAAACACGTAAGCGCGTTGTGTTTGAATATTCGCGCCAGGCATCAATGCTGTTACGCTATGTACCCGATGATAATATAATTGTTTTTGACCACCTCTCACCACCGGATAAAAGCTCATCTGGAAAACCCGAAACGTTTGGGCCGGACCTAAGTTATGATGGCTATCGCCTCAGCAATGGAAAATGGCAGTTTGTTGAAAACCTGGATATGCGCAACATCGCTACTGCTCAGGATCAAAACGAATATATCGACCCAAAGAAGCAAGCTATTAAAGACAGGCAGCAAGTACCCTCTCGACATTAGTATCAGAATATTGATACGAAGCGGAATTTTAATGCCCGGAGTGTAACACTTTCAAGATTTAATTTTGATTTCGGGGATTTATACTAATTTCGCAAAACCTCATAAAATTTAAATGGCAGAAACATTAACCCCAGCTTCTACCCCGAAGGGTAAGATACCCCGCAGTATTCCTTTTATTATAGGTAACGAATTTTCAGAGCGCTTCAGCTTTTACGGCATGCGCAGTATACTGGCAATATTTTTAGTAAACCAGTTTTTTAATCCCAACCATATACCGGCATTAACCACACAAGCCGAAGCGCAATCGAATTATTATAACCACCTTTTTTCAACACTGGTATACTTTACGCCACTTCTCGGCGCAATATTGGCCGACTGGTTTTTTGGCAAATACCGGGTAATTTTAATGGGCTCTATCATTTATACCTTCGGGCACTTCCTGCTGTCGATTTTTGACAGCTCACTGGATGGCTTCATTGCAGGCCTAGTAGTGATAGCAATAGCGGCTGGTGGTATAAAATCGTGCGTATCTGCTAACGTTGGTGATCAGTTTGATCATAACAACCAGCACCTGATGAGCAAGATTTACAGCTGGTTTTACTTCAGTATAAACGCCGGTTCAACGGTGAGTATATTACTTATCCCCTATTTATATGAGCATTTTGGCGCTTCTGTGGCGTTTGGTGTACCGGGTATACTAATGGCTTTGGCTACTATTATATTCTTTTCGGGCCGCAAAATGTATGTAAAAGTTCCGCCAAGCGGCATCCGTAAGGAAAACTTTATCACCATCAGTTTATACACATTAAAAGCTAAATTCAGCAATAAAGACAAAACCAAAAAGGCCTGGAATGTAACTGAAGCCAAGTATGGAAAAGCAAAAACCGACGCCGTAAAATCAGTTTGGAATGTAATGGCGGTTTTCGCATTCATCCCCATCTTCTGGGCAATGTGGGACATGAACAGTGCAGAATGGGCCCTGCAAGCCGCAAAGCTTGACCTTGATTTGGGCATCTTCGGTTTACGCATTCTGCCATCGCAAGTTCAGTTTGTAAACGCTTTGTTCCTGCTGATTTTGATACCGGTGTTCAATTACGGCGTTTATCCGTTAGTTGAAAAATTAGGCGTAAAGCTTACGCCGCTCAAAAAAATTGGCGCAGGCTTATTTGTTACCGGCTTAAGCTTTGTAATTATAGCATTGGTTCAGGTTAACCTTCAAAACGGCGAACAGCCTTCTATATGGTGGCAAATACTGGCTTTCATCATCCTGTCGGCCGGTGAGGTAATGGTATCTATCACAGGCTTGGAATACGCGTACACACAATCTCCCCCATCAATGAAAAGCACCATGACCGGCATATGGTACCTGACTTATTCAGTTGGTACTTTCTTTACCACGCTGATAAATAAAAACATCTCTGAAAAAGGTTTCTTCGCTTATTTTGAGGGCGATAAATACTTTTGGCTGTTTGTGGGCATTATCGGTGGTTTCTTTGTGCTCTTTTTGTTTGTGAGCCCGCACATTAAGGAGCGCAGCTACCTTGCGGATGAAACGCTTGCTGGCGCCTTGGATATAAAAGGAGATAAAACACAGGAAATTCATCCGGATAACCCGATTGTTTAAAAAAATTGTTTGCTTTGCATACTTTTTTAAAACGATAGCGTTTACGAGTAGTGCCTGATAGTATTGTAATAATTCCTACGTATAACGAAAGGGAAAATATTGAGCGGATGGTTCGCAAAGTATTTTCCCTTCCGCATGATTTCCATATCCTTATCGTTGACGATGGCTCGCCCGATGGCACCCAACAGATAGTTGAAAATCTGCAACTTAAATATACCGACCGTCTTTTTATGGAGAAACGTGCCGGGAAGCAAGGTTTAGGTACCGCCTATATCCATGGTTTTAAGTGGTGCATAGCACGGCATTACGATTTCATTTTTGAAATGGATGCCGATTTCTCACATAATCCAGACGATTTATTAAAGCTACGCCAGGCATGTATTGAAGGCGCCGACGCATCCGTTGGCTCCCGTTACATAAAAGGAGTTAACGTAGTAAACTGGCCCATGAGCCGTGTATTGATGAGCTACTTCGCGTCCGTTTACGTACGTATGATAACCGGCCTGGATATACAGGATTTTACCGCTGGGTTTATGTGCTATAAACGCAAGGTGCTCGAAACCGTACAGCTCGATAAAATAAAATTCGTAGGCTACGCCTTCCAGATCGAGATGAAATACACAGCTATTAAACATGGCTTTAAAGTAGTTGAAGTGCCGATTATTTTTACAGATCGCACGGCTGGGGAATCAAAAATGTCAACACGTATATTCCGCGAAGCATTTTTAGGCGTTATACAGATGCGTATAAACAGTATATTCCGCAAGTATCCTGAAGGCTGATAAGCAAACCTTTTCCTGATTATTTCATTACACTTATATATTGCCATAAAAGCAATATGCAAACGCTATGGAATATAACTTCTACGTAATAGGTATCGGACTTTCGGCGGGCGGTATTGACCCGCTCAAGGATATAATTGCCAACCTGCCGGCTGATATAAATGCGGCTATAGTTGTGTTAAGCCATGTACCTATCAATTCGCCGAGCAAACTCGATAGCATACTAAAACCGTCTACACGGTTACGCGTGGTTACGGTTGAAGATAGCACCGAGTTACAAGCCGGGCATTTATATGTAATGGCAGCGGGTAAACAACTCAGTTTAAACAACGGCGCGCTTATAACAAGTGCGCGCAGTCCGCAGCAAAAGATTAACCGTACAATTGATCATCTTTTCATATCGATGGCGCGCGACGCTAAAGATAAATCCTTAGGCATCATACTCTCCGGTGCGGGGTACGACGGTATTGAAGGCGCCAAGCAAATTGAGGCTTGTAAAGGTTTAATTATTGTGCAGGCTCCGGAGACGGCTCAATTCCCGCTAATGCCGTCGGCCTTGATAGCTAACGACCACCCGGACTATATACTCACACCGACGGATATAGTTGAAAAGGTGGTTAAACATGTGAATTCAGTTAATAATTAAATCAGCGGAAAAATTAATAAGTTGATTGTCTGAACAGTATGATCAATTCAACATAAATTAAGCTATGAGGTATTGCAAATAGCGATTAAAACTTTACTTTTGCCTGCGCTTTAACAGAAACGGATAGCCGATTAAATAAAGCGAAGTACTTTAAAATAGCGAAGGTTAAAACAGTATTAAAATACTTTAATTTTTTTTTGCGAATACGCTTTAAAAACTTACCTTTGCAAACCCATTCGGGATGTAGCGTAGCCCGGTATCGCGCCACATTTGGGATGTGGAGGCCGCAGGTTCGAATCCTGCCATCCCGACAACAAGCGATACCAAACAAGTATCAAAACCCTGTATACAAAATATACGGGGTTTTTTGTTTTGTTTCAGAATGACCGGACATTTGATACCTCGTATTGTCATTACGCTTTTTAACCGATCACGTGCTAACTTATTTTTGATTGCTCAAGTACTTTACCACTTGAGCAAAACCAGCGCAACTGCATGGCGTTGTAACTTCACATCCAGGCTTACACTACCTGCTTTGGGTTCGATTTTTCTTGATGACACACAACTTAACTGCCCTGCCTTTTCCAATTCGCTTATTTGCGCCGCGGTAGGTTGCTGAGGCGACCCCATCTTTTTCCAAACCTCGTATGCATTACTGTTATTTTTGTCGATCATGTAAATATTCAGATTGACCTTCTTAGCCGTTAACCCGGCAATTTTAAGTGCAACGGTTTCATCGGGAGCCGGTTTATCGTCATCGTGGTAATTCCACACCATAACACTTGCCGATCTTTCACTTGTCACGGCCAATCCACCAATGTCAGACAAAGCGCCATGAACGCTGTTTTTCACAATGCTATCCAATGCAACCATCCGGTTAGCCCGTACCTGTATGCGATTACCCTTCATCATGCCCAGCATTCTGAAAACGTTTAATACCGGCTTATCTACACCGTTTGTAGCCAAATCTCTAAATCCGTAAAACCATGGCTGCCCCTCAAATTCAAAAGACCAGCTTACCACGCCTAATAAGTTAGCTTTTTTTCGGGTTGCCACCTCATATTTACGGGCAAACGAAGCCGCGGTATAGCTGGAATACATTACTCCGTTACGATAAGCATTCTCCGGGTTGGTAGCCATACCACAGGCCGCGCAGCCTTCCGGGTCAGACTCGCCGACAATCAGCGGCAAATCCCGCGTTTGTTTGTACAATTGTGCGATTTCTATCCCGGTGCGAATGTCCTGTAGCTGTGGTGCCATATCCATTCGAATAAAGCCATCAACGAGCCTTGGCCATCCCTTTGCATGAAACAGAACCGCATCCAGCGGCGAACCTACCCTGCCGGTCGCGTAATTTTTGCCGCTAATACAATGCTCGATAAATTCACGCGTCCATTCTATCGCGCCTTTGGTTCTTGTTCCGGCAATATTAATGCCGCCAATTCTGGCAGTTGGTAATGCCTTTTTCAACCCATCAGCAGCATAGTCATATAACTTAAAGAACTCTTCTCTCGTGCCTTTCCAATAAGCGCCGTTCGGCTCATTCCATACTTCCCAATACCAGCTTTCAACTTCCTTTTGCCCATAGCGTTCAACAGAGTGCCTTACCCACTGATACACCAGTTCACGCCATTTATCGTAATCCGCAGGCGGGTAAGCCCAACCGGTGATAATATCGTTATAAGGATCGCCCGGCTTCCAGTGGTGGCGATAGGGCTCAGGGTGAGTAGACAGCGCCTGCGGCATAAAGCCTATTTGCGCCAGCGGTTTCATACCGCGTTTTACATAAGTATCAAAGATACTATCAATTATTGCCCAATTATAAACCGGCTTCCCGTTAGTATCCTCTGTGTAAGCATTAGTTGATCCCCATTTGAGCGCCGCCGTACCATCACCCGTTACCAATAAACTATGTGTGCGCACATAAACCGGTGCAGGGCTCAGTTTTGATATTTCGGTAAGCAGCTTTTTACCGTCCTTCATATAGGTATAATTCGGTTCATCGTAACCAAACCATGCCCAGATGGGTTTCATCGGTTCAATAACCTGATTGAGGTCGACACTTATCTCGGGCTTTTGCGCAAAAGCATTACCAAACGAAAAAAGGCCTAACAACAGAAAACTACTTACGCGCTTAGCGCATGCGGAAAGGCTTGAATAATTGAGCATATGTCTACAATTAGATAGAGCAAAATACATATATAATCCATATAATATTCTATTAATTGTTAATTGTACAACAAAAAAAGCAGCCCGTAACAGCTGCTAAGTTTAGTATCGGCTGACTTTAGATTTCAATTATTTACGCAGTATTTTATCCATGGATTTGCCCTTGGCAAGTTCATCAACCAGTTTATCCAGGTACCGTACTTTTTGTGTAAGCGGATTTTCAATCTCTTCTACCCGGTAACCGCAAATCAGCCCTGTAATTGTTGATGCTTTGGGATTAAGTGTAGCCTGTCCAAAGAAATCTTCAAAGTTCAACTTCGCATCAATCAGCTCTTGTATTTTGTCCGTATTAAATCCGGTAAGCCAGGTAATCACCTCGTGTAACTCATCCACCGTACGGCCCTTTTTCACAACTTTTGTAACGTAATGCGGGTATACCGATGAAAATGTCAAGGTAGCTATACGCTCATCGTGACTTTTGGTATTTGCCATGATTTATAATTTTTGTCAGCAATGTAGATTAATTTCCGTTACGAAACTCAACGGGCGTTTTGCCTGTCTTTTGTTTAAATAGCTTGTTAAAATACTGCGGATACTCAAACCCTAACCCATAGGCAATTTCGCTTACAGACTTATCGGTACTAAGCAGAATGTTCTTAGCCTCATCAATCAAATAATAATGGATATGGTCCTGCGCGTTTTTACCCGTTTCCTTTTTTAACAGGTCGCTTAAATAACCCGGCGACAGGTTTACCTTGTCTGCCAGGCTTTTAACTGTCGGTAATCCCCGCTCAGCTAGTTTACCTGTGGCAAAGTATTGCGCAAGTATATTTTCTACCTGGCCTACTACCGAACTGTTTACGCTTTTACGGGTAATAAATTGCCGGGCATAAAAACGCGTACAATAGTTGAGCAACAATTCAATGTTTGATACGATGATATCCTGAGTATGAATATCTATATTCTCTTGCAGTTCACCATCAAGTTTTTGTACGCAATCGTAAAAAATCTGTTTTTCCTTTTCTGACATGTGCAACGCCTCTGATGTTTCGTAAGAGAAAAAACTGTAATCTTTAATCTTATGCTGCAAAGATGTATTTCGGATCAGATCGGGATGGAAAAACACACCCCAGCCCTCTTTCTCGGTGCAATCGCCAAGGTCATATTTTAATTCCAGTACCTGATTGGGTGCTATGCACATCAGGCTGCCATTATTAAAGTCGATAACCTTACGGCCATACCTTACATTATTACCATCATACCGCTTAAACATCAGGCAATAATAATCTCCGGATATACGGGTATTCTCAGCCACCTGCTCATCGGCATTACCAAAATCAATAACCGCCACAAGCGGATGCTTAAGTGTTTGCTCCAGGTTGAAAAACCTGTAAACATCAGCAATCTCAGAAAAGTGAAGAGAAACGCTCATACTGTTATGATTGACAAGTGAATAAATGTAAAACAAAAAAGCAAAACAAGGGCTTAAATTTAAGCCCTGTTTTGTTAGTCGAGCTTGAATTGTGATTTGATGCCCTTGAAAAATGAAGCATCATCCGCCTCTTTGCGTTGGGCTACAATTGCTTTTGCATCTTCTCCGGCAGTGTAGCGTAAAGTGTTTGTACCATCTGTAGCGGCCTGGTAAATTACATCAGCCACCACACTTGCCGGCGAAGCGTTTTCAAAAAATGCAGGCATTCCCTCGTTCACTTTCTCTACTATGCCCTGATATTCGGTAAGCGACTCATCGTTACTGAAGTCGAGCGAACGGCCTGAAAAATCTGTAGCTATGGCGCCGGGTTGAACAAGTTTTATAGTAGCACCAAATTGTTCAAACTCATAGCTCAGCGCCTCAGATATACCTTCAACGGCGAACTTAGTACCATGGTAAAGCGTACCCAACGGGAATGCCATTTTACCGCCGATAGACGATATATTAATTACTATACCGCTTTTATTTGCGCGAAAATGTGGTAATATGGCCCGGGTAACATCCATTAGGCCGATAACATTTGTGTTAAACTGCTTAATAATATTGTCTCGCGAAAAAGCTTCCAACGGACCGAAAGCACCGTAACCGGCATTGTTCACCAAAACATCTATTTTGCCGAATTTCTCGATGCCTGCAGCTATTGCCTGATTTATGCTTTCTAGGTCAAGTACATCCAGTTTAGCCAGTAATACGTTATCCAGACCGGCCAGCTCTGTTTCTTTTTCCGGAGTCCGCATCGTCGCGATAACATTCCAGCCTTTGTCAAAAAACAGCTTGGCTGTTGCTTTACCTATACCGCTGCTTGCACCGGTAACTAAAATTGTGTTTTTCATGTTTACTTTTTTTATAATGTAAAGGTCATGGTTAATTCCATGCTACAGATAACACAAATTGAGGCAGATTGTATACTTATTACGGTTTTTTGTTTTTTTAATAAAAAACGGGTTAGGTAACAATACCTCCCGTTTTTTTTTAGACTATATATGCTATGATGAATTTCTTCAGGCTTGATAATATTTCTGCTTAAACTCCTCAGCAAATTGTGTTAATTTAATTTTACCGGTTGCTTCGCCGTCTGCCTCAAGAAAGTCTTTCATAACAATGCCCGATCTTACTCCCTGGCCCAGCTCTGTAATTAAACCGGCCAGTTCAAGCGGCATTCCGCCAGAAAGCATACCTTGTTTCAATTGCTCATCGGGGATTTCTGTCCAGGTTAAATCCGGCTTACCTATGGCCTGCCCCAACCCTTCGGCTATCTTTTTTCCGGTTGAAACGTCACTCACCAGGTATTTCACCTCAAAACCACTACCGGGGTTTTGCAATTCCTCAGCAATTGCCGATGAGAGATCGTCCTGGTGCGTTAGCGCCAGCAAATCATCGCCGCTATAATTATTTCCAAACAGATTTCTGCTTTTGATTAAAGGTATATCCCTAAAAAAGTTAACCATAAAAAACCCTGAACGTAACACGGTTACATTTATGCCTGATAATTGCTCGCGAAATATTTGCTCTACACGATGCACCCCGCCTACCGGCCCGGTCCCCGCGCTGGCTTCAGCGCCAACACTGCTCAATAATACCACCCGCTTAACTCCGGCAGCTCTTATGGCATTTGCGTAGGCTTGCCCCGCCCGGGCAATGTTCTCAATCATATTTTCCGGGCCCATTGATGGTGGCAACATGGCGTAGACCGCATCCGCGCCCGTAAATGCTTCATTAAGAAAAGCCTCATCACTCACCGAACCGATGGCTGCTTTGGCGCCAAGTGCCTCTATATCCTGTTTGCGGTCATCTTTCGTGCTGATAACGGTTACCTGGTGTCCGGCTGCAATTAATTTTTCCACTAAGGGTTTGGCCACATTACCTAACGAGCCTGTTGTTGTAATTTTCATGTTTTTATATTGTATGGTAAATACTTAATTTGAAACCGGGTAATCGGTGTAACCTGCTTCACCGGGTGTATAAAGGGTGCTGTAATCAGGTTCGTTTAAGGGTGCGTTTTTTTCTACTCTCCTTACAAAATCAGGGTTGGCCAAAAAGCTACGTCCGAAGGCAATCAAATCCGCTGACCCCTCCTGCAATTTTGCCTCGGCCGTTTCGGCTGTAAAGCCATTGCAATAAATTATCGTGTTTGAGAAAGCCTCGCGGATAGCCCTGTGGGTTTCTTCAGGAATATCCGGATTGTTGGAAATATGCAGATAATCAATACCTAAACGCCCAACCTGTTCAACGAGATGTGTATAGGTTTGATGCACCACGTTTGTATCGTAAGCCGGCATGCCATTGGATTTTAGATAGGGTGAAATACGAAGCCCCACTTTTTCAGCACCGATTGCATCGGCAATTTGTTCCACAATTTCCAGAATCAAACGGCTTCGATTTTCAACCGAGCCGCCATAATTATCTGTACGGTTGTTTACATGCGGATTCAATGCTTGCTCCAGCAGGTAACCATGTGCGCCATGTAATTCTATACCATCAAAGCCGGCTTTTAAGGCATTCTTAGCAGCCTTAACATGATCTTTTATAATACGCGCTATGCCTTGTTCTGTTAAAGCGGTGGGCTGTGAAAACTCAAACATCCCTTTGTCTGTATAAATTTCTCCATCAGCCTTTATATCCGACATGCCCACCACCTGATTGCCCTTTGGCAGATTTGTACTATGCGCTACCCTACCGGTGTGCATTATCTGCAAAAATATTTTGGAGTTGCCTTCGTGTACGGCGTGGGTAACTAGCTTCCAGCCTTCAACTTGCTCATCGGTAAAAATTCCGGGTATGCGTGGGTAACCCAATCCATCCGGGCTTGGCGATGTACCCTCGGTAATAATCAGTCCGGCTCCTGAACGTTGTTTGTAATAAGTGGCCATTAACTCATTAGCCACATTATTAATTGCCCGGCTACGGGTCATGGGTGCCATCACAACATGGTTTTTTAGTTGCAGTGCGCCTTTGCTATGGGGCTCAAATAATTTTTTCATTTTGCAGTATGTTATTGTTTACATAGCAAAGTTGAAGCTTATTAAAGCCTGATAATAGCGCAAAAAGACGGAAAAACAGTCCGATACGACAGCAACGATTTAGTTTTGGGAGGAATACCGCTTTGGCGTAAGACCGTAGTGCTTCTCGAAAAGCCGGCTAAAATGACTTAGGTTAGAAAAGCCCAACTCATACCCTACCTCGGCCACAGAACGTTTACTTTGTTTAAGTAAAAAGGCAGCCTCTTCCATACGCGCTTTCTGGAAGTAATTGTAGATAGTATCGCCAAAGGCTTGCTTAAAGAGCTGCTTAAGCTTGGTTTCGCTCATGGCTGCAATTTGCGCCAGTTCGTTTAATACGGGCGGCGTGCTCAGGTCATTGACAATCTCGTTCCGGATGTGCAGCAGCCGCGCGGCATCCGTATTATTAATATGTTGATGCTGCGTATTTTCTCTTTTAGATAGTTTTTGAAACAGTAGATAAAGCAGCTCCTGCACCTTAATTTGCATATAGAATTTGCTGAGCGCCTCGTTCATATCTACCGCACTTAAATTTTTAAGCAGTAACTTGGTGTCAGCCGACATATTTTCAAAAAATAAGAAAGATTTACTTTTACCGGTGATGGTTTCGACAGTGGAGTTTAGCGTATTTAGCTTTAACAACGATTTTAGATAGCCGGGCATAATGGCAACAACAGCATAATGAACGGTATGGCCTTGCGGAAAACGAATGGTAGAACTCAGGTCATTTGATGTTACCTGTATGGCTGAATCGTCGCGACCGTTAAAATCGAGATTTTGGTTATTGCTGTAAGATATGCCCAGCGTTTGCTCGTTACTATAAAAAAATATGGTGATTAACTCGTTAACTAAACTTGATGAGTTACGCTTAATCACCAAATCTTCCTTCAGCACATAATGATGCATGGTGATCTTAAACTCAGTGCTGAATGATAACTTACGGATATATCCCTTTCCCAAATGCGCCGGTATAACCAGCAGATTATCAACCACTGTTGCGCCGATATGCCGGGCAAAGTAAGTCATGAAATCAAACTCCGGGGTTGCAGTAAAACTGAAGATCATTTTAGTTGAACAGCTTAAAAACCGAAAGTTAAAAAAACCGGTGAACACTTAGCGCGATTAATTATAAACGCCTGTACCTGATATTACAACATGTTGCTAAATTGCACCTATGGAACCCGGTTTTCACCTTCGCTTTGATCCGCCGACTGATGACTTGGCTGACTTTGTAGAAAGCATCGGTACATTCCATAATAATTTGCCCAACGATAAGGAGATAGTAGTTTTACCGGACGGTCGGGTAGATCTCTTCTTTTGGAAACAGCCTGGTGAACCAATTCGAATTATATTGATCGGCCTGGAAACTGAACCTGAACAGCGGTTCGTACCGCCCGGGGTGATGGCCTATGTGATCAGCTTTAAACCCCTTGCTGTTGAGTATATTTTAAAGTACCCTATTGCCGCGATAGTAAATACCGCCCGCGAACTGAATAACGATTTCTGGGACTTAGATTTTACAGAATTCACTGATTTTAATTCTTTTTATCAAAAGATAAGCGATAAAGTCATCTCCCTTTTGCCTGAATTTGTAGATGAACGCAAACGCCGGCTTTTTCAAATGATTTATACTTCGAGCGGCGAAATGCCCGTGAGTGAGCTTTCTGATAAAACCGGCTGGAGCAGCAGGCAGATAAACCGTTACTTCAACCAGTGGTTGGGGTTATCGTTAAAAGCCTATTGTACAATACTGCGTTTCCGCGCTTCGCTATCGCATATTGCCAGGGGCAAACTATTTCCTAAGCTTAGCTTTAGCGATCAAAATCATTTCATCAAACAGGTTAAAAAATTCTCCGGGGTGGTACCAAAAGAACTTAACAAGAATAAAAACGACCGATTTGTACTATTATCCGTTTTAAAGCGCAGCTAATTTTGTGCTGTACTAAACAGCACAGAATATGTTATTACAAGATAAACAAATAGCCATTATTGGTGGCGGACCCGGCGGCCTTACATTAGCCAGGCTTTTACAGATAAAAGGCGTATACGTAAAAGTATACGAGCGGGATTTTGATAGTCACGCCCGTGTACAGGGCGCCCCACTTGATCTGCATGACGACTCGGGCCTGGCAGCCATATGCGCGGCAGGTTTGCTGGACGTTTTCAAAGCAAACTTTCTTCCGGAGGCGGACAAATTGCAGATAATGAATGAGCGGGCTGAAGTGTTTCACAGCGACCATGATTATAAGCCCAAAGAGAACTTTGGCCATAAGCATTTCAGGCCCGAAATTGACCGCGGTGTACTGCGCAAGATCCTGCTTAACTCACTCGCTCAGGACACTGTGGTTTGGGACAGCCATTTTATAAACATGGAAAAGCATAATAATGGCTGGCTTTTACTTTTTAAAAACGGCATATCTGCTTATGCAGATATGGTTATCGCCGCTGATGGCGCCAATTCAAAAATCAGGCAATATGTAACAGATGCCAAGCCATTTTACTCGGGCATTACTATGCTCGAAGGTAACATCTATCAGTCGGTAGTTAATGCGCCTGGTATACATGCGTTATTAAAGGGCGGGAAAATCATGGCTTTCGGAAACAAGAAAAACATTCTTATGGGCCAGAAAGGTAATGGTGACCTCGGCTTTTACGCCAGTTTTAAAGCTCCTGAAAACTGGCCTGCAACAAGCGGATTAAACTTTAACGACCGCGAGCAAATAACCGAGTGGTTTAAAAATTATTATAATGATTGGCACCCGCTTTGGCAGGAACTATTTGATCAGGCCGCACTGCCCTTTGTGCCACGACTAATATATTGCGCACCGCTTGAGCAAACATGGGAGGCCAAGCCCAACGTTACCCTGATTGGCGATGCAGCACACGTGATGCCGCCCTTTGCCGGCGAAGGTGCAAACATGGCCATGCTTGATGCACTGGAACTAAGCCAAAAACTTACTGAAGAAAAATTTGATAATTTAACAGATTCAATTGCCTCATTTGAAAGCAGCATGAGGAAGCGCGCTGCGGCAGCTGCCCAAGAATCACTTATAAATGGTGAACGTATGCACGCAAATCATGCGCTTACTGACATGTTAGAGGTATTTAAACCGCATTAAGGTTATTTACCTGCAAAGTAATTTTATGCCGCAGATATTATCTGCGGCATAAAATTGCCTCTATTTCTTGATTTGATTTAGCCTTTATTAATTTATTCTCTTTAGCTTTTGGTTCGAATACACATGTGCGGCAACGCTCCTGGTTTTTATCTTTTAGATACTTAATTACTTTATTATCTGCAACGTATGATCGGTATTCGTTCTTTTTGATACATCCTTCGCAAGCTGGGCCGCCCTCAACAAATTCATATTTAAAGATCAGCTTGCCATTATCGTAGTAGTAATCTTCTTTAGCGTAAACGTCGCCAACTGTTCCAAAGTCGACAGATATTTTCACAAGCTTGCCATTTTCAAAATAACGGTCAACTTTCATTCTCTCGTCGCACATAAACTCGGTGTGTTCCGGTTGAATGTTTTGTGTATTAATATGCTCAACTTTTTGCTTGATATAAGTGATGGTATCTACAGCTGTATCGGCCTTTAATATAGCCGCGCTTGTGTCAGCAACGGTATCGGTTAAACCATGCCTGACGGTATCGTTGTTTTTTTGTTCCTTGGTTTGGCAAGCAGCGAGCATGAACGCTATAACGGGCAATAAAATTTTTCTCATAAGAAAAGGAAAGCAACAATTTTGCCAAATCATTTTGCCATTATTGAATTTTAACACTGATGCCCTTTATGGTCTGCCAGCCTTCCTTATCCGTCAACCGAATTAAAAAATGATAATCTCCCGCATCAACATCCGCCGGAACGCTGATAGTTTGGCTGATCTCCATTTCGTTTAAATCTTCAGTAACCGAGAAACTGCGGATAAGCAAATAAGGGTTTACCGGTGTTTTAACGGCTCCCATCTGGCACTCTTCCACTTCGGTACTATGGCTATGATGGTCAAAGTTATTGTGTATATCTACACTTACCGAACCGAGTTGTACATTATCACTAAGGCGGGCTCTGAATATAAAGGTTTCTCCCCTTTTTATGATGCTGCACTGTTGCGGAAAAGCATTATTTGCAGAAAGGTCAATCACCGGGTATTCGGTATCAACCTTTTCGTCATTTTTCTTACTGCATCCGGCAATAAATAGAGCCATAACTATGATTAAGGTTAATATTTTAAGCGTGTTACTCATGTTTTAAGCAATTACAGGCAGATCGATAACGACCCGCCCTTTTTTTAACAATTAATTTGATTATTTAATGAACTATCACTGATTACTTTTTATCAAAATGTTCTTCAAATTCATTTTCTTTACCGGCCTGGTCAACTACTTTCAGATAAACATGATAGTGACCTGCCGGGGCAGCAGTAACGTCAACATGTTTGTGCAGGTTGTAATTGTTTTGGCCAACCATCGCAGCATCAGTGTAGGTTACTTCTTTTTCCCAGCCATTGCCGTGCACCTCAAGCACCACCTGCGCTATTTTATTTGGTGCGGTAATTGAAGCTTCTGCATGCAGATCATTGCCTGCGGTGTTCAGCCCGACCTCGAATCCGCTTACAGATGGCAACGTTGGATCAGCCTCAACACTTAGCTCAAACTCTGCTTCGGTTACTTTTCCGTTTTGGTCCGTAACCTTAAGATGACCATGATATTCACCAACAGTAGCGTCCGCCGGCACATCAATATGTTTGTGGAATTCCGCGTTTTTCAGTCCGGCAAAACCATCAGTATAAGTGGTATTCACCTCCCATCCTGCACCGTTTTCAGGATGAATCTCAAGCACGACATCCTTAATATTGGCTGCGGCTTGTATTTGCGCTTCGATATGCAGGTCGTTACCCGGATGTGCGATTTTGTTGTTGCCCGCTCCCACTTCAAGGCCTTCAATAGTTGGCGCTCCTACAGGCGTTTCGTCATTGTCTTTTGAACAGGCTGAGAATAATGTTATACCTGCAAGCAGCAGATAGATGATTGGTTTTGTTGTTTTCATTTTACTTTGTTAATTAATTGATTGATAAATATTTGTTAGTTAATTGTATTTGAGCCAAAGGGAACCTTTACTGAAAGCACGATATTGCGCCCGGCTTCGGGAAGTTGGATTAGCCTATAAAAACTGGTATGGTTGAGGTATTTGGTATTGAATAAGTTTTGAACTTGTAAGCTTAAGGTTAATGGTCTTCCGTTAAAGCGCAGTTTGGTGCCTGCCTGTATATTCCAAACCTGGTAGCCTGCCGTTTTTTGTTCAGGCGGAACAATGTTATTTTGAGCACCCGTAATAAGATAATCGATGGAGATGTAGCTGTGCTTAAGCCTATCAATATGATGTGGCTCATAAGTAAGGTTGAACAATACTGAAGGCGGCGGAGAAAAAGGCAAGGTATATCCCTCTTTATCGCCTGATAATTGCCGGGCGCGAAGATATTCTGCCAGCACTTCCGTACTTAGTTCATTGGTTAATTTGTACTGCAACTGCAATTCGCCGCCATACCTTGCCACACTGCTCTGCGTGTAAACAAATACCTGGTTGCCTGCTCCCAGCAGGTAATCGTGCTCAGCAGTTGGGTTTAGGTAGATGTAGTTAGAAAAATAATTGTAAAACGGACTTAGTTGCGCCGAAAACCTTTCGGTGTCCCAGCTTAAAGTTAGATCTGCCTGATAGGATTGTTCGGGACTGAGCGAGCGATTACCTTTTTCAAAGCGGAAATAGTGATAGTTTACCCCGTTTGCAGCCAGTTCATTGGCTATGGGCATCCGGAAGCTTTTACCTATGTTGGCCTTCAAACTAAAACTGCCCTCGGGCGTGTAATTAACACCTGCCGACCAAACGAGGCTGTTGAAATTCCTGGTCAGGTTATCGGCACGAACTTGTTTTATGCCCTCTGTTTCAAACCAATCCGTATATTTTAAGGTACGCATGCGGCCGTAGTCATACCGTAAAGCCGCGTGCAACAATACCTTATCGTTCAGTTTAAACTTATCATAAGCGAAAGCTCCGGCCATGGTTTGTTTAAAGGCCGGCACCAAAAAACTCCATCCGTTAATTGTATTGTCCTGGTATTCACCATTAATGCCTATGGTTAGTTCATGCCGGTCAAATTGCAGCTTGTCGCGCAAGTTCAATGAGTATACCCGCTTATTAAATTCCCGCTCCAGATCAGATGGGATGCGCATAGTGTGCGGATAAACCGGTGGCATATAACCATGGTTAACATACTGGCTAAACTCTTGCCTGAAATTGTGCTGATAACCCATATCAGCTTGCAGCAAATGCCTGCCCGCCTGATATTGGGTGCGGTTGATGAGTTTGAAATGGTTCACTTCCTGGCTTGGCAGTTGTATGTCTCGGCTCGAACGGTTGTGCAACAGAGTATCAACCCGCCTTGGTTCCAAACCATGTGCATTGGCGAAAAAGCCGCTGCGTGTATAAATGTTAGATACGTAAAAAATCGACCGGAATTTTTCGCTTACATAGCCGGTGTTAAAGTGTAAGCCAGTCTCGCGTCCCGCCGTGTTACGCAACTGGTTGTTACGTAGTTTGACAGCATAATCATAAACGTAAACCTTGTTAGTCGGCACGGTATAGTCGCCATAATTTTGATAGGTTATGCGGGCATCGGCAAACCATTTTTGCCTACGTCCGTAAAGATTAATTGATGAACCAAACAGATTATTGTTAGTCTTGCCAATCATGTCAACCGAGCCGCCGAATGAATTTGGTGCGGGAGGCGCTACCGGTTTAACATCAACCACGCCGGCAATAGCGTCAGACCCATAGATGAATGAGGCCGCACCTTTTACTAACTCAACCTCGCCAACGGCAAACTGGTCAAGCTCCAAACCATGATCAGCCCCCCATTGCTGGCCTTCATGTTTAACACCCTTATCGGCCACAACAACCCGGTTAAAACCTAAACCCCGGATAAGCGGTTTTGACAGGCCCGAGCCAATACCAATTGTTTTAACCCCCGGCAGGCGCGACATGGTGGCCATCAAACTACCGCCAAGATTACGTTGAATGAAATCGGCATTAACAACCTCCACATTTAACGATTCGCTCTGCTTACGTTGCTCTGCATATCTATCTTTCACCAACACTTCTTCCAACTCGTGATTTTCCGGGTGAAGGCTTATGTTCAAGTACAATGGCAGATTGACTGCTTTAACCGTTTTTTTAACGGAATTATAACCAACATGCGAAACGTGGAGATAATACTCACCAGCGGCGGGCAAGTTAATGCTAAACTGCCCGCCGGCGTCAGTGATAACAGATAGTTCGGCAGGTTTAACACTTACCACAACTGCTTCCAGGGGTTTACCGGAGTGATCAGTAACTATCCCATTTAGCTGATAAGTTTGAGCAACCGCTGAACAACAGGTTAATGATAAAAAGCTTACCGTTAAGATAAAAGCACCAATGTTAAAGCCAAATAACAGCTTTTTACACCAGCCGAAAGGTTGGATTTTTAAGATCAAAATAATACTGAAAAAGCGTGCCGGAACGGGCACCGTTATTAATTAATTGAGAATGTTACAATGAATTAATTGCTCCTTGAAGCGAGTGGCATATCAAGGAATGAAAGCGTATTGAAATGTTTATTAATTGACCGGTAAATGTTAAGATACTTGCGCATGCACGCATTTATCCCAAAAAATCATTAATAAGTATTTACAGTAAACGCTTAGCAGTAGTAAGCAGGGGGCCCCTTGTTAGTAAAGCCCTGAAGAGTAAATTTGTAAGTGCCGGCAAAGGATTTACTCAGCAACGTTACGGCCTTAGTTACCGGAATGCCGATAACGGGGAGATTATCAAAATGCGCGTAATGCGCTTGCTTGTGTACAATATAATCACAAACGGTACATTTTTCAGAAGAATACACATATTCCGTATCTTCATCCTGATCATTAAGCGATGGGTAACTATGCTTATGAATTGCCTGAAACGCAGTGATAGCTATAAAAACAATAACCATTAACAAAGACACCAGTGCGTGGCGCTTGTTCAATGGTTTATATTTTGCTTTATGCATCATTGTTGCAAAAATGTTATTTTAAGATGAGATTGTCAATTAATAGTTTAAATAATTGCAGCAAAAATGAATTTTAAAAAGTTTTGAGTTCTTTAAGATAAACCTTCAAGTGCTGTAAAACCAAATTTAAACTACAATAAATCAACTACATTAAGCCTTAAAACAAAAAAAGCCGCCATAAAAGGCAGCCTTTTTTTAATAAACATCAATAACGAATTTGTTACACCAAATCAAACCTGTCCAGGTTCATCACCTTAGTCCAGGCGGCAACAAAATCGTTGATAAATTTTTGTTGAGCATCGCTGCTCGCATACACCTCGGCTACAGCCCTTAATTCAGAATTTGACCCGAATACCAGGTCAGCACGGGTGCTGGTCCATTTCACCTCGCCGGTTTTACGGTCGGTACCGAGGTATACCTCCCTGTCTTCAGATAATGCTTTCCAGGCTGTGCCCATATCCAGCAGGTTAACAAAAAAGTCGTTTGTAAGCTGGCCGGGGCGTTGTGTGAACACGCCATGCTTAGAGCCATCGTAATTTGTTTCAAGCACACGCATGCCGCCTATCAACACCGTTAACTCAGGTGCGGTTAGCGTAAGTAGCTGTGCCTTATCGATCAATAATTCCTCTGTTGATACACGAATTTTCGACTTGCGGTAGTTACGGAAACCGTCAGCAATTGGTTCGAGGTAACTGAATGATTCTACATCCGTTTTTTCCTGAGATGCATCTGCGCGGCCAACAGCAAAAGGAACTTTTACATCATGTCCGGCAGCTTTAGCAGCCTTCTCGATACCAACGTTACCCGCCAGTACAATCAGATCAGCCAGTGATACCTTTTTACCTGTCGATTGTGTGTTATTAAAGTCTGCCTGAATGCCTTCTAATACACTAAGCACCTTTTGCAGTTGCGGCGGATTATTTACCTGCCAGTACTTTTGCGGGGCAAGGCGTACGCGGGCGCCGTTGGCGCCACCGCGCTTGTCTGACCCGCGAAAGGTTGATGCCGAAGCCCAGGCTGTTGAAACGAGTTCAGATATCGAAAGACCTGAGTCAGCTATTTTATCTTTTAATAGGTTGATGTCATTCTCATCAACCGATGCATAGTCAACCGCCGGGATCGGATCCTGCCATAAAAGCTCTTCCTGCGGAACATCAGGCCCCAGGTAACGCTCACGCGGACCCATATCACGGTGGGTTAATTTAAACCAAGCACGCGCGAATGCATCGGCAAAAGCATCAGGGTTCTCTAAAAAGTGCCTTGAAATTTTCTCGTAAGCCGGATCAAACCTTAGGGCCAAATCGGTGGTAAGCATAGTTGGTTTGTGCCTTTTTTCGTTATCGTAAGCATCCGGTATAATAGCTTCATCCGTTTTTGCTACCCATTGATGGGCACCTGCCGGGCTTTTTGTAAGCTCCCATTCAAAGCCAAACAGGTTCTCGAAAAAGTTATTGCTCCATTGGGTAGGCGTCTTTGTCCAGGTTACTTCAAGCCCGCTGGTAATGGTGTCGGCACCTTTGCCTGATCCATACTTGTTATTCCAGCCAAAGCCCTGTTGTTCAATATCAGCAGCTTCAGGCTCCTTGCCAACATTATCGGCAGGAGCTGCGCCATGTGTTTTGCCAAAGGTATGTCCACCTGCTATCAGCGCAACGGTTTCTTCATCGTTCATCGCCATTCGGCCGAACGTATCCCTTATATCTTTAGCAGCCATGATCGGGTCAGGATTACCATCCGGGCCTTCAGGATTTACGTAGATCAAACCCATTTGCACAGCAGCAAGCGGTTTCTCCAGGTTACGAGAGTGGATATTACCATCGGCATCATCGTCAGAAACGAGCACGCCGTGATTCTCATTAACACCTTCTGAACCGTGGGCATAGCGCAGATCGCCGCCAAGCCAGGTTCTTTCTTCGCCCCAGTATACTGATTCATCCGGTTCCCAAACGTCTTCGCGTCCGCCGGCAAAACCAAAGGTTTTAAAGCCCATTGATTCGAGGGCGACGTTACCGGTTAGGATCAACAAGTCAGCCCATGAAATTTTGTTGCCATATTTTTGTTTGATTGGCCATAACAACCTGCGGGCCTTATCCAGGCTCACGTTATCAGGCCAGCTGTTAAGGGGTGCGAAACGCTGCATTCCCGCACCGGCACCACCACGGCCATCGGTTACGCGGTATGTACCAGCGCTGTGCCATGCCATACGGATAAACAAACCACCGTAATGACCAAAATCAGCCGGCCACCAATCCTGCGAATCCGTCATCAGCACATGCAGGTCGGCCTTTACGGCTTCCAGATCCAGACTTTTAAAAGCTTCGGCATAGTTAAAATCCTTATCCATCGGGTTTGATAAAGATGATTGCTGGCGCAGAATACCAATCTTTAATTGATTTGGCCACCAGTCGTGGTTGCGGGTACCGCCACCACCAACATTGTGTTTCATAGTGCCATTGTGAAATGGGCATTTACTAATGTCATTTGATCCGTTTTCCATAATTTATAAGTTTATTAATCAACGTAATTTTGATTTAACAACGTAAATGTATGGCATTAAAACGTACAATCACAATCAATATATTCTATGCTAAATAGCTAAAAACTATTAGGATAAGTATCGACAGAAACGCTAACGAATTACCTTAATGAGAGTTGCTAAAAAATAAAAGGAGCGGCTACAATGACCTCAGCCGCTCCTTGCTGCGTAGCTTTACACCCTAACACAGTTATTTGGACAGGTATACTTAAGCAAAACCTGCGTTTGAGGTGCTATCGCAGCAGCTCGTCAAATAGTCAGTTAATAGTTAAAGTTTGATTTGAAGTATTGGCCCGGCGCGAGAGCGCCGGAGCCATCTTCAGCAGCACAAAGAACCACCACTTGTGCTAAGAGAGGTTGGGAACGGATTCGAACCGTCGTAAAAGGTTTTGCAGACCTCCGCCTCACCGCTCGGCCACCCTACCTTTGTAAAATTTACTTATTACCGGCGCTTGCTGTAGTTAATGGCTTATCGGCCTTATAAATTTCAGCCAGCGTTGCTGATAGTTTATCGCCGGTAAGATTTTTAGCTACAATCTTTCCATCCGGCCCTATTAAAAAGTTCTGCGGTATAGCGCGAACGCCGTATAATTCAGCTACCTCATTTTTCCAGTATTTAAGGTCAGATACCTGTGTCCAGACTAACTTATCATCTGCAACGGCTTTCAGCCAGGCATCGCGTTTACTGTCAAGCGATACACCCAAAATAGTGAAGTTCTTATCTTTATACTGATCATAGGCTTTTACCACGTTAGGATTTTCGTTCCGGCAAGGGCCGCACCATGATGCCCAGAAATCAACCAATACATATTTACCTTTAAATGATGCCAGCGAAATAGGTTTTCCATCCTTGTCAGCCTGCGTAAACTGAGGAGCAATAGCGCCAAAGGCAGTCCTCTTCCAGCCGTTTAGCCATTTTTGGTATTGCAGACCAGCCTTACCGCTTTTAACCTGTTTGGACAAGCCGGTATATAACGGCTCCACGTCGGCTGCTTCGGGAAAATAGCCACCATAGGTTTTTAGGGCTTCAAGTGCTATCAGTGAGTTAGGATGCGATTTTATGAACGGCACCAATACGGCTTTCTGTTCGTTCTCAATTGCATCTACCCTCTTTTCGAGCTCGGCTTCGGCCTGGCTGGTTTGCTGATGCTTTGGCAAGCTGCCATAAGCACGGTATTCTGCACGCAATCGTTCGTTATAAGGTTTTAGCACTGCGGTCAATTCAACATTATCTTTATTAAGTTGTCCCGCATTTACAGTTGCCTTAGCTATTGAATCTGCTGCCTGTAAATTGACATTACCGTTTTCGAGATAAAATGCTAACCGGTCGGCGTTACGCTTCTGCTGAAAGTTTTCGTTATCACGGGTAATAGTTAAGGTAGCTTTGGTTGCTTCAGGCAATTTACCTTTAAAAGCAAAACCTCCTTGCTGAACTTCGGCAGAGTCTACAACGGTACCGGCATCGGTACGGTATTGCAGATACGCCTTACCGCCGCTGTTAAAATTTTTAATACTGCCCTTTAAATTATAATCAATTTGCTGCGCAAATAAAACAGAAGGCAGCACTAAACCCGCCGTCAGTAAAGTATATTTTTTCATGGTAATTATGTTGTTGATAAAAGAATGATTAGTAAGTATGGAAGATGCTCTCTCTGTAATAACCATCAACAACAGTAAAAAAAAGCCTTAAGTAAATGGCTTAGTTGAGGACTAAAGTAGATGTAGGTCGTATTCATCATTTGTTCTATTGACGAAACAAATATACTACTAAATCTATAGATTTTATATAAAAATACAATTTTACAATTAATACATTGATTTTCAATTATTTATTTTATTAAGACATTAAAGATAGCCTTTTAAACTACTTATTAATTGCTGCTTATACGTTACACCAAACAAATCTAAATGAACCAGCAGCGGATAAATATTCCAAAGGTTTAAGCGTTGTCGCCAATCTTTTGTTAGTGGAAAAGCATCCTGGTAAGCATCATAAAACTCATTACCAAAACCACTGAACAAAGTCGTCATCGCGATATCGAACTCCCGGTGGCCATAGCTTACCGCAGGGTCAATTAAATATGGTTTGCCCCTACTGCCGATCAGGTAATTACCACCCCATAAATCACCATGAATAAGGCTCGGGGGCTCTTCGTCAAACAGCGCGGCAAGCCGGTTGTATAACCGCCCAAACAAAGCTACGTCGCCAGCATCAAGCAGTTTCTTGCCTCTCGCCATACTTATCATGGGCATCAGTCGCTCATTAACAAAAAACTCAGTCCAGGTAGAATGCTGCCTGTTACTTTGCGTTAATGACCCCATATAGTTATTATACGGCAGCCCGAAATATTCTGCGCTTACACGATGCATATCGGCAAGTTGCCTACCCAACTCTCGCATATCAACGGCGGCGGCGCTTTTTGTATCGAGCCATTCCAACAGCAAATAGCTGTCATCCCCTGCATCGCCCTGCATAACTATTTGAGGTACTGCTATCGTATTGGTTGATGCTATTAAGTTCAATCCTTTAGCCTCTGCATCAAACATACCCCGGAACTTATTTTTATTGTTGACCTTGACGAAATAGGTCATACTAACTGTATCTATACGATATGCTCTATTAATATCGCCGCCGCTTACAGGTTGATAGCCTTGTACGAACTCATTAAGCTGCTGTTCAATAGCCTTTAATACTGCTTCCATACTACTTAATATAACATTAACTAAATATCCGCAAGGTGCTTTGCAAATTTATCAAGGCAAAAAGCTATTTTTGCGGTTCTGATGAAGCATATTCGTAACTTTTGTATTATAGCACACATTGACCACGGCAAAAGCACTTTAGCCGATAGGTTACTTGAATACACCAACACCATTACCCAGCGCGAAAGCCAGGCCCAGTTGCTTGACGATATGGACCTTGAACGCGAGCGCGGTATCACCATTAAAAGCCATGCCATACAAATGGATTACGAGCTTGATGGTCAAAAATATACGCTCAACCTGATTGATACGCCCGGGCACGTGGATTTCTCGTACGAGGTATCACGCTCAATTGCCGCCTGCGAAGGTGCCTTATTGATTGTTGATGCCGCACAAGGTATACAGGCGCAAACCATATCAAACCTGTACCTGGCATTGGAGAATGACCTGGAGATTATCCCGGTGCTGAACAAAATGGACCTGCCCGGCGCTATGCCCGAGGAAGTAAAAGACCAGATTGTTGACCTGATAGGTTGTAAGCGTGAGGATATTTTAGCTGCATCCGGCAAAACCGGTATGGGCGTACACGATATTTTACGCGCCATTGTTGAGCGTGTGCCGGCACCTGTCGGCGATCCTGACGCACCTTTGCAGGCATTAATCTTCGATTCGGTCTTCAATTCCTTCCGCGGTATTATCGCCTACTTTAAGGTGGTTAACGGCGAGATCCGTAAAAACGACAAGGTAAAATTCGTAGCTACCGAAAAGCAATACCTGGCTGACGAGGTTGGAACATTAAAGCTTCGTCCGCTGGCTAAGGATGTTATCAAAACCGGCGACGTGGGGTATATAATATCCGGCATTAAGGAAGCGCGTGAGGTTAAGGTTGGCGATACCATTACCCAGGTTGACCGCCCATGCGCCGAAGGCATACAGGGTTTTGAAGAAGTAAAGCCCATGGTATTCGCGGGCATTTACCCGGTAGATACCGAGGATTATGAGGAACTGCGCGAATCAATGGCCAAACTGCAATTGAATGATGCTTCGCTTGTTTTTGAGCCGGAATCATCAGCGGCTTTAGGCTTCGGTTTCCGTTGCGGTTTCCTGGGCATGCTGCACATGGAGATCATCCAGGAACGTTTGGAGCGTGAATTCAACATGACGGTGATCACAACCGTTCCCAACGTATCATACATAGCCTATACCACTAAGGGCGATAGCATGCTGGTAAACAATCCATCTGACTTACCTGATCCAAGCAAGATTGATTTTGTTGAGGAACCATATATTAAGGCTACCATCATCACCAAGTCTGATTTCGTAGGTCCTGTGATGTCGCTATGTATCAACAAACGTGGTATCATTGTTAACCAATCGTACCTTACATCAGACCGTGTAGAGCTTGTATTTGAGATGCCTATGGGCGAGATCGTGTTCGATTTTTACGATAAGCTGAAAACCATCTCAAAAGGCTACGCTTCATTTGATTATCATCAGATCGGTTATCGCCAGTCTGACCTGGTAAAACTGGATATCCGTTTGAACAGTGAGCCTGTAGATGCCTTATCATCACTGATACACCGCAGCAACTCGTACGATTTTGGTAAAAAGATATGCGAGAAGCTGAAAGAGCTTTTACCACGTCAGCAGTTCGAGATCGTGATACAGGCATCCATAGGTGCCAAGATCATCGCCCGCGAAACGGTAAAAGCCATGCGTAAAGACGTTACGGCCAAATGCTACGGTGGTGACATCTCGCGTAAGCGTAAATTGTTAGAAAAGCAAAAGGCAGGTAAAAAACGCATGCGCCAGGTAGGTAACGTTGAGATACCACAATCGGCGTTTATGGCGGTGCTTAAATTAGATTAGCCCCCCTGCCCCCTAAAGGGGGTGTTGTAAACGGCTGTATATTGCTTCTCTTTAGGGGATTGAGGAGTTAAACTTTTATTCCCCTTTAGGGGGTTAGGGGGCTAAATGAATTTATTAGACGGAAAATACGTATCAGAAAAACTCAAGGTAGAGATAGCCGAGCAAGCAGCGGTTATATTAGAAAAAACCGGCCGTAAGCCGCACCTGGTGGCAGTACTGGTTGGGCACGATGGTGGCAGCGAAACCTATGTAGCCAGCAAGATGAAGAACTGCGAAAAGGTAGGCTTTAAATCGACACTGGTACGTTATGAGGATACTGTTACCGAGGAAGAACTGCTGAAAAAAGTTGAGGAGCTTAATGCCGATGCTGATATTGACGGTATTATTGTTCAGCTACCCTTACCAAAACACATCGACCCGGAAAAAGTAACCGAGCGTATTGACCACCGTAAGGATGTTGATGGTTTTCATCCAGTAAATCTGGGCCGCATGCAGCGTAACCTGCCATCGTTCATCCCGGCTACGCCTTATGGCATTACGCTGATGCTAAAGGAATATGGTATTGAAACCGCAGGTAAGCATTGCGTGGTAGTTGGCCGCAGTAATATTGTTGGTTCTCCAATGAGCATACTGATGGCGCGTAACACCCAGCCGGGCAACTGTACCGTAACCATTTGCCACAGCCGTACACCGGATATTAAGAAATTTACGCTGGATGCTGATATACTTATTGTTGCCATCGGTAAAAAGAATTTTATTACGGCCGATATGGTCAAGGATGGCGTGGTAGTGATTGACGTGGGTATGAACCGCGAAACATCAGCCACCACAAAATCGGGCTATAAATTATATGGCGATGTTGATTTTGAGAACGTTGCGCCGAAGGCATCATGGATAACCCCGGTACCCGGCGGTGTAGGTTTAATGACCATCGTTGGCTTGCTTAAAAACACCTTGGCATCAGCCAATAAAGAGGTTTATCAGTAACGAAAATGGCTCGCTTGATTAGCGAGCCATTTTTATTTATAACAATAGCTCCTACTTGTAAAAGAATTCCGGAGATATATCAGTAAACCTGT
This sequence comes from Mucilaginibacter defluvii, assembly GCF_039543225.1. NCBI lineage: Bacteria > Pseudomonadati > Bacteroidota > Sphingobacteriia > Sphingobacteriales > Sphingobacteriaceae > Mucilaginibacter > Mucilaginibacter defluvii. Next base: position 750,341 of record NZ_BAABJI010000002.1, read on the forward strand.
GTTTTTTCCCCACAAAAAATGCTGATACTATACTGCCTTTATACATGCCGGTAAGAGATTTAACACTCCCCTTCTTTTCTCCTTTATGGTTAGATGATCTAAATAGCTGCCGCACAAAATTTTGATGCGCTTTGCTTACCGCCCAAGCGTCCTTACGTTTACCCTCGCCTAAAAACCGGAAAAGCGCCAACAGGTCAAGCCAAAAACGCAGGCCAATTACAAATGTTGCCCGGCCAAACGGCAGGTTATTTTTTAACAGCAACAGGTTGTTGCGGAAGTTAAGATAAGTTTTAAAAGGGTTTTCAGCATTTAAAGTGCCGCCGCCGACATGGTAAACGGTTGATTCGGCACAGTACATTACTTTATAACCCATATTTTTCAAACGCCAGCAAAGATCAATCTCTTCCATGTGGGCAAAAAAGCGCTCATCAAACCCGCCGGATTCCCGCCAGCACTTTCTCTTGATAAACAGTGCCGCACCGGATGCCCAGAACACCTCACCTGATTGATCGTACTGTCCCCTATCCTCTTCTATCTCGTAAAATATTCGTCCGCGGCAAAACGGGTAACCAAAATGGTCAATAAAACCGCCGGCCGCCCCGGCATGTTCAAACATCTTTTTATCGGCATACGAAAGTATTTTCGGCGCCGCCGCGGCAATAAGTTCATCGCTTTCCATTAAAGCTATTACAGGCTCTATCCAGCCAGGCTGCACTTCAATGTCCGAATTCAGGAGTATAAAATAATCGGCGTCTACTTTTTCTAAAACGCGGTTATAACCACCGGTAAAGCCATAGTTTTCTTCATTCCGGATTATGGTTACTGACGGATAAACGCTTGCTACCCATTCAACCGAACCATCGGTTGAGCCATTGTCGCCCAGTACTATTTCAAGATTCTGCCATGTAGAGGCCATTACCGAAGGCAAAAATTGCTGTATATGCGCAAGGCCGTTCCAGTTTAAAATAACAGCGGCAACTTTAGGTATATAATTCATTAATGCTTATCCTCCGGCTTAAATTTCCAGCGCCTGTGCGTCCAAAGCCAGTATTGCGGCTGTTGCCTTATCATGTTCTCTAAATATTTTACGTGAAGTTCAGTAACCTCATATTCTGCCGTTTGTTTGGGATGTTCGGCAAGTGGCACAAAGGTACAAGTATAATACCCTCTTTTCACCCGCTTTATATCACAAAAAACCACTACGGCGTCCATCATTTTCGACAGCTTTTCAACGCCTAAAAAAACGGCCGTTGGCTGGTTTAAAAAGGTGGTAAAGTACTGCGCCTCGTGCTGCACGGGTGTTTGATCGGCCACTAAAACCGTTATTGAAACTTGCCTGCGCATCTCACTCAGTTTGCGCAGGGTATTTTTCATCGCCACCAGCGTAGCTCCAAACCTCGACCGTACATGAATAAAAAACCGTTCAAAAATTTTGTTGCTCAATGGCTTATAAACAATCAGCCGGGGTTTATCCGTAATTACCCCCAGGCTCAAGGCCGACATTTCCCAATTACCATAATGCCCCACTGCTCCTATCACGTTTCGTCCCTGCTCAAAGTAACTGTTGATCAGGTTTACATTTAAAATTTTAATACGCTTATTAATTTGCCGTTCTGAAAGGGTGATGCCCTTGATGATCTCAACGATCAGATCAGCAAAATAGCGAAAAAAATCACGCTCTATTTTACACCGCTCCTCATCACTCTTCTCGGGGAAAGCGTTCCGTAAATTTTGCTGCACCACCTTGCGCCTGTACCCTGTAATATAGTATATTACTACAAAAAGCACATCGGCAATAAGATACAAAAACCAAAAAGGCAATAACGATACCAGGTATAAAAAACCGATACCGATATATGAAAGCCCTTTGTTTATCATTTATTTCTGCGAAATTTGAGCACAAACATAAAATATATGATCGATAAAGGCGCAGTTCTTCCCTTGTTTTATCTACCACCGGTATCATACTTTACCCAACTTAATAAGCATAAACCCGATGTATGGATGGAACGTGAGGAGCATTTCCCTAAGCAAACCTACCGTAACCGCGCTAATATATATTCGCCTGATGGTATTTTGAGTCTGGTAGTGCCTGTTATTAAAGGGTCAAAAAATCACACAAAAATAAAGGATGTACGCATCAGCTACGATTTTAACTGGCAGCGCTTGCACTGGATGAGCCTGCAAGCCTGTTACCGCCGCTCAGCTTATTTTGAATTTTATGAGGATGATTTCGCGCCGTTTTACGAGAAAAAAGTTGATTATTTATTTGATTATAATCAGCAAGTATTGGAGTTGCTGTTGAAGCTGGTCAAAATAAAAACCGCTCTGAAATTCACTGAAAGCTACGAAGCACAATATCCGGGTGTTGCTGACGTGCGTGAAAGCATTCATCCTAAAAAAGGATTGATTACCGATAATAAACCCTACTTTCAGGTTTTTGAAGAACGTAAAGGCTTTATGCCGGATTTAAGTATCGTCGATCTGCTATTTAATCAGGGGCCACAGGCACAGTTTTATATTTAATGTTTCATTAAAAACGTGAAAGTATCAGCCTTTTGCGCTAAAACAACTTAAACATAAAGCTGTTAAGCCTTAGTTACAGAGCAATACCTTGAAAACTAAGCTGATACTTCTTATTATATTCTTCCCGTTTTTTTCGGCGATTGCCCGCCCCGTTCCCGATACGGTGCGCACCGGTATTTATATAACCAGCATTCACGATATCAACTTTAAGGATAAGGAGTATACCGTGAACCTTTGGTTGTGGATGAAATACAAGAATAAGGATTTTGATTTTGAGCGGAACCTGGAAGTGCCATTGGCCAAAACAGTCGAAAAATCATTCTCAACTGTCGATTCCTCGGACGGGCGTATATACCTGATGATGAAGCTCCAATGTGTGATGAAAGATACCTGGACCATTAATAATTTTCCGTTTGATAAGCAGACGCTCCGCTTTTCCATTGAAAACTCGCAATTTGATTCGGATGCGCTGGTTTTCGCTGCTGATACTGTCGGGCAACACTTTGATCCGCGGTTGACACTCCGTGGATGGAATATTGACAGTGTTGAAATTGCCACCGGAATTAAAAAATATGAAACCGGCTTTGGCGACGAAACTCTTAAAAAGCCGCATACCGAATACAGCAGCTTTAAAACTAAATTAGTTATTCATCGCAACGCGATGGGGCTTTTCTGGAAAATGTTTTTGGGTATGTATGTTGCTTTTTTGATTGCCTACATGTGCTTTTACATACATGCGGATAGTATCGACTCCCGCTTCGGACTTAGTGTGGGCGCATTATTCGCGGTAATTGGTAATAAGTATATTATAGATGCCTCGCTACCCGATTCAACCACGTTTACACTGGTAGATACGCTTCACGGCCTTACTTTACTATGCATACTTACGGTAATTATATGCACTGCTTATACCCTAACGCTTATAAAACAAGGTAAGATTAATGAATCGCGCCTATTTGACATACGCAGCGGCCGGATAGTACTGGCTTTCTACATCCTGTTTAATACTTACTTTATATTGAATGCGAGCATTTAAACATTGCTTAAATCATATAATATCAGTTAAGCTGCATTAAAATTCCATTAGAAATTACAAAACCACTAACGCCAATGGATATTTTGCCGTACTATTGTATCGCAGGCACCTGCCTGCTATGTGATAAGGTTTAGGTTTGAAGGCCCCGGCAGCGAGTGCACGGGGCTTTCTATTTTTTACGACACCTTGCCCTGCGGAATCTTAACACTAAAAACGCTGCCACTGCCCGGTGTAGAAGTAATATCCAGCGAGCCTTTCAGGCTGTCAATTAAATGTTTTACAAGCGATAGGCCAAAACCGTAGCCTTGCTCGCCGGCAGTACCGTGTGTGGTTTCACCCTCGCCGGATAGTATGGACGCGATTTTTTCAGGCTGCATACCTACCCCGTTATCGGCCACGGTAAATAACAAGGTGTTTTGATTGGTGCCTAATTGCAAACCAAAACTTACCGAAACCCCGCCACCACGAGGCGTAAACTTTATAGCGTTTGAGATGATATTGCCTATGATCTGCAAAAGCTTATTCTTAGAAAAAGGAACAGCTTCAGTCCCCGAGTCTGTAGTTATGGTAAGGTGAATACCTTTGTTAAGTGCTTGAGGCGCATATAATTTCTCCAGCTTGTCCTTAAGCATTAGTTGGTTATATTCATTGGCTCCTAGGGCTTTAGCTGACGTAGGCAAGTCATTACTAAGAATTTCATCCGCCAGTTCGAGTATGGAGTTTCCGCTCTTATAAATGAGGTTGATAAACTCCAGAACCTCTTCCATATTGTTTTCGTTTCCCTGCTCGCTAATCACGCGGGCTAAGCCGATGATTCCGCCAACAGGCCCGCGTATATCATGCGCTACCCGCTTTTTGCTTTCCAGCGCCTCGTTGGCGTTTTGTTTAAGTTCCTGCAAGGTTTTATAAACCTGCAAACGGTTAACTATTTCACCCGCGATAATTTTCAGCATTTCAATCTTTTCCGGACTAAGCTGTCTCGTTTCGGCATCCATCAGACATAAAGCACCAAGGTTGTTTCCATTGGCTGTTCTCAACGGCACTCCAAAATAGTACTTCAAATTAGGTGCGCCGCTAACGTATGATTTATTTTTAAAACGATCGTCCTCAGTAAGGTTAGTTATTTCGAAATTATCATCACCCGAGATGGTATACTGGCATACTGTTTCTTCGCGGGGTAACTGCTCCACCGGTAGTCCGTGCCTTGCAATTGTCCACGAAGTGTATGAATCGATCAGGTTTACTAACGAAACTTCCGTCCCGGCAATCTTAGCAGCCAGGGTGGTTAAGTCTTTAAACTGTTCTTGCATCGCTCCGTAATCAATATCATATTCAGAAAGTTCAATAACCCTCTCCATTTCATTCGCAGGTACCGGTAACTTTTGAGCTTGCATAGTTTATGAATTAGTTCAGCAATACTGTTTTTACGATTTATCAATTAACATGTTGCAATGAAAAGGGTTTCCAAAAACGAAAATCTTTATATTTTAGTTAACTAAACGAGAGAAAGATGTCACCAAGGTAATGATAACAATTGTAATTGTCTGTTTATCAAACGTAACGTTATAAATCATTGAGTGATAATCCACAGAAAAAATGCAGTTGAATAAAACTAAGCTACTCGCAAAAAATTACTAATTTCGTTGGCAATGAACGAGAATCTTGACCCGGCACGAGAGCGTTTAAGTCCGGCGGAGCGTGATATTGAAAAAGTGTTACGCCCGCAGGTATTTGAAGATTTTACCGGCCAGCATAAAATATTAGCCAATTTAAAAATATTTGTACAGGCGGCCCGCCAGCGCGGCGAGGCGCTTGACCATGTTTTGCTGCACGGCCCACCGGGATTAGGTAAAACTACTCTATCGCACATCATTGCTAACGAAATGGGCGTTGGCATCAAAATAACTTCGGGCCCCGTGCTTGATAAACCGGGCGACCTGGCCGGGTTACTTACGAACCTTGAAACCGGGGATATTTTGTTTATTGATGAAATACACCGGCTCAGTCCGCTTGTTGAGGAGTATCTCTACTCGGCAATGGAAGATTTTAAGATTGACATTATGCTGGAAAGTGGCCCCAATGCGCGATCGGTACAAATATCACTTAATCCTTTTACGCTTGTCGGAGCTACTACGCGTTCAGGCTTGCTTACCGCGCCGTTGAGAGCAAGGTTTGGAATAAACGCCCGCCTTGAATATTACGATGCCAAGCTATTAACCACTATCCTGATGCGCTCGTCATCTATTTTGCGTACCGAGATTACCGAAACCGGTGCTTATGAAATAGCGCGCCGTAGCCGCGGTACCCCACGTATAGCTAACGCGCTGCTACGGCGCACGCGTGACTTTGCGCAAATAAAAGGCAACGGTAACATAGATACCGAGATCGCCCGCTACGCGCTAAATGCGCTTAATGTTGACGAACATGGCCTTGACGAAATGGACAACAAAATACTGGCAACAATTATCGATAAATTTAAAGGCGGCCCCGTAGGAGTAAAAACAATTGCTACCGCAGTTGGTGAAGATGAGGGCACCATCGAGGAGGTTTATGAGCCCTTTTTAATACAGGAAGGATTTTTAATGCGCACAACTCGTGGGCGTGAAGTAACAGAAACAGCTTACAAACATCTCGGCAAAATTAAGCCTGGTGGCACACCATCGTTATTCTAAATTTATTTCTACTTTATGAAATCAATAAAATTAACCTTCCTGTTTTTAATTGTTTTGCTGCTCGGAATCAGGAATGATATTAGCGCACAACAACACAAACTGAACGTGGTTGTGGCAGGCCTGTCTCATGACCATGTGCACAACATCATGAATCAGTACCGCAAGGGCGAAGTAGAGATCAGCGCCATAGCGGAGCCTGACAAAAAGCTTTGGCAAAAATATCGCAAGCTTTACAACCTGCCCGAAAACATTTTTTATAGCGACCTGAAGCAGGCGCTAAGCAACCGTAAACCGGATGCTGTTCTGGGTTATAACCCGGTTGCGCAGCATGTTGACGTTGTAGAAATTTGCGCGCCGATGCATATTCCGGTTATGGTTGAGAAGCCTTTGGCAGCAAACCTCGCGCAGGCACAACGTATCAAATTACTTGCCGACAAGTACAAAATAAAAGTACTTACCAATTATGAAACAACTTGGTATAACTCATTTAAAGAGGTATACGATCTGGCAAAAAAAGACAGCCTGGGTATCATACGTAAAATGGTGGTACATGATGGGCATAAAGGCCCGCGCGAAATAGGCTGTAGTGAGGAGTTTTTGAGCTGGCTTACTGACCCTGTTCTTAACGGCGCGGGTGCGCTTAATGATTTTGGATGCTATGGCGCCAACTTGATGACCTGGATCATGAATGGCCAAAAACCCATAGCGGTAACAGCCGTTGCCCGGCATTATAAGCCTGATGTATATCCTAAGGTTGAGGATGATGCTACTATTTTGGTGGAGTACCCAAACGCCGTAGGGCAAATAGAAGCCTCATGGAACTGGCCTTTTAACATTAAGGACTGGGAGATATTTGGCAGTACCGGCTATGTGCATGCTTTCGACGGTGATAAACTACAGGTGCGCTTGAGCGAAAATAAAAACAGCAACCGCAAAGCTACTCCGTTAGCATCGCCCTATAACGATCCGCTGGTATACCTGGCCGCGGTGCTTGATGGAAAAATTGATGATTCGCACGATCAGGCATCGCTGACATATAATATGATTGTAATGCAGATACTTGACGCTGCAAAGCGATCAATAAGCCAGGGAGAACGAATTATTTTGTAGCAATTTATATTTTTGCGTAAAACTAACAGCGGATTTACAATCCGCCGGAATACTCTTTAACACGATATACTTATATGCTTAAGCAATTTATTGCTATCACCTGTTTTGCCGGTTTGGGGCTTATGGCCTGCCAGTCGGTATCTAATAATAACCTGACTGCGGACAGTACGTCTAAAAACGATACTGCCGCTACTGATACCATTAAAGCGGTGCATGCTAAGGCAGCCGACGCCGCTACTATACTTTCAAGGCCGCAGGTACCTATCATTTGTTATCACCAGATCAGAAACTGGCGCCCGCGCGATTCAAAAACCGCCAAGGATTACATTGTTGAACCGGAAAACTTTAAGTCGCATATAAAAATGCTGGCTGACAGCGGTTACCACACTGTATTGCCAGATCAGCTTTATGATTACCTGGTTTATGGCAAAGCATTACCCTCAAAACCGGTGATGCTCACGTTTGACGATACTGACCTTGATCAGTTCACTATTGCCGCACCCGAGCTTAAAAAGTATGGTTACAAAGCGGTATACTTTATCATGACGGTATCAATAGGTCGGCCGAACTACATGAACAGCCAGCAAATAAAGGAACTTTCAGACGCGGGTAACGTAATTGGCAGCCATACATGGGATCACCACAATTTTAAAAAGTTGAAGGGCGAAGATTGGCTTATCCAGCTCGACAAACCAACAAAACGGCTGGAAGAAATAACCGGGCGTAAAATTGAATACTTCGCTTATCCTTTCGGACTATGGAACAAAGAGGGTTTGCCTGAATTAAAAAGCCGCGGTTTTAAACTGGCGTTTCAGCTTGCCGAAAAACGCGACCAGGAAGACCCTTTGTACACCGTTCGCCGTATATTAGGCAGTGGCTACTGGAGCGCTAAAACACTGCACAACAGCATGAAGAATAGCTTTTAACATTAACGGCCTGATTTACAAAGCAGGCCGTTAATGTTTTTGATCAATTTAAGTTATTGATCATCCTCGTCTTGCTCTTCAGCCGGCGGACCAGGAATTCCGCTATCGTTATCAGGTGCTACCGTGTGCACTAAATCGTCGTCGGGTTTCTTCTGCTCGGTAGGCTGGTTGCCTTTTGTTAAATCATGCCCCTGCTGTTCGGATGATTGCTTAACGTTTTCATCATCCCGATGTTCTTGTTTTTCTGTATTCATAGTAGTAATTTTTAATGATCCTTTTTTGCTATCCATTGAATGGCCTTATCCATCTGTTTAAATTGAAATCGTTTTGAAACTCCCGGGATCAGAAAGCGAAACACTGCTGTAAACATCTGTACTCCCTTGTCGTCAGCTACCACCGCCACCTTATTCCATTTGGTGTAGTACTTAATAATCAAAAACAGATAAGCGAACATGGCGCCTGTAGTATAATCCCAAATACTACTTTCGGCTAATAAAATATAATTTAAGCCACCGTAAATCTTCACAAAGTTGTCAACAGCGGGCTCCAATACTGTTTTAATGTCCCGCCTGGTGACACATCCCTTTGCATGCACACCAAGTACATGGCCGGGCAACTCGTCTATCTGTTTTAACATCGCTATCGGCTAATACTATGTGCAACTTCATAAATTTTTTAACCTATGGGCAAATCACATACCATTTGCATATCTAAACCGACTTTGGTTTATTAAAACGAAGTTTTTAGTACAACTTAGTGGTCAGTTGTCCAATTTTTCAGAAATGTTTTTTATAGCTGTGTCCAGGCTTGTTGCAGAATCATCAAGCATGTTAATGATGCGATCCTGTTCTTTCTCATCAGTTATATTTTTTTGTTTAACAAGCGACACCAAACCCAGTATGTTTGACAGGTGCCGCCTTACTTCATGGGAGTTTATAAACGCCAGTTCCTGATGTTTAGCTTTATGCAGAAGCTGTTCGTAATAATGCCTTTGCTTAACTCCGCGATAAAATATTATAGTGATAACGATGAGGAGCACAGAAACCACGATTATGAATATAAGAACCAGGCGCTGCCGCTTATAAGCTTCCTCTTTATGAATAAAATCGGCGGCGATCTGGTCTATTTTCATCTCTGAAGATATATTGGCTACCTGCACCATATGGCCGGTATATGTTTGAAGATTTGCCAGGGCAATTTTAAATTTTTTAGAAGCTTCAACTGAATCGCCGTCTTTCATATCAATCTCACCCAGCATATTGTATAAATGATACCTTAAGAAGGGGTTATCGTTGTGTGGCGACGTATTAACGACGTGATCGATGGTCTTTTTTGCCGAATCGTTTATACCCGCCTTATAATACGTGTCAGCCAGGTAAATCAGGTCTTCATCACTTAAAGGGTATTTTTCGTCTGACCGAAGAGTGTTGATCTGATCAATAGCTTTGCGGTGATGCTTTTTAGCTATTGACCATAAATAGGACGCGCGCTTTTTAAACTCATATATCCCGGCCGTTTTCTTGTCACGTTTTGATAAAAGATCTTTGTATTTTCTCAATGAGTCGAGCCGGTTTTGCCTGAAATATATTTCTACCTTATTAAAGTAAATAAAGTTTTCGTGCTGAAAGTTAGATGAACGGCGCGCCCCGGCCATGGCCTGCGCCTGATCCAGGTATTGTACAGCCTGCCTGAAAAGGTTGTTTTTATAGTACAGGTCAGAAATATTAATAGCAAGCAATATATGGCGGTCGATGTCATCCAGTAAGGACGCTTGTTTTTGCGCAAGCCGGTATCTTACCATGGCTTCGGCGCTGTTACCAACAGCAGCTTCAATAAATGCCTGGTTGGTTTGCAGGGCATATAACAAAAAATGATTGCGTGATTTTTCAGCCATTGTTATAGCCCTATCAAAGTCAACACGTGCTTTCGAATATTTAAAAAAACGCTTTTGTATGATACCATTTACAAACAGCTTAAATGCGACACCTTCGTTGGCACGATATCGCTTTATATAAGTAAAAACCCGTTGCCTGGAGTTGTCTATCCGGCTTTTTGGTACTTTAACGAAAAATGTATTAAGATATCTGGCCAGATCGCCGTCGTTAACACCGGGTAAATTGTGTTGCAACGCCCGGGTAACAAACACAGAGTCAAGCTCCGAAGCACGTACATGAACCATCGCACTACACAATAAAACAGCAAAAAGGCAGAATTTAAGGCAATAACTCATATACTGTCAATAGCTCAATTGTCAGCTAAATATAAAAATATGCCGCTATTAACCGATAATATCATTTACTTATTAAAGAATTCCGGTTAACTATTCATACAATAAGTTTAATATTTTTGTAAAACGAAGCGCTTATTTACAGCATGATATCGGCTAATAAAGACACATACAGCAAACTGATAAAAGATGAAGCTCATCGTTTGGGCTTTTTGTTTTGCGGTATCTCCAAAGCAGATTTCCTGGAAGAAGAAGCGCACCGGCTTGAAAGATGGCTCAATAACAATATGCACGGTGAAATGCAGTATATGGAAAACCATTTTGATAAGCGGCTCGACCCCCGTTTACTGGTTGACGGTGCTAAATCAGTTATTTCATTGGGTTTAAGTTATTATACTGATCAAACACAATCAGACCCGACAGCGCCAAAAATATCCAAATATGCATACGGTACTGATTATCATCATGTTATTAAGGATAAGCTGAAACATTTATTACATTTCATTCAGCAACACATTGGTGATGTAGGCGGCCGGGCTTTTGTTGACTCTGCGCCCGTATTAGATAAAGCCTGGGCAAAAAAAGCAGGTTTAGGCTGGATTGGAAAAAACAGCAACCTGATTAACAAAAAAACAGGTTCGTTTTATTTTTTGGCAGAACTGATTATTGACCTCGAATTGCAATATGACGTTGCGCCCACTGCAGACCATTGCGGTACCTGTACCCGTTGCATTGATGCCTGCCCCACTGAGGCTATAGTTGCGCCTTACGTAGTAGACGGAAGCCGATGCATATCTTACCTGACCATCGAACTAAAAAATGAAATTCCATCATCATTTACAGACAAGATGGACGGCTGGATGTTCGGTTGCGACGTTTGCCAGGACGTTTGCCCCTGGAATAAGTTTTCGGTTCTGCACACAGAGCCTGCTTTTAACCCTCACCCGGATTTGCTTGGCTTAAAGTTGGCCGACTGGACGGAACTGACAGAAGAAACGTTTAAAAAAGTCTTCCAAAAATCAGCCGTAAAACGTGCAAAGTATACCGGGCTGGAGCGGAATATCAAATTCTTACAAGATGGCAGTCCGGCGTCAAAAGAAACATAGATTCGACTTTTTTTTCAATATAAATAAGCATTATATAAAAAAAGTACACCTTTTATTGATTTTCCGACAAGTGAGCCTAAAAACCACACATTAACACTTATATTTTGACTAAATTGCCCAAAAATCATTTAAGTTGATGAAATATAAGCGAATAATTATAAAAATAGGCTCAAACGTACTTACGCAAAGCAATGGCCTTATAGATGAGCAGCGGATAGCGCACCTAACCAATCAGATCACGAAATTAAAAAATGGCGGTGTCGAGGTTATACTGGTTTCATCGGGAGCGGTGGCCTCGGGGCGTGGATTAATACGCGTTGCCGACCGTTGTGACGCGGTTGCAGCCCGGCAGTTGATGGCTTCGGTGGGCCAAGTAAAATTGATTAATATCTACGCTGATTCGTTTGCAAAGTCGGCGCAGCTATGTTCACAGGTTTTGGTTACCAAAGAAGATTTCAGAGACCGGACGCATTACCTTAATATAAAAAACTGCCTGGAAATATTGCTGCAACACAGTGTAATTCCTATCGTAAATGAAAATGATGTGGTTTCGGTAACAGAACTTATGTTTACCGATAACGATGAGCTGGCCGGGCTTATCGCTTCGATGCTTAACGCGCAGGCATTGATAATACTTACTAATGTTGACGGTATATTCAATGGCAACCCGGCGCTTGAGTCCTCTCAGGTTATCCGGGAAGTAAATGGCAAAGGCGTTGATCTGTCTGCTTTTGTTATGCAGGGTAAATCTCAATTTGGCCGTGGCGGCATGATTACCAAAACCCACATGGCGCAAAAGGTAGCGCAACTAGGTATAACCGTGCATATTGCCAATGGTACCCGGCAAAACATTCTGCAGGATATTTTAGCTGGAAATGTACCGCACACCCGCTTTTTGCCGCAAAAAATTACATCCGGCCGCAAAAAATGGCTGGCGCATTCAGAAACGGCAGCTACCGGCTTGGTAGAGTTAAACGATGGTGCTAAACAGGCGCTATCATCGGATAAAGCGATCAGTTTGCTGCCGGTCGGAATACATGCTGTCAAATCAGATTTCAGAAAGGGCGATATCATTAAATTGATTGACAGCACAGGCAACATTATTGGCGTTGGCCGTGCGGAATACGGGGCTGATAAAGCACGCGAACGCATGGGCCAGAAAAATCAGAAGCCGCTGGTACATTACGATTATCTTTACCTACAATAATCAATGGAGGATATAACAACTTACAATTTTTATTTTGATAACGCTGTCGCGGCAAGCCGTAAAATGGCCGGCTTATCCGCAGACGTTATAAATAAAGTACTCCATGAGGTGGCTGCCGCTGCCGTTGATCATACGGAGTTTATTATCGGCGAAAACAAAAAAGATCTCGCCCTGATGCCCGCCGATGATCCGAAGTATGACAGGCTGAAAATGACCGCCGAGCGCATTCAAAGTATCGCGAATGATATTGTTGCAGTGAGTAAGCTACAATCGCCGTTAGGAAAAGTATTGGAAGAACGTGTTCTTGAAAACGGACTACAGTTAAAAAAACTTTCGGTACCGCTTGGCGTAATCGGCGTTATTTATGAGGCGCGGCCTAATGTTACTTTCGATGTATTCGCGCTTTGTTTTAAAACCGGCAATGTAGCCGTTTTAAAGGGGGGTAGTGATGCCGATCATTCCAACAGGTGCATTGCGGGAATTATCCGGCAGGTATTGGAGAAAAACAATCTCGACAAAAATATCCTCACCCTGCTCCCCGCCCAACGCGAGGCTACCCATGCCCTGCTAAACGCTACAGGTAAGGTTGATGTGCTTATTCCACGCGGAAGTCAGGGCTTGATTGATTATGTACGTGATAACAGCAAAGTACCTGTTATTGAAACCGGTGCCGGTATTGTACACACCTATATCGCGCCTTCAGCCGAAGTTGTAAAATCACAGGATATAGTGCTTAACGCCAAAACACGACGTGTAAGTGTTTGTAACGCTTTAGATTGTTTACTTGTGCACTCATCGCAATTGACAAATCTCGCGGCTATTGTTGCCCCACTTGCCGAAAAGAACGTAATTATTTATGCGGATAATCCTGCTTATCATCAACTAAAAAACCATTACCTGCATAGTTTACTACAACATGCTGAGGATAAACATTTTGGTATAGAATTTCTAGATTATAAACTGGCGATAAAAACTGTTGACAGTATGGATAGCGCGCTAAACCATATCGCCATACATAGCTCAAAACACAGCGAGGCCATATTAACAGAAAACGAGGATGAAGCCAACCGCTTTAGCGCAGAAGTTGATGCCGCAGCCGTTTATGTTAATGCCTCTACCGCGTTTACTGATGGCGCCCAGTTTGGTTTAGGGGCCGAGATAGGCATCAGTACACAAAAGCTACATGCCCGTGGCCCGATGGCGCTCAACGAATTAACAAGTTACAAATGGGTAATTAGGGGAACAGGGCAAATCAGGACAACCTGATTTAACATACGCGTAAACAAAAAGCGGGACCCTTACATGCCAGGGTCCCGCTGAAAAATCATGCCGGGGGTAATCAGAAAAAATAATAATTCACCGCCACTGCTAAGCCCACAACTGCAAGTATCACGCCTTGCAGCTTTTGCTCGAAAGTTAAGTTAACAGCATTCATATCTTTATAAATTAGGGTATTACAAATCTATAAGGTGTTATCATTTTTGCAATAGCGACTATCACTTTTGTTATTTTTTTAACAAAATGGCAATTACGATTTTATCATGTTTAAACACAAGTCACTTTTGTATGAAATATTTCAAAAAAGTGCTCGTATGATATTAAAACATCGATTGCTATAGTATGCTTAACCCGGAATTTACAGCAGCATAATTTAAAAAAAACATTGAGAATGGACAATCCTACCGCAACTCGTTAAAAAACGGTGGCATATTCTAATGGTCTCTTCATGTATTTTTCAAAAGTGAGCGCGGCATACTCTGCATAAAGGCGAACAAGCAGGTTTAAAATCAAATTAGCCGACGTTTGTCGGCTAAATGCCAAAATCCGGCAGAAATAACGATGTTTAGTATACAATAACTTCACTTATTAAACCATCGGCTATTGGCGAATAAAGAAATCCAGTTATTAGGTTTATGCAAGTAACGCGCTCAAATAATTGAAACACAAAGCACATTAACTCAAAAGCAACTACATGCTGAAAGCCTTTACAGATGTTTTCTGTATGATTTTTGATAAATGTTATCACTAAATCGTCAAAATAAACCACGCATATAAGTGTCTGTAAAACATTGCTTACTTTTGCAGCTAATATGAGCAAGCACGGTAGAATATTGGTGGCCATGAGTGGTGGTGTAGATAGTTCGGTAGCGGCAGTAATGCTGCACGAGCAAGGTTACGAGGTTATTGGCCTCACCATGAAAACCTGGGATTACGCGTCATCCGGCGGCAGCTCTAAAGAAACCGGCTGCTGTAGCCTGGATAGTATTAACGATGCGCGCGCGTTGGCAGTGAGTTACGGCTTTCCGCATTATATACTTGATATTCGTAACGAATTTGGCGACTTTGTTATAGACAACTTTGTTGATGAATACCTTGCGGGCCGTACCCCTAACCCATGTGTACTATGCAATACCCATATTAAATGGGAAGCCTTACTGAAACGTGCCGATAAGCTGGATTGTGAGTTTATAGCTACCGGGCATTATGCTAATATAAGGGTACATGATAATGGTCGCTACGTAATTTCAAAAGGTAAGGATGTAAACAAAGACCAATCTTACGTACTGTGGGGCGTATCGCAAAAAAACCTGGCACGTACTAAATTTCCTTTAGGAAGCTTTTCAAAGCCGGAGATCAGGCAGATGGCGCTGGATATGGGCCAGATGGAGCTTGCAGGCAAGAGCGAGAGTTACGAGATATGCTTCGTGCCGGATAATGATTACCGATCGTTTCTGCGCCATAAGGTTGAAGATTTAGATGAACGGGTTGGTAAAGGCAATTATGTACTTACTGACGGAACCGTTGTAGGGCAGCATGAGGGGTATCCCTTTTACACCGTAGGCCAGCGCAAGGGCTTGGGAATAGCTTTAGGTAAGCCTATGTTTGTTACTGCTATACAGCCCGATACAAATACTGTAGTATTGGGCACAGCCGAAGAATTGGAACGTAAAGAAGCCTGGGTAAAAAATTTAAACCTGATAAAATACGAAACGATTACTGAGCCTATTGAAGCAGTTACAAAGATCCGATACAAAGACGCAGGCACGTTAAGCAACATTGTACAAATGGGCGAACACATGAAAGTTGATTTCCACCATGCGGTTTCCGGCATAGCCCCTGGTCAATCTGCCGTGTTTTACGAAGGCAATGATCTTCTTGGCGGAGGTTTTCTGATCTAAACAATTAATTATTAATACAAAATAATGAAATACGCCCGATTTAAATGCCATAAAGCGTTTATATCGGGCGTTATACGTTGAATGCACTTCATAAAATAACTGGACTGTTTTGCACTGTTCTCAGAAATCTTAGGAGAATTAAAACTAAAACAAATTTGCGTTTAGCGTTCTTTATATTTTATTTGCAGAAAATTTGAACTGTTAATGGCTAAAAACTTACTCATAGTAGAATCACCCGCGAAGGCAAAAACCATCGAGGGTTACCTTGGCAAAGACTTCACCGTAAAATCGAGCTACGGGCATATCCGCGATCTGGTGAAATCCGAGGATGCTATTGACATAGCCAATAATTTTCAACAAAAATATGAAGTACCGGCAGATAAAAAGCAGGTAGTTAGCGAGTTAAAAAAGTTAGCTAAGGAGGCCGAAACGGTATGGCTGGCATCCGATGAGGACCGCGAGGGAGAAGCTATATCATGGCACTTATTTGATACGCTCAATTTAAAAGAAGATAAAACTAAGCGCATTGTATTTCACGAGATTACCAAACCAGCTATATTAAAAGCAATTGATAATCCTCGTACTATAGATTATAACCTGGTAAATGCACAACAGGCCCGCCGGGTGTTAGACAGGCTGGTGGGGTTTGAACTTTCCCCTGTTCTCTGGAAAAAGGTAAAGCCATCTTTATCCGCCGGCCGTGTACAATCAGTAGCTGTAAGGTTAATTGTTGAACGCGAACGTGAGATCAACAAATTCCAAACCGAAGCGGCCTTTAAAATTGTAGCGATTTTTGGCAAGGGTAAAAACGCTTTTAAGGCTGAACTGCCGCAACGGTTTGCCCAACAGGCAGATGCCGAGAAGTTTTTGCAGGACTGTATAGGCGCCGATTTTACGGTTGATTCGCTTGAAACAAAGCCTGCAAAACGCTCACCGGCAGCCCCTTTTACAACATCAACCCTGCAACAGGAAGCAAGTCGCAAATTGGGTTATTCCGTTTCTCGTACCATGTCATTAGCGCAACGGCTTTATGAGTCGGGTAATATTACCTATATGCGTACGGACTCGGTAAACCTGTCAGACATGGCTTTGAATGCCGCGGCGCAGGAAATCCGAAGCGCTTATGGGGAGCAATACCATCAGCAACGAAAATATAAAACCAAAAGCGCAAGCGCCCAGGAAGCACACGAGGCGATCAGGCCCACTTATTTTGACAGGCATACCATTGATGGCGATAACGCTGAGAAGCGTTTATATGAATTGATCTGGAAACGTGCAATAGCGTCGCAAATGAGTGAAGCGCAGTTTGAGAAAACCACTGCAAAGATTGGTATATCAACGCGTAATGAGGACTTAATTGCCAGTGGCGAGGTGATGAAATTCGACGGTTTCTTGAAAGTGTACCTCGAAAGCAACGACGATGAGGAAGACAATCAACAGGATGGTGACAACGCCATGCTGCCGCCGCTGCAAAAGGGCCAGCAACTGGATTTACAGGAGCTTTCCGCAACGGAGCGCTTCTCTCGTCCACCCGCACGTTACACAGAGGCAAGTTTGGTGAAAAAATTAGAGGAATTGGGTATTGGTCGTCCGTCAACCTACGCTCCTACCATTTCTACTATACAAAACCGTGGTTATGTTGTTAAGGAAGATCGTGATGGAAAAGCACGTAATTACCGTGTATTAACCTTAAAGGAAGGCTCAATCTCCAAGCAGGAAAAATCGGAGAATACCGGTGCCGAGCGCGGTAAGCTTTTTCCTACTGATATTGGCGCGGTGGTAAATGATTTCCTGGTACAGCACTTTAACGGCATTGTTGATTTCAACTTTACCGCGAGCGTTGAGAAGCAATTTGACGAAATAGCCCAGGGGATGAAAGAATGGACGGACATGATCCGTAAATTTTATGCGCCTTTCCATAAAGATGTTGAGAACACCATCGAAACAGCCGACAAAGCACGCGGCGAACGTGAGTTAGGCGTACATCCGGAATCCGGCAAAAAAATATCGGTACGTATTGGTCGCTATGGCCCCTTTGTACAGGTTGGGGATAACGACGATGCCGACAACAAACCATTATATGCGAGTTTACGCACCGGCCAAAGCATTGAAACCATTTCACTTGAAGAAGCACTTGAATTGTTTAAGCTTCCGAAAAAAGTTGGCGTATTTGAGGATAAGGAAATGACCGTAGCTATCGGTAAGTTTGGCCCTTACATCCGTCATAGCAGCGCTTTTTACTCGCTGCCAAAAGGTATTGATCCATTGGACGTAAGCACAGAGCAGGCGATTGAGATCATCAACGAAAAGCGAAAAAAGGACGCAGAGAAGCTGATTAAAGTATTTGATGAAGACCCGGAAGCAAAAATACTCAACGGACGCTGGGGTCCTTATATAGAATACGGTAAACAGAACATCAAGATACCTAAGGATAAAGACCCTAACACCATTACTTTTGAGGATGTAAAGGCATTAGCCGGTGAAGCTGGTAAAGAGCCAAAAAAGGGTGCTAAGAAGTTCGCCAAGAAGAAGTAACAGCCGGTTAATTACCTGAAATAAGAAGTAGATAATGATTAAAGACCTTCCCGATAATACAGTTCAGGATATAGCGATAGCAGTAGCTTTAGAGGGCGAAACTGTTGAGGGAAAAACCTGGTATGTGTACATCATCAATTTAAAAGATGAGCCGATAGAAAACATACTTATAACCTCAAAAGGTTACGGCGAAAAGGATGGTGAACAGGTAAAAACCTCTACCCTTCGCCACATGATACCCAGCCTGTCGTCAAAAACTTCGGCCATCATTGAGCCGATAGACGAGCAAACATTTGGCTTAAACAACGAATACTGGTTGAGCTATTACATCGGCAATACTATTTACGATAAGAAATTCATCTTTCTGCCCGAAAGTATCGTGGACATGAACCTGATTAAACTGCCCATAGTAAATAAACCCGGTGTAATGATAAAATAACCCGGGCGTTATTTGCTTAATATGATAAGAGATTTATATTTACTCAAAATATAAACCTTTATTATGCCAGGCGAGAACAGTTTGTTTAATCACCCGAAGCGATTAGCCACAATCGGGGTAGCTGTATTATTGATATTCATCGTCAGCTTTTTTTTTATTCACAGGCCTAAGCGCCCGCCGGTTGATCCGGTTTTCAGTAAATATATTGAGGCCTATACTACGGGCATTATATCAAAAAAAGGCACTGTTCGCATCAAACTATCCGGCGAGGTACAGGTGGCACATCAGCAGGATGGCGAGCTTGATAACGGCTTGTTTGAATTCTCACCTTCTGTTAAAGGTAAAGCCCGCTGGATTGACGCACGTACCATAGAATTTACACCTGACGAGTCTTTAGAACCCGGCGAAAACTATTCTGCCGATTTTGATCTTAGCAAAGTTGTTGATGTGCCTAAAGACTATCAACACTTTAGTTTTGATTTTCAGATTATCAAGCCCGATTTCACGGTAAGCTTTACCGGGCTGCGTACAGCTACAAATACCTCGATTGATAAGATGAAACTTGGCGGATGCATTCAAACCGCCGATATCGAAGATGATAAAGCGGTTGAAAAAATATTAGCCGTAAACTATTCTACATCAGCCAAAGTAAGCTGGCAGCATAACGCGGCAACTAAAACACATACTTTCACGGTAAATAATCTCGCCCGTGCAGCAAACGGCGCTACACCGTTAACCGTGGAATGGAACGGCAGTAGTCTCGATGTGGAGAAAAACGGAAGCCAGGAATTTGTGGTACCCGCCATTGGCGATTTCAGGGTATTGGCCGTGCGTGCCGTACAAAATACCGACGAGTATGCCGAAGTTCAATTTTCGGACGCGATAATGGTTGGCCAGGAGCTTAACGGCCTCATCAGCATTAACAACATTGGCGACGCTGCTTATACCATTGACGGCAGCGTAGTAAAAGTATATGCCCCCGAAAGGCTGGAAGGAAACTATACCGTTACGGTTAACCCGGGTATCGAAAACATCTCTAATAAAAAACTTACCAAACCATATACTGCAAATATTTTCTTTGAGAACCGGTTGCCGGCTGTAACCATACCGGGTAAAGGTGTTATTCTGCCTGATTCGGGCCACCTGATGATGCCTTTTGAAGCCGTAAACCTTAACGCGGTGGATGTTACGATTATCAAGGTCTACGAAAATAATGTGCCGCAATATTTTCAGAACAATGGCTTTGACGGCGGTGCCGAGCTACGCCAGGTGGGTAAACCGGTAGTGCAAAAAACCATCCGGCTGGATACGGATAAAGGGCTGAACCTTGGCAAAAAGAACCGCTTTATGCTGGACATCGACCAGCTTTTACGTACCGAACCGGGGGCGATTTACCGTGTGGTGATCGGCTTCAGAAAAGAGTACTCACTATACAACTGCCGCGCCGGGTCTCCGGCTAACGTGAACAACGAGGACGATGATTACGGCGGCGATTATGATTATAGCAACAATACAGGGAAGGTAAACGATGAAGATGACGATTTTTGGCAGCGTTATGATAACTACTACCCTGATGATTACCGCTGGGATGAGCGTAACGATCCGTGTACTAACTCCTACTTTACCAAGCAGCGCTGGGCCACGCGCAATATCATGGCCTCAAACATTGGTTTAATAGCCAAGCGTGGTAGTGATAACAGCATGCTGATTGCCGTAACCAACTTACTTACGGCACAACCTATGAGCGGTGTCGAATTGCAATTACTCGATTACCAGAAACAGGTTATATTCAATACCACTTCAGATGGTGAAGGCCTTGCCAAGTTTGATTTGAAACGAAAACCATATCTGTTGCTGGCCAAATACAACAACGAACGAGGCTACCTAAAACTTGATGACGGCAGCTCGCTCCCACTCACTCGCTTTGACGTTAGCGGTGAGCAGGTACAAAAAGGGTTAAAGGGCTTCATTTACGGTGAACGAGGTGTATGGCGTCCGGGTGATAACATTTATCTCACCTTTGTTTTAGAGGACAAACTGAAAACGCTCCCACCCGATCATCCGGTAGAATTTGAACTTTACAATCCACAGGGTCAGGTTTATAAGCGTATTACGCAAAACAAATCCATTGATGGTTTTTACAGCTTCCATACCGCTACCGAAACATCTTCACCTACAGGTAACTGGCTGGCGCGTGTTAAAGTTGGGGGCGCGGTGTTCGAGAAGAACATCAAAGTGGAAACCATAATGCCAAACAGGCTTAAACTGAACCTGTCATTCGGCGGTGCAGAGGAATTAACTAAAGGCGCGGGTGAAAATGGCACCTTATCTGCACAATGGTTATTTGGCGGCGCGGCACAAAACTTAAAAGCTAAGGTGGATGCCTTCCTTTCGGCTCAAACAACCACATTTAAAGGTTTTGACGATTATGTGTTTGATGACCCTACCCTTGCCTTTAATACGCAAACGCAAACCGTGTTTGATGGCCGCTTAAACGCCAACGGCACAACACCGGTAAGTGCAGACATTAATGTAGAACGCCAGGCACCGGGCCGTTTAAGGGCAAACTTTGTAGTAAAGGTGTTTGAGCCGGGTGGCAACTTCAGCATTAATCAGGTGGCTTTGCCTTACAACGTTTATCCGGCCTACGTAGGTATTAAAACACCAAAAGGCAGCGAGCTTTCGGGCATGCTGGTTACCGGTAAAGATCATGTGATTGACATTGCCGACGTAGACACTAAAGGTAAACTATTACCAGGCAGCCGTTCTGTCGAAGTTGAACTATACAAAATTCAATGGCGCTGGTGGTGGGATGACACCGGCGACGAGTTAAGCAATTTTACGCAGGACAGGTATAATAAGCTGATAAAAACAGAAACTGTTAACCTGAATAACGGCCGGGGTAAATGGATGATGCGTGTTGCGCAAGCAGATTGGGGACGTTACCTGATCAAGGTAAAGGACCCGCAAACCGGCCATTCAACAGGTAAAATAATTTATGTGGACTGGCCAAACTGGTCGGAACGGTTACAGCAGGATAACCCTACGGAAGCGGCAATGCTATCTTTTACCTCTGATAAAGCAAGTTACAAAGTTGGCGAAGATGCAACGCTGACGATACCAACCAGCAATGATGGCCGCGCGCTTATCAGTTTTGAAAATGGCAGCAAAGTGCTTAAAACGGTTTGGATTGATACTAAAAAAGGGCAAACCCGCTACAGCTTTAAGGTTGACGAAAGTATGGCGCCTAACGTTTTTGTGAACGTTACCCTGCTTCAGCGCCATGCGCAAACCATTAATGATCTACCTATCCGCATGTATGGCGCTATAGGCTTGCAGGTTGAGGATCCGGAAACGATACTGAAACCGCTGATCTCGATGCCTGATAAGATACGGCCGGAGACACAATCGGCCATTACTGTATCCGAAGCGTCGGGTAAGGAAATGACCTACACGGTAGCCATTGTAGATGAAGGCTTGCTGGATATTACGGGCTTTAAAACCCCTGATCCGCATAGCGCATTTTATGCTAAAGAGGCATTAGGTGTAAAAACATGGGATCTGTTCGATTATGTGATAGGCGCTTTTGGCGGTGGCCTCGAACGTATACTCAGCATTGGTGGTGACGGCACCGGTTCCGTAAATAAAAATGTATCGGTAAACCGCTTTAAGCCGGTGGTAAAATTTCTCGGCCCATTCCATTTAAATGCAGGCGAAAAACAAACACAGCGCTTCACGCTTCCGCAATACATAGGCTCTGTACGCGCGATGGTAATTGCCGGTCATGCGGGCGGTTATGGTTTTGCCGAAAAAGCGGTTGCGGTTAAAAAACCGTTAATGATTATGGCTACCCTGCCCCGCGTATTAGCGCCGCAAGAACAAATACAGTTGCCGGTTACGGTATTTGCCCTGGAGAAGAACATCAAGAACGTGAGCGTTCAGGTACAGTCTAACGCGTTTAGTAACCTTGGCAGCAACAACACGCGTAACCTCACCTTCACCAAAATAGGCGATCAGTTAGTCACCTTTAACCTGAATGTTAAAGACTTTGTAGGCGTAGGCAAAGTAAGGATCATAGCTAAAAGCGGAAGTGAAACAGCGGCCTATGATGTTGAATTAAATGTGCGTAATCCTAATCCGCCGGTTACTAAAATTATGGAAGCGGAGTTAGCGCCGGGTAAATCATGGGCTGCGCCTTACGCGGCCTTGGGCATGGCAGGTACTAATAAAGCGACACTCGAAGTTTCGGCCATACCAGCGCTTAACCTGTCAAAACGGTTAAGTTATTTGATACAATATCCGCATGGTTGTGTTGAACAAACCACATCAGCGGTGTTCCCGCAGCTGTATTTAAGTCAACTGCAGGATTTAACAGATCGCCAGAAGGCTGAGGTTGATCGAAACATCAAATCGGGCATAAGCAGGCTCAATGGCTTCAGGATAAATAACGGTGGATTAAGCTATTGGCCGGGGTACGGCGAGGCTGATGACTGGGGAACCAACTACGCCGGTCATTTCATGCTTGCTGCCCAGGCTAAAGGATATGCGCTACCTGTTGGATTTATAGAGCAATGGAAGAGATTCCAAAAGCAAAGGGCACTTGCCTGGGCGCCGGACACGCGCAGTTTTTACGGTGCCGATCTGGTACAAGCCTATCGTTTATACTTGCTTGCCTTGGCTCGTTCACCTGAATTAGGTGCCATGAACCGCTTACGTGAGTTCCAATACATCAGCGTAGAGGCCAAATGGCGCCTGGCAGCGGCTTATAAGCTGGCCGGCCAAACTGAAGTAGCTTTGAACCTGATCAAGGGATTGCCAACCACAATAAAACCTTACACTTCAATGTTTGGCACCTATGGTTCTGATCTGCGCGATCAGGCTATGATACTGGAGACCTTGACCTTGTTGGGCCAGCAACAACGCGCATCCGGAGTAATGCGCACTGTAGCTGCCCGTCTATCGCAGGATAGCTGGTATAGTACGCAAACCACCGCCTACTCCCTAATCGCAATAGCGCAATATTGCGGCGTAAACAAAAATGGCGGTAAAATGGCTTTCGCTTACCAAGCAGCCGGTAAAGGTACTATTAATGCCAACTCATATATATGGCAGGGCGATGCCGCACCAAACGGCGGTAAGGTTTTTGTAAAGAACAACGGCACTAACAAGCTTTATGTTCGTTTAATACAAAAAGGGCAGCCATCATCGGCAGATAACGTGGTAACCTACGTCAACCCGGATGTGCTCAACATGCGGATAGCTTACTTTACACTTGGCGGTAAACCTGTTGATCCGTCGAAACTTAAACAGGGTACTGACTTTGTTTCACAGGTAACTTTGCGTAACCCCGGTAAACAAGGCCGTTATGACAACCTTGCATTAACGCAGATATTCCCTTCGGGATGGGAAATTTTAAACAGCAGGATGCTGAATAACGATGAAGCGTTTAAATCATCCCCATCTGATTATCGTGACATTCGCGACGACAGGGTAAACACCTACTTTGGCTTAGCCGAAGGCCAGGAAGTAACTTACTACGTAATGCTGAACGCAGCTTACGCGGGTAAATATTACCTGCCTGCCACTTACTGCGAGGCGATGTACAACTCATCCATAAACGCTTTAATAAAAGGGCAATGGGTTGAGGTTT
This sequence comes from Mucilaginibacter defluvii, assembly GCF_039543225.1. Taxonomy (NCBI): domain Bacteria; kingdom Pseudomonadati; phylum Bacteroidota; class Sphingobacteriia; order Sphingobacteriales; family Sphingobacteriaceae; genus Mucilaginibacter; species Mucilaginibacter defluvii. The sequence continues at coordinate 774,954 of NZ_BAABJI010000002.1, forward strand.
ATAAATGATAATAGATAAACCATAATAAACACACAAGGCTGCTAATTAGCAGCCTTGTGTGTTTATTATCCTTTTAAAAACGGATTAAAGTTGCGCGTTCCTATCTCCATGCCGGCGGCACGGCAAACGGTTTTATCGCCAAACTTAAAGTTGATGCTATCCATGGCCTGGTACAGTCGAATCCGTTCCTCGTTATCCTCAAACAGGTTGATCTGATAGCGGCCCGTTGCCAGGTTGCTCAATCTAACACCAATCAATCTTACCGGTCTATGCCCGTTCCAGGCTTTTTTAAGTAGATTTTTAATGCCGGGAATTAATATATGTTCTGCCGCGGTAAGCGGTATTTTTTGTTGTAAGGTATGTGTTTCAAAATTCGAGTAACGCACTTTTACTGCAAGGCACGAAGCAAGTTTATCTTCCTTCCGGAGTTTGTACGATAGCTCTTCGGTCATGCTTACTAAAATCGTTTCCAGGGTACGCCGGTCGGCAACGTCGTTGTGAAAAGTATGTTCGCTTGAAATTGACTTTCTGTCTGAATGCGGTACAATTTCGCTGTGATCAATACCTCTTGCTTTCTCCCAAATAAACAAGCCCGCCTTACCAAATACCGTTTGTAAAAAGCGTAATTCTACTTTTTGCAGATCACCAATTTTTTCGATACCATATTCGTAAAGCTTTTTACAGGTACTCTCGCCAAGCATCGGTATTTTACTGATGGGTAACGGTGCCAAAAAGGCCATTTCGCCACCGTGCGGTACCAGGAGTTGCCCGTTGGGTTTGGCTTGGTTGGTAGCCATTTTGGCTACGGTTTTACTGGATGCCATGCCGAAGGATATGGGTAAACCTGTGTCACGCATTATTTTTTGCCGTAGATCTGACGCTATCTGATACGGATCATAAAAACGATCCATACCTGTGAGATCAATATAAAATTCGTCGACAGAAGTTTTTTGATAAAGCGGAATCGCGTTGTCAATGATCTCTGTAACCTCCCGCGATGCCTCTGAATAACGACCGTGCGTACCGTGAATAACAATGGCATGCGGGCAAAGCTTCAAAGCCTGCCGTGTAGGCATAGCCGAATGAATGCCATACTTACGTGCCTCATAACTACATGATGCTACAACTCCCCTGTCTGCCGAGCCGCCTATGAGCACCGGCTTACCAATAAGCTCAGGATTGAACTTACGCTCCACTGAAACGAAGAACGAATCAAGATCAATATGCACTATGTACCGCTTGTTGGACATAGCACAAATATCATAAATAATTTGCAAATACTAAAAATATTAGCAAATATTGCGAGGTAAGAATCAAATCATACTTATGCATTACGCCGATTATATGATGCTTTTAGCACCACCCGAACAAGTGAACACAGAGATCAAAAGATATAAACTGGCCTCGGCTAAGCATATCGGTAATTTTGATAGCATGCATTCGAAAGCGCATATCAGTATTTGCGGAGCCGACCGTCAAAAGACATTCATCATAGAACCATCGTTACAGCGCATGGCGCAAAAATTAAGTACCATACCGCCTATCGTATTACACATAAAAGGGTTTGACTTTTTTAAACATGGAGATAAAGGATTGACCATTTACGCACGTATTGAGCAAACCGACGCTGTAAAAAGATGGTTCAAGCTTTTACTATTAAAAATGAACTTGAAAATGAGCATTACGCCACACATTACGATTGTGCGCAATATACCGGGTCATCAATTTGAGCAGTTATGGCCCCATTTCGCTAAGGCACAATATCATGATGTGTTTAAGATTGATGGATTAACCATACTTAAAAGGGACACTTTTGAGCCGCACCAAAACTGGCAGCAACACCGTTTACTACCATTTAATAACAGTTTTTTTAGCTAAAGTTTAGCACCCTCGATAATTATTCTGACTGATTATAAGTGTGTTAAATACACAAACACTATTTTTTACGCTGAAGACAAAATGTTTGCTATATTTGCGGTGGGTAAGTCTTTTACGACCAGCTCCTCTTGAACTCCCCCAGGGTGGGAACGCAGCAAGGGTAGAGGGTTGTAGCGGTGCGATAAAAGTAGCTTACCCATTTTTTTTAACTCGACCTGCATTACCTGAGCCGTCCGATAACCTGCGCGGGTAATTACTTTGTTTTGTTATTCAACAAAATCATCATATAAAATGAAATTTTTTATTGATACTGCAAATCTTGCACAAATCAAGGAAGCACACGAAATGGGTGTTTTAGATGGCGTTACTACCAACCCATCACTAATGGCTAAAGAAGGTATTACCGGCCAGGAAAATGTAATTAACCACTATAAAGCAATATGCGAAATTACTGATGGCGATGTAAGCGCCGAGGTTATTTCAACCACTTTTGACGAGATGGTAGCTGAAGGCGAAGCCCTTGCTAAACTGCACGAGCAAATCGTAGTAAAAGTACCGATGATTAAGGATGGCGTAAAAGCTATAAAATACTTTACCTCAAAAGGCATCCGTACTAATTGTACTTTGGTATTTTCTGCCGGTCAGGCTTTATTAGCTGCTAAGGCAGGCGCTACTTACGTATCTCCTTTTGTTGGCCGTTTAGATGATGTATCAACTGACGGTATGCAACTGATTGAGGATATCCGTTTAATTTATGACAACTACGGTTACGAAACGCAAATATTAGCAGCATCAGTACGCCATGCTATGCACATTATTCAATGCGCTAAAATTGGTGCTGATGTAATTACCGCTCCACTAAGCGCTATTGCTTCATTATTGAAACACCCGCTTACAGATAACGGCCTTGCTCAATTCCTGGCTGACCATGCTAAGGCAGCAGGTAAATAATTATCAAAGCTAAAGTATACTAAAAGCCATCTTATAGATGGCTTTTTTGTTTTATGGCCGTTGTTTTTTGGTCACTTATACGTAAGTAACCATCAATATATAGCAGTTAGCTCCTCCTATTATTTATATTAGCAACATATATTTTACCTGATGCTTGATCTGTTAATTATCGGTGGCGGCCCTATCGGGCTGGCGTGTGGTTTAGAGGCTCAAAAGGCTGGCCTGTCATTCAAAATCATTGAAAAAGGCTGCCTTGTAAATTCGTTGTACAATTATCCTTACACCATGACTTTCTTCTCTACTTCGGATAGGTTGGAAATTGGCGGCATACCTTTCGTTACCATCAATAACAAACCTAACCGCACGGAGGCGCTGGAATATTATCGCCGGGTAGCGTTATCAAACCAGTTGCCCATAAATTTATTTGAGGAAGTTAAGGAGGTAAGCCGTAATAGAGATTATTATAACATAACCACCTGCAAGGCGGCGTATCAGGCTAAGTACGTAGTGCTTGCTACCGGATTTTATGATATAGCAGTAAACCTAAACATCCCGGGCGAAGACCTGCCCAAAGTAAAACACTATTATAAAGATCCACATTACTACGCCATGCAAAAAGTGATAGTGGTTGGCGCGAGCAATTCGGCCATTGATGTGGCTTTGGAGACCTATCGCAAGGGTGCTGAGGTTACTTTAGTAGTTCGGGGCAGCGAAGTAAGCAGCCGGGTAAAATATTGGGTAAGGCCGGATATCATCAACCGTATTGAGGAAGGCAGCATTAAAGCTTACTTTAACTCTGAATTAGCTGCGGTAAGGGAGCATGAGGCGGATATCAAAACTCCGGACGGTATTGTAACCATCCCGAATGATTTTGTTATGGCAATGACCGGCTATAAGCCCAATTTTAACTTCCTTAAAAAATTAGGCATCGAACTGACTGAAGACAAATTTATCCCGCATTATAATCAGGAAACCATGGAGACAAACCAACCGGGCATGTACCTTGCCGGTGTAGTTTGCGGTGGGTTAGACACTCATTTATGGTTTATTGAAAACTCGCGTGTACACGCCGAAATGATAATTGCTGATATAATGCGGAAACGGGCCGTTTAAAGCAAGCCTATTCGTCAATAATAAACGTCTTCCCTTCCGTTGCCAGTTCTGTTTCCGGGAATACAGTCCGCGCTTCGTCGAGCAGATCATTCAATGTTTTATAGCGTGCCGAGAAATGCCCGATAAGCAACCGTTCCGCTCCGGTCTTTATTGCTACGTCGGCAGCTTGTAAGGCGGTGGTATGATAGGTATCTCGGGCTCGCTCAATCATGTCATGCATAAAGGTTGCCTCGTGGTAAAGCAACGTTGCCCCTTTAATTTGCTCAAAGTAATGTGCACTGTAAAGCGTGTCCGAACAATAGGCATAGGTCTTGGGCTCAGGCGGCGGTATCGTTAGGCTGTCATTGGCATACACCGTACCATCCGGCGCAGTATAATCACGTCCTGCCTTTATCGCACTAAAATAAGCCACCGGCACCTGCAATTCATCAATACGCTCCTTTATCAGTTTACGGGTACGCTTCTTCCCCCTGAATATAAAACCGGTACAGGCTATGCGATGCAGCAGCGGAATGGTCTCTACCGTAAAATCGTAATTTTCAAATATCTGTTCAGGCTTTTCGGCATTGGTTGCCTTAAAAATCAGCGGGTATTGCAGTGTAGTTTCGGAATATTTAAGCTGCATCTCAATGATCTCGATAAGCGGTGCAGGCCCAAACAAGTTCATGGGCTTTTTACGGCCGTTAAGATGCAGCGAGGAAAGCAAGCCAACCAAACCAAGGTAATGGTCGCCATGCAGGTGGCTGATAAAAATGCAATCGATGCGGCTTGCTTTAATTTCAAACCGCATCATTTGCTGCTGACTGCCTTCGCCGCAGTCAACCATATATAAATGCTCGTTAATGTTAAGTACCTGGGCGGTTGGGTTACGGTTGTAAATAGGTGTTGCCGAACTGCTTCCAAGTATAGTAACTTCAAACTTCATACCCGGAAAACAATAAAAGCACTACTTTAGTTCGCGTTTAAGCTCTTTTTCTATCTCTTCCATAAAAATCAGGTCGATAGCTTCCTCGCAGGTCGGCACAATGCTTAATACATTCTCCAATTGCGATATGGTTACCAAACGGTTAACCGCATCGTTCAGTCCGCAAAGAATAAACACGCCATCTGCATTTTTACAAAGGCGATGACCAACCAGCAAGCTGCTAAGGCCTGATGAATCAGCAAATTTAACCTGCGAAAGATCAAGAATGATATTGCGCTGGCCTTCGGTGTTGATCAGGATAAGCTCTGATTTAAGTTGAGGAGTTACCAATGAATTTAACTTTGATTCATTCAGCTTCACCAATATATACTTCTCGTGTTTGTCAACAGTAAATTTCATTGTTAAAATTATATAAAGCTAATATAGCAATTTTTTATATATACAACTTATAAGGCAGTCAGCGCTTGTTTTACGTTCGCCTCTACCCTTTTTAAAATATCATCGCTTGCTGAACGTACAAAAGGCTCTCCTGTTATCTTTTCATAAAGCTCGATGTAACGATCAGATATCGACCGGATTTTTTCTTCAGTCATTTCTGGCACTGTCTGTCCGTCTTTACCTTGAAATCCGTTCTCGATAAGCCACTTTCTAACAAATTCTTTTGAAAGCTGTTTTTGCGGCTCATTATTTTTCTGACGCTCCTCGTAACCTTCGCTATAAAAATAGCGGGAAGAGTCAGGGGTGTGTATTTCGTCAATCAGGTAAATTACCCCATCAGCCTTGCCAAACTCGTACTTGGTATCTACCAGGATCAAACCTTGCTCAGCAGCTATTTCGGTACCGCGAGCATACAAAGCCTGGGTGTAAGCTTCCAATTTTTCGTAATCTTCCGGAGATACTATGCCCCGGGCAAGTATCTGCTCTTTTGATATATCCTCGTCATGCCCTACAGAAGCTTTTGTTGTAGGGGTAATTATAGGTTGAGGCAGTTTATCATTTTCTTTTAAACCTTCTGGCAGCGCTACACCGCAAACCTCTTTACGGCCGGCACTGTACTCGCGCCAGGCATGGCCAGCCAGATAGCCACGTATTACCATTTCAACTTTGAACGGCTCACATATACGACCTATGGTAACGCTTGGATCAGGTACGCTGATTACCCAGTTATGTACAATATCTTCGGTGGCTTTTAAAAATTTAGCGGCTATTTGGTTAAGCACCTGCCCTTTAAACGGAATTGGCTCCGGCAACACCACATCAAAAGCGGATATGCGGTCGGTAACCACCATGGCCAGGTATTTATCTTTTATAGTATACACATCGCGCACCTTGCCCTTGTAAAAAGCAGTTTGTCCGTCAAAATTAAAATGAGTTTCTTTTATTGCGTCCATTATTTTAGATGTGAGTAGTGAGATGTGAGTAGTGAGATCACCACCCTAAATCCAAACTCTTAAATATTGTTATCTTGATTGTTAGACAGGTATCTAATATCTCAAATCTAACATCTCAAATCTCAATTACTGTATATCCCCGTAAGCTTCCAGTATGCGTTTTACCAGTTTGTGGCGCACCACGTCCTCACCGCTCAGGTATATGATATCGATACCTTTGATGTCCGTCAGAATTCTTAAGGCAGTATGCAAACCGGATTGTTGTTTTTTAGGCAGGTCAATCTGTGTTACGTCGCCGGTTACAATAAACTTTGCGGTTGGCCCCATGCGCGTTAAGAACATCTTCAACTGCATATCGGTAGCGTTCTGCGCCTCATCCAATATCACAAAACAATTATCGAGCGTACGGCCGCGCATAAACGCCAAAGGAGCAATCTCGATAGTACGGTTCTCCAGGTAAGTTTTTAGCTTTTCAGGTGGAATCATGTCATCCAGCGCATCATACAATGGGCGCAGGTAAGGGTCAATTTTTTCCTTCAAGTCTCCCGGCAGAAAGCCCAGGTTCTCCCCTGCCTCAACTGCCGGCCGGGTTAATATGATCCTTTTTATTTCTTTATTCTTTAACGCCCGTACAGCTAAAGCAACCGCTGTATAGGTTTTACCGGTACCTGCGGGCCCTATGGCAAACAACACATCGTTTTTAATGATGCTATCAACCATACGGCGCTGGTTGGCTGTGCGGGCCTTTACCATAATGCCGTTATGGCCAAAAACAATCACCTCGCCGGTAGTAGATTTATCTGCAGGACTATCAGCCGCTGGTGTATGCGTTACTTTTGAGCCCAGTATGCGCTCTATATCCGTTATATTTAAGTTGTCGTACTTCTCAACATGCTGAAGCAAAACCCCGAATTTCTCATTAAAAACCGACAGTTCATGCTCATCGCCCAATACCTTTACCTCACTGCCCCGTGCAACTATTTTTAACTTCGGGTATTGCTTTTTAATGATCTCAAAATGATCGTTATTAGGCCCCCAAAGCACCGCAGGATTGATGTTTTCGATAGATAGTTTTAGCTCGTTCAATACAAAATTGATTTTTAGTTGCTGATTTTTATGAATTAAAAATTGAATATTTGTAGCGCTTATCGCTTGTACAAGATTAGCAATAAATATTTAAATAATTAATGGCAATAATAACTTTAACTACCGACCTTGGCGATAAGGATATATACCTTGCAGCACTCAAGGGCAGTATTTTAAAATTGTTGCCTGATGTAAATATTGTTGATATTACCAACAGCGTATCAACCTTTAACATACAGCAAGCTGCCTTTATTTTAAAGAACAGTTACCACTACTTTCCGGACAATACGGTACACCTGATAGGTATTGATACGGTGTACAATTCCTTTACTAAATACTTGGCTATCTATTATAAAAACCATTTTTTTGTCGGTGCCGATAACGGTATATTCTCCCTAATGTTTGATGATGAACCTGAAGAGGTTTACGAGATCAACATTATGCAGGACCTAAAATTTTTGCACTTCCCGCTGGCTGATATTTTTGTTAAGGCAGCCTGTCATTTGGCCAACGGCGGCAGGATTGACGAAATTGGCTTGCGCATCAGCGGTATTGAGAAAAAAATGAACCTGCAACCGGTAGTAGAGCGCAACCTGATTAAAGGCGCGGTAATATATATCGACTCCTTCCAAAACGTGATTACCAATATTACCAAAGAATTTTTCAATACCATACAGCAGGGCCGCAGGTTTACGTTATATTTTAAACGTAATGAAACTATTAACCACCTGAGCTGGCATTACAACGAGGTACCCGAAGGTGAAAAGCTTTGCCTGTTTGGCATCAGCGATCATTTAGAGATCGCCATAAACAAAGGTAACGCCAGCGGTTTGTTAGGCCTTAACCTGGGCGACAGCGTGATTATTGAGTTTGAATAACAGCCGCCTGTAACATTTATTTTATTAAACCATAAACAAAACGTTTTAAGTTAACTTTGCTGTAGTGTAAGGTTTTACCTGACCGTGCCTGCCATACAGGCTGCAAACAGAGGATATTTGATGAAATTAACTATACATGGCGCAGCCCGCCAGGTTACCGGGAGCATGCATTTACTCGAGGTAAACAATTATAAAATACTGGTTGACTGTGGTTTGGACTATGAGCGCGATAGACAGCTGCACACCAACGAAGATTTCCCTTTTAACCCCGCGGATATTGACGTAGTGATACTTACCCATGCGCATATTGATCACTCGGGCAACCTGCCCACACTTGTACGACTGGGTTATGAAGGACAGATATTAAGCACCGCCCCCACTGCTGACCTGACTGAATTACTGCTGCTTGATTCGGTTAGCATATTTATGAATAAAGCCCACAAAGGGCGTAAGCACAGCCGAAACCGTGGCAAACACAGTAACGCACAGCAGCCCTTATATCTGCAAAAGCATGTAATGGATACCATGGAACGTTTTGTTACTATTGGCTTTAATAAACCGTTCAGGCTTACGGGCGATGTGGAGCTTACTTTTATACCCGCCGGTCATTTGCTTGGTGCTGCAGCAGCGGTATTAAAAATAAACGACAATGGCGAAGAAAAAACCATCGCTTTTACCGGTGACATAGGACGAAAAAACTACCCGGTATTAAACGACCCCGAACCTTTACCGCCGGCAGATTACCTGGTAAGTGAGGCTACTTATGGCGGCCGCTATCATACCAAAGGCAAAACCGTTGAGGCTGCTTTGGTAGAAACTATTGAGAAAGCTTGTATAAAAGAGCAGGGCCGACTGATCATTCCGGCGTTCAGCATCGGGCGTACACAATCGTTAGTTTTTGCGCTTAACAAAATATTCAGCAGTGGGTTACTGCCGCCGGTTAAAGTATTTGTTGATAGCCCCATGGCTACCATGGCTACCCGGGTGTTTCGCAAATATCATTATCTTGTTAATGATGAAGCGCAGGAATTTTACAATAAGCAGGGCGATGAATTTGAGTTTGATAATCTAACGTATGTAGAAACTTTGAAGGATAGCCGGCAGGTGTCTAATTACTTTGAGCCCTGCATCATTATATCTTCCGCCGGTATGCTGGAAGGCGGCCGCATTCAGGATCACCTGTTTTATAACATTCAAAATTATTACTGCACCATTCTGTTCATCGGCTATTGCGCTAAAGGCACATTAGGCCACCGCCTGCTGCGGGGTGATTCTATTGTACATATTAAAGACCGCGATTTAGCTGTTTACGCCACTGTCAAGCAAACCGATGTATTAAGCGCACACGGAGATCATGATGACCTGATGGCTAATGTACTATCTCAGGCTAAGGGTAAGCTCAAAAAGGTATTTCTGGTTCACGGTGAAACTTCGAGTATGGATGCTTTAGCTGTTGCTATTGAGGAAGCCGGTTACCAAGCTATAGTGCCTGAAAAGGGTGTGGCTTATTTATTATAATCTAGAGCGATATATTCAATTTGTCATTTCGAAGCGACAGGGAGAAACTTACCTATGTTCATAATTAAGCGAAAAGATTTCTCCTCGTACCTCGTTCGAAATGACAATCTGCTTTTTTAGAGTAATCCCTCATGGGAGAATCAGAAAGTGTCTAACAAAAAAAGTCCATAAGCATTATTGCTCATGGACTTAGAATATCTAATCGGATAAAAATTATTACTTCTTGAAATGATCGATGATCAGGCTGGCCAGCTCTACACCTATCCGCTCCTGCGCTTCATTAGTTGCCGCGCCAATGTGCGGAGTTAACGTAATTTTAGGGTGAGAAAGAATTTCCGGACGAGGAGTTGGTTCATTGTCGAATACATCCAATGCCGCGAATGAAACTTTACCACTGTCTAGCGCCGCTATTAAAGCGGTTTCGTCGATCAGGCCGCCACGGGAGCAGTTAATCAGGCCGACACCTTTTTTAAGCGTTTCCAGTTCAGCTTCGCCAATTAAAGCCTTGTCAACAAAAGGTGTATGTAATGTGATAAAGTCCGACTGTTTAAGCACTTCTTCAACTGAAGCAGACTTTACCGGAACATTTACTTTAGTACCACCGCCTAAAACAATCTCCAGTTCAGGGTTGAATGGGAATAAATCGTAAGCTAAAACTTCCATACCTACACCAATAGCAATTTTGGCCACTTCACGACCGATACGGCCAAAGCCCAGGATACCTAACGTTTTGCCACGCAATTCCACACCTTTAGCATAAGCTTTTTTTAGTCCGTTAAAGTTGTTAGTGCCTTCAACCGGCATTTTACGGTTGCTATCATACAAAAAACGTACGCCACCATACAGGTGTGCGAACACCAATTCCGCTACAGATAATGATGACGATGCGGGCGTATTATAAACGGCTACACCTTTTTCTTTGGCATAGTCAACATCAATGTTGTCAACGCCAACGCCACCGCGGCCTATCAGTTTAATGTTAGGACAGGCATCAATAAGCGCTTTACGTACTTTTGTAGCGCTGCGCACGGTAATGGCGTCGTATTCGTTCAAACGTGCAGGCAATTCTTCCTGCGGTATATTGGTGGTATCAACGGTAAAGCCGGCTTCTTCAAGCATTTGCTTACCTACCGGATCGATACCGTCGTTAGCTAATATCTTCATTTTGTAATTAGTAATTATGTCATTTGTCATTGCTCAACTATCATTCTGTCTAATGACTACTGACCAATGACCATTGACTATATTATTTATTTTTTTCGGCAAACTCCTGCATGGCTTCAATAAGCACATGTACGCTGGTTATTGGCAGCGCATTGTAAATTGATGCCCTGAAACCACCTACACTCCTGTGTCCTTTTATTCCTACTATGCCTTTTTCATCGCACAGTTTAAGGAAAGGTTTTTCGTGCTCCGGATTTTCGGCTACAAAGCAAACGTTCATGTGCGAGCGGTCTTCGGTAGCGGCCACACCTTTAAATAACGGGTTACGATCAATCTCGGCATATAATGCTTTTGATTTAGCCTGGTTTTCCTGTTCTATAGCGTCAACACCACCCTTTGCCTTAACCCAGTTAAGGGTAAGCATGGATACGTAAATGGCGAATACCGGCGGAGTATTGTACATTGAGCCGCCTTCAATTTGCGTTTGATAGTTGAGCATGGCCGGTATAGCACGACCAGTTTTACCTAAAATTTCGTCCTTAACAATAACCAAAGTAACGCCTGCAGGGCCCATATTTTTCTGCGCACCAGCGTAGATCAAACCGAAATCGGCAACATTTATCTTGCGGCTGAATATATCTGACGACATATCGCAAACAACAGGCACCGGCGACGAGAAAAAGTTTTGCAACTGCGTACCGTAAATGGTATTGTTTGATGTTATATGAAAATAAGCTGCATCAGCAGGTATTTCAAAATCCTTAGGGATAAAAGTAAAATTACTCTCTTTAGATGAAGCCACTATTGATACTTCTCCAAAGTATTTAGCCTCTTTTAAAGCCTTGTTAGCCCACACGCCTGATTCAAGGTATGCGGCTTTACTTCCGTCAGGCAACAAGTTGTAAGGCACCATTGCAAACTGTGTGCTTGCACCGCCCTGTAAAAACAATACCGAGTAACCTTCGGGAACGCTGAATAACTCTTTAACCAAACGTACAGCTTCGTCCAAAACAGCTTCAAACTCTTTTGACCTGTGCGAGATTTCCAGGATTGATAAACCTGTACCATTAAAATCAATAACAGCCTGAGCGGCCTGCTTGAAAACCTCCTGGGGTAATATGCCCGGCCCGGCACCAAAATTATGTTTCATATAATTTGTTGAAATGTAAACGCTAATAAAACTTTTGGTCAGTTAGTATATTAACGCTCCGAAGTTAATTATTTTGACAAAGTATATAGAGATTATTTGCTTTTTGTTGAAAAAAAGCGACACTTTATTAACAATCAGATCAATAAGCTCAGGCGTGTTTTAAAGGCTGGGCATTTTTTAACGCGGAGATGGCTGCTAACTGATTATCAGCAGAGAATACTGAACTGCCGGCTACCAGTACGTTAGCCCCGGCTTCAATAAGTTTTGATGCGTTGCTTACATCTACCCCACCATCAATTTCAATAAACAGATTGGGGTTATGCAATTCAGCAAGGGTGCGTAGTTCCCTGATTTTTTTATAGGTATTGGATATGAATTTCTGTCCGCCGAAGCCCGGGTTCACCGACATGATACATACCTGTTCAACATCGGCAATAACATCCTCAAGCAAGCGCACGTTAGTATGCGGATTTAAAGCAACGCCCGCGCGGCAACCTAAATCTTTGATAACCTGTATGGTGCGGTGTAAATGGGTACACGCTTCATAATGTACCATTATACCATCTGCGCCGGCATCTTTAAAAGCCTTTAGGTAACGGTCAGGGTCAACGATCATCAGGTGTACGTCCAGTGGTTTAGTAGCGTATTTTTTAACCGCGCTGATCACCGGAAAACCGAAGGAGATGTTCGGAACGAAAACGCCGTCCATTACATCAACATGTATCCAATCCGCTTCACTGTTATTAAGCATTTCGATATCGCGCTGCATATTGGCAAAATCCGCCGCGAGAATAGAGGGGGCAACTAAAGGCTTCATGGCGGTAAATATAGGCATTGGTGTGGCGCTGATGTATTATTTCACAAAAAATGACTCTGCTTTAATCGCAGTTTAGCAATAAGTCATAGTATTTTTTCATTAAAACCGTGTCGTAATTAACAAGTGAACTGTAAGCTTCGGACACAAGCTCGTTCAGTATGGAAGCACCCAACTGTCCTGCTCCGTTAGGTATAGATTCATAATACTTAATAATATCCTTTACCCGAATGATCTCATAAAGCAGCAGTTGCACCAGGTCAGCCTGCGCGTCTGACTTAACCCCCTGCGGGTTCTTGCTAAGAAAATCTAAAGGATCAAGGGGTGTAAAATTCATGTTTTTAAAGCACCGGATATAACTTATCAATTACCTAAGCAATACAAATAATGATTACTGTTGTTTTAAGAACAATGGCATTGTATCAATTATGTTACACAATTATAAAACGGCTGTTAAATAATAAAACCCTCGCTTTTAGGGAGGGTTTTATAACGCAATTATAATAAATTTATTTGCTTTCCTGCGCAGGTTTCTCAGGTTTTGGCAACAGGGCTTTTCTTGATAATTTCAATTTTCCTTGTTTATCAACGTCGAGCAGTTTAACACGCACTTCATCTCCAACCTGGAAAATGCCGTCCATGGTTTCAAAACGCTTGTGGTCAATCTCCGAAATGTGCAGCAAACCATCTTTACCCGGCATTATTTCAACAAATGCACCAAACGGCATGATCGATTTAACTTTACCCTCGTAAATTTCGCCAACCTCTGGTTTAGCGGCAATATTACGTATACGGGTAACTGCCTGGTCAATAGATGCTTTATTATCAGCAAATATTTGTACGATACCTTGGTTGTTAACTTCTTCGATAGAGATGGTTGCACCGGTTTCGCGTTGCATTTCCTGAATAATTTTACCACCCGGGCCGATAACCGCACCAATAAATTCTTTATCGATTTTTATGGTGATAATACGCGGAGCGTGTGGTTTGTAATCTTCACGAGGTGCAGCGATGGTCTTCTTCATCTCGTTCAGGATCTGTAAACGGCCTTCTTTAGCCTGATGTAGAGCCTTAGCCAATACTTCGTATGAAAGACCGTTGATCTTCAGGTCCATTTGGCAGGCAACAATACCATTTTCAGTACCGGTTACCTTAAAGTCCATATCACCCAGGTGATCCTCGTCGCCAAGGATATCAGATAATACAGCATATTTAGTACCCTCAGGGTTGGTGATCAAGCCCATGGCAATACCGGATACCGGAGCCTGAATTTTAATACCGGCATCCATTAATGCCAAAGTACCTGCGCACACCGTAGCCATTGATGATGAACCGTTTGACTCCAGGATATCAGATACTACACGGATAGTGTAAGGATTTTCATCGGCAACAGGCAATACTTGTTTTAATGAACGCATTGCCAAGTTACCATGACCGATCTCACGACGGCCGGCTCCCCTGTTCGGGCGAACTTCGCCGGTTGAGAAACCCGGGAAATTATAGTGCAAAATGAATTTTTGGTAACCGTTGATGAAAGCGCCGTCAATCATCTGCTCATCATCCTTAGCACCCAGGGTAACTGTGGTTAACGCCTGGGTTTCGCCACGGGTAAATACCGCTGAACCGTGGGCTGCCGGCAGGTAGCCTACTTCGCTCCAGATCGGGCGTATTTGTTTTGAGTTACGGCCATCTAAACGCAGATCCTCATCCAGAATCAGGTTACGTACGGCATCATACTCTACATCGTGGAAATATTTTTTGATCAGGCTCTCAGTAACCGCGTCAATCTCGATACCTAAAGTAGCGATGAAAATATCGCGTATCTCGCGCAGTTTTAAATGGCGCTCATGTTTGCCTGCACCTGATTTGGCTACTTCGTAAACTTTATCATAAGTAGCGGCGTAAACTTGTTTCTTCAGCTCTTCGTTGCTGTGTTCGTGGCTGTAGATACGCTTTTCAGTTTTACCAACCGCGGCAGCAAGCTCTTTCTGAACCTGAACCTGTACTTTGATAGCCTCGTGAGCGAACTTAATAGCTTCAACAAGTTCTTCTTCCTGAATCTCTTTTGATTCGCCCTCAACCATGTTGATGTCGAACTCCGATCCGGCTACGATGAACTCTAAAGTTGCGCGTTCCAGATCGCTCAGGGTTGGGTTTATAACCAGCTGGCCATCAATTTTAGCTACACGAACCTCTGATATCGGGCCGTTGAACGGAATATCAGAAACAGCTAATGCCGCTGATGCCGCCAAACCGGCAAGGCAATCGGGCATAATATTTTTATCTGCCGAAATCAAAGAGATCATTACCTGTGTATCGGCATGGTAATCCTCCGGAAAAAGCGGACGTAAAGCGCGGTCAACCAAACGAGAGATCAAAACCTCGTAATCTGACAAACGTGCCTCACGGCGTAAAAAACCGCCCGGTATACGGCCAGTTGATGCGTATTTTTCCTGATAGTCAACCGAAAGCGGTAAAAAGTCAACACCTTCTTTTGCTTCAGGAGATGATACTACGGTAGCAAGCAACATGGTGTCGCCTTGTTTTACTACCACAGAGCCATCGGCTTGTTTAGCCAGTTTTCCTGTTTCGATCTCAACGATGCGGCCGTCACCTAAATCGAAAGTTTTTTTAATTGCATTATAACTCATTTTGTGTTTATTAAGATGCGCTTTTCATCTTTAGGAGCGCACCGGTTTTGTTTGTGTTTTAAAACTTGCGTACAAAAGTAAAAAAGCCATTCGCATTTGACGAACGGCTTTCTTAAAAATACTGTTGAAAATTACTTGATAATATCCCTTAGCTGTAAAGCTTTGATGATAGCACGGTATCTTTCAATATCTTTGTTGTATAGGTAAGCCAATAAGGCACGGCGTTTACCTACAAGCTTTTGCAATGATAATTGCGTTGCAAAATCCTTTTTGTTTTTTTTCAGGTGACCGGTTAAGTGCGCAATACGTGTTGTGAACAACGCTACCTGACCTTCTGCTGAACCTGTATCGGCAGCACCCTTACCATGTTTTGCGAAAATCTCTTGTTTCGCTTCTTTACTTAAATACATTGCTTGAATAATATTAAAGCTGTAAATACTTTGTTAATTGTGGCTGCAAAGATATACTTATTAATTGTGATATACAATAGCTATATAATTATATAAGGCACTGTGTCATAGCATCCTCTGCAAAACATAAAAGGCCACCTTGCGGCAGCCTTTTATGTGGTAATGTTATTTACTGAAATTACTCAGCTATAGCAGCATCTTCAGTACCTTCAGTTGCCGGAGCTACAGGAGCTTCTTCAACTTTAGCGGTTTTTGCTTTGCTTGCAGCTTTCGCTTTTGGAGCCGGTGCAGCTACTTCAGCTACGGCTTCAGTTTCAAAAGGAATTACTGATACGTATGAACGGTTATCAGCTTTCTTTTTGAAAACTACCTGACCATCAACAAGTGCGAATAAAGTATGATCTTTACCGATACCTACGTTTTGACCTGGGTTGTGCGGGGTACCACGCTGACGAACGATGATGTTACCAGCAATTGCAGGCTGACCACCGAATATTTTGATACCTAAGCGTTTGCTATGCGATTCACGACCGTTTTTGGAACTACCGGCCCCTTTTTTGTGTGCCATTTCTTTTATCTTTTATGAAGGATAAACACCTTCGGGATTAAACAATAATTACAGAGCGATACCTGTGATCTCGATTTTGGTAAATTGCTGACGGTGACCGTTTTTCTTTTTGTAACCTTTTCTTCTTTTCTTTTTGAAGATGATCACTTTATCACCTTTAACGTGCGACAAGATCTTAGCTGATACTTTAGCGCCTTTCAAATCAGTACCTAATTTGAATTTACCTTCGTTTTCTGCTAACAATACTGTGTCAAATTCAATACTAGCGCCTTCATCTCCCTGTAAGCGGTGTACAAAGAGCTGCTGGTCTTTTGCAACTTTAAATTGCTGTCCGGCTATACTTACTATTGCGTACATTGTTATTTATAATTATGTTTTAAAATTTCGAGGTGCAAATATAGATATTAATCTATCAAATACCAATAAGCAGTTATTTTTTATTTCGCTGCTCGGCATCGCGCAATACGCGCTGTATTTCTTTGATCAGGCGCTGGTTGGCATCTATCAGCTTCTCATTACCCTGGTAGTTTGCCTGAAACAATACGCTTTTGCTCTTACGCAAATAATTAAACTGAATCAAGTAATACGGCACCTTCGGGTCGCGCTTAGCGCTGTTTACTTCTTGCTCCGGGAAATCCCAGAAACCCAGGTCGGCAGCTTTGCGGTGCAGGTATAACAAATCATCTTTATTTAACTTCAAGGAAGTTTTAACTACTGAATCGCGGCTATCTACATATTGATAATGATGCGTTTTAGAGTTGTATTTATTTAGCAAGCTATCACCATTGCCATACTCGAACACCATATATTGAAACTCATTGAACTTATAAGGCGCATTCTTCACCATCATGCCATAATAGTAAAAGCAATACAATAAAAATGGCACAGCGACACTGGCAGCAAGGAATATCTTTTTATTTCTTAAAGTCATTATATACTTTTATTACACAGACTATTGATTGATTTCACCGACCATCAGCAAATCAGGAGCGAAAATCGTTATTGAATTGCATAGTTTGAAATTGATTAATCGAAAATTACATTTAATCAATCTCTTTCTCCCACTTGCTCACAACCGCTGTTGCCATCGCATTGCCTAAAACGTTGGTTGCTGAGCGGCCCATATCAAGTAATGGATCGATACCGATTAGTAAGGCTAAACCCGCCTCCGGGATATTGAACATGGCTATAGTGCCGGCAATTACCACCAGCGACGCGCGCGGCACACCCGCGATACCTTTACTGGTAAGCATCAGTACTAATAGCATTGACAGCTGTTGTTCAAATGAAAGATGGATGTTATAAGATTGCGCCAAAAAAAGCGAAGCGAAGGTCATGTACATCATGGAACCATCCAGGTTAAACGAGTAGCCCAGCGGTAGCACAAAACTCACGATCTTGTTATTACAGCCAAAGCGTTCCAGTTCCATTAAAACTTTGGGGTAAGCAGCTTCGCTGGTTGAGGTGCTGAATGCTACCAGCATAGCATCCTTAATGTTGTTTACCAGCGTTAGGGCACGCTTACCTAAAACAAAATATCCAGCCAGTATAATCACCAGCCATAATACTACCAACGAAAAATAGAACTCACTAATAAATATGGCATAAGTAGACAAAATACCCAGCCCCTGCTTTGCAATGATAGCCGTTATGGCGCCAAAAACGGCAAGCGGTGCAGCCTTCATTACATAACCGGTAATTTTCAGGATCACGTGCGCAATGGCGTCCATTGCCTTGATCACCACCTCACCTTTTTCGCCAATGGCGGCGGTTGCTACACCAAAAAACAGGGAGAATACCACTATCTGCAATATCTCATTATTAGCCATCGACTCAATAATACTCTTTGGAAATACGTGGCCGATAAAATCCCTTAACGAAAGAGCTGCTTTTTGTACGCCTGTATTGATGTGGCTATCCGGCAGCGGCAAGTGCATGGCCTTGCCTGGTTCAAAAAAGTTAACCAACACCATACCTAATAATAACGACACCAGCGTAGCGCTTAAAAACCACAGCAGGGTTTTACCCCCAATACGTCCAACGGCCTTAATATCGCCAACCTTAGCTACGCCCACCACCAACGTAGTGAACACCAATGGCGCTACAATCATTTTTATCAGCCGTAAAAATATATCACTCAGCACATTAAAGCCGACGAGCTTATCCTCACGGGCAGTATCATTGGCTTTACGTATGGTTACCTGCTCGGTACGTTGTAGTTTGAGTTCTTTGTAGCCTGCAGCGGTGGTATCGGTAATGGTAAGCAGGCGCGCATCGATAGCTTTTATCTGCGCATCGGCAGTGGCTATTTTGGTATTAATTTCGTTAATAACAAGGGTATTATAAAAATACCCTGTTATTACGCCCACAACAAGGGCTATAAATATGTAAAGTGTAAGTTTACTACGGCGCATGCAAGTCAGTTAAACCCCAAAGCTACAAATTTACACCGTTAATTAAAGCAGGCGTTGAAAACGCCGGTTCTACAGGTCAACCTTACTTACTTTTACCGCGGTACCGTAAGCAAGCACTTCGGTAACGCCCTGCATAACCTCATTGGCATCATAGCGCATGTTGATAACGGCTGTTGCACCAACTTCCTGCGCGTGCAGTATCATCAGGTTATATGCTTCCTGGCGGGCTTGCTCACAAAGCTCAGTATAAATACTGTTACGCCCACCAAATATGGTTTGTAAACCGCCTAAAAAATTACCGCCTACTCCGCGTGAGCGTACTGTAATACCACGGATAACGCCTAAATGTTCGGTTACTTTGTACCCTTCTAAATGTGTGCTGGTTGTTACTATCATAGTTATAAATGTATTGTTTAACTCAAACATAACTTATATCCTCAATATTTAAATGAATAATAGAACTTTGTTGTGTTACACGATTTAACTGCTATGAGTATAACTACCTACGGACTCCAAAATATAAAAAAGGAACTGCAGCACATGCCCCCTGCCCAAATGGCCGAACTGTTGCTGCGCCTTGCCCGCTATAAAAAAGAAAATAAGGAGCTGTTAGCTTACCTGATGTTCGAGGCGCATGACGAAGCGGCCTTTGTTACCCAGGTTAAAAGTGAAATAGGTTTTATGTTTAGTCAGCTACCTTCACAAAGTTATTTTGCCGCTAAAGCACTGCGTAAAATTTTAAGATTGATAGCCAAATATGTTAAGTTCATCGCATCAAAAACCGCTGAGATTGACCTACTGATAAATTTCGGTGAGAACTACCTGCAATATGCAGACCGCAAAACGTCCTACAAACCACTGCGTGTAATATTTATAAAGCAGCTGGAAAAAATCCGCAACAACATTAATAAACTGCACGAGGACGTAAGGCATGATTATTCGCCTGATTATGAACAGTTACTGAGCGATGCAGATAAAAAATTGCAGTGGTTAAATATTATTGATTACCAGTTGTAACATATTAATAACTTTGCACTCTAAACTGTATAACAATTAACTGCAAGCGTGCCCGGTAAAGAAGCAGCCTTTAAACAAATTTTTGAAGCCAACTCAAAAAAAATATTCCACCTGTGTTACGGTTACACAGGGGATGATGACGCGGCACATGATCTGTTGCAGGAAACCTTTTTAAAGGTTTGGCAAAACCTGGATAAATTCCGCAACCAGGCCATGATCTCTACCTGGATATACCGCATTGCCGTAAACACCTGCCTTACTTACCTGCGCTCTGAAAAACGCCAGGCTAAGGACGAACTGACCCCGCAGATTGCGGAAACCAAACGCGAAGAACTATCTGAGAAGAACGAGCAGGTGGCATTATTATATAAATGTATCTCCAAGCTCGAAGAGTCGGAAAGAATTATTATAACCATGGTGCTTGATGAAATGCCCTACCCTGAAATTGCTGAGATCTCAGGGATATCCGAAGGCAATCTGCGGGTAAAAATTCATCGTATAAAACAAAAGTTAACAGAATTATACAACCAGTATGAAAGACTTTGATCATATAATGTCGGTTTGGCAAGAGCAGCCAAAACGCGATCAGCTTTCGGTAGACGAGGCGCTGAAGCAGGTGAAACGTGGAGTGGGAAGCCTTAATAAAAGGTTGTTGCGTGGTATTGTAAGCATGGCCATAGGTGCAGGCGCGGTATTAATGGTATTGTTGTTCCTGGTATTTCAATCATGGGTTACGTATGCAGGCATTAGCATAATACTTTGTACCATGCTGCTATATATGTTTGTAATGATCAAAGATTACAAACTCGTATCAAAGGAAGATGTCACTATCCATCCGGCGGAATATTTGCAGGGTTTAAAAGAATATCAGCGCCGCCGCGCAGACCTCTACGGATGGCTATATTACCTTTATCTGTTATTAATTACTATTGGCTTATCTCTGTACCTGTTTGAGGTGCTTGAGCATTCATCACAGATATTTCGCTTCTCGTTTTATGGCTTTACCGTGGTATGGCTGCTTTATGTGGCTTTTTACCTTAAAGACCGCATTTTCAAGCTTGAACAGGAAAAACTCAACCTGATTATTGAGCGGTTGGAACGGTTGCAAAATCAGTTCGACTAAATTCCATCACTTTAAGGCGGTTGTTTAATGTATTTATTACATCGGCATAACGATGGTGCTACCTTTTTTATTAATATTTGCGAATGACTGAGACCGAACAGCTGAAGCTCCAGAAACTCACCGGGCTATCAACCGGCTATAAAGCTTTTTTGTACGATTGCGATGGCACACTTGCCGATAACATGCCCGCGCACAAAGCCGCCTACATTAAAGTGGCTGCTGACGGCGGCCTGGTGTTTGACGGCGCCATTGTTGACGAACTGGCCGGCTGGCCGGTTAAAAATGTAGTTGAAGAAATAAACAAGCGTTATAACAGCGCTTTTGACCCGGCCGTGTTCGCCGAAAAACGCTACCAGGTTTTTTTTGACGAATACCTGGAAAATACTCAGCCCATAAATTATGTTGTTGAACATTTAAAAGCGCACGTGGGCAAAGTGCGTATCGCCGTCGTATCGGGCAGCGGACGCAAAGCTGTCGAAAAGACATTGACGCTACTTGGTTTAATTGATTACGTTGAAGTATTGGTATGCGCAGGTGAAACCAAACACGGCAAACCCTACCCCGATCCTTTTTTAGCTGCGGCTGAAAAGCTTGGCGTTTCTCCCGCCGACTGCCTGGTATTTGAAGATGGCGAAGCCGGCACAACCGCTGCCACCGCAGCGGGTATGAAATGGGTACGTATTGATAAACTCTAACTTATTGCTGCTGCCGCGATGCTTTAACCTTCTCAAAGTATTCTATCAGTTTATCAATATTATTCAAGTTGAATTTATTTTGGCGGATGAGGTTAACCACTTCCGGCTCATCGCCCATAATGTCGCACATAATGTCGTTAAAGTTTATGGGGGTTAGCAGCATCATTTCGGCCGTGTTGGCGCCAAAGTAATAAGCCGTTTTTTGCCTGTCGCCATTGCCGTTGCCCCCTAACGATATACCAACACCACCGCCTACTCCGCCATAGCCGCCGCTACCCAAACCAAAACCACCCGATAGGCCCGGCCTGATACCAAAACCGGACTTACCCTTGCCGCCTTTTCCGGTATATAACTTAATCTCCTCGTTAAGTACAACCCGTACAAAATCAAACTCCTTACCTGCCCACATCGTATTCCCCGGCGCATGGGCCACTACAAAACTATCCCGGCCGATGGTAAAAGAACGTAACTCACCCGCGCTCAATTTTATAGGGTTCATTTTATCATCGAGCTTATACTCAATAAACGCTTCCTCTTTTACAGGCCCTTTCCCTTTAGGGTTCGGATTAATAAAACCGGTTTGCCTGATGCCCTTCGTATCAGTAAAACTTCCGGCTTGCCATTTTTGAGCGTACGCAGTAACCGTCGAAATTATAAATATTAGTATAGCTGTACAGCAGTTCTTCATTGTTCAAGTTTAATCAATTAGCGACGGTTGCTTACCTGTGTTGTAAAATACTATCAGCTCGTCCATATCGCCATAACGAAATGTTTTATCCTTTATTTTGGCGGTAACCTTCGGCTTATCGGCCATAATGCTCGCCGTAATCTCCTCAAAGTTCTGCATGGTTATTGTGGCCAGTGAATTTTCATCCTGCCCGTAATAATAACCATGGTAACTCCTAAGCGCATCAGCATGGCCACCTATTTCGGCACCGGTATCGCCGCCAAGCAATCCTCCTATAATTGATCCGCGGCTAAACTTTTTAGGCCGGGGCCTTGCAACGTATATCTTAGTCGGTCCATTTGTAAGCACCTGTACAAATACCGGTTGCCCGAATACCGGCGCGTGCGAAACCCTGAAGCTGTCCTTTTCTATAACGAAGGCGTTCATATCTGCAGCAGTTAACTTCAGTTCGTCGGCTCTTTTCGAGGGCTTATATAATAAGTGTTGTTCATCCGCTTTAATCAATCCGGCATGGCGGGCGTTGTTCAAATCGTAATAGCATCCCTTTTTCCACTGCGCGGACGCGGTTAAAGTAATTGCGGATGTAAATAAAACTAAAGCGGCTTTGTATAATAATTGCATAAGTCAGGATTTTTTGTGGATGGACTTCCTTAATCGCGCTTGGTTTAATTTCAAATGTAAAATATGCTGTACGCCTAAAGCAACTTTGATCAGCATAACTTAGTTTTGCACTAAATATACCATCTAAATTACAGTTGATGCAAATTACAGTTGATCTGCGTAGCGATACCGTTACCAAACCCACGCCTGCCATGTTAGAGGCCATGATGAACGCTAAAATTGGCGACGACGTTTTTGGCGAGGATGAAAGTGTTGCAGAGCTGGAGCAGAAGGCTGCGGCTATGTTTGGCATGGAGGCCGGTTTGTTTTGCCCCTCAGGCACCATGACCAACCAGATCGCCATTAAATGTTTCACCCAGCCGATGGATGAACTGATTGCCGACCAAACGGCCCACGTTTACCGTTATGAGGGCGGCGGAATTGCTTTTAATTCCGGCGTATCAACACGACTATTGAACGGCTACCGCGGCATACTGACCGCCGAAATGATTGAGCCGGAAATAAACGCCGAAAACATACATTATCCGCACACAAGTTTGGTTGTGCTTGAAAATACAGTAAACAAAGGAGGCGGCAGCTGCTACACGCTTGAGCAAATAAAGCCCATTGCCGAGCTATGTAAAGAACGTGGACTTAAATTGCACCTGGATGGCGCGCGGATATTTAACGCGCTTATGCACACGGGCGATAAAGCTATCGACTACGAGAAATATTTTGACGGAATTTCGGTTTGTTTATCCAAAGGGCTTGGTACACCTGTTGGCTCTGTTTTATTGGCTGATAAGGAAACTATACACAAAGCGCGCCGCATACGCAAAGTATTGGGTGGCGGCATGCGGCAAGCAGGATTTTTAGCCGCTGCAGGCATTTATGCGCTCGACCACCATGTAGAGCGGTTGAAAATTGATCATCAGCACGCACTATTGTTAGCTAATGAGCTAAGCAAGTGTAATTGGGTAAGCCAAGTACTACCGGTTGAGACTAATATCATGTTATTTGACACCTTCGAACCGGCTGATTTAATAGTAAATAAACTTGCTGAGCATGGAATCAAGTGCGGATCTACAGACAAAAACAGAATTCGTTTTGTAACACATCTGGATATACAACCTCATCACGTAGAATATGCAATGAAAATTATGAAGAATTTAAATTAAGACTTTTGCCCGGAATATTTGATTATTAATCAAAAACCATATCTACAATAATTTAAATTCTTTAAAAACCAGCTCGTTTAAATAAAATTCTCAAACATATTTCACTTATTCATTAAAAATTACTCAAATTTGAGATGTATATCCCTCAAATGAATGGCAAAAAAGAATTTGATAGGCGAAACTTGCAATTGTTTTTTATGCAAATACAGTCTAAAGGAGTGGCAGGCAGCCATTAACACAAATAAAAAGAGCTTTAAAGTAAAAAAAGGCGAAAAAATATTTAAAGAAGGCGATCCGGTAACAGGAGTTTACTTTGTTCACTCCGGAACTGTTAAAGTTTACAAACGGTGGGATGCTGAAAAGGAATTGATTATACGCTTCGCTAAGGACGGAGCCATACTGGGCCACCGTGGCCTTGGTGGCGATGCCATTTATCCCGTATCAGCGGCAGCTTTGGAGCCCGGCGTTGTTTGCTATATTGATATGGATTTTTTTGAGGCGAGCCTGAAGGTAAACCCCGAATTATCATACCAGTTACTAATGTTCTTCTCCCAAGAGTTGCGCGAATCCGAAAAAAAGATGCGCAACCTGGCGCATATGCCGGTTAAAGGCCGCGTGGCAGAAGCGCTGATTCTATTGCATAAACAATTTGGCACAACGCCCGAAGGCTACATAAGCCTCGACCTAAGCAGGCAGGATCTCGCCTCATTCGCTGGCGCTACGTATGAGACCGTTTTTCGTGTAATTAATGAGTTGGTGGCCGAAAAATTAATTACACTGTCGGGCAAAAGTATTGCTATCGCCAATTACGACGGGTTGCTACAATTAACCCAGGAAGGGCTGGCATTTTTAGTGTAGATTACTTTTATCAAGGTCGAATTGTTAAGACGAGTTGATCTTTGTGTTATATTTTCTGTTCGGCCTATCCGTTAGGAAACAAATAGTGATAATTGCGCGTTATTACTAATACCAATCTGATAGACTGAAATGGTGAAGAATATTTTGATCATTGATGACCAGCCGGAGATGCTGGAATTAATGACTGACGTGCTGACCCCTGAAGGGTTTACCGTTACCGCATTATTGTATACCGATAACATTGTACAAACCGTAAATATATACCAGCCTGACATTGTACTGCTTGATCATTTGCTGGCCGGTGTAAACGGCGGAGAGCTATGCCGTGAAATTAAAACGCATCCGTTAACCTCATCCCTGCCGGTGTTACTATTATCAGGCTATCCGCGCTTGCTCGAAGCGTTTGGCGATTATGGTTGCGACGCCTTTATATCCAAACCGTTTGATCTTGACGAACTGATCACTACCATCAAAAGCTGCCTGGACAAAAGCGCGTATGCGCACGCTTAAATAAGGTATTATACGAGGTGTTTATTCAAGCACCTCGTATATAGTTACCGGTTTAGCCTTATTTTTCAAAACCACATCACCTATTTTTTCGCAATTGAAGGATTCCTTCGCCTTTTCGTAAGTGGCTTCATTTATCAATATCTGCCCCTCTTTGGCGGTGGATTGTAAGCGCTGAGCGACATTAACGATATCACCTATTACCGTATAATCGAGCCTTTTGAGCGATGCAGAACCGATATTGCCCGACACTACTTCTCCTGAATTAATACCTACAGAAACACCTGGCTTATACTTACGTTCGCCAGCGTCAATTTCTTCTGCCGACCGTATCTGATCGCGAACGGTTATCGCGGCATCAATGGCTCGATCAAGGTGGTAATTACCTCTGAAAACAGCCATAACCGCATCACCCATAAATTTATCTACATGGCCACCCTGCGCAATTATCTCTTTCACAATCTTATCAAACAATCCGTTCAACAGGTTGATAACCGTGTTTGGCGGTACCTGTTCAGTAAGCGCGGTAAAGCCACATATGTCAATAAACATCACGGTTGCATCAACCTGCTCATTGGTTAATAAGCTATTTTCAAACTCTTTGTGCGTCATAAAGTTGAGCACATTTTCGTCAACATACATTTTAAGTATGTTATTCTCTTTAATAGCCTTTATGGTTTCCTGCAGCTGCTTAACATGTTGTATGGTTTTTTGCATGGTTAAGTCCAGGTCGTCAAAATCAACCGGCTTACAAACAAAATCAAACGCCCCACGATTCATTGCCGTACGGATGTTTTGCATGTCTCCGTAAGCAGATACCACAACGGCCTTTAGCGTTGGGTTAGCCTCGGGCAAATGCGAAAGCAGCGTAAGCCCATCCATTACAGGCATATTAATATCGCTTAAAATAATGTCAAGGTCAGGGTGTTCCTTCACTTTTTCAAGCGCCTCGGCACCATTTTGCGCGAAAACAAACTCGTAGATATTCTCTCTTATCTTGCGGCGAAACTTTTGTTTTACCAGTAGTTCCAAATCCGCTTCATCGTCAACTACCAGAATTTTGGCCATTATTCAGCAAGGTTTTTAAGTTTTTGTTTAAGCAGATCAAAATCAAGCGGCTTGGTTAAAAAATCATCGGCGCCTTTGTCCATTGCCTGCCTGTAATTTTCCTCATCGCCATAAGCGGTTACCATCATTACAACGGGTGGTGGCGGCGGGTCGCCAAAATCTTCACGTATATGGCCCAGCAATTCAATACCGCTCATGCCGGGCATATTAATATCCGAAAGGATAAGCACCACTTCCGAATGTTTATCTTCCAGATATTTTAATGCATCTTCTCCCGAAAGGGCAAAATCAAACTCAACTTCCTGGTTACGTATCTCTTTGCGGAAGCGCTGCAAGAAAAGCGGTTGTACGTCCGCTTCATCATCAACAACCAATATTTTCATAAGAAGCTATAAAATTAACTATTTTTTGCTGATAGCGGTAAACTGATCATGAACTCGGTGTATTCGCCTTCTTTACTTTGCACGTCAATTTTACCGTTATGGCCCTTTACTATGATATCATAGCTTAAAGATAAGCCCAGCCCCGTACCCTCGCCTGTTGGCTTGGTAGTAAAAAACGGCTGCATAATTTTATCCTTTATATGCTCGGGAATGCCGGTACCGTTATCACGCACAAAAATCTCTATCATGCCGCGCTTCAACAACGTCGCTACCTCAACAACCGGTTTATATTTGGGATCGCCTTGCTTAACTTTTTGCTGTGTGGCGTAAAAAGCATTGGTAAATAAATTCAGCAATACGCGGCCAACATCCTGCGGTACAACTTCAACCGTAGGCAGGTTTTCGCTGAAACGGGTGAGAAGTTCGGCGTTGAATGATTTATCTTTGGCGCGTAATCCGTGGTAGGCCAGGCGCAGATATTCATCGGCCAGCTTATTAACGTCTGTAGCCTCTTTAATATTGGTACTTTGTCGGCTATGCTGTAACATGCCCTTCACAATACCATCAGCGCGTTTACCGTGGTGGCGTATCTTTTCCAGGTTTTGCTTGATATCAGCTGCTATGGCAAGCGCTTCGTCCTTATCTCCTTTGGCAAGTTCTTCTTCCATCTCCTCGATCAGCTCTGCGCTTACTTCCGAGAAATTATTGACGAAGTTGAGGGGATTCTGTATCTCGTGAGCAATACCCGCGGTAAGTTCACCCAGAGATGCCATTTTTTCTGATTGAATTAACTGTGCCTGCGTGGCCTTCAATTCCTTAACCAAATCCTGTAGTTCATTACGCTGATTGGTAAGCTCAGATGTACGTTCGGCCACAATGGCTTCCAGTTCATCCTTTTTTACCGACATCATACGTAGTTCTTGCTGTTGTTTCTTGGTGCTTGCCCAGCGCGCGAATATCCACACAAAGGCCAGCAATACGCCTATCTGAAAATAATCTTCATAATCACCATAAAATTCTGGCGCTACCAGGTCTAAAAAAGCATCCAGAAAACCCATTACAACCAGCGGTATGTGGGTATTGATGAACCCACGCAGCGGTTGAAAGTCGGGCTCTTTAAGTGTGTATGCCACAATAGCGCCCAAAATAAACGGCCCCAGGAAAGGCGTCACAACATCCGGCATAATTCTGCCAAAAACAAAAAATGAAATTACCACACCGATGGCTGACCATCGAAGCAACGCATTCCATTTATCAAACAGCTCGGTAAATTTTACGGAGGTGCGTAAACGAGTTAAGAGCAAAAAAGCGCCCAGGTAAACAAAAAAATACATATCGAAATAAAGCAGGCCGGTTAATGATCATGGCTGGCTACCAAATATAACATTTCCGTTTATTAAACCATTACAGCCTATAAATAGAAACATTTGAATATATTAGCCTTGAATTTGAAGTATTGCTATTAAACCTTGTTTTGGGGGATTTGCAATGCGAATTTATAAGTACACATTTTACAGATGAAGAACCTGCCACGTTGGTTAATTGACACGGTTTACACAGTTTTAGGTATATTATTTTGCGGTTTCGCGCTCAAAAGCTTTATGATACCCAATAAGTTTTTTGATGGCGGGGTAACCGGCATGGCGCTGCTTATACATGAGCTTTACCACTTAAATATAGCCTATGTAATTGTGCTGGCCAACGTACCTTTCATTATAATGGGTATGTACCAGGTAAACCGTGTGTTCGCTTTCCGTACGGTGGCGGCTATACTTGGTTTGGGGTTGTGTTTGCTTTACGTTCCGTACGAGCCTATAACCTCAGACAAATTGCTGGTTTCCATTTTTGGCGGGGTGTTTATGGGTATAGGCGTGGGTTTGGCTATACGTGGCGGATGCGCGCTGGACGGTATTGAAGTGTTGGCCCTATACACCGGGAAACGCATCAGCTTTACTATCAGCGAAATCATCCTCGGCATCAACATCGTGATTTTCCTGATCGCGGCTATTGAGGTAACGCTGCCAACAGCTTTATATTCGATACTAACCTACTACACCGCATCGCGAACCATCAACTTTGTTATAGAAGGTTTGGAGGAATATACCGGCGTAACCATTATATCGTCGGAAAGTGAAGAGGTGAAGCGTCGTTTGGTGATGGAATTAGGCCGTGGTATCACCGTTTACAAAGGCGAACGCGGCTTTTTGAAGGAAAGCTTTGATGTAAGCCACCCGGTTGATATTGTTTATACCGTAGTTACCCGCCTTGAAGTTAGGCGACTGCGCAACCTGGTGCATGATATTGACTCAAAGGCGTTTGTATTTACCAGTACCATTAAAGAGGCTGCCGGCGGCGTGCTTAAACGCCGGGCAAGGCACTAAGCGTGATTAACAATAAACCCTGCTATCTGCTGTTGCTCGTGCTCGGTTAACAAATCGCCTTTGAATGTCCAGCTACCATCAATAAAAGTAATTTTACCCAGATAATCCGGATTAAGTTCATCAGGTATATCCGTGTTACTTTCGGTAGTTTCCAGCGGTTCGGTAAACAAAAAACTTTCGTTATCGGTTGCGTTTTTCAGCAAGCGGTAAACGCCGGTATCGGTAAGCTCGCCGCTATCATCGCGCTTTAATATAGGCTCAATAATTATTTTTCTGACAGTTCCGTTATCTGCGGATGTTTTGAATGCTACGGGGTTGATCATGATTAGTCTGTTTAATTTATTAACCGCAAATACCGGCCATCTGTTTTAACAGTTAATCACTGTAACGATCATTGCGCCAAGGATAAGCCGTGTTTGAATAGCCCCGCTCCTCCCAAAAACCTAATTTGTCGGCAGATAAAAACTCAATGCGCTTTATCCATTTCGCGCCCTTCCAGGCGTAAAGCTGGGGGGTGATCATGCGTACCGGGCCACCATGCTCATGCGGCAGCGGCTGACCTTCGTAGGTATGTACTAATAATACATCCGGCTTCAAAGCTTCCTGTAATGATACATTGGTGGTATAGGTATCATAACCATAGCACATAATATGTGTTGCCGTTTCTTTTGGATGAACTAACGCAGCCAGATCAAGCAGGCTTACGCCTTTCCAGTGCATGTTGAGTTTTGACCAGGTAGTTACACAATGAAAGTCAGATGTATCCCTGGTTTGCGGCAGATCCATAAACTGTTTCCACGTTAACCGCACCGGATTTTCTACCTCACCATCAATAGTTAAACGCCACCTGTCTAAAGGAACATTAGGTTGATAACCGAGGTCAAGCACCGGCCATTTTGAGGTTGCTGTTTGCCCTATCGGGATCACGGGCATACCGTGCCTGTTGGGTTCGCCCGAGCCTTTGGGTTTATCGTCGGCAACGGATGGTGTGTTGCGCATCTGTTCCTCAAAACGCGCTTTCAGTTTCATGCGGGCCTCAATTATGCGGTTAAGCTTATCCTGATCTTCCATAGCGATTGTTTTTACTTCTCTGCCCGCAAAAGTTTTGCCATCATCCGGCTAAAAAACTCCGGTGTAACGCCTATGTAGGCGGCGATATCCTTTTTTGGTAATTGATGTATTAACGTTGGGTACCTGCGGCAAAAGTTATTGTAACGCTCTTCGGCCGGTAAACTCAAGTTATCCATCAATCTTTGCTGGTAAGCTACCAGTGAATTTTCGGTTATAATTCTGAAAAACCGTTCAAATTTAGGCACTTCGTGATATAAAAGTTCCTGCTTTACTTTGGAGAGCAGTAATATTTCGGTAGGCTCAATGGCATCGATATTTAAAGTACCGGGCTTTTGGCTAAGCAAACTGTACATATCGGCTATCCACCAACCCGCGGGGGCAAAATTCATTACATGCTCCAGCCCGTTCTCATCAACCGTATAGCCCCGCAGGCAGCCGCTGTTCACAAAAGCTGAATATTTGCAAACCTCAAATTCCTTCAATAAAAACTGCTTGCGTGTAAGCTCCTTTGGATGCAGCAGGCTTAAAAAATACTCCCTTTCTTCATCGGTAAGGCCAATGTATTTGCCAATGCTTTTCAGTATCAGATCGGTTGACATAGATAGTAATCGCGATAAAAACGCAATATACCACTAAAAGCGCCTCCGTTGATCTAAAAAATAATGAACAGCGAACTACGTACCTGCGCTTTCAAGTTGCGGCTGCGGTGGCCTTTGCCCTCGGTATCTTCCATCAGCAACACCTCCCCTGCCGCAAACTGCCGCTTTTCGCCGGTTGATGTCTCGATTTCCACACCGCCATCAAGCAGCACAACGTACTGCCTTTGCGGTGCAGCATGAAAATCATCATAAGTGGGTACTACTTTACGGAAGATCAGCTCCTTTACCCCCACCTTTTCCGAGAAATAACCTATCGGCCCGCCCTCATGCAACGGATAATATACTTCATCAAAACGGCTGTCGCCATTTTCATCGGCATAAACCCGGGTTACTTTAAATGCTTCCATCATTTTAATATTTATCATACTTACGAAACTGCATCGATGTACAAAATGCCAGCAGCCTGTCGCGCAATCTTTTAATGAAACACATATTGATTAGCCAGATCAATTTCCTGCTGAATAATGGTATGCGGACGGCCTTTGAATATCGTCACATTCACATCAGCATTTAGTTTTTTCAGCAGTTCCACACTTTCCTCAACCCTGGTTAAGGGTACATGCGGGTCAGGGTCGCCGGTGGTTATCAGTATTGGAGTTCCGTTAAAACTGCCAGTATATTTGCCTGCATCAAACTGCGGGCCTATCAAGCCGCCGGTAAAAGCTACCGCGCCACCATATTTTTTGGCATTAAGGGCGATATACTCCAAGGTTAAACACGCCCCTTGCGAGAATCCTGCGAAATAAATTTTTTCGGCAGGGATGCCTTTACTGATGATCTCGTCAACCAGTTCACCAATCACCTCAATGGCCGAGTTAAGCGCGGGCTGGTTTTGCTCGTCAGCCGCCATAAAACTGTATGGGTACCAGCTATGGTTGCTGGCCTGCGGCGCGTAAATGGCCAGATCTTCTGTATTTAATTCATCAGCCAGACTGATGATATTTTCTGCCGAGCCGCCCCTGCCATGTATCATGATCAGGGCACCGCCGGCTTCGGCAATTGGTTTGCCGGCGGTGATATATTGTTTATGATGTGTGTACATTACTTAAGCTAATTTTGGTAAGGTAGTTTCTAAACTTGCACGGTATTGCTCGTATTGTGCAGGCAATTTAAGGTGCTGACCTAATTCTTCAACCGGTTCGTCAACAGCAAAACCCGGGTTATCAGTAGCTATCTCGAACAATACGCCCCCCGGTTCGCGGAAATACAGTGAGTAGAAATAGTTACGGTCTATCTTCTCGGTAATATGTAAACCAAGAGATGCTATTTTATCGCGATACTGCATCAGCACTTCCTCATTTTTTACACGGAACGCTACGTGGTGTACTGAACCGCCTGCTACATGTCCGGCAACCTCTCCCGGTACTTCAACCAGGTCAACAATGTTGGCATTATCAACCGCGTCGGTAACAAAACGGAAGCGGTTAACATGCTGCTCCAGTAGTTTATAACCGAAAACGTTAGTCAGAATATCGGCAGTTGGCTGCATTTTGTTGGTGGTGATGGTGATGTTATGAAAACCTTTGGTCGCGTTTTCAGCCTTGATCTCGTCAGTTTCCCATGGCAAACGGTTGTCGGCTGTTTTAGATACGATCAACTCCAGTTTCAACCCGTCTGGATCAAGGAAGGTTAAATACTGCTCGCCAAATTTCTCGGCCACTTTGTTATAAATCACATTATGATCTTCAAAGCGTTTTTGCCAAAAATCCAAACTGCCTTCGGGTACTGAGTAACCGATCTCGGTTGCCTGACGTGAGCCGCGCCTGCCAGTCATGATATTTTCCCAAGGGAAGAAGGTCAGGATAGTACCCGGCGTACCTTCCTTATCGCCATAATATAAATGGTACGTTTCAGGATCATCAAAATTCACGGTTTTTTTAACCATGCGTAAGCCTAAAGTTTTGGTATAAAAATCATGATTGCGTTTGGCATTGCCTGCTATTGCAGTGATGTGGTGTATGCCGTTGATTGTACTTTCCATAGTGTTTAGTATTTAGTTTGTGTTTTGATTTATTATTTTAACACTACAAATGTACCCCGGATTTTTGCCCGCAGACTTGACATAGGACAAGAAAGCGTTTTTAGGATATTTTTCTTCTGAAAGCAAAAAAGCGATGGGTGGTGCCATCGCTTTGTATATTTTATTTGGAGATCAAATCCTTCCTAATCGTTCCTCAAACTTTTAACCGGATTAGCGTAGGCCGCTTTTACAGATTGATAGCTGACTGTTACAAGTGCTATAAGCACAGCGCAAATACCTGCTATAGCAAATACCCACCAGCCAATGGTTACCCGATAAGCGTAATTTTCGAGCCATCGGTGCATGATATACCATGACACGGGAAAAGCTACTAACAACGATGAACCGACAAGCTTTATAAAATCGGCAGATAACATGGCGACTATACCTCGTGCGCTTGCGCCCAGCACACGCCTTACCCCTATCTCCTTAACCCGTTTTTGTATAGCGAACGTGGCCAAACCGAACAAGCCCAGGCACGAAATAATGACCGACATCATAGAGAATATATTAAACAGCATACCTGTGCGCTGCTCGGTAACATACAATTTGGCAATATCCTGATCTACAAAACCGTAATTGTACGGATAGTTTGGATAGAGATCATGAAATACATTCTTCAATTTCCCAATCACCTGTTGATAATTGGCATTGTTGGTGCGGATCACCACAAACCCTGCGCGGCTATTATGTCTGATGATCAATGGTTCAATTGCCTGTTGTACCGGTTTAAAATTAAAATCCTGAACTACGCCTATTATGGTACCTTGGTTACCATTGGTTGATATTTTTTGACCGATGGCGGAGGCCGGTTTGATACCCATTGCCTTCAACGCAGTTTGATTGACGAGGTAAGTGCTATCATCAGCAATTGAGTTGGCGCTGAACATTCGCCCTGCAATGAGCTTCATGCCAAAGGTTTTCAGAAAGCTGGCATCAGCACCAATATGCGGAAACACGGTTTGCTGGTCAGGAGTTTTGCCGCTCCACACCACATCGGTAGTGCCGGTGGTTAGGTTTGTTGGCAGGTGATCGACAATAGTATAATCAGTAACACCATTGTTAAAACTTAAAGCTTGCTTTAAGGCATCATAGTTCGCTTTTTGGTAACCTACCTGCGGCACCTGTACATACAACAGGTTTTGTTTATTAAAGCCAATATCCCTGCTCCTGATAAAATCAAGCTGGTTATTCACTATCAAGGTACTGATGATGAGCACAACCGACACAGCGAACTGAAAGATAACCAATCCGCTACGCAAATAAGAAAGCTCGCCTTTAGGAGCCTTAATGCCTTTTAACGCTTTTACCGGGTTAAATGACGACATGAATATAGCAGGATAGCTGCCGGAGATCAATCCAACAACAACGGCTATCGCCAGCAATTGTGCTATCAACCTGCCATTCAATAAATTGATGTTAATATTTTTTGATGCAAGCTCGTTAAATAAAGGCAGTAAGAACCAGGCTAACAACACGCCAATCATCAATGCCAACAAGGCTACAAGCAATGATTCGCCCATGAGCTGAATGATCAGGTCGATACGGCGCGCACCGATGGTTTTTCGCAGGCCAACCTCCTTAGCACGGGTGCTACCCAACGCAGTAGAAAGATTCATGAAATTGATGCAGGCAATAACCAATATAAATATGGCAGCAATACTGAATATTTTTACGTTTTGTAGGTTACCCTGGCCCTCAACATCAAGCTGTAAACCGGCGGTAAGATGAATATCAGTTAAGGGTTGCAGTGTAAAGCTGCTTTTGGTATTGGATTGATCATTCTTTTGGTGGATCAAATCGATCTGCTTTTCGAGCGAAGCTATGGCCGATGATGTCGCCTCAAAATGCTTATCCAGTTTTATATAACTATAAGCCGAAAAGTTACCCCAATCATTACCATTAGAGATATTGTAATAGCTGATGGGCAGCAAAATACTGAACTGCAAATGCGAATTATGTGGCAGGTTTTTAAGAACGCCGCTCACTACATAATCGCTATTATAGCCGTTTTCTACCTTTAAAGTTTTATCAACGGCATCTTCAGTACCAAAGTATTTAACAGCGGCCGCGGCAGTGATCACCACATGGTTAGGCTGCTCAAGTACATTGCCATTGCCGCGTATCAACGGATAACTAAAGAATTGCAAAAAGTTAGCGTCGGCATAGAGAATGTTCTTTTCATCAAATTTTTTATAGGCAACGCTAACGGTAGCGGATGCAGACACAACGCGGGTCACCTTCTCAACAGCAGGAATTTGTTGTTTAACAGCATCAACAACCGGCGGAGGCGTTACAGCGGCTATAGACCCTGATACATTGGAGGTAAGCCGGTATATTTCAGCGGCATTCGGGGTAAATTTATCATAGCTCTTTTCATCCTGCACCCAAAGCATGATGAGTATGCTGCAAGCCATGCCCGTTGACAAGCCAAAAAGGTTAAGAAATGTAAACAACTTAAACCTTTTAAGGCTGCGAAAGGCGGTGATAAAGTAATTCTTAAGCATAGTTTTATATTAAGCTACACTATTGCAACCAAACCGATGCCAAATTACAATCAACTCAATATCAACATCATAACCAAACAAAGTGTTCGGTTATGATGCAATGGATGTTCGATTGCGGATGGTGTTCACAAGCCAAGTATAGCCTTCATATCAGCAATCAGTCGTTCAGCCAAAGCAGTTGCTGCTGCCTCGCTGGTTGATTCCGAATAAATGCGGATGATCGGCTCGGTGTTCGACCGGCGCAAATGTACCCATTCTTTACCGAATTCTATCTTCAACCCGTCTATGGTGCTGTAAGGTTGATCCTTGTATTTTTCTTCTACTTGCTTGAGTAAGCCGTCGATATCCATACTTGCCTGCAATTCTATCTTGTTCTTGGAGATATAGTACTCCGGGTAGGTTTTCCTGAGTTCAGAGATGGTTTTCTTCTCCTTTGCCAGATGCGTCAGAAACAGGGCGATGCCAACCAGTGCATCCCTGCCGTAGTGCAATTCCGGATAAATGATACCGCCATTACCTTCACCGCCGATGATGGCATTGGTTTCCTTCATCTTGTTTACTACGTTCACCTCACCTACCGCGGCAGCTGTGTAATTGCCGTTTTGGGTTTCGGTCACATCTCTTAACGCTCTGGTTGATGACAGGTTGGATACTGTATTGCCCGGGGTATGTTTTAGTATATAATCAGCTACGGCTACCAGGGTATATTCTTCACCGAACATGCTGCCGTCCTCATTTACAAAGCACAGCCTGTCTACATCCGGGTCGACAACGATACCCAGGTCGGCTTTGTTTTCCTTTACTGTTTCGGCTATCGCCGTCAGGTTTTCGGGCAATGGCTCGGGATTATGGGGAAAGTGTCCGTTAGGTTCGGTATACAGTTCGTAGATGGTTTCTACGCCTAATGCTTTCAGCAGTGCCGGTACATAGATACCACCTGTGGAGTTTACGCAGTCGATCGCTATTTTGAAGTTCGCTTGTTTGATGGCTTCCTTATCTACCAGCGGCAGGTTTAATATCAGGCCGATATGTTTTTGCAGGTAGCTGTCATCCTGGGTTACTTTACCCAGGCTGTCTACATCGGCATAGGTAAAGTCGCTTTGTTCGGCGATGTCCAATACTTGCTTGCCATCGGCATCGCTGATAAACTCGCCTTTGTCGTTCAGCAGTTTCAGGGCGTTCCATTGTTTGGGGTTATGGCTGGCCGTCAGGATGATGCCGCCTGCTGCTTTTTCCAGCGGCACGGCTATTTCTACCGTTGGGGTGGTGCTCAGGCCAAGGTCGATGACATCGATGCCCAGGCCTTGCAGGGTGCCCGTCACCAGGCGGCTTACCATCCCGCCTGAGATGCGGGCATCACGGCCGATTACGATCTTGTTGATGCCTGATTTTTTTACCGCCCAGCTACCATAAGCCGAAGTGAATTTTACGATGTCCAACGGCGTTAAGCCCTCGCCGGCTGCGCCGCCGATAGTGCCGCGGATGCCGCTTATTGATTTGATCAGTGTCATGTTGTGTTAGTTAATCCTCAAACTTCCATTTTACGAAGGCTTCAATGGCCTCATACTCTGCTAAGCCGAGCGCGTTATATAAGCGGGCGGTTTCACGTGTCCGGTCTTCTGCCCTAACCCAAAACTCTCGCGCGTCATCACCGGGGAACACCGGCAAATCCTTTTGCGACTGGTGTTTGAATATGGCCAGCCTTTTACGTTCCACCTCCTGCGGCGAAAGCGGTACGGCCATCTCAATTTCGTGTATCTCAAACTCGTGCCAAGCACCACGGTACAGCCATAACCAGCAATCCGCTGTCCATCCTTCCGTTTTGCGCAAACGTGTAAGCGCCTCCAATATTATCTCAAAACATACCTTATGCGTGCCATGCGGGTCGGCAAAATCGCTCGCGGCAAAAATCTGGTGCGGTTTTACCTGCTGTAATAATTCCATGGTTTGCTGCACATCATCCTCGTACGACACAACCTTTTCAAACTTACCACGATCATAAAACGGCAGATCCATAAAATGGATATTTTCATCGCGTAAACCTGACAAACGCGCCCCGGCAATGGCCTCGCCCTTGCGTATCAAACCTTTGATGGTACGAATCTCTTTCGGGTCGGATTGGTTTGGCTTTTTGGTTTTAAAAAACTCCTTCATGGTAGCGTACAAGTTGGTCAGATAAGTAGTGTCCTGCCCTTGTGCCTGCCCGAAATCCATTGCGAATTCTACATAACGCAGCGCATCCTCATCCCAAACGGCTGTGTTGCCCGATGTTTGGTAAGCCACATGCACTTCATGCCCTTGGTCAGCCAGTCGAATGAACGTGCCGCCCATCGAGATCACATCATCATCCGGATGCGGCGAGAACACAATTGAGCGTTTTACCTGTGGCAATGCACGCTCGGGCCGCTGACTGTCATCAGCATTAAACTTACCTCCCGGCCAGCCGGTTATTGTGTGTTGCAATTTGTTAAAGACATTGATATTAATGTTATACACCGGCCCAAAATCGGTAGCTAATTGTGCCATACCGTTATTATTATAGTCGGCTTCAGTGAGTTTCAAGATAGGTTTACCCAAGGTTTTAGCCAGCCATACCACCGCCTTTTTGGTTAGTGAATCCGTCCAGCGGCAATCCTTTACCAACCAGGGTATATCAAAGCGGGTAAGCTCAACCGCGGCATCCTCATCAATAACAAACTCCACGTTGTTTGACATTTGCAGAAACGTAGCTGGTACTTCAGTAGATATCGCACCCTCAACCGCTTTTTTGATGATCGGCGCTTTTTTGCCGTTCCAAGCCAGCAGGATGATCTCCTTGGCCTTAAATATAGTACCAATGCCCATCGTGATGGCTTTTTTAGGCACATTCTCTTTACCCCCGAAATCCTTTGAAGCATCCCGACGGGTAAGATCATTAAGGGTAACCAGCCGTGTACCCGAGTTTGGCGCCGAGCCAGGTTCGTTAAAACCGATATGCCCGGTACGGCCGATACCCAAAACCTGCAGATCGATACCGCCGTAGCTGTTTATCTTTTGCTCATAAGCCAGGCAATAAGCGGCGATATCTTCCTGTTTTAATGTCCCGTCCGGAATGTTTACATTGGCTGTATCGATATCGACATGATCGAATAGTTGCTCCTTCATGAACCTTACATAACTTTGCTCGGCATCAGGTTGTATGGGATAATATTCGTCGAGGTTAAAGGTGACAACATTTTTAAAGCTCAGATTCTCCTCTTTATGCAAACGCACTAACTCCTTGTAAACTTTTATGGGCGATGCACCGGTGGCCAAACCTAACACAGCTGTTTCACCTTTTGCTTGTTTGTTCTTTATCAATTCGGCTATGCGGCGGGCTACATTAATACTCGCCCCGGTATCATCACTGTAAATTTTTACCGGTACTTTTTCGTAACGTGTTTCTTCTAATAGATTTAATTTCAGCATATTATATTCCATTATTTAATCAGATAAGGCATAGCATTCCCGTACCGGTGCTGGAGCTTGCCTGCCGGTAATGTTAGTACCTGTATTTTGTTGGGATCTGTTTACATGTAAAACCCTTGCCGCCATTTACGACAACAAGGGTTTCGGTTATGATTTAAAAGCCGCTGTCATCAAGCGCGAATGTGTTTTTTCTATCCTTCCATGTGCCTTTGGTAAAGTCAGGGAACTCCTGCGGGGCATTGCCATCGGCTATTGATTTTTCAGACAATGGAGTGATGACGCTCATGGTCAGCGAATCATAAATATCTATTGGGGTTTGCTTTTTCTGTTTAACGGCTTCAACAAATGCATTGAATACAAACCAGTCCATACCGCCGTGGCCTGCGCCTTCGGCAAGGTGTTCGTATTTCTTCCAAAGCGGGTGGTCGTACTTGGTGAACCACTCGCTGGCTTTATCCCACTCATCATATTTTTTTGATTTGCCCTCGATGTAAACCGCGTCGGCAACATCCATCCAGATACCCTCGGTACCCTGTACACGGAAACCTAACGAATATGGGCGTGGCAAGTGCGTATCATGCGATAATACAACGGTTTCGCCATTGGCACAGTTTAAAGTAGTGGTGATGATGTCGCCGTTTTTGAACTTGATATCAGCGTTTTTATTTCCGGGAGAAATCTTTTTGATATACGCCGGTAAGCCTGGTGATTTTGACGCGAACGATACCAAGTTGGTAAAGCGGTTGCCACGGTTAATGCCAATATAATTCATCACCGGGCCTGCACCGTGGGTTGGGTAGATATCGCCGTTACGCTCTACATTGTACTGAGTACGCCATTGCGCCTCGCCCACTGTTTGCGGACCGAACTCGGCACCACCACCATAAAACTGCTTGCCATCATTAAATAATACCTGGCGCAGATCGTGCTGATAGCCACCCTCAAGGTGTACGATCTCACCGAACAGGTTTTGGCGAACCATGTTCAACGCGGCCATAACATCACGGCGGTAACAAACGTTTTCCAGTGTCATGTAAGGCACTTTGGTTTCCTCGTATACTTTCAGGATGTCCCAGTGATCCTGTAAAGTAATACCGGCTATCACCTCGCAGCCTACATATTTACCAGCACGCATTGAGTCGATAGCCTGATCTTTATGGAACTGCCACGGCGTAGCGATGATTACGCCGTCAATATCTTTCCTGGCGATGAGTTTTTTGTAAGCATCCACACCGCCGGTATATTCAGCAGGCAGTTTCTTTTTGGCCTTTACAAATTGTTCGCGGCAATATTTTAGTGAGCTTTCCTGTGTATCGCAAATAGCTACAATCTCCACATCATCGCGAAGCAAGCCCTCGCTGATGTGGTTACGGCCACGAAGGCCAACACCTATATAACCAAGGCGCACTTTATCCTTAGCTTTACCGAATAACATACCTGAAGGCAAAATTGTTAACCCTGCTAATCCGACAGCGGTATTCTTAACAAAATCTCTGCGATCCATAATTTTAGTTTTTATTGAGTTGATTTGATTTTTTAGTTTTTAGGCAAGCCTATTTTGTGCCCTTTAACGGCGTAAAGCCATATACATAAATATATGGGTACTAATATAATATAAGCGTATTGCGGGTTAAATGAATCGGATAAGGCACCGTATATCAACGGTATAACCGCACCGCCCGAAATACCCATAACCAGCATGGATGCTCCTGTTTTAGTAAACTTACCTAAACCAGCCAAAGCCATCGGCCATATTGCCGGCCATACCAATGCGTTTGCCAAACCCAACAAGGCGATCATTAAAACAGAAGTGAACCCGCTGGTAACCAAAGCCAATAGAGAAAATATAACACCTAAGATGCCGCTGCCTTTCATGGCTGTTTCTTGCGTAAAATATTTTGGTATGCAAAGGATGCCGATAAGATACCCTACGATCATACATATCAATGTACAGGTAGTAAAGAATTTAGCATAAGTTAGCGCAATACCTTGCGCAGCTCCGTAATTGATCACAGTATCACCGGCAATAACTTCGGCACCTACGTATAAAAACAAGGTAAAAGCGCCCAATAATAAATGCGGGAACTGAAACACACTTGTTTTGTTAGTTGTTACTGATGGGGTGTCAACAACATCCGTGTCATCTTTTTTATCGCTGTCGATTTCGGGCAGGCTTGAGTAATAAATAAATGCGGCGAGTATAACCAGTACGATTACAATGATGATGTAGGGAGTAATTACTCTTGATGCAAGCTCGTTTAGCTGGACAATTTTCTCATCGACTGACAGCTTTTCTAAACGTTCTTTTAAACCATCGGCATCCTTTAGTGCAACCGCGGCTAAAACAATTGGCGCTATAGCCCCTGCAAGCTTATTACATATACCCATAATGCTTATACGCTTGGCAGCACTTTCCGGCGGACCCAATATAGTGATATACGGATTTGATGCCGTTTGCAGCAAAGCCAAACCCGTGCCCTGCACAAAAAGACCGAATAAAAATAGACTGTACTGACGGGTAAGCGCGGCCGGAATAAATAATAACGCGCCAACAGCTATCACCCCCAAACCTGTTGCCATTCCCCTTTTGTAACCCGTAATATTTAATATCCCTGCTGAAGGCAATGCCATCAAAAAATAGGCAATGTAAAAGCAAAAAGCGACCAGATAAGCCTCAAGGTTGTTAAGCTCACAGGCCAGTTTAAGGTAAGGTATCAGTACGGAGTTTAACCAGGTAATAAATCCCAAAATAAAAAACAGGATACCGATCAGGAAAATAGGACTAAGTTTTGATGTTTTTTTTGGAGT
The DNA here is from genome assembly GCF_039543225.1 of Mucilaginibacter defluvii. Taxonomy (NCBI): domain Bacteria; kingdom Pseudomonadati; phylum Bacteroidota; class Sphingobacteriia; order Sphingobacteriales; family Sphingobacteriaceae; genus Mucilaginibacter; species Mucilaginibacter defluvii. The sequence goes on from NZ_BAABJI010000002.1 coordinate 816,875, forward strand.
ACTTTCTGGAGAAATCATATTGCTTAAATGTTTTAGTGGCCTTTAATCTACAGAAAATTCTTCACTTAGTGTAAACTCTACACCATTAAACGAATCGTATCGATGAAAATCGGGAAAATCAGATGCTACCTGGTTCCAGCACAGGTAATGCGGTTGATCTAATTTATCACCGCATTTATAGGCGTTGATACGTGCATGGGTACCGGATAACCTTAACAGCGGATGAAATGCAAATACATTCAGCGAAACGGCGACCGTCAACTCCCAGGCAATTCCCTTACCCGAAACTGACCGCAATGTGGTGATATGTTTTATTTCGCTAAGTAAACCCGCAGGCAAAAACTCACGGCCATAGCGCCCCGAACCATACTGTCCCAAACAAGTTCCGGCACAATTGAATTCTAAATTATAATAGTTAACATCATTGTCAAAAGCTATAAAAAGCTCCACACAACTGTCGTTATAAACAGGGTCATTGGGGCTTAGATAAGTAGCCTTTACAATCGGCTCGGTAACGTAATATTTAACGTAGATATTTTCCTTATCGTAAGCTATTGCAAACCGCGCGGAAACATCTGACACCTGTACGCACCAGCTTGCCGGCAGCAATTGCGCCGAAGGGAAGCTATCAAGCAGAGCCGAAGCGTCGCCCATACGCGAATACCTGCCTAAAATACCCGAGGGGATATACGGAATACTCATTGCGCTCATACCGCCAGCGTCGCTCCCTTTTTAATACTTTCCATTTGCTTGATGATGATATTGTGCAACTCATTTTTATGGTTTTGCAATAACTCAAAAAGCCTTAACTGCGCTTTGGCCCTTTGCAGGTTGTGACCATTGAACCTAATTTTGAAATACGTGTCGCCGTTAATAAAATCAGTTAAAAACCGAACAGCCTGCATATATGGTAACAATAATACACCCATAATCAGGGAGTTAATTTCCGCTTCAGTCAGGAACCGGGCGGCCTCAGTTAAATAACCCTGCGTATAGGCGTTAAACAAAGGTATATTCAGCTTTATTTTATCCAGATCAGACTCATCTTCAACCGTTTTGTTGATGATAGTGCGTATGGCATCGCCAAAATCATACGCCACATAACCCGCCATAACCGTATCCAGATCAATAACGCATTGCGCTTCATCATTACTGTTTAGCAGCACGTTATTAAACTTGGTATCGTTATGCGTTACGCGCTTAGGTAATACCGCCTGTTGCTCGGGCTGTTGAAAATACTGCATGGTTTCAGCGTAGCGGTAAATAAAATCAAGCTGTGCTTTTACCTCATGCACCCTGCCTTTCAAGTTATAGTTAACAGCTAATTTTAGCGCCGCCAAACGGGTTGTTATATTATGAAAATCGGGTATCACCTCATATAGCATTGCCGGATTGAGATCAGCCAGCATGCATTGAAATTTACCGAAAGCCTTACCTCCTTCAAGAGCCTGCTTTTCGGTTTCAACAACGTCGTAACTTTTGGTGTTACTTAAAAAGTAGCACATGCGCCAATAGTCGCCGTGTTTGTCATGATAAAAATATTTGCCATCGCGGCCCGGTATCAGCGTCATCACTTCAGTATCTGCCTTAGCCGGGTCTGTTGCCGATACTTTCCTTTTAAGATGATCGATTACCAGACACATGTTGTCGGTAAGTGCCGGTACATTGGTAAATATGTGATGATTTATACGCTGCAATAAGTAATCGGTACCACGGGCATCAATATTTTTTAAAAAATAGGTATCATTTATATGGCCCGAACCAAAACTTTGCAAAGAGGCCGTATCCGCATTGCAGTTAAAGTTTGCAACAATCTCTGATATATTTGCTAAGCTTTGCACGCTGTTTATTTTAACTTAAAATTTTAATGTTTAGCCGCCTGTGCCTGCTGTGCTCCAAATCACACACAGCGGCACGGCAACCAAATTGAAAAAACACTAACTGTAAACTATTGATCTTAATTAACTTTAACGGTATGATTAAGCTTATTATAGCCTGTTGATGGCTCCCAAACATCGTTGTTAGCCAAACGGATGCTGTATTCGGGTTTGCCTGCAATGCTCTCGTACTGATCGGGCAGGTTAAGCAGTAGCTCATACTCACCGGCAGCCATATCATCAGGTATTTTGATGCTTTCCTCGATCTTGTTAGCACCTGAATACCATTTACGAACATCTGATGCCAGGTCAAACGACTTAACCTCGTTGGTTTGCTTATTACGCAACACCAGCTTAGCAGTACGCTTGTTGAATGGCGATGCATAACCGGCATTCTTTAAATTAAGTACGATGTTCATGCTGGTGCCGTGTACTACATTATCAGGTAATACGGCGCTTTGCAATACAAAACGGTAGCCTAAGTTCTTCTTGATGTTATCCATACAGCCGCCGGTTTGCCAGTCGTTATTAACATCATTATTATAATGGGCATTAAGGTAGCTGTAATGCATGGCAGCAAATTCTTCTTGCGCTTTACCGGCCGGTTCGCAATCGTTTGATGGGCTGTAACCGTCTGAACAGGTTTCGCCGCCAACAGCTACGTATTTACTATCGGCTTTCATGTAATCGCGCAGCACATTTACTACCGAGCCGCCTGATACACGGGGCGATGAGCTGTTGCCGTAATCTTCATAAGTACCAAAATCGTTAGAGCTGGCCAAAAAGCAATCGTTATGAAAACCGATGCGGGCAATGTCAGCTGAAGTAAATGCTGTACCGTCAGCCAGGGCAGCAGCTGTGATCGGCGCGTTAACACCATATAAAAAGCGCTGTTTTATTTGCGGATAGCGTACCTGTACCATACGGTCGGCCGGTACAGCATCCAGCATGGCGCGCAGTACCTCGGCACGGTCAAGCCAGTTTTTATCCAGTAACTTATTACCCTGGGCGCCATTGGTTGAGGCATCGCCGAAAAAGTCGCTGTAATATTGCTCGCCCCAAGTACCTATAAAACCTAATTGCACAGCCGCTATAACATCGGCATTGGCCTGAAGAACCTGTTTAAGCTGCGCGATGTGCCCCAAAATGATAGCTTTAGGCGCATCGCCATAAGGCGGACAAATAAATCCTTCCGGACAACTACCCGCCGTTTGGCGAACCGTATACACAAACCTCGGGATTAGCTTTACACCAGCGGTACGAGCCGCTACCATATCCTTTTCTACGTTACTTAAAAAAGATGCCGGTATCGGCGTTGACGTAACATTATCTAAAATGTAATACCTGAACACCAGCGTGCTATAAACCTTGTAAGTAGCACCTTGTATGGCTTGCTCGCTACGGTAGCTTTTCAGTTCATCTCCATTAAGCAGGCTAAAGTTACTGGCATGCGTTTCTGAATAGCGGTAAAAACCACGCTCGGGGTTGGCAAAATCGTCATTACTTTCGGTATAGGTTACATTTACCTTTTCTATTTGCACCAGCTTTTTGTCGTTATCCTTGCAGGCCTGCATTACAGACAGCGCCGCGAAGGAAAAGCACAGGCAAAAATTATTGAGTTTAAATTTCATTGTTCAGAATTAATCAGAGTTTAAAAAATATTTTTTGTTTGTACAGCCAATAGCATAAACCCCACTCGGCTATCCAGGCAGCTAATGCCGATATCAGTGCGGCGATATGTGCCGGTGTGTTAAAGAATTGTTGCAGCATACCACCCGTAAAAATATTGACTAAGCCATTTACCCATTGCATCCCGACGGTTTCAAAAAACAGGTAGATGAATATGGCGTTCATGCCCATTACGGTAAATATCCACGCATGTTTAATGTTTTGCTTCACATCAATCAGCCAATAAATAGCCGCCAGTATAAGCAGTACCCACCCTGCCGAAGCTAAAGCGAATGAGCTCGTGCTAATGCGTTTTATAATCGGCGTTATCCCGCCCCAATCGAGGCCAAAACCAAGTGAGAGGGCAATCAAACCGCATAATACCAACGCTTTTATTTTGTAGTTGGAAGTAGCGGCCGATACCAGCAGCTTACCCGCCAGCACACCCCAAATAGTGTGTGCGGCTGTTGGTATAATATTTATGGCAACCCAACCATCGCTGTTTATTTTGCCCATCAGTACGGTATCCATGTATGCGCCAAAGTTATGGTGCTGTACGAAGGGCTGATCAAAACCAGGCATCAGCACGGTGCGGTATAATACCTCGGTTAAAATTAATAACACCAATGATACAGCAACCTGAAATGTGAATGAGCGGTTGATGATCAAATACGCGATGATACTGGTTACGGACAGTTGCGTTAGCACGTTCCATAACTCCCAAACCATTTTACCGGCGTACACACAGTGTAACGCCGTACCGCATATAAACAATTTAAAGCTGCGCCAGAGCACGTGCTTCAGGTTATCATTCCAGCTTACGCCCTTTGCCAGCTTGCGGCTGTAGGATATGTACATGGCCGCCCCTGCCATGAGCATAAACGCCGGTTGCACCAAATCCCAAAACCTTAAGCCATGCCATGGGTGATGAAAAAACTGACCGACAATAGCGGCCAATGGCCCGGCCGGATACATCTTACTCAAAGCAATGTATACATGGCAGCTTTCGGCGCAAAGCAATAGCATAATAATGCCGCGCATTACGTCCAGCGATATGATACGCCCTGTTGAAACCGGGTTAGCCTGATTGGTCATTTACGAATAAAATGTTTTGTTTATAATCAAGATACGCCGGCAGTTATTCGCTCATATCAAGCATGAAACTCGCGGTGCCGTCATCAGGCGCGCTACCTAGCACTACCGACCAATCGCTTTTTATGGCTTGTATGGCAATACGCAGTCCGCTACCGGTAAGCCCTTTAAGTTTACCACGGGCTATGCGCATTTCAAACTTTACATTGGCACCGCTTTCAACAATAGTACCTACCTGGTAAGCCTCGGCTATACTTTGCGGGGCGAAACTAAAATCGGCCTGGTTGGCGCTGTTGTGATAAAAAATGTCTACACCATTGGTTAGCAGCTGGCCTTCGAGCAAAATATCATAGCCCCCCTCGGTAAACGTTCCTGTAGCCAGACCGGTAGATGGATTGTAATCTGAATCCATGTAGAAATCAAAAATATCACCGTTGGCTTTTTTGCCTACCATATCTACATACACATAAACATAATTACCATCGTAATCCATCTTCACTTCGTTAAATACGCCTTTGCGCGCACCCAATGTAATAGCGGTGCTAACACCTGCCCAATCGTTCAGGGTGTTATCATTAATTTTTACAGGTGTGGTTTTGGCTATACGCAACACGGTTGACGCTTCAGCTTCTTTACCGTTAACTGTAGCATAAAGCGTGGGCACATACTTGCCTTTACCGGGGTAAGTGTGTGTTGGGTTGGCATCGGTTGAGCTTTCACCGTCGCCAAAATCCCAGCGGTAATTGGTTACACCGTCAGTTTTTACGGTAAACTTGGCTTCGTTGCCCTCAACGGTTACGTCGTAAAGCAGATCTGTTTTTATTTCGGTACTGTCTTTTTTACATGAGCTTACTGTGCCCAAAGCCAGTATACCCAGTAAACATATATATGTCTTAATATTTTTCATATCACTTGTTCTGTTTAAGTATTTACAGTTTTATTGATAGTTACGTTATGGGTTTTGTGTTACCTGCGGATTGCTCAGCACTTCATCAACCGGAATGAAATAGATGATGCGGTTGCTGGTGTAAGGCACTGTCATGTTAGGGTAACCGCTTGGGGTTTTGCTCAGGTCAATATCAGTTTCCTTTAAACCGGCCAGGTGATAGCCCCAGTAAGTTTTATTAAGGGTACGCTTGTTACGGAAAACATCATAAGTGCGATGTCCCTCAAAAGCCAATTCGATACGGCGCTCCTCAAGTACGGCATCAAGCGCGGTGTAACCTATAGGTAGTTTACCGGCATAAAGCGATCCTTCCAAACCACGGTTCTTGCGTATTTCGTCCAGATCATTCAACGCTGCCGAAGTTTGGTTAAGCTTGGCTTCAGCCTCTGCCTTGTTCAGATACATTTCGGCCAGGCGGAACATGATTGGCGAGCTCAAATTCGGCGATCCGCCCTGGAATGAGAATTTGCTGATGTAATACATTTCGATACCGTTCTTTTTCTGAACATTACCGCCTGCATCTTTGGCCGGCACTATGTAGCTCCAGCGTACATCCTCTGTATGCTTTGCCATTACGTTACGTAACGATGATGACGCATACTCCTCGCCCCAGCCTGAGTTACCATCAGAATAAATCATTGAGGCGATAGAACCGAATTTGCCGTAATCATCAGCCGCGGTAAAGGCTACACAAAATATAGTTTCGGTACCGGTTGTGGCGTTGGCGAATAAATTAGGGTAAGTGGTTTTGGTTTCGAGTTTGAACCTGTTGGAGCTGATTACCTGGTTTGCGTAATCAAGTGCTTTCTGGTTATCTTCTTTATAAAGATTAACCCTTGATAACAATGCCCAGGCGGCTTCTTTCGACGCGTATTGAACGCCACGGTTCTGCGTCATCAAGGAGGCTGCTTTTTCAGCGTCAGCAGTAATTGAGGCATATACATCGCTCACAGTTGAGCGGGCCTTTTTAGCTTCGTCAGTTAATGATGTACGTAAAACAATGCCCGGCGCACTTGGGTCAACACTATACGGTTTGCCGAACAGGCGAACCAGGTTAAAATGGCAAAACGCGCGTAAAAAATAGCACTCGCCCAGCAACTGCTGTTTAGCGGCATCCTTGTCGCCTGATTTTTCAACGGCATCGATAACCGTGTTCACGCCTGAGATGATCTTGTATGATACATACCAGAAATAGCGCGTGTTACCCTGCGACGGCGAATGGCCGAGGCTGAAACTGTAAAACAGAGGGTCGGTAGTTACCTGTCCGCACACAATGTCATCACTCGCAAAGTCAGACAAATGATAGTACTGGCGCAGGTACATATTATTATTATCAACAATGCCATTAAAGCTGATGTGATCTTTAAACAATGCATAAGCGCCGTTGAGGGCGTTGGTTAAGCCAGCGGTGGTTGTCACCAGCGTTTCGGTACTGATCGCGTCGGTTGGCGTAACGGTAAGATCCTTGCAACTGCTTGCTGCCAGCAGCAACAGCACAAATATGGATGATAATTTCTTTTTCATGTTCTGAATATTTTTAAACCGGTTAAGGTGCTGCTTTATTAAAAGTTGAAATTAACAGTGAACAAATACTGCCTGTTGTTAGGATACTTAAAGTCTGACACACCCGGTGTAGCGAAGCCATTAGGCGTGATAGTAGTTTGCGGATCCTGACCCAGGAAGTTAGAGAACGTAGCCACATTGTCGGCGGTTAAACCTACCGTGATGCTTTCAAAACTCAGCTTTTTAGCGAACGCGGATGGCAAAGTGTAATTGAAAGCTATGTTACGTATGGTAAAGTAGCTGCCATTCCGTAAGTAACGCGTTGAGGTTTCGGTAGAGTTGGCAGAATTTTGCGGACTTGGCTCTGTAGCCTCGGTATCGCCCGGGCCGCTCCAAACCTTCGCGTTATCAGGTAACTTTATCTGGTTGTAATATGGTTCGTGGCCATCATTCATCATAAAGCGCAGGTTGTTGCTAAATACCTTATTGCCGTAGTTAAAGTAAGTGTTTACACGTAAACCAAAGCTTTTGTAACGGAAGCTGTTGTTAAAACCACCTTGGAATTTGGGCAGTGCCGAACCAACTTCCTGTATGGTAGCTTCAGCATAGTTTGATGTTTTTTCGCTGGCAACAGCCTCACCGGCATCGTTGTAAACCAGTTTCTCCCAAACAGGGGCGCCGGTTTGCGCATCAACACCTAACCATTTAGGCATGTAAAACTCGTACAGGTTGCCGCCGTTACGGTAGATCTGCGATATGCTCCACGATCCGGTTTTAACAATATCAGCCGGCAGGCCATAAATTTTATTGTTATTAAAGTTGATGTTAAAATCAGTTACCCACTCAAAATTCTTATTGGTGATGTTGATGGTGTTCAAGCCAATCTCAATACCCTTATTAATTACATTACCGGCGTTCTCCCAACGGGTTTCAAAACCAACCGATAATGGTTGCGATACCTGCAATAAAAGATTTTTGGTATTGTTACGGTAAGCATCAACTGTTAAGTTAATACGTTTAAATAGGCTCAAATCAAAGCCAACGTTGGTTTGATGCTTGGCTTCCCAGGTTAGCAGCGGGTTAGCTAACTGGTAAGGTACCGCGCCTGCTATTGAGTTATACTGCGTAGTTAACGAGAACAGGCCCAGGTAGCGCGTTGCACCGATATCTTGTGTACCGGTTACACCGTAGCTGGCACGTAGTTTCAGGTTATTGATCACGTTATTACTTTTCAGGAACTCCTCGTTGCTGATGATCCAGGCACCTGAAACAGAAGGGAATGAACCGTATTGTTTACTCTCCGGAAAAGCTGATGAACCGTCAACCCTGAATGAACCGGAAAGGATATAGCGGCCTTTATATGTATAGTTAACTTGCGAGAGGAACGAGCGCAACTCTGTGGTAAGGTTGTAACCATTAACCAGTTGCGTGTTCGAAGCTACGTTAAGAACCTTTAAACCAATTGGCAAGCCCCTGCCCGACCCGCCCGAAAATTCAGTACGGCCGCCCTCGAAAATGATACCGGCCAAGCCGCTTAATGCATGGTCGCCCATATCAAAATTAAACTTTAACAGATTGTTTGATATACCACCGTAATTAAGCGTGTTCAACTCATCAATATAACCATCATCATGGTAGGTGCCCGCCGCCAAAGGCGATACATAGTTAAAACTCTTATTAAATGCAGCTGATACCCGGTTAGTGCTGGTAAAAGTCAGCCAGTTGGTAATGCGGTAGTTCAGCATAAAATCGTAGTTTACATCAAAGCCCTTATAGGTATGATCGGAATTTTGTATGGTATGTATCGGATTGATCTTATCGCGCGACCACCATTTAAATGTCGATGTACCATCCACATAAACCGGGTTACCATTGGCATCGTACGGATTATCCCAAGGCATGTTCAGAAATGAATAGTACATATCCATATAATCATAACTGCGGCCGGTTGACGCGCTCAGGTTGATGTTATTGGTTATATCGAGCTTTTTAGAGAAATGATAGGTTGAATTACCACGCAGGTTTATACGCTGGTAATTGGTATTCAAAAAGGTACCCTTCTCGTTGTAATACGATGCCCCTACATAGTAATCGTTCTTTTCGGTTTTACCGCTGGCGGCTATGTACACGTTATACATCGGCGCGGCTTTAAATGATTCCTTCGCCCAGTCATAATCCTGGTTACGCAAATCAAGCGGGCGTTCACTGTAAAATTTGATCAGGTCTATCTTATATGAGTTATCAGTAGCACCTACAATATAATCGCGATAAAATTCCTTTTGGTAATCATAAAGTTCGTTGCTGTTCATCAGGTTCATTTTGCCAAAATCGGCGGTACGGAAACCTGATGTTATCTTAGCCTCGAAACGGGTTTTACCTGATTTGGCACTTTTAGTAGTAACGATGATTACACCGGCGTTGGCCTGCGAACCATATAGCGCTGTTGAAGCGGCATCCTTTAACACGGTAACTGACTCTACATCGTTAGGATCGTAATTACCGCCGATAATACCATCAACCACGTAAAGCGGACTTTGATTGGCATTAACTGATGATACGCCACGCAGCCTGATCTCCGGCTGTGAACCAGGCGCACCGGAGCTGTTTACTACCTGTAAACCGGCTACTTTACCCTGCAACATAGTACCTACGTTGTTTGCGGTAACGTCCTTCAGCTTATCTGCCGATACAACCGTTACGGCGCTGGTTAGTTCGCTTTGTTTTTTGCTGGTGTAGCCTACTACCACCACATCGTTTAATTGTGTGATGTTTTCAGACAGGAAGATCACCATATCCTTTTGCCCGGCGGTAACCTCAACCTCTTTGCTTAAAAAGCCCATGGATGTTATAACCAGGGTTGCTTTTTGGGTGGGGATGTTGATGCTAAAAGTACCGTCGACCTTTGACGATACGCCGATGGTGGTTCCTTTTACGGTGATAGCCGCGCCTGGTAGCGGCTGCTGATCAGTGCCGGAAGTAATCTTTCCTGACACCGGCTGGCTTTGCGAAAACACCCTCGCGAAAACCATCAGGCTAAAAAACAGGAGTACAACTTTTTTCATATAATGTTAAGTAGGGTTAAATAAATAGTTAGTACATCATTAATTGGAATAACTTAAAGTTGAATCAAAAAAGGCATTAAAAAAACACCGGCGGCACTGCTCAAGTCAAATTGGAGTTACGCAAACGTTTGTTTTGGCTACGCAAACGTTTGTGTAATTTTAGAGTCAATCAAAATAATAATTGCCAAGGCGGGCTATTATTAAAATTTTAGCGTGGTTTAGCTCAGAAAATACAGTACAAAATCGTCAATCAAGGTACGATACTAACGCAAAAGTGCATCTACCGTTAGCCAAAAAACTATAAGACGACATAATATTAGGGCAAAACCCAACTTATTGTAAAATCGACACTAAGAAACAATTGCTAAAACGAATGGATTTTATAGAAAACGATTATTTAAGCGGATAATTAACCATTTCCGAATCAATTATCTGCTGTAAATAATTTACTTCTGTATGGTCGCCCTTGTTATTAGCATCAATCAGCTTGAAAAGAAAGTCAGTTGCTATAGAGGCTTGCTTGTATGAGAATTGTTCTATCGAAGCCAACGGACGAGTATCCATATACTCCCAGATGGGCAGGTTGGCAAAGCTGATAAAGCTGATATCCTTATTTACCTCTAAACCCGCCGCTTTCACAGTCGCAATGCAATCCAGCAATACATAATCGTTAAAAACCATTACGGCGGTAGGCATTTCATCCTGGTCAATAAGTTTGCGTATAGCTTTTATGTTGTCATCCTTGCTCAGCGTTGTGGACGCAATGATGTCATAATTAATGGGCAGGTTGTTTTCCTTAAGGCACTTAAAATAAATCTCCAGCCGTTGCAGTGTAGCCGCCATTTTTGCCGGACCATTGATCAGGCCTATCTTTTTATGCCCTGCATCAACAAAACGGCTTATGGCTTGCAGCATACCCGAATGCAGGTTGCATGATACAAAGTGTATATCCTTTTTTTGCGGCACACGATCAAAAAAAACGATGGGAATATTGTATTTCTTCAGATTATCGAAATGCTCGTAAGTTGATGTTTCTTTGGTGAGCGATACCAGAATACCATCTACACGATGATCCTTCATATTCTCAACAATGCGCTTTTCGCGTTCAAAACTATCCAGCGATTGGCCGATGATCACATTGTAATTAAACTGTCCGGCAAAATCCTCAACCCCGCAAAGTGCCGATGAAAAAAAAGGTTCTGCCAAACTGGGGATAATAACGCCGATTGTATACGTTTTACGCTCCTTGAAATATATGGCTGATTTGTTAACCTCGTAACCCAGTTCCTTGGCTACCTTATGTACCCGCATGGTGGTTACCAAACCAATACTCGGATGATCGTGCAATGCCCGCGACACCGTTGAAACGGACACATTGAGCTTTTTAGCGATCTCCTTAATAGTAGGTAACTTATTATTTTGCATACGTACGGTGGTTATCTCGGCAGCAACTAATTGGTTTAACAGCACTATTATAGTAAAAAAATATAACAGTTGCTTTTTATGCAATTAATAATTACAGCACCTCAGCAGGCAAAATAATGGATGCACAAAAAAGCCGCCCCGGTTATGGGGCGGCTTGGTTACTTACTGGCTGTTACTATTAGTTTGAAATTACCGTAACATCGCTTCCGGTTTCAATATCGGTTAACGCGGTACTGCCCGACATAATGAATACTGATATGCCACGAGGCGTTATCCATGTTTTCGTTTCAGCATCAAAACTTCCGCCCAGTTTCATAAACACACCCTGGTCGGCAGGTGATACGTGCGGTATTACATACTGGTTGGTACCCTGGTAAAAGAATGGTTGCTCCGCGCCTGCTTCATCAACAAAATTATAGTGATCATTCTTAGGCACACGGTAACCTTTGTTAGTAGTTGGGTTGTACATGGTTGTTTTGCCCGTACCACCAAAAAACACCACATCAACCGGTACTGATTGCTCTGTTACGTTGATGCCTTTAAATATTGCTATACCACCGGCGTTGCCGCTGTTAGGCAATAAGCCGCTGCTGGCGCTGCCAAAGCCGTCGCCATCATTAGTTACATAAGCTATAGCGCTTATCCATTTTGCCTCGCTGATGTCGGTTGTGTTTGGTCCGTTAATGCGTTTATTGCTACCGCCTACATAGAAGAAATCGCCTTTTTTAACCTGCCCGTTAGTCAGATTGAATTTATAGGTACGGCCGCCACCCGTTGCCCAGCCTGCACCCGGCGCATCGCCTGCATTAGGTTGCGCGGCGCCAGCGTTGGTACAGGTAACTACAGCCATTGGCGTAACTGAGAAATCAATATTTTGCGTCGCTCTGAACTGGAAGTATTCGTAATTACCATCTGATCCCTTGGCATCATTAACAAAACCTGTAATCACTACCGGCATTTCGCCCAGATCAGGTGCGTTAGGGTCGGCAGGTTTGGTAATATCGCTTATATCCGTAAACTTACGTGGCCACACCTGGTAAACCGAAGCGGAATCTACTGTATTATCAACCACCAATACACCGGCTACCGTAGCACCGGCAGGTAAAAACTCGTTGGCAAATTGCGCTGTTGGCTCGGTATGCATAATAATGCTATCGGCGCCGTTGACCAGGTATTTATTACCAACATACTTTGTTTGGCCCATAACAGGTGCCGGAGAAACCGTGGCGGATTTGATACTCACTAACGTGCTCTCATAATCATCAGGCTTGGTTTTGATGGAATAGCTTGAAACCTGTTGTACCTGCACCTCGTTACCGGTAGATACGGTTGTAATGTTAGCCGGAGTTATACCGGTTAACTGTAAAGCGCCATTTACCCTTTTCAAGATGGCGCCCTCAACGTTAACCACGATGCTATCGCCCGACTTAAAGGTAGCGGCGGCTTCGCCAATGGGTATCTGTATGCCACGGATAGCTTTGCGGCGGTTATTCTGTACAATTAAAACACCCTGCGGCACATTACCCGAATCGGGCATTGAAATTACCTTGCCCGTTATTTGGTAGGCGCCCAGCATGTTATCCTTATTAAGCGTAACATCAGCGCCTTTGTGTATAGCACGCAGATCAACAAGCGCTATTATGGGGCTAAGCTGCCCCTCGGCAAAATCGTGCTTTTTGCAGGCGCTGAAAAATAGCGCCGATAAAACTGAAACTATAAGAAATATCTTAGCTTTCATTGTATGTAATACTATATGGTATTTATTTAATTATTGCTTTTGCCACCAAACCTGTGTGGTAATTACATCCGGCCCCTGTGCGGCAACGGCGGCATTGTAATTTTCGCGGTTTGATGATTGCACCGAAACCGGGTAGTTAAGGCGTGCAGGCATCACACCATTATTATCCAAACCTGATCCTTTTGGCAAATTTGGATGCCCGGTACGGCGGTACTCGAACCACGATTGCAGATCAGTAAAGAATAACGAGTAATACTTTTGCTTATGTATCAGCTCCATCTTCTGATCAAGCGTGTAGCTATCATCCCATTTAATTGAATTAAAATTCATATAGTTTGACGGTACGTTAAAACCCCACATAGTTATCGCTCCGGTTATACCGGCCTCATAATATTGCTGCGCGGGTTTGGCGGTTATCCAGCCTTTGGCAGCGGCCTCGGCTAAAATAAATTGCAGTTCGCCGTAATTCATGATATTGCCCAGCAATGGTTCACGCTGTAAAGCGGTTGGTAAAGTTGATTTTGCCTGTGGTGCCTGCCCTACCGGGTAACCGCTTGGTATTCCGGCATACTCACCCTCGAACACTGTAGCCCATTTACCTATACGCGGATCGCTCCACTCATTCAAATTATCTACAAAAAAGCTGGCCAGTTTGGGTGTATACCAATCAGCTGGCCGCCACGTTGCGAAAGGCGAAACGTAAGGGGCGCTGCCGCTCCATTTCAAAATGGCCGATTCCGCATTGCTGGTCATGACCGGATAATTTGCAGCATTCAGGTCAACCATATCCTTAATCTTATCAATAGCAGCCTGATCTTTACCTGACACGCGCATTAATAAGCGCAGGTATAAGGAATTGCCAAACTTACGCCAGTTAGCTGCAACACCACCGTAAATGGGGTCGCTTGATGAGATAACGTTTGTACCGGTTTTCAGCAATTCGTTAGCCTCTTCCAAACGGGCAAATATATCTGCATAAATCGCCTGCTGCGAATCATACTTGGGAAGAAATAAACCCTCTTTAGCTTTATTTGACTCAAAGTAAGGCACATTGCCATAAGTATCAGTAAGCATGGAGTAAACCCATGATTGCAGGATAAGCGAAATACCCATATAAGTGTTGCTATCGTTATCCTCACCGCCGGTATAGATATCCTTTAGGTTTGTAAGCTGTACATACCAGTTTGTCCATAAGTAATCGGCCTCGGCACTACGAATTTCGTAGCGGAATATTTTACCATCGGTATCGCCCATATTAACGGTAACCTGCATTAGCTCATTGGTAATGCGCTGGCTGCGGTTCATGTTTGCAGCTACAATATTTGTAATAGCGGGTGCCAGCAACGATTGCGGTAAAGCAAATGAACTTTCATTGGGGTTTTTTGCCAGTTCCTCGAAGTTTTTTGTGCACGATACCGAGGATAGCGACAACAATGCCATCAATCCCCAAATTATATATCTCTTTTTCATGATGATTAAAATCCTAATGTTACGTTTAAGCCTAATGTGCGTGTTGACGGTAACTGACCAAGCTCGAAACCACGGTTAATTTCAGATCCGTTAAGTGTACCGAATTCGGGGTCGAATGCCGGCCAGTCACTGATGATCAGCAAATCGCGACCGTAAATACCAATGGTCGCCTTTTTCATACCAACGCGTTGTGCAAAACGTGCCGGCAATGAGTAATCGATACGTGCCTCTCTTAATTTAATATAGTCTGTTGAGTAAGTTGTTCCTTCTACGTTATCACGTCCGTAATGCGCATTGTAGTATGTAGCGATGTTTTCGGCGATTACTGTGTTAGGGCTGAATGAACCGTCAGCATTACGCACTACGCCATTGCCTATTATGCCATTGTAACGGCCCGGCAATGTGGCGTTTGTTTTACCCTGCTCGGTAAGTACGGCACTTGTAAGTGAATAACCTACAGCGCCGGTTTGTGCATCGAACAGAAAGCTGAAGCCAAAAGAGCCGTAACGGAAGTTGTTCTGTAAGCTGCCCCTGAACTTAGGCATGGTATTGCCAATGTATTTAATATCCGGGCTCAATACGGGGTAACCACCCTCGTAAACGATCTGCCCATCAGGCGAACGCTCGTAGCCACGGCCATAAAAATCGCCCATGCTGCCTCCTACTCTTGCAGATATTAAACCACGGCTACCAGGGCCGTTCTGTAAAATCAGCTCAGTTTGCGTTTCGGTAAGCTCCATAATTTTGTTACGGTTAGCGGTAAGCGTACCATTGACGGTCCAGTTTAAGCCATTCTTTGATTTTAGCGGCGTACCGTTTACTGCCAATTCAATACCTTTATTACGTAAGCGGCCGGCATTGAAAAGAGCTGCTGTGCCCCCTACAGCAGGGTCAGGACTCGTCCACAAGTGCTGATCTTTGGTGTCTGAACTGTACAAAGTCAAATCAAACCCAACCCGGTTTTTAAAAAATTTCGCTTCGACACCCACCTCATGCGCTATGGTCGTAAGCGGTCTTAAGTTTAGGTTAGCAAACCGGGTATCGTTTTGTAAACCACCCGGAAAAGTTGGTGTTACAACATAACCGTTTGTTGTTTGATAAGGAACCTGAGAACCACTACCCGTGTTAGAAATTGAACCACGCAGCTTTAAATAATCAATAAACTCAGGCATTTTAAACGCTTCGGTTGGTATAAAGCTTAAGTTATAACTTGGGTAAGAGAATGACACATTATCATTACCGCTTGCGTTTGCCAACACGCTGTTCCAGTCGTTACGGAAGGTTATATCAGCGTACAAATAATCTTTAAAGGCCAAAGTAAGCAAGCCGTAAAAGCTGTTTATTTCGTATTTTGATTTATATGGTGTAGCCACTAATATGCCCGCTTTATTAGCAAGACTATAAACGCCCGGATAGGCAAGCGAATCGGCGCTTAGCGCATCCTGATTGTAAGTGTTTTTTAATGTACTACCACCACCTGTTGCGGTAATCTCGAAGTCTTTGTTTATCTTTTTGTTGTATCGTAATAGGAAGTCAGCGGTTATCTCCTGCGAGTAAATGTTCTGCGTACGGAACATCCCTTTTCTGAATTTCTCGGTATCCCAAGGGCGCTGCTGTGTACGCTGATCGTAACCAAAATCCATTGAAGTACGTACCATCAGGCTTAATTCCTTAGTGAAGTTATAAGTAGCCTGAACGTTACCGGTAACACCGTGGCGGTTCATAGTGTTCAGCATCTCCTGGGTAATCAGGTACGGGTTATCCGGGAAACTACTGAACGGAAAGCTTTGCTGAATATTCTCCCTGCCCGGCAGCCAATAATCTTTCAGCCAGTTTATATCGGCATTTGGCTGCCAGAAAATGTACCAGTACATGATAGATTGATTGTTATACCCCACCGATGGCAGGTTATCACTCTTTTTGTTGGTATAGTTTATTTTAGTGGATAACTGTAGTTTGTCACTTACTTTTTGGTTAAGCGATAAGGCTACCGTATTACGATCATAACCGGTATTAGGTATGATCCACGAATTTTTCACATTGGTTGCAGAGAACCTGGCAGTTGTTTTATCCGTACCGCCATCAATAGTTACCGAGTTGGTGTAGGTTCTGCCGGTTTCAAAAAAATTGCGGCTATCATTAACATAAGGCACCCATGGGGTACGCGTTGTACCTTTGGTATGCGTTACCGGGTCATACTGATAAAACATCTGCCCATCAAACTTAGGCCCCCAGGCGGAGCTGGTGCTGCGCGTGCTTGGCCCATCTTCTGACGCATTGTACGAATAATACAAAGCGCCATCAACGCCTTGTCCGTACTGATATTGCAGATCGGGCCAGCGGTTAATGCTTTCAATAGCCGTATTTGAGTTAATGGTTACGTTTATCCCTTTGCTCCTGGCCGAGCCCGATTTAGTTGTGATGATGATAGCGCCGTTAGCGCCACGCTGCCCGTAAAGAGCCGATGCGTTTGAGCCCTTCAGTACGGTGATGTTCTCGATATCAGCAGGGTTAATATCATTTAAACCTGAGCCAAAGTCAACCGGAGTTTCATCAGCCAGGTACGAGCTGCCACCGTAACCGGTTGAGCGGCCGCTACCGTTGTTTATTACCACACCATCAACAACTATCAAGGCTTCGTTTTCACCGTTAAGGTTGTTCTCGCCACGCAAAATAATTTTGTTTGATCCGGTTGGACCACCATTTGAACGTAACAGGTTTAAACCCGCTACCTTGCCCGACAGTGCATCTGTCCAGTTATTGGATGGCGCTTTAGCAATATCTTCGCCTTTAATTACGGTTGCCGAGTAGCCAAGCGCTTTTTCCTCACGCTTAATGCCCAATGCCGTTACTACAACCTCATTAAGTGAAGTATTGGCCGTAATTAGCTTAATTTTAATATTGTTGTTTGCAGATTGAAAACGGGTTGTAAACGTATCAAAGCCCACCATGCCGAAGCTTACCGGCGCGCCCGACGTCACCCTGATATTAAAGCGGCCATCGGCATTCGTGCTGCCTAATGATTTTTTGGCAATGTTGGTTATGGTAACGCCGGCCAAAGGCAATCCGTCATCAGCCGATGTTACGGTACCACTTACCATAAAGGTATCAACCTTTTTAAATACCAGGTTTCCATCAATATTACGGATACCGATGCCGGCCTGCTGCTCTATCTCGGTAATGAGCTGACCAAGTGTAAGATCGGTTGAGGAAAGATTAATTTTCCCGGCTGTATTTACATTGGCGTCATAAGATACCTTGTAATTATAAATTGATTGCAGCCTGTCGATTATGCTTGCAATGGTTACCTGTGTACTGTTAAATTTAAGCTGCCGCTTTTGTGCATGCAAAGGCAAAGCCAGTATACAGCAAAGTATGGCACATAAGTAATTCCGAACTTTTTTGTGTAAAAATTTTCGATACATGATGATGATTAGTAAAAAATAATCGTTTGTTGGTTTTTATATTTATAATGTAATCCGGTAGCGTAGTTAAGGCCCTCAAGCAGTTTGTCCAGACCGTTGTCTTTCATCTCACCGCTAAACAGGTTGTATTTTTTATTGGCTGACGGCTCAACCTCTATTTTGACATGGTAGTACTGTGCCAGTTTTGAGGCTATTTGTGATGCGTTACTGTTATTGAAATAAAGTGTTCCGTTAAGCAAACTTTGCGCATCATCAATATTTACCAGGATTTTCTGTGCTGTTTTTGCGCTAACGTTATACTTTAACTGTTCGCCTGCTTTTATAAAGTGCGTTTTCTTACCTTCAATAAAGCCGACTAAACCGGTGGCCACCTTAATTTGCTCAGATATACCTTTGGCCGAATAAACATTAAAAGATGTACCCAGTACGTTTACCTGCAAGTTATTGGCTGTACGTACAATGAAGCATTTTTTTAAATTGTGTTTTACATCAAAAAAAGCCTCGCCCCGTAAGCGTACCTCGCGTTTTGCCTGGCCATAAGCATTGCTTACCTCCAGGGATGCATCGGGCGCTAAATACACCACAGACCCATCAGGCAGTGCCACTTTTTTTCGCGACGGTGATTTTTTTATGAAGGTATAGCCATTTTCATAGGCATCTTTTTCCCGCTGCATTGTATACCAGGTAATACAGCAAACCAATATTAACGAAGCCGCTGCACCAGCCCAGGCATACAACCTTTTAATTTTTGTTTGCTTTACCGGCTTTGGGTCGGCATACATACGGTCAAGCAGTTTTACCCACTCGTTATGTACAACATCTCCTTTAACCGGCTCATTAACCTTGCGGCTGCGTTCTTCCAGGTATTGCAGTAATGTTTTATTCTCCGGCCGTTCGGCAAGCCAGGATTTCACTTCAGCGTTTTCGGCTTCAGTGGTTTCCTTGTTCAGGTATTTTATAAGTATCTCCCAGTTCACTGCGATCATTTTACAAGTAAGAGGTATCCACCGTCCCTTTCCACTGAAAGAAATAGTTAAGCGTTTATGAAGTAATTGTTAACACGACCATTAAAAACAAGAAAAGCTGCCCTGCAAAGCAGGAACAGCCTCCATCAAGTGAAAAGTTTTTAATTATACCAGATCCATATCCTGGCTATATTTTTTTCCGAAACGATCTGTAGCCGTAACGGTTATTTTTTTAGCGCCTGCTGATGGTTTGGCAAAGAACAAGTGATCGGTCAACGTCGGGTCAACCCATTTATGTTTTTTAGGCAACTGATCGCCTTTGTAAAGCTCAACAGTCCATGGGTCATAATCAATACGTTGTTCCATGTTGCCCTTAAGCACACCGTCCTCATACCATTGCACCGTCCATTTGCTATCCCAATTCCAAACGTTGACCACTACTTCATCGGGTGCAGTTTGCAGGTAGCCTTTTTTGTAAATTTTGAGCTGATAATCTTTTGGCTTGCCTGTTGATTTATAATACCAGCTGATCTCGCCGCCTTTAACTTCGTAAACCGAGTAGCCCGCAGGTGCGCCATCGCTGCAGATTGGGCCCGTCCACCATGCGCCGCAAACGGTACCGTGTACGTGTTCGATCATATTGCGGTCTTCCCACTTTTCGTTCATGTGGGTATGGCCCGACATAATATGTACTTTGTAAGGAGCCAATATTTTATAAAGCTGTTCACGGTTTGATACCACGCCACCTAATTCATCTTCTTTATTATTTAACCTGCGTTTCACCCCTGTATTGGTCGGGATGTGTAGCGATACTACAACCGTTGTACCTGGTTTTATGTGCGACAGATCCTGCTCCAGCCACTGCAATTGTGTTTCGGTCAAATAGCCAATGTAGCGTTTTGCCGTACCGATAAAGAACACATCATCCAACACTACATAGTGCACCTGCCCGCGGTTAAAAGAATAATATGTCGGGCCGAAATTCTTTTTAAAAGTTTGCGCCGAGTAATCATCAGTACGGGCATCCAGGTCCATATCATGGTTACCAATCAGGTTAAAAAATGGTATGCCCGACATGCCGATGGCCTGCTTATAATCCTCGTAAAGTTCAAAATGATCCCACACCAAATCGCCGCAACCTATGCCGTGCATTAATGTACCGGCAGGATATGATGCTACCAGGTCGCGTAAATCAGGCGCTGAAGTTTCGAGCATAATAGCCGCATCTTTTTTTGAGATGATCTGCGGATCAGCCCAAACCACAAATGCATGATTAGCATCGTCTTTTTCTAAACGTGTGAGATCGAAATCAGCCTTAAAAACCGATTGCTTGTTATCAATCTGTTTAAAAAACCTGGCAATGCTCTTCTCATGCGGAAAGGCGTATCCGGCAGGCAGGCTGATGTAAACAAACTGCGCGGTTTTGTTACTTAATAATTGATAGTTGCCGCCTTTATCAGTAAGCACCACGTTAATACCATCCGTAACGGCTACATTGGCTACCCCTTGTCCGTTGCTCAGCACCCGGCCTTTTAGGGTGATATTGGCAATATCAATTTTCTCTGAAGCGGCAACCGCCGGTTCGGCATTAATAACCGCGGGGATGCTCAGCATGGCACCGGTTATGCCCAGGCCTTTTATAAAATCTCTTCTGTTCGACATATGTTTGTTTACAAGATATCTTTTAGCAAAGAGCAAAGCCCGGCCGGTTTTCCCCGAAAAAAATCGTTAAATAAATGTCAACATTACATTAACCAGCAACAATCCACCGGCAATGGTAGCGCGATCATAGTTTTCGTGGCGCATGTAGTAGCCCAATTGTTCAATGGCTTCGCGCATGTGGTATTCTATCTTCTTTTCGGTAACGTCCAGCACTTTGGCTATTTCGTGGTTTTTCAATCCTGTTAAACGCAGTTGGATGATTTCCTTACGCATAGCCGGCAGCTTATTAATTAAACGCTCAACTATTTTAACAGATTCTTTAGCGACTAAACGCTCAAACGGACTAAAGGCCTGCTCGCTGATGTTCCAGCAATTCTCAGTCAATTCATCTGTTTGGCGGGCCGTAAGGGTTTTTAAGGCGCCGTTGCGTGCAGCGCGAAAAAGGTAGGCTTTAATGTTTGTTATTTGCAGATTATCCTTTTGCATCCACAAGTTCAAGAACATATCTGACAGCACATCCTTCGCTTCATCTTCATCCTTTACCATCGTGTGCACATACCTGAACAGGTATGAATAATGTTCCCTGAAAATGGTTTCGAGGTTATGGAGGGTATTTATTTTAACTTCACTTTCCGTTTGCATGCCGGTTGCAAAATTAATTGGCTTAAGCCCGGATGCCGGTAGAAGTGCTATTAATTTTATGTTAAATCTGATGCAGTAGATTTGTTACAATAAGAATCGGAACTATCGGGAATAATAATCTTTATTTAATTCTGTAAATATTATTTGAGGGTTTGTAATTGCGTATTTTATATAGATTGAATCTCCGCTATCTAAATGCTTGGGATTAATATCCCAAACCATAGTAGATTCGTAAACCTTGTTGTTAACCAAATATTCAACGGTTAATGTACGACCCTTATAGTAATGGATATCTGTAATAATACCTTTTGTCTGGTTGTAACCTTTGTTGAATTCTGACAAGTGTTCAGCTTCTGATTTTTCAGCCTTCCTTGTAAGCAAAACAAATGTAATTATTATAATCGCTGTTATAGCAAATAGCGTTAAAAACGTTTTTATCTTATCAGTCACAACTAATTAGCTTATGAAGTGCCTAAGATAAAAAAACAGGCTCGAGGCCTGTTTTCATTTTTCACTATTTTTTATTTTCCTGTTTGCGGATGTTGTCCCGATTAGATGTCTGGTCGGCCCGCTGGGCGCCGCCATTGGATATTCCTTTTGACTTTGTTACTTCCCGGCTGTTCGTAAACGCCCTGTCGGCAATTGAATTGCCCTGAAAGTTTCCGCTGTTTCTCAAATCCTGTCCCTTTTTCATAACATTGGTATTAAGTTAATAATTGTACATTAAAGCAATGCACATTTAGTTATTCAAAACAATAACCATACCGTTAATCCTTTTTAAATATGGATTTAATCTTATCTATAATGCCTGTGTTAGATTTTTTGCTTTGCGACCCGATCAGGAATCCGTAAGGTTTGAGTTCGGGTACGTTATCGCATATAATTTTGACGATACCTATGCCGGGTATAGCCAGTATCATGCCGGGCACGCCCCAAATCAGTTCGCCAAGTACAATGGCCATTATAGTAAACAGCGGATTAACGCTTACCTGCTCACCTACCACCAAAGGTTCAATTATATACGTTTGGGTAAACTGGATAACGAAGTATGTACCTAAAACTCCGGCGATCATACCACCATCTCCCCCTTGAACGATAACAGCCAAAACAGTTAGCGTAGTGCCGGTAACATTACCTACAAAAGGCACAATTTCAAGGATGCCGCATAGCACAGCGAAAAAAATCGCGTTTTCTACGCCTACAACACTAAAACCGATTCCGTACAACACCCACAGCATTAAAATCATCAGGCTAAGGCCACTCAAATACTTCTGTGCTACCCGGGCCGACTCATGTACCACTTCGTCGGTACGCTTCAGTTGTTCATCAGGCACTATTTTAAGTATGAATTTTTTGATGTGGCTGCGATAGTAAAGCAATAGAAACATATAAACCAGGCCAAGCACCAAATTAACTGTAACACTCATTAACGAACTGGCAACCGCTGCCGCCATAGTACCCGGGTTACCCGCAGCGCCTGATTGTGTTTGCTGCTTAAGCATATCGTCCTGCTGTTTCATGGACAAGCCGACGGTTTGATTAACCCAGCGCTTAATGTTGAGTAATATTTCGGCAAGCCGCTGCTTCATGGTATCTACGTTAGTAGAAAACTCACTCAGCTGAATGGATAGTAAATACAATATCAACGCAACTGATAATACCAGGGTAAGCACCGATAAAAAGGCCGAGAAACCGCGCGACATGCCTTTACTTTCCAGGTAGTTACTGAACCCGATAAAAAGCATCGCGAATAAGCCGGAAATAGTGATCGGAACTAAAAATTCTTTGGCGAAATAAAGCCCGCTAACCAGTAAGAAAAGGAGAAAGAGTACAAGAACACTGCGTTGAAGTTTAGCCATGATTAAACCACAACAACGTTGATGTGATAAAGTTTAAGCTGCTAAGCTGCAGTGGCTGCACGCTCCTGTATGCGGCGCGATATTTCTTTAAGCATTTCTGAATCGCTTAAACGCTCCTCAACATCAGTAAGCACACGATTATTGTATGACAATAAAGCCATATGCTGATCATTAATTTGCAAATCATACAAATCACCGGTTGGCGTTACTTTAACAAATGCAGGCGATCCCCAATAAGTTGTTACAAACATAATAGGGCTTGATAATAATGCGGTGTTCATAGCAGAAAAATTTAGTGTGTAAGGATAGTAACAGCTAAAAGTACCACTTTGTTTTAACACTTTCACAAATTATTATAATTATTATTACTGTATTGGTAACATTTATTACAGATCGCCGACAATCTCTTAATCACCTACCATTTATTTATCTCGCTATCCAGCCAGGCTATCCGGCTGTCGAGCCAGGTTTTTATTTGGTTGACCTCATTGTTATATGTACCTAAAATCACCGGATTGGGCCATACATACTCATTTAATATCGGCCAGCGTTTAAAGTTTTGCTGTTGCGATAGATTAATATAATTGCTGTTAGCCGCTATGTCCGCATAAATAGCTTTAATCTCTGTACCCTTCACCTGGTTCCAGCGGTCTTTAATCCTTTTACGGAATACAGCATCCTCAAACAAGCGTGCAAACCAGGGGCCATCCTTAACCCACCAACCTGTTGGATATCGTGCATCCGAATAATCCACATTACCCAGCGCCAGGTCAAAATCCCATAACGGCCCAAGCGTTAATTTACCACCCCTATCCTTATAAAAATATATGCTGCTAAAATCACGCGCATCCTGATTTTTCATCAGCTCCTGTACAATGAAATAATTTACGAAGGAGTTGACATCAATATATTTGGCATACCCTTCATTAACATCAGCAAAATTATCAGCAAAGATGGCGTCCTCTGTTTGCTGCACATAGTTTTTGATGTAGTTGAACTGTGGTTCCGGCAGTTCTGATGGTGATTTAAGCGTGAAAGGTATATCATGCGCGGTTCGAAACCAAAATGTTTCATCCAAACGCTGATCCCACTCCAGTAAATATCCACCGGTAATTTTGTCTTCAGATACATCGCCTTTTTTTAATTCAGGAATATTCACCCGGTTTTCATGAACCTCCACCTGTTCCGTCAATAAATAACTACCTGCGTACTCGCCATTCATTACCACCTCAACAAAACGGCTATCGGGTGTAAAGCCAACGCCCAACTTTCTACCTAAATTAAAGGCAAGGCTGGTGCGCATTAGTGTTTTGTCGGAGTAATTGGCCAGCAGTACCCAGTTTTTTGCGGCCCCTATACCCAGCACGGCGGCCTTATCAGTAAACTTTAACCGGTAGGGCTTTTTAGGGTGCATCCAGGTTGAATTGCCTCTACCCTTAATCTGTAAAGGGATGGTAAGCTTTTCCTGCTCAAACTCACCGTTAGTATTAATAACGAGTGTACCGTTAACATATACATCTTTTGAGTCGACCGGTGCGCTGGTTGTCAGATAAAAAATTGGTATGCCTGTAAAATTTTTAACCTTGAAAGTATAATTGCGGGTTAAGCCTTTAGGCGTAGTTAGGACATATGTAACCGGCTTGGTAAAATCGGTTTTAGTGGTGCCGCTTACTAATAAGGTATCGTTGGCTTTTACAACGGTTCCGCTGGTTTTAGTAGTAAAAGTTACCACCAGTTTCTTAGTGTTTTTGATGGATGGGATAAGTGCGGTTATCTCGTCATTCTTAATCGTAGCTTTAACGTCGGCGGTTAACAGGTCAGGATTTTTCTTAGCTTCAATAACTACGGAAGTCAGCATAACCGTATCGGCTTTCTCAGGTACGGGCTCTGGTGCCGGTTCAGTCTCCTTAGTAGTTTTGCAACTCCATACAGCTACGGCTATAAATAAACATAGCGTAAATCTTTTAATCATCAGGTTTAAATAATTGTTAAGAAATAAAATTGGTTGGTCAAATATATATTTTCTTAACAAAAAAGTTACACATATAACCTTAAACCAAAAAAGAATTAAATTCATTTTTCAAATACTAAATTTGATTATAATTCTTAATTTTAACTAAATTTGAGAATTATGTTAGATAACGATTTAATTCTGGATAAAACTGATTTGCATATTTTGCGCCTGATGCAGGATAATGCGCGCATTTCAAACGCTGACATTGCCCGCGAAATCGGCATGGCTCCTTCAGGCGTACTGGAACGAGTTAAGAAGCTTGAACAGAAAGGTGTGATTATGCAATACACAGCAGCCATCAATCCGGCTGCGCTAAAGCAAAATATGCTTGCTTTTATTGCGATAAAAGCGAACGAAGCCCCTGGCAATATAGAGACCACTAAATACTTAGCTGCCATACCTGAAGTACAAGAGGTTCACCATGTGGCCGGCGACGATTGCTATCTGGTAAAGATCCGTACGTACGATTCGGCGTCGCTGGTAGGAATTATGCGAAACCACCTGAGTAAAATATCAAGTATAGTAAGTACCCGCACAACTATAGTACTCGAAACTGTGAAAGAACAACAGCAGCTGGTAATACCGAAAGCTTAACCCAAGAACATAATCCTCATGTCAACCTCACAAAACAAAGGCTCAACCCTGATGGTAATCATTGCATTTGCATTGGTATATATTGTTTGGGGCTCAACATACTTTTTTATTCAGCTGGCTTTGCAGGGCATGCAGCCCTTCTTTTTAGGTGCAGCCAGGTTTTTATTAGCCGGAACAATTATGCTGATCTGGTGTATGGCAACCGGCGAAGAGGTTTGGAATTTCAGTAAAAATAAACCCGCCATGATAAGCGGCCTGCTCCTGCTCTTTGGCGGCACGGGCGCGCTGATAATCAGCGAGCTCGAAGTACCGAGCGCGGTATCAGCCATATTGGTATCGGCGGCGCCAATATGGTTTGTACTGTTGGATAAGGCAAACTGGCGGGAGAACCTGAAAAACCCCTCAACCGTTATTGGCTTGTTAATTGGCTTTGGCGGGGTAGTTATGCTTTTTGCTGAGCAGTTAGATGTTGCCATGCATTCCGGCGGGCCGTCAAAATTACCCTACATGGCTATCGCGGTATTTGGCTCTGTAATATGGGCCGCAGGATCCTTATATTCCAAATATAAAGCGTCGGGTACATCAACAACAGTAAACACCACCTGGCAAATGCTGGCCGCGGGCATTGCCTTTATACCGTGCAGCATTGTACATGGCGAGTTAGACAGGTTAAAATGGAGCGAAATACCTGCCGCTTCATGGTGGGCGGTAGCCTACCTGGTGATATTTGGATCGATAGTGGCCTTTAGCGCTTATGTATGGTTGTTAAAAGTTCGGCCGGCTACGCAAGTAAGCACATATGCGTATGTTAACCCGGTTATAGCCGTGCTGTTAGGTATTCTTTTCGCGCATGAGCAGATCACCGCCCTGCAGATCGGCGGACTGGTAATTATTTTAGGCAGTGTATTACTTATCAACCTAGCTAAATATCGAAAAGCTAAACAAAAACAAATTGGTGGCAACCAAGTAAGCCAATAACAACCGAACAGAACTATTTAAAAAAACGAATGCCGCTTTACAGCGGCACTCATCATCTAAAAAAACACACGGAAAAGATATTTATTTAGCGCCAGCCTCCCCCTACTGCCTGGTAAAGGTTAACCGCGCTCAAAAATATATTACGCTTGGTGTTGGCGAGGTCAAGCTCTGCCTCTAACACGCTTTGTTGCGCGGTAATGATCTCCAGGTAGTTAGCCCGGCCAACCAAATACAGATCATTAGCTACCGCTAAAGCATTATTTAAGGATTTGAGTTCTTCCTGCTTTAGCTCGTAAAACTTGTTATAATTTTCGATGCCGTTTAAGCCGTTACTTACTTCCTGAAAACCGGCCAATATGGTTTTCTGGTAATTATAAACAGCAACCTTGCTTTCGGCAACGGTACGTTGCAAATCAGCCTTTAGGGCTTTGCGGTTAAATATCGGCGCGGTAAGTCCGCCTAATACTCCCCAGGTTAAACTTCCCGGATCAAACAGCAGCGACGATTTAA
This sequence comes from Mucilaginibacter defluvii, assembly GCF_039543225.1. NCBI lineage: Bacteria > Pseudomonadati > Bacteroidota > Sphingobacteriia > Sphingobacteriales > Sphingobacteriaceae > Mucilaginibacter > Mucilaginibacter defluvii. Next base: position 844,305 of record NZ_BAABJI010000002.1, read on the forward strand.
ACGCGTTATAACCTACGTAAGGCGTAAGTGTTAACGATGGTAAAAAGCTTCGCCGCGCGGTTTTAATATCCGCGTTCATGGCAGCAAGCTCCAGCTCAGCCGCCTGCACATCCGGCCGGTTTAGTAATAGCTGGCTTGGCACACCTGCAGACAGAACCCCGGGCAAGGTAGCCGAATTAATAGACGTGTCACGGCTGATCGGCTTATCAAAATTACCGGTTAAAAAGTTAAGCTGGTTTTCGGTTTCCTTGATTTGCTGACGGGTACTGTACTCCAGGCTTTTAGTACGCAGCAGCTGTGCCTGAAACTGCTGCACTGCCAACTCAGTAGCCCGGCCACCCAGCTTCTGTATCTTGATGATCTCTAAAGCCTTCTCCTGTAAACCGATATTCTTATTGATGATCTTCAGCTCGGTATCAAGCGCTAACAATTGGTAATATGACTGCGCTATCTGTGCCGTTAATGAGGTGATCACCAACCGGTAACCGCTCTGGCTGGCCAAGAAACGGGCATAGGCTGCTTTTTTCTGGCTGCTTAACTTACCCCACAGATCGATCTCCCAAGAGCTTTGAAAGCCGAGGAAATAATTTGGAACCGGATCAGGTATGCGCTGCTTGTCGTTTATGTTAGGCGAAAAATTGGTATCGTAGTTACCAACGCCGTTTTGGGTGTAGTCGCCGTATTTTTCAACGCCGGCATTTGCCGTAGCGCTTATCTGCGGCAACAATCTTGAAGCATTAAACCGCACGTTAGCTTTTGCAACCTCAACACGTTGTAGTGCAGTTAAAATATCGGGATTGGCTCCTAACGCAGAATCGATTAGGCTGATCAGATTTTGATCGGTAAAAAACTGTTTAACGGGCAATCGGGCAATGCTTGTGGTATCGGTACTGCCTGTAAAAGTGTCAGGCAACTTTATGTTGGCCTCGGCCGTTGTGGCCTTGTAGTTTTTACAGCCGGCAAAACATGCCGCTGCAAAAACCGCAGGTATAATATATTTATTTGCTTTTTTAAGCATTTTGATGGTATCTGGATGATTAATAATTTACTGGATCAAGCGCTTCAGCGTGCGCAGCTTCTTCTTTCTTTTTGCTGTCGCGATTAGCCATTGAGGCGAATATTACGTACAGGCCGGGTATAAGCACCAAACCGAATATGGTGCCCAGCAACATTCCTCCTGCTGATGCCGTACCGATGGAACGGTTACCCATAGCACCTGCACCGCTCGCAATACATAATGGAATCAACCCTGCTATAAACGCCAGCGAGGTCATCAAAATCGGGCGAAGCCTTGATACGGCACCTTCAATGGCGGCTTGTACAACGGTCAAACCTTCCTTTTGGCGCTGAATGGCGAACTCTACGATCAGGATGGCATTTTTACCCAACAAACCGATGAGCATTACCAGGGCTACCTGCGCATAAATGTTATTCTCTAATCCGCATATCTTCAAAAAGAAGAAGGCTCCGAAAATACCTGTAGGCAGCGAAAGAATAACCGGCAACGGTAGCAAAAAGCTCTCGTACTGCGCGGCAAGCAGCAGGTACACAAACACCAAACAGATAGCGAAGATGTATATCGCTTGGTCGCCTGAAAGTACCTGCTCCCGTGTCATGCCCGACCATTCAAACTCAAAGCCTTTAGGCAGCGTTTCATCAGCCACACGCTGTATGGCTTTCAGCGCATCGCCACTACTGTAGCCAGGTGCCGCATCGCCCGTTATCATGGCCGAGGTATACATGTTGTAGCGCGTTAACTGCTCAGGCCCGAATACCTTTTCCATTTTGATAAAGGTGGAAAAGGGTACCATCTCGCCTTTGGTATTCTTCACCTGCAGATTAAGCACATCCTCCGGTTTGGATCGGTACTCCGGCGCAGCCTGAACCATCACCTTGTACATTTGCCCGAAACGGATAAAGTTTGAAGCATAGTAGCTCCCCATCAGGGTTTGCAGGGTCGACATGGCTTTATCTATTGTGATACCTTTTTTGGCTGCCGTTTGCTGATCGACCGTAATCATGTACTGCGGGAAGTTAGGGTCGAAACTGGTGAACGAGCCCATGATCTCGGGCGCGTCATTCAGCGCCTTTACAAACTTTTGGGTAACGGCCGCCGCGTTTTGCAGATCGCCACGACCGCTGCGATCAAGCATCCGTATCTCAAAACCGCTGGCATTACCAAAACCAGGCACCGTTGGCGGCGGGAAGAATTGTATGGATGCATCGCTGATGTTACGGGTTTTATCCTCTAATAACTTTATCACATCCGTTAATGATTCCTCCCGTTCATCCCAAGGTTTTAAGCTGATCATGGCCATACCATAGGATGCACCGGCTATCTCATTCACCAAGCTGTAGCCCGCAAGGGTTGATACCGACTCGATGGACTTAATGCTTTTGGTTTGCGCTTCAACCTGTTTCAGCACCTGCTCGGTACGTTCAACCGTAGCGCCCGCAGGCGTGGTTACGTTCACGTACAACATACCCTGATCTTCCGTTGGGATAAAACCGGTGGGCAATAAGGCGTTAGTGCCCCAGGTCAGGATAAAGAATCCAGCCAGGATAATCAGCGTTAAACCTTTACGCGGCGACAGATAATTCATCCACTTTGCGTACCGGTTTTGCAAGCCATCGTACCTCTTGTTAAACCCCGAGAAGAATTTTTGAATAAAACTCTTTTTCCGCGGGGCATGATCATGCTTTAACATCAGCGCACAAAGCGCGGGTGTAAGCGTTAACGCGTTAACGCCTGATATAACGATGGATATAGCTAATGTTAACGAGAACTGCCGGTAAAACACCCCTACCGGCCCCGACATAAAGGCTACCGGTACAAACACCGCCGACATCACGAGGGTTATGGCTACAATCGCCCCGCTGATCTCGCGCATAGCGCTAACGGTGGCATCCATCGGGCTTAAATGCTCTTCGGTCATTTTTACGTGGACAGCCTCAACCACTACAATGGCGTTATCTACTACAATACCGATTGCCAGCACCAACGCGAATAATGTAAGCAGGTTGATGGAAAAACCCAGCATCTGCATAAAAAAGAGTGAGCCTATCAACGCTACAGGTACCGCCAGAGCCGGTATTAATGTCGACCTGAAATCCTGCAAGAATATATAGACTACAACGAAAACCAGTAAGAAGGCCTCGACAAGCGTACGCAATACCTCATGTATCGAGGCATCTAAGAAGCGGGATACGTCATAATTTACATTATACGTCATACCCGTTGGAAACGAGGTTTCCTTTAACTCGGCCATGCGGGTTTTGATGTTGTTGATTACATCGCGGGCGTTTGAACCCGGTCTTTGCTTGATCATGATAGAGGCGGATGGGCGGGCGTCAGTGTTAGATACCATGCTGTAGGTAAGTGAGCCGAATTCTACATCGGCCACCTCTTTCAGCATCAGCACTGCCCCACCTTCATCGGCGCGGATAACAATGTTTTCGTATTGCTTCGGGTCAAAAAATTTACCCGGGTAGCGCAATACATATTGCAGCATCTGCGGGGATTTATCAGAGCTTTGCCCGGTTTTGCCTGGTGCGGCCTCTACATTCTGTGCACGGATAGCGTCGATCACCTCATCGGTAGACACCTTGTAGGCCAGCATTTTATCCGGCTTTAACCATACACGCATGGAGTACTCCTTGGCACCCATAATTTCGGCACGGCCTACGCCATCAATACGTTTAAGCTCCTGCAGTACGTTGATATCGGTAAAGTTATAGATGAATTTTTCATCCATGTTTTTATCGTCGCTCATGATGTTGAGGTACATCAGCATACTGTTTACCTCCTTTTCGGTGGTGACACCAGCCTTAATTACCTCTTCTGGCAACTCATCAATAATGGTCGAAACACGGTTCTGCACATTTACCGCAGCTTGGTCGGGGTCAATACCGACGTTAAAATAGATCTGGATGACGGTTAAGCCGTCGTTACTGCAAACGCTGGACATATACGTCATGCCCGGCACCCCGTTGATGGCCCGTTCAAGCGGTGTAGCAACGGCTTTGGCGCATACTTCGGCATTGGCTCCTGTGTAATTAGCAGTAACTGTGACGGACGGCGGCACAATATCAGGGAACTGGGTAACCGGCAGCGTAACCAGGGCCAGCACCCCCAGTAAGGTAATAATGAGGGATATAACAAGCGACAGCACGGGCCGCTTTATAAAGGTTTCAAACATATCAGTTTCAGAAAAATGTACATACTAAACTCAGGCGTATCCTTTTTAGCAAGGATCGCCACATAATTGCAACTCCGGACGCTTTGCTTATTGCATCGCTATAAAAGCATCCTTTGCTACTTGCCTGGGTTTAATTACCATTCCGTCGCGTACGTTCTGAGTGCCTTCGTACAGGATTTTATCGCCTGCTTTGAGGCCTTCCTTTACAATGTAGTAATGTGAGAAACGTGTTAGCGGGGTAAATGCCTGCATGTGCAGTTTGTTACCCTCGTCAACCACGTAAACGTAGCTTTTGTCCTGAATGTCAAACACCGATTGCTGCGGTACCATAACCACATTTTCGGCTTTTGTGGAGATATATAATTTGCCGGTTGCGCCATGCCTCAATAATCCCTGCGGGTTAGGGAAACGGGCACGGAAATTAATTGAACCGGTAGTTTGTTCTATTTCACCTTCGATGGTTTCTATCTTCCCTTTTTCCGGGAATTCCAAACCATCAGCCAGTACCAGGCTTACCTCAGTGCTTGTTTTATCGGGCGAAGTTTTCATGGTGCGCACATAACGCAGATATTCGTTTTCAGGAAAGCTGAAGTACGCGTACATCGAGCTTACGTCAGACAAACTGGTGAGCAGCGCGCCTTCATCAATCAAACTACCTGCTTTTAGCGGAATACGGTCAACAATGCCATCAAACGGCGCTGTTACCTGTGTGTAAGCCAACTGGTTTTGCGCGCTTTGCACCATCGAACGTGCTTCGTCTATAGTAGCCCTGTCGGCATTTAATTTAGATTGTGCTACTTCAAGTTCGGATTTGGCGATAACTTTCTTGTCAACTAGCATCTTAACACGGTCAACCTCAAGTTCGGTAGCCTTGGCATCGGCCACTGCATTACTTAAAGCGGCCTTTGCTTTGGTAAGCTGCACTTTAAACTCCTGATCGTTGATCTTGAATAGTAATTGCCCTTTTTTTACCGGCTTGCCCTCGTCAACATATATTTTTTCAAGAAAGCCCTGTACACGGGCGCGGATTTCAACATTCTTGTGTGCCTGGATATCGGCAACGTAAGGTTTTTTCAGTACGGTATCTGTAGCCTGTAACGTCATTACAGGATAATGAAGTGTATCAGCATTTTCAGCTGCCTTATCTGTGGCAGTACCTGAAGAGCAACCCGTGACCATAAATGCCGCGGCAAGGGCTATAGCATAGCCTAAAACTTTAATCTTTTTCATTGTTTGGTTTGTTAAAGCTGTAATAAATTACACACTGAAGCGTGGGTGTAACAAAAAAATTTACGGCGAAACCGCAAATGGCAGAAAAAGAAAATGTATTAGAAAGGGCTAAGCCTGAACAGAAACCCGTAATAAGCGGGCAAAAATGCTTTGCTGATTACAAATCGTGAAAACAAATGCTTTACATGCGCCGGTAACAACCCCGGAATGGAATTTCCGGTTGGCAAAAGCGCGTTAATCTGGACAGTACGATTTAAAAGGAAGCGAACCCTGAACCGGGCTACAAGCCGTTTTTGGTTGGTAGACTCAGATGCATCATCGTTATAAAAGTTCGCATCATCTGCACTTATGTGCGCGTGAGTATACTTACCGTTAAGGTTTTGGCTGTTAGCATCATATTGTTTGTGTACAAGGGCACCCGAAATAGGAGATACCACAATAATGGCAAACCAACAAATAACGGATACAAATATGTAAGCAAACTTTTTTTGCATAACCTTAATTGCGAAGTTAGCAAAAAATCACACAATGTTTAAAACATTCTAATAATAAAATCGCTATTCACCATCAATAATAACAATAAACTCTCGCATTTTTATTCAAGAGTAAAATATTATAATGAATTTAACAAGAAGGAAAAAATGTTATTCTGATTGGCAATTGTATACCTGCTTTACGTGATGTAAATGTTACACTATCTTTTCTTTTTTCCCGGATACTATGCTGCGATAAATGGCATCAATCACCTTCATATCCTTTAAGCCTTCCTCACCGGGTACGCGTGTTTGTTTTTTATTTAATACGCATAAGGCGAAATCATCCATCTGGGCGGCCTGCTGGTTTATCTGCGGGAAATTCATAATACCTTCGTGCGTTGTACCTTTTATGCCGCCGTACCCAAACGCGGGCTCAAGAGAAAACTGACCTTTCTCGGCGGTAGCTTTTAAATAACCCCAGTTATTATTATAGCTCGACTTACCAGTAGTTTTTAACCCTCCCGGAAATTCGAACTCCCACATAATGGTTTCATCAACTTCTTTAAATAACTCGTTGTTTGTTTTTTGCTCGGTAGCGGTTACAAACAAAGGATTCTGCCCTAACGTGTAGCGAGTACCCTGAATAGAGTATACCCCCATATCCATCAACGCGCCGCCTCCTGAAAGCGCTTTTTTTAATCGCCAGGCGTTGGGGTCTCCGCGATATACAAAACCGTTACCTGTATCAATGGCGGTTACTTTACCATACACCTTTTTTTGGCCCAGGCGCATCATCTCCATATTATGCGGCTCAAAATGCAAACGGTAACCGATAGAGAGCATACGATTTGCCTTTTTACAGGCTGCAATCATCTCCGTACAGTCGGCCGCGTTAAGGGCCATAGGTTTTTCGCAGATAACGTGCTTGCCTGCTTTTGCTGCGCGGATGGTGAATTCCTTATGCATGGATACAGGGAGCACCACGTACACAATATCTATAGCCGGGTTTTTAGCTATCTCATCGAAGTTGCTGTAGTTATAAATATTCTTATCGGGTATGTTGTATTTTTTTGACCATTCGTCGGCTTTTGAGGGTGTGCCGGTAACAATACCGGCCAGGTAGCAGTGTTTGGTTTGCTGCAATGCGGGCGCAAGCTGGCCACCACTATAACCGCCCAAACCAACAAGCGCTATACCAAGCTTTTTACCCTGCGGGTTGAACGCCTGTAATGCCGGCGACAACATCAATGCACCGGCACTGATTGATAAGGTCTTTAAAAAATTCCTGCGGTTGAAATCCTCGAAATTCTGCATGACTTTTTGTTTTAATAATAATGTACAATCGGTTATTTAACTGGTGCGTGTAACTTTAACACACTAAATTCCAAATTGTTGTAATTTTATTTACACACGATTGCCGGCTAACGTCCATTTAAGTAGCTTCTTAATATCTTTTTGGCCGAGCTGCCCCGGTTTTAAACGCCAAAGCCAATTTTTTGATGACGAGGCCGGTATATTCATACGAGATTCTTCATCAAGACCAAGCAGATCCTGAACCGGAATGATACATGTGTTTGCTACCGAATTCATCGCCAGCCTGATCATCACCTCGTGCACGTTACCTGATTTTATTTTGATGCCTGTATAATCGAAAAGCCTGCGTTTTTCGGGCTTCCCGGCGTCCTGCCGAAACCAGCCAACAGTAGTGTTATTATCATGCGTACCGGTATAAACAATATAATTTGCGGTGTAATTGTGGGGTATGTAGGGCGACTGCGGCATGTTATCGCCAAAGGCGAATTGTAGCACTTTCATGCCCGGCAAACTAAACTCATCACGCAGCTGGTATACCGCGTCGTCAATATCGCCCAAATCTTCTGCAACCAACGGTAACTCTCCGAGCTCAGCTTTCAGCGTTTCAAAGAAATGATTGCCAGGGCCTTGCTGCCACTTACCATTTATGGCGGTAGTTTCGTCGGCCGGTACGTCCCAGTACGCCGCAAATGCCCTGAAATGATCCAGACGGAGCACATCAAAAAGTTCCATATTTTTTTTGATGCGCTGTACCCACCAGCTGTAATTTTGCTGCTTTAGCTTATCCCAGCAAAAAACAGGCATGCCCCAAAGCTGTCCATCGGCGTTAAAATAATCAGGCGGTACACCTGCTACGCCAAGCATTTTACCTTGTTCATCCAGATTAAAAAATTCGCGGTGCGCCCAAACGTCTGCCGAGTCATAGCTTACGTAAAATGGCAGATCGCCAAAGAGCTTTACACCCAAGTCATTACAATAGCTACGCAAGCCTTGCCATTGTTTGGCAAAAATATATTGCATCCATTTGGCTTTAAGCACTTCATCAGCATATTTGCGGCCGAAGGCTTTGAGCGATTTGTCTTTACGCTGACTATAATCCTGATGCCACTCATACCAGGGCTTGCCACCGTGATGCTGTTTTATCACCACATATAGTGCAAAATCGTTAAGCCAGGCATCCTGCTCGCGGCAATAGCTCGCAAAATCAGCTTGTGAATTTTCGCCTTGCTTTTGAAAAATACCCCAGGCAATATTCAGTAACTGCTGCTTAATACGTTCAGCCGCGACATAATCCACTTCAGCTTTTGATGGCATTGCATGGGCTTTTAAGTCGTCGTTGGTTAACAAACCATCTTTAGCCAGCAACTCCGGGCTAATAAGCAACGTATTCCCGGCCATACTTGAAAACGAACTATATGGCGAATGGCTGTTTACCATCTCGGTTGGTGTAAGTGGAAGCAGCTGCCAGTATTTTTGCTGGCTGTACGCCAAAGCATGTGCAAAGGCTAATGCTTGCGGCCCCAAATCGCCTACGCCAAAATCAGACGGCAACGATGTGATATGCAACAACAGGCCTGATCCGCGTGGGCTCTCCTGACGCTTAAAGCTAATTAATCCCAAAGGCAGATAATCTGCAAAGACATCTTTTATAAACAATTCATCCTCTTGCGAGCGGCCCTCTGTTCCTGCTAACTCATTGTAATAGCTTTCGGGTATTCCTTCAGGTAGTACGATCCTTGTAGATGCCCAATTAATCGACTCTTCGGCAATGTTTGCTTTTATAACAGGCAGGTGTAGCGGGATAACCGTCACTATCCATTGTTGCTGATAATGCCTGGCGTATGCCAGGATATGCTGCTTGTATTTACCCTTAACTTTTAACGGCACGTATTTTCCGGAAGTAAATACTTCGGAATATTTAATCCTAATGGCAAGTAAGCTTTTGGTAAGCCAAAGCTTGATGGAGGCGGTATATCGTTCGTTCCAAAGCCGTTTAATATCTTCTCTTGCACCTAATTGTATATCTTTCAGCAATGTATCACTTAAAGTATAATCAACATCTCTGCGGTTATCCGGGTCAACAAGGCTCAGGTCCCAACGCTCGCAGCCCTGGTAAATATCAGGTACGCCCGGGCAAGTGAATTTGAGCAGTAACTGCGACAGTGAATTAACAATACCATGATCGGCAAGTTGCGGGTGAATGCCCGAGAAACTCTTCCAAAATGGTGAACCATTATCGAGTAAACGCGACGCAAAATTTTTAGCCGCTGTTTCATAATCTTCATCCGGCTGCGCCCATTGCGAATGCTGTTTACCCTCACGAAGCGCCTTCTCCAGATAATCATGCAGGCGCTGTTCAAAGTTATCGTCTCCCTGTCCGGGCATCGAGTATGCGCCGACGATGGTTTGAAAAATCAGGTATATATCATTAACATCAAGCACCTTATCACCGTCCGGCTGTGAATTTTCTTTAATCCATTGCTCAGCTGCTTTGCTCCACAAATCAGGCATGGCAGATAGCGCATTGAGCCTTGCGCGCACATCTTCGCCACGCTTAGTATCATGCGTTGATGTACCGTTTAGCGCAAGCGGCCAATGGGCTTGCCTATGCTTCATATAGGCATGAAATTCATCAACCGGCATACCAAACGCGTCCGGCGCGTCTCCTACTTCATTATGCGCTGCAAAACGGTTGTAGGTATACATCAGCGTATCTTCAACCCCTTTAGCCATCAACGGACCGCTTAACTGCATACAGCGCTGATAAAAACTTAAAGCATTATCAGCATATTCCGCGGCCTTTTCTTCCGGATTTTTCAGTAAAGCCTGCTCTAATAGCATTGCTGATTGCTTTAGCTCTGCATCGCTTTCTTTTATTTTTTTTATGATGGCTGATACCTGCTTTGCTTCATCCGCTGCAAGCGGCATCGTGTTGCCATAATACCTGTAAACCGGGCAGTAAATTAAAAACCGGGCAATAGCTTCCTTTAGCTTTTCGTGGTCTGTTTGCTGATGCTCATGCTCACCGATCAAATTAAATTCGCAAAAGTACCTGGTCAGGTTAGCCAGTTCTCCTGCCATGTGCTGTTTTAGTATGTAAGCCTTTTTTTCGTGTATATCGGCCTCACTTAACTTACCATTACCTGTTAAGCGGTTGTATAGCGAAGTAAACTGCTTTTCGCCATCTGCATTGGTTAGCAAATTATTGATTACTGCTAAAAACTCGTAGCCAGTTGCCCCTTCAATCGGCCAGCTTTCCGGCAATTGCTCGTCTTTTTCCAGTATCTTTTCTACCACGATGTAAACGTCATTACCAACAAGCTTGCGCAGATTTTCCAGATAACCTGTCGGATCATACAAACCATCAACATGGTCAACCCTGACGCCCTGGAATACACCTTCTTTAAGTAATGATGCAATGAATTTATGATAATTTGTAAATACGTTCGGGTTTTGCATGTTCAGGCAGATCAACCCGTTCACGGTAAAAAACCGGCGGAAATTTATCTTGCTATCGGTTTCCTGCCAGTTACACAGCCGGTAATACTGCATCTCAACAAGTTGCGAAAGCTCAGCCTTATCTTGATTGATCAGTTGGATTGCCCGGTCGATCTTACCCTTATATCCCTCGCCGGAAAACAAGGATTTTAACTGGATTTTTAACTCATTAAAAGCTATTGTAAAAGCACTTACATCATCATTTTGATGTGTTTGTTTAATTTCCTGCAGCAACTTTTTCAGTGCGCTATCTTTTCCTTTTACGGCTGATAACACCGCGTCGTAGGTGCTTATATTAACCGGATAATTGTTATCGTAGTAGCTCAGATAAAAAGCGCCATCCGCGTAAGTCAGCTTTAATTCATCGTTATTGATTACGTCCTCAAGTGATGATCCTAAAAAGGGCAACATAATTTTGCCTTCAAAAAGCTCGCTTGTTCCGGCGGTATCAAAAAATGAGGCATAAGCGGATAACGTGCCTTTCTCCAGCACATCCATCAACCAACTGTTTTTGGTATCAAAAGCCATATGATTTGGCACGATGTCCTGCAACCAGTTTATTCCACTCTCTTTTAACCGTTTACTTATCTGCCGCAGTTGTTTCAGCGTACCTATTTCCGGATTGATTACGTGCGGATTGGTAACGTCATAACCATGCGTGCTGCCCGGTACGGCTTCAAAAATGGGAGAAGCATACAGCGTTTTTATTCCGAGCGATTGCAAATACGGTATTATCCGTTCAAGATCGGTAAAGGTAAAATCCTTGTTGAACTGGATGCGATAGGTTGCTACTGGATTAAACATAACGATTGATATAAACTGTTACAGATTCAGGTTGTACTGATGCGGCGCGAGCCGCTTCCTCCTGCTGAATTATTGCTTTGCCGCCCCACTTTTCGTCAGCACTGTTAAACAACGTTGTCCAGTTGTTATTTTCAGGCAGATCAACTTGTTGTACACTGTCAGAAAAATTCAGTACACAACAAATTTTTTCATCTTCGTGCCAGCGCTGAAGCATCAGGATTTTCTTACCGGCATCAGCAGTAACACTTAGGTTTTCGCGGTTTAATTCCCTTAAAGCCTTGTGGTTAACTCTCAGATTTATTAACGTTTTGTAGTATTCCAGCATTTCCTTGTGCCTGGGTTGGGTTAGTAATTGCCATTGCAATTTCGACCGGTTAAACGTATCTTCCGACTGTGGATCGGGCGTCTCGCCTTCGGCGTGAAAAGCTTTAAACTCCTCTTTGCGGCCTTTGCGTACGGCTTCTACCAGCTCGTCATCAGTATGACTGATAAAATATTGGAACGGGTTTGTTTCAGCCCATTCTTCGCCCATAAATAACATAGGTATGTATGGACTACACATTACCGCCGCCGCCATCAGTTTCTGCATTTCAAAACTTACCAATGTGCTGGTACGCTCGCCTAACATGCGGTTACCCACCTGGTCGTGATTTTGGGAGAATACGATAAATTGATTTCCTTTGTTTTTTGAAGCACTCGCACCGAATGTTTTTAGCCGATGCGGCGAATATATACCATCAAACACATAAGCGTCGCGGTAAGTCTTTGCCAAATGATCTATTCCGGTAAAATCCGAATAATAACCGGTTTGTGGCTCACCCGCTGTTACACGAAGGGCATGATGAAACTCGTCAATCCATTGCAAATCAATGCCATAACCATTATTATTTAAACTATTTATATAAACTGGATCGTTCAAATCTAATTCGGCAATCAAGTGATATTTTCGGCTTGTCAAAGCCATTAATTCATCGACATGCTGTTTGATCTCCTTAAGTACATGTGTCGGACTAAGGTCTTTAATCGCGTGAACAGCGTCCATCCGCAGCGCATCGATATGAAAATCCCTGAACCATATCAATGCGTTCTCGATGTAATATAGCCGTACAGCATCGCACCAGGCATCATCAAAATTGATGGCATTGCCCCATGGCGTGTGATATTTATCAGTAAAGTAGGCACCAAAATCGTTGAAGTAATTTCCTTCGGGGCCAAGGTGATTGTAAACCACATCCAACACAACCGCCAGGCCTTTTGCATGGCAGGCATCAACCAAACGCATCAGTCCCTCCGGACCGCCATAAGTGTCCTGCACCGCATAGGGTAAAACGCCATCATAACCCCAGTTTCGGCCGCCGGGAAATTGCGCTACCGGCATAATTTCCACAGCCGTAATGCCCACTTCAACCAGATGATCGAGTTTTGTGATGGCGGCATCAAATGTACCTTCAGGAGTAAACGTACCAATATGCAGTTCGTAGATGATGTAGGCATCCTGCTTGTGATTCGTCCATAAAGCGTCAGTCCAATTAAACGTGGAAATATCTAACGCCTCCGACGGCCCGTGCACACTTTCAGGTTGCGAAAGAGAGGCTGGGTCGGGGCGCTGCTTCTCTCCATCCAAATTAAACATATACCTGTCGCCGGGCTGTATTTTATCGGTAGTGAGCGTCCAGTAACCATAATCTTCGCCTTTGAGCGGTAAATCAAGTTTTTTTTCATCCACTACAACAGAAATCTGCTTTACAAGCGGCGCCCAAACCGCTATTTGAGCCAAGCCGTCAGCACCAAAATTTACGCCAAGGCTCCGTTTATTAATCTGCGGCTTCTTCATGCTTGTTATGATGCTCTAATAAAACCACTGTACGCCCTTCAACAGTAACCGTTTCCCCGGCGTTATAAACTGATCTGTCGGCTTTATAATCGGCGGTGTTTAAAACCACTTTCCACTTTTTGCCGAATTTTTCAGCCGGTAATTTATAATCTATAGCTTCATGAAACGCGTTAAATATCACATAGTAACTATCGTCCACTATGCGCTCCCCTTTTGCCCCGAGCGAGTGAATACCCTTTCCGTTTAAAAATACGGCTAATGATTTCGCAAAATCGTGGCTCCAGTTCTCCTCACTCATTTCATCGCCTTCTGGTAAAAACCAGGCAATATCTTCCAGTTGCTGGCCTTTAGCAGGCTGCCCCTGAAACCAGCGCCTGCGCCTGAAGTTGGGATGCTCCCTGCGGAAGTGTATGAGCTTTTGCGTAAACTCAAGCAGCTCTTTATCAGCATTCTCCCAGTTTACCCATGAAATTTCGTTATCCTGGCAATAAGCATTGTTGTTACCACCCTGTGTACGGCCCATTTCATCGCCGGCTACCAACATAGGCACCCCTTGCGATAAAAATAGCGTCGACATAAAATTACGCTTTTGCTGCGCGCGAAGCTCGTTTACCGATTCGTCATCAGTTTCCCCCTCTGCACCGCAGTTCCACGAGCGGTTGTGGCTTTCGCCATCGTTGTTATCTTCGCCGTTGGCATCGTTGTGTTTCTCGTTGTACGATACCAGATCGTGCATGGTGAAACCATCATGCGCGGTTATAAAGTTGATGCTGGCAGTAGGCCTGCGGTAGTCATCCTGGTAAAGGTCGGGGCTGCCGGTAAAGCGCTGGGCAAACTCGCCAAGCATACTGTCGGCACCACGCCAGTAATCGCGGATGCAATCACGGTATTTACCATTCCACTCCACCCATCCCGGCGGGAATTTACCTACCTGGTAACCACCCTCGCCCACATCCCAGGGCTCGGCAATCAGCTTAACCTGCGATATGATGGGATCCTGGTGAATAATATCAAAAAACGCGCTCAACCGGTTTACCTCATGCAGTTCGCGGGCCAAGGTCGACGCAAGATCAAAGCGGAAGCCATCAACATGCATCTCGGTTATCCAGTAACGCAGGCTATCCATTATATATCTTAACACATTGGGCAGCATAGCATTAAGCGTATTACCTGTACCTGTATAGTCCATGTAAAAACGCTTATCATCATCAACCAAACGGTAATATGACGCGTTATCCACGCCTTTAAATGAGAGCGTAGGCCCCATCTGGTTACCCTCGCCGGTATGGTTGTATACCACATCAAGTATAACCTCTATTCCTGCTTTATGTAACTCCTTCACCATGTTTTTGAACTCGCTTACCTGTCCGCCGGTAACGCCGCTGGATGAATAGCGAACATCAGGCGCAAAAAAGCCGATGGAGTTATAGCCCCAGTAGTTACGCAGACCTTTTTCAACCAGGTAACGGTCGTTCACAAACTGATGGATCGGCATCAGTTCAATAGCGGTGATGCCTAAATCCTGCAGGTGCTTGATGATAGCCGGATGCGCGATAGCCGCGTAAGAACCTCGGATATCCTCCGGTATCTCCGGGTGCTGCATTGTAAGGCCACGAACGTGTGCTTCGTAGATCACTGACTGATGATATGGCGTACGTGGCGGAGCATCATCTCCCCAGTCAAAATTATTATCAATAACTACCGATTTTGGTATATAAGGCGCGCTGTCTTCCTCGCTATAGCTCAGGTCTTCATCAGGGTGACCAACCTGGTAGGCAAACAGTGAATCGTGCCAGTCAATTACACCCGCAATGGCCTTGGCATAAGGGTCTAACAATAATTTATTCGGGTTAAAGCGGTGGCCGTTCTGCGGTTCATAAGGGCCATGCACACGGTAGCCGTATAACTGCCCTGGTTTTACACCCGGCAGGTAAACATGCCATACCTGATGTGAACGTTCATAAAGCTTAATTTTTTTTGATTCGGTTTGAGATTCGGGCGAATCAAACAAGCACAGTTCAACGCCGGTAGCATTATCGGCATAAAGTGTAAAATTCACGCCTTCGCCATCCCACGTTGCACCCAGCGGGTACGGTTTACCCGGGTAAGTTATTATTTCCATAGATAGATTGTAAATGTTTTTATTGTGGCAGCAGAGATAAAACAGGCATCAGCTATAACGCCCGACATCAGTTTTGCGCCAGACATCATTACTACAGCGAAACAACAATAATGTTTAAACAACCTTTAAAAACGGCTCAAAATAATATACTATAAGGATAAATAAACATTAACCCCTGCTTCGGCTACTGAGTAGCTTTGTTAAAAAACCTATTATGAGAATAAAGCTTACCCTACTTGCCCTTGTGGCAGGGCTAAACGGCTTTGCCCAGCAACAGTTTGCCCCGGTAAACCCGAACACCACACCCGAGGCGCGCAAACTGTTGAGTTACATTTACAGTATTAAAGGCAAACACATTATAACCGGGCAGCACAACTACCCGCATATACCTAACAAGCATTTGGATAGCGTAAAAGCGATTACCGGTAAAGAACCTGGCCTTTGGGGTGCCGATTTTATTTGGAGCGGCACCAATGACGTTGGCCAAACCATAGTTGACCAGGCCATTAAACGTTATAAACAAGGCTACCTTATCTGCCTGATGTGGCACCAGGGCCGCCCTACCGATAACCCGCCTTACGGCTGGAAAGAAAGCGTACAGGCCAAGCTTACCCCCGCCCAATGGAAGGAGCTAACCACACCTAATACCGAATTAAACAAACGCTGGCTGGCACAGGTTGACCAGATAGCCGTATGGCTGAAAAAACTACAGGATGCAAAAGTACCCGTACTTTGGCGGCCATACCACGAGATGAATGGCGTATGGTTTTGGTGGGGCGATAAAAAAGGGCCGGATGGCATCAGCAAGTTATGGAAGATGATGTACGACCGCTACACCAACTACCACAAACTAAACAACCTGATTTGGGTATGGGGAGCTAACGGCCCGCGCGACCTGCCCCAAGACCAGGCCTACTCATACAAATACTATTACCCAGGCGCAAAGTATGTAGATATATTGGGTACCGATATTTATAATGCCGATTATGAGCAGAAAGATTATAACGAGCTTTTACAGTTAGCCAAAGGCAAACCAATTGCTTTAACTGAAGTTGGTGAACTACCTAAACCTGAAATACTTAAAGCACAACCGGAATGGGTATGGTTTATGGTTTGGGGCGATTGGTTGTGGACACATAACACCAAAGAACTGGTGAAAGGCAACTATGCCCGCCCGCAAGCTCTAACGCTTGATGAGATCAATTACAAGTAGATCGTAATATCGTATTAAACAAAAATGCCGGGTACGTAGCCCGGCATTTTTGTTTAGTTTGAAACCGGATGGCTCGGCTTAGATAAGTTTCCCTGCAAATCAACAGCACGAATAGTGTAATGGGTTTTTGCATCACCGGTGTTTACCATAAACCAGTTGAGCGGCGTATAGCCTATGCGTTTGCCGTTGCTATAAATATTATAGCCCATAAACTGCCGGTTATCCTTAGCTGCAGCCCATTGCAGCTTTGCCCCGGTGGTTAGCTTTTTAAGGGATACCTTTTGCGGTACGGTCGGCGGCGTATTGTCGGGTTTTAATTGGTTGATACAGTTCATGAGCGCGCGAAAATTGTGGTAAGTACCTTTCCATATCTGTCCTTTCAGCGCCTTTTTCATTTCAGGCTCTTTATCAATCCCTCCTGGGTACCAATCGCCGTGCTGATGATCGATAAGATAGGTTTGCACATACGTCCAGAGCTGTGTGAATTTATCGTAATATTTCAACTCGTCCTTCGGATAAAGTGTTGACATCAGCAACAGCGAATTAAGCCCCTCGGCCTGCGCCCACCAGTTTTTACCATCCTTTATAATGCTGATACCGGGCTGATCTTTAAAATAATAGCCCTCATCATAAAAACCACCTAATTTTTTATCCCAACCATTTTTCAGGGAATGGTCAACCATGCGTTTAGCTACCTTCAGGGTAGCCTCATCATGCCCTAAACCCAGCACGTGCGATGCTTCCAGCATCAGGTAAGCGGTTTCCACATCGTGCCCAAAGGATACATGATCGAGGTAACGGTGCTTTAAAATGCTGGCGGTTGATGAATCGCGGGTTGAAACAGGCGTCCAGTCCGGTTGAAAAAACAGGGTGAGGTAACCCTTGGGCGTAGTTATCTTATCGCGTACCAACAGCAGCATCTCGTTTAACCTTTCGCGCAGCAGGCTATCCGGCCAAACGGTATAGAGTTCTGTAAAAGCTTCGAGCAGGTGGATAGAGGTATTCTGATCTTTATAACCTTTATCAGATGTTGACGGAAAATCAGCAGTACGTTTTATCACGGCGCCATCCAGCTCCATGTGCTGGTAGTAGCCCTTATGTATAGGGTCATGCGCATGTTTCTCTAACCACCAAAAGGTTTGCTTGGCCAGGTTAAGCGCGGCCGTATCGCCGGAGGCCTGGTAATAAGCGGCAAGCCCGTATATGGCAAAAGAGTTACCATACGATTCTTTAGGCGCGAATGAATTTTCGGCTACGTTGCCCTGCCTGTCGGTATAGGTATAAAAACCACCGTTCTGCTTGTCCCACATCTTATCCCTCAAAAACAAAAAGCCCTGTTTGGCATCGGCTTTAAAGTATGGTACGTTTGGATAAAATAATGCCGCCTTCGCGTTTGACCATACGTGCCTTGCCTGGGTAACAATCATTTTATGCTGATCGGGTGCTACTTTAAAATCATAGGTAAAAGCACTCAAAAACCCGCCATAAGCGGTATCAACTGAGCGTGGGTACCATTTGTCGAGCAGCTCCACCCTGGCAGAGCGTTCCATCTGATTGGCGATGGTTGGCTTATCGGTTTGCGCAAACAATATTTGAGGCGTTATCAGGCTGCCTGCAAGCATTAGTTTAAGGCTATTTTGTACTAGTTTATGCATGGTTGAATAATTGGTTTCAGGATTAAAAATAAATGCTTAAGCCGCCAAACCGCTATTTTGACAATATATTACAAGCATTTGGTAAAAATACATTACAAGGCTTTTTGCTCCCATGTTACTTTTAGCTTACCAACTATGTAACTTAACATATCTATGCAAATTTTATACAAAAAATCCTTTTTACTATTTATTACAATAGCAACCGCCTGCACGGTTTACGGCCAGCAAAAAAAGGCGATGGTAATCAATAGTAAAGATTACCTGGAACTTGAGGGCGTAAACGTGATGCTTGCGCATGATTTTTATCCGGAAGGCCACCAGGGCGGCGTTGGCGTTATACAGAACGGGCAGCGTACGGCTACTAACGGCGATTTGCGTCTTGAACCTACGCCAGGGCAATGGTCGCCCATACCGAAGGTAGGCAAACGCGTGGTTGACCGCCAAAAGAACGAGGTTAGTGTACGCATGGAGTACCCTAACCCTGACATGAACCGTAAGGGCTTTAACCCGATCATCTACCCCGACCTGAATTTTGCTTACAACATACGCGTTAAGCCTGAGGGGCGCTCATTCCGCATTATTGTTGATTTGGATAAGCCCCTGCCCGATGAATGGATAGGCAAGGTTGGTTTTAACTTCGAGCTGTTTCCGGGCATTTTGTTTGGCCGTTCGTACTACATGGATCAGCAATTCGGCATATTTCCGCAGCAGCCAAACGGACAAATGTACAAAGATGCCGCCGGTGAGTTGCAAATAAAACCTATGGCGAGTGGTAAATCACTAACTATAGTACCTGAGCTTGATGCCCAGCGCATGACGATCCAAAACTTATCGGGCGGCAACCTTGAATTGCTGGATGGCCGTGGCAAGCATAATAACGGTTGGTTTGTAGTACGCTCGCTGGTGGCCAAAGGCGCATCAAAAAACGCTATTGAGTGGCTGGTAACGCCCAACGCGGTTAGCGGATGGCAGTCGGAACCAGTGATCCAGATATCACAAGTGGGCTATCATCCGGTACAATCAAAAATTGCTGTTATTGAATTAGATCAGAAGGATAAAACCCGCAAACAAGCCTCATTGCTGCGTATAGGCGAAAAAGGCGGGCTGGAACCTGTTTTAACATCGGCACCTAAAGAATGGGGTGATTTTTTACGGTACCACTACCTGCAATTCGATTTTACCAAGGTGACCAAACCGGGTATGTATATGGTAAAGTATGGTAATTATCAAAGCCGTCCGTTCGCTATTAACGCAGGTGTGTTTAAAGAAAACGTTTGGCAGCCTACGCTTGATTACTTTTTACCCGCGCAAATGTGCCACATGCGCGTTAACGAGAAGTATCGGGTTTGGCATGGCTGGTGCCATCTGGATGATGCCCGCATGGCTCCTATCGACTCAAATCACTTTGATGGTTATATTCAGGGTGGCTCAACCCTTACCAAATATAAACCCGGTGATAATGTGCCTATGCTTAACCGTGGGGCCTGGCATGACGCGGGCGATTTTGACCTTAGGGTAGAATCGCAAGCGGAAACTGTTTACGGGCTCACCCTGGCTTATGAAGAGTTTGGCGAAAAGCATGATAATACCGCCATCAATCAAACAACGTTAGTTACCGAGATACATGAACCCGATAGCAAGCCCGACCTGCTGCAGCAGATTGAGCATGGTTTATTATCCGTTACTAATGGCTACAGAACATTAGGGCGCTTTTATCGGGGTATTATTGAGCCAACCTTACAACAATATGTATTATTGGGCGATGCCGCCAACCTTACGGATAACATTCCTTACAACAGCAAACAGCCGCCGGTAAACGCTACAGGTATTAAAACCTGGGCCGATGACCGCTGGGTATTTACCGAGCAGAACCCGCCACGTGAGCTGGAAGCCGCTGCTGATTTGGCCGCTGCCAGTCGCGTTATGAAGGGTTATAATGATACCCTGGCCACGCAATCTCTGCAAATAGCCAAGGAGGTTTGGAAGAATACGGCATCAAACAACATATTGCCGCGCATACAACTGGCTGCCGAGCTGTTAATAACAACCGGCGATAAAGAATATGCTGATTACCTGGTGAGCAAAACAGACGACATTACCAAAAATATAACCAGAACAGGCTGGTACATAGGCCGTACATTAAAGCTGGTTAATAACACCCAATACAAACAGGCGGTAAATTCAGCCGTGAAAACCATGTATAGCACAATCGTAGCCGACGGTAAAAAAACACCGTATGGCGTACCATACGAACCGGATATCTGGGGCGCAGGCTGGGGTATACAGAGCTTCGGTTTCAGGCAGTATTTTTTACATGCCTCGTTCCCTGATATTATACCGACTGACTACATGCTGGATGCGTTGAACTTTGTATTAGGATGCCATCCGGGTTCAAATACCTCTTCATTCGTATCGGGCGTGGGTTCACAATCCATGACCACGGCGTATGGCTTTAACCGTGCGGATTGGTCGTACATACCGGGCGGCAGCGCATCAGGCACAGCCTTGATCCGCCCGGATTTCCCGGAATTGCTGAAATGGCCATATCTATGGCAGCAAGGTGAGTACGTATTAGGTGGAGGCACAACCGACTACCTGTTCCTGGCCCTGGCGGCAGATCATGTGTTGAATAAGAAATAATTTTATTGAATGATTTTGATGATGGTATATATATTTGATGTCACTAATAGTCAATAATGAACAATACTGACAAATCCTATTGGACCGGCAAAGATTTTGAATTTTTGATAACTGGAGACATAGAGCTTACTGCTGATATCTATGATGATATTATGACGCCTAACACTTTTATTTGCACAAAGACTATGTGTGACGGATGGCCATACTATTTAGTAGAAAGTGATTATTTTACTTACTCATGGGAGCCACCTGGTATACAAATGACCTTTAATCCTGATATAACTTATAGTAAAGCCAAATTAATTGCTGACGAAGTGATTACTAATATATTGAATAGCGGCCAGCAAGTAGAGTTAATTGAACTCCCATCCAATAGTATATATCGATTTTAATAGATAAAAGAAAAGCGGCCTGTATCACTACAAGCCGCTTTTCTTTTATCTGTTTAAAGATAATTACTTCTTCTTTAAAGCTGCTTTAATGGCTGCTTCAACAAGCGGCTCCATTACTTTGTAGCCGGCCACAGTTGGGTGTACACCATCAGTGGTGTATTCTGCTTTTAGGCCTTTTTTATCATCGGCCATCGGCGTAAAATAATCTACATAAACCATTTTGTTGGCCTCGGCAAATTCTTTCAGGCTTTTGTTGATGTAGGCGATCTTAGGCACCGGGTCCTTACCGCGGCTCCAAGGGTAATCATACACCGGCAGTATGGATGATAGTACCACCTTGATGCCATAGTGTTGCGCCAGTAACGCCATTGATTCGATATTACCAACAATAGTTTCTTCGGATGTCGGGCCTGTGTTACCCGCTATATCGTTAGTACCGGCCAGTATAACCACTACCTTTGGTTTCAGGTTGATCACATCCGGGCGAAAACGCAGCAGCATTTGCGGGGTGGTTTGGCCGCCTATACCACGGTTTATGTAAGGTTTGCCTTTAAAAAAGTCGGGGTCCCTATCGCTCCAGCCCTGGGTAATGGAGTTACCCATAAAAACCACACGATCCTCCCCCTTTGCTGGTGGCTGCACGACGGCATTCTCTTTTTCAAAACGTTTCAGGTTCGCCCAGTCGTCTTTCAAATATCTTAATTGTTTTAATTCCTTAGCCATGCGTGCCGTATCGGCAGTTTGGCCATAAGCCGAGGTAAATAGCAGCGCCGAAAATAGCGCCGGCAAAATAAAGGTTTTCTTCATGGTGTGTTTCTTCTCCAGTGTTTTGTTTTTTCAATAAATGCAATCAGTTCATCAGCTATCAGGCGGTGTTCACTCAGGTCAGGATGATCGCCGCAACCTTTATGATAGCGTTTGCTAAAGTAGTATTTATACACGTTTTTATCTCCTGCATTATTTACTTCGTTAACAATACCACGCAGGTAATTTTTTTGAACTTGCACCAGGCTGCTGTCGGCCATCGGGCTGGTTAGGCAAATAATGGTTGCTGATGGGTAGTAAGCCCGCAATCTTTTAATAAACGATACATAAGGCGGGCAAAACTTTACTGAATCAACAGGGCCATCATTTTGCCCGAGGCATACGGTCACTACATCGGGCCGGTATTTTTTAAAATCCCACCGGATGGCATTGGCGCGCAGGTTAACTTTATCAAGCACATCAGGCATGGTAACTTCCATCTGGCAGCAGCTTTTGGTTAAACCAATACCCGCTACCGCTGTTAGGTGCCACTGCGCGTTTAAAGCCCGTGCGGTTATTGGCCCGTAAGCCATGTAAGCGTTATGCTGATCGTACCATTGGCCGGTATTGCAAGGGAAAGTGCTTTCATCACTACCCGTACCGCAGGTTATGGAATTGCCTATAAATTCAATTTTACGTACCGGCAATGATGCCGGAGCAAGCAACTGTTTGCAACGTAACCCAACAAATTCCAGGTACCCAATGCCCGATTCGGTACTTTTGCAAATGGTGATCTCGTGCCGTACGTCTGTAAGGTTATTTGCAACCTTAATGGTGTTAGTTTTTTGGGTGAGTTTTATACGCTGCACAGGCAGGTTATCAACAGCTACCGAAATATAGTTATGATCCTTACCCCACATCATTTCATCATTAATTAACAGTTCGCACGAGGCACCTTTAAAGGCAGCCTTAATATAAACACCCGCCGCCCAAAAGCGTGGTAGCTGCGGATTGGTAAAATCAATACGGCCTACGTACTGAAAGCGTTTATCAGCCGGTTTGTATTCATGCAGATCATCCGAGGGCGCTTTAAATGCCCATAAGCCGGTTAACCATACAGCTCCTATTAATAAACTCAAAATCCGCATAACTGGTATCTTTATTTTGCCGGGTATATTCTGGCTGCCCAGCCGCCGCCGTTGCTCAGGTGTACTTTTATTTTATCTGATGATGACACCTTTATCACTTCACGCGTATAGTCGGTAGCATCACGGTCGGCATTAACGCCGTCCTTAAATACTTCGGCTTCATAATTCCGTTTTGGCAGGAATGACAGATCGATCTCCAGGTCGCGCGCGTCCCAGTTGGTCATGGCTCCTACGTACCATGTGTCGCCATTACGGCGGGCAATAGCCACATGCTCGCCTACCTTGCCCAATAGCGGCACGGTTTCATCAAAAACGGTTGGTACTTTGCTTATAAAGGTGGTTGATTCCTGCTCCCTGCGGTAAGCCGACGGATTATCAGCCAGCATTTGTATCGGTGCCTCAAATATCACATACATAGCCAGTTGGTGGCTGCGTGTACCCTGGCTCATCGGGTTTGAGTTGATCGGGCGGTATGATGCCTTGTTTGCATTGCGCATAGCACCCGGCGTATAATCCATCGGCCCGGCCAGCATCCTGATAAAGGGTATCGAAACATCATAGCGTGGCACATCATCATTAAGTGCCCATTTAGCATTTTCCAACCCCTTTACGCCCTCGAAGTTCAACACATTAGGATAAATGCGCTGTATACCATCGGGTTTGTACATGCCATGTAAATCAACCAGCAAATGATACTTAGCCGCAGTTTCGGCTATCTTATAAACGGATGATGTTACCTTTTGGTCATCGCGGTCAAAAAAGTCTATCTTAAAACCTTTGGCACCCATATCCGCATATTGTTTAAATACGCCATCCATGTTGGCCATTACTCCATGCCAGGTGGCCCATAGTATAATACCTACGTTTTTTTGCTTGGCGTAGGTAATGATCTCCTGCAAATCAACAGCCGGGTTGAGCTTGGTCATGTCAACCGAGTTACTCCAGCCTTCATCCAGTATCACATACTCCAGCTTATTCTCTGATGCAAAATCAACATAGTATTTATAGGTAGCGGTGTTGATGCCCGCTTTAAAATCAACATGCGATATGTTCCAGTCGTTCCACCAGTCCCAGGCTACTTTGCCGGGTTTTATCCAGGCAATATCTTTTATGCGCGACGGCCCTGCCAGTTTTTGCACCATATCATTATTAAGCAAAGTTTTATCGTCCGGCGTTACAATAACCGCCCGCCAGGGCAAAGCGGCTTTCCCTTTAACGGTTGCTATGTAGTCGGCTCTTTCGGTAACCAAGGTATTCAGCCTCCGCAGTTCTTCTTTAGCAGGGTATTTGGCGAATTCGGCTTTTAGGGCATTTTGTTCATCCTTGTTTTTAACCACATACATGCCCGGATAATCCTCCAATCCTGCTTCCAAAACGGCAGCCTTGGCACCATTACCCAAATCAACCAGCATAGGTAAAAAAGCCAGTGAGTCTGCCATTACTTTTGATAAAGGCACCTCGTTATACAGGGCCTCAAAGGAGGTTTGATAATAGTCGCCTTTTAAGCGGGGATCGTGCGCGTAAGGGATGAATATGTTGTAATCATTCGTAAATTTAAAATTGACATCCTCGGCCATCACCTTTACGGGCTGGGTTTTATTGAGCACGAAGCGATATGCCATACCATCATTATATGCCCGGACTATAAAACTGTAACCACCTTTACAATTAAGGGTAAGCTGCCGGTAATTTTCGATGATAAACTTCTTTTTGTAATTGTAGGCTTCAAATTTTGAGTTTACGGTTAACGTTTTGTCTGAGTTTACCTTCACATCGCTACCTAATACTTCACCGCCCTCAAGCCTGATGGCTGCTACCGAAGGCTGGATAATCTCGCTGCCGTTATAGCTTAGCGACCAACTGATTTGCTTACCAGCATTCAAGGTAACTTTAACCTTATTATCCGGAGAAATAACGGTGTAGCTTTTTTGCTGCGCTATGAGTTGCTGGCAACTCAGCATGGCAAGCATGGCGAGGCTAAACTTGGAGATGTTCTTCATTATAAAAAATTACGATATAACTGTTTGGTTTATATTTTTAACTCCGGCAAGATAGCATAACAGGAAGCTGTACTTTGTGCCAATTTTAGCCGATATCACGTATAAGTTAGCCGTTTAAAAGCTGAGACGGGGTAAGCATCTGTTCAGATCTAACTATCCGCCGGTGTATCTCTATACAGGTACGGCTGTTATGGTACGGGCATTTCCAGATGCCTACCTTATCCTCGTGGGCCATCAGGCTACCATCGGCATGTACACCCCACACCCACTCACCATTTTTACTATCAATAATATGCTGCTGTACAAATTGCCAAAGTCTGATCGATATGGCCGCGTACTTCCATTCGCCGGTAAGTTGCCAGGCGTTCAAATAACCAACCATAGCTTCTGCCTGTACCCACCAATGTTTTTCGCGCACCAAACCGCCATGCGCAGGATCATATTCGTACCACAAACCACCATCGGCAGTGTCAATTCCTTCAAGAGCGGAATCAGCCATTTTAACGGCATAATCCTGAAATCTAGTTATCAGTTGTTCTTCACCAATAATTTCAGCGGCCTCCAGCAGTAACCAGGCTGCCTCGATATCGTGCCCATAGGAGACAATGGACGACCGCCTGTTCCATTTCTCGTCAAAAAACAATTGCAGATGAAAGGTATCCGAATCAATAATAAGATCGCTAAAATTTTTAAGCAAGCCGATGATCTGTCGCTTTAAACCGTCGTCAGGCCAAATAGTATACAGGTTGGCATACGCCTCAAGTACGTGCAAGTGCGTATTCATTGATTTTTTCTCGTTGGCATCTTTCGCGCTTAATCGCAAATCATCAATGGGTTCCCATTCGCGCGTAAAAGCCTCAAAATACCCTGTGTATTGGATATCGTAGCTTTTATCAACCAATAAATTATATAAGCTTATGGCTTGCTGCTTTATTTCATTCTTATTAACGGCTTTGTAATATTCGGCTAAGGCATAAATAACAAAAGCATTGGCATACACCTGTTTCCTGGTATCAACCGGCTCACCTGAATAAGTAACTGACCAATAAATACCGCCATATTCTCTATCTGTAAGATATTGGCTAATGTATTGATACGCGCGTTCTGCATATATTAAATACACACTATCAGCCTCAAAATTATAAGCAGCTGAAAACGCCCATAATATACGGGCATTTAATACGGCGCCCTTTTCAGCACCACCATAGCGAATATTAGCATGATCTATTTTTCCGATAAATCCATCGTTTACTTCATCAACGGTATAAGCACGCCAATAGTTGAGAATATTTTTTAACTCTGACTTTAATTCTGAGCCATATTCATGCATGTAATTTATATTTTCCAAAAGGCCTACTTGGTTGATGATTTTATTAAACTATTGAGAAATTTTACGCTACGCCTGATTGATGTATAAACTTATCAACAGCGTGCTTCAAAACTAAGTCGAATGGTAAATTACCAATAATACTATTTTATCAATCTGTTATATAAAATGGTCATGCTTTGCAGCAAATGCATTTTCTATTTAAATTCACTCCGTTGTTTTACCAATTAAAAATGAGCAGTTTATGCGCATTTGGAAAACTTTGTTAAATTTTTAATAAGTTATTGTTTTGTAATAAACTTATTACTTAACTTACACAAAAATTAAAAAGCTAACCCTAATTAAGCTTTATGAGAACCTTTTTTAAACCTCTTGCAATTATTATTGCGGGCGCTGCTTTAATGGCATCAACCGCTCGAGCCCAAACCGAAACAGATGCCCTGATGATGGGTAAAAAGAATTTATGCATTGCCGCCGGATACGCCTATAATTCGTGGGGCAAATACTGGGAAGGTAACCTGAAGCGCGACAACGCGAACATCGGCACTTTTTCATCTTCCAGTATTATGGCGATGCTGAATTACGGCATAAGCGATGATCTTAACATCATGGTTTCCCTGCCTTACGTATCAACCAAAACTTCAGCGGGCACATTGAGCGGACTGAACGGCTTCCAGGATCTGAGCTTTTATGTAAAATACAGGCCCGTTCGCAAAACATTTGGCAGCCAAAAGCTATCGGTATTTGCGGTAGGTGGTTACAGCGCACCCAGCCATAATTACAATGTAGACCTGATGCCGGTGTCAATCGGTATGGGCAGTAACGTTACAACCGGCCGGTTGATCGTTGACTATCAACTCAGCAAATTCTTCGCGACCGCGTCGGGCTCATATTTATACCGCAGCAATGTGCAGATTGACCGTACGGCCTACTATACCACACGTCAGATCAACTCCAATCAGGTACAAATGCCCAACGCCGGCGTATACCAGTTCAGAACAGGTTACCGTACGCCTTTTATTATAGCAGAAGCCTATGTAGACCATATGCGTACCTATGGTGGTTTTGACATACGCCGGAATGATATGCCATTTGTGAGCAACACCATGAACAACACCAACGTAGGCTTTGAGGGCAAATACTATCTGCCTAAGCTGCGCGCGCTGGGTATACATGCCGCCGCATGGAGAACTTTGGAAGGCCGTAACGTTGGCCAGGCAACCGGCTTTATAGCTGGTGTGCTTTACACTTTAAACACGGCTAAACTGTAATTAATAAATTACCTGATTTTATGAAGAAACTATTTACTTACGCATCCTCTATCCTGTTAGCCGCGTCCATCACTGCCTGTAACAAGGATATTAAAGAATATAATGACGATTTTCCGGCACTTACGCCAGCCAAGCTTGATGAAGCAGCCGGCAACTGGAAACCATTGGTAATTACCTCTGCCGATGAATTTAACATTCCGGCACCTGAAGCGGCTACATCAGCCGCTTACAAGGCTGAGGTTAACGACCTAAAATCGCTAACAGCTAATCTTACAGCCGAACAGCGCGCTATTGTTAATTACTGGAAAGTAGGCAGCGTGTTACGCTGGAACGAAATCATGCGCGAGCTGGTAGCCAAGCATAACCTGCCGCCCTACCAAAATCCGGATGGAACCTACCCTATCCCGAGCGCGGCTAATCCGTTCTCATATCCACAATTTCCGTTCTCAAACCCGCCGTATGCCGCCCGTGCTTATGCCTATGTAAGTGCTGCGCAATATGATGCCCTGATTGCAGCCTGGCATTTTAAATACGAGTATAATCGCCAGGCTCCATACAAAGCTGACGGCGGCATTTCAGTTTCGATACCAAAAAGTGACCTACCATCTTATCCCTCAGAAGATGCGGTTATCGCAGGCGCGTCTTTTGAGATCATGAAGCTGCTTTTCCCGGCTGATATTGATTACATTAAACAAAAGGCTGATGAGGAAAAGCAATACCGTATGCTGGCGGGCGCTAACGTAGCGAGCGACATAATAGCCGGCGATTCGTTAGGCCGTTGGGTAGCCCGCAAAATTGTAGCCCGCGCAAAAACCGATGGCATGGGTGCAGCAGTTGGCAACCCCACTGTTTGGAAAAAACTGGAAGATGATTGTATGGCGAAGGGTGAAACACCATGGTATTCGCTTGAAATACCTAAAAGGCCGCCTATGCTACCGGTGTTCGGTAATGTAAAACCAATGATGTTTACTGTTAACGATGTGCCTAACTTACGCCCCGCTGCTCCGCCTGCAACCAATTCTGAAGAGATGAAGAAAGAGGTTGCCGAGGTATTGGAAATCACAAAAAATGCAAGCCGCGAGCACATGCGCATTGTTAACGACTGGGCTGATGGCGTAGGCACTTACACCCCTCCCGGTCATTGGAACGCCATTGCCACTACAGAATTTGTTAAGCACCAGTACAGCGAAGTACGCTGGGCACGTAACTACGCATTACTAAACGCATCAATGATGGACGCGGCCATTGTGTGCTGGAACACCAAATACTATTATTTTAATGCCCGCCCCTGCCAGTTAGACGCGCGCATTAAAACATTTACCGGTGTACCTAATTTCCCGGCATATATATCGGGGCACTCCACATTTAGCGGGGCCGCGGCCACTATACTGGCTTACCTGGTGCCGTCAAAAGCCAAGAATTTTGAGGATATGGCTAACGAGGCATCCATGTCGCGCATGTATGGTGGTATTCACTACCGCTCTGATTGCTCGCAAGGCTTAATAACCGGCCAAAAGGTAGGCAACTATGCGGTTGAGCGGGCTAAGATTGACGGAGCGAATTAGACAATTGCAATCCACATTAATAATACAAAAAGCCATTAAAGAAGAAAAGCACCAGTTAGAACCGGTGCTTTTCTTTTTATATCAGCATTTAATTTGCTATAGCATCGCGCATCGCTTTTACCTCGTCATGGGCCTTTTGCAATATAGCGTTGTGCTTAGTTAGCATTTCGCGTATGTAAGCAGGAATGTATTCTTCAGCAAGCGCGGAATTGTACGCCTTTAAAATGGCATCCTCGCCAAACTCACATTCTTCTAAAATACTATGGGTATTGTGGCCTGTAAATTTCGCTTTCAAGTCGAGCCAGGTACGGTGCAGCGTGCCAGATACAGAAGTAGTGTTCTCCACATCCTTAGGATTGCTTAACGCCTGCACTTCTGTTGCCAGTTCCATTTTAAATTCGTGGCTTTGGCCAATGCAGTTGGTAAACAGATAACGAATATCGGCATCCTGTTCCTTCAAATCCTTCAACGCTTTTTCAAAACCGCTTATCCGGTCGTTGTTGATCTGAACCAGATCATTCAGAATTTCAACTGTTGCTTTTGTGTTTTCCATGATGATGATGTTTTTAAACAGCCACCTCATCCGCTTATCTTCCTGATTATCCAGATAATGATGGCCACTACCAGTATAACAATTATAATACCAACGTAAACGCCGGCCTTAAATATGTCGCCAATTACCTGGCAACTGCTTATGCTCATTATAGCCAGCATAAAAGCCAGCATACTAAATTTTCTCATGGTATATGTTTATTACAGTTACGATTTTATTTAACTGTTAACATAAGCTTAGCCCGCTATGTTTTTGCCCGGCAGCATTATTTATTGAGCGATATGTTTATTTTAGCCACCAATGAACGGATCAGAAACTTTTTTGAAGATTGATAACATAAGCGTAAGAGGATATAGCAAGTTAGTATTCGAGCATCTTTCCCTAAATATACAAAAGGGCGAAAGCTGGGCGTTTGTAGGCGAGAGCGGTTCGGGCAAAAGCGCGCTGCTGCAAACCATTGCCGGTAAGCTAAATATAACCAATGGCAATATCACTTACGGTTTTTGGCAGGAGTATATACGGTCACATCCGGATCAGGATCATATCACCTTCCATCAGCTGATTACCTTGCTTGAGTCAAAGCATCATTTCAAAAACCTGTCTAATACCACCGATTTTTATTATCAGCAGCGTTTCAATTCGTCCGACTCGGACGACGCACCTACCGTTAGTGAATATTTGCAAGGCATACAGCCTTTAAAAGGCCCAGAACGCTGGACCTTTGACGAGGCTATTGACCAGCTCAAACTGCAACCGCTGCTGCATAAAAAACTGATCATGCTCTCAAACGGCGAAACCAAGCGGTTACGTATAGCATCAGCTTTAATAAAAAGCCCCGCGCTAATGCTGCTTGATAACCCGCTGGCTGGGCTCGACGTAAATACAAGGCAGGAGTTCAATAACATCATCAGTAAGATCACCCAAACAGGTACCGCGGTAATTATTACTGCTGCGCCGAACGAAATACCGCCGGCTATAACGCATGTGGCTGTACTTAAAGATGGTGCTATTGTTGAAACCAGTCTCCGCGAGAATTTTGACGCCGGCAAATATAAATTCGACACATCAAGGGCTATAGATGGTAATGCTATAGCTGAACTCACTAAACAAACTTACGCTTCGCCATTTGAATACATTGTGAATATGCGAAATGTAAATATTCGATATGGAGAGAACCAGGTGTTGAAAGATGTAAACTGGCAAATAAAGCCCGGTGAACACTGGGCTTTGTTAGGGCCGAACGGCGCCGGTAAATCAACGCTGTTAAGTTTGATCAATGGCGATAACCCACAGGCGTATGCTAATGACATAATGTTGTTTGACAAAAAGCGCGGCAGCGGCGAAAGCATTTGGGATATTAAAAAGAAGATCGGTTATGTATCGCCGGAGTTCTACCAGTATTTTCCGGCCGATAACAGTTGCTTGCAGGTTATCGAATCCGGATTTTACGATACATTGGGGTTGTTCCGACAGTCAACATCGGCATACCAGCAAAAAGCCCTGCAATGGATGCAGGTTTTGGAGATAGATAAATACGCCCGCAACGCACTAAAAAACATACCGGCATCGGCACAAAGGCTTTGCCTGCTGGCACGTGCATTAGTTAAAAACCCGCCGTTGCTGATATTTGATGAACCCTGCCAGGGACTCGATACCCATCAGCAGGAACACTTTAAACATGTAATTGAGCAAATTTGCCAAAATACCCCGGTTACGCTGATATACGTAACCCACTATCAGCACGAAATACCGGATAGTGTTGATAAAGTCTTACGGCTATTAGTAGGTGAAGTGGTTAGCTAAAATGCATAATTTGTCGTAGTGCTTGGACAAACATATTAAGGAATATACATATCCATAACGCACATAATGCGAATACCAGCGGCATTTTAATACCATATCCCGAGAGATCATCGGGTACGTTTAATATGCTTTGTATTGATGATGATTGAGTATCTGATTTTACAAACACATGATCACTACCTACACAATCAAACAATAAAGGTTTAACTCTGAGTGAATCATAAACTTGTTTACTGTTATTGTTATTAATATATGCAAATAATTCATCGTTTTTAATTACATAGCTAAGGTGGTCTTTTTCGGTACGATTACATATATCTATCGCATCTACCATATTCTTATAGCTGGTGCTCTTACTAAACTGTATCTTTACACCATTAAGGGTGTCATTACTTGTTGACAACTTTGTTACCATAGCTTCAAATCTTTCAATAGCTAAATCGTTTTATACTGTTGTGCCATCCAGGGTTATCGCGTTAAATTTCCTATTGGGTATTATTAGCGGTTGAATATAGCGCGTGGAGATCACATCATCCTCTTCCACATCATAGGACCAATTAACCGATGTTAGATAATATTTAACAGAAAAAGCATTATGGTAAATGTAGATTGCGCAGATCATTGGCAGAATAAGCAGACTGATTATTCCCGGATGATAGAATTTTACAGATTTAGGTTTACGGCTCATAATCTTACTATATAACAAATAAATATAAGCATCAATCTGTACATTTTGTGTCAATTATTGATCGGTAGTTTTATTTGGCATGTAATACATGTATTTTTGCCTATATGAATACAGCCGATCTGTTACAGCGCGCCCTGAGGTTTGATTTTTTGAGTTTGGAGGAAGGCGTTTACTTATACCACAATGCCCCTACTACCGAGCTGATGCATGTTGCCAATCAACTACGAAAAATACAGGTGCCGCATGGTAAAGTAACCTGGCAGATTGACCGTAACGTAAACACAACCAACGTTTGTATTGCCAACTGTAAATTCTGTAATTTCTTCCGTCGCCCCGGGCACGAGGATAGTTACATAACCGATATTGAAACGTATAAACGTAAAATAGAGGAAACTTTTAAATATGGCGGCGATCAGTTACTGTTACAGGGCGGCCACCATCCTGATCTCGGCCTGGAATTCTACACTACGTTATTCCGCCAGTTAAAGGAGCTTTATCCTGCGCTTAAGTTACATTCGCTTGGCCCGCCGGAGATTGCCCATGTATCAAAACTTGAAGGCATGAGCCATTACGACGTTTTGAAAGCGATGCAGGAAGCCGGTTTAGATTCGCTGCCCGGAGCCGGTGCCGAAATATTGAATGACCGCGTACGCCGGTTGATCTCCAAAGGCAAATGCGGCGGTAAAGAGTGGCTGGATGTTATGCGCGCAGCTCATAAGCTAAACCTGCCCACATCAGCCACTATGATGTTTGGCCATGTGGAAACCATCGAGGAGCGTTTTGAACACCTGGTTTGGATACGCGAAGTGCAGGCTGAAAAACCGGAAGGCCATTACGGCTTCACTGCCTTTATTCCCTGGCCGTTTCAGGACGACGGTACCCTGCTGCGCAAGGTTCGTGGCATAACCAACAATGTAAGCGGCGACGAATATATCCGCATGATAGCGTTGAGCCGCATTATGCTGCCAAATGTTAAAAACATACAGGCTTCGTGGCTTACGGTAGGTAAACAGGTAGCGCAATTATGCTTACACGCCGGCGCTAATGATTTTGGTTCGATCATGATCGAAGAAAACGTAGTATCAGCCGCCGGAGCACCGCACCGCTTTACGGCCAAAGGCATCCAGCAATCCATTATTGAAGCCGGTTTTGAACCACAGCTGCGTAACCAAAAATATGAGTGGCGAGAAATGCCCGCTCAAATTGAGGAGCAGGTAATTAATTACTAAAGTTATTACTTAATATAAAAGCAAAACGGGCCTGCATTAAGCGGCCCGTTTTGCTTTATTTAAGTTTGGTATTAACTTTATTTAGGCTTAATAAACGAGCCTACCAGCAATGCCAAGGTGGCATCCTTAGTAAGCGGCTCATCAAACGCGGCGGTAACCGATGCCTTGCTGGCGCTGGTACCTGTTGCCGGTAATTTAGTAAGGTCAACACCTGCCTGGCTTACATTATCTTCACCTGCGTAATTTCCGTTAACTGCGGCAATACCGGTATCGTTACCTGTTGTAGTGCTTACAATCCACGGCTTAAGGCCAAGGTTAAGTTTTTTGTTAAGCACATAACGCGCTATAGCCGCGTGGCGTGCTTCAACCGCGTGGATAGATACAGCCGCAGTTAAAATATCAGGCACACTTTGCAGGGCGGTAACCTGGCCTTTGTACGCACGTACGCCGGTATCTTCAAACGCTACGGATACTTTAAGGAATGTATCGTAATTAGTTAATACATCAGCAAAAGTACCGTTTGCTGTCAGGTCAAAAGTAAACGCGCTTTTTGGC
Source organism: Mucilaginibacter defluvii (assembly GCF_039543225.1). Classification (NCBI taxonomy): domain Bacteria; kingdom Pseudomonadati; phylum Bacteroidota; class Sphingobacteriia; order Sphingobacteriales; family Sphingobacteriaceae; genus Mucilaginibacter; species Mucilaginibacter defluvii. The sequence continues at coordinate 878,565 of NZ_BAABJI010000002.1, forward strand.
GTTGCTGCTGAACCCAATGCGGTTTGTAAGAATTTTACGTGATTATTCTCGTCACGGGATATTTTATCAAAATAGGCTGATTTATCGGCAGACGGAATCAGGCTGGCCTGTGCCCTGCCCTGGTTGTAAAACTCCGCTTCCAGATACTCAAGCGTTAGGGCGTAGTTTAACACTCCTACCACAGCAGTTGGCAGTGCTTGTCCGTATGCTTTTTTAAGTAAAGTACCGAATGCGAATGGCAGGGCAGCAACAGCTACCTTTGAGCCGAAACTCGCCATGTTTCTGATGGCGCTACGGCGCGGATTGATACGATCGCCCAACTCCGGGTCAATCTTCTCTATATCTTCAATAATGTTAAATAAGTTCATGGTAGCTGTTGTTAAAAGTTAAAGCTTTTTGCACTGATCTTGGTTTTCAGGTAGAGGTTAGCCGCAGCAACCACCTTTGTTGGGCCTAAAGTGATGTTAAGGCCATCACCATCAACCTGATCGCTGTCAACAAAACTACCCTGCGAACGAAGGTTACTGATCACTGCCGCATGACGCGCCTCAACCGATACGATTTTGCCCGCAATAACCAGGTAATCCGGATTTTGTATTTTAGATGCAACACCGTCATACGCTGCAACGCCTAAATCTTCAAAAGTTTTTGCCGCGTTTAATACGGCGGTACGGCTGCCAAAATCAATTTTGCTGAAGTCAGGAGTCAACCCTTTAATAGCACCTGAGCCCAGTGCCGCTTTAAAAAACTCGCGGTGAGATACCTCATGGTCGCGAATATCTGTAAATAATGCTCTCTCATCTGAGTTAAAATCGGATGCGAATGAGTTTACTACCTGGATGTAAAATGCAGCTTCGAGCTGCTCAAGTGCGTAGGCATAATTTAATATACCTGTATCACCTGATCCTACGTCAACAGTGCTGCTTCCGCCACCGCTGCCATCTTCCTCGTAGGCACTATTGTCTTTAGAGCAGCTTTGCATAGCCAGAATACCGGCAACAGCAGTACTTGCTCCAGCATAACGCAAAAAGGCCCGCCTTGCCATATTCGCGTTATAAGGATTTTGTGTTTCTGTTTTCATAATACTGATTGTAAAATATTTGGTTTATAATTGTACATACCCATTTTTAGTGTTAACAGTTTTGTTTCAGGCTCAACATAACAACAACTGAAAGGAGTAACACCCTTTTTTCAAGATGAATAACATTGAACTTTATATAGAAGCGCTGATATTTTCATCAGAACAAAGCCTGCGGCTTGAGGAGATAATTTACTGCTTGCAGAGTGCTTTTGAACAGGACTTTGACGACCAGAAGGTGTTAACCTGCATTGATAGCATCCAAAAAAAATATCATCAGGATGATTTCGCCATCGAACTGGTAAAACTTAATAATGGCTACCAGTTTTTAACAAAAAAGCAATTCCACAAGGTTGTAGGGTTATTACAGGCTCAGCGGGCTAAGAAAAAATTAAGCCAGGCAGCTATGGAAACTCTTGCAATTATTGCCTATAAACAGCCTGTAACAAAAACCGAAGTGGAACAAATCCGTGGGGTAAACTGCGACTATTCCATACAAAAGCTGCTCGAGAAGGAATTGATAACCATTGTAGGAAAATCCGAAGCCATAGGCAGGCCTATATTATACGGTACCAGCCCGCTTTTTATGGATTATTTCGGCATCAACTCGGCCGATGAATTACCTCAGATTAAAGAACTTACCAGCGAGGCTACAGCCATCGGTGAAGCCACCGAATAATTTTTCGCTTTTTTTTATAAGAAAATGGATTTTAATTATTTTTACTGAACGCAATTTAACCCTGATTAAATAGCCGACAGCTAATAACTAATTTGAATTAATATTACCGATTGTTTGTATGGGAACGCCAAAGAAACCAGTGAATAAAAAGCCTGCCGGTGCAAAAAGCAACGGCGCTAAAAAATCAAGCGGACTGGCTGATAGTAACAAGCCGCAAAAAAGGTTTATTGACGACGATGATGATGACGAGTTTGATGCCCCACTGGACGAACTTGATTATGACTCGTTAGGCAACAGTTATGATGACGACGATGACGATTACAAATACTAACATCCCGAAGCATTCAACACAAAGTGAATGCTTTTTTGTTTTTAAAAACCGTACCTTACGCACACCGCGTAACCGGTTTATTTAACGCTTACAACAAAACAGGCGTAACGTGTTTACTTATGAATATTAAATTTTACAGGTTAAATTACAGATTGATCGTACTATTGGTGCTGATGCTTGTTAGTACCTCGGGCTTTACGCAAAAGTTGCAGCCATCATTTAAAGTATTGGCATTTTACAGCGCTAAAAAAGATGCTGCGCACATCAGTTTTGTAAACGAGGCTAACAAATGGTTTACACAGGTGGCAGCTCAAAATCATTTTACGTATGAAGCCACAAATGACTGGACAAAGCTTAATACCAAAAATCTGGCTAAATATAAAGTAGTATTGTTTTTAGACAGCCGTCCCGAAGCGAAAGCGCAACGTGAGGCTTTTGAAGCCTATATGCGTAACGGCGGCGGGTGGATAGGTTTCCATTTTTCGGCGTTTGCGCTTACCCCTTCTGATTATCCGCAAAACTGGGACTGGTATCATAATGAGTTCCTGGGTTCGGGCAGTTACGTAAGTAATACCTGGCGTCCAACATCAGCCAGTATTAAGGTTGAGGACAGAAACCATCCGGTTACCAAAGGCATGCCGGTATTGTTCAGGGCTACGCCTAACGAGTGGTACCGCTGGGAAAAAGACCTTCGCCAAAATAAAGATATACGCATACTATGTTCTATTGATAGCTGCAGCTTCCCGCTGGGTACGGGGCCAAAACCCGAAGAAATATGGCATAGCGGCTACTATCCGGTGGTGTGGACGAATACCCGGTATAAAATGTTATACTTTAACATGGGCCATAACGATATGGATTATGAGCATGGCACCAATGAAACATTATCGCACACGTTTGACGGGGATGTTGAGAACCGGTTGATTATAAACGGTTTGTTATGGCTTGGCGGCAGGCGCCCGCTTCAATAATTAAGTTACTGCTTTACCTCGCTTGGTAATATTCCGTAATATTTTTTGAATGCTTCGGACAGGTGCGACTGATGTTTAAAACCCACCTCGTACGTTACTTCGCGTACGGTCAGCTTTTTATCAATTAATAGATGACGGGCATGCTCCATCTTCAGGCGGGTAATATAGCCATAAATGGTAGTTCCAAAATAAGCTTTAAAACCACGTTTTAGCTTAAACTCATTCAAGCCCACTAAACGTGACAGCACCGGCAGTACCGGTGGATTAACAAATTGTTCGTCCAGCAAATCGCGGGCATGCTCTACTTTTTCTTGCTCGGCGGGTGTAAAGGTGTTGGTTTCGCTTAACTGATCGTGCTGTATCTGCTCCATTTGCAGCATCAGCAGCTCCAATATTTTAGCTTCGGTAAACAGGCGCTTAAGCTCCCCTGTTTTGCGGCACTCAACAATATCATTTATAATTTGCCGCATCTCATGCGACACCAGCAGATCTTTAGCTGAGATAGAGGTGTACTTGCCATTCTTTATCTCCTCAACAAAATCAGCATGAAGGATAGAGTCCTTATTGATTAGATGGAAATAATACTCCTTTGAAAGCACCACCAGGAAATAGCTGTAGCTAACGCCCTTCGTTAGTTCATATTTGCCGGAGAGAGAGGGAATATACCTGATATTATGGCGGGCACCGCCCCTAGCCTTTTTGTTGCCCTTATCATCATTTGCTGGTATATTATCATAAAAAATAAATTGCGAGTTAATGGTTTCGCCTTCAATCTCAAACAAAATGGTAGCAGGTTGGGTAAACTGCATTTTTGCATGCATTAAAAAAACGCCACCCGAGCTGAGCATATAATTAGAAAATTCCTGAACAGGCGGCCGCTTAATCGTCATGCGCTTTTCGGCCAATGGCGTGCCGGCGTTAAACGTATCAGGCAGTTCTTCGATGAACAGCCAATCTTCAAACCCCTCTATTTTTGATTTAATGTGCATTAGTAACAGTTGTGCCTGCCGTACCCATGCCAAACCAGCATGGGTACACAGGGCTTTTTTTGTTTAGTGATTAAAAGGTTGTGTATGTATATTAATCAGTAACTGTTATGGTACCCATTAATGGTGAAATTACATTATCATTACCCTCTACATTTATCACCACAAGAGTGATAATATTAGCAGGGAAATCGGCAGGCACTTTTACTTTTATTTCTGTATCGCTTGTGCTGATTATGTCAGCTTCAACAAAATCTCGACGAGAGTAAAGGAGCCTGACTTTGGCTGCAATACCGCTACGATAGTATTTAAGTGCTCCATTAGAATTTGTTATATTTATCTCTCCTCCTCTTTTCACAGTTTCTTGCGCCAAATCAAAAGAAAGCGTCGGCGGTCCAATTAATATAGAACCTTTAACTATATTATGTGTACCGCTAATTACACGTACCTGGTAACGTCCCGTATCAATACCAGCAGGTATCGGGGCTGAAATGCGTGAAGCTGAGAATTCGGTAAAAGTAGAAGCCGGTACTTGAGTTTCTTTATTCTGAGAATTGATTAAAAATATTTTTGTTTGATTAGTATCGGGCAATAAATATTCGCCGGTTATTGATAAACCATAATCTAACTGAGTATCGCCAACCTCAATTGTTGGTGCAGGCTGGTTTACCAACGCTTTTAATGTGTAGGTTTTTGTACTGCCATCAGCAGCTCTGACCTCAAAGGTTACACCGTCCTTATATTCAACTTCACTGCCTGATTCGGGCGTTATAGTTGCACCTTCGGACACTACAATAATCGGTTTCACTTTATCCGGAACTGTTTGAAATGGCGGATAATATACTATGATACTGCTGCCATCAATTGAAGCCTTAATATCGTTGCCTGCGGCATCCTTAATGGTAAACTGCTCAATATCGTTATACGGTAAGGCCGGGTATTCCTTTTTACAGGATGATAAACCTGCCAATACCGCAATAATTAAAATAAACGGGTAAAATTTTCTGATCACTGTAATGCGTTTAATGCCGATCATTTTTAAACATGTTTAATAAATGCGTGCCTTTTGCACGTTAAAAGCAGTTGTGCCCCAGGGGCACAACTGCTTTGCTGAGGTAATTATAAGTTATTAATTACACCTGTTTTAATAGTGTACACACCCCTGTTGCTGGTTGCAGTACCCTGACCAGCAGCTGCAGTTACCTGGATAGCATAAGGGCTACCGCTTGCAGGAGTTACCAGTATAAAGAAACCTGCGATTGGCGTTACACCACCCGGAACGGCATAGTTATACCAGCCATTAGGTGTGCTTGTAGTTGATGTGTTACGGCCAACACTTGTTACCGCGCTACCTGTAAAATCAGAGATTTTTAATGAAGCGAATGTTTTAGAAGTGTTATATAAGGTTTTTAAAGTTGAACCTGATGGCACCTGTATAACAGAGTTATTAGTGCTGGTGAAGTGCACATCAACACCTGCGAAGGTGGCAACGCTGTCCTGATCGCCGTTGGCCAAATCAACGTAGATAGTACCGTAACCGGCAGGGCCTAAAGCCGGGTTAGCATAACGTCCGTTAATGGTGTAGGTAGCGCTGCTTGGCACTGCATTGGTTGTCAGGTTTGATTTTGATGAAGCTGATGACTCAGGTACAGCGGCATCTTTTTTACATGATACGGCAACAATGGCGATAGCGGCAATTGCGGTTACTGACCTTACGGTGCTGAATAATTTGTTTTTCATTGTTTTTAAGATTAAAAATGTAAATAGATTTGATGTATGTTAGTCGCTCTCCGTACGCTAAAGCGGAATAACCTTTGTTTATTTTGGAAGTACTGTTAATGCGCCAACCTTACTTACTATTGGCCAACCCTCAAACTCAAAGTTGTAAGTGGCAGTATAGTTATACACGCCTACCGGCAGATCGTCAGGTGTTTTAAGGGTCATCTTCAGCCTGTCGTAACTTAGTATGGTTAGCGGGTAGATTTGATCGTTAACCGTGACCGAAGCAGCTTTCAGGCCCACAAATACCGTGTTAAAAGCATCAAAGCTGATCTCACCACCTTGCTTAACCTCGCGGCTGGGTATCAATAAATCAGGCTGCTGAAATGTAATATGTACCGGTTTGGCAAGTTTGGCTGTATGGCCGGCAAACGCTAATGTAACATCATAGTAACCCGTATCAATAGTTGCCGGTATGGGCACATTAAACAGGGTGTAATCATTGCCTTCAGTTTGCATACCTGCAGCAGCCATAGCAAGGTTTACCTTTTGCCCGGAACCACGTTTGGCAAGTTCAATACCTACCGCCTGTGCATTCCTGCTTTGAAAGTTGCCTTTGATGCTCGGCAATACCCCTACCGGATTAGCAACCTGTTCTTCTGTAGTAAGCCAATCAACCGTAAGCGATGAAATGGATTGGTTAACAATTTTTAAACTGTAAATATTGATATTGCCATCGGCACCGGTTACGGTATATTTTACGTTAGTGGCATTTATCGATACCGGCAACGCTCTTTCGCTAAGCTTAGCTCCTTCTGACAGTGTAATCTCCGGGTCGATAACCACCATATTATAGTAAAATGGCACATAAACGGTTATCGTTTTTTCTATGTTATCGATGGCGCCATAAATCACCGTATCAGGCAGGTTAACCACTTTATACGAGGTTATCTTATTTTGCGGCAAGCTTGGTAAGTCCATCGTTTTGGTACATGATGCCATGCCTGCCGCAGCCATAATCACTAATATAAATTGAATAAGTTTTGGTTTCATTTTAAGGATGAGGTTCAGATTACTTGATCTCGAATTTGGTGCTGCCTTTAGGTACAAGTACATATTCAAAAGTGAAATACATGTGCGGGGTATCTTTAAACCACTTATCGGGCGTAAAAGCATCTTTATAGCAGCTGATCATTTTGATTTTAGCAAAATCGCCTGAAGCAGTACGTACTACCAGCGTGCGCGATTCGGGCATAGCATAGGCTACGTGCTTTTTTTGCTCGCTGCCATCGCCGCGAATAGTGCCATTAAAATCATAGAGGTACCAGCCCGTTCCATCACCAAAAGCGCCAAGCTTGTCGGTACCGTATGTTGCTGATGTTGAAAAGTCACCGCTTGCAGGCACGTCGGTAATTTCTTCAAACGGCTTTTCAACTATTAGTATACCGCCAACTCCGTTAGCGCCGTAACCTATGTTTTTTTCATCCTTACCGTTATTGGCACCTATAAAGCTGTTATACAAACTGCTAAAGCTAATATCCCAGCGGGCTGTTGTTTTAAACTCCGCGGCAACCTGTTCTTTGTTTTCCAAGCTAAAAAAAACTACCGGTGGCGGTGTGGTTGGTTGGCTATCATCAACCGGGGCTAAAAAATTCTCAACACGTTGTATTTTATAGTAAGGTATCGTACCGTTTGGTTTAGGTGTTTCAGTTCCGGTTTCTTCATCATCCGGCACTACATCGTTATCTTTTGAACATGCCGTAAAAAGCACACTCATCACCGTAAGCATAAAAAACCATCTTCCTGAACTTTTTAATAATGATCGCATCATGTTTTGTATATGTATTTGTTAAGTAAATAGATTATTGGTCTTTGGTTGACAGATTGCGGCTGCCATCCTGTTGTACATAATATCTGAAAGTGAAGTAAGGCGCCGGCCATGTAATATCCGTTACCACTGCCGGCGCGCCTTCATACATGCTCACCATTTCGAGCTTTGCGAATTTGCCGTCAGCCGTGCGCAATACGTAGGTGCGGTTTTTTACAGGTATGGCGATATGGGTTTTAATATCGTAAAAGTACCAGCCGTTGCCGTTGCCGCTGTCCCAACCCGCTGCGGTTATTCCGTTTTTGGCGAATTCCTCATCAGATGGGGCCGTAGTCAGCTTATCGTAACTTTGATTTACAGCGATCAACGCCCCCTTGCCCGGCCCGCCTAGGCCGAAGCTCGACTGATTGGTGCCATTGTTTATCGATACATAAGAGTTGTACTCTTTAGCAAAAGCGATATCCCACTTGGTAGTTTTTTTCTCACTGCTATCAACCTTAGTGTTTGTTGTAAAACTGAAATAAAACGGCGTGAACGGCTTACCGCTACCAACGGTGTTGCCAACATCGCCCGGTAAGTCTGCCACAACGGTACTTCTACCGTCGGCTAACACCGGTTTAACTTGCTCCTTGGTGCAGGCGCTCAGCCCAACAACCAACGCCAAACCTGATACAATTGATCTTAACTTTATAAGTCGATTTAGTTTCATACACTTTCATTAAAAAAACCTGTAACTAACACCCAGCAGTATTGTACGGCCTGAATTGGCAGGCATAAGCTCGTGCCGGTAATTCATTATGTTATCAATTATCACCTGTAGCGCCAGATGCTTTTGCGTTAAAGCCTTTTGCACCGAAGCGTTCAGCAAAAAATATCCGGGCACGTAGGTGTCATACGGATCTAGAAAATTGTTGCGCCTTCCGGCTTCCATAAAGCCATATTTGCCTCGATAGTTTACTCGTAAGGTGCCGGTTACTTCCTTGGGTTCATACTCGTACACAAAACGCAGATTGGCCATGTGGCGTGAACGATTGGTAAGGCCAAAATAATCGGCAGTGGTGGAGCGCCTATCTGTAGCTGTCTCAGGTACGTGTACTGTTGCAAAGTCGCCTGTGCCAGCTTTTATTGAATCAATAACACCCCTGTCTTTTGCGTAAAGCATTTGATATCCGGCTGATATGGTTAATCCACGGGCCGCTTTTATGCTGCCATTTACCTCAACGCCTGTTAAGAATACCCTATCAATGTTGAAGTAAGAGAACACCTGCTGGCCGTTAGACTTAGATGCAACCTGTTCTGTATTGATGAAATTGCGCACATTATTGTAAAAACCATTAACCTGTATACTGATCTTGTTGCCGGGCGTGTAAGCAAACCCTGCGCTATAGGATACTGAGCGCTCGGCTTTTAACTGCCCCACACGGTCGGCATTAGGGAACACCGACGATATTTCGCCGTTCTGCTGTAAGCGTTGCAGTTCCCGTGAAAATACTTCGTTGCCTAAAACGGTGTAACCGCCCCCCGCAAAATTGGTAAACACCATGTACAGCTGCCTGTAATCAGGCGTTTTAAAGCCCGATGCTACAGCCGCTTTTAATGTAAAAACATGGTTTATTTTATGATCGATACCAAAGCTTGGCGTTAAGCTGCTGCCATAGCGATTATGGTGCTCAAGCCGTAACCCGCCAACTATAGTTGTTTTATTGGTTAGTTGCCAATCTGCTTGTGTATAAGCAAAACTGTTTTGCTGGCTACGGCTGCCACCATACAGCGTGTTGTCCATTGTTTCGTATTGTGTACCCGCACCACCTGTAAGTGTAAAAGCGTTTTGCCACGACCTTGATACCTGCACCTCGCCACGGTGCAGGTACTGCGTAAAATTGTTCGCAGTTAAAGTTTGGGTAGATGTAAGGTCGGTATTGTTTTGGCGGGTAGAATATCGTGTAAGGTAATATTGCGTTTTTAGTCGCAAGCCGCTTTTCAGGTTCGTATTCAGCACTGCTGATGCGTTCAGGTCATCCTCACTCATGGCATCACGCTGCGTAGCGGAGTTAAATGATTTGTCGTTCACCGATTCGCGCGAAGCAAACCTGCCTGTAAAATTGAGGGAATTTATTTCACTTAAAGCGTAACGGCCGCGCCCCTGTATGGTATAGCTGCTGTATGGATAAACTGTCTTACCTTCAGTAAGATAGGGATTGGCATTGAAACCATCGGTCCGGTAATAATTGGCACCAATGTACCCCGCCCCCCGGCCACCGGCAAATGGTGCTTCACCTTCCAGATTGGCATCAACCACATTAAAGCTGCCGTAACGAACTGATGCCATACCCTGGCTTTGCGATATACGCTGGCGGGTGACAATGTTTATTGCACCGGCCATTGCCTCACTGCCAAACAGGCACGATGACGCGCCTTTAATAATTTCGATACGCTCAATGTTAGCAACAGTGATGCGCGAAAGGTCAAAGTTACCGGAATTACGGCCGGTCATGGGTTGGCCATCAATCAGGATCATGGTGTAACCACTATCAAAGCCCTGCATTTGTAAACCCACCGCTCGTGGCCCAGCGCCAACATCGCTTACAATGGCCAAGCCAGTTTGTTCTTTTAAAACCTCATCGAGCCTGCGGCTGCCCATCTGGTCAATTTGCTTACGGGTAATTACCGTTACGGGCATTGCAGTTCGCTGAAAATCGATCAGGTTATCCGGGTTATACGGCTTAGTGTTAATGCTTACCTCGTTCAAGGCGTTTACATCTGCTTCTGCCGAGATGGCTAATATTACTTGCTGCCCTTGCTTAACGCTGGTTTTCACCACCTGCGGCTTTAACCCCACCGCGCTTATCCTCACATGGTAGTTGCCGGCAGCAACGTTATTGATAACAAATTCGCCATGTGCCCCGGTTGCTCTTCCCTGCCCTGTCTGTATTATAGTAACAGCCACACCTTGAACTGCCTTGCCTTTATCATCAGTAACAGTACCGCTTATGCACCCTGCAGGCGTTTGTGAGATGGCAATATGTAATGATGATAGTAGCATAAATAACAAGCAATACAAGTCTTTCATTTAAATCAGGGGCTGATATTATTTTTAATCAGTCTAAATAATAACAAGACAAAGGTGTATAGTTTAATTGATAGTTTATTACCGAAATCGGGATTATTTTTTATGACTTTGGGACTGTTATTCAAGTAAAATGAGCAACTGATAACATAAATGAGCTATCAAACAAGGGCAAAAAAGCGCGATTGATTAATCCCATATCACTGTATATAAGACAATTATCAATATATATAAATTATACAGCGATGCTCGGTTGTGCGCGACCTCTTCATTCCCGATTCCATAATCAGCATGCGCCTTATTTGGAATGCTTATAAATAAGCGGTTCATTTGCGGCATGAAATCCTTTACAAAATTTATAAGCCTGAGCCTTGGTTTAACATTAGGTTTATTACTTATACCCTACTCCAAAATAAAAGCGCAGCCTAATAATGATATAAAGGTTGTAAAAGATCTGCCTGCTCAATCAAAGGTTTATTTCAGTATTGATGAAGGTAAAACGATAAGCGGAACTGATACCGCGACGGCTAAATGGGATATCGCGCTGCAACGTACAGCCTTTTCAGTTAATAGCGGCAGCAGCGGCAAAGGCACAACAACCGCCCAACTATTAAAAAAAGTTTCATTTGATAATGTGACCGTTGCCCCTGCAGATGGCTATAATGAAGATTCGGTACAGGCCAAGGCAGTGCCGCCGGGCAGTGGCCAGGGCTGGTATTTATATGATATGACCAATCATACGGTTAACCCGGCACCTGGTCATATCATCATAGTAAAAACTGCTTCAGGCAAATATGCAAAGCTGGAGATTCTCAATTATTATAAAAACGGTGATGGAGAGGCCGGATACTACACCTTCAGATACGCCTTCATCAGCAAAGCCAACTAATTAAGCATGAAAAAACATATCGTTATACTTATTTTGCTGGCAACATTGCAAACCGCAATGTCAGCGCCGCCAAAACGCATTATCACGCTTAACAATACCCTTACCGAAACGGTTGACGCGCTTGGGCTTGGTAAAAACCTGGTTGCTGTTGACGTTACCAGCACCTACCCTGCTTACGTAACAAAACTCCCGAAGGCGAGCAAAAACCGTTCGGTTTCGGCTGAGGGGTTGTTATCCTTTAACCCGGATATTGTGCTTGCAGCTGAAGGAGGCATAAACAAAGAGATTGAATATCAATTAACCGCCGCGGGCATCAAGGTGATTCAAATTAAACAAGTTTATTCGCCCGCTGGTACTTACCAACTCATTAAGGATGTTGCAGCGGCATTGCAGGTACCGGCAAAAGGCAGCGCGCTTATTAAATTGCTGCAAGCCAAAGTAAATAAGGCAATAAGCTTTGTAAAACAGCATCCCAAAAAAACCAAGGTATTATTTATTTATGCCCGGGGTACGGGTGTAATGATGGTTGCCGGTAAAAAAACGAGTATTGATGCCATGATAAACCTGGCAGGCGGGCAAAATGCGGTAACCGGCTTTGACGATTTTAAACCATTTACAACCGAGGCGCTGGTAGAGGCCAATCCGGATATGATACTCATGTTTGACTTCGGCTTTAGCAGCCTTGGCGGAACTGAAAGTATTTTAAAGATACCAGGCATGTTGCAAACCAATGCGGGTAAAAGTAAACGCATTGTACAAATGGATTCAAACTTATTGGTAGGTTTTAGTACCAGGCTTGATCAGGCTGTCATCCAACTACATAAAAAGCTCTGATGAATAAAAAGCTGTTTTATACATTAGTGATAGCAGGCATCATAATAGCCGGGATATTATCTGTTGGCTTAGGCGCGGTAAGTATTCCTCCCGCAGAGGTAGCCGGAATATTAATAAACAAAATTATCGGCTCAAAGAGCGCCACTGACCCGCAACATGAAGCTATTATAACCATTGTGCGTTTACCGCGATTGTTGCTAGGCTTATTAGCAGGCGCTGCGCTGGGCATATCGGGCGCATCAATACAGGGCATCTTCCGCAACCCGCTTGCTGAGCCTGGGCTCATCGGTGTTTCCGCCGGCGCATCATTAGCCGCTGTGGCCGTTATTGGGCTTGAAGGAATATTGTTTGCCGGTTTGAGCAATTTGCTTGGCTACTATCTGCTGGCATTCGGCGCATTTGCCGGTGCCGGTGTTACAGCACTTATAATTTACAACCTGTCCAAACACGAAGGGCGGCCTAACATCACCACCATGTTGTTGGCGGGCATTGCCATAAACGCCCTGGCGGGGGCTTTAACCGGCCTTATCACATACCTTGCTACCGAGCAGCAGTTGCGTAATATTACCTTCTGGCTGCTGGGTAGTTTGGGTGGAGCAACCTGGCAAACTATAATTACACTGGTACCTTTTGTGCTGATACCTGCTATTCTGCTGCCCTTCTCGGGCAAGGCTTTGAATGCCTTTTCGCTTGGTGAGGCGCAAGCCGGTTACTTAGGTATTGATGTTGACAAGGTAAAGAAGCGCGTTATACTACTATCAACAATGGCTGTTGGGGCGGCGGTATCATTAACCGGCATCATTAGTTTTGTTGGATTGCTTGTACCGCACATTGTACGGCTGGTGGTCGGGGTGGACAATACGCATGTATTGCCTGCATCAGCTTTATCAGGTGCGTTGATGCTTACCCTTGCCGATCTGATAGCGCGCACCATCATCGCCCCTATTGAACTACCCATTGGCGTAATAACAGCCCTGATAGGCGCCCCGGTATTCTTATACATATTGATACGCGATAAACGAAAACTGATTATTTAACAGCATGATTACGGTAAACAACATATCATACAAAGCAGGGCACCGCACCCTTGTAAGTGATGTATCGTTCAGTATTCGTCCGGGTGAAATGGTAGCGTTGCTCGGAGCGAATGGCGCCGGTAAGTCCACACTGCTTAAAATAATTGCCGGTACGCACAAAGCTGAGAAAGGGCTTGTTGTGTTCAATGGCAAACCGCTTGAAGCATATACTACGGCCGAGCTTGCCATGAACCGCGCCGTACTTAATCAGCAAAATAATGTTAGCCTGCCATTTACGGTAGCCGAATTGGTAATGATGGGCCGTTATCCCTATTTCAAAAATTTGCCCGGGGCCAACGATTCACAAATAGTAAATGAAGTAATGAGCGCGACAGGTATTACCCATATTGCCGACCGATCGTACCTCACCCTATCCGGCGGCGAACAGCAGCGTGTTCAGCTGGCCCGTGCGCTGACCCAGCTATGGCAGCAAAAAAACTCACTGTTGTTAATGGACGAACCGGTTACCGGTATGGATATACTTTATCAGCAGCAAACACTGGCCATTTTAAAGGCGATGGCTCGCCGAGGCCACATGGTGATATGCGTATTGCATGATATGAACCTGGCATCGCACTATGCCGACCGCGTAATGATGCTTAAGAATGGCCGCAAATGGTATGACGGTAGCCCACAGGAAATACTACAGCCAAAATCTGTATATGAAATTTTTGAGATAGAAACGGATATCGTAATCAATCCATCAACATTAAAACAAATGATTATGCCGCGTGAAGTGGCTTTTAACTATAAACAAACATTAAACCCTTCGGATATGGAAACAACACAAAACAACCTGAAACAAAGGTACACTGAATACAAAGCGGCTAACCCTAAAAAACGCATTCGTGAAATTGCGAACGAGTTAAATGTAAGCGAAGCAGAACTGGTAGCCACCGGCATAGGTGAAACAGCCATCCCCCTAAAAAAAGATTTTGAGAATCTGCTTAATCGCATACCTGAACTGGGTTATGTAATGGCGCTTACCCGTAATGAATACTGTGTGAGCGAACGTAAAGGTGTTTATGAGAGAATATCATTTACACCACACGCGGGTTTGGTTTTAGGGGAGGATATTGATCTGCGGCTGTTTATGCAGCACTGGCAGTTTGGTTTTGCCGTTAACGAGAACGATAGAAGAAGCCTGCAATTTTTTGACAAGACCGGCACTGCTTTGCATAAGATATACCTGACAGATAAAAGCAATGAAGAGACTTACCAAAACCTGTTGAATGACTTTACGGAAAGCTCGGTTCAAACGATCAGCGTTTTACCTAAGGAAAATAAGCGCGCCGCTGAAATGCCTGACGAAGCCGTTCAGGTTGATGATTTCAAGACCGCATGGAAAGGCATGGGCGATAGCCATGAGTTTTTTGGACTGTTGAGAAGATTCAATGTTTCGCGCACACAGGCACTGCGTTTGGCACCGGAAGGGTTTGCTAAAAAATTAAACGCTGAGAATTTTAAAAAAGCGTGTGAATTATGCGCCGGGAACAACGTTCCGGTTATGATTTTTGTACCTAATCATGCTTGCATACAAATACATACCGGCAATATTGACAAACTGGTAGAAATGGGGCCATGGTACAATGTTTTGGACCCGGAATTTAACCTGCACCTGCGCATGGATGCTATTGCAGAAACATGGCATGTTATAAAACCATCAACCGATGGCGATGTAAATTCGATTGAATTATATGACGAGCAAGGCGAAATGATATTGCAAATGTTCGGTAAGCGAAAACCAGGCGTGCCCGAATTAACCGAGTGGCGCGAAGTGGTTAACGGCCTTGAAACCGTTAACGAACCTGTTAACTGATCAGGATGCTTTTCTCGGGCGTTTGCCCCTGCGTTCGGATACTGCAGCAATTGAGTAACCTTCCGGGCGCACGGGCTTACGCCTTACCTGCGGCTGTTGCTGCTGTTGAGCTGGTTGCTGCCTATCGGCGGGGCGAACGCTGATGGTGCGGTCATCAATGGTACCTCCGTCAAGCGCTTTTATTAAAGCGGCAGCGCTCAGTTCATCAACCATATTAATAAAACCATAGCCTTTGCTTTGGCCACTATCTATATCGGTAATTATTTTCACTGATGCCACGTGGCCATATTGATGGCATATCTCAGCCAGTTCGGCCTCGTCCATGTCGCGGGGAATACCCACGATAAAAAGTTTCGTCATGTTCACTGTGTTGAATAAAGTTTACAACGAAAAGTATGCCATTAAATTTTTTAGCTACGTTATTTATTCAATCCAAAACAAAAATAAATCACGCAGTGTAAATTATACACTATTTGAAGCGAATATTATACAGCGCTGACATAATCTTAAGCGACATGTTGAGTTAACGTGTTAACAAACGCCCGACAGGGTATCTTAAATAGGTTTGTTCGAAAAATGGTGAATTTTGATAAATAAATTCCAGTTGCGCAGAGCCGCTTTTCGCTAATTTAGTATCTGCGGCCTTTGCCGAGTCCAGTTTTTTTTGCAGATCGGGATGAGTTTTGAGATATTGAGTTGCGATATCCTCAAATACATAATCGGAATAGTGTTCTTTTTGCCCCAGTATCGAGTCAAAAAATCCCCAGGCAAAGAAGGAGTCAACGCCCTGCGGCTCCAGCGTTTCTACTATATATCGGTTAACAGGCTGATCGGTATACACCAGATAGTCTCCTTTGTAGAATTTCACTTTATTGTTATCAACCGTTTTGAGCGATACGTCATAATGCAAATAATGTCCCTCATAAGGTTTAGAGCGTGTTTTATAGTCAGCTATATAATAGGTTTGTACAGTTAACGTAGTGTCCTGCTGCAACTGCTTCATCGCCACCTTATTTAACCTGAACAAATCAATTATTCTCCCCCACGCCTGCGGAATAATGTACGCTATCGGTTTGTTTACCGTAATTGTGGCTTTGTACGTATTATAATATTTTATTTGTTTGGTAAAGGGCTTATTCCTATCGTAGTATAATCTTTGCAAACCGCTGATATCGCTTGGTTTGTGCCCGGCCTCAAACCCTTTAAAGGTTATCATATCAAACTTATCGGCATCGAGCCCCCAGTTGAGCGCGTAAGTTTGTTGTTTGGCAACAGCAGCATCTGCCTGTCTTTTCAATTCACCTATTTTTTTAGCATCACGCTGGCATATGTTAATCAGGCTTTGCATAAACGTGTAGGTTGCATATACCTTTTTGTTATAAGGCTTAAGCATATGTGTCTCCGTCATGTAACTGATCACGTTATGCTGCGCGCCGTACCCGGTAGAAAATCGCGGCGTTTCTAAAAAAGCTACAATGCCCGAGTCGGGCTTTTCCTTCATGCTTTCCACGTAAGGCGTCATCTCGTAACCACCTGCCGCCATGCGCTTATACAATTCAGGTGATAGTGTTTTGGATGTATAATCGGCCAAAATAGGATTTTGTTTATCTTTCTGCGTTTCAATAAGCGTCATTACATACTGGTAGTCAGCACCATTACTTGCGTGGTTATCAAGCAATACTTCCGGCTGCCAGGTATTAAATATCTGCATAAACGCCAACGCGTTACGGCTGTCGGCTTTTATGAAATCCCGGTTTAAATCAAGGTTACGATAATTACCCCTGAAGCCGTATGCGACAGGCCCATTCTGACTGATACGCGATACTCCCCTGTTCAGGCCGCCATCAATATTATACAGCGCGATAAAGCACAAGACTACATCATTGGGTAGTTTTTTATCTTTCAGCAAATCTCGCGTAAGCATCATGCTGGCATCAATACCCTCAGGTTCGCCCGGGTGTATACCATTGTTGATAAGCAGCACCCGCTTATTTTGCTTTTTTAATACGACGGGATCAAACACCCCGCTTTTTGAAAGTACGACTAAGGTGAGTGGTTTGCCAACATCGGTACTTCCATAATTAAACAAGTGCATTTGCCTGGGGTGTTGCTTTGCCAAAGCCTGGTAATAGGCCGTTACTTCGGCGTAGGTGGCGGTGTAATTTTTATCGCTGCTTTTTTCAAACGGTGTAAGCTGGGCAGAAGCGGTAAATATGGAAATAACAGCTAACCCAATTGTAATGTATAAGATTTTTATATGTGACGATATTTTACGGTGCATGGCCGCAAAGTTACACTTATATTCCTGACCATGATTTTTGGGAATTAACGATGGACAGGATTTTATTCTTTTAATTTGTATAACTGTGATGCAGAGCCGGTCGAAGCAATAACAAACTATTCCTGCTCGCACACACCCATCGACAAGCTCAAGATAACAGCCATTTTTATCGACTGACAAGCATTTTGTAAATTCATAGATTCCAAAAATCCGATCAAGATAAGTAGTTTACATACCGCTCTTCAAAAGTGCCATCATCAAACAAATCTATCAAACCGTAGCCCGGCGCGGTTTCGCGGCGGTTACCGTTCCACCAGGCACCACTTACGGCGCCATCGCATATATAAGTTACGTTATTATATTCCAGGCGCTCGCGCAGATGTATGTGGCCGCTAAGGCATAACTTTACATTAGGGTGCCGGTAAAAAAGCTTGATGATTTTTAATACATCGGTATGCATATCGCCACCATACATTTGCCAGCGGTTTACAATATTATCCTCAATCAGGTTAGTTGCGGTTAATATGGGTATATGCGACATGATAAGCACAGGTGTTTTACTGTCCGTATTTTTAAGTTCCTGCTCTAACCAGCTAAACTGCGCATCTCCCAGCTTACCGATATACCAGGTGCCGTCAATATCCAGGTTCACACTGTCCAGCATGATCAATTTCCAGCCATTCTTCATCATGCTGTAATATGGGTTGCTGAGTTGTAATTGGTCAAGCGCGTATTGTTTGCCGTAAACCGCCTGGCCCTTAGTATCTTCGGCCCACCATATATCATGGTTGCCAAGGCAATAAGTTACCGGCAGGCTGCAATCACTTTTCAGAATATCCTTGTACAGCTTCCACTGCGCGTTAATGGTATCCAGGTTTTCCTTATTCATATCAAAAACAATGTCGCCGCCATTCAATATCATATCCACCTTAGGCGTTTGCTGCTGTACATGGTGCAGGCATTTAGCAAACTTTGCAGGTGCGCCCAGTTCGTTTTTTAGATGAACATCAGTTAAATGGGCGACACGCAAAACCCGCTTGCGCACCGGATTTGGTGATGCCAACGTTATTGATGGCGTTAACAATGCAGCGCCAAGGGTTTTTAATACAGATCTTCTTTGCATCTTGACTTCAAGTATAGCTATGCGGCAAAGCTATCACCGCATATGCTATTAGATGAATAAAGTGTATTATAAAATGGTTAAATTCGCTTGTTGCGTAGTATTATTGCAAATAAACAGTCTGCGTAAAAGCGCCGTTAACGGCAGCATCCCAAACCTCAAGCCTCATCCACTTGCGGCCTTTCAGATCAACCGGCCAACTGAACTTTTTATTGCCGAAAGCCTGTGTGCTGTTCAACTCTATACGATGACGATAAACTTTGCTGCCATCGCCCGAAATTATCTCTGCAAAACTGAGCGGGAAAGTCCAGTTTATTTGTGCGTTCACCGTTACCCTTCCGTTTGCGGGCAACTTTAACGTTCCGCCGGATGGAGCACCGTTAACGCTGAATTTAGGCAGCATAATTTCACCTGTAGAGGTAAAAAATTCACCTTGCTTAATCACGTCCAAAACCGGTTGCCAGCCTTGTTTATAGTCAGGCAGTTTATCCATCTTCAGGTAGTTCACATTGAGGTGGGCGTACATTTCATTTTCAGGCTCAACGGTAAACAGGTCGGCTTCGGCTATAATGTGTTTCTTTAGTCCCCAGTTATTCATGTCATCCAGTAAGTCAAACACCCGGTCGCCAAAGCGTGGCTTTGACAGATCGGCCGGAATATGCTTCCAGGCACCACCCATAAAATGGTCGGACAGGAAAAACTTTTCATCTTTATACTTATCCGGGTAGCCGGTTGAACCTTTGGTACGTGGGTGAGCCGTCCACATCAGTCCATTTTCTGCTTCCATCAGCTTCAGCATGTCTTCTTTATTGCCTATATGGTAAACCTTGCCGTAGCCCGGTACTTCGCTCACAAAAGGCTGATCCGCTTTGCGCGACATTACCCAGTAAACGGGTTTGGGGAAAAACGACAGCCAATGCCCGCCTAAAAATTCGTTCGGCTCTTCGCCGGGTAGTAATAAAAATTTATCGTTTGAAAAACGAGCACATATATCATGCAGTGCCTTTAACTCGGGCAAACGCAGACTGTCTGGCCCTTTAGGATGTGCTGTATAATGGAATTCGGCGAGGTGAATAATATCGATACCTGTATTTTTAAACACCTTAACAAAATTCGGGCTATCTGGCACCGGCTTGCCTTTTCGCACAACGTTCATAACAAATTCATTATGAAAATGGCTCGACAAGGTTTTATACCCCGCTACTTTAGGATAAACATCATTGTGCGTAAACTTTTTGACCTCCGCCAATGTAGCAGCAGGTGATCCCGCACTCAGCAAAATAAAAAAGTTTAACCGCTGCTGCGTGTTAGGCGGTGCGTTAAACCAGGGCACAAAGCGCTTATCGCCCTCCAACTCCTGCCGTATGCCTATACCATAGCCTGGCAATAGGTTACGGTAGTTACTACCGTGCCACACAAATTTCAAGTTAAAAGCTTCATCCAACGGATAAAAGTATTGATGCGGTGCCGGGAAAACAGCCATATTGCCAGCCTTGCCTTCTGCAATAATTGTACGGTATTTAACAGCCAGATTTTGGCTTGCATCACCTGCATTGACGGCTGCTGTCTGCAGTTTATTATCGGTTGATGACCACGAAATATTTTTCCAAGCAGGTGATTGGCTTACTAACCCGGCATCATATACAATAGCGGTTGAGTCGACCGGAGTAGACATAACAGCCGCTATATTTACCAGCGGCGAGCCATTATATAGCGTAATTTCAATTGCTCCGTTGAAGGATGAGGCGCTTACCTTGCCAACCCTCACCACAGTTCGTGATCCGGCGGTGCTAACACTGGTGCTACCCTTTTCAAATTTAACGGCGTATGATTGATGCGGCTTTTGGGGCACCTTATCAAAAAATATATTCCAGCCATTTTGCGATATCAGGTCGCGCTTACCAACGGTAAGTACAAATGCCGGATCAAGATTACTGCTTACTTCTTTGTAAGTATTGCCCTGGGCAATCTGCATACTTTTAAATAACGGTGAACCCGCTTTTAAATCAAGTAGCAATACCCCTTTTCGATTATTGCCGGCCGGCCAGTTAAGCGTTAATACATCATTTTTAACGGTAGCCTTAACCGGGCCGGTTTTACTAAATCCTTTAAAATTTACAGGGGTTTGGGCATTAAGCAGCGCAGGGCATAGCCATAACACAAGTAATAGTGCTTTTCGCATAGTTATTCAATTGGTGGGGGCAAGATATAATTTTCTGTGCAAACCCAAACTAATTGACTTAAGCTAACAAAAATGTTATAAAGCGCTATCGGGCTGAAAATCTAACGAAACGGAGTTCATGCAATAGCGTTTGTGTGTTGGCGGCGGGCCATCATCAAAAATATGCCCTAAGTGCGAATCGCAACGTGCGCATTTAACTTCAATACGCTCCATACCTATCGAGTTATCCTCAACGTAGGTCACACTGTTCTTCCTAACCGGTTCAAAAAAACTCGGCCAACCGCATTCGCTGGCAAATTTAGCGTCTGACCGGAAAAGCTTGTTGCCGCACACCGCGCAATAATATGTTCCTTTAGCTGTGGCATTCCAGTATTTGCCGGTGAACGCGCGTTCAGTAGCCGCTTCGCGCGCTACCTTGTATAGCTCTGTCGGCAAAATCTTTTTCCATTGGGCGTTACTTACCTTTAACTTTTTAGTATCGGTGTTGGAGTAATACGGGTTGTTTTCATGCCCCTTTTCACTTTTTATATTTTGGGCGAATGCACCCATGCCCAGGGTAAGTAGAAATAAAATGATGGTTAGTCTCATAAATCAGTTTTGTATTAATTAAAAGCGTATGTTAAACGCGTTATAATTGTATAAACGATATACTTTAGTAAACGGATGCCGTCAAATATGCATTTGATGTTTGAATGACAATATTTTAACAGTACCCGCCAAGATGGCGTTAATTACTGCCATAAAGGGTGTGGCACGACTGTTGAATTACACCTGGAACTAATCAAAAAATATATGAGCATTGAAAAAGCTATTTTAGCCGGAGGCTGCTTTTGGGGTGTTGAAGAACTGATAAGGCAATTACCCGGCGTTAAAAGCACGATGGTTGGATACACCGGCGGAGACGTACCGAACGCCACCTATCGTAACCACGGTACGCATGCCGAGGGCATCGCCATTACCTTTGATCCGGAAATAATATCATACCGTAAATTGCTGGAATATTTTTTCCAGATACATGACCCTACTACGCGAAACCGCCAGGGTAATGATATCGGCACCTCATACCGTTCAGCTATTTTTTACCTGGATGAACAACAGAAAGAAACTGCTTTAAAGCAGATTAATGAGATGGAAGCATCAGGCAAATGGCCAGGTAAAATTGTGACCGAAGTTGTACCTGCCGGTGATTTTTGGGATGCCGAAGAGGAGCATCAGGATTACCTGCAAAAGCATCCGTTTGGTTACACCTGCCACTTTGAGCGGCCTGATTGGACATTGTAATAACAAACTAACACGTAAAAAAACGGAAAGCCTATAACGGCTTTCCGTTTTTACTGTTATCGCATTAATGTATACAGGCTTTAATTATTAAAAGGTTTTATTTAACTTAACACAACTATAACCATTTGGATAATATTTAGCAATACTATTGTTCTGTATTAGTTTCACCGGACATATTAACTTGTTATAGCGCAAACTTTAATCGGTAAATACCGTAAAACAATCGATTTCTGAACGCTTATAATCGAGGATTTATTGGTCTTTTTTAATATACAAATCTATTTCACACTTAATCTCACAATTTATTATGAAAATCACCACAACTGACGGAGTTGAAATTTACTACAAGGATTGGGGCACAGGTCAACCTATCGTGTTTCACCATGGCTGGCCGCTTTCAAGCGACGACTGGGACCTGCAAATGATGTTCTTTGTACAAAAGGGATATCGCGTTATCGCGCATGACCGCCGCGGGCATGGCCGATCAACCCAAACCTCCGAAGGCAATAACATGGATACCTATGTTGAAGATGTTAAGCAATTGATGGATGCGCTTAATATTCAAAATGCCATCCACATCGGTCACTCAACAGGCGGCGGCGAGGTAATCAGGTATGTGGCCAAATATGGTGGTAATGGCCGTGTTGCCAAGGCCGTGCTTATCAGCGCGGTAACTCCTATAATGGTTAAAAATGAAAACAACCCGAACGGCGTGCCGCCTGAAGTTTTTGATGAGATACGCAAGAACACTGCAACCAACCGTACACAATATTTCCAGGATTTTACCACGCCATTCTTCGGTTATAACCGCGAAGGCGCAAAAGTTTCGCAAGGCATTAAGGACAACTGGTGGCGCCAGGGCATGATGGGCGGCATCAAAGCCCACTATGATTGCATCGCGGCGTTCTCTGAAACGGATTTTACCAATGACCTGAAAAATACCGAAGTGCCTGTTTTGGTATTGCATGGCGAAGACGACCAGATTGTACCGTTTGAAACTACGGGTAAAATTGCCGTAACGTTGTTAAAGAACGGTAAATTGATATCATACCCTGGCTTTCCGCATGGTATGCCTACTACCGAGGCCCCTACAATCAATGCCGATATTTTGGCGTTTATAGAGGAATGATATTAAATATTGATCTTATAGAAAGGGTGACTGTAAAGTCGCCCTTTATTGTTTGAAGGCTATTTACTTAAAGCTGTTGCAACAGATAAATAAACTTTTAAGCGTATTTTTGAATAATCTTTCTGGCGTATTAATCTATCTAAAGCTATTACAATTGTTCAATGCATAACTCTTTACTACAATACCTGCTTTTATTATCGGCTACGTTTCTGCTTATTTTACTGGCCCGGCGTTTAAAGATTGCCTATCCTATTTTTTTGGTATTAGCCGGGCTTATTGTAAGCAATATACCGGGTATGCCCGAAATCAATATTGAGCCTGAGCTGATATTCCTGATATTTTTACCCCCACTGCTTTACGAAGCCGCCTGGTGGACATCGTGGAATGAGTTTTGGAAATGGAAACGCCCAATATCATTGCTTGCCTTTGGTTTGGTTTTTCTGACGTCTACCGTGGTGGCTTATACGGTATCGGCAATAATACCCGGTTTCTCATTGGCTACCGGTTTCCTGCTCGGCGGTATCATATCGCCTCCTGATGCTATTGCCGCTACCTCGGTTTTAAAAACCATCAGGGTACCTAAACGTATCATTACCATTTTAGAGGGCGAAAGCCTGGTTAATGATGCATCAAGCTTAACGGTATTCCGTTTCGCGCTGGCTACTATCATGGCCGGGGCTTTTTCTTTTAGTGATGCCTCCGTAAGTTTTGTTAACATGACGGTGATGGGTATTATCATCGGGTTAGCGGTTGCGCATGTTGCTTACCTGATCCATAGGTTTCTGCCAACCACCGCCAGTATCGATTCGGCTTTTACGCTGATAGCCCCTTACGTAATGTACCTCGTGGCAGAGCATTTTCATTATTCGGGTGTAATGGCTGTAGTAAGCGGCGGACTGTTTTTATCGTACCGCTCACACGAAATTTTTCAGGATGGCCAAAGCCGGCTGCAAACCATCAATGTATGGTCAACCATCTCCATAATCCTCAACGGATTGGTTTTTATCATGATCGGCCTTGGTTTGCCCGGTATTGTTGCAGGTTTAGAGGGGTACTCATTAATGCAAGCTTGTACGTATGGCTTATTGGTCAGCGCCCTGGTCATTATTATCCGCATGGCGTGGATTTACCCAGCTACATTCATCCCCCGTTGGTTATTTAAAAGCATACGAGAGAATGAGCCAAACCCGGGTTGGAAAGGGCCTTTTGTAATTGGCTGGGCAGGTATGCGCGGCGTAGTTTCGTTAGCGGCAGCATTATCGCTTCCACTTACTATGGAAAACGGTCAGCCATTGCCGGAGCGAAACCTGATCATTTTCATCACCTTTGTAGTAATATTGGTAACGCTTGTCTTTCAGGGCTTAACCCTTCCATTAATTATAAAGGCGTTAAAAATAGAAGAGATGGACATTGCTGCGCCGCTTGAGCAGCAGGAAGCTGAAATACGGATCAGGTTAACTGAAATAGCACTAAACCGGTTACAGGATAAACATAAAGAGGAATTAGAAGGCAACAGTTTATTGATGGCTGTGCAAGCCGAATACCAAAATAACCTTAAGCATACCCAGGAAAAACTGGTTTGCATGGAATGTGCCGAAAACGGGCAGCGCGAACTGGTTATTTACCGACGGGTAATTAAAGACATTTATAAAGCACAACGCCGCGAACTTTACCATCTGCGCAAAAGAAAGCTGTATTCAGACGAAGCCATCAGGAAAGAAGAACTACAGGTAGATATTGCCGAGGTTCGTATTATTACATTGCAATAGCTCCAATAACAGCAGCATTGATATTGTTTAATGTTATACGAAATGCTTAATGTTTATTTGTAGGCTACCTATTGTTAAAATGCTAAACCAACTTGAAAACCAATAGTAAAGGTTGTTGGCCGGTCGTTCCCAAAGCGTAACGGCAAAGGCAACGCTGCGAACATACTGCTTGATTTACCTTTAATTACCGTTTTGTTAAGCACCGGTGTCAAGCCATATCTACCGGATGTTTCAAAGGCTGCCCTCCCTGCAAAAGTCCAGCCTTTACCAAGTGCAACCAATACTCCGGGGTGAAACATAAAGTTGGCCATTTTACTCGTACCGTTCTCGGCACGGATGGTCGGGACAAATTCTGCGGAAAAGCCAATTTTTGCACTCTTCCAGATATTGATGCCAGTGGGCATGCCTACGACATAATGATCGCCAAAGTTTGTGTCAGTGCCTGCACTGCTAAATGTAACTATAGGATGAAGAAGGCCCACATAACCAGCAATCCTTGGATAATTTTGTAACTGTATATTGTTTTGAGCGAATGTTGTTGAAGAAATTGAGGTCAACATTGCTATTAATATTTTAAATGCTTTCATACAGGCAATTTTAGCGTCAATTGCCTACGCAAAATAGAACCTGCTTTACAAATTTGTACCTTTTTTACTTAAGCATATTTTTTCTATGGTTTAGCGGATTACAACCCACCTGCTTTTTGAACGTTCGATTAAAGTGGCTTTGGTCTGAGAATCCGGTAAGATAAGCAATTTCGGTCAACGCGTAATTTTTATCCTTCATCAGTTCAATAGCTTTATTGATTCTTAGCTTACGCATATATTCGCCGAAGGACATGTTGTCAAAATATTTAGAGAACTCCCTGGATAGATAAGTTGGGTTTAGCTCCAATTCGTCAGACGCCTGCTGTAAACTTAGTGCCATGTTAGTATCTAACTGATCCTGAATCATACCTTTTAAAGCTTTTGCCCAGGCTGGCGGTTTCTTATCTTTATCTGTCTTAAGATATTGTTGATAAACCTGTAGCAGCAGTTGCTCTACCGGGCCTGCTTGCGTATGTTTCAGATTGTATAACTTTTTTGCCCATATGTAAAGCCCATCATAGATAGTTAAGCCCAAGCTTAGGAGTTCTTGATCATCCAATATTTTATGAGAGAGACCTGAAAATATCGCTTCAAGTCCGGCTGCTTGTGGCGCAAAGTCATGGCGGTCCGTATCCGCACCACGAACGATAGCAGCTATTCGGCTTAAGGCGTCATCTTCAAGTTTATGTTTTTTAATAAAGTAATCAAAAGTACAGTTGTCATCATAATGGGAGTATTCAACATTAGGCAGGTCAAACGGTATCGCATTAAGTTCTGCGGCCTTCTCCAGCACTTCTGCATAAGGTGCATAAATAATTTCGGCATCTTGATCTATAAAACGCAATATTAGCCAAGGACAGGCAATCCGATCAATTTTTGGTCGTTCACGTGTAATCCATTTCATCTTAAATCAGCTTATTCGTAAAATAATCAATTAAGGTACGACTAATGCGTTCAAAAGAAAATCGACACGCCGGTCTAATTGACGATTAGGACCTTTGTAAAACAAAAACGCCCTTCAAGAAATCTTGAAAGGCGTAAGGGTAAGTAATCGGGTTCGAACCGACGACCCCCAGAACCACAATCTGGTGCTCTAACCAACTGAGCTATACCTACCGTGTTTTTGTTTGGTGTGCAAAAATAGAAATCTCCGCATTAATTACAAAGATTTTTTAATTTTTACTGATACATTTGCCGCATGGTTATTGAATTGTTTACGGATGGCGCATCGAGCGGCAACCCTGGACCGGGCGGATACGGAGCTATACTACGTGCTGGCCAGCACTATAAGGAACTTTCAGAGGGTTTCCGTAAAACAACCAATAACCGCATGGAGTTGCTTGCCGTTATCAAAGGCCTCGAAGCGCTTAAGAATCCAAACCAGGAAGTAATCCTCTACTCCGACTCGAAATATGTGATCGATGCTATTGAGAAGCGCTGGGTGTACGGCTGGCTGCAAAAAGGGTTTAAGGATAAAAAGAACAAAGACCTTTGGCTGCGATACCTCGAAGTAAGTAAACCGCATAAAATTAAACTGATATGGGTTAAAGGCCACGCCGGCCACCCGGAGAATGAGCGTTGCGATCAATTAGCTGTTGCAGCATCTAAACAACCTAACCTTAAAATTGATACTGTATTTGAGGCTGAGAATGCGAGGGTGAATTTATTATAAATCCCTATCCCTAAAGTAGGTACTCAGAGACAGCACTAAACTCATAATTACTCCTATTCCATTTATCACCCAGGCTACCTCACGCTTTTGTTTACGGTAGAATAAAACTTCTACCAGGATAAGGGATGCAGATACTATGCAAGCAAAAGTCAGCACTTTTAAAATTCCGTCAGGGTTTTCGGCATCACCGGTTGCTAATGCGGCATTAGCTATCAAGTACGACAAAAATAACCGTACATAAAAAACTGATAGGCAAACTAAATATATTGTAAACAAAGCTCTGTGCATCTACTACCTGCCGTTTAACTCAATTATCTGCAAATCCTGAATTTTCGCGCCATCAATATTAAAGCGTATCAGCGTGCGTACTTTGTGCCAGCCTTGTTTGCCGGCCGCGCCGGGGTTGAGGTGCAGACATTTTATACGTTCATCAAACATTACTTTCAATATGTGCGAGTGGCCGCAAATGAACAACTGAGGCGGATTGGCATATATTTCACTTCGCACTTGTGGACTATATTTACCGGGGTAGCCGCCGATATGCGTTATCCAGACATCAACATCCTCACATTTAAAGCGCAAGTTTTCAGGGTATACAATGCGTACATCGACACCATCAATATTGCCGTAAACGGCTTTCAAAGGCCTAAATGCTGCAAGCTGATCGGCTAAGCCTATGTTACCGATATCGCCGGCATGCCATATCTCGTCGCATTGCTCGAAATGCTTAAAAACGGCATCATCCAAATAGCTATGCGTGTCTGATATCAGGCCTATTTTAACCATATAGGTAGAAATTGACCGGTTATCAACACGCCACTTAATAAAAATACATTTAAAGTGAATTTACTTTTAACGTGCAAAAATATTGCTCCTATTAACCCAAATAAGTAAAAAATAATTCTAACATATTGCATTTTTATACTTGAATCAATTAACTGTTGTGGTATTAAAGGGCTAACTAATACATTCTGACATTGAATAACGTTCATAACATGTCCAGCACAAAGCAAAACTGTAACTAATAACAATACAAAAGACAATATGCGCATAATTACAATGTTATAAAAAATGGCTGCAAAAGTTGGTTATAAGCAGTTGAATATTTACCAATTGAACTGTAAATAATAAATGATGATGTTAGCACATCTCCCACTTCCATTCCGAAAACAACAATTTCTCGATGTGGCTCCAAATCTTCAAACGATTTAATTTTAACTATCTTCTGCAAATAAAGCCCAAACCCAATCGCAATATTTTTTACCCATGAAGCGGTATTTACAGGCAATACCAACCAGCATTGCCCCCCAACTGTAAGTTGCTTGAACATTATCTCCATCAATCCATTAAAAAAATCCCTACCAGCATGTTTAGCTATATTCTTTTCTTTTTGTGGTGATAAAAGTGAATCAATATAAAAAGGCGGGTTTGATATGATGAGATCATAACGCTTTTCGGGATGCAGGGTAAAGAATGTATTAAAATCCTGATGATAAGCCGTGAGCCTATCCTTAAATGGCGAAGCTTCAAAATTTAGCTGAGCGGTTTCGGCGGCGTTGCTATCTATTTCCACCGCGTCTATCTGTGCCGATGTAAAGCGTTGTGCCAGCATCAGGGCAATTACACCTGTACCGGTGCCGATATCTAATATAGTTGATGGTTGCCCCTCACCTGCCAGCGCGCCTAACAGCACCCCGTCGGTATTGATCTTCATGGTGCAGCCCGACTGATCGACATTGAACTGTTTGAAGCGAAAAATGCCCGCCATTTACTTCTCGTAAAATTCGATGGGCAACCCGTCAGGGTCAGCAAGAAAGGTGAAGCGCTTGCCGGTAAATTCGTCTACCCGGATGGGTTCGGCAGTTACACCATGTGCGTTTACATGGTTGATTGCCGCTTCAACATCATCTACCTCAAAAGCCAGGTGACGCAAACCAGCAGCCTCAGGGCGTGACGGTCTTGCCGGTGGCTCAGGAAAAGAGAAAAGCTCGATCTGGTATAGTCCTGAAACTTCCATATCAAGCTTATATGACTGCCTTTCGGCACGGTAAACCTCGCGCACTATGGTTAAACCAAGCACATCCGTATAAAACTGCTTCGACCGTTGATAGTCGGTACAGATTATGGCTATATGATGTACACGGTTGAGTTTTAGCATAGTTGGAAATTTTACGTCATTGCGAGGTACGAAGCAATCTCCGAATTGTATTATTAAAGAGATTGCTTCGTACCTCGCAATGACGATTTAATAGCAAATAATTATTCGCCTAAAGCAACGTGAAGTACGTTGTCAAACAACAGCTTCACATCCGTTACGTGGCCAAACAATTGTTCATCTACATTAAAGAAACCATTAGTTACTGTGCCCAGCAGTGTGAATTCGGTTTCGCTGGTGGCCATCAGTTCAACAAATTTGTCCTGATCTGCCGGTGCAACGCTTACTACTATCCTGCCCTGTGCTTCGCCGAACAGGAAGGCATCCTTACGGATTGCGGCATCGGTACTGATATCAAAACCTAAACCGTTTGGCATGGCCGCTTCGGCAAGCGTTACGTATAAACCGCCATCAGCAACGTCATGGGCAGATTGTACCAGCTTGTGCTTGATCAGCTCTTTGATCACCTGGTGTGTAGCATACTCCTGATCCAGATTAAAATGCGGAGCCGGAGAAGCCGATACCTTATGCCATGAGGCCAGGTATTGTGATGAAGCGATATCATTAACTGATTCGCCAATAAGGTATATAAAATCGCCCGGCTGTTTAAAGTCAAGCGTCATGATGTTGTCAATGTTATCCATTACGCCCAGCATACCGATGGTTGGGGTCGGGAATACCGGGCCTTCATCAGATGATTGGTTGTAAAAGCTCACGTTACCGCCTGTAACCGGGGTTTCAAACTTAGTACAAGCTTCGCCCATACCTTTAATAGCGCTTACAAACTGCCAGTATACTTCAGGAATATAAGGGTTGCCAAAGTTCAAACAATTGGTAATAGCAACCGGCTCGCCACCGGCGCAGGTAATATTACGCGCGGCCTCGGCAACGGCAATAGCACAGCCTTTTTGCGGATCAGCATATACGTAGCGTGAGTTGCAGTCAACCGTTAAAACAATCGCTTTTTCGGTATCGCGTACGGCAACAACGGCCGCATCGCTCGGGCGGTTGGTGGTCATGGTTGATACGCCTACCATGGAGTCGTACTGATCAGTTACCCAACGCTTGGACGCGATGTTAGGATGACCCAGCAAATGCTCGGCTACAGCAACCAGATCTTCCGGCTCGGCAATATCTTCTATCTTGAATTTTTGGTTTTCGGCATAGTAAGCAGGCTCACGGTATTCGCGCTGGTAAACCGGCGCGCCGCCACCCAACACCAGGTCATCAGCAGGTACGTCAGCCACCAGTTCGCCATTCATAAAATACTCCAGGCGTTTGGTATCGGTAACCTCACCAATAATGGCGCAGTTTAAATCCCACTTATCAAAAACGGCTTCAACTTCTTTTTCGCGGCCTTTGTGCACCACAATCAGCATACGCTCCTGCGATTCTGAAAGCAATATCTCAAAAGGTTTCATGTTTTCCTGACGGGTTGGCACCGCGTCAAGGTTTATTCGCATACCATGCTCGCCCTTGGCCGACATTTCGGAGTTTGAGCAGATGATACCCGCGGCACCCATATCCTGCATACCCACTACAGCACCGGTCTTAATAACTTCGAGCGTAGCTTCAAGCAACAGTTTTTCCTGAAACGGATCGCCTACCTGTACGGCCGGCAGATCGTTCACTGAATCTTCCGTAATATCTTTTGATGCGAAAGCCGCACCGTGTATACCATCTTTACCAGTGGCCGAGCCAACTATGTAAACCGGATTGCCTACGCCATAAGATGTAGCCGAAACGGTTTCGCCGGCCTTAACTATACCGGCCGACATGGCGTTTACCAGGGGATTAATGTTATAGCATTCGTCAAAGAAAAGCTCGCCGCCTACGGTTGGAATACCAAAGGCATTACCATAATGGCTGATGCCTTTAACCACCCCCTTAATTAACCATTTGGTTTTATCCAGGTTGATGTCGCCAAAACGCAGGGAGTTAAGCTGTGCGATAGGCCTTGCACCCATGGTAAAAATATCGCGGTTAATACCGCCTACACCTGTTGCCGCGCCCTGGTAAGGCTCAAGCGCCGATGGGTGGTTGTGTGATTCTATTTTGAAAGCGCAACCAATTCCATCACCAAGGTCAACCAGACCGGCATTTTCTTCACCGGCTTTGGCCAACATGCGTGGCCCATCCTTTGGTAAGGTTTTTAACCATGTAATAGAGTTTTTGTATGAGCAGTGCTCGCTCCACATTACCGAGAAGATGGACAATTCGGTAAAGTTAGGCACGCGGCCAAGTATCTCTTTTATACGATCAAACTCTTCGGGTAACAGGCCAAGGTCTTTGGCGGTATCAACGGTAGTTAGCTCCTGATTCTCCAATGCTTTATATTTATTTTAAAGGATGTGGCAAAATTAGGAAAATCAGGCGAAAGCAGGTAAATAAGTTTGCAGTTTAGTTACACTGTAAGGTACTAAAAAAAGCAGCCGGGCCACACAGCAGTATGGCACCGGCATATTTACAGGTTTAGGTAATATTAGTTGTTGGTAATGGTAAAGCTAATGGGTATGGTATACCGCACCCTAACCGGCCTGCCGTTTTGTGTACCGGGTTTCCAGGCTTTGGCCTTTTTAAGTACACGCAGGGCTTCCTCATCAAAACCGTTGCCGGCGCCTCGTTCTACTTTTATATCGGTAAGGGTACCGTCCTTTTCAATAATAAAGCTGATAAAAACTTTACCTGACAAACCATTCTCCGCCGCGATGACAGGGTAACGCAGGTTGCGGCTTAAATATTTGTTCCAGCCTTCCATGCCGTCATAAGGTTCAGGAAGTGATGATAAACCTATTGAAGTATGCACCTCATCACCTGTAGCATCACCCCCACCTGTACCCGACCCGCCAGGAGTGCCTGTTGTTGTACCCGCCGGTATGTTAATCTCGGTTGCAGGACCATCCTGATTTGTCGGGCCGATGGCGCCTTCGTCGCTTGTTTTTGGAGGATCTGTTTTTACCAACTCATCCCTCACAACTCTGTTTGGTATAGCTTTAGTTTTTACTTTTGCAGCCTTGGCCACCGCTTTTGGCAATTCTGTTTTAGGGGTTGCTTCAAATACCTTTTCTTCTTCTTTTGGAGGGAGGAGATTTTTAATCTCTACAGGTATTTCTCGCTCATTAGGCGAAATCAACGGCGGTTCAACAATGGCAACTTTATGCGTAAACGAATAAATAATTATGCCCAATCCTACTGCGGAGAATGTAATCAGCAAAGATTTCAGCATATTTGCACCATTGCTTTTACGCAGTTGGTAAGCACCGTAACTTTTATTGCGGTTCTCAAATACAACATCGAGCCACTCGGTGGTGTACAAATTTAGTTTGGTGATAAGCATACAATTAGAATTTAGTTTTAATTATAACGCTATTCTACAGAATAAAATTTTGTTTAAATATACAAAACAAAATTTTTACAATATTTTTAATCTCTCCGCCAAATTTTTGTAACAAAAGTAAAATTCCGTTAAATGGTTGAATTTTTTACATAAAAAAAGCCGGATAGCTCCGGCTTTAACAAAATATAATTCTGATTTTCACCAATCCTTTTTAATTACAGGCGCTATTTTACGCTCTTTTTTGACAGATGGCGCAGGCGACAGAATAAAATTCTTTAAACGATCTCCAACAAAACGACTGTTGACCAGCACCTTTTCCAGGTAATCATCCAGATCCTTTTGCCCTAATAAACGCAGCGCGTGTTCAAGCGGCGTCTTCTTTCCGTTTACCGGAACAAAGTTGGCATAACGGTCTCGCTCATACGGGATAATCACAAAATTAGTAAGCCAGTAACGGTACTTGCCATCCTTTACTTCGATATTTAAATCATAGGTGATCCTGCCGTCATCATGCTTTGATACCAACGCCTTTTTTGATACCATAAACCCACCTTCCCCTTTCAATACGCCGTTTGCAGGTTCCTGTTTTTTCAGTTTTAATTTATCTTTTGAATAAGCCGCCTGCAAAAAATACAAGGCCCGCCGGTAAATGGAATCCGCATTAAGGCCGGGCTGTGCAACTACTTGGTAGTATATATATTTGTTATTCTCATCAAAACCCAGCGAATCCTTTTGCGAAGCCTGGGCATACAGATCATTACCCGATAAGGCCACCAGCAATATTAATATCAATCTCTTCATCCTGTAAATATAAAAAAGCCGCACCTGATTAAC
The DNA here is from genome assembly GCF_039543225.1 of Mucilaginibacter defluvii. NCBI lineage: Bacteria > Pseudomonadati > Bacteroidota > Sphingobacteriia > Sphingobacteriales > Sphingobacteriaceae > Mucilaginibacter > Mucilaginibacter defluvii. Next base: position 912,189 of record NZ_BAABJI010000002.1, read on the forward strand.
AGGTAGCGGCCTTTACAAAAATCAACTTAAACTAAATCATATTCTGTTAGAATGCGTATACCGCCGCCAATACAAACTGACCGGCATTTTTTGATGGCGAACCATTCTTTTTAACAAATACGGCATCACTACTCATATTATCAAAACGCACCTCGGGGATCAAGCTTAACGGACCTGCTTTGATGTTAGCCGTTGCTGTTATAGCAGTTACCGATTCGCCCGGCGCCGGACCGAAGGTAGCGTAATCGCCTGCTTTGGTTTTAAAATATTCGCCGCGCAAACCCAGTGTTACCGCGCTTGATACCGCGTATTGCGGGTATAATGCAACGCCGGTAAAACCGCCGTCCTCATAATCATTACCGGCAGAGAATGTAGCTGCATTCAAGCCTAATTTAAATGCCGGGGTTATTTGGTAAGCTGTTGTAAAATCAATTTCGGTACCTGATGACGGACCGGTAAGTAAATTCACATAAGCCGACCAGCCTTCAACCGGAGTTAACGACAACTGCGCGCCGAAGGTATTCAGTTTTGATGCTGACTTATAAACGTTCCAGTAATCATTAAAAATACCGGCCATTAAGCCCACTTTGCTCGAGATAGCGTACGAAGCCTTAAAGCCCGCGTTCTGGAACGGACCGTTAGTGAACAGGTACGAAGTTGAATAATTAAAATTACCTACAGGGCTGATCACTTCATAGCCTACAAACGTTGCCATATAACCGGCGGTTAAGGCAAGTTTATCCGTTACATCATACGATACGTACAAGTTTTGAATGTTGTAACTGTTGGTAGTTTCATCATAAACACCTGCGGCGTTTGGTATGGACTGAGACTGACCACGCGGACCGAAAGAAATTTCGCCGACAAATGACGCTTTACTCACTTTTTTCTTTAGGGCGATATCAACCATACCTATCGACATAGAATTGTGGTCAGACGCGAAACTGGTTGGCAGGTTGCTGCGGTCAGCAAAATCGTACTTATAATAAGTATCTACTGAGCCGGTAATTGTTAAAGGCGGATCTGTTTGCGTCGAATCCTGCGCTTTTACAATTGAAGAAACGCCAAAAGCGAGAAAAGAAAATAGTAAAAATCTTTTTTTCATGATAATGATTTGGATAGTTAAGGGGTTAGTTAGTAATTTTTAGTTGATATCAATTATTTAAGATGAATTTTTAAGCATATGCGTATTTAATTTGATTTGAATTCACATTTAACCTATATAATATTTAACAATAAGTGCATTTATACATTTAAAATAGATTTAGCTGTGAATATTAAGTTATTTTTGACTAAAATATATATGCAAAATCACAAAACAAAATTATTAATGTATTTTATTGGAAAAATTATAAAATACACACTCGTTTTTTGAGCAAATATGAATTTTACACATCGTTTATTAACGGTTTTTAAAATTTTTAATAACTTATTGAATACTCAAACGAAAAATTTAAATCAAAAAGAGAAATTATCTGCAAAAAGAAACTTGAATTATCGAAAATCTGTCGTGTTGGATAGATAAATACTTTGTTCTATTTTTGAACGACCTAAAAAAATTGATCCAATATGTCGAATACCCGTTTTCAAGCGCTGCAATCGGTGCTAAACCGTACCGTGCCGGAGATAAAAGCGCCTTCAACAAAAATTTCTGATTTTTACGGAGCCAATGTTTTCGATAAAAAGAAAATGAAGGAATATTTATCTGATGATGCGTATGCAAGCGTTATCAATTCAATAGAGCATGGCGAGCCTATACAACGCGACATGGCCGAGCAGGTAGCTTCAGCTATGCGTGCCTGGGCTATAAGCAAAAGTGCTACACACTACACACATTGGTTTCAGCCATTAACCGGCAGCACTGCCGAAAAACACGATTCATTTTTCGAGCCCACGGCTGACGGTGGCGCCATTGAACGCTTTTCAGGCGATGCGCTGGCACAACAAGAGCCGGATGCATCAAGCTTTCCAAGCGGTGGCATACGTAATACTTTTGAAGCACGCGGATACACAGCCTGGGATCCGTCATCACCGGCGTTCCTGATGGGGCGCACCTTATGTATACCTACTGTGTTTGTATCATACACTGGCGAAGCGCTGGATTATAAAGTACCGTTATTAAAAGCGTTAACCGCGCTGGATAAAGCAGCCGTTGATGTTTGCCACTACTTTGATAAAAGCATCGAGAAGGTAAACGCATCCTTAGGCATCGAGCAGGAGTACTTTTTGGTTGACATCGCCCTGTTTAATGCACGGCCGGATTTATATGTAACCGGCCGTACGCTGTTTGGCCATATATCAGCCAAAAACCAGCAGTTAGAAGATCATTATTTCGGTTCGATACCCGAGCGTGTGCTTGCTTTTATGCAGGATATGGAAACTGAGGCTTTGTTATTAGGTATACCTTTAAAGACCCGCCATAACGAAGTAGCGCCATCGCAGTTTGAGTGCGCCCCTATATATGAGGAGATCAACCTGGCTATTGACCATAACCAACTATTGATGGATTTGATGGATCGCGTAGCTAAACGCCATAACTTTAAAGTACTGCTGCACGAAAAACCTTATGCCGGCATCAACGGCTCGGGTAAGCACAATAACTGGAGCATGATTACCAATACAGGTAAAAACCTGTTGTCGCCGGGCAAAACGCCTAAAAACAACCTGATGTTCCTTACCTTTTTTGTAAACACTATTAAAGCTGTTTATGAGCATGCCGACCTGTTGCGTGCTTCAATCGCATCAGTAAATAACGATCATCGTTTGGGTGCCAATGAAGCGCCACCCGCTATTATCTCCATTTTTTTAGGCAGCCAGCTTACCGAGGTGCTCGATGAGATCGAAACATCTCGCCTGAGCAAAAAAATAAAAGAGGAAAACACGCTTTGGCAAGGTATTCCTAAAATACCGCAAATATTAGCCGACAATACCGACCGTAACCGCACCTCTCCTTTTGCCTTTACCGGTAATAAATTTGAGTTGCGCGCGGTGGGCTCATCGGCCAACTCGGCCAGCCCCATGACCGTGCTGAACCTGATTGTTGCGGATCAGCTTAAAAAATTCAAGACCGACGTTGATAAGCTCCTGAAGAAGGGCGAGAAAAAGGATGTAGCCCTTATGATGACGATTAAGCGTTATTTGAAAGAATCACGCAGCATACGGTTTGAAGGCAATGGTTACAGCGAGGATTGGGAGAAGGAAGCCGAAGCACGCGGCTTGTCGAACATCAAAACCACGCCAAAGGCGCTTGATGTAATGATAACTGAAAAAACCGCCGAGCTTTTTGCCAACACCGGCGTGTTTACGCCACGCGAAGCACATGCCCGCCACGAAATATTGCTTGAAAGCTATTATAAAAAAGTACAGATAGAAGCGCGGGTTATGGGCGAATTGGCCAACAACGTAATTATTCCGGCGGCCATCGCTTACCAAAGTAAACTGGTTGAAAACGTAAAGGGACTCAAAGATATCGGCCTGGATAAAAGCACCTACAAGGCGCAACTGGATATCATTACCAGATTATCGGAGCACATCAACTTTGTAAAAGACAATGTTGAAGAAATGGTTCAGGCGCGTAAAAACATCAATAACAATGTTGAGGATGTGCGCCAGAAAGCCATTGATTACGATGAAAAGGTACGCTCCTACTTTCAGCCTATACGTTACCATGTTGACAAACTGGAGCAACTGGTTGACGACTCGCTTTGGCCTCTACCAAAGTTCAGGGAATTATTATTCTTTAAATAGAAAAAGCAAAGGGGCATCGAAACGATGCCCCTTTTTATTAGTGTGCAAACAAGTCGGCCTGCTTATGCTGCGCGATAAAGGCTTCGCGGTATTGAGCCAACAAGGCCGATTTTGAAACAAAGCCGATAAAGCGCCCATCCTGCTCAACAGGTAGTTGCCAAACATCCAACCGGTCAAACTGCTTCATCACGGCATCAACCGGCTCGTGATATTTTATTATCGCAGGTGGCGTTATCATAATTTCGGCTACAGTATGGTCGGCAAAATCATCGGTAAACAACTGCCGGCGAATTTCGTCAACCAAAACCACCCCATCAATGCGCTTATCAGCGCCAAGTACCGGGAAAATATTAGCCGGACTTAGTGATATCACTTTATAAAAATCGCGTATGGATAACTCTTTGCTAACCGCTGTAAAATTGCGGTTAATTACGCTATCAATAGTGATAGAGGATAGCATGTCATAATCATGGTCGGGGTGAATATTGCGCTCGTGAACCAGATCGTGCCAGTACATATTATGCGGATTAAAATGGCGGGATATAATGTACGATATGGCCGACACGATCATCAGCGGAATAAATAACACATAGCCACCCGTTATTTCGGCAATCAAAAATATAGCTGTTAGCGGCGCATGCAAAACGCCGCTTAGCGCGCCCGCCATTCCGACAGCGATAAAGTTACTGGTATTAAGATGTATCAAACCGGTAAGGTTACAGCCGTAAGCGATAAACAAACCTAAGAACGCTCCGGTAAACATGGTTGGCGCAAATGTACCCCCATTACCGCCCGAGCCGATGGTTATACCGGCGGCGATTATCTTCATAAATACCAGCAGTGCAATAAACCCTAACAAAGCCAGCGGATGATTAAGGTATTGGCTCAGTAGCGATTCATCTTTAATAGCCTCGATGTTTCCGTTTAAGGCCTGTTGCAGATCATGGTAACCCTCGCCGAACAGCGGTGGAAAAATCAGGATCAAAACACCGAGCAATAGCCCGCCGGCCACGGCCCGTACATAACGGTTTTGATTAACGAACAATCCTTTTTCAAGTTTGCCTGCAACTGTCGAGATATATACTGACACCAAACCGCATAATACTCCTAACAATATATAAAATGGCAATGCCTGCATCACCCAACCTTCGGTAACCAGGTGAAATAATTGGCCCGAGTACAAAGTTTTTGACACCACCACCCCGGTTGCCGAAGCAATGAGCAAAGGTATAAAAGTAGGTATGGTAATCTCTCCTATTAATAATTCAAGCGAAAACAGCACCCCCGCTATCGGGCTGTTAAACACAGCTGCGATACCCGCAGAAGTGCCCGCTGCAAGCAACACGGTTTTTTCGTAAGCGGATAGTTTGAAAAATCTGCCAGTGTTTGAGCCGATGGCGGCGCCCGTACATACGATTGGCGCTTCAAGTCCGGATGAACCGCCAAAACCAACCGTTAACGAACTGCTTATTAAATGCGAATAAACATTATTGAATAATATGTTCGACCGATTACGTTTAATGTTAACCAAAATATTGCCGATGCCCTTTTGTATTTTATCTCTGTTAATAAGGTGTAAATAAGCTACCGTAGCCAATATACCCAGGGCCGGTAAAAACACGTAAATAAAATGGTAAGGTAAATGCGCGGAAATGTTCCGGCTTAGCTCTTCCATAAAATGCACCATAAACTTAAGCACCACCGCTGCCAAACCGCCCATAAGGCCTACAAATACACTACAGTATATCAGGAAATTGCGTTGACTGTTGAGGGTTGATCGTAATCGGTTAAGTTTATAGGTAAGCGTTTTAAGTATATACATAGCAAATTTTGGCAATGTGAAATTTTTAGAAGTTGAAAAAAGCGATTAAGCCGTATATTTGCCCATGACTTCTTCGCAAAGATACGATCAGCGCGGCGTGTCGGCATCAAAGGATGATGTGCACAACGCGATCAAAAACATCGACAAAGGTATATATCCTAAAGCTTTTTGTAAGATAATTCCTGATATTTTAACAAACGACCCGGATTACTGCAATATTATGCACGCCGACGGCGCGGGCACCAAATCGTCATTAGCGTATACTTACTGGAAAGAAACCGGTGATATATCCGTATGGCGCGGCATAGCGCAGGATGCCATCATCATGAACATTGACGACCTGCTTTGCGTAGGCGCGGTTGATAATATCCTGTTATCATCAACCATCGGCCGTAACAAAAACCTGATACCGGGTGAAGTTATTGCTGCTATAATTAATGGTACCGAAGAAATTTTGGCTGAGCTGCGTGATGCGGGCATCGGCATATATTCCACCGGTGGCGAAACTGCCGACGTGGGCGACCTGGTGCGCACCATCATTGTCGACTCTACCGTTACCTGCCGCATGAAACGCGAAGATGTTATCTCGAACCACCGAATTAAACCCGGCAATGTAATTGTAGGCCTGGCCTCATACGGACAAGCCACATACGAAACCGAATACAATGGTGGCATGGGAAGCAACGGCTTAACCTCGGCAAGGCACGATGTGTTTAACAAAACCATTGCCGACAAATATCCGGAAAGTTACGATGCAGGTATTCCTTATGATTTGATCTTCTCCGGCTCAAAAAGTCTGACTGATCAAATTGAAATTGGAAATGGAAAAACCGTAACAGCGGGCAAACTTGTGCTATCACCAACACGCACTTACGCCCCAATCATTAAAGCTATATTGGAAAGATACCGCTCGCAAATTGATGGCATGGTACATTGTAGCGGCGGCGCACAAACCAAAGTGCTCCATTTTGTGGATGATGTACACGTGATAAAAGATAACCTTTTCCCGGTGCCACCTTTGTTTAAATTGATCCATGAAGAATCAGGCACCTCATGGCAGGAAATGTATAAGGTGTTCAATATGGGCCACCGCATGGAGCTCTATGTATCTGAAGATATTGCTGCCGACATTATCGCCATATCAAAGAGCTTTAATGTAGATGCGCAGATCATCGGCCGTGTTGAAGCTGCTGATAAAAAGCAGGTAACCATACAATCGGAATTTGGGGAGTTTGTATATAATTAAACCTGTGTTTAATCGACAAAAATGCCTGTTGAACATTCAACAGGCATTTTTTGTGAAAATAAAACGCCTGCCGGATATCCGGCAGGCGTTTTCACTATTAAATAAGCTATTTTAGTTAAAGATGTATCTGATACCGAATTGGCCTTGCCATCTTGAAGCTAAGTCAGATAAATCATATCCATCAGGATTTGACCTACTATAGTTAAAACCTTTAGCGCTGGTTGTTGAAATTAACTGAACAGCCTGATTTTGGTTAAAATAAGATCTGCCCCAATCCTTATTGATTAGGTTACCAACGTTAAATATATCAAATGTAAGTTGCAGCTTATGGTTCTTACCTTTAATAAGTGTACCCAGATCTTGCGTAATACGCACATCAAAATGGTGTTCCCAAGGGGTAGTAGCAGCATTTCTCGCGGTGTATTTACCTTTATTTTTGCTCAGATAAGGATCTCTATTGATAAACGATTCAAGGTTTGCCCATTGCTGATCTGCAGTAAGGGTAACTACACCATTCCTATCTTTTATATCCTGTAAGTTTATTTGAGATCTGTTAGCAGGTACAAATAACAGGTCATTGCTAAAACGACCATCGCCGTTTAAATCACCATTATAAACATAGCTGTATGGAGTACCAGAGAAGCCTGCATAAAATAAATTAATGCCTGTAGCAAAATTCTTATTCTTACCATAGCTAACTTTGTATCCACCACTACCTACTATACGATGGCGGGTTTCATAATAAGAAGTGGCTAAAGGTAAGTTATTAGGACCGTTTACATTTTGTACAAACTCCCAGTTTGAAAGAGCTGTACTACTTGTTCCTGAATTTAAATCAGTTGCACGGTTGTACGTATAAGCAACCATAGCGTTCAGACCAAAATCAAAATTCTTTTGTAGTTGGCCGGTTATTGAATAAGTATAACCCTTATTGGTATTAGTTAAGTAAATAACGTTAGTAAACGCCGGATCAACCTTATTGGTGTTGGCTGTGCTATATAACGGACGAGTATCAGCGCCACCGGTGTAAACAGGATCAATAACGGCCGCCTGATTATTAACAGCAGGTGCTGCTTTCAGGTTAAGGTCTGTATAGTTTACATTATTCATTGTTTTTGAATAAATACCTTCAATAGTACCAATAATACCATATGGCAATTTTACATCAGCAGCTAAGTTAAACCTTGCTACTTGAGGTATTTTGAAATCTTTATTAACCGCATTGATTTCGGTTGTAGCAACTGGTCCGCCAACGTCTTTCTGTTTGTCTACGTTAGGTTCAAAACCATTACCACCATTAATAGCAGTACCACGTACATCAACAGTACCTAACAATAGGCCACTGTTAACAAATTGGTTAGACAGCCATACAAAGGGTACGCGGCCAGAGAAAATACCTGCACCACCGCGAATTTGTACTGAACGATCACCGTTAATGTCGTAATTAAAACCTACACGCGGAGCCCAAAGTAATTTGCCACTTGGGGTTTCATCTGTACGAACACCCGGGAATGATGTCTCAACTTTAGCATTATATAACGGCTTATCATTGATGATAGGCATATCAACACGTAAACCTAACGTTAACCTGAAACCTTCAAAAGCATCAAATTCATCCTGAGCATATAAACCTAACTGTGCAGCGCTGAATTTAGCTGATGGTGATGGGTTATTTGGCAGTAAAGAATATGAAGCACGTGCTTGTTGAGGAACATTTGTAAGGAAATTGTTAACGTTTTCAAAATCCCAACGACCGTTCAAGTTATTGATAAACAAGTTATCAAACTTAAAAAATTCGTTATGCGTACCAAATGTAAATGTATGCTTACCTGCGTAATATTTAAAGTTATCAGTAAACTCAAATATATCCTGGCTAAGGCTGTTTGCAACTGAGCTGCGCTCTGAACCTAAGTATGCGCTGTTAGAGGAGATATTGTCAATATTTTTAACCTGGATCTGAGGAAACAGAGCTCCTGCAGTTTCGCGGTTATCACGTATTGCCGAGTATCCTAAAATCAAATTATTTGAAAACCGGTTTGAAAAATTACTTCTCAATTCAGCTACCGTTATATTTTGTTTATTATTAAACTTATAAAGGTTATTGCTAAAAGCAAAGTTAGTACCGTTGCGTGTTAAATTGTCATCAAACGCACTCACATAGTTATGGCGCAGTGTTAGCTGATGTTTATCATTAATGTTCCAGTCAAAACGAATAAATGCTTTGTCATTATTCCTGCGCAAGTTTACTTCTTCGTATGATCCTACATCGTATTTGTAAGTATCCATCATATAATTTTTGATGCTTTGAGCGGTAGCTGTAGTGATAGCAGCCCCAGCGTCGCCTGCATTAAAAGTTGACGGAGCTTCACGACGACCAAGCTCACCACTTACAAAAAAGAATAACTTATTTTTTATAATTGGTGCACCTACTCTAAATCCATATTGATTATCGGTAAAATTGGTGTATTTAGCATCAGTTAATGGATTTTTACCAACTAAACCCTGGCTTTTGCCATAAAAATAAGCCGAGGCCTGTACTTCATTTGTACCAGAACGGGTTACAGCGTTTATGCCACCACCGGTAAAGTTACCATATGATACGTCATAAGGCGCCAATACAACCTGAATTTCCTGGATCGCATCAAGTGCAATAGGCTGCGTGCTTGCCTGGCCACCCGGAGTACCTGATCCCGAAAGGCCGAATACATCGTTATTTACCGCACCATCAATGGTAATGTTATTAAACCTGTTGCTCACACCGCCAAATGAGTTGCCATTAGCTTGTGGTGTTAAACGGGTAAAATCCTGTAATGAACGCGAAAGAGTTGGCAAATTTTCAAGTTGTGCTTTGCTGATGTTGGTTGAAGCACCTGTACGTTTGCTATTCATTACAGCATCCTTACGACCGGTAATTTGTACTTCACTCAGACTTACTCCATTTTGAGATAAAGTAAAATTAAGCACAAACTGCTCGCCTAATCTCAAATTGATATTATCTGTAGTACTTTTTTCATACCCTATGTATGAAGCCTCGATAAGGTAAGGGCCGCCAACACGCATGTTAGGGATGGTATAACGACCATCGGCATTGGTAGATGTGTAATAATTTGTTCCGCTGGGCTGGTGAGTAGCTTTAATTGTAGCGCCAATTAAAGTTTCGCCTTTAGCGTCTTTGATAACTCCGGTTAAGCTACTCGTAGTAACCTGCGAATAGGCTGCACCTAAAGTCAACATGGAGAAAAATAAAAAAAGTAAAAACTTTCTCATGTGGTGAAAATTTGTCAATAAATCAGTTAATTAATATTCTGCAAAAATATAGAAAAGTTTTGCGCTCTATGTTAACTTAACATTAACTATTCTAAAAAATTTATCAACATTAATATGCATTTAATTAAAAAGTTACAACACGCGCTTTAATTTATTGCTTAAATCATATTAAATGTACAGCAAACTTCAAAGTTGAGTTTGCAGGGGTGTTAAAGTTACACAACGGTGAAACCGGCTATTTCGTCATTTCAGGCTATTTACTTAGCTTTGGCAACAACAAAAACATATAACAAGTAATATGAACTACGATCTAATTGTTATTGGTTCAGGTCCCGGAGGTTACGTTGCAGCTATACGTGCCTCTCAGTTAGGTTTAAAAACCGCGATTATTGAAAAGGAATCGCTCGGGGGTATATGCCTTAACTGGGGTTGTATACCAACTAAAGCTTTACTGAAAAGCGCCCAGGTGTTTGAATATATAAACCACGCTGCCGATTACGGTATAAAAGTTAACGGCGCCGGCGAGGTTGATTTTAAAGCCGTTGTAAAACGCAGCCGTGATGTGGCCGAAGGCATGAGCAAAGGCGTTCAGTTTTTAATGAAAAAGAACAAGATCGAAGTGATCATGGGCTTTGGTAAACTGAAAGGCAAAGGCACTGTTGAAGTAAAAGACGCTAACGGCGCGACTAAAGATTATACTGCGAAACATATTATAGTTGCCACAGGCGGACGCTCGCGCGAGTTGCCGAACCTTAAACAGGATGGTAAAAAGATCATCGGTTACCGCCAGGCCATGGTGTTACCGCAGCAACCAAAATCAATGGTTGTTGTAGGTTCAGGCGCAATCGGTATTGAATTTGCTTATTTCTATAATTCAATCGGCACTAAAGTAACCGTAGTTGAGTTTTTACCGAATGTTGTACCGCTGGAAGACGAAGAAGTATCCAAGCAATTAGAACGTTCGCTAAAAAAACAAGGTATCAATATCATGACCAATTCAACTGTTGAGTCGGTTGATACAGCGGGTGATCTTTGCAAAGTGAGTGTTAAAACCGCTAAAGGTACTGAAGTACTGGAAGCCGAGATCGTGCTATCAGCCGTAGGTGTGTCAACAAACCTTGAAGGCATTGGCCTGGAAGAAGTCGGTGTAAAAACCGACAAAGGCAAGGTGCTGGTTGACGATTACTATAAAACTAACGTTGAAGGTGTTTATGCCATAGGCGATATTGTTAAAGGCCAGGCCCTGGCTCACGTAGCATCTGCCGAAGGAATTACCTGTGTTGAGAAAATAGCAGGCTTAAACCCTGAGCCTATTAATTACAACAATATTCCGGGCTGTACTTACTGCTCTCCTGAAGTTGCCTCAGTAGGTTATACTGAAAAAGCGGCTAAAGAAGCAGGTTATGAAGTTAAAGTAGGTAAATTCCCATTCTCGGCGTCAGGCAAGGCAAGTGCTGCCGGTGCTAAAGATGGTTTTGTTAAAGTGATATTTGACGCTAAATACGGCGAGTTTTTAGGTGCGCATTTGATTGGCAATAACGTTACCGAGATGATTGCCGAAGTAGTTACCGCACGTAAACTGGAAACTACGGGCCATGAGATCATTAAATCAGTACACCCTCACCCTACCATGAGCGAGGCTGTTATGGAAGCTGCTGCCGCCGCTTACGGCGAGGTGATCCATATCTAAAATATCAATGCGGTTTTTACCGTTATTGACATCAAATACATAGCGACAGGTTAATATAGCCTGTCGCTATTGTTATTCAAGAAGTGCTATGAACCTGTACACCATTGATACCGGCTTATTTAAATTGGACGGGGGCGCAATGTTCGGGGTGGTACCCAAAACCATCTGGAACAAAACCAATCCGGCGGATGCCAATAACCTGTGCGACTTAGCGATGCGCTGCCTGCTGGTTGAAGAAGACAACCGGTTAATACTGATTGATACCGGCATTGGCAACAAGCAAAGCGAAAAGTTTTTTAGCCATTATTATTTGCATGGCGATGCTACGCTGGATAGTTCACTGGCTAAACACGGTTTTCATCGTGACGATGTAACAGATATATTTTTGACCCACCTGCATTTTGACCATGTAGGTGGTTCAGTAATTCGGGATGGTGAAAAGCTGCTGCCTGCATTTAAAAATGCCACTTACTGGAGTAATAAGAGACACTGGGACTGGGCGGTAAACCCCAACGAGCGGGAGAAGGCATCCTTTTTAAAGGAAAACATATTACCCTTGCAGGAAAGCGGCCAGTTACGATTTATTGAAGATAAGGACGGGGTTAGTTTTTTACCGGGCATTGACGTAAGATTTGTAAACGGACATACTGACGCCCAAATGTTGCCGTTAATTAATTATAAAGGTAAAAAGCTGCTGTATATGGCGGACTTGCTGCCGACAGTCGGGCATTTGCCGCTGCCCTATGTGATGGCTTATGACATGTTTCCGCTGACGACGCTGAGTGAAAAGAAAAGTATTTTAACGGAAGCATTAGAAAACGAATATATTTTGTTTTTGGAGCATGATGCCGAAAATGAGTGCTGTACATTGCAACAAACTGAAAAAGGCATCCGTTTAAAAGAGACATTTAATTTGCGCGAATTTATATAAGCCTATATAATATTTGTGTAAATATGCTATATTACAGTGCTAAATAGCGAACAATTTTGTACCTTTGCACGTTCAATTCTCAATCAAAGAATCGAGGTTATAAAAATAGATGAGACAACTCAAAATAACACAATCCATTACCAATCGTGAATCGCAATCACTTGATAAATATCTTCACGAAATTGGTAAAGTTGACCTGATAACTGCCGAAGAAGAAGTAATTTTAGCCCAAAAGATACGCGAAGGCGATCAAGCTGCTCTCGAGCGTTTAACTAAAACCAACCTTCGCTTTGTTGTTTCTGTAGCTAAACAATATCAAAACCAGGGCTTAACCCTGGGCGACCTGATAAACGAAGGTAATCTTGGCTTAATTAAAGCGGCCAAGCGTTTTGACGAAACTAAAGGTTTCAAATTTATATCATACGCCGTATGGTGGATCCGCCAGTCGATATTGCAGGCTATTGCTGAGCAATCTCGTATTGTGCGTTTACCATTAAACCAGGTAGGTTCATTAAGCAAGATCAGCAAGGCATTTTCAAAGCTTGAACAGGAATATGAGCGCGAGCCGTCTCCTGAAGAGCTTGCCGATATACTGGAAACTACGGTTGACAAGATATCTGACACACTGAGCAACTCAGGCCGCCATGTATCTATGGATGCGCCGTTTGTTCAGGGCGAGGAAAATACGCTGTTAGACGTACTTGAAAACCACGAGCCAAACACCGACTCGATACTGATCAATGAATCATTATCAGAGGAGATCAAACGTTCGTTATCTACGCTTACTGAGCGTGAGCGCGAAATTATCGTACTGTTCTTCGGTTTGGGCACTAACCACCCGCTATCGCTTGAAGAGATAGGAGAGAAATTTAACTTGACACGCGAGCGTGTAAGGCAGATAAAAGACAAGGCGTTGCAACGATTGCGGCACACCTCCAGGAGCAAGATCCTGAAATCATATTTAGGTTAACATAAAGAAGCCTTCCCGAACATTACGGAAGGCTTTTTTGTTTAACAAACATGCTGTTACCAATCGACTACGAACACCTCACCACTGCTCAAGCCATAGCTTACCAGCACGAGTTACGTAAACAAATTCAAATTAAGCCGCTCCAAACGCCGATACGCACCATTGCCGGGGCAGACATATCATTCAATAAGCACGAGGAAACGGTTTACGCGGGCATTGTGGTGTTCAGTTACCCCGATCTTAAGATAATTGGCAATGCTACAGCTATCAGCCGCACACCGTTCCCTTACATTTCAGGCCTGCTGGCATTCCGCGAGGTACCTGCCTTGCTGGAGGCCTGGAACAAACTGGAAACGAAACCCGATCTGCTTGTGCTCGATGGTCAGGGCATAGCGCACGAACGCCGTTTAGGTATCGCTACACATTTCGGGTTGATTACCGGCGCTACAACATTGGGATGCGCAAAAAGCCGCCTGGCCGGCAATTTCCAGGAGCCCCCAAACGAAGCAATGGCCGAAAGTCCGCTATACCACAAAGGCGAGCTGGTTGGCGTCGCCCTGCGCAGCAAGCGCAACTGTAACCCGCTGTTTATTTCGCCGGGGAACAATATTGATATACCACAAAGCGTTGAGGTGATAAAACAGTGCCTTCGCGGTTACCGTATGCCCGAACCTACCCGTCAGGCCCACTTGCTGGTAAATAAGATACGGATAGCCAACGGCAGAGTACCTAACACACAACATGACCTTTTCAGCTAAACTTCGCAATTACCAAAAATGAAACGACTGGCAACGCTCATCTTTCATTTTTACCGGCCTGTGTTTTTTGTTAACCTGTTGTTTAGTTTTTGCGCAATCTTTAACCTGATTAAGCTTGGTTTAGTTGCCATGCCTATTGTATTGATAATTAAGTTATTTGGATATCTGGTGTGTCTTGGCTATCAGTACTTATTTGCTGCCAAATCGTATTTTTATTACCGTAATGCCGGTTTCAGCTCAAGGCAGATGTATGCTTACATTTTCATATTAGATACGCTGATATTCATCCTGTTATCAACCATTATTTTAATCCCGTTTTATGCCCTCGCAAACATTAAAGGTTGATAGCGTTCAGCTAGAGTTTGATGGCCGCAAAATATTGCAGGACATTTACCTCGACTGCTCAACCGGCGAGGTGGTTGGCCTGCTTGGCCGTAACGGCTGCGGTAAATCATCATTATTGCGCATTATATTCGGAAGCTTGAGTTGCGGTTACAAGCACGTAAGTATTAACGGTCAGCACATAATTAAAGGTTATCATAACAACCGCATAGCATATCTGCCGCAGCACAATTATCTGCCTTCAGGCATCAAAATACAAAAACTGGCAAAGCCTTTTATTGACCCTTTACTATGGAGCGATTTTAATGACCAACCCGCCTATCAGCAGCATCAACATAAAACAGTTGGTCAGCTCTCGGGTGGTGAGTTAAGACAGCTGGAAACATTGATGATTGTTTACAGTTGTGCCGACTTTATTTTACTTGATGAACCTTTCACACATATTTCGCCCGTTCAAGCTGATGACCTCAAAATAATGATGGAGAAATCCGCCAAAACAAAAGGCATTATCGTTACCGACCATCAATATTACAATGTGCTGGATGTAAGCGATCGCATAATTTTGCTCAACAACGGGTGTACCCGGCCTGTAAAAGATGCCGCTGATTTAGTAACTTATAATTATTTAAACAAAAAATAACTATTTAAACGTTATAGCATGTAACACAGTGATGTGTTGTGCCGTCTTATAGATATCACAACCTTACTGATGCGCAAATTTTTAACATACCTTATTATGATTTTGCTGGCAATGGGCGTTCAGGCGAACGCCCATGCAGGCCATATCAACATAGGCGGTGTTTACATCAGTACGTTTGATGACCCTGCTCCTGACCCTTACGGCGATTTCAGTACGCTTACCGTTCCGATAAAACGGGCGGGCAACCTCATCATTGTTGAGGCACGGGTTGATAGCGTTATCGGCAATTTTGTATTAGATACCGGTGCTCCTCACCTGGTTTTAAATGCTACCTATTTTAGAGACATGCCCCGGATAGCCAACCAGGAATCGGGCGGCGTGAACGGCGAGGTAGCTAACTCTTTTGTTTCAGAAGTACAAAATTTCGCTATACTTGATTTGTTTTACAAGCGCTTAAAAGCCGATGTTACAGATTTATCCGCCATCGAAAACGGACGTAATATTAAAGTACTCGGCTTACTGGGTACCCGTTTGTTTGCCAAACTGGCCATAACGGTGGATATATTTAATAACATGCTGTATATCCATAAGCTGGACAGTGATGGCAATTTTAATCAAACAGAATTACCTTTCAGCAAACCGTTTATGAAAACCGGTTTTAAACTGATGAATGATGTAATCTTCCTTAAAACTTCTATCAACGATAATATCCTGTGGATGGCCTTTGATACAGGTGCTGAAACCAATTTGCTCGACTACAGGCGTTCAAAAAAAATCATACAAAATTTTGAAGTATTAAGCGCCTCAAAATTAACCGGCGTGGGTGGCTCTAAGTTTGAAATAATTTATGCTAAATTAGATCAGCTTACAGTGGGCGACAACCTGTTTACCAAAAACAAGGTAGTGCTTACCAGCCTTGATAACATGGGCAGAGCCTACGGCCACTCGGTTGACGGAATTTTGGGTTACGACTTCTTTATGCGCGGGGTTTTCACAATAAACTTTGTAAAAAAGGAGTTTGCGATGTATACTTATAAGGTATGAGGTTTTTATGGTGTTGGTTTATTGTTTTCCTGCTGTTTGCGGGTTGCCTGCCCGTGCTCGCGCAGCAACGTAACAGCCTCACCATCGCAAACGATAAGCTGGTATTACAAATTGATAAACGCTCAACCAAAAACTATCTCGATACCATACTAACCCGTGCAGGTGTAAGCGGGAATGATGTAAGTGTTAAACTGCTGAAGGGCGATTACAGCGTGCTCACCAGCCAAGGCTGGCAACTTGCTGAAAAGAGTCGGTTTAAAACAACATTCAATCGGCCACTCAACATCAGTATTAATATTCAACCTCAGCAGCCATTTATTATCACTACAAATAGTGTAAACGGCGAGGCTAGCCCTGGTTACCCGGCAGATGTACTTTATGGTGTAAATAAGTTTAACAGGCAAACGGTGTACGAGCTGCCGAACGGTTCAACACGTTTTTTTGTGCCCGGTAATCTTACAGCAAAAAGGGTATTGCTGTCCGGCAACTTCAACATGTGGAGTTTGTCAAAGGGCGTCATGCTGAAAACGGATAGCGGTTGGATCACCGACATCAGGCTAAAACCCGGCGTTTATGCTTATAAGTTTATTATTAATGGCCGCTGGACGCACGATGTAAACAACAAGCTTACCGAAGGTGATGGCTTCCATAGTGTAAATTCAATTTACTATCGCTACAATTATACGTTTAAGCTTAACGGATTTCAAAAAGTAAACAGGGTGCAGGTAGCAGGCAGTTTTAACCGCTGGAACGCGACAGAAATACCGCTCACACGCAGGGGCAACGGCTGGCAGGCATCCCTATATTTGCATGACGGGATGCATTTATATCGTTTTATGCTTGACAACAAGTGGGTAACCGACCCGGCAAATAAAACCAAAGGTTACGATGAAAAAGGCCTGATAGCTTCGGCAATCAATTTGGGCGAAACGGTAAATTTTAAGCTTAAGGGCTACGCCAACGCCAGGAAGGTGTCGGTAGCGGGAAGCTTTAACAACTGGCAGCCCGAACGCATCTTTCTGAAAAAGATAAATAATATATGGCAACTGCCGGTAATTATGCCTGAAGGCAATTACGGCTACAAGTACATTGTTGACGGCAGGTGGATAACTGACCCGGCTAATACCTGTTATGTTGAAGATGGTGGCGAAACCAACTCTTTTATATCGGTTAACCCGAATTACACCTTTAAGCTCAGAGGTTACCCGAATGCCCAGACCGTGCGGGTGGCAGGCAGTTTTAACAGCTGGAATATGGATCAGTATACCATGGGCCGCAAAGGCGACGAGTGGGTGCTCAGCATTAAACTGCCCATTGGCAAAACCCGCTACAAGTTTATTGTGGATGGCAACTGGCTGCTTGACCCGGCAAACAAGCAATGGGAAGGCAACGAGTTTGACACCGGGAATTCTGTTATATGGATAGACCCTGAAAACTCAACCAAAACAAAATAAAAAATGAAATTACCAATTTACCAGGTTGATGCCTTTACCGATCAGTTGTTCGGTGGCAACCCCGCGGCAATTTGTCCGCTTAACGAATGGTTATCTGACGAACTGATGCAAAAGATCGCGGTTGAAAACAACCTGGCGGAAACCGCGTTTTTTGTAAAAACAAATACCGGTTACAAACTACGCTGGTTTACGCCGGAGTATGAGATTGATCTTTGCGGCCATGCTACATTAGCGAGCGCGCATATTATATATACTGAGTTGGGTTATACCGGAAACGA
The DNA here is from genome assembly GCF_039543225.1 of Mucilaginibacter defluvii. NCBI lineage: Bacteria > Pseudomonadati > Bacteroidota > Sphingobacteriia > Sphingobacteriales > Sphingobacteriaceae > Mucilaginibacter > Mucilaginibacter defluvii. Next base: position 930,378 of record NZ_BAABJI010000002.1, read on the forward strand.
AATTCATTTTGAAACCGTAAAAGCAGGCACGCTTATAGTTAAGAAAGACGGCGACAAGTACAGCATGGACTTCCCCTCGCGCCCGGCTGAGCGGGCTGAATTGCCCGATGGATTGATAGAAGCACTTGGCATGAAAGCGCCACTTGAGGTATTTAGGGCGCGCGATTATATGCTGGTTTATGAGAGTGAATATGATATTCGCGCCGCCTCGCCTGATTTTGCCAGGCTGGCAAAAATTCCGACCGTGGGCGTAATCATAACCGCGCCGGGTATAGCCGTTGATTTTGTATCCCGATTTTTTGCCCCCGCGGCCAGTATAAATGAAGATCCGGTAACCGGCTCGGCACATTGTAACCTGATACCTTACTGGGCCGATAAGTTAGGAAAGAATGACCTGCATGCCTATCAGCTATCGGCACGTAAAGGCGAACTTTGGTGCAAACTAAATAGCGACCGCGTTTTAATGGCAGGTAAAGCCGTAACGTTTTTACGGGGCGAAATTTATCTGTAAGCATTTAACCCGATACTATAAACATCCCTGTTGCCACAAACAGGGATGTTTAGTATATTTCACTTTTATATCATCCCCTTAGCGGGAATAAAAGGTGCATGCAGCTTACACGGTTAGAAATTAAAGGTTTTAAAAGTTTCGGCGATAAGATCACCATCAACTTTAATGATGGTGTTACCGGGATTGTTGGCCCCAACGGCTGCGGCAAATCAAACGTCGTCGACTCGATACGCTGGGTATTGGGCGAACAAAGCACCCGTGCCCTGCGGTCAGAAAAGATGGAGAACATCATCTTTAACGGCACCAAAAACCGTAAGGCGGCTAACCTTGCAGAGGTATCACTCACGTTTGATAATACCAAAAATGTATTGCCCACTGAATTTTCACAGGTAACGCTAACCCGTAAATTATACCGCACCGGCGACAGCGAATACCGCCTGAACGATGTGCAGTGCCGTTTGAAAGATATTACCGACCTGTTTTTAGACACAGGTATTGGCTCCGACTCCTACTCTATTATCGAACTAAAGATGATAGATGAGATCATCACCAACAAAGAAGGCTCACGCCGCAACTTGTTTGAGGAAGCGTCTGGCATATCGAAATATAAACTACGTAAGAAACAGACGTTCAATAAACTCCGTGATACCGAAGCCGACCTCGCCCGGGTTGATGATCTGCTTTTCGAGATAGAGAAGAACTTAAAAACACTTGAAAACCAGGCAAAAAAAACCGAGCGTTATTACCGCCTGCGCGATCAGTATAAAGCGTTAAGCGTTACGCTGGCATCCTTTCGCATAGCGTCGTTCAGCGAATCGCTGGCGCGTATTGAGGATGAAGAGCAAAGGCACCGTGTTGAAAAATCGGGCATCGTAACGCAAATAGATACCTTGGAGGCGGTTGTTCAGCAGCAAAAGCTGGAAAGCATTACCAAGGAGAAAAACCTATCCGTACAACAAAAAACCACCAACGAGTTTGTGGCTAAGATACGCGCGTACGAAAGTGAAAAGAAAATAAAGAATGAGCAGCTAAAATTTCAGCAGGATAAGGAAGCACGCCTAAGTGACGAACTGGAACGCGACCGCAGCCAGCTTAACCACGTGCTGTATAACTTAAAACGCCTGGCTGAAGAAAAGATGCAGGAAGATGAGAACCTGCAAACCATACAAAGTCGTGTTGCTGATTTGAAAGATGCCGTTGACGAGCTGCGTGAGCAACAAACCGAAGCACGTAACGAACTGAATGAACTAACCAGCATTAACAACCGCCTGCAAAATCAGGTATATAAAACCGAAAAGGATTTAGAAATTCTCGGTATACAACAACAGGCGCTCGAACAGGAAAGCCAGCGTAATATTGAAGACACCACTAATAAAGAAGCCGAGCTATCGCATTTTAATGAGGCTGTAGCCAATTTACAAACGCGGGTAGAAACGCTGGAAGGCGAATATCAGGCTGCTATTGATTTTGAAAATAAACTACAGGAACAGATAGCGCAAACAGAGACCAACATATCAACCCTTAAAGACACCATAACCGCCGAGGGACGCCGTTTGGATGCCAAACAAAACGAATACAACCTAACCAAAAGTTTGGTTGATAACCTGGAGGGTTTCCCTGAGTCTATCCGTTTCCTGAAAAAGAATACGGACTGGGCGAAAAACGCACCGCTTTTTAGTGATGTATTGTTTTGCCGCGAGGAGTACCGGGTAGCTATTGAAAATTACCTGGAACCGCTGATGAACCACTATGTGGTTGAAAATTATGACGAAGCCATTAAAGCCATCAACCTTTTAAGCAATGCATCACGCGGAAGGGCGCAGTTTTTTATATTGAGTAATTTTGGTGATGAAACCGCTGTAGGCCCAAACCCTGCAGCTAACCACATACCTGCCCTATCGGTTATCGAAGTTGAAAAACGTTACCAGCCATTATGCAATCATCTGCTTAAAAATGTTTACCTGGTAAATGATGATAATGAGCAGGCCATTAACAACACCGTGTTGCCCGCCGATATGATGTTACTGGGCAAAAGCGGTAAGTTCAATAAGTCCAAATACACCATGGCCGGCGGTTCGGTGGGTTTGTTTGAGGGTAAGCGTATTGGCAGGGCTAAAAATTTAGAAAATCTGCTAAAAGAAATTAAGGGTATTGATGCGCAGGTAAATGCCGGTCGTGCCGAATTACAAAATCAACAGGATAAGCTGGTAGCTTTAAAATCCGCCGGGAAAGCTAACGAGATACGCCAGCAACAGCAGGAACTGAGCAAACTCAATACGGAACTCATCACAATAAAAACCCGACAGGAACAGTACCAGGCATTTATTGAGAACAGCCTTAACCGCAAGCAGGATATCGCCAATAAAATTGCGAGCATTACACAGGATATTTTAAAGCTGAAGCCTGAACTGGAAGAACTTAAAACGCAAAAGCAGATACAGAATGAGCAAATGCTGGAGAAGCAGGCGGACTTTGCCGAACTGAATGAATTGGTAACCGTTCGGTCAAACGCTTACAATCAAGAAAATATCCGCTTTCACCAGCAGCAAAATAAAGTGTCGGGCTTATTTAAAGATATTGAGTACCGCGAATCGCAACATGAGAGCCTTGATACCCGCATCAGGCAAAACAGTACAGAGTTGGAGAAAGTTAAGGCGGCCATTCAGGAAAACCTGCAACAAACCGGGCACTCTGATGACGACCTGCTGGAGATGTACGAGCAGAAAGAACTGTTGGAAAAAGCTACCCAGCAAGCTGAACAGGAGCATTATGCCTGGCGCGGCAAAATCGCCGAAACTGAAAATGAAATAGCCGCCTTGCGCCGCAAAAAAGATAATGCCGAAGTAATTGAGAATGAATTGCGCGACAAGCGGAACAGCCTTAAAATAGAATTAAACAGCCTGAAAGAGCGCCTCTCCGTTGAATTTAATGTAGACATTGAGGATTTGCTTGAAACAGAAATCCCTGAGGGCGAGAACGAGAACGATCTTCGCGAAAAAACGGATAAACTAAAGAAACAACTGGATGATTTCGGCGCCATTAACCCGATGGCGGTTGAGGCGTACAATGAGATGAACGAACGTTATGAGTTCATCCAATCGCAAAAGCGCGATCTGGCGGATGCCAAGGCGTCTCTATTGGCTACTATTCAGGAGATTGATGATACCGCGAGGGAAAAATTCATGTCGGCATTTACCATGGTGCGCGAGAATTTCATTAAAGTTTTCCGTTCGTTGTTTAATGAGCAGGATTCATGCGATCTGATACTGACCGATCCGGATAAGCCTTTGGAATCAGACATTGATATTATTGCACGCCCAAAAGGTAAGCGTCCGTTATCAATCAACCAGCTATCCGGCGGCGAAAAAACGCTGACGGCCACAGCTATTCTGTTTTCGCTTTACCTGTTAAAGCCTGCCCCCTTTTGTATATTTGATGAGGTTGACGCTCCGCTGGATGATACTAACATTGACAAGTTCAACAACATTATCCGCACGTTCTCAAAAGATTCACAATTTATCATCGTATCACACAATAAGCGCACCATAGCTAGCACCGATGTAATTTACGGCGTTACCATGGTTGAGCAAGGCATATCGCGCGTAGTACCGGTTGACCTGCGCGAACTGGTTGATTAAAAAAAAGCGGCACTTTTCAGCACCGCTTCATAAATTAAAATCTCTTTACTTGATTACTTCAACCTTTCGGCAACCATACCTTTAAAGTGTGGCCTTTCCAGTTTCAAGCCTAAATCCCGTGTTTGATCAACCGATAGCATGCGCACGGCATTTACACGCTTGGTTTGCTGTTTAGCTAATGACAGGTAATTGCCGGTAGTGATGTAGCTAATTGCCCTTTGTGTGCATTGCTCATCCGCGTCGCCAAAATCATGCGCAACATCGTCGTCAGCCTCAACGCCCGGGAAATTAGTTGACCCCGGTACCATACCCGCGTAATAATCAGCTTTACCGGCTGAGTTTCGGGTTTCGAATTCCGGAATATACAGTTCGTACTTATTAATCGGAATAGCAAAAAATCCGACAGGCTTGCCATAGCTGGTTTCGCCTACAATTTTTACATCCATATGCGGCAATAGCGTATTAATGGTTAATTCACTGGCAGACGCGGATGAGCCCGATACGATAAATACCACTTTACCCAAATTCAACGATCCCTTTTTGCTGAATTTCTCCTGGTTATTTTCAGGTTTGAATGATCCGGCGGTTAACTTATTATCAAAAACACTTTTATTGATCAGGGTATACTTATTATCCTGCAGGCCTTTGTTGAAATAGTAAGTGTACATTACCTGGTTATTTTTAGCTGCCGGCACAATCAGGTTACACAGGTAATCGGCTGTTGCCACGTAGCCCCCACCGTTATAACGGAAGTCTACTATTAAGTCGGTTACATTTTCGCTGTTAAATAAAGTAAACGCCTGGTCTATTTTAGGCTGCGCGTTTGCAGGCGAGGTAAAGGTGTTGAACACCATGTAGCCGATTTTTTTGTTACCTACCGTAAATACCTTGTAAGCCAGCACGGGGTTAATGGTGTAACTGGCCGCGTTAATATCAATATTGATTGTTGAGCCATCGGGCTTTTGTAAGCCTAACTTAATGTTGTTGCTCGAGTAAAATGAACTTACAATAAACTGTATGTCTGAATTTGATTGCGGGTTCCAGGATGTACGATTGTTTATCCTCGTCACTTTATACCCACGTTTCACCCCGGCATTTCCGGCGGGCGAATTAGCATATACGTACTTTATATATAAACCACCATCAGCGCCATAGCGCGGCTCAAAACCGAAGTCGCCGCTGGCCTGGCCACCCAATTCGCCTGAGGTAGTGCCATCATCAATAAAGGAATATTTTGACGTACCCGGATTTGAGGGATTATACTCAAATGCCCTGTTGGTTGATGGATTTTTAGCGTATTGCGACAACGCATCAACCTCATTTTGCAGAGCCTCCAGGTCATTTGATCCGGTGAACGAACGTGGTTTAAAGTTATCGTATGTAGGCAACTGGTCGTTCCACAAGTAATCTTCCTGGGCGTACAGCAATACGGAATCTTTAACTTTATCTATTGTTGACCCGGTTGTTGGCGGAGTATTTTTATCGTCTCCTCCAGTGTCAGTATTTTTCTCTTTTTTGCAGGCAGTAGCCAGTATGGCAACAGAAAACGCGGCGGCGTAAATATATTTTTTCATCTCTCTAAATATAAGTATCTGAACGTTATATCCGCAAATATGTTACATAAAGCGGTATGAATTTATAAAGTCGATACCTGCCGCCTGGGCGCATAACTCGTCGGCCTCGGTTATCCCGATCATTACCGCGTGCCGGCGCTCTATATTATGGTCGGCAAGCAATTGGTTAATGGTATGGGGCTCAGGCTTGGCATTTATTTCGTCGGCAAAGTAGCAGGTTAAGTATGATTCGAGCCCGTTCCATTCGGTTTGCTTTATTTTATTAAGCTGTTGCTGAGGGTTACCATTGGTTACTATGAATATTTTTTTACGGTCAACCACTATTTGCTGCAGCAACTCTAGCATACGCTGAAAGAGCAACAATTTTAAAGGCAGCTTCGATGTAATTAACATATCATCAAAATTGCGGCGGTATTTTTCACCTATGTTGAATTTTTGCTTCAGCGCATCAAAAACCGCTTCATGGCCATGTTCTTTATAGGTTTCAGTCATTAGCGAAGTCATGGCCTTAGCGTCCCATAGTTCGGTATATTCTATCATACCCGCAAAAAGATAGTAAACCTGGAGCAGGTAATCCTTTTCAGGATAGAGTACATTATCAAGCTCAAAAATAAAGGCTTGTTTTTTGAGGTCTATGTCACTATAAGTCATCGGGCAGGTGCAGTACAATATTAAACTCGTTAAATAATTGGGCCGCTTCGGCAAGTAGGGTTGCTTCCGCTTCTTCTAACGGAAAGATAGCCGTAATATCCCTATCCAAGCATAATGTAAGCATCTGATGGGCATAGCTTGCAGCGGCGGGATTGGGCAGTTGCACCATCTTGCCGGATGCTATCATAAAAGCAGGCAGTTCTCTGTAATCGCCAAGTAATGCGCTGTCACCAAGGGCTTGCTTAAGCTGATGCGCCAGTGCGCCGGTAGCCGCCGTAATTAAAGTATATGGCATTTTACGATTGTTGTATCAAGCCGTCCTTCATGGTTACTTTACGGTCTGACAGTGCTGCCAGATCCTCATTATGGGTAACGATAATGAAGGTTTGATTAAACTCAAGGCGCAACTTTACAAAAAGCTCGTGCAACTCACGGGCATTGGTAGAGTCGAGATTTCCGGATGGTTCATCGGCAAAAATCAACGCCGGGTTGTTTACCAGGGCCCTTGCTACAGCCACGCGCTGCTGTTCGCCGCCCGAAAGCTGGTTGGGTTTATGCTGTAAACGGTCGGCAAGGCCCAGGCGCTCTAATAATTCTGTAGCGCGTGCTTCAGCCGCTTGCTTTGATGAACCTGCAATAAATGAAGGTATACATACATTCTCTAAAGCAGAAAACTCCGCAAGCAGGTGGTGGAATTGGAATATAAAACCGATATGCCGGTTACGGAAAGCGCTTAAGTGCTTGCTTTTTAAACGGCTCACCTCGGTATTATTTATATGGATGATACCGGAGTCGGGGCTGTCCAGCGTACCCAGTATATTGAGCAACGTACTTTTACCGGCGCCCGAAGCGCCAACTATGCTCACTATTTCACCGGTGTTTACCTCTATATCCACCCCTTTTAGTATCTGGAGCGAACCATATTTTTTATGTATAGACTGCGCTTTAAGCATAAAGCAAAGGTAATTTTTATAATTGTTTAATAAGATAAAATCACTAAATGTAAAATTTCATTTTTGTTAATATAAACATAAAATAGAGCCTTGATTTATACATTTTAATTCATAAATTTGAAATAATTATAATTATAGATAATCTACACATTAGTAACCTTGACACATTTAATCTTACCTGTTGTGTTATTTTCTGTTAGCACTAACAAATCAACTAAACATACGCTATGCATTCGCTGAAATTTACGGGCATCTTATTTGCGATTTTTTTAATTCCGTTTGTTTTACGCTTGTTCGGTCTGGAGCCCTATCCGGCAATTCTTTTCCCTTCGGGACCAGAAACCGTGAAACAGGTTAACGGCAAAACAAAAATTGAGACCAAGCAGCTGTTTGCCAAAAATCAAAACGGGCAATGGGCATTGGTTGAACCTAAAGCATTCATGTACCCGGTGTCGGCTATTCAACTGGCTAAGCTGGTATCAAAAAATATGGGGTTTAAAAAACAGAAGCCTTTTCCGTTAAAAGGAAAAATCGGTATTGTAAATTACCTATACCGGTCGCAAAACAGTTCTTCAAACGCGGCCGAGGATGCGGAACTGCGCAACTGGATAAAAAAGCGCTTAAAACGCGGCAACTATCAAACATCTGAGGTAAAGGTGGCCACCTACTCCAACGTCATTTCAACAACCAACGGTAATATTCTAAAAAAAGAACTTAAGGATGAAAAGTACTACAAGCTGGATTAATTCCCTTAATGAACGGTTTTGGCACACCATTGTTAACTCAACTGCTACGGGGGTAGAATCTGTTGCTGTTTTTAGGGTGATAATGGGCATTTACCTGCTTTTTGTAACTACCCCTACTTACACCTGGATTGCCGATCTGCCAAAGGCATTGTACACGCCGCCTATAATTAGTTTTGTGAATTTGTTAGCAGACGATTTTCCGGGCAGGGCGTTTTTAGTCACCGTTGATTTTTTAATGGTGGCTTCAATTGTGGGTATTGTGCTAGGTATATACTCTCGCTTTGCTACGCTGGCCTTTGTGGTACTAAAAATTTGCGTGCTCAGCTTCCAATACTCTTTTGGTAAGATAGACCACGACATTATGTTACCGGCCACCTTGGCATGCATGGCTTTTTCGGGCTGGGGACAAACTTTAGCGCTGGTTCCAGATAAAAAAACGAAATGGGACTCGCCGTCAAAAAGCCTGTCGGTTATAGCGGTACTCATCGGGTTCGGATATTTCAGCGCAGGTATTGAAAAGGCTATCCATTGGCTAAACTTCGATCTTAACTCAAACGGTACCGCTCGCTGGTTTTACCTCGGCCTTTACAACCTGCAACGCCAGCCAATACTCGCCCCAGCGCTAAAAAACGCGCCTTTTTGGTTTTTTAAAATTATGGATGTTGTAGGTGTAATTTTTGAGCTAACACCTATTATTGCAGTGCTAATTTCCCGCAAAGCCTGGCGGATATGGCTGTTCTTCGCGGCAGCGTTTCACTTGGTTAATTACCTGCTGTTCAACATTAACTTTATTGGTAACGGGTTAGTTTATATCGCATTTATCAACTACAAACCCGTTTACAGCTATATAGTTAATATTACCAAGTCGTTTTTAGCAAAAGCGCTTATCCTGGCAGCTGTAGGCTACGCGGCCGTTGTTAGGGGAATAAGTATCCTGACGTCAAAAAACGTGGGTATTATATTCATCCCGGATAACGGTAACGCTAATTTATACTGTATGCTGGTTATATGGGCTCTTATTTGTGCCGCTCTCTTCGTAACCATCATTAAATCAAAGGAGCAAACGGTTTATGAGGATGCCGACGAACTCTCCCCTCAATTGACTTAATTATACTTATAATTAACAGAAAAGCAGCCTAACAGCTGCTTTTTTTGCTTATTATTCCAGTAGAAACACCCTTTCACATTATTCATTTTTGCGAAAAAATAATTTGCATTCGTCAACTACAAGTTGTAAGTTTATACTATAAGTTCTTTATAACCAAAGGATAAGCTATACCACTTCTTGATTTAAATTCTGACACTTTATGTTCTACTGCTGCGACTTATAGTAATTCTTGGTAACACCGGACGATTCGTAATTTTAAAGCTATAGCGAAAATCCGGATCAATTGTAAAATTTATTTAAACCTAAACACATGCCATGTATTCTACAAAATTCACCTTTCTGTTACTGCTTTGCCTGATCATCCCTTTCAGTTTAAGGCTGATGAAGTATGAACCGTACCCTGCTATACTATTACCGTCCGGGCCACAAATTGTCAAAAAACATCAGGGGAGCATTAAAATGGAGTTTAAACAATTGTTTGGCATCAACCCTAATGGCCATTGGAAGCGCATCGAGCCGAAAGAATTTATGCACCCGGCACCCGCGGCTTACCTTACAAACCTTACCCTAAAAAACATGGGTTTTAAAGAGTTAAAGCCTCATTTGTTTAACGGCAAGTACAAGTTGGTAAATCACTTTTTCCGTTTTCAACGCAGCAATTCGCCTAACTTAAACACAACAGAGCTGCGCGTATGGCTAAAGCAACGGTTGGCCAAAAGTGGCTATCAAACATCGAAAATACGGGTGAGCACTTATGTAAACACCATATCAACCGCTAACGGAGAAATAATAAAAAGGGAACTTAAAAAAGAGAAATATTATGACCTCGATTGATAATATCACCAACAAATTTTGGAGCGCGGTGGTTAAATCAACCGCGACGAACGTTTTTTCGTTAGCAATTTTCAGGATATTGACCGGCGCTTTTTTGCTATTAGTGCTCACCATAAATTACGCCTGGATGGCTGATTTGCCCTTAGCGCTGTTTACGCCCCCCGTACTAAGCCCGATCAACTTATTTGCAGCAGGCTTTCCGCATAAAGCCTGGCTACTAATTGCTGATTTTGTACTGCTGCTTACACCTATCGCTATCATTTTAGGAATAAAACCACGTATCGCAACACTCTTGTTTGCCGTTACCCGACTAATTGTATTAAACTATCAATACGCCTTTGGAAAAATTGACCATGAAATCTTGCTGGCAACTATGCTGGTATGCATGGCATTTTCGGGTTGGGGACAAAGATTGGCCTTATGGCCAGACAAAGCCTCGAAATATGATTCCACCTCAAAAAGCCTCGCCCTGCTGGCTGTGTTAATTTGCTTTGGTTACTTCAGCGCTGCGTTTGAGAAAGCTATCTTCTGGCTTAATCTCGATATGAACACTACCGGATCGGCGCGCTGGTTTTATAATTCACTTTACAACTATCAGCGTGAGCCTCTCCTTGCGCCGCTGCTTAAAATGTCGCCATTCTGGGTCTTTAAAGCAATGGATATTACAGGCGTTATTTTTGAGTTGTTGCCGTTTGCTGCGCTGCTGTATTCTCGCAAACTATGGCAAAGCTGGCTTTTGCTCGCAGCGGGCTTCCACCTGGTTAACTTGCTGTTTTTTAATATAAATTTTATTGTTAATGGAATAGTATACCTTGCATTTATAGACTATACCACCATCTACGCTACCGTCCGGAGATTGATAGCTACACCATGGTTTAAAGCAGCTGTTGCTGGTATCATTATTTATGCCGCTTACGTACGTGTTGTAAGTATATTAAACTTCGAAAAAATAGGAATTGTGTTTTTGCCTTACAGTATAAACATGCAGCTATACGGGATGGTAAGCTTGTGGCTGCTGATTTGCACCACCATGCTCATCGGCATCCTGTATTCAAAAGAAGAGACTACACTTAGCCGTGCCGACATTTTATCACAACAATTACACAAAAGCAACTTAATAGATCATCAAACTACCATTTAAAGCAAAAAAGTGTAGATTTACCGCAAATACTATTTAGAACATGAACATTCACGAATATCAAGGTAAAGCTATCTTAAAAAGCTTTGGTGTAAGAGTTCAGGAAGGCATTGTTGCCGACACTGTTGATCAGGCTGTTGAGGCGGCGCAAAAGCTTAAGGATGAGTACAACTCAGACTGGGTTGTGGTAAAAGCACAAATACATGCAGGTGGCCGCGGTAAAGGTGGTGGTGTTAAGCTGGCAAAAAATCTTGACGAGGTTAAGGAAAAAGCAGGCGCTATCATCGGTATGCAACTGGTTACCCCTCAAACCGGCCCCGAAGGCAAAAAGGTTAACAAAGTATTAATAGCACAAGACGTATATTATCCAGGCGAAAGTGAAACCAAAGAGTTTTATGTGAGTGTATTGCTTGACCGCGCTAAAGGCCGTAACATCATCATGTACTCAACCGAAGGTGGTATGGACATTGAAGAGGTTGCTGAGCATACACCAGATAAAATATTTAAAGAGGAGATTGATCCTAAAGTGGGTTTACAGGGTTTCCAGGCACGTAAAATTGCCTTTAACCTGGGCCTGTCAGGCGATGCCTTTAAGGACATGACCAAATTCATCACGGCTTTATACAAAGCGTACATCGCTACTGACTCATCGATGTTTGAGATCAACCCGGTTTTAAAAACATCTGACAATAAAATATTAGCCGTTGACGCTAAGGTAAACCTTGACGATAACGCACTATACCGTCACCCGGATTACGCCGCCCTGCGCGATACCTCAGAGGAAGACCCTACTGAAGTTGAAGCCAGCAAATCAAACCTAAACTATGTTAAGCTTGATGGTAACGTTGGCTGTATGGTTAATGGTGCGGGCTTAGCTATGGCTACCATGGATATTATCAAAATTGCCGGTGGCGAGCCTGCTAACTTTTTGGACGTAGGTGGTACTGCTAACGCGCAAACGGTTAAAGCTGGTTTTAACATCATATTACAAGACCCTAATGTGCGTGCCATCCTGATCAACATCTTTGGTGGTATTGTACGTTGCGACCGCGTTGCACAAGGCGTTATTGACGCTTACCAGGAAATTGGCAACATCCCGGTGCCTATTATCGTGCGTTTGCAAGGCACTAATGCTGCCGAAGCGAAAGAACTGATTGACAATTCAGGCCTGAAAGTTTTCTCAGCTATTTTGCTGAAAGAAGCTGCCGAGCGTGTTAAAGAAGTTTTAGCGAATTAATAACTCGTTAATCAATGAATATAAAGGGGACGCTTGTCCCCTTTTTTATTGTTCAAAAAACCTAAACTAATTTTCCATATTGTGCGTTTAAACATTCATTGTCTGCTGATTGTCAGAAGATAATTAATAATTACATGTTTAAACATCTATTTATATCTTTGTTCTGTTAATCGATAAGTAAATAAAAATTTAAATCACATACAATCATGGCAACTACAGTTTGGACATTAGATCCTACCCACTCAGAAGTACAGTTTAAAGTTAAACACCTGGTAATTTCAACTGTAACAGGTTCATTCAAGAATTTTGAAGGTACCTTAACTACCGAAGGCGATGATATTGCTAACGGTACGGTTGAATTTTCATTAGACGTTAACTCAATTGACACCAACCAGGAGCAACGCGATGGTCACCTTAAAAGCGCTGACTTTTTTGATGCCGAGCAATATCCTAAAATCACTTTCAAATCAACCAGCTTAACCGCAAAGGGTGATGACGAGTATGTGGCCGTAGGCGACCTGACCGTTAAAGGCATTACTAAACCGGTAACCCTTAATGTAGAGTTCGGTGGCTCGGCTGACGACTTTTATGGAAATACTAAAGCCGGTTTTGAAGTAACTGGTAAAATAAGCCGTAAAGAATTTGGCTTAACCTGGGAAGGTGTAACCGAAGCCGGTTCAATTGTTGTTGGCGACGACATTAAACTGATAGCCAACGTACAGTTTGCAAAACAGAAATAATTTTTTCCGTACTGATATATATTTGAGCCACCTGCTTTGCAGGTGGCTCTTTTGTTTTTAAAACCTTTTAAGCTATATATTTGCTTTATCTAATATGTTAATTAAAATATACCCCGAAAACCCGAACGAAAAAACCATTGAGCAGGCGGTGCAGGTGCTACGTAAAGGGGGCATCATCATCTACCCTACTGATACGGTTTATGGCTTGGGTTGCGATATCACCAATCATAAAGCTATTGAGCGCATTGCCCGTTTGCGCAATATAAAGCCCGAAAAGGCTAACTTTTCTTTCATTTGCTATGATCTGAGCCATATATCCGACTATATAAAACCAATCGACAATACCACGTTCCGGGTATTGAAAAAGGCGCTGCCGGGCCCGTTCACCTTTATTTTTAACGCGAGCCATGCCGTACCTAAGTTGCTAAGCTCCAACAAAAAAACGGTAGGTATACGCGTGCCGGATAACAGCATTGCCCGTGAAATTGTGCGGGTGTTGGGCAATCCCATCCTGTCGACCTCTATTAAGGATGAGGACGAGATCATGGAATACTCTACCGATCCGGAGTTGATCCACGAGAAATACGAGGATCTGGTTGACCTGGTGATCGACGGTGGCTACGGTGGCAACCTGGCATCAACGGTGATAGACTGCACCTCAGGCGACTTTGAAGTGATCCGCGAAGGTAAAGGCGACCTCGAGCTATATCTATGATTTCGGCCGGATGTTATCTATAAACCCGGGAATGGTTTGCAGGTAATTATCCGTAGCCAAATGCTTAACAAACGCGCTGCCTACAATTGCGCCATTGGCATACTCGCAAGCTTTGGTGTAGGATGCATTGTTTGATATACCGAAGCCAATAATGGTCGGGTTGGCGAGCTCCATCTCCTTGATGCGTTTATAATAATCCTCGATAGATGTTGATACATTTAACGTACTGCCCGTTATGGAAGATGACGACAGCAGGTAAATAAAACTATTGCTCAGCCCGTCTATCTTGCGGATGCGCTCCTCGCTGGTATTGGGCGTCACCAGGAATATATTGCTGAGGTTGTTTTGTTTGAACGTGTCGGCATAAAGCTTTTCGTATTCGTAAATAGGTAGGTCGGGGACGATCACGCCGTCCACCCCTACTTCGGCGGCTTTCTGGCAAAAACGCTCGATGCCATATTGCACTATCGGGTTAATGTAGCCCATTAATAAAACCGGGATATTTACACGTTCGCGCAGTTGCGTTAACTGCTTAAATAACACATTCAGCGTCATGCCGTTCTCCAGCGCTTTTTCTGAACTTTTCTGAATGGTCGGCCCATCCGCCACCGGGTCAGAGTAAGGGAAACCGATCTCCAGGAAATCCGCCCCGGCGTTTTCCAATGCCTCAGCAATATCAAGCGTGGTGTTTAGTTCAGGGTAACCCGCAGTAAAATAGATAGACAGCAGGTTGCTTTTTTTATTCGCGAAAAGAGTTTGTAAACGGTTCATGTTTTTAGTTGATGGTTGATAGTTCATAGATCATGGTCGCTTATGCTATAATCTATGAACCATCAACTATAAGCTGATCAATTAATATCCAAAGTGCTTTATATACGTATCCAGATCTTTATCACCACGGCCTGACAGGCAGATCACTACGTTATCGCCGGGGTTAAAGGTCATTTTTTCGAGGTGCGCCAACGCATGAGCGCTTTCAATTGCCGGGATGATCCCTTCTAACTGGCAGGCTAACAAACCGGCGTTCAATGCTTCATCATCCGTAGCGCTTACGTATTCGGCACGGTTTACTTTAAACAAGTGAGCGTGCTGCGGGCCAATGCCAGGGTAATCCAACCCTGCCGAAATGGAATAAGGTTCAACCACCTGCCCGTCCTCGGTTTGCATTAAAATGGTACGGGTACCATGCAATACCCCCTCTTTACCTAACGATGTAGTAGCAGCCGAGTGACCGGTTTCAACCCCCTTGCCCGCTGCCTCAACAGCTATCAGCCTCACCGATTCATCATCCAGAAAATTGTAGAACATACCGATAGCATTGCTGCCGCCGCCTACGCAGGCCAGCACATATTGCGGCAGTTCGTTGCCGGTTTGCTCCAGCAACTGTTTTTTTGTTTCATAAGATATAATAGACTGGAATTTGGCTACCATTTCCGGGTATGGATATGGCCCTACTGCGGAGCCGATGATGTAGTGCGTATCTTCCGGGTTGCCTATCCAGTCGCGCAAGGCTTCATTGGTGGCATCTTTTAAAGTTTTACTGCCCGATGTGGCAGGTACAACCTTAGCACCCAGCATCTTCATGCGGGCAACGTTTGGTGCCTGGCGTTCCATATCAATCTCGCCCATGTATACTACACACTCAAGCCCTTTTAAAGCGCAAACGGTAGCCGTTGCAACACCATGCTGCCCCGCACCTGTTTCCGCGATAATACGCTTTTTGCCCAGGCGTTCGGCAAGCAATATTTGCCCTATGGCATTGTTTATTTTATGTGAGCCGGTATGGTTCAGATCCTCGCGCTTGAAGAATATATTGGCACCATATTTTTCTGAATAGCGTTTGGCATGGTACAGCGGCGAAGGGCGGCCAACGTAATCTTTTAGTAACTGGTCATACTCAGCCTTAAAGTCGTCATCATCCAGTACTTTTAAGTACTGCGCGCGCAACGCCTCTATGTTAGGGTACAGCATTTCGGGAATGTAAGCTCCGCCAAAATCGCCGTAATATCCATGTTCATCAACTCCGTATTTCATGTGCATTATAGTTGCTTAATTATTTCAAAAGCTTGTTTCAGCTTACTTATATCTTTATTACCCGGCGATAGTTCAAACCGGCTGTTCAGGTCAAGTCCCGCTAACTGCGGATGTTTGACTGTTTTTACTTCTTCCAGGTTCTCCAAACCTATGCCTCCCGAAAGGAAGAAGGGCACATCTAACGTATATTTGCTCAACACCTGCCAGTCAAACCTTTGGCCCGAGCCGCCATGTGCCGCGGTTTTGGTATCGAACAAAAAAACATCAACCCCATTTTCGTAAGGTGTTAATACATCAAAATTGAAATCAGCATCAACCCCAAAGGCCTTTATTACCTGCACCTTACCTTTAAACAGCGCGCAAAACTTAGGTGTTTCGCTGCCGTGGAGTTGGATGGCTTTAAAATTATATTTTTCAATTAGCGCATTGATCTGCTCAGCGCTCTCGTTAACAAATACCCCGGTTCTGATGATACCTACGGGTATGTGGTCTAAAGCGTCCGCCTTGAGTCCGTCAATATACCTTGGCGATCGGTTGTAACATATAAATCCCATAAAATCAGGCTGCAATGCTGCTACCTCACTGACATTATCAGACTCCCTTAAACCGCAAACCTTGATTTTCACCTTTAGTTTTCAATTAAGCGTTTAAAACTTAGCAAGGCCTTTTTGCTTGTCAGTGCCTCTTCAGCTTCGTAATAACAATCGGCAAAGCTTTTTCCTGGTTCGATGGTGCGGATTGCCAGTGCCGCATTACATAGCACCACATCGTTTTGTGCTGATGTACATTCGCCGTTTAATACCGCGCTGAATATGCCTGCCGATTCGGCAACGGTGTGGCCGCCTGCTATTTCGGCCGCATCCAAACGTTCAAAGCCGAGGCTTTCAATGTTGTTGATCTTTTCGCCATCAGCCGAGAATGTCTTAAAATCGCCTGTTAACGATACCTCATCATAACCATCCAAAGCATTTACAATAGTGTATTTTGCTTTTGATTGCTGGTACAAATAAGCATACACCCTTGCCAGCTCCAGGTTAAACACACCTACCAACTGGTTTTTTGGCCTTGCCGGGTTAACAAGCGGACCAAGCATATTGAAGAATGTTTTTACCCCCAGTTCGCGGCGTATTGGTGCAACGGTTTTCATGGCCGGGTGAAACAGCGGGGCATGCAAAAAGCAGATATTAGCCTCGTCAACATTACGTTTTAACGTGTCGATATCACTGGTGAACTGGTAGCCCAGATATTCCATCACGTTTGATGAACCGCAGCTCGATGACACGCCGTAGTTACCGTGCTTGGCAACCTTGTACCCCGCCCCCGCCACTACAAATGAGGCCAGGGTAGATATATTAAAGGTATCCTTACCATCGCCGCCGGTACCGCAAAGGTCAATCAGCGTATCGTGCTCAATATCAACTGGCAGGCAAAGCTCCAGCATGGCATCGCGAAAACCCTCTAACTCGCTCACGGTGATGCTGCGCATGCAATAGGCCGTCATGAAAGCGGACATTTGCGATGTATTGTACTTACCCTGCGCAATGTCGGTCAGAATTTCCTTTGACTGCTCGCGGGTAAAAGTTTTGTGCTCAAATAAATGATTTAATATCTTTTTCATGTTAAAACAAAAAAGGGCTGCCTTGTGGCAACCCTTCCTGAATATTATAAAAAAACAAAAACGGAATTGCCTTACGATTACTCGTTAAGCCACCACCAGTTGTTGTTTAATATTGTCGATTTCATTACGGCACAAATATGTAAATATTTTTTTGAAATGCAATTTTTATAAATATCTAACCAATATTATTGCTTCACTTCGTATTGCGGCGTAAATACTACTTTTCGGGTGGTATCAAGACTTAACTTTGGCGCTTCTAACAAATACTTGGTTACAAAGGCCAGCATAGCGCCGTAATAGTATTTTAAATAACTAAAGGTATACTTTGGCACCGGCTTGATATTAAAATTAATAACGTAAGTTTTATGGAAATAAAAATTACGGAAACCTTCAATTTTTAAACGGAAAGACAGATCAACATCATACCCGAACATGGTAAAGCGTTCATCAAACATACCAACCTCTTTAAGTGCATGGCGGCGCAATATCATTGCCGAGCGGTTAAGTACATCTATCTCCGCGGTTTCAAACTCATCAGGCCGGGCTTTAATATGCGAGGTGATACGTGATTTCGCGAAGTATTTTGATAGTCCGGTCCATTTAATAAGCAGGTTCCATTTTTTGGTAAGGCCGTATTTTGATGAGCGGATAAAATGCCCCTGGGGCGTAACCATACGTATGCTTGAACCGGCGGCTTCCGTATGCGTGTCCATAAAATCAATCGCTTTTGTAAGCGTGTCTTTTGTTACAATAGTGTCCGGACTGACCAAAAAAACATACTCTCCTGACGTCAGTTCAATAGCTTGATTATATGCCTTCGCTATTCCTATATTGCTATCATTGGCGATAATCTTAATGTCGGCAAATTGTTCTGTAAGCATTTCGACAGATTTGTCATCCGATCCGTTGTCAACTACAACAATCTCACAGTCAACGCCATATCGTGCTGCTTGTAAAGCGCTAATGCATTGCCTTAGCCACATACATAAGTTGTGGTTTACTATAATAACGGATAACTTCATAACTACCGGGTTAGCGAATTTTCGTACGGAACGCGCGTGGCAATTGACCGGCCAAGCGTTACTTCATCCACATACTCCAATTCACCACCAAAAGCTATGCCACGGGCAATGGTCGAGATGGTAATCGTAAAATGTTTTACACGTTTATTAAGATAGAAGATGGTGGTATCACCTTCCATGGTAGCGCTCAACGCAAAAATAATCTCTTTAACCTCGCCGGTTTCCAATCGTTGTATCAGCGAGTCAACCTGCAGGTCAGACGGGCCTACACCGTCCATCGGTGAAATTAAGCCGCCCAAAACGTGGTATACGCCGTTGTATTGATTGGTATTTTCAATGGCCATCACATCGCGGGTATCTTCTACTATGCAGATCAGGCTTTTCTCTCGTTTATGCGAAGCGCATATCTCACATATATTTGTATCAGATATGTTGTGGCATACCTGGCAAAACTGTATCTCATTACGTAGTTTGCTAATGGCTCGACTGAATTTTTCTACTTCTGGCTTATCCTGGTTAAGCAGGTGCAAAACCAGCCGCAAAGCAGTTTTTTGGCCCACACCCGGTAATTTTGAAAACTCTGCAACGGCATCTTCCAGCAGTTTTGAAGAAAAATTCATACTGCAAAATTAGCTATTTAATTAAGGTTTTTGATGAAGACTGAATACAGTACACGCAAGCGTAATGTAAATTTAGTGCGAAACAAAAACTTCGGCAGGCTTATCGTTGTGGTGATGTACCTTTTTAAAACTGCGAACCGCCAGCCATACGCTAAGCAGCATTAATGCCGATGCTACATAATACGGCGCGCCGGGTAAATGTAGAGGCGTTTTAGCGCTGGTAAAGTAAGAGAATATCTGCGTCATGAAAAGCGGACCGAAGATGGAGCTTAAACTCATTAAGCTGGTAAGCCCGCCCTGCAATTCTCCCTGCTCGTTGGCGGGCACTTCGCTGGTCATGATACCTTGTAACGCCGGGCCGGCAATACCGCCAAGGGCGTAAGGCACCATAAAGGCAAACATCATCCAGCTTTTATTGGCGAGGCCGAAAAGCAGCATACCGATGGCATAAAGCAATAAACCAATCCATATGCTTCGCTCCTGCCCTAATTTAGGGATGGTTATGCGGATCAATCCGCCCTGAACGATGGCAATCATCAAACCGATAAATCCTAATGAGTAGCCAATCAGGTCTTCACTCCATTTAAACTTTTCGATAGTATAATACGTCCACACGCTTTGCACAGCATGGCCTGCAAAGTATACAATAAACAGGCATAAGGCTAAACCAATAACCGACGGATATTTTTGCAATTGCAGCAACGAACCCATTGGGTTAGCGCGTTTAATATCAAACTCGCGGCGATTTTCTATGCTGAGCGATTCGGGTAAAACAAAATAGCCATATATGGCATTAAGCAGCGCTAAACCGGCTGCTGCGTAAAACGGGTAATGCGTGTCAATTTTGCCCAATATACCGCCTAATACCGGGCCAATTATAAAGCCTAAGCCGAAGGCAACGCCTATCATACCAAAGTTTTGTGCACGCTTTTCGGGCGGGCTAACATCAGCTATGTAGGCTGATGCCGTGGTAAAACTGGCGCCTGTAATACCTGCGATCACCCGACCTAAAAATAACCAGCCTATTGTTGGCGCAAAGGCGCAAAACAAATAATCAACACCAAACCCTAACAACGAAACAAGCAGTACCGGCCGCCGGCCATACTTATCACTTAAATTGCCAATTAACGGAGAGAACAGGAACTGCATCACAGAATAAGCCACCAGCAACCACCCCGCATAGCTCGAAGCCTCGCTTACGTTGCCGTGTATCAGCTTCTCGATAAGCTTTGGAAAAACCGGTATAACTATCGCCAAACCAATAACATCAACCAATAACGTTATAAATATAAATACTAAACCACGCTGATGATTTTGCGTTGCAAATTTTTCCATTTCGCAAAGTAAATAAGTATCAATTAAATTTTTGGTTATTAATAATTTAATTTTTACATTGACTAAAATTATAGTTACAATGAAAAACTTAAAACTCTTATCCGCTTTGCTGCTTACCCTGTTGGCGCAAAGTGCTTTTGCCCAAACACCTGAAAGGCTTAAGCTTTCAACCGCAAACCCGGCGGTAAATCAAAAAATAACTTTTACTTATGATACAACGGGATCAAACCTGGGCGGTAAACCCGAAGCTACAGTACACTTCCTGGAAAAAACGTATCCGGTAAGCGATGTAGAGCTTAGCCAGGATGGCAAACTATTTAAAGGCGAATTCATTGTACCGGCTACAGCTACCGCCTTTTTTGTGCGCCTGGCAAACGGTAAAAACATTGACAATAACGGCGGAAAGGGTTATATATACGAAGTTTACAAAAACAAGAAACCGGTTGAGGGCGCTTATGCAAATGAGGCATATTTGATTCAATCGGGCATGGGTAATTATTTTGCGCAAATACCCGCTGACATTGCACGCGCAGGAGAACTTTACAAAAAGGAGTTTGCTACTAACCCTAAAAGCGAAAAAGAACATCTGATAAATTACCTGACGTATTTGTCTTCTGTTAAAGAACCAGGCAATAAGGAGTTAATAGATAAAAAGATAGCCGCCCTTGGTACCAGCAAAGATGAAAAAGACCTGATGACTTTAAGCAACTGGTACGCACGCCAGCGCAAAGCCGCACAGGCAGATTCAGTTAATGCCATTATCAAAGCCAAATTCCCGAAAGGTGAACTTGCTAAAAATGAAGCTGGAATGGCTTTTAATAAGGAAGCCGACCCGGTAAAAAAAGAAGCGTTACTAAATGACTACCTGGCTAAATATCCTGAAAACAAAGACAATGCCGGCCTTATTGATAACTTCAGGATGCAAATGGCTTCAGCATACTTAAAAGCCGGTAATGATGCGGGCTATCAAAAGTATGCCACGCAAATGAAAGATAAATCAAACCTGGCAAGTGTATTAAACAGCGTTGCCTGGCCAATGGCTGAAAAAGGCGAAAACCTTGAAAAAGCAGCGGCTTACTCTAAGCAATCATTGGATATTTTGGATGCCGCTTATGCTGATCCTAAACCGGCCATGTTTCAATCAGTTAAACAGGCTAAAGGCAACAACCGGTCAATGTATAATATGTTTGCCGATACTTATGCCTTTATTAAATATAAGCAGGGTGATTATAATGAAGCATTAAAGTATCAGCAAAAGGTTTATGAAAGCACCCCTACCCCTGATGCGGAGATTACCGAGCACTACGCGCTCATACTATCAGGCGCCGGACAAACAGACAAAGCAAAGCAGATCATTGAAAAAGCGTTACAAGATGGCAAAGGCTCAACCGCTTTGCGTGAGGAGTTGAAAAAGATATACGTTAAGCAGAAAGGCAGCGAAGCCGGGTTTGACGCGTATGCCGGCGCATTTGATAAAGCCGCGAAAGAAAAAGCCCGCGAAGAGCTGACCAAAAGCATGATTAACGAAACCGCGCCTACATTTGCCTTGAAGGATTTTGACGGCAAGGAAGTGTCATTAGCGAGCCTTAAGGGCAAAGTGGTTATACTTGACTTTTGGGCAACCTGGTGCGGCCCTTGTAAAGCTTCATTTCCCGGTATGCAGTTAGCTGTTAATAAATACAAGGATAACCCGAACGTAAAATTCCTGTTTATTGATACCTGGGAAAGTGGCGATAACTACGTACCCGGCGTAAAGAAATTTATTGCTGATAATAAATACACCTTCCATGTATTGATTGATGAAAAAGGCAGCGACGGCCGCCAATCAAAAGTAGTTTCATCATACAAAGTAGATGGTATTCCAACCAAATTCGTAATTGACCAAACCGGCAATATCCGCTTCAAGCACGTAGGTTTTTCAGGTACCGATGAAGGTGTGCTGAATGAGGTAAGCAACATGATTGACATGCTGGCCAGTCCTGCAGCTGCAAAAGCCGACATCAAGACAAAAGCGATATCAACCGGCAAATAGAGTCCGGCTAACCATAAAAAAAGCGATAGGCAACTATCGCTTTTTTTATGGTTAAAAATTTGGCTTAAGCATGTACTTGTCGTAAAACCTGAAGATGTGTTCGGTAGCTTCTTCGGCTGTATCAACTACGCGGTACAGGTTCAGGTCGTCTGGACTGATATTGTTTTCCTGGTTGAGCATCTTCTCCTCCACCCAGTCAAACAAACCCTTCCAGTAATCACGGCCTACAAACACGATGGGGAAACGGGCAATCTTACCCGTTTGTATCAGGGTGATGGCCTCGAATGATTCGTCCATAGTACCGAAGCCGCCAGGCAGAATGATAAAACCCTGCGAGTACTTCATGAACATTACCTTGCGCACAAAAAAGTAATCAAACTCCAGCAGCTTATCCCTGTCAATATATTTATTATGAAATTGCTCAAAGGGCAGCTCAATATTCAAACCTACCGATTTACCACCTGCTTCGTAAGCCCCTTTATTGCCGGCTTCCATTATACCGGGACCACCGCCGGTTATCACGCCGTAGCCGCGTTCTGTTAACCTGCTGGCTATGTCCTCAGCAAGGCCATAATACGGGTGATCGGTTTTGGTACGGGCTGAGCCAAATATAGATACACATGGGCCAATACGCGCCAGCTTCTCAAACCCATCAACAAACTCTGCCATTATTTTAAATATCTGCCACGAGTCGGTTACCTTAACCTCGGGCCAGTTCTTGTTCTCAAAGGCATTTCTTATTTTTTCATCACCGGTCATAAATCACATATATAGTTAGGAAAATATAATTATAAAGCGGCCACTTTTGTTTTGGCTTTTGATGTTAACAATAACCCAACAAAGGTTATTAATCCGTTTACAATAATCAGTTCGTTATCGAACACGTAGCCATCAAATAGTTCGGCAGAATATGTTTTAAGGTAGAAACAAATGGCCGGCGAAACAAGGCAGATAAAAGGCACCAGCTTATCATTAACCTGCCTTCCACTCATAAATAAACCGAAGGAATACAAGCCCAACAAAGGGCCGTATGTGTATGAAGCTACTGTGAATATAGCACTTACCACAGCATCATTATTTATCGAATTAAAGATAATAATGGTTAAAAACATTAAACCCGAAAAAGCAACATGCACATAATGCCTAATGGCTACATTACGCTTGCTGTTTACGTCCTGCTTTTTATTAAAATTCAGAAAATCTACGCAGAAAGATGTAGTCAGCGCCGTAAGCGCCGAATCGGTAGTGGCGAAGGTTGCCGCCGTTAAGCCGAGCATAAATACAATAGCCGGCACCAAACCCAGGTAATTAAGCGCAATGGTTGGGTACAAGTAATCTGTTTTTTCAACAGTGATGCCGTATTTATTGGCATAGATATAAAGCAAAGCTCCCACACTAAGGAAAAAGATATTGATCACCACAAATATGCTGGTGAAGCTGAACATGTTTTTTTGCGCCTCGCGTATGTTTTTCAGGCTGAGGTTTTTCTGCATCAAATCCTGATCCAGCCCCGTCATAGCTACCGTGATAAACAAGCCTCCTAAAAACTGCTTGCTGAAATGGAATTTGCTGGTGACAAATTCCTCAAGGAAAAATATTTTGGAATAACTGCTCTTTGCAATTTCATCAGCCGCCTGAAAAACAGTCATATCCAGGCTATCGCAAATAAAATAGATAGATAAAAATACGGATGATACGAGGAATAACGTCTGCAAACTATCTGTAATAATAATGGTTTTTAAACCACCTTTGAAAGTGTATGACCATATCAAAACCAAACAGATCAGCACCGTGGCGGCAAAAGGCACATGATAAGCATCAAAAACAAATCGTTGCAGCACAATTACCACCAGGTATAACCTGAATGCCGAGCCGATAGTGCGGCTTATAAGAAAGATCCCCGCGGCTGTTTTGTAACTCCAGATGCCTAATGCCCCCTCTATATAGCTGTAAATTGATGTTAGCTTAAGCCGGTAATATAAGGGGAGCAATACCGTAGCTATAATAATAAAACCTGCCGCGTTACCCAGCACAAACTGAAAGTATGCAAACTCATCGCCCGAAGGTGCCCCTACTTTGCCCGGTACAGATATAAAGGTAACGCCGCTAAGCGCGGTGCCAATCATACCAAACGCTACCAGGTACCATTTAGAGTTACGGTTAGCTACAAAAAAGGTATCGTTATCGGCTGAGTTGCGTGAGGTTAGCCATGAGATCACGATCAGTACCAAAAAGTACCCGATGATGAAAGAAAGCAGTATAGCTGGTGACATGCAGATGGAGTTTAGTTACATCCGAATGTATAAATTTTTCGGTTACTTTAACAGAACGTGTAAAGTTTAATGCGCTTTATGATGATCATCCAACCCGCTTACGCCGCCTGATACCACGAACTTCATCACCTCGGCAGCGCTTTTGTTGATGGGTTTAACTTTATCATTAGGAATAATAACAACTTGCCCGGCAAACGAATAGGACAAAGGAAAATAAACGGCGACCTCCCCAGGCAGATCAATAGAGCTTAAGTCTTTTTTAACTAAAAAGCCAATCTTCTTCAATCCAAACTCATTTACCTCAACCAAAACAGGTTCGCTGAATTTCTTTTCTTCGCCCACAAAAGCCTCGGTTAAATCTTTAATGGATGAGTATAGAAACTTAAACAAGGGCAAGCGGTTAAGCCAGCGGCTCATCCAGCGTTTTATGGGGTCGGTTATTACGTTGGTCACCAGTATACCCGCTATCAGGATGATGACCAGTACATTTAAAATACCGAGGCCGGGTATGTAAATGGGTTTGCCGTGCTTATCCGTCCAGAATACATCGCTCAGGTTAAGCGCATTATCAATACTTGATACCGCCCAATAGATCAAAAAAAACGCGGCACCCAAAGGTACTACCACCAGCAGGCCTTTGATAAAGTAGTTTAATATGGCACCGAACAATTTTTTCATATCGTATAGAGCTGATATAATAGCAAGGTTAAAAGTACACTCTTTACTAAGTCAATTCCAAAATCTAATAGATTTTAAATAATTATGAATAATATAAGAAACATCACAATAAAATTTCACTCACGTAAACTACTTTTAATGGCAGTTACTTTTAAATTTGTAATTAAACAATATGATTTTATATAAATATTTAAGTCCGGAAAGAATTGATGTATTGAATAATCTGGAAATAAGATTTACACAAGTAGAGGCACTAAACGATCCTTTTGAAGGAAATCCAAACTTTAAGATAGATAACAAAAATGTAAATAACGTTGGAGCCAAAGTATTTGTTGTAAATGACATATTCGATCCTACAATTCGTACTAGGTTTAGAGAGCATCTTGATAAATCAATAAAACATGATCCCAATTTTTCTTTAAACGCAATCATACTTTCAGGCCCTGACATTGACAACTCTTTTATGATGGAAGGCTTTAGAGCCAGTTTGGCGGCACATATACCGAATTCTATGGGAGTACTTTCACTAACGGAAACACCTGACAATAATTTAATGTGGTCACACTATGGTTTTAATAATCAAGGGTATGCAATAGGATTCAACTCTAACCATCCTTTTTTTAGTCCAGAAACGATAAACTCTGGCAATGAGCGTTCTTTAAATAAAATATTTTATTCACAATCTCGGCCAAGTGGATATCCTGAAAGTCTGTCTTTTAAAGAATTATTTTTAACTAAATCTATTCATTGGGAATATGAAAACGAATGGAGATATGCAAAATTCTTAAAGGATTGTGTACATATCTTAGATTCAACTCCTTTCTCTATATACTTGTACCCGTATCCAGCAGAACTAATATCAGAAGTTATCCTTGGATGTAATGCATCACAGAGTTTTAAGAAAGATGTAATTAATATATTATCCAACAATAATATATATAGTCATGTAAAACTAAAACAAGTTAAATTATCTAATACTTTTGATTTAGAAATTTTAGAAATTTAGCTTCAATATATTATGTATGTTTTGGATAGTTAATTATTTTATCATATTTCCTATTCATAAAAATACACCCGCTTTACCCTTTGCGAAATATTGGTGAGTATTTCATAAGGTATGGTGCCTATCTGTTTAGCCAGTTCCTCGATGCGCAGCTTGTCGTTAAAAACAATCACCTCATCGCCCTCCTTCACTTCTACCTGGCTTACATCAATCATACACATATCCATGGTGATGTTACCCACCGTGGGAGCAAGTACGCCATTAACCAGCATACAACCTACTCCGTTGCCAAAGGCCCGGAGGTAACCGTCGGCATAGCCGATACGCACGGTAGCTATTCTTCCGTCTTTAGCTAAGCTACCATTACGCATATAGCTCACCGTTTCACCTGCAGGCATTTTTTTTACCTGGGATATGCTTGTTTTCAGCGTCGCGATTGGTTGCAACACACCTTCGTCGGCTGGTATGGCACCATCAACACCGTAAAGGCCGATACCTAGCCTCACCATATCATACTGCGCCTGCGGCCACCGGGTTATGCCCGAAGTATTGCAAAGATGTTTGATAACTTTATAGCCCAGGGCATCCTCAATTTCAATATAAGCCTTTTCAAATAAGTCTATCTGCTTCTTGGTAAACAGATCGTGCTCGGCAGCATCACTCGCCACCAGGTGCGAAAATACCGACTGCACCCTTACATAAGGGTTTTCCTCCAGCATATCGCACAACGTTTCCACCTCAAAACCTTCAAAACCCAGGCGGTGCATACCCGTATCTATCTTGATGTGCACCGGATAGTTGAAGATATTGCTATCCTGCACATATTTTATAAATTCATCAAACAAGCCGAAACTGTAAATAACCGGCTCAAGTTTAAAACTCGTCAATTTTTCAAATGCGCCGACTTCGGTGTTCAGCACCACTATGGGTAAACTGATGCCTGCCTGCCGTAAGGAAACCCCTTCATCGGCATAAGCTACGGCGAGGTAATCAACCTTGTTATATTGCAGTATATTGGCCAGCTCATAAGTGCCGCTGCCGTACGAGAACGCCTTAACCATGGCCATTACCTTTACGCCGGGTTTTAACTTTGACCGGTAATAATTGAGGTTATTAAGCATGGCGTTCAGGTTGATCTCCATTACTGTTTCGTGCGCTTTTTGCACAAATACTTGGCTTATGCGTTCAAATTCAAAACTGCGAGAACCTTTTACCAATATAGTTTCGTTTCGGTATTGCTGGGTTTGCAATTGTGCCAAAAAGCTCGTGGTGTCGGGGTAAAACTGTTTTTCCGCTACTTCAAAATCATCACGATAGCTTGACATTGCGGTGCCAACACCTATAAACTTATCTACCTTACGCGCCTTTATTAATTCAGCTACCTGCTTGTACAGCACGTCCTGCTGTAAGCCCGACTGGTAGATATCCGACAGGATCAAAGTCTTTTTTTGATGCTGATTTTGCTGGCTCAAAAAGTTAAGCGCTATCTCTAAGGATTGTATGTCGGAGTTATAAGTGTCGTCAATAATCGAACAATCATTTATACCGTTCTTTAGTTCGAGACGCATGCTTACCGGTGCCAGGCGTTCCAGGCGGTCATCGGCCACGGCCGGGTCATAACCTATAGCCAGCATGGTAGCCCAGCAAATCACGGCATTCTCTATGGATGCCTCATCCCTGAAAGGAATAATGCATTCAATTTCTTTACCTTTAAAAACCGCCCGCATGTAATAGTTTTTCGAGATCACCGCTTCGCTGAATACATACAGATCGGCCTGGTTGAATTTACGGCTCCAAATGAACGTTTCAGGAGTGGCTATCAGCTTTTTATAATCGAGCATTTGCTCATAATTATAAATCAGCAAGCGGCTGTTTTTGAACAAACGGAGCTTTTCAGCAACCTTTTCATCGCGGTCGGCAAAGCCTTCATCATGCGCTGACCCAATATGGGTAAGGACACCTATTTCGGGCTGAATGATGGCCTCCAACTTATCCATCTCACCCGTGGTTGATACACCGGCTTCAAATATACCCAAGTCGTTCTTTTCGTTGATTTGCCATACAGATAACGGCACTCCTATCTGCGAGTTATAACTTTTAGGGTTACGTACAACGTTCTTATCGGGCGACATGAGTTGGTATAACCACTCCTTTACAATGGTTTTACCGTTACTGCCGGTTACGCCAATTACCGGCAAATTAAAGGCGGCACGGTGATGGGTAGCCAAATGTTGTAATGCCGCCAATACATTATCAACTATCAGCAAATTAGCTTCGGGAAAATAACCCTCCGGTTTCGCACTTAACACAAAATCGCGTACGCCGGCATTATAAGCTTCGGCTACAAACTCATGCCCGTTACGCCGGCCGCTAAGGGCGAAGAATAACCCGCCGGATGGGTTGCTGATGCGGCGGCTATCCGTAATTAACAGGCTGATTGGGTTATCGTTAACTACATCACCTGTAGCGTTTAATATTTGTTTAACCTGGGCGGTAGTATATCGGCTTTTGTACATTACAATGCTAAGTTGCTTATATTTCTGCTTAATAGAAGAAAATTTAGCGAATTTTGATTTTGAAATGGAACGCGATAACCCGATAAAAATTACCGACGAAAACACCGCCCTTACCAAAGCCATGCGTTACTGCGCCTACCAGGAACGCTCGCAGCAGGAAGTGCGCGATAAAATGTATGAATGGGGTGTTGCCGGGCGTATTATCGAGATCGTGATCAGCCGGTTAATTACCGAGAATTTTTTGAACGAAGAGCGCTTTGCACGTGTTTACGCCCGAAGCAAATTCAACCAAAAGCATTGGGGTAAAATAAAAATAAAACAAGGCCTGAAACTAAAAAGAGTGCCTGATGTGCTCATAAAAAAAGCCCTTGCCTGTATTGACCTTGACGATTACATGGCCGCGTTGCAGCAGCTTTTACAAAAAAAGGCCGCATCGGTAAAAGAAAAACACCCGTTAAAACGGCGTTATAAGCTGCAACAACACGCCTTGAGCCGGGGTTTTGAGAGCGATGTAATTTTAGATGTTTTGAAAAACAACGAGTTATAAAAAATTTTAAAAAATTTGCACTTTTTACTTGCGGAAAATGGTTTTCTCTCTATCTTTGCAACCACAATCAACGAACGAAACACGACAGCGATTGTAAGCAAAAAAATTGCGAAAGTAGCTCAGTTGGTAGAGCACGACCTTGCCAAGGTCGGGGTCGCGAGTTCGAATCTCGTCTTTCGCTCCAATCCCTTCTCTCAATCAGAAGGGATTTATTTTTAAAAGGTCAATCACCTGCTCGGGTGGTGGAACTGGTAGACACGCAGGACTTAAAATCCTGTTCGCCTTAAAGCGAGTGCGGGTTCGATTCCCGCCCCGAGTACTTGACGGGAAGCACGTTCTAAAAGACGTTGCTTCCCGTTTTTATTTCCTCCCAATTCTTTGGTAATCAAGTAGATAAGCCTCGCTCCTTCATTTAATCTACCGGTTCGAATCCGTTCCGTTTGAGTAACAAGGTAGTAACAAAAGTAAGAAATACATCGCTAATTATCCAAGAAAATGGACAAGCAAAAAAATATAAAATACTAACAATCAAATATTTAATTGTCGTAAGTTGTCAATGTTTTGGGTTGTTTGGTGGGAGCATTTGCCGATACAGAAAGTACCGAGGTGTTGAAAGCCAAATAAATATGAATTATCAGTACAATTAAGTTACAAAACAAATGACAAATAAGTTAAAAAAAAAATGACAAAAAAATAAAGCTCAAATTATCAATTAGTTTTATGTTTTATTCTTTCGGTATTTCAAGGGACGATGAAGCGCTATAAAGTAAATAAAAAGCCTTAAATGTTGCTAACAAATTATGAACAATCATTAAAAAATCAATGCCTGGCGGCGCACAGTCCTGTTGTTCTGCATAGCCATCAGCTATAAATACTACCCTTTTACGCGTCCACAGTTTAAAGGCTTCGCCTGTATGATGCAGCTTAACATCTGTCGATATATCATCAAGAATCGTTAAATGGCTCATAGTGGCGGTCAAATAAAAAGCGTTTCCTGAGCGCTATCTGCTTTCTTAGCCAGATCGGTGAGCAAATTAACCGATAAGCCGGCCAGGCCAACGGTTACTAACGTATTTCTGGCGGCGCTGTTGCGCGAGAACCCCAGCAGCCAGGGCGTGGCAAGCGCCAGTAAACTTACAGCGGCATCTATAACAAGATGCGCCCTGAACGGCAATACGCGGAGGGCTGTGTAAGGTGCCTTCGTAAGTAACGTGTACCCAAGGGCTCCTGCTCCGAGCAGGCGGCAGGCCGTTTTCGCCATCCGTAGCTTACTGAACCCCGCAAGTTCAGGCAGTAAGGGCACGATCGCCGCATAGCTATAATCGATCAAAATATGGATGTCTCTGGAGATCGGCTTATTCATATCGTTATTTATTTTTCTTTTTGAGAAAATATTTTTCTTTAAAAACTAACATTAGTCGTGCCGAATCGTTGGAATTGAAACAAAAAACATCGATATGGCTAACAATTAAAACGAAAAAAGCGAAGGCAAGGTAGCTACCGCTATCGAAAATCAAACAGCGAAGCTGCCGTCCGACGTATTCCTGTGGGCATCCCTCGGCGCTATGGCGGCATCACTGACCCTGAAAATCCTGAGGAAAAAACGTACCGCCTTGTTTGTAGGACAATGGGCGGCACCATTCCTGCTGCTGGGCATTTACAACAAGCTGGTGAAACTCGAAGGGCACGACCGGGAGAACAAAGACTAAATGAGAAAGGCGGCCATGGCCGCCTTCTACCTGTTTATTTCTCCCCCGGTTCCGGACCGTGTAAAGATGCATGATCAACCGGTTTCATCATGACAGCTGACAAGCACCGGGTCAATCCGGCGCTTGTTGTTTTAACTACTCATTCTATGATTGAAATAATGCGGCGATAAATAAATAACCAATCAATTTACATCAAACCAAAGCTTTGTAGTAAGTGCATCGGCCCCCTGATTGGCAACTGCGGCCCGGTAATTAGCACCATTCAATGATTGTTCCGTACCCGGATAAATAAACCTCACCGGTAACTTACCATCCAACACTCCTTGAACCGCAGGTTGCAGCACCGGGTAGTCAAGCCTGCGCCATTCAGCAAAAGCCTCCAGGCCCTGACCAAACAATGCTATCCACTTTTGCTCGCCAATTGACTTTTTATAGTTAGCAGCGTTATATTGCACTTTTGGTTGCGCAAGGTAGGTGTCAACCGTACTCCCGCTAACACCATACTGATTGAAAGATGCCTGAATAGCCTGTTTATATAAATCTTCAGCATCTTCTGAGGTAAAACCGCGCGCGGCAGCTTCGGCCCGGTCAAATAATACTTCAGCATAACTTATAATAACTGCAGGCGCCTTTGGTGCTAAAAAGTAAGCACCCGGCTTTGATGTTTTAGTGAAGCCGATGTTACTGGCATCACCTGGTAATAAACCATTGGGTAATCCTACATATTCGGCGGGTGTAGCAGCCGCAGTTTTGCTTATGTAAACAGGTAATCGAGGGTCGTTTAGATCAAACAATTTGTCCACTATCGTTTTACTTACGCGATAATCATCCCGCGTGTCAAACAAATTACTTATCGGGTTTTGGTTAGGCGAATCCAGATACCCAAACTTAGCTATCTCATCGTTACTGCTAATGTATCCGCTACCTTCAGCGGCAATTTCCTGCAATACCTGCTTTGATTTTTCGGGCTCTCTATCGGCAATGCGCAAGGCGATACGCAAGCGTAATGAGTTGGCAAATTTTTTCCATTTTGTTATACTGTTGCCATATATTACGTCACCGGCAATAGCTTTACCAGCGGGATCAAGTGTTGCCTGGGCATTTTTCAGATCATCCAGCAAGGCAAAGTAAACATCCTTTTGTTTATCATAAGCCGGTGTTACAAATTGTGCAATGTTTGATGACTGCTTGTACGGTATATCGCCATAATTATCGGTAAGCAAAGTAAATACCCATGACCTTAATACCAGGGCTACACCCTTATAATTCGGATTGGGATTAACCTGTGCATCAGCCAGTTTTATAATTTGGTTGAGATTATAGATACCCCTTGTATACCCTACCGTCCACAATTCCTGGAAGCCTGTATTGGTGTAAATATATCTGTCCGGATCAGTGTACTGTATTTTAGCCCAGTGCTGCACAAATAGTAAACTGGCATCCATGTTATTACTTGTGCCCCAGTAGGTGTCGGCAGTTGCTTTTGATGCCGCGGTCAGCAAATATTCAGGCTGCGCCGTTTCAGATGAATTGGGGTTTTTATTGAGATCCGTAAGCTCTTTTTTGCAGGAAACCGACAATAACACTGCGGTGCCTGATATTAGCGTGGTTATATATTTAAGTTTCATTACAATTAAAATTTAAGGTTAACATTAAAGCCAAGGTTGCGCACGGTTGGCAGGGTCAAATCTTCCAATCCCTGGCCGTTGCCCGTATTAAAAGCTGTTTCGGGATCGATGTTGGGCACGTTTTTATGAATGATCCACAGGTTACGGCCAACTATTGAAAATGTTGCCGACTGCAAGCCAATGCGTTTTACCCACTCA
Source organism: Mucilaginibacter defluvii (assembly GCF_039543225.1). Classification (NCBI taxonomy): domain Bacteria; kingdom Pseudomonadati; phylum Bacteroidota; class Sphingobacteriia; order Sphingobacteriales; family Sphingobacteriaceae; genus Mucilaginibacter; species Mucilaginibacter defluvii. Next base: position 963,436 of record NZ_BAABJI010000002.1, read on the forward strand.
GAAGCGAAGGTATACCCCAGCTTAACCTCTCTTAATTTTACGTAAGATGCATCATACACAAAGGCCTCATCAACATTGGTGTAACCTTTATAATAAGCCTGTGCCGGTATTATAGTTGTATTGGCTGTACCATCAGCTTTAACGCCCTTAAATATCATACCATCGTTATACACTGTTTCGCCGTTAGGCGCTGTTGCGCCGCTGCCTACCAGTATAGCAGGTGTGGCATTATTGTTCCTGGCATAATAGTAGCTTAAACCACCGTTGGCAGTACCGCGCCCCGGCAGTGTTGAAGCCAGCACGCCGGTGTAAGTACCTGTGCGGTTGGTATTTGAATAAATGGATCCTCCAATTCGCGCATCAACTAATGCGCTTAAGTGTATTCCTTTATAACTAAAGCTGTTATTAATACTGCCCAGCCAGTTAGGTGTGTATTTACCTAAAAACTGTTTGGTTGGATTAACCACCGGAGTTCCGCTGTTGCTAACTATTATTTGTCCTGAAGCATCACGTAGATAAGCCGTGCCAAACAAGGTACCGTAAGGCTGGCCAATTGCCGCCAAAACCTGTACAGTACGATTTGTACCTAAAATATAAGCCGGTAGTACACCCTCCTTATCAAGCGAGATAACCTTGCTGCGGTTTAATGAATAGTTAACGGTAACATCCCAGGCAAAATCTTTACCCTTTATTGGTGTACCCGCCAGTTGCACTTCTAAGCCTTTATTGGTGATACGGCCGCCATTTATCAAATTTTTATTAAAACCGGTTGTAGGGCTAACTTCCACATCAAGTATCTGATCGTAGCTATTAGTGCTGTAAACGCTGACATCTAAACGTAAACGGTCCTTAAAAAATCCGAGTTCAACACCCGCTTCTGATGATGTGGTTGTTTCAGGTTTTAAGTTAGGATTCAGATTTATAGTGTTGGCACTTTGCTGCGGGTTAGTGCCAAACAAAGGCGATGACAGGTAAGTGTTAAGTAACTGATAAGGCGTAGTGGCCTTACCTACTTTTGACCAGCCTCCACGCACTTTTAAATAACTTAATATATTGCTGTTAATATCAAGCGCGTCAGAAAGTATCAAGCTACCGTTCACAGATGGATAAAAGTATGACAGGCTTGAGCTGGGTAGCGTTGACGACCAATCATTACGGCCGGTAAAATTTATAAAAGCATAATTTTTGAAACCTATTTGTCCGGAAACGAAGTAGCTGTAGGTTTTTAGCTTGCCGTAATAATTGGTCGACACGAGCGGATCGCGTGAGTTATTTACATTGTAAACATTAGGAACAGCCAGCTTTGGCGCTAACTGATCGTTCTGCTCATTAGTAATGGTGCTGATATTGCCACCGCCAAAAACATCCAGCGAAAAATCGTCGGTTATTTTTTTGGTGTATTGCAGGCGGGCTTCGGTATTTGTTTCATTTACGTAGTAAGCATCTTCTTCATAGGAGCCAAATGGCGTACCGTTTGTACCGAAAGCCACCCTGATCTTCCGTCGGTCGTTATAAAAATCGGTAGTGGTTCGAAAGTTCACCGAGAACTCGCTGTTTATTTTGTAGTTCAGCTCAGCACTCCCGGTAAACCTGTTTTTAAGTTGCGATACCGTGTTTTCATACGCTACAAAATATGGGTTGCTATAATAGCTGTTGTTCCAGTTAAAAGTGCTGCCATCAGCATTACGATAATTTTTTAAGCGGTTTATATCAACCTGGCGGCCAAACCAGGTAAACTGCAACATGGTGCTGGTTGCACGTCTGCCGTAAGCGCCTGGCAAATTACCGGCATCGTCCTTAATGTAGCTTGCTGTGGTGTTAATGGTAAGTTTAGGTGTCAGTTTGTAACTCCCGTTCAGCAAAAACGAGTTACGTCCCTGCGACGAATTAGGCACTACCCCTGTTTGATGCAGATTGTTGTAAGATATACGAAAGTTATGCTTGTCGCTGCTGCTTGATAAGGCTACACCGTTATTAAAAGTAGCACCTGTTTTGAAAAAATCGCGCACATTGTTAGGGTGAGCAACAAAGGGTACAGCCTCACCATTTGAATAGAATTGCGGTATCAGCGCGCCGTCTAACGCGGGCCCCCAACTTTCGTCAACTCCGTCGTTAACGCCGCCGCCCTTGCCATCAACATAACTGAATTTGCCATTGGAGCCCTGCCCAAACTGGTTTTGGTAATCGGGAAATACTTTTAAACTGGAAAATACCGTGTTTGAATTAATCTCCACCCCTATTCCCTTTACCCCTTTGCCTGACTTAGTCTTAATCAGGATAACACCAGCCGCCGCACGTGAACCGTATAGCGCGGCCGCGTTAGGCCCTTTAAGCACACTTACTGATTCAATATCCTCAGAATTAAAACTGGATATAGCATTCGCAAAATCGCGCGACCCATTGGTGCCCTGGAACTGAGAGTTGTCTACAATGATACCGTCAATGACAAATAATGGCTGATTATTGCCCGAAACAGAGGTTTCGCCGCGGATGATGATCCTGGAAGATCCCATATCGCCCTGGCTACCCGTTACCTGCACACCAGCTATTTTGCCCGACAAGGCATTCACAAAATTTGTTTCGCGCGCCTCGGAAATATCATTTGATTTTACAGTTTGTACCGCGTAACCTAATGATTTTTTATCTTTCGATATATTTAAAGCCGTTACCACTACCTCATTCAGCGCGTTGGCTCCCTCGTCAAGTACAATGTTCAACGTAGTGGTATTTGCTGATACCTTTACCTCTTTAGTAGTGTAGCCTACATAGCTGATACTGATAATGTCATTCACTTTAGCATTGATAATGAACTTACCATCAACATTAGTTTGTGTACCTGTAGTAGTGCCTTTTACGGCAACACTTACACCGGGTAGCGGCAACCCGTCTGACTTGGCCGTGATAGTTCCGCTTATTTTTACTGATTGCGCTACAACCGATTGCACAGCAAAAAGCAATAGCAACGCGGCTAAGGCCTGTTTGTATATTTTCAACATGATTTATTAATAATAAAGCAATAAACTGCCTGCCTGCTCAAAAAGGCAGGTAAACTAATTGTAAGAATGATTTAATGATATTCAGAATCCGTTATATCACGGAACTAACATTGCAATGCAGCGTTAGTATTAACGGCAACAACAACAGGTGTTGTTAGTAATGTTGAGGTAATTAAAAGGGCAAATATTTGCAGCGTAGTAAATTTCTGTTTTTGTAAATGGTGTTTTCATAATACATTTTGAGTTATGAAATAGCCTTCATCGTTACCGGAGAAGCGCAGAAGCATATGATATACAATCACTATTGCCGCATTATCTTTTCTGCTTTTGGCAGACAGGAATTAGCACCTTTAATAAGTATTTAAGGTTGCTAAGACATCATCGGGCCTTTCCCTCCGTCTTTCTTGATAATGATCAATCAGCTATTTCAAAGCAAAGGTAATACAAATAATTATAAACACTACTAATTCTATAGATTATATTATTAAAAATCTATTCCTATCTTATATGCATTATGTCAACTTGTTAATATGACTTTCAACAGCTATTAAAAACAGACAGTTATTAGCCAACGAACTATATCCTCCATTTTCAATGAAGTGCAAATACTATCTAAACGCATAAATTAGCGATAATCGTAGAGTATTGTCATTTGCACTACGACTCTTGGTAGATATGAGATAAGAAAGATCAAACTGCAACACATTGTACCGAAAACCGGCCCCGGCGGTTATATACTGTAAATTGTATTTTGAAGGAGCTGTAAAGAAACCGGTTCGCACCGCGAATACCCTATCATACCAATATTCTAAACCTGTACCTACAGAAAGGTTTATTGGTGAGAAAGACTTACCTATTGCTGAAGGCAAGCTCATATCATCATCTGCATTTTCAGGAATAAGTAGTTTATTGAAATCTAAAGACCAGGCCAGCATACTCTTTTCTGCTAATTGGAACTCAGCCGTACTACCAACCTTTAGGTTTGCCGGAAGAAATGATCTTTGCGTTCCATAGCCAATATTGGTACCTAAGTTTGAAATATTTACCCCGAGCGCTAACTTGGCATCTTTAGCGAATAATTTTGCATCATCTTTAAAGTACATGCCAACCGTAGCAGCTATAGCGTTACCCGGCTTTATATCGAGATTGTTATAATTTCCGGAGCCCATCGATGACCTGATGTACACGGCTGATAACGACATGGAAAAGTTGTTGCTCATCTTGCGTATATAGGCCACATCAATTGCCAGTTCATTGGCACGATATTGTTGTAACAGATCACCATAATCATTGGTAAAATCAATATCGCCTAATGAAAAATATCTGAGAGAAGCCGCCAGTGTTTGCCTTTCATCAAGAACAGTGTATCCAGATAAATTGGCCAGATATGCATCTTTCACACCCAAATTTCTAAACCATGGTGCATAGCTCACACTAAATGCAGTAGTATCAGCAGCAAAAGCCAGCTTTGACGCATTGTGGTATACCGCATTCGGATCGGCATCTGCAGATGTCGCTGCGCCAACATCGCCCATAGCGGATGACCTTGAATCGGGCACAATATTCAAAAAAGGAACAGCCGTTGTACTATTATTCTGTGCTGATAATTTAACGCTTAAGCTTAATAATAAAAGCATATAGCACAGCCTTAATAAATTTCTTTTCATTATTTAAATTGCAAAAGGATTGCCTGAACAGGCAATCCCTGATGATTATATTATTGTTTTATCAATTTTTGGGTGATGCTATCTTCGTTATTAAAAGACAGACTGTAGAAATAGAGCCCGGGGGTCATGCCTGACATGTTGAACTCGATTTTATAATTACCAATATTCTGGTTCTCCTTCACCAATGTGCGTACTACTTTACCGGAAACATCAAATACGCGTAAAAGGACACTCCCACTTTTCGGCAACAAATATTCTATGGTAGTACTCGTTGCCACCGGGTTAGGATACGCTCGCAGGTTTTGATTGTTACCTGTAACAACTTTGAGCAACAGCGGTGCACTGGCGGTACCTCCGGCACCATCGTCAGTAATAATCATTACTGATGCGTCTCCTACTTTCAATGGTGTTATGGTAAGCTCGTTCCTTTCAACAGCAAGCCTTGCAACTGTACTATCATTTATGGCGGATGTATATCGCAGCGTATCACCGTCGGCATCTGTAAAATACTGGCCAAGGTTAATTCGCTTCAAACCATCAGCGATATTAATTACCAGCGAACCTGGTTGCGTAACTATAACCGGAGAATTATTGTTCCGGATAACAGCGTTCACCGTCAGCGTGTCTACACCTCCTTGACCATCATCTCCAATTAACTTCAGAGTAGTGGTACCGGCGCGTAACGGATTAAATATGAATTCATCGCCAACTGCGGACACCTGTAGTAACTGGCTGTTCGCAACTATAAACTTGTAAGTTATCGGATCGGAATCCGCATCACTGAACCATGGCGCCTGTTTGGCTCGATACACAATGCCGGTTCTAAGCGTGAGTTGCTGATCTATCGCGGCAACAGGAGGACGATTATTATTGACCACCTCTATGTTCAGTTTATACCCGGTAACATGCTGGTAAGCGTCTGTAGCGTTTACAGTTAATGAGTAACTGCCTGCATCTGCATAACCTGGCTTTAAATTTATCCTAACGGTGCTATCCGCTGATTGAAAAGTTATCCATGCCGGGGCATTTGCTACAGAATATGTGATCTTATCTTTTTCAGGGTCTGTAGCTTGTAAAATAACCGTTGTATCCCGGCTTTCTTTAATACTAACCTGGTTACCTTGCGGAACTTTTACAAACGCCGGCGGTTGATTGAGTTGGAATGTGAGTGCAACCGCATCCCGGTTTTTCACGGGGTCATTCCCATTAACGATGACTTGTGCACGGTTTTCCGGGTTTTGAGTATTGGCTGCTGTAAACTTTATGTCAACAGTTTTCTTGGTACCATTTGCCACAGTTCCTTTTAATGGCGAGGCTATGTTAACCCATCCGTTGTTGCTGTTATCATCGGCTATTGCTTTAACCATAAAGGCAGTTTTATTTAATCCGTCCTGCGAGGCCAGGTCAACCCACATCCAGTTCAACTCATCAAAAAAGAAGAAGGTGCCAGGTAAAGATTCAGTTAACTCTGTAACACCCTGCGGAAATTGCACCCCAAGCGGATAATTGATAAGGACAAAGAATTTCTCGTTCGGATATATTTTTTTAACATCCGACAGAGAAAATGTTTCAAACGAACCTTTGTCCGGTACGCTGCGCTGAATTTGAAAACGCTGGGTATGTATTCGCCTGGCAGTAGTAATATCTTCACCCGCCCATATTTCAACATTGACGGCTGCCGATGGCGTATTCTCCAGCATCATATAGGTTTGCACTTTCGACAAATTGAATCCATCACTTCCAGCCACAAAAGCTGTGGCTGTCCAAAATGCAGTGCCAACACCCATGCCCAAGAATCCATCTGTATGGGTAGCATTATCATACTCCAGTACATTTGAGGCCGCATTAACTACTGGGTTAGTTAAACGGCTATATGTATTGTTGCGCGTTATTGGTTTTCTTATCACTTTCGAGGCTACGGCGGCACGCTTTCTGCTTTTAGCCAATCCGCCGATCTCCAGATCGCCTGTCGGTTGTTCGTCCTGACGCTCGTATTTGATACTCAGGTCATACGTCAATTCTGATTGGCCCTTAGTATTGTCAATAGTAAATGACTTATTCACTACATCTGTGGCGGTATTCGCGCGGGCTATGATACTTTTTTCGTAAACTGACATTACCGGCGGGTATGCAACAGTTCCCAGAATCCTGATCGGCTTGATTTGTGCATTGCCGGCTATTGTAAGAGTATTGTTAAACACAATGGGCTTTGTACCATCAACCACTAAGCGAAACAAGGCCGTTTCGTTAGTAGTAACTGTTAACTGCTCGTTTGGCAATACATCATTTACAGGCGTCCAGATTGTATCCAGCCCAAAATTGCTCTGCACTTCTTTACCTGACTCCAAGCTAAGGGAGGCGCTATTGTTAAACGCCATGCTATTTATGATAAACGGCGCATTGCCGGAGTTTACAATGTCAAAATAGGTGTAAGTGGTTCTGTTCTCAGCGCTTATCATGACCGTACCGACATTTATGGTATCAGGTATCACGACAAGTGGGGCGCCACTTACTGATAATGATACCGGTATTATAACATTTGCATTTGACGGGGTATTGTTTTGTAATGTAAGGTTGGTATTATACTCACCTGCACTGAGTGTTGTGGCATCAAATTTAAGATCATAAACTTTTGATTGCCCGGCCGGGATGCTTAATTTATAAGATGGCTGGAAAGCTACAGCGAGCTTATTGATAATAAATTCTTTATCCCTCGCCACAAGTACCCCTGAGGTACCGTCGTGGTTTTCAATCCCTACCAACGGGCTCCTTATCCAAAATTCAACGCCCCACTCATCGCCTACACCGTTATATTGAAATTTAAAAGTTCCGTTTTTATATAAAATGATCTGGAAGGAAATATTACCCCCTGCGAATGCTGAACTGGATATAAAGTTTTCATAAGATATAACTACCTTATCATCAAAGTACTTATAAAATATTCCTGACGATGCCTTTGGTGCAGTAACATCTATACCGCCACGGGTAAAGCAAGGCGCAAGATAAGTGTTAGGCGCCTCGGCAGATGGTAATTCAGATGGTCCGAAACGGGATGCTTCCGGTATAGTATCTGTAAATGATATAGCACCCGCCCATAATCCAATGTAAACTTTTTTGTATTTCTTTCCATAATACTCAAATTCAAATGGAAGTTCAATAGCTTTTGATGTTTCAGGGCTGTTTCCGCTATAATCTATCCGGGTGCCCTGTTTTATGAGATCTATCCACTCAAACTTTGGCCCGTCGGCACTACGGCTGTCTGTCCAGCTATAGGCAGGTGCCGACTTAGTATCTTTTTTGTCATACAAACTTAACCAGTGAGCGGCTGTTGGAATAACTTCCAGCGAGGCCTTTCCGGCACTGTTATCAATTGTAAGCTGTCTTTCTTTGCTCTCACCCGCCGCAAGCGTTTCAGCTATTGGCTTGATTTCAACCGATATGGCCGGCGAAGGAATAACTTGTGCTTTTATTTTTACTGTAAGTAATTTTGCGTTGGCAGGCTTAATAGTTAAAACATCATTATAAACGCCTACTGCTTTTGTTGAATCAATTCGAAGATCAATGAATACTTTGCTTTTTGCCTTAACAACAAAACTTTTTTCACCTGAAAAGGTAAAATGTCTATTGCCAAGACTTACCGATTCAATCTTCAACTGTGCCGTCCCTGTATTGCTTAGTACCACAGTACGTTCACCAGTACTACCTTGCTGCAACTTGCCAAAATCAATTTGCGTTTGGTCGAGCGCCAAAGCTGTGGTGCCGCCTTTAGCGTTAACTTTTACAGTTAAGTATGCTGATTGACGCTGAGGATCATTAGTAAACAGCGTAATATTTTGTGTATGGCTACCCTCAGTTAAACTATCCGTATTCAGCTTAAGTGTTACCGGCTTACTGGCACCAGGAGCTATAATTCCATCCGGACTTGAAAATGCTGTAACCATTTCAGCGCCGGGACTGACAATGTTTACAACCGTTTTATTGCTGATGTTTACAGTTGTTGACAGGTTTTGAATCAGCAACGCATCTTCCCTGTCAAAACCTTCTACGGCAACAAAGTAATCAGTTAAACCGGTTTCATCAACCTGATCATACAGGTATTGTATATTACCTGTATCAAATACAATGATCTGAAAAGTTGCAGGCTTTGTAGCTTCATTAAAATAATTAGAGTAAACGTTTTTGTATTCAACTATCAGTTTGCCGGGTTCGCGTTTATAATACACATGGCCACCTTTATTGAAGTCGTATGGTATATAACTTGCTGATATATAACCGTTAGGCATATAGTCCGCTTTAATATCCGGAGTGCTGCTGTTTGAAAGATCAGCAAAATTATCGCAAGTAAGTGCTCCGCGCCGTGTAATAAATAACTTGTCAACCTTACGGCCAAAAAAATTGATGGAAAATCCGAGATCTACTGCGTAGTAGTAGGAGTTGATAGGTTTAAACGTTTCTGTGATATCTTTGCCATCTGTGCTTATTTCCGTCCAATTATATCCTTCTCCGGTTACTTTAAAAGAATAACCATAGGTACTCACCTTTTTCGGATCTACTTCGTCAAGAACCTTTTTGGAAAATTTTGGTGCGACATACTTAAGTGGATACTTTCCGGTGTTGGTAATTGTAAAAGCAGCCGATGCAGTATCGCCGATGGCAAGATCAAAGCTTCGCTCAGCCGGCTCAATTTTTAATTGCGCAGGTTCCGCAGCAACAGCAAACAGGCTTAACTGGTACTTAAGTCCTTTATCATCGGTAAGCGTTAAACTTGCATTGATAGTACCCACCCTTTCAGGTTTAAATGTCAAAAGTATATCGGTCTGGCTACGGGCTTGTATTGTGCCGGGATCATTTATCGTGAATTGCCCGTCCGAAGCGTTAACTGAGGCGGTGCTGTAATTGCCATAGCCTTTATTTTCCAATCTCACTGAAACCTGTTTTTGCTTGCCGATAAATACGGTCCCGAATTCAACAATATCTGGCAGATTCAGCTCCGGCTGCCGGTTGGTAACCTTAACATCAACCGGTATGCGTACTTCTTTTTTTGCCGGGTCATTACTGTTAATAACAATTACATTTGAGTAATTGCCATTTACCAGATTAGCAGCATCAACATGCGCATTTACGGGTGAAAGCGCCTTGGGATTTCCTTCGATCTCACCTGAAGATGGGTCAAGCGTAATAAATTCACCGTTATGCGGTTCAAGGCTTTGGGCCATTACATTCCATGCAAAGCCATCAGCAGCAATTGCATTGGCCAGTGTAGTCCAACTTGCTCCGGTGTCAAAGCTCATGAGAAAATAGCCCGATGGTGTGGTCTCATTAATCAGATAACCCATACCCAACGGATATTGGTTACCTGCAGGTGTGTGAATTACTATCCAAAATTCTTCATTCTGATTAAAATTCACCTGTTGATCAAGCCTTATAGTATAATACTCTTGCACCGCAAGTGATGGTGTTGTCTGTGAATAAATCAAATTTTCAGGCTCCGGCTTTACGCCGCCTTTAAAAACTTCTACAACTATTGGTACATCAGCCTTTTTTATGTTAAGGTAAGCGCGCACATGGGTTAGGTTAAAACCCTGATCACTGTTAACGATAAACTTCGTTGCAGATGAGTTTGGTACAGATAGATCATTATCTCCGATAACGTTGGTAGGAAAATCGGAATAGTACATCTCAATAGGCTCAAAGGCCATAAGTTTAGGTTTAATCGTGGTGCGAACCGCTGTTGCCCTTACCATACCTACCCTGTGCTTTACATTAGCTTTAGAACCGGTACTTTTTAACGTCCGTGCTTTAGCGCGCGCCATGTCAATTTCCGTTGCTCTTTGTCGAACAATGGTATTCCATAATAAATTTCCGGCACCGGCATTAGCAATATTGAAACTATTGGTTGCGTTAAGGCCGGTTTTAGCATCAAGATTAAAAGCAAGAGAGGATTTATCAACACTAATTACCGGGCCTGCCGTTGTACTCGCCTCTATAATATTTGAAAGGTCAGAAACATTATTCCAACGGTCAATGGCAACCACAGCGAAATAATACTTGGTTAAAGGTGATAATTTTTCGAACGTGTATTCTTTTAATGTTCCTGCAGCTTCCCAGTTGCGTAATACAATATACCGCGACTTGCTTAGTGTTGCTGAAGTGATCGGCTTAGTATCGTAATATAAGCGTAACGTAGCTGGATAATTATCGTCACGATCGACCGGCACTTTAAAGCTAACGCTTATAGCATCCTGCGTAGCGGAAGTGACTGCGAGATCATTTACCCTTTCTGGTCTTGCAAGATTATTTGTTTTCAAGGCCAGTTCGGCATCAGCATAACCGGCGCCCAGGTTACCCACGTCATCAGGGTTAGCTTCATAAACATTTTTCACACCGGTGAGAATATGCTGTTTGAGCTTTTCCGCGGTAAATCCCGGCCCGCCATATTTTGATACGACCAGTGCCGCTATACCGGCCACATGCGGGCAAGCCATTGATGTACCCTGGAAATATCCGTAACGATTGTTAGGTAGTAAACTTAAAATGCCATCCTCATTGCCGGTTGTTTGCTCACCGCCCGGAGCAGATATATCTACCCAGTTGCCGTAATTAGAAAAATAGGTACGTACGTTGTTTTTGTTGAGTGCGGAAACAGCAATAACCTCGTCATAATAGCCTGGGTACCATTGTCCGTCAGCGCCGCTATTGCCTGATGCAAATAGTACCAAACCACCCCGCATAGGGCTGCCGGGATAGCGCCCGGCTTCGGCAACGAAGTATTTAATCGCTTCATGAATTATCTGTTCATCAACACCTGGCGCATTGTAACCCCAACTGTTTTGGGATATTACCGCGCCATTATTTGCAGCGTATATGTAAGACAGAGCAATGCTCTCAGGTGAGGCCCCCCCCAATATCTTTAATGACATTATCCGCGCGCCATCGCCTTTACCTGTTCCGCCTGCCACTCCGGAGACACCAATGCCGTTGTTGTTTACCGCTGCTATGGTACCCGCTACGTGCGTTGCGTGGTCGTCAGGGTCAATAGCACCACTTTCAGTTACATAATTATAACCGTTGATATCATCTACATAGCCATTTAAATCATCGTCAACCCCCGGCTTACCGTTGGCTTCGGCCATATTTATCCACAAATTGGCTCTAAGATCTTCATGCCTCACATCCATGCCCACATCATGTACCGCTACTATTACATTGGCCGATCCCTTCGTTATCTCCCAGGCTTTAACCAGATTAATGTCTGCACCCGGTGTACCGCCGTTCTGTCCGGTATTGTTATAATGCCATTGTTGTGAAAAATATGGATCATTTGGAAAATTTGCGGCAACTGAAGATCTGTTCAGCGGCGTCACCACTTTTGTACTGCCCGGCAGATAGCCATCATTTAGCTTCTTCTCGTAAACAGGCTGTGCTACGGTGATTTCTGAAAGTTTACTGAATGCAGTTATGGCCTGCTTTACATCAACGTTTGGATCAAATGTCAATTTATACCAAAGATGCAAACCATGCCTGCGCAATTGTTCTTCGTGCTTAGCATCGTATGGGAATACGCGCTGCATTGCTGTGGCCTTGTAACGCTGAGCCACCACGTCAAGGGCAGATACACCTGTAACGAGTTTACCGCTTTTAGCAGATATCGCACGTGATCCAACCTTAGATTCAATTTGCGGTGCTAATTTGATGTTTACGACGCCACGCAAAACACCATTGCTAAAAATGGAAGCCTGGGCTTTTTGCTGTGCCTGTACGCTGAAGCAAGCGGCAGACATGATAGGCAGTACTAAAAGAAGTTTTAGTGATTGAAGTAAAAGTTTTTTCAAAGACGTAAAGTTTGGAGTCAGTTAATAGATTGCTAATCTAAGCTATGCTCGCTCGAATGCCCATTACAGGCACCCTTACACAACTACATCAGTGGCTAAAAACATCATAGGAATACTTCATCACTAATACATCACAACAAATACAATTTATTGGATATCAAGTATATGATATATATCAGATCCATATACCTAAAACAACTACCCCGAGTCTAATCAAATGGTCATCATAAACTCTATAAGATTCTGGTCACTGTTTAATTTAAGTCTTTTCCGTAAACGATAACGCTTTATTTCAACACCCCTTGGACTGATCTGAAGAAGTGGCGCTATTTCTTTTGTGCTCAGATTCATCTTGAGATAAGCAGCCAGTTTAAGGTCCTGCGGTGCAAGATCGGGATATGCCTGTAGTAGCCGATTAAAAAAGCTGTTATGCACCCGCTCGAAGCTCTCGTCGAATAACTGCATATCTTTGTCTTTACTGGTATGGGTATTGATCATCTTGATCACCCGATTGATTTTGTCAGTTGGAACGCTGCCCCCTGATTCCTCTTTCATATTGTTCAAGGAAGTTTTTATCCTGTTTAAAAATTCATTCTTTTTAACAAGGTTAAGAGATGAATTGGCCAGGTGCCTGCTGTTCATTTCTACCTGCTGCGCCAGCTTTTGCTGTTCAACCTGCATCAAAAGATGTTCATGATTTATTCGCTCCTGACGCATACGGCGTTCCGCATCAATTTCAAATTGTTTTTTCTGCTCTGCCAGTTTCTTCCGATGAGTTCGATACAGGAATATGCCTAGAGACAGAAAAACAACCACATAATATATCTTGGCCCAAAAAGTGAGATACCAGGGCGGCAAAATCTCAAATTCAAAGGACGTAATCTGCCGGTTTAAATCGCTCCTTACCTGAAAGGTATATTTGCCTGATGAGAGGTTATCAAATTGCTTCTTAAAATCCGGTGACCAAGTGCTCCAGTCTTTGTATTCTGGCGTTCCCACAACGCGATAACTATATAATTTTTGAGAGTCAAACAAAGGCATCCCCCAGGATACCGAAATGCTGTTTTGATTATAAGCAAGTCGCGGACGGACGGCCGTATCATACTTACCTATGGGCTCATAGATGCTGTTTTGCAGTACGTTTATTTCGTTTATTAAAGGTGCAGTTTCACTGTTGGCCTTAGCAACCATATTATCATCAAAAAGACTGAAACCATCTTCTGTACAAAAGAGATAAGTAGTTATATATCTTCGGATATGCTCATAATCGTTCAACAGGTAAAAGTTTCGCTGCTTGAACCTTTCAAACTCCGTTTTACCATTCTTAAGCCACTTCACACGGGCGATAGAATTATCATCCATAATCATCCACCACTCGGGCTGGAACGTTGATATAATTCGCTTTGCGTAAAAATACGGCCCTAATATTTTTTTTAGCGCCACATCAGGTACGAAGCGGTCATTCCGGACGAGCTTGTATATACCGCTGCTATTTGAGACACGGACATCGTTGTTGTATTTGAAAATATTGAGCTTACCTGTTTTTGGAAGTCCTGAATCAGCATTGAATTGCTTGGTTTTGATAATGGACCGCTTATCAGCGCTAAGGGTAATCTTATAGATGCCGTGATACAGGTGCTTCATCCAGATATTGCCCTGTTTATCGAAGTCCAGGTCACGGGCAGGTAACCACTCATTTGAATGAAGTTTTGCATGTATCCTCCACTTACCTTGCTGCTTTTTGTATATTACGAGGCCATAATATGACCCTTGTATAAAATAGTCTGGATTCTGATTAAATCTTTTAATAACCCACGCTACGCCAACATCGGAGATTTTTCTAAGTGTGTTGTCTTTAACCTCGTACATACCGGTTGTAGAACTGAACAACAATGCTTCGTCAAATATTTCCAAACTCGTGACTGGATCGGCAATACCGTGTACTCGTACCAAAGTACCCGTACGATCTGTCAAAGTCTTCGAAAAAAGGCCGTGGGATGTGGCAAGATAAATTGCTCCGTGGTAAACACCAGCACTATAAACGACTCCCATCTGGCCATCCCTGTCCTTAAATTGCGTGAAAGGTGACTGGAGCAAAACATTACTTATACCCCCCTCCAGTCCAATCCATAAATCCGAATGTTGATCTGAAAATAACGATAATGCTGTATTACTTGCTAAACCTGTATTTAGATTGAGCTTATGAATTATTCGCCCAAATCCATCCGTGATAATAACGCCTTTACTAAATGTGCTGAATGCAAACTTATTTTCATCTATGCGCAGCGCTTTTGTAACACCATTGTCTCTGAGAAATGATTCTGCTTCAGACTCGAATGCCTTAAATTGCTTGTGATTGTAAATAAAAGTATTGCCGCCGGATGTAATTGCAAGGAGCTGATCAAACGCATAAGGTATAAGTTCTGCTATTTGTCCGCCGTTAAGAGAAATACTTCCGGCAACGAGTGCTAATATATTATTTTTATATTCGTATAGTCCTTCGTCAGACAGAATGAAGACCTTTCCGTTAATGACTTTTACGTTAGTAAATGAATGTCCGGTGCTGAGTACTTTGATGGCTCCTTTCTTGGAATAGTAAATAGTTGTAAGTGATTGGAAAATGATTTCTTCATTTCCAATTACAGCGATGTTCCAGATTTCTTCCTGTTTAAACTTGGAATAGCTAATATTATCTCCATAAGAATGATAACTGAGCTTTCCATAACGTGGCTTTTCCCAGTAACCAATCTCGGCATAGCCACCTGTATAAATGCGACCTTCGTTATCGGTTGCAACTGTGCGGATCACCTGTTTCATGGGTAATTCATAAAGCTGCCATTCACTGCCATTATAAGCAAGCAGTCCCTTTGAATTAGCAAAATACATAATACCGTCAGGAGCCTGTGCGATGGACCAATTTTGATTGTAGGCGTTATAATCAGCACGGCTATAATGCTGTATCTTGGGCATTGCCATATATTGTACGCTCTGTGCGTAAATAAGAGTCTTCCCGAAAATTATTAACGCCAAAAACAACCATACGGGGCGTACGGTGACGATTTTTAATAAAGCCACAAACAGTAAATTTTTTTCAAAAATTATTTATTTGAAATCTACACGTAATCTCAAGTCGATTCATTCAAATTGCCATCTTAATACACTACGAAACTTCCAAGTTCAACGCTACAATGCAATTTATCTCTATAGTGCACGAAAAATCAATATAAAGATTTTTCTAATTATTAATCTACTATCTCAACCCCTAAATAATGCCGAAAATAGACAACATCACTTAACTATAACCGAGTATACTTGTGTCAAAGTAATAAACATGCACTACTTAACAACCGGATCCCAGGTACATCTGTCCTTTGGATCAGCTATCTGGTTACCCCAATCGAACATCGCTTTAAGTACCGGGATAAGGGATTTGCCTAGTTCACTTAATTCATATTCTACTCTTGGCGGCTTTTCCATATAACTATGACGAATGATCAGCTTATCTTCTTCCATTTCCTTCAGCTGTTGACTGAGTATCTTGCGGGATATATCCGGCATCTGCACACTTAATTTACCGAATCGCACCTTCCCGCCGTTTAGCAACCGGATCAAAATGATCGGTTTCCATTTGTTCCCGATATAACCTACCGTACGTACTACAGCACAGTTCTCGGGGTTTTGCAGCATTTTTCTCATCTGTTAGTTACCAGTATGTTACCACTTATTGCCTTTAGTTACCAGCTTGTAACCACCAATTACGGACATTTCTTCTGTTGCCAGTAATTGCTTTAGTTTCTTTGCGAAACAAAAGTAATTATATTAAGATGAGTAACCGACAAAATTGGAGCAAAGACCTGGAAGGTAAGATAGCGTTAGTAACAGGCGGAACAAAGGGCATCGGAAAAGCGATTGCCGACCGTTTACATGCGGCTGGCGCAACCGTAATTGTAACGGCACGTAACGAGCCTGAACAAGTCAACAAGCCATATCAATTCATTGGTGCAGACCTTGCGAACCATGAGGATTTGGAAAGAGTAGCAGCAGCTATTATTAAGCAATATGGCGGGGTAGATATCCTGATTAATAATATGGGTGCGAACATTTTCCCAGGTGGTGGCTTTAGTACCCTCAATGATGAACACTGGTATCAGGCATTAGAGATTAACCTGCTTTCTTCTGTCCGTTTAGACAGGGTCCTGTTACCCGCAATGCTTGAGCGAAATAGTGGTGTGATCATTCATATTTCTTCCACCAGCGGCCAATTTCCCATCTGGGAATCTACCATGGCCTATAGTGCTGCTAAAACAGCTTTGAATTCTTACAGTAAGTCATTAGCTACTGAAGTTGGGCAAAAAGGAGTTAGAGTAGTAACCGTTTCACCGGGACTCACAAAAACAGAGGCAATGTCAGCGTTCTTGAATGATCTTGCAAAACAGGCCGGAATAACATTCGAGGAAATGACCCAGAAGCTTTTTGACCGGGTTGGTGGTGTTCCGCTCGGCAGAATGGCGGAGCCTGAAGAAACGGCTGAGTTGGTTCATTTCTTGGTATCACCGGGCGCTTCCTATATCACCGGGGCAAATTATTTTATAGACGGCGGTAACTTTCCAACGGTCAGATAGTTTTAAAATTAGCAGGTAGAGAGTCTACTGAATATCCTCATACCTGCTAATTACCTTTTCAAAACTCTTGGGGTTTATACTAAATCCTGCGAATTCCTATCCACTCATATTTCTGTATTTCATTTTTATAACTTTTGGTTTGATTTATGCAGTTGTTGAATACCTGTATAGATGAAATTTGTAATTGAAATGAATTTTAAAGAAGCTAAAGTAATTGTGACCGGAGCAACAGGTGGAATAGGATACGAAATTGCCCGAACATTAAGAGATATAGGGGCTACCGTTATCGTAAGCGGCAGGAATGCTGCAAAAGTAAGATTTGCTGCTGACGAGTTTGGTGTTTACGGTTGTACAGCCGATGTAAGTAACGAGACTGCGATAACTGAACTGTTCAGCCTTGCTGTTGAACAAATGGGCTCGGCCAACGTGCTGATTAACAACGCTGGTATCGGCATATTCGCAGCACTTACAGATACACCCGTTGCTGATTTTCAGGAGGTCTGGGAAATCAATGTGAAAGGCCTGTTCCTCGCTGGTAAAGAGGCAGCTAAATACTTTATACCTCAAAATTACGGTAATATCTTTAATATAGGCTCAACGGCATCATTGCGTGGCTATGCGAACGGATCGGCTTACGTAGCCAGTAAGTTCGCAGTCTCTGGCTTAACTGATTGCTGGCGGGCTGAGCTACGCTCGCACAACATCAGGGCAATGCAGATCAATCCAAGCGATGTAATCACTGATTTTGTTGCCAAAGCCAGAATGGAAATTAAAAATGAAGATCGTAAGCTAAAACCCGCTGATGTAGCGCAGATAGCCGCAGCTATGCTTTCAATGAATGATATTTGCTTCATTCCCGATGCGTCATTAT
This sequence comes from Mucilaginibacter defluvii, assembly GCF_039543225.1. Lineage (NCBI taxonomy): Bacteria > Pseudomonadati > Bacteroidota > Sphingobacteriia > Sphingobacteriales > Sphingobacteriaceae > Mucilaginibacter > Mucilaginibacter defluvii. Next base: position 981,424 of record NZ_BAABJI010000002.1, read on the forward strand.
GGGCAACAAATACTTGGTAAAATAATACTTTAAAAATGGGAACACTAACTGAACTTGGTCTGCAAAACCTCTGGATGCCAGATTACCTGCAACGGGAGATGGGGCAATTTAACATTTTTGCTATCAATAATACACCTGGCAATTTTACCAATTGCCAACCTTATAACCGTAAGGGCTTCTACAAGATCAGCCTCCTAACCGGCCACACCAAGCTTTATTACGCGGATAAGGACCTGGAATTCAAAGAAAGCGCTTTATTATTCTCTAATCCTTATATTCCTTATTCCTGGGAATGTTTCAGTGAGGAACAGACAGGCTACTATTGTATTTTTACTGAGGCTTTCTTTGATGAACATTACCAGATCAAGGATTATCCGATCTTTAAGCCCGGAAGCAATCCTTTATTCGAGCTAACGAGTGAACAGGTGAAGGATATCAGTGGAATATTTAAGCGGATGCAGGAGGAGATCGCAACTGACTTCATCTACAAGTATGACGTGCTTAGAACTCTTACCCAGGAACTGATCTATAAGGCATTAAAAATGCAACCTGTTGAAAGCCGGCCGTTAACAGAGTCAAATGGAGCAGTACGGATAGCCGGGTTATTTACCGAGTTGCTAGAGCGTCAGTTCCCTATAGAATCCCCGAATCAACGGGTCAGGTTGAAATTCCCGGCCGATTATGCCGAGCATTTGTCCGTGCATATCAATCATCTCAACCGTTCACTGAAAAAAGTCACCGGGAAGACCACATCACAGCTGATCGCTGCCCGCCTGATGCAGGAAGCAAGAATTTTGCTTCAACATACGGACTGGAATATATCAGAAGTAAGCTGGTGCCTTGGATTTGAGGAGTTACCTCATTTTATTAACTTCTTTAAAAAGAACGAAGTATTGACGCCGAAGCATTTCCGTAAGAATCACTAAGCTTGAAAGCCCCCACGTATAAGCCGATCTTGGGGGCTTTGCTTTTATGTAGTCAAATTCGCAACACAAATTATACGTTAAGAATCTACGCCGGTGCAAACGGTATTAAAAAATGTAGAACGTTAAAAAATTTTCTTTCTGATCCGGCTCAACGTTTCCGGCTTTATGCCGAGGTATGAAGCGATATGATGCTGTGGAATTTCGGCAATAACATTCGGCCGCTCTTTAAATAGATTCAGGTACCGTTGCTTAGGTGAATCATAGATCAGTGACACCTGGCGGTTTATGCTGGATCTGAGTATAGCTTCGTACATTTTAAAAAAGCATTTTAAAAGCGAAGGATACTCATAGGCCAGTTCCTCTACTTCGGCAAAATTCGCCTCAAAACATACGGAATCTTTCATGGCCTGTATATTGCTCAAGGCAGGTTTGTTTTCCCTCAATGCGTCAAGATCCGTTATCAGGTCCGGACTGAAGAAAAAATTCGAAGTATGCTCCACGCCGTCATTCAGGTAATAGCATCTTAATATACCCGAATGAAGGTAATATAGGTTCTTGACCGAATCACCTTCCCTAGACAGATGGTCCCACTTCCTGATCTGAACTGCGCGATGCAGATCCGCATATTTATTGAACGCTTCTTCCTCTACAGGTGCGAAATAGTTAACGAACGCTCTCAATGATTCCCGTGTTTCCTGCTCTTCCATTAGCTGTTAAAGTAATGACTTAAACGTTAAAACTGCAACTTGTAACCAAAATCTGGAAATAAGCCGATCTGATCCGCCTGGTCAACATTATTTGTCAGGCGGTTGTACCGGCGCACAAACACATTCTTTTTATTAGTTACATTTTGCAGGTCGATATAAAACTGGTGTGATACTTTTTTACGGCTGCTGTTGATTTTCATACCAAACTTTACATCCATTCGAAAATAGGCATCATATTGCCGACTGAAGGCAATGTTATCCTGTAACACTTCATACCCTGCCGCACGGCTTGCCTGCAGATCGACCGGTGTATAGTGTCGACCCCCTGCCGTGCTGAGGCGCGTGTCCGCGAAAAGCACGTTACGGCCGCTGCCTACCTTAAACTCCTTACCGGCAAGTACGTTGACCACATAACCGTTATTGAAGGGTGAATTGCGGGTTATGCCATCGCTGCCCTTGTACTTGGCTTCAAATACTGACGCCGTAGTCAGCCCGTACCATCCATTGTCGAGGAACTTTTCGATGGTAAGCTCAACGCCTGCATTGCGGCCCGACCCTTTGCTTACCAAGCCGAATTTATCTATACTGAATCCAAAGGTAGCTCCCTCGGTAAGCGACGAATAGCTGCTCGGGTTCGCTTCTACTGCTGCATTGCTAATACTTTGATAATAGGCTTCAATCTTGGTTCGCCAGCCACTGGCCGGACGCAGGTCATACCCCAGCACATAGTGGTTACTGCGTACCAGGTCAAGATCTCTGTTGGTCTGAACAGGACTTCCGTTGATGTACTGATTCAGGAATAAGATCGGTGCCGGGACGTTTTGATGGTGTAAGCCATACCCGAACGAAAGGCTGTGTGCCGGTGCGATACGCCAGGTAAGCGAGGCCCTGGGTTCAGGAACAAATTCACTGTTCAGCGAAACGTACTGACCATGCAACCCCGCATTTAAGGTCAATGCTTCAGCAATCCGAAATTGCCCTTGTACATAAGGTTGAAAGATGGTATAACTGTTATTTGAATTGATCAGGTTGATATAGTCCGGAAAGCTGTCGTTGTCACTATCGGCCTGCCTTTCACGACTTGTCAGATCAGCCTTTAAATTATACCGTTCCAGCAATAATCCTGCGCGCAAATTAAAACGATTGCTATACCGGGCATTGTAAACAGAAGACAAGGTGATACGGCTTTCGTTGTTATTGATCTTTGTAAATGGCAACGTTGTTGATCGTGGAGTGTCATAATTAAAAATACGCTCACGGTCAACATTCTCACTGCTGGAAGATGCGCCGATGGTTGTCTTAATTGAAGAATAGCTGTTAACAGCTAACAAGTGCTTTAAACCGATAACGCCAAACTTTGAGACGACGTCGGTATTCTCATCTTTAGCAGCAAAGAGATCGTTCTCATCGATCCCATCGCCCCGGAAGTTTATATTTGAACGGGCAGCTATCCCGAACAGTGAAAAGTTACCAAGCTTAGATTTGCCCAGGTCGAAGTTAAAAGAAAGGTCAGCATAATTTGGTAAGGCTGTGGTACCGCCGGCATTAAACAATCCCGCTAACCCGTACCGTGCAGCGACCAGGAACGATCCCTTTTTTGCGAGCGGTCCTTCGGCCATTGCCTCTGCCCCTGTGAAGGCACCTGCGGAAAACGTATACTCATAAACATCTTTGTTCCCCTTGCGAAAAGCGATATCAAAAACGCCGCCTAACGCGTTGCCATATTCCCCTGGAAAAGCAGAGGTTATAAAATCAGAGTTGCCAATCACATTTACATTGAGGGCCGACACCGGGCTGCCGGTAGTACCTAAACTGGAAAAGTGGTTGGGACTGGGCACAGGTATGCCTTCAATGCGCCATAGTACACCTGTAGGCGAATTACCACGCACTACAATATCATTACGGCTATCATCCGGTGCAGATACCCCGGCGAAATTAGTGGCCAGACGCGCCACATCGCTCCGACCACCGGCAAACTTTGATATTTCTTCCGGGCTTACCTGCCGTGCGCTTACCGCAGCCAGTTTGTTCAATGGCCGGTCTTTAGGCGGCCCCACGCTGATCACCACTTCGGTTAGACTTTTAAAGCTTGCTGTAAGCTTTACATCGGCTAAGGCATCCTTGCCGGTGATGACATCAATATTGGGTACCGATGTTCTTTCGTAACCAACGAATGTGATGATGAGTGTTTTGCGGCCTACAGGCACTTTACTTAATCGGTAAGTACCATCTGCACCTGTGGAAGTTCTGATGGTGCTGTCTTCGGCCACGGTTATGGTTGCGCCTTTGATCGGGTTATCAACTGTGGCGTCCGATATACGGCCGCGGATATTACCAGTTTGCGCAAATGCAGGCGAACCCATAAAGATAAAGGCACCAAAAGCAAGCATAAAGTGTGTCAAATTCTTCTTTTTCTGTGTGTTGATCGTCGTAAAACATTTCATGTTGAGGGTTTTATTTGTGATGCAGCAAATGTATCCCGGCAGGAAAAATTAGGACGTTGACTTTGGTCAAGAAAAAAACTATTCGAGCGTTAAGGCATCCGGACGTGGGGCGCAGTACATGCAGAATGTTTGAATTTTGCAGCTTTTGGTTTTTTATTCGCAGCTACGCTTTTTGGATGCCCGATAATTTTGATCTAACAAAATATCTAAATATGGAACAGATCAAAATTCAAGGAAAAGTAGTCGCCATTACAGGTGCGAGCAGCGGTATTGGCGAGGCAATTGCCAAACACCTGGCTAAGTTGGGTGCGAAGGTGGTATTAGGCGCAAGGCGTACCGACAACCTAAAAACGATCACCGGGGCCATCATTGCCCAAGGCGGACAGGCTGTTTACAAAAGCCTCGACGTAACCGATCAGCAGGACGTAGCTTCTTTTGCAAAGTTTGCCACAGAGCAGTACGGCACGCTCGATGTTTTCATCAATAACGCCGGACTCATGCCGCTGTCGATGATCAACGCATATAAAATCAAGGAATGGCACCAGATGATCGATGTGAACGTGAAAGGTGTCTTACATGGTATCGCAGCTGCCCTGCCCATCTTTGAAGCAAAGGATAGCGGCCAATTCGTAAACATCACTTCTGTTGGCGATCGCTGGGTAGGCCCAACTTCTACCGTTTACAGTGCGACCAAGTTTGCCGTAAGGGCAATATCAGATGGCTTGCGGCAAGAAGTAAGCGAGAATATCCGGGTAACACTGGTAGCGCCCGGTGCAACCCAGTCAGAACTGGCGGAAACTATTTCAGATCCTGAACTTAAGAAACAGGCTATTGAAAAGTTCCGCATCAACCTTTTGCCTGCCGAGGCAATTGCCAGGGCTGTAGCTTATGCAATTGAGCAACCCGCCGATGTAGATGTTAATGAGATCGTCGTTCGTCCGACGGCACAAAAATCATTTTAAAATACACTTGTCAGACTATGGAAAACCAACGCAACACTACCGTTCTGATCACCGGCGCAGGATCTGGAATGGGTTTACATACTGCGCAAACTTTAGCATTACAAGGCTACCAGGTCTTTGCCGGGATCAGGGACCCGCAGGGACGGAATACGCATAAGTCAAAGCGTTTGCTTGAATATGTTGAAAGCCGTGGTAAAAGTATCGAGATCGTGGACCTCGATATACTTAAAGAGGATTCTTGTGCACAAGCTGCAAAATATATAAATAACAAGTATGGCCAAGTCGATGTCGTGATCCATAATGCTGCACATCTTTTCATTGGTTATTCAGAAGGCTTTAAGCCTGAGCAGATCGCCAGTTCGTTAAATACCAATGTATTGGGTGCCCACCGGCTTAACAGGGCAGTACTGCCCTATATGCGGAAACAAGGAAGCGGCCTGATCTTATATGTGGGTAGCGGAATTACAAATGTTACCGCACCCTTTATGGCGCCGTATGTGATCGGTAAGGCGGCACTTGACGCATTAGCCGAAAATACCGCTTACGAGATCAGCCAGTTCGGCGTGGAAACCACCATATTGATGCCCGGCGTTTACATGGACGATACCTCGCATTTTGAAACGGCAGAATTTCCAGCTGATGAAGAAGTGCTGAAGGATTATGAGCGATTGCAAAAGGATTATGATCATTATGAAGCAGGATTACGAAATTTATTTCGCTTTGGAGATGCGCCCATACAGAGCGTTGCCGACAAGATCGCCGAAATATTGAACATTCCGGAAGGGCAACGGCCGCTAAGAACAACCGTGGATTATTCGGACTGGCTTGCTGAGCCAGGTAACGGCGTTAGGGAAGCATTGACGGAACGTGCTTTCCGGGTTCTGGGCTACAGCCATCTGTTAAAAGTAAAACAATAACTATTCAAGAGATCCGGAGCCGGCAGGTTCCGGATCTTCATTAAATACAACGCCACGGATGATCATAAATATTATCGATATGTGGGTTACTGCTGATAGCTACATCAGGCAGGAGCTTTTACCTAACGGGCACTACGAAATCAAGGGGGCACACATTGAATATTGGGATGACACCGGCTTTACCGCTGACGGGGATTTTACCGATGATAACACGCTGGCGCACGGTGACTATATATTTTACAGGGAGATCAAATAAGCGCTTATTAAAAAAACATCTATGAAACTAAAAGTATTTCTCATGAGCATAATGCTTGCCTTTAGCGTTGGCTGTCATATAGACGAGGACAGGCAAACCGAGCAGCAAAATTTACAATTGGTCGAAAAAGCATTTGAAAACTGGAAGAACAATGAAGGCACCGTGTTTGATCTGCTTGATGAAAAGGTAACCTGGGTAGTTGCCGGATCAAGTCCGGTATCAGGTACTTACCATAGTAAGAAAGAGCTTTTAGCTGTTGTGGGCCGGATCAATGGTAAGTTGAGCGGCGCGATCGTTCCCACAGTTGAAAGCATCGTTGCCCGCGACAGTTTGGTCATTGCGCTTTGGCATGGTAAGGCCCCGGCGAAAAATGGAGGGACTTACCATAATAATTACGCCTGGCACATGACTTTTATTAACGGTAAAATTGTTAAGGTAACTGCTTTTTTGGATACTTACCGGCTGGCTGAATTATTGCAAGCAAATAGTCTGCGAAGTTCAACTAAAGATTAGCTTCTGAAAGAAATAAACCACTCGATTTTTAAAGTGTTGTAGCTTTACTTTGAAAACTTATAAAAAACACTAACCTTTTGGAAAAATGAAAACTTGGTTCATAACAGGAACGTCTACCGGAATTGGCAGAGTACTCATAGAAAAGTTATTAAAAAGGGTGACAAGGTGTTTGCCACCATACGTAAACCGGACGCACTTGATGATTTGAAAGCGCAATATCCCGAAACGCTATCTGTTGCTATACTAGATGTAACCGATACCGCGGCAATCAACGAGGTAATTACTAAGGCTTTTGCCGAGATGGGTAACATTGATGTTATTGTAAACAACGCGGGATATGCATTATTCTGTGCGGTTGAGGAGGCATCGAATGAACAGATAAGACAGCAGATCGATACCAACGTTATAGGTTCGATACAGGTCATACGTGCCGCGTTGCCATTTTTAAGACAGCAAGGGCACGGCCGGATTATGCAGATTTCAACAGCTGGCGGACAAACCACTTACCCTAATTTTGGATATTACCATACCACTAAGTGGCAATTGAAGGCTTCTGTGATACTATTGCAAAAGAATTAGCGCCATTGAATATTGAAGTTACCATTGTTGAACCGAGTGCGCATCCAACCGCGTTTGGTACCGCAATGGTTACAGCCCCGGTAATGGAAGCTTATGAAAATACGCCTGCCGGCGAAGTAAGAAGAGCTATCGCTTCGGGTAGTTTCCCTATTCGGAATGATGTTGACATCAGCGTAAAATCTATCATTGACAGCCTGAAAAAGTCTCCTGCCCCGTTACGGCTGGCCTTAGGCGGTGATGCTTATCGAGATATGCGAGCTTCACTTATCTCAAGATTGGAGGCACTTGACGCGCAAAAAGATATTGCGATGGCCAGTGAGATGAATTAGCTGGAGAGCTGGTATAAATAAATCCTGAAGTTGACGACCTAGCTCAGCTTCAGGATAATAATATTCTGATTAAGATGATGTGAATTTCGCAGATAAGCTTAAAGTGTCTTGAGGAACTCTAAATATTTAGGAACACTTTTTTCTATCCAGTCAGCAGATGAATGATCGTCTATACCAAAGTAAACGAATGGCGGGCGATACTCAGCCCTGATATAATCAAAGCTCAATTTGAACGGGCGAATAAGTTTCTCAACGGTGATCCCGTATTTACCCGAAGGTTGATAATCATGCTCCGCGATGCCGGTCGAGATAGCCATGGTTATCTTTTTACCGGCCAAACCAAACTCGCTTTCCCTGCCGAATGCCCAGCCTGGCAGCACTACCTCATCAAGCCATTTCTTAAAAAACGAAGGACAGTTAAACCAATAGAATGGAAACTGAAATACGATCTTATCGAACTTTTCTACCAGCTTCTGTTCCGCCTCAACATCTAACTGTTCATCCGGGTAAGCTTTATACAGCTGATGGACCCTATACAGATCAGGGTATTTATTTAGCTCCTCGATCCATCGCTTGCTTACGACCGAGGTTTCGATATTTGGATGAATTGCTATTATAAGGGTTTTCATTCTTGAAAATTCAAAAGCGATATTATAGCATAGGCATACAATACCGCTTTTTTACAGGTTAAAGGTTAAACGCCACAGCATTAACGCATATACAACATCAATGTTCGCATATGCTCAGCCTGTAGCTGTTTCATTATCTTACAACGGTAGCTTCCAACTCCACCTTCAAGGTTTCGTAAAGCTCCTTGACTTCCACAAATGTTCCGGCCTGCTTAATATCGTTCTTGGCAATCCACTCACCAAAGGTGTCAAAAACAGCTAAAAATTCCTCATGAGAGGTGGTATAAACTGTTAGTCTAACTATATTTTTAGTTTCATAACCAGCTTGAGTTATTACCCTTTCAAGGTTTTCGATCGCGATCAACAGCTGCGTTTTCATATCTGCTGTGCTTGAAGTACCATCAGGTAATACTGCTGCCTGACCAGCACAATAGAGCGTTCCTTGTACTTGTGTAACTTCTACCGCCTGAACATAATGGCGGTCATCCTGCCATTTCCAGGGATTAATAATGCGCTTTTCCATAGTTTTTATCTTTATTATATAACAGATCAAATTAGTGTTTGATCATATCCAAAGTTCTTTATAATTAATTGAATACGCCTGTGAGGTAGGTCACAAAAGTGTTGTGCGCAATATCACATCAAAAGCTGAGCCTGCTTAATGCCTCTCTGGATACGCCAAGGTAAGCAGCAAGCTGCGTTTTGGGTACGCGCTGTAATAACTTTGGTTGTTGCCGTATCAACTGTTCGTACCGCTCCTGAACGCTGGTGGTCATTAACGACAGTATCCGGCGCTGTGCAGCAAGAAAACCGTTCGTTACTCTTTCCAGAAAAAAGGCTTCAATTTTAGGCAAGCCCACCCTTAAAGCCTTAAAATTATCGAGCGAGAGGCAAAGTGCTTCGGTATCTTCCAGGCATTCCATAGATAGCGTCGCGTTGGTTCGGGTATAGTAGGCCTGAAAATCATTATCCCACCAGTCTTCCATAGCAAATGCCAGTATATGTTGCTTCGCTTTTTGATCTGTGTAAACGAGTTTGGTCAAACCCGATAGCAGGTAATAATTGTGCAGTACAGGTTCGCCAACCTGTACCATAAACTGGTGCTTTTTGTAGCGCTTATGCGTAAAATGGCTGAAGATAAATTGATACTCTTCGTCGGTAAGCGATATGACCTTCTCAATATGTTCGCGCAGTTGATGACTCATAAGTAATGCAATTATACAAAACGGTTGCATTATCAGCAGGGCGAACTTGGAGCTTTGGCTCAAGCATAAATGTAGCCTTCTGAATCAGTACTTTATTTACTTATCAACTTGCCATACACAACCGACCTAAGCAGATCTTCTTTTCTATGGCGCGAAACAGGAAGCTGCTTTCCGTTGATAAAAACTCTTCCGCCGGAAATTGCATCTATTTTATGGGTATTAACCAAAAACGACTGATGTATTCTGAAAAACCAGTCTTTTGGCAGCATCTCCTCTAACGATGCCATGGTTTGATGAATGATAAAAGCTTTATCGGTAAAATGTAACTTTAGATAGTTCTGCATTCCCTCTGCAAATAATATGTCCTGCCACTCTATCCGTTGAAAGGTGTCACCCTGCCGGATATACATGTCTGAATCAGCCCCTTCTCTATTTTGTAATATAATACGGGATTGATATATGTCTAATGCTTTGTTAGCAGCCTGAAAAAAGCGCTGAAACTCCAGGGGCTTCATCAGGTAATCCACCACGTTTAGCCGGAACCCTTCCAGCGCATGTTCCGAATAGGCGGTGGTCATGATAGTAAGCGGTGCCCGCTCTAATGATCCTAAAAACTCAAGTCCGGATAACATGGGCATATTAATATCCAGGAACATCAAGTCTATTTCTTTGGTTTTTAAGATTTCCGCGGCTTTTATGGCAGAGGTGCTGGTACCTGCAACCTCTAAAAAACCCAACTGGTTAATCAAATTAACTACGCCTTTAATGGCAATCGGCTCATCATCAATAATAAGGCATTTTAAAAGCCTACTGCTTGTTTGCCTCGATACTACTTCGCTCATAATACTATAAACTGATGTGCAATTTGGTATAATAAGTGGTTTCTGAATCTTCAACGGTCAAATCATAATTCGCACCATAAAGAATGTCCAACCGCTTTTTTACGTTTAACAGGCCAATTCCGGACACAGGATATTTGTCGCGCTGGATAATCGACTTGGAATTTTTAACGTTTAAACAAACATATTGAGTTGTTTGGATGAAATTTATGTCTACATAAGCTTTATCTGTAACACCGCGGGACACGTGCTTGAAAGCATTCTCTATAAAAGTAATCAGTAACAAAGGCGGAAACTCTCTGTCGCAGTTCTCCATCTTCCACGAGCAGCAGATATCCAACTCCTCCCCCCATCTTATTTTTTGGATCTCGACAAAGTCCTGTAAAAACTGGACGTCCTTCCCCAGGTTCCCCTTTTTATTCTTGTCGTTATCCAACTGGTAACGAAGTATTTTAGCGTACCTGATCAGCAATGCAGAGGCTAAACTTACATCTTCGCGCATCAGTATATTGATGTGGTTTAACACGTTGAACATAAAATGCGGACTGATCTGTTGTTGCAGCAATTGCAACTGCGATTCAACCAAGGCTTCATGAAGTTTCATGCTCTCCTCATGGAAACGTAATCCGCAAAACCCAAAATTCACAAATAAGGACACCATTAAGGCATTGATAAACAGTATTACAAACAGGTTTTTACCTAATACCAGATCAGATGGTGGAAAAAAGCCGCTTTGTTCCAGATAAAGAAAGGCGTGAAGAACGGCAGGTATAAGCAATGCAGTTACAATAGATACAAGGAAGAACTGCCCGGTAAATAAAAGCATTTTCTTTTGGCGCATGGCCTTTTGCAGCAGGGTTCTACTTAAATAAGTAGTAAACGGGTATAAGCACGCCAAAACGCAAATGGAAAGCAAACCACCTTCCGGCACCGATGAATCAGGTATGTACCTGCACCAAAAAATAACAGCCAGAAATATCCAGATCAGAATAATGAACCGATTAAAATTCTTTAACAAAATCATACTACAAAGGTAAACGGATTGATTTACAGCGCGGCTACCATCCGTCAAAGCCTGGGAACCATCGGTCAAAAGAATTGTAACCGCGCTGTGCCGTCAACTCATATTTGTTTTGGAAAGACGCAGGGGACGTCTGAATCATTTAAAATTATTCATTAAAAACGTATGAGATCATTATTCATTATCGCAATTATTATGAGCTTTGCCGCTGCTAAAAGCAATGCGCAAGCCTTTTTTAAAACAGAGTATTTTGGTGAATCGGGTTACCAGATGACCCAAGGTGATTCCAGCCAGCGCATAGGCAACAGCCGGGGCTCGGCCATGGTGTACCAGGGCGGTATTAATATTCCGCTATCAAAAAAAGTAAATGAACGGAACCAGCCTACCATATGGTCGGTGGGTATTGGTGGCGCCTATGTGAACCTTAACAACAAAAATTTTACCCAACCGCTGGTTATTAACGAGGTGTTGAATGTAGGAGTAAGCTTAAACTACCTGCGACCGCTAAATGAACGTTGGTCGCTCCGGACAGGTATCGGCGGCGGTATATTTATGCCTACTACTGATATTTCGAAACTCAGGTTCAAAAATGTACTTGGAAGCGTAAGTGCAATATTTATCAGGCATTTAAGGCCTAACCTTGACCTTGGAGGTGGACTTGCGCTGAATAACTCATTTGGTTTCCCTATGTTGTTCCCGGCATTTTACCTAAATTGGAGAACGGGCGGGCGTTACTCGGTTCAGGCATCGCTGCGTGATGGTTTGGAAGTATCGGCCGGTTACAATTTTAATAAAAACATTAAGCTGAACCTGGTAATGGAAGTTAACGGGCAAATGGCTTTACTGGAGCAGGGAGGCAAGGATAAGATATTTACCCATCAGTACGTTGTTTTTGGCCTCCGCCCGGAGATAAGGTTAGGAAAACGAATGATCATTCCCCTTACCTTTGGCGTGAATGCTACCCGTACGGCACAGATTACAAACCGGAGCTTGAAGACTATTTTTCAGGATAAAGGGTACTCATTCAGAGGGTCGCTTTATGCCGCGGCCGGTCTGCAGATCGGGTTTTAAGTGACGGCAATTATGCAAATAACGGTTGCCTCCCTATCACGAATCATACTAAAAAGTTCAGGTTTGTCATCCTGGTAAAATAAGCATCATTTAGAAGGTTTGATTTTTGCAGTTTCTGGTTTGATTACTTCATCTAAACCGCGGTTCCATGCATTTACATTTGTCTTACAACTCATTTACTTAAAAACTGAACTATGGAATACAAAACATTAGGAAACACAGGACTGCTGGTTTCGCGCCTTTGTTTAGGCACCATGACCATGGGCCCCGGAACTGGTATTTACGGACACATTGGCAATGTAGGGCAGGCAGATGCCGATCAGCTTATTAAAAGTTCGTTTGATGCCGGTATCAACTTTTTTGATACGGCGGATGTATACTCGGCTGGTGAAAGTGAGCGGATACTTGGACAGGCTTTTAAAAACCTGAACATTGCCAGGAAAGATGTAGTTATTGCCACTAAGGTCTACTCGCGGACAGGACCGGGCCGAAATGATGTAGGCGCCTCGCGTAAACATATTATGGATGGCGTGGAAGCCAGTTTAAAAAACCTGCAGACGGATCATATTGATCTTTACCAGATACACGCTAACGATATTCTGACCCCAACAGAGGAAATTTTACGATCACTGGATGACCTGGTACGCTCGGGCAAAGTGCGTTATATTGGCTGTTCGAACTGGCAGGCCTGGAAAATTGCGAAAGCGCTAGGTATCTCTTCAGCAAAAAACCTGGCCCGTTTTGATTCTTTACAGGCTTATTATTCGATAGCAGGCCGGGATTTGGAGCGCGAAATTGTGCCTTTACTGGAAGAGGAAAAATTAGGACTGATGGTTTGGAGCCCGCTGGCCGGTGGCTTGCTTTCCGGCAAGTTCAGCAGGGAGAACCAGAATCCGGTAAATTCCAGGAGATCCGGCTTTGACTTTCCGATAGTGGACAAAGAACGGGCATGGAAAATACTGGATGTGATTGCCCCGATAGCAAAGGCGCATAATTGTAGCGCGGCACGTATAGCGCTTGCCTGGCTTTTAGCTAAACAAGCAGTAACTTCTATAGTAATTGGCGCGAAGCGAAAAGACCAGCTTGATGATAATATTGCGGCGATAGAACTGCAATTATCATCAGATGAAATAAATCAGTTGGATGAGGCGAGCACTTTACCACCTGAATATCCGGGTTGGATGCTAAACACACAAGGTGCCGACCGTCTTGGCCAGGTTAACATCTGGGAAGGCCGTTCTTCTTAAATATAAATTCAAAAGCGTTGGCGATCATCTTTGACCTGTCAACGCTTTCAAGCTATATAGCAAGATTACCGCCTCTTAGACGCATTTTTTTTAAATATATCTCAGGGTAGAATTAGGTAAACCAGGTTGGCCATTGCATTCAAAATCAAAATCTCGACAATGCTTAACAGTAAGGTCATCGGCCTTATCTGAAAATTATTTCGCGGAGAACGACTTAATCGATGAAAATCAGGTTCAACTCTCCGTTACCAGCCTGAAAAGTTGCTGAAATCCGGATTCTGTGGCAATCGAAGTGATTGGCTAAAGCTGATAGTTGGTCTTCCCCCCGCGTCACCCGATCCGGCTGAAAGCTTTTCATGTCCTTGCGGAATCTGAGGGTCTTACGAAACAAGACCGGCGACTTGCAAAGATACCGCTCAACATGCTGGTGCAAAGTTTGTCGGCCGATGCCATGAGCCCTGCATAATTCAGCTACACTTCATTCATTAACAATTGTAATCTGACGAAAGAAATGGATGTCGAAACGTGTTATACTTATTCATCCAATAAGCTTCCAGCGCCTGTATTTACGCCATGCTGTATATCTTTTTCATCGCTGGCATGAAGTCAGGATTTGGATGGAAATCAGGGAAATGCCCGGGCGCCATGTTTTCCAACGGTACCGGCCAATAAGCATTAATGGATAATGCCCTGAATATGGTGGTCATCTTTTATAAGTCGATATCTGCTTCTGTAGATATTGTATTAACGTGAATAGAGTATGATTTCTCTTTCACAACGAAACGTCCCCAGGTAACCATATATTCCAATAATGGAACAAGTGTCTTGCCAAAATCTGTTAATGAATACTCTACTCGCAAAGGCGGTTTAGGATTAAAAACTTCCTTTTTGATGATCCCGTCCTCTTCCAGACTTTTTAATTGAATAGAAAGCATCTTTTCGGTGATATTAGGGATATGTTTCTTTATTTCATGAAACCTTTTTTTACCCTCTATCAGGTACCAAAGCACCACGGTTTTCCATTTTCCGCCTACGTAATGCATCGCCACATCCATCTCACAATGGAATTTTATATCATTTATTTTAGTAGTCCGTATTAACCTTTTGTCATTCATTTTTAATAATTGCAACCTGTCAATTTTGACAGTTATTGATGGTTTACAAATTTGAGAATAGTTTTGGACTATAATTTATATAGTTAAAAAATGACGACAACACGTTCGACGACTCGAATAAATACATTAAATCGTCTCGACAGAAAAACCTTAATAATACTTTCGCATCCAGACATAGAGCGTTCAATAGCTAACAAAACAATTATTGGGCATATCAAAAAAGCGCTACCAGAATCTCAATTAGAGGTGCGTCATCTCGAATCGTTATACCCAGATTTTAAGATCGATATAAATGCAGAGCAGGCTGCTTTGCTCAACGCAGATCTTATAGTCTTTCAGCATCCGCTTTACTGGTATGCTACACCGGCTATTTTAAAAAAATATGTAGATGATGTAATGACCTGGGGATTCGCTTATGGTACCGGCGGAGACAAACTTAAAGGCAAACATTTTTTACAAAGTATTACGTTAGGAGGATCAAGAGAGTCTTTTACACCACTTGGGTATAATCGTTTCAGTATCGAAGATATTTTAAAACCAATGCAGCAATCGGTTTATCACATACAGATGATTTACAATCCACCTTTGTATTCTTATCGAAATGCTTATGTTCCAGAAGTACTTAACTCCATGTCGGAAGTAAGAGAAAATGCTATTGCGCATGCAGAAAGACTGATTGAAAAAATTCAGGATTTCTCAAAAGGGAATAAAGAAAAAGTGGAAAATTTCATTCACAAATGGTTTAAACATTTCGATGTACTGGATGAAAACGGTTACTTTATCCAGTATCTTCATCAAGATATTGAATTCACATTTCCAGGTTACGGTAACATGAAAGGACATACCGAGTTTAATTCATGGTATTATTCAATAAGGGAAAAGCTGGAAGCTCCGATAAAGCATGAAGTAAAGAACTTAGTGATCGAGGAAACAGAAAGAAATCGATTCGACGTACGTTTTCAGGTTCATTTCCTGGCCGAAGAAAAAGAAAGCCGAAAAGAAATTGATGTCGTTGAAACAGAAAACTGGGAATTGATCTGGGATGAGAATGGCGACAGACCTATAATTGCAAAATATGTCGTAAGCGTTTGAGATTCGGCTCTGTTATTAACTTATATGCAGGCAGCAAAGTACTTATTGGAGGCATATTACGAATCAATGAGATTGCCTGATTAGCCGCGGCGAGTTTGTTTTCTATTCAGTATATAAGACTGCCAAAGTTGATCATACCGCTGCATTCAATACAATAGTCAATGTCCAATCGCAAGGTGCCTAACGGCGCTCACGAACTCTTCCAGGTCAAAAGGTTTGGCGATAAAAGTTTCAAAGCAACAATCAACCGTAGACTTTGATACACGAGGATAAGCTGACATTAATATAATTGGTAAGACGGAGGTTGATCTGCGTTTTTTCAGCTCCGAACAGACCTCACCGCCAGTGATGCCCTTTAAAATATAGTCCAGGATAATAACTTGTGGCTTAAAAGCAGCTATCTCTTCGAACAGTCGGTCAGGTCCTAATAAACATTTCACTTCAAATCCTTCGTAATGAAGAACATCGTGCATAATATCGCAAATATCTGCATCGTCATCGATGATCATGACTTTTCGCTTCTCTGTCAACATATAATTTTGCATGTTTCGCAATCCCAGACCAGTTGCTTTTGCCCCGTTAGATAGATCATGGGACATGCAACGTTCCTTAAAAAAATTTAATGGTTGCGATCTCATTGATATGGATCAATGAGATCGCATACCACTGAGATTACAATGTGAACTCAGTGGCCTTTGGATCGCTTTGGAACGTTCCGGCCGGCGTTACTCTAAAGCTACCGGCTGTTGCAAAAGTATCCTCCATGAACATGAAATGATAAATTTTACCCTCTTTCACTTTTGCAAGGATCGAGAAAGGCGAAGTGACTTGTTTGTTAAGGGACCTGGAGGTGTAGGTGAAACTGCCAAAGACCGCCACTTTTTCGTTTTCTGAAAAGATATCCTGCACTTCGAAAGCCTGGATCGTCCAGAAATCATTGACCCCGGCAAAGGTATTGATGAAGCCTGTTGCCCCTTCGTGGTGTGTGCCTGCCCAGGGCATGATCTTCTGCAATTCAGGATTGTTAAAGTTTAAAGAGATGTAAGTAGCGTTCGCATCAACGATCGATTCTATAACATCGGGATTGGTTGTGTTCGCCAGAAAAAGCTCAATGGTTTCGACAGGAGTTTTCATGTGTGATGTATTTATAGTTAAGTGAAATAATGACGTTTCGAGCTACTGGTCAAAATAAAAGCGTAAAGGATCACCTGTTCTCGCCACCTCGTCACGACGCATTTCCGCTGCGATGATAGAACTGGAGATCATAAGATCAGGTAACAAAGGGTGTCTAAGCCTCCTTCGTCCGGATCTTTTACCGTGCATGTAAATTGATCAGGTTGAACCCGATCCAAAACTATGCTGCATAGAGCTGCGGCAAAAGGTAAAAAAAGGTCGATCACTGGTAAAAATACGACGCGGGAAAAGGCGGGCGATCATTGCCGTGATTTGCGGAACTGTTCAGGCGACATGCAGGTGAATTTCTTAAAGAACTTAGTGAAATTCGTTGGCTCGTTAAATCCCAAATCGTAGGATATCTCCTTGACCGTACGTGAGGGGTCGATAAGCATGCGCTTACTTTCCAGCAGCAGGGATTCCTGGATCATAAGTTTCGGAGTTTTGCCGAAATGCAGTACGGTCAGCCTTTGAAGGCTTCGCTTACTGATACCCACCTCCGCGGCGAACTGGGACACCGTTAACTGCATTTTACATCTTTTATCTGCCAGGCATTTAAATTTCAAAGCGTAAAGCCGTGCCTTGCCATTTTCAGCAAAAAGATGTCCGTCCCCGCGTTTGATACGAAGAAGACCCAACAGTAATGACGATAAATATTTTTGCAATATACTTTCCTGCAGTTCGTCATAAGCGCCGCATAATTCCTGCTGAATCATCTGGATGTGCCGGTCGATCCTCTCACTGTCGTTAACCCGTAAACTAAAATGGCAACCGATAGAAAGCTCATTCAATGCTTCCGTGTTCTCGGAAATAACGCAAAGGTCGGCTCGCTGCAGTAAAAAGTCCTCTGTGAATGCAATAATGGTACCGTCTGAATCTGCGGATGGATAAAACGCATGGACCTGCCCGGGTCTGATGATGAAAAAATCTCCCGCGCTGATATCAAGCACTTCGAAATCGATCATATGCCTTGAACAGCCGCGTGTGACGAACAACAGGATGTAAAAATTCGTACGGTGGGGATTCAATACGCCTTCGCCGCCTTTCCTTATTCGGTTAGCGAACGAAATAGTATGGATCTGTTGCCGTTCATTACTAATCGGCGTAAATTCGAAGGTCCTGATCTCTCCCATATAATGCGGTTATTGATGATCAGGCTCGTTTCCGGATCTGTTTTTTACGTCATTTTGGGGCATAGCATTTTAATTAGTATTACGTGCGTTCGTTTCAATACCATAAACATGGGATCGGCGGAAACTATCCTGATCATTTCAATGCGGTCAGCTTTTCTTCCAGCTCGCTTAATGTCATCTCGCCGCGACCAAAACCGATCTCCAGCAACATTCTTTTCTCCGCTTGATTCAATTCCCTTTCTTCTACGACGGAGACCATTTCGCTTTCGCCTGGCAGCGGTGTCCATACGTTCGTCCGTTTGTGGTAGGCTTCAAAATATCGAATACCGAACTTTCGCAGGGAAACCGCGTCAAAATGGAGTCCGTCCGCGTTGGCGGTCAGCCCTTCCGCCGTTACGAAATAAGCGTTCGGCGTGGTCTCGGCGTATTTCGATAAAGCTGAATTGACCGCATCACTTTCCGTAAAGTACTGGCCGTACCTGCCCGTTGAAAGAAAGGTCCCGAGCCCGCCTGCGATGAAAGGAACATCCGGTAAATTCAACTCTTCCCGCAGTGCCTTTACGATCACACTTAGTTTGCCATAGTACACCGCAGAGCGGCCGGCCATACTATCATTTTCTCCCTGGTGCCACAGGATGCCGTCGACCTGGCTGGTTCGCAAAGCAAGTTTCGCCTGCAACACCGCATGGTCAAAAAGCGGTCCGCCTGCCGCCCAGTCATCGAGGCTGGAACCACCATCAGCACACGGGATAAGTCCGATCTGTCCATCTTCATGTTTTAGTCTCCAGGCCCCAGCAAAAGATGCGGCAAGCCCTACGCCGGAGGTTGGCCTGTCGAAATTGATCGGTTCAGTCATTATTTGCCAGCGCCCGTTCACCAGCATGCTGATCTTCTCGTCAACGATCGGTTTAACGTCTTTGAGATACCCGCGACCACCCATGTTGGATTGCCCGATCATTAGGAAAGATTTTATCATAATTGACTATATGTTATCCGTAATTTATTTTGTTTGGCCCACTGGCTGCAAAGATCAGCTTCACAGCACCTTACTGTCTGATAAGTCTCCAGTACAACCAGCTGAAAACAGCCGCCAGTATCAGCTCGATCACCAGCCAGTAAAACTGCTTTATGAAAAAACCGTCCAGGAACGACCCGATCAGCCGGGCGATGATGATCCCATAGGTCATTGCCGCCAGCGTTGCCCAGACGGTCATCCCCCGGTGACCCCAGTGCTGAAAAAAACAAAGCAAGATGCCGGTGCCGATGAGGAAACCCCACCTGACCCTTTTCTCGATCAGCTCATATCCTGCGATTTGCGATGCGGCCGGACTGACCAGTTCCGGCCTGAACGTCAGCAGGATGCCTGCAGCGATGATGATTATACCTGTAATTTTAAGCATCAGGTTCATGGGTTTAAATTGGTTAAGCGCTCCATCAGTATTCGAGCAGGTAAATTTTTTTATTGGCGTAATCCCAGATCGTTTTAAATTGCGTTAAGAAACGGTAACCCAGATTCATGAGGTTTGGTTCAGTGATCCCGAGCTCTCTTCTGATGACTCGGGTATCCTTCAGCGAAGACTTCTCTACGCCCTTTAGGTCAGATTTATATTTTCCGTCGATGATAATATCCTTAATGGTAAGTATCGTATCGCCGCCGCTGTCCGTTCCGGAGATGCGAACAGCGCCCCGGCCTTTCAAGGCTCGGGCAGAAGGTTCATCCAGTTGCAGCAGGCCGTTCTGACCCGTATCAAATGCTCCTAAAACAGGGGTCCCGCTTATCGTTAATTTTACCATGGGATGATTGGGCAGCTTCCTGTTCTCAAATCCAATCACCGCTAATAGTTTCTCGCCCTTCAGGAAATCCTGGTCTTTGTTCCGTTCTGCGGTGTTCCTGTAAAAGGTCACCTTCCGGTGCAGATAGTCCAGCTTGAAAAGATAACCATCGAAGAAGTCGTGTCCGAGGTAGCCGAGACAATCCGGCGTAATATATTTCTGAAGAAAATCGTAGTTACCGCTGCTGACATTTTCGAGGTTCCGGTAAGTGATGCCATTCGTAAATCTGACCTCCCTGATCATGTCATTCGTGCTGGTCCTGAATGCATTCCCGCTGCCGGTGACACCCGTACTCTTCGTCCTTTTGCCGGGAAGATTTACCAGGTTGTCATTCAGCGACAGTGATGTCCTGAAGCCGGTATCGAACATGAATTTGCCGCTGACCCCGTTCACCGAACCGGCGATGAAAGGATACCCGTTGATCAGGGTAATGGGGAAAACGACGGAGTCCCCATGCAATACGGGTGTTTTTTCGAAGTCCTGCGCATTCGCATGGGAACCGAAAGCCAGTATCAAACAGATGACAGGGAACCAGGTCAGGCGAAAGCGTGTCATATAGTTTAAAGATAGTTGTTTTTGATTTGCTGATGTTCGTGGCCGGGTCATTTCACCTCGGCAAGATATTTATGAACAAAACTGATCGCCATGGATCCTTCCCCGACGGCGGACGCAACGCGGTTCATCGCGCCGGCTCTTACGTCGCCTGCCGCAAAAACACCCGGACAACTGGTCTCCAGCAGGTATGGGTCACGCCTCTGCTTCCAGATCCTGCCGTAATCTGTGAGGTTCTTGAGATCGCGGCCCGTGAGCAGAAAACCTTTGTCATCCTTCATAATGCCCAGTTCTATCCAGTCAGTATAGGGTTTGGCCCCGATGAATATGTAAAGCGCATCCGCGGGGTGATTGGTCACTTCATTCGTCTCATAAGAACGGATAGCGAGGCTCTCGAGCCGGTCGGAACCATGTGCGGCGGCGACCTCTGACTTCGGCATCAGATGGATGTTTTCTTCTGCCGCGATCTGGTCGATGAGGTAGGCGGACATGGTAGCAGACAGGTCGTCCTTTCGGATCAGGATGTAAACATTTCGGGCGAATTTGGAAAGGTACATGGCCGCTTGTCCGGCGGAGTTTCCGCCGCCCACGATATAAACCTCTTTATCCCTGCAGGCGGTGGCCTCGGTCATGGCGGCGCCGTAATAAATGCCGGCGCCGGTAAGTGCCGCAACACCTTCGGTATCCAGTTTGCGGTAATCCACCCCCGTGGTGATGACAACGCTCCGCGTCAGGATATCCTCGGCGTCGTCCAGGACGATCCTTTTGTATCCGTCTTTCTGCCCGATCGAACGCACGGAGCACGGCGAAAGAAATTCCGTTCCCAGCCGGGTCGCCTGCGTGATGGCGCGGCGGGTCAGCTCGGCACCGCTGAGCCCGGTCGGAAACCCTAAATAATTCTCTATCCTCGAGCTCGTACCCGCCTGCCCGCCCGGGGCGCGGCGTTCGATGAGTAAGGTTTTTAATCCTTCTGAGGCGCCGTAAACGCCAGCCGCTAGGCCAGCGGGACCGGCGCCGATGATCACCACATCATAGATGTCCCGGCGCTCGATCTGCGGGTTCAGACCGATACGGCCGGCAAGTTCCGCGAGACCCGGCATGGAAAGAACGCTGCCGTCCTCCAGCAAAACCACGGGCAGGTCAGCCTCGCTGAGGCCATTGTTAGCGAGGAGCTTCTGTCCGTCCTTATCCGTCCTCACGTCCAGCCACTGATAGGGCACCAGATTGCCGGCCAGGAAGTCCTTCAGTTCATGGGAACTCTGGGAGTACTGATAGCCTATCACCTTGATCCCCCTGAACACCGGATGATAGTCACACTGCCATTCATGCAGCAGGTCGTCGATCACCGGGAATAAGCGTTCTTCGGGCGGATCCCATGGCTTGACCAGGTAATAGTCCAGCCTCACCTCGTTGATGGCCCGGATCGCGGCATCCTTATCCGAATAAGCGGTCAGCAGCGCCCGTTTGGCTTCGGGAAAATACTGCATCGCGCGCATCAGGAACTTGACGCCCTGCATTTCGGGCATCCGCTGGTCTGCCAGGAACAAAGCAACGGCTTCCCCTTTATTGTTCAGTTCAAGCAGGCTATCCAGCGCCTCGCTGATGATGGTCGTGCTCAGGATGCGGTAACGGTCGCGATAGCGGCTTTTCAGGTCCCGGGTGATCGCCCGCAGTACCTGGGCATCGTCATCAATACAAAATATGATCGGTAAACTCATAGGTTATCAGTTTAAATATTTAAAAGTGATACTTAGCCTTTAATGGGAAACTCCACGATAAAGTCGGTCCGGCCAGGCACGGACTGTACCCTCACAGCGCCTTTATGCTGCCTGACGATCCGCATCACGACGTCCAGTCCGAGTCCCGTTCCCTTGCCGATCTGTTTCGTCGTAAAGAACGGATCGAATATCCTGCTCTTCACCTCTCCGGGAATGCCGCAGCCGTCGTCCGAGACCGTGATGCGCACGCAGTCTTTCGCCCTGCCGGTGGTGATGGTCAGCCGGCCCTGTCTGTTAGGTTCCATGGCGTCCAGCGCGTTGTCCAGCAGATTGGTCCACACCTGGTTCAGTTCCCCGACCATCGCGTTGACCTCGGGCAAACCGGTGTCGAATTCCTCGACGACCTGCACGTTCCCATTTCGGATCTTGTGCTGCAGCATCGTGATCGTACTCCGGATACCGACATGGATATCCGCCAGCTGCCTGCCATGGCCCTGGTCCATGTGTGTATAATTCTTGACCGCGCCCACAAGGTCCGCTATCCTGCCGGAGGCCTGCTGCACATCAGTGACAATCTTTTCGGTCACCAGGTTGCTGTTGATCCAGTTCAGGACCGCCGCAACGGCGTCAGCCGGGAGCTGCGCTTCGATATCGTCCAGGTCAGCCACGCTGAAGCCAAAGTCGACAAGATTTTCTGCCGTTTCGGCGGCGCAGGACAGATCATGTTTTTCCAGCCTTTCCAATATATCATCTTCGAGCGCGGAGCGCTCCATCATGCTGAGCACGGGTCTCCGGGACAGCGCGGCGAATAATTTATCGGCGATAAGATCGACGTCCTTCGGGTCCAGCCGAAGCGACATCAGCCGTTTGAATGCGTCCGGGACCAGCTTGAGATGTTTAATTAAGGCGGCCGCTCCGCTGACCACGGCCGCCGCGGGGTTGTTAAGCTCGTGGGCCAGTCCGGCGGACAGCTTGCCAAGCGCCATCATTTTTTCATTCTGTTGCTGGAACGCTGTTGCTTCGCGGATACGGTTCGCCATGACATGAACCAGGGCCTGGGTCAGCAAAAACTGCGAGCGGATCATTTCGTCCAGTTTATTCCTCGGCAGCACCAGGTAGCGAACGTCTTCAGCGGCTTCAGCGACGATCGTCGCAAACTTGCCCCGTGAGAACGGCAGGTGGCCGCCGATACTGCCCGGCTCGAACGTTCCGGCCTCATGCAGTTCCTTGCCCTGCGGGACGCTCAGGATCACCTTCCCGGACAAGATGACGAAAGGCCCGGGCATCTCGTCGCCCTGCCTGAACAGGCTGCCGCCTGCAGGCAGTTCCCGGATGGAACTGCTGTCGATGAACCATTGCAGCTGTTCATCAGGAACGTCTTTAAAATAATCGATGGCCCGGAGCCAGTTTACCGTCACTTCTTTCATAGGTTGAGTTATTGAATGATGACCGTCGGATGAGCGCTTAAATGCGGCTGGGAACAGCGGTTGAACGGGCAAATAAGGTGACCGATGCAGCGAAATTCCGATCGCTAATGTTCATCACCATCCCGGTCTTACGGGGCCTGATCGGTTTTGGACGCGAGCCGTCTCCTGATGATACTGATAAATTCGGGTGAAACGCCGATGTAGGACGCGATCTGGTATTGCGGAACACGCGGCGGGACGGTGGGATACAGGTCAACGAATTCAAGGTATCTTTCCATTGCTGATTTTCCGATCGTGCTTAACAGCCTGTTTTGAGTGGTGTACAGGCTTCGCTGGATCAGTATCCGGAAGACGCGTTCGAATTTTGGCACCTCGCGAAGCAGTCTTTGCTTGTTCTGCGGACTAAGCATGAGTATCTCCGTTTTTTCAAGCGCTTCGATGAAAAAGGTCGACGGCTTCTGCTCATGGAACGAGGCAAGGTCGCTGATCCACCAGTCTTCGACCGCGAAAGAAAGGATGATCTCGCAGCCATTGATATCGACATGGTAGATCCTTGCGCATCCTTTCACGATGTAGGCTTCGAACTGGCAGATGTCGCCGGCACGAAGCAGCACCGTCTTGCGGGGTACCAGTTTTCGTTCCAGCAACCCGGTGAAGGTGGCTTTTTCGTCATCCGTCAAAGTGATGTTCCTGCTGACATTAAGAAGTATATTTTCGAACATCGCGACGGTTGAATATGTTAAGTCTTACAAAATTTTGCCCATTGTCCAGAGATCGGATTATGATGTTACAAACATTATAAACTATTAAGATAAACTGTTTACCATATGGTAAAAAATGAAACTGGCCATGATTTTTTTCAAATATGAACTGCTCTTGTAGACAATGAGGAACCTGACCGCCCCTTAATAAGCGATATCAGGTAATTAAGATCATCTTTCACCGTCCGGGCTTTTGCCGGGATCCTTATCGATATGTGTCCAGAAATGCCCGTAACGCGCTTGACGGTGTGCCTTCCGACCGGTGGATCAGTACCGTATTCATGGTGCCCAGCTGTTTATTCAGCGGCTGCATTCTAATTTGCCGTCCGGGATAATATTGCGTAATGATCCCTTCGGGGAGAATGCTGATGCCGATACCGGCTTCAACGAAGTTGATGATTCCTTCGATCGAGTTCAGTATCGTGCTTTTATATTGAACGACACCCTGTGAGCTTAGCCAGGTTTCCAGCCGTTCCCTGAAAATGCAGCCCTCTGCGAATACCACGATCCTGACCGGCTGATTGATCAGCAGGTCCCTGAGTTCAGGACCTTGGGCTGCGCTTAATATATATCCAGCCGCTCCTCCATGACCGGGAGCTGTTGCAGGCCCTTCACACTGACCGGCGCGGAAACGAACGCCGCGTCGAGTTCGTAATTCAGCACCTCGTCGATTAGTCTGTTTCTCATGGCCGACCTGAACTCAAGTTCAACGGCAGGGAACTTTTCCTCGAATTGCCTGAGTATTTCGGGGGCTTTGAGGGCCATGGTAGTCTATATGCACCCGATCCTCAACGTCCCGGCAACAATTCCCTGTTTTTTATGCTGCTTTTTGCCTCGTCCAGCAGCTGCCCTATCTGCTTGCAGTAGCGCATCAGAATCTCGCCGGACGGCGTGAGTCCGATCCTGCGGGAATCCCTGTCGAACAATTCTGCCCCGAATTCCTCTTCCAGGCTTTTGATCCTCGCCGTTACGTTCGATTGCACAGTGAACATGGACTTCGCCGCTTTGGTGAAACTTTGATGCTCGGCAACCGATTCAAATATCTTCACATCATTCGTATCCATATTTTAAAATCATTAAAAGTGATTTATATTATCATAATTAATCGTTTTTAATAATCAAATATCAAATTTAACTTTGATATAAAATAATGACAAAATGCACAAAATAGCCCAACGCCTCATCATCTGTTCATCGCTCATCATCTCGCTGGCAGTGACATCAGCGGCACAGCGAAAAGGAAACATAATTAAAGATCATCATATGGGAACTACATCAATTCATTACCGCACTGTCCGTGTGAACAACCTCAATATCTTCTACCGGGAAGCCGGGAATCCTTCCGCGCCTGCAATCCTCTTGCTGCATGGTTATCCAACCTCGTCGCATATGTTCAGGAATCTGATACCGCAGCTCAAAGACAACTATCATGTGATCGCACCGGATCTGCCCGGTTTCGGCAATTCGGATGCCCCAGGACATCGGGATTTCGCCTACACTTTCGACAACCTGGCTGAAACGATGCAGGGGTTTATTGACCGGCTGGCCCTGAAGCGATTCGCGATCTACATCTTCGATTACGGTTCGCCAGTTGGCCTGCGCCTGGCCATGCGCAACCCGGAAAAGATCACCGGCATCATTTCACAGAACGGCAACGCCTATGAGGAAGGGCTGAGCAAGGAATGGGACCCGATCCAAAAATACTGGAGAGATCCTTCACAAGCGAACCGTGACGCCCTCAGGGATTTCGTTTCGGAGAAGGCCACACGGTTCCAATACCATGAAGGCGTAGCCGATGCGTCCCTCATCGCTCCGGAGACGTATATGCTTGATCAGCGCCTGCTGGACAGGCCCGGTAATATCGACATACAGCTTGACCTGGTCAGGGATTACCGGACCAATGTGGCATTGTACCCCAGGTTCCATGAATACTTTAAAAAATACCAGCCGAAAACGCTCCTGGTCTGGGGTAACCGCGACCCTTATTTTCTGCCCGCCGGTGCGAAAGCGTACTTAAAAGACCTGCCTGCCGCCAAACTAAAATTTTATGACACCGGCCACTTTGCACTGGAAACCCATGCAGAGGAGATCGGTACAGAGATCATTGCGTTCATGGCGACACTGCCTGAGTAATGCGCGCCCGGGTCTGCCGGTCTGCGATCTTCACCCGGGCCGGCATGTTTTCATTAAAACGGGCGTTTGCCCGGCACCTGCCCGAGCGGAATCAGCCCGCGGGACGGGTCTCCGTTCCCTGACTGTCCGGGACGCTGCCGGGCCTTCGGTGTTGCACACTTAAGGCCCTTCGGAATTCCAGCGGTGAGCTTCCGGTCTTTCGCCTGAATAACTTGTTAAGCGATTGCGGATGCTTAAATCCCAGCTGGTATGCGATCTCCGAGACGGTCAGATCAGTGACCGATAGATATTCTTTCGCCCTGTCGACCAGCTTTTCCTGGATATGATACTGCGCGCCCTCGCCGGTGATCGACCGAAGCAGATCGCTGAAGTAATGCGGCGAAAGATGAAGACAGGCCGCTATATACTCGACGGTCGGGATACCGGACCTCAAAGCCAGTTTTTTCTCATAATACCCATCCATGATCTGATCCAGCTTGATGATCGCAGCATGGTTGACGGTCTTGCGCGTGGCAAACTGCCGTTCATAGAATCGGTTGCTGTAAGTCAGCAGCAGTTCTATCTGCGCGATGATCACCTCCTGCGAGTGTTCATCGAGCTCCCGGTATTCCTCTTCGATATTCAGCAGGATCCCGGTGATACAATGCTCTTCCTTTTCGGAAAGGTGGAGTGCTTCACTGGCAACGTAAGAAAAGAAACCGAAATTCTTGATCCTGGAAGCGAGCGGGAAGCCATACAGAAAATCCTGGTGAAAGAACAGTGCGTACCCGGCGTCCTCGCCGCTTTCATAGACCAGCGGTCCGTCGAAGGAAAGGATCTGCTTGGGGGCGATAAAGGTCAGTACACCACGATCGTGGTCGTATGCCTGCCCGCCATACTGCATTTTACTTTTTAAATTCCTTTTCAGTGCGATGCAGTAAAAATTCAGCGAAAATCGTTCCCAGATCGGATCGTCTGCCGCACGAACATCCGCTACCCGGACCACACTGACCAAAGGATGCAGCGGTTCGGGTAAGGATAGCAGCCGGTGCTTATCCAGGATAGTGCTGATTATATTCATTTAAGACCTCATATCATTTTTTCGCCGTTTCAGACGTATATATCAATAACAGGCCGGGTCTTCAGACCCGGTCTGTTGCTTTTCCGGCTGGGATCACCAGCGGAGTGTTTCCACGAAAAAGGAGCCGTTCTCCATCAGGTTGTCGAAGAACAGTTGTTTGGTCTCCAGCCGGTTCCAGTCGCGCTGCAGTTCACAGCCGTACTGGGTCACCGAAGACAATTGTACGCCGGCCTGTTCCATCCGGCGCAGGGCCACCTCGTGGGCGATCCGGGAGGTACCGCCGACGGCATCGACGATCGTGTAGATCTCGTATCCTTCTTTCAGCAGGTCGAGCGCCGGAAAACTCAGGCAGACCTCGGTCCACAGCGCGCAGATCACCAGTTTTTTTCTGTTGAGCGCCTTTACGGCGTCCTGGAATTCTTTGTCTTCCCAGGAATTGACCGTCGTGCGATCAATCTCCTGCACGTCGGGCAGTACCTCTTTCAGATGTTTGATGGTCGGTTTGTTGATACCGCTTTGCACGTTGACCGTGGTCAGGATGATTGGTACGTTGAATCCCTTTGCCAGTTTGGTTACAATGACAATGTTCTTGACCAGTTCTTCATGGTCCATCGACCGAACGGAATTGACCTGAAGCGGCTGGTAATCGATCAGGATAAGGGCTGAATTTTCAGGTGTGATCAGGTGATCGTTCTTCGGATCACGGATAGGTGTGATGCTGCTCATGGTATGTATATTTAAATGGTTAATAAATTATTGGGTAAGTTCCGCGATCGCGGCGGTTATGCCGCTGCCCGCGTCGATGAAGAAAGCCGGCCCGGCGAGCAGGAATACCTCCGAAAGTGGCTGAAACTTAGTCAGGCCGCGGGATCTTAAAGAAGATTGTGAGCGGTATTCCGCAACGATTCCTTTCGCGACATTGGTCTGGACCAGGGCGGTCTTCGAGCTGATGCCGGCGTCCTTGATGTCGGTGGCCAGCGCAAAATTCCTGACGCCTAATTTCAGCGCTTCACGGGCTGCCACCCGGCCGACGCCGGTCATGATCGCTTCATCGAACCTGGCGCGGTCACCCAGGCCGATCAGCAGCAGCTTTTTTCCAGCGATGGTTCCCGGCGGCAGATCGAGGTAAAAGGTGGTCAGGTAACGTCCGTCAAACCTCCCTGTCTTCCTGATCTCCGTCAGCTGGCCTTTCAACGCCTCGTCCAGATGCACCAGGCCATTCAAAGAGGCCGGTAAGGCTGGCGGAGCGGTGTAGATATCACCCTCGGTGTACTCGAATACGCAGGCGACTTGAAGGTCGGCTGTCGTGGATGAAGGCCCCTGAACCAGACCTGTGAACCTGATGCCATCGACCGTTCCCCAGGTCATGGACGTCCCTACGGCCGTGGCCGTTTGCTGTGCCATACCGGTCAGGGTCCGGAAGATCAGTGCCAGTGCCATCAGGCTTCGGCCGATCTGCAGTGAATGTTTGTTCTTGTTTTCCATAGCGTTATTCCCTTAAAATTTGAATTGTACCTGATAACTCATAAAAAAGCCGTCCCTGTGATCGGCGATGATATCATTGATGAAGGCACCGGTCTTGAAGTATTGTACCCCGGAGTTGAAAGCAAGGTACCTGCTGATCTGCCATTCAGCCCCAGCCAGCAGGACCGTTCCGATGTAGCGCCTATCCGAGCCTCGGGAACCTGTGCTGAACCTGCCATTAGGCCGGTAAACGCCGTCGTTCAGCGAGTATCGCCAGTTAAAGACCATGTCCAGCGTCAGCAGCAGCCTGCTGTACGCATTCCAGGTAAAGTACGGATGGAAATCGATCAGGTTTACCGGCCCCAGCTGGGGATTGAAACCGAAATAACCTGCCCGCGGATAGATCGGGTTGAAGGTCTGCAATTTGCCGTCGTCCGGCGACCCATCCCCCGAGATATAGTCATGACGCAGCCCTGCAAGGGGGCGGCCACCGATCCCGGCGAACTGATAGGCGATATCGACGGAGCCCGTCCACGCCCGGATATTTCTGTTACCGAATCTTCCCGATTGCCATGCCGCTTCGAGGTTATAATTGAATCCCTGGCCTTTGCGCCAGTAGCGGAGACCGTAGGTGTGCCGCAGCTCGTTGCCAGTGCCTTCCTCATACCGCAGTTCTTCCTGCCGGAAGCCGATGTAATAGAGGTCAAGGTTGCCTGCCTGCGACATGTCGAGCGTACCGTAGCCTCCCCAGAGCCCCGGTTTTTTTGACGTGACATTATCGAATATGCCTGGGTTTACTCGGGCGGCCGCAAGGGCGAAAGCGTCGAATGTAAAGCCTGCGGCGGTATACATGATCTTGGCGCCATCGAAGTACAGCCGCGCATTCGGTCCTTCCTGAACGGAGATCAGGCGGCCGCTTCCGTAATCGACCTCCTGTCTTCCCAGGCGCAGCCTGATCAAGTTCTTTCCGGTCCGGAATGGCGCCAGCTCAAGGAACAGGTTCTGTATATTGAGCCGGTCCTCATCGATCGGTCTGGGGCCGTTGTTGCGTCCGTCTTCCTGGGCGCTGCGCAGCTGCGCGAACATCCTCAGACGTTCATTCACCTGAAGATCAGCGTGGACGTTGAAACGCGCTGTGAAGTAAGGGTCGGTACCTTGGCCGTTCTCTCCCCAGTCCTCGTTCCGGACATAGTCATATTCTGCCCTGATCTCCCCGCCGGAAGACAGATACGGATACCCGGACCCGCTGCGGGACAAGGGCAGGTATTTGAACGAAGAATATGCAGTCCTGGCCGAGTCTTTCAGGTGCAGGTAATTCTCATCGAAACGCATCAGCTTGAAAGACTGTGCACTGACACTTTTCGCTGTCAGCAGCAGGCAAACGATCATTTGCATCTCTCTTCTCATTGGCTGGTCGTCCGCTCTTCCGTAATTAATTTTTCTGGTAGCCGCCGTAGAATTTCACGGGCGACCATTCTGGCATGACCGGCAAAGCGACGGGCGCGAATTCCCGGTAGCTATCGGCGCCATAAACGATCTTTCCGTCAACTATGGTCAATGCAGAAGTGATCCGCCTAATGTCTTCTTCCGGCACCTTGAAATAATCCTGTTCCAGTATCACCAGGTCGGCATAATTGTCTTTTAAAATCTTTCCTTTCTGTTTCTCACCGATCAGGTCATAACCGCCCGAGGTAAGCAGTTTCAGTGCCACCGTCCGTTCAAGCGTATTTTCACGCGCCATTACCTGTGTTCCGCCGACGGTCTTACCTGTGGTCAGCCAGTATAAGGCGACCCAGGGATTATAGCTGGCAACACGTGTGGCATCCGTGCCGAGACCTACCCGGATCCCGCGCTGCAGCATTTTCCTGACCGGCGGCGCGGCCTGCGCGGCGGATCTCCCGTAACGCCGGATGAAGACCTCACCCTGGTAGGCCAGGCGGTGCTGCACGGCGATACCGCCGCCCAGCGCTTTGATCCGGTCCAGATTTTCGTCAGAGACCGTTTCGGCATGATCGAAGAACCAGGGCAGGCCGACGAGCGGTGTTTCCCTTTCCACCTGCTCGATCACGTTCAAAAAGCGGGTGATGCTTTCGTTGTAAGTGGCATGGATCCGGAAAGGCCAGCGTTTGCACACCAGCAGCGACACGACCTCTTTCAGGTTTTTTTCCATCGTGGCCGGGAGCTCCGGACGCTTGAACAGGAAATTCTCAAAATCCGCTGCGTCGGATACCAGGTTCTCGCCGCCGCCTTCGACGCGGTAGCCGACCGGATCGCCGCCGCTCCGATTGCTGTGCTCGTCGATCGTGACCATACCGGTCCATTTAGAATAGTCCTGAAGTTCGGTTCCTTTTTTCTGCGCGAACAGGAAATATGACAGTCTGAGCGTTATCTTTCCTTGTTTATTCAGCTCGTCGGTAATACGGTAATCGTCCGGAAAGTTCTGAAAGCCGCCGCCCGCATCCATCAGCGCCGTGACGCCGAGCCGGTTCAGTTCCGTCATAAACTGAAGCGTCGAATTAAGCTGCTCCGCCCGGCTCAGTTCCGGCAGTTTGGCCAGGGTTGAGTACAGGACAAAAGCATTGGGTTCTGCGACCAGGTAACCGGTAGGGTCTCCATTGCTGTCCCGCTCGATCAGGCCGTCAGTAGGGTTCGGGGTGTCGCCAGTGATGTTCAGCGCTTTTAAGCCGGCCTTGTTCAGCCAGGCTTTCCCGTACAGATACAGGATGAAAGCCGGTACATCACCGGTGGCCTCGTTGATCTCTTCTGGTGTCGGCAGCCTTTTTTCCGCGAACTGATATTCGTTCCAGCCGCCGACCACCCTGACCCATTGGCCTTTCGGCGTTCTGGCGGACTGATCTTTCAGCATTTGCAGTGCGCGCTTCAGCGTGGTCACGCCGTCCCAGCGCAGTTCGGTATTGTAAAATCGTCCGCCCCTGATAAAATGCGTATGGCTATCGAACAGACCGGGGATGACCCGCCGGCCTGCAGCGTCGATCAGCCTGGTCTTCGGGGACCCACGTTTGAGGACCTGCGCATTGCTGCCGGTCAGAACGATCCTGTTACCGGCGATGGCCACCGCCTGAACTTCCGTATTCCGGTCATCCAGCGTGGATATCCTGCCATTCGTGATGATGATATCCGCTTTCTGACCGTAGGCTGCGGCCGCGGTCAGCAACAGCAAAAAGCACCATTGCAGCGTGTGTTTTTTCATAGGTGATAGAAATAAGGGAGGCAGGTCTTTGACCTGACGGAGCTAGATAGATTCAGTGCTTGAGCATGTCGTGCGCATACAGGAGGCCGAGGCCGTATGCACCGCCGTAACGTTTAACGAGGTCGTTGACCGGTCCGTAGGTCGCTTTCCGCGACCAGTCGCGCTGCAGCTCCAGCAGATACTGGATAGCGGTCATCGGCCGTGCACCGGCCTGCACCATACGCGTTACGGCCTGGTCATGAGCCTCCCGCGTCACGTCTCCGCAGGCGTCGGTCAGCACGTAGACCTCGTAATCTTCGCTGATCGCGGATAAGACCGGTCCTACGATGCATACGCTCGTCCAGAGGCCGGAGAAAACGATCTTCTTTTTATTCTTTCCGGTGATCGCTTTGTGTGCGTTCATGTCCTCCCAGGTGTTCATGGTCGTCCGGTCGATGTAACCCGAGCTCTCCTGCGGGTAGAACCCTTTGATCTCGGGGAAGACCGGTCCGGCAAAAGATCTTTCCGCAACGGTCGTGATCACCGTAGGTACCTTGAATATTCTGGATGCGCCGGCCACAATAGCCACGTTGTTCCGTAATTCGTCGGCGGTGATGTTTTTGGTCGCAAATGCCATCTGCCCTTCATGGTCGATCATCACCAGCGTGTGGTTGTTCGGATCAAGCAGTTCGGGACTTGGTTTCTGGGCCGTCGCCGCAATGGTACAGCAGGCCATCAGGAGAGAGAGGATGTTTTTTTTCATAGCAGTATGTTTTAAAGTTGAAGATGCTAACCGCACCGACCATAACCGCCCGCTCCATTCCTTATGTCTCCCGGTCAACGCCGCAACTGACACAAAATTGGCGATCCTAAAACTGCTGTCCATTTAACTACTTCAAGAAATCGCCGGGCTGAACGATTTATGGAGCGATCGCCCATAGGGATCAGACCTGGTTGTCCCAGATCCTGAGCTGATCCTCCTGAAAGTACAGCTGTTGCTTCTCTCCGTACCTGACCAGGTACCGGTTCTGCGATCTGTCGAAAAGGACCACGGTCCCGTAAACGTTCTTCATAGGCCCTTCGGTCGCGGTAACCCTGTCTCCGACATTGAATTTTTGTGTTGTGTCCATTGTTCTTCGATTTTAGATGTGATCTGTTTCTGTTCAGGCAGGGCAATTCAGACCTTACCGGCCGCCGATCTTTGTTCGTCGTAATGTATCTTGCCGTAATCGCCGTTGTAAAAGTCCCGGTAAGCATCGGCGATCTCCAGTTCGGAATTCATGACAAAAGGCCCTTCGGCGACTATGGGTTCGGCATAAGTTTCGCCGCCGAATACCAGGTAATCGCAGGCCTGCGCCTCCTCATTCACCATTTCCAGTATCCCCGCATTCCTGTCGTATTCGATGAACTCGCCTGCGGCGAAACGCTCATCGTTGATCAAGCCGGGCAGCGTTGGCAGGTAAACAGCTGTTTCCAGCTTATCGGCGATCTCCAGGGAGAACCGCGCCCCGGGCTCCAGGCGGACATGGTAAAGGAACTGTACGGAATAATCAGGGATCACCGATTTCAGCTTTTCAAAGCTGCCGGCGATCACTTTGATCCATCCTTTTCCGTCGGGCAGCAGTTTGAACGGAACATCACGGCCTTCAATGGCCATATAAGCAGGATTGCCGGCTTTGACATCCGGTGGCAGGTTGATCCAGAACTGGAAGGCATGGATCAGTTTGGAGTCGCCCTGTGAATCGTAATTAAGCGTTTCGTCATGGACGATGCCATTGCCGGCATTCATCCATTGTACGCCGCCGGAATGTACCTTGGCATAATTCCCGGCACTGTCAAAATGCTCGTCTTCACCCTGGAGGATATAGCTTAGCGTCGCGATTCCCCTGTGCGGATGCGCGCCGGTCCCTTTTTGCTGGATACCGGTCTGGATCTTCGGAACGATGTGATCGAGAAACACGAATGGTCCGACCGCATCTGCATACCTGTTGGCCAGAATTCGGTAGATCTCCATGTCGCCGATATCGGCCCTTTGACCTTTTGTGGAGAAACTGCTTTTCTTTTTCATGGTCTTTGTTTGATGATAATTGGTTAAATGGCCGTTCACCGGCTGGCGTTCCTGACTTTCGGTATCACTTTCGTGCCGATCAACTCGATCGAGCTTAGTAACTGCTCATGGCTCAGGCCCGCAATGTCCATCTGGAAGGTGAACCGGTCTATGCCGCCCAGCGCCTCGCTGTGCCTCAGCAGCTTTTCGGCTACCGTATCCGGGCCGCCGACGATGAGCACCCCTTTGGGACCAACCTGGCTGTCGAACTGGCTTCTGGTAACCGGCGGCCACCCGCGCTCGCGTCCGGCCTTGGTCCAGGTCTCTGCATATCCCGGGTAATATTCCCCGATCGCAGACCGGTCGTCCTCGCCGACATAGCCCGGCGAGTGCAGGCCTATTTTAAGCTGGTCCGGGCTAAAGCCGGCCTCAGCACCGGACTTCCGGTAGAGATCGATCAGCGGGCGGAACCGCTCGGTCTCGCCGCCGATCACGGCGACCATTAAGGGCAGACCCAGCATTCCGGCACGGACGAATGACTGGGGTGTTCCGCCGACGCCGACCCAGACGGGCAGCTTTTCCTGGACCGGCCGCGGGTAGACCGGCTGATCCTTCATTTCGGGGCGGAAGGTCCCTTTCCAGGTCACGAACTCTTCATCGCGGATCTGGAGCAGGAGTTTCAACTTTTCCTTGAATAATGCGTCGTAGCTGTTCAGGTCGTAGCCGAATAAAGGATAAGCTTCGACGGCGCTGCCCCGGCCGACGACGATCTCCGCCCGCCCCTTCGAAATGATATCCAGCGTAGCGAAGCTCTGGAAGACGCGCACCGGGTCTGACGTGCTGAGCACGGTCACGGCGCTCGTCAGCCTGATCCTGCTCGTACGTGCTGCCGCAGCCGCCAGAATGACCGACGGCACGGAGTCCAGGTATTCCTTTTTGTGATGTTCGCCGATGCCGAAGATATCAAGACCCGCCTGGTCGGCGGCCACGATCCTGTCCAGCAGCTGCGCCATGGCATCAACACTGTTCAGCTCGTTGCTTCCGTACATGGCCGATGCAAAGCTATCGATGCCTATTTCCATATGATTGTTCTTTATAGCTGTCGCTGCGGCTCTTCCTGCAGGACAATTGATGTTATTTAATTTTGTTAATCGTTATCACTCAGGATGCCGCGGAAGACCTGACCAACGGACTGATCGTTCCTTTCATCGGATAAAAGCTTCCGTCAGGCAGGGTCGCATTGCTGTAAAGTATCCCGTTCTCATGATCTTCGATATGTGTCACCGTTGCACCGGTCGCTTCTTTCCACGCGACCATGAAGACCTGCGGACGCACCTCGGCGACCGTGATCTTCACTTTTTCGGTATGTCCCGGTTCACCCGGACCGCCGCCTTCGATGATCTTGAATACCAATGTTTCATCGGTCTCGAAATATAGCTCGGACCTGAACGCGCCGAGGTCGGCCAGGAACAGTTTACCGGTCAGTTCATGCTTCATGTGCAGCAGGTATTACATAACTGAATGAGGTCATGGGATTGCCGCTCACCGTTTTGCTGGAATGCACCTCGGACTGGACAACGTCCCAGTGTTCGGCGATCCTGCCGTTCTCCAGCCTGAAGATGTCGACCACGATAAGCGGCGAAGGTCCCCAGCCTTGTACCTGGCTGTGCGCGAGAACGAGGTCGTTAGACTCTACGAAAATGCCCGGTTCCCAACGGAAACCCGGCTCGATGTGTTCAAGAAGGTCCCGCAATCCCTGATGCCCGTTCGCCATCAAGGGGTTATGCTGGATGTAATTCTCCTGCCAGTATCGTTCTATGGCGCTGTGGTCACGCTCGGTGAAGAATTCCTTCATTGCCCGGACCACGATCTCTTTGTTTGTCATGATGATGGTTTGATGAATGTTGTAATTGGTTTTTCAAAGGCTGGTCACTTCGGTCCTGTGTCCAGGAACACGTAAAGTGCGCCGATCCTGCCTTCCCGGAACTGCACGATATCCATTCCCGTGGCGACAGGCGACTGACCGGAAGGGCCCGCACCCCAGACAAGCCGGCCGATCCCGTTATTGATGATGACCGGACCCAGTTTGGTGAATATGAAATTCGCGGGCAGCACCTTTTGTGTAGCGGAAACGCTTTGATCGATCGCGTCGATGCCCGTCACCTGGTCTTCCACGTGGTTCAAAGTGGCCGACTCCGTATATAATTCTTCGATGGCCTTCCGCCTGGCGGCCGGGTCGCGTTCGTTCCAGACCCGGTCAAGGTTGTTCTCCATGATCCGGGATAGTTCATTATTCATGGTCTTTGAATATTAAAGGTTGATCATTCAGCAGCAGGCGGCATCCCGGCCGGGCCGGGATGCCGCCTGCGATTCGACTACTTCTCAGCTGGTACCGGTGTGGCCAGTAACTGCAGTTCCCACGCTAAGGCTACGCCGCTGGCACCGCCGTTCTCGAACAGTACACTGGCCAGCTGACCTGCAGTCTCTGTCCGTGCCCAGTCACGCTGCCATTCAGAAGCGACGGCCAGCCAGTTGATCGGCGTGATACCGTGTTGCACCATGCGGCGCACCGCCATATCATGGGCTTCCTTGGATACTGCCCCGCAAGCGTCCGTAACAACGAAAACATCATAGCCTTCTGCGACCGCCTGGATCGCCGGCATCGCCACGCATACTTCCGTCCATAAGCCTGCAATGATCAGCTGCTTACGGCCGCTTGCAGCAACGATATCGGTAACGGCGGGATCTTGCCAAGTATTGATGAAGGTGCGGTTGATCGGCTTCTGGTCCGGGAAGAGTTCCTGCAGCTGCTTGATGATCAGGCCGCCGCGTTCTTCGATTACGGTTGTAAGGATGGTTGGGACTTTGAATACCTTAGCCGCTTTGGAAAGGCCCGTCACATTGTTGATGATGACGGCCGGGTCGTGGCTGTTCAGGTTGGTGAATTGAAAAGGCTGGTGATCGATCAGTACAAGGATACTGTCTTCCGGGCGTAACAAGGCGTCAAGGCCTTTTTTTTGGTTGTTTGACATGGTCTGATAGTTGTATGGTTTATAGATAAATAAATTTTCTCCTGTGCTGCAATGACCCGCTTACCGTCCTTTAATGACAGGCAGGCAGATCATGGGCAAAGATCCGCAGGACAAAACCCTTGTCCTGGTTTTGCCTGGGGCGTGTGCCGCTTGTTTCTGCAAATCTCCCGCTTACCGCCGAAACAGCACGTCGACATAAACCTATAAAAGTTATAGACCTATGTCGATGCTCCGTCGTTATCGCGGTCCTCATGAGGCTCCTTCAGGCGCCGGTTCATGCCGGTGTTCTGAGCGGATCTCCTCCACCAGCGCAGGTGAAGGCACTAAGTTCCCCGCCGGACCATTCCCGCCGCCGCTTCCTGAGCCAGGCTGAAGCTTTGTAGCATCCTCGGTATCCCGGCCGCACGTTCTGAATTCGGCCATCCTCCCTGAAAGGAATTCAAAGGCCTCTTTTCGCTTTTGTTTGTCTTTTTCCCGCTTAAAGGCGCTGAGCGCGGCGGCAAAGCTTTTCTTAAGATATCTGACCTGTTCTTTCTTCTTACTCATGTTCGTATTGCATAGTTGATGGAATCAAGCGACTGCCTCAACTGAGGATAAATTCTTCGAGTTCCTGATTGAATTTTTCGGCTTCTTCGATGAAAAGCGCATGTCCGCTGTGGTCAAAGGGCACAAGTTCGGATCCTTTGATCGCCTGGTGCATCTGCTCTGCCAGCTGAAAGCTGCAGATCTTGTCGAACCTTCCGTGAAAGATCACGGTCGGGATATTAATCGTCGAGAGCTGTGACCGAAGGTCCGTATCCTTCAAGGCGATCAGCGACTGCGTGACCGCATAAGGCGACGCTTCCCAGTTGATCGTGCCGAGCCAGGCCGCCATACCCGCTGAGACGGAAGTGTTGCTGGCCGGAAATATCTTACCGAACTCCTCGTAAAGTTTCGGCCGGTCCGCACGACTCAGGTCGATCAGTTCCTGGGCAGCTTCCCGGGTGATGTTGAACGGGAAGTCCGGCCGTTGTGTCCAGATCGGTGCCGCCGCGCCGAAAAGAGCCAGCTTACTGATGTGCTCTCCCGGATATCGGCTCACGAATTGAACAGATACCGCGCCGCCCATGGAGAAGCCGCCGAGAACGGCGTCCCGGATATCAAGTTTCTCCAGGACGGCTTTGATGTCAGCGGCATACACTTCGTAATCATACCGGCCGAACGGTTTGCCGGATCTGCCGAAACCGCGCAGGGTGATGCCTATCACGCGGACGCCGCGCTCAACAAAATACTGATACTGGTACTCATACATGGCATCGCTTAAAGGCCAGCCGTGGATCAGAACCAGCGGTTTTCCCTCTCCGATATCGGTGACGTGAAGACGCACATTCGGTGCGACTTTGATGAATTCCTTTCTGTTTTCCGGGTTTTGTTCGTAAAGTGTGTCTTTCATGATGTTTATTTGGGTTGATGTGAATTAAAGTTATAATGTATTCTCAGCGATTCTCAGGTCATTGATATCCAGTAGGTGTTCCGCCTTGCGTATCGCTTCGTCGGTATAGGTCTTTTCATTCTTCATTTTGAAAAGTTCCTGGCGCTGCCGGCTATAAATATCGGCCATGACGTCCTGAAATTGTTCCCGCTCTGAGTCATGACTGGTACAGACCTCGACAGAGCCCAGGTATTGTCGATGTCCCGCTATGGCCTGCTGTAGTTTCTGGGCGTAAGCTTTAAGCAGGCTGTTGCTGCTCGCCGCCGCATGTCTGGCGTTAAGGTGCTGCAAAGCGACCGTGTCCAGCCGCAGTCTGATGCCGGCATGCTGTTCATGTTCCGGCAGAACCGGATCGATCTCCGCGATAGCCGTCAGCCTGATGATGCCTGGCAGTGTCAGACTCTGGAAAACGAGCGTTATGAAGATCACCACGAAGGTTATGAAGATGATGAGATCACGGTTCGGGAATGCCTTGCCGTCATTCAGGTATAGGGGGATCGATAAGGCAGTCGCCAGGGAAACGACCCCGCGCATGCCCGCCCAGCCGATGATCAGCGGGTTCTTCCAACCTGGCGAAGGGGCCTGCTGCTTCGCTTTGCTGAACAGTAGGGGAACCTGCGCGGTCAGAAATACCCAAACCAGTCTGATCAGTATCACGCTGACACTCGTCAGAACGCCGTATT
This sequence comes from Mucilaginibacter defluvii, assembly GCF_039543225.1. Lineage (NCBI taxonomy): Bacteria > Pseudomonadati > Bacteroidota > Sphingobacteriia > Sphingobacteriales > Sphingobacteriaceae > Mucilaginibacter > Mucilaginibacter defluvii. Next base: position 1,020,953 of record NZ_BAABJI010000002.1, read on the forward strand.
TCAAAGCTTCGGTCATGGACAGGCTCCCCAGTCCCCGCACGATTTCGGAGAGATCCAGGCCGATGAGAATGAACACGAGCGCATTCATAACAAAAATGAGCGTATGCCAGACGCTCACCATGTTGACCCGGGTGGCCCCGGTCCTGAAGATCTCGTGCGCACGGAACGACATGAACAGGCCGCCGCTCACTACGGCCATCACGCCCGAAAAATGAAAATGTTCGGCGGCGAGGAATAAGATATAGGGCGTCATGACCGTCAGTGTTGCATCGATTGCAGCGGTGGTCGGCAGGAAACGATGAACAGCATACATGATATGCGCACCGATCAGGCCGGTGACCACACCCATACCGGCGACGACAAAGAACTGCCCCGTCGCCTGCTGCAGGGAGAAAGCTCCGGTCAGAACGGCAGCGAGCGCGAAACGGAAGACGATCAGGGAGGAAGCATCGTTGACCAGGCTTTCTCCTTCGAGTATGGTATTGGTGCGGCGCGGTACTTTAAGTCCCTTCAGCACCGTCGTCGCCGCTACCGCGTCCGGAGGCGACACAATGCCGCCCAGCAGGAAGCCTGTGGCCGGCGTGAAGCCCGGTGTAAAATAGCTCGTGGCATAGGCGACCGCGACGGACGTGATAAGCACCAGTCCGAAGGCGAGCAGGGCAATTGCGTTCTTCCATCGCTTGAAATCCTTCCAGGACGTATACCAGGCTGCCTCGTACAATAACGGCGGCAGGAAAATGAGAAAGATCATTTCAGGGTCCAGCTTGAGTGCCGGAATGCCTGGCAGAAAGCCGATGCCAAGGCCTGCCAGGACCAGAAAGATCGGGTAAGCGATCTTTACTTTCTGTGCCAGCATAACCAACAGCATGACAACGAACAACATTCCCAGGATCAGCAGCAGCTCTTCATGCATCGTTATTATCTTTATGTTGATCGCCCGCTTCGAAAACCGTCTCGTCGACCATGATATTCTGTTCAGTGCGCAAGCACGCTTACCTGCGCCGCGTAATTAATTTTCTGTTTCAGTCAGTCTCCCGGTCCCGGACGGCCGGGGCCATAGCCTCCGTCGTTTCGCCGTCCCGAAGGCTGGTCGAGATCCTGATGTTCCCTTTAAGGATCCTGGAAACCGGACAGCTCTCGGCTATGCGGATCAGCCTTTGCCGGAGCTCCTCATCCGCAGATCCGGGGATCACAATCTCGCGTTCGATCTGCATGACGGTGCCGTCATTGCCGATGCGCTGGTACATGTTCGCCGTTACCTCGATCTCCGGCAGCGGGATCGCTTTATGGTCAGCGTACATTCTCAGGGTCGCCAGTGTACAGGAGATCAGCGACGACAGCAGCAGCGTGTAAGGGTCAGGCCCGAGGTCCCTGCCGCCAAGCTTTTCGGGTTCGTCCGTGATCAGCATGCCGTTCCGCCAGTGAATGGAGGTCAGGAATCGATCACTGCCGATGATCCCTCTGACCGGATATTCAAGCAGGTATTTCATCTATGCCAGTCTTTATTCCATACATCTTCATAGATCTCGGGGTCGCGGTGGAACTGCCCGTTGACGAACGGGCATAGCGGAATGATCGTCACTTTTTTCTCCCGCGCGTAAGCGACAAGGCGTTCAAGCATGGCCTTCGCCAAACCGCGGCCCTTGAATTCAGGATATACTTCTGTATGGAAGACCGCGAGCCTTCCGCCCGTCATCGCCAGGTTCATTTTGCCGGCGGGCCGGTCGCCGGAAAATATCTGTACCTCACCGTGGACATGGTCAGTAAAAACAACTTTGGTATCTTCCATCATATTTCTTTTGGGTTCGTTAGCGTGCTTTCTTTGATGCTCAGTGCGCCCGAGGGGCATTTGGCGACCTGATCGGTCAGCTGCCGGCTGCTCGCGTTCTCTGGCCGGATCCAGGGGCGGCGTTTAGGGTCGTAAATATCCGGCAGCGTCCGCACACAGACGGCCGCATGGATACATAGTTCAGGTTTCCAGAGGATCGTTATTTCCCCGTTGGGGTATTCATGTGTTTTCATCTTCGGTCACAGGTCAATGTTTGTTACAATCAGGCAAGCTGCAGGCATCAAGGGTCCTGACGATACCGCGGCGAGCCGTTTCCAAATTTCCAAACCCGCATATGATCACAACGACGACCTGTGTCGTTAAAAGAAGTAGACCTATGTCTACCTTTTCGACTCGGATCGGGTCGTGGATCAGCTGCGGCGGAAAGGTTCAGGTCTGAAAAACTCCGTTCAGGCGCGTCCAGACGGACCTCACTGACGCTGGTCCCGTTCCACGACCGGTTACGGCCTGCGCGGTAGCTGACAAATTTAAAGGCGGTGCATTTTGGGCGGAATAACCAGATCGCTGTTTTATGTATCCCGATCGGACGTTGGAAAGCCCGCCCGTTCATGAAGGACAGTTAATGTCAGGCTAGAGATTGCCGGAAAGGTATGCTACGACGCGTGCACAACGCCTGTTTGGAAAGACACTGGCCTTAAGGGCGAGCGCGGGAATTCCGCTCAGTCAAGTAAGAAAGAATGACCGGGCATAATATAACCGGGAAAGCCATGCGCTATCTTCTGATCAGCTGTCGCCGGATCCGGCTCAGGGTATCTTTATTGATGCCGAGATAGGAAGCAATGATATGCTGAGGAAAACGTTGCTTAAGCTCAGGATAGCATTCGGCAAAATGCAGATAGCGCTGTTCAGCGGTCTCGCTGATCGCAGAGGTCAGTCTGCGGTTATTGGCAATGTGATTGCGTTCGTCCAGCTGGAGTTTCATCTCGCAGAATGCGGGCACCTGCTTCTGCAAGTCCATCGAACCCTCCCGGGTGATATACAGCAGGTCGCAATCTTCCCAGGCGTCAATGTGGTAACGGCTGGGCTGGGCCATGGACCAGCTTTCCCGGTCACCCATCCACCAGTTCTCCACACCCAGCCGGACGATGTGGTCAAAACCCTTTTCATCCGCTGAGTACATTCGCATCGCGCCTTTGACGATAAAAGCGAAATTCTTGCAGTGATCACCTGCCTGCAGTAGATATTGCTTCTTTTTCAACCGGTGAGGTACGAAGGTTCGCTTCATCAGGTCCTTTTCCGATTCGGAGAGGGCCGAATCACTGAATTTGCCGAGATAAGAAAAGAAAGCTTCATACATATTGACCTCGCGTATCGTTTATTTGGATGCAGTAATGATCTTAATTAACGTATAAATATACGAGAAATGGAGGTTTCGCCAAAGGTAGCAGAACCCGGTAGCGATAAGGCTTTGTAAATCAGAATGTTGTATGCATCGACCTACAGGCGGGTCTAAAGAAGAAAGTAGCCGGCAAAGGGAATAGTGTTATTTAGTGCGAGGACCGGCTGGACAAGAAAGCTTGCCGGCCGGTGAAATTTGATCCGGATCAGTGGACGGCGACCTATTTGACCGCGGTCGCTTCAAGCTCCACCTTTAGGGTCTCAAACAGATTGGTCACGTGGAAGAGCGTCAGCGCCTGCCTGATGCGGTTGTTAGCTATCCACTCTTTCAGGATATCGAAATGCGGAAGAAACTCATCGTTCGACGTCGTGTAAACATTCAGCCTGACAATATTCTTCAGTTCGTAGCCGGATTCCCGGATGACCGTTTCGAGGTTACTGATGGCCAGCAGCAGCTGCGTTTTCATGTCCGCGTCGCTGGACCTGCCGTCCGGATGTACCGCCGCCTGCCCGGCACAGTACAGCGTGCTTTGAACGTTTTTGACCTCAACTGCCTGGACGTAATTGCGATCGTCCTGCCAGGTCCATGGGTTGATCTCTCTTTTTTCCATATTGTTGTTCTTTAGATATAACAATGCATTGATGAGCAGCGGCGTCTAATCGGCAGCCGTATACGCCGGATGGCTGAAAGCATATCTGCTCCGGCCATCTGGCGATCAGGGCTGACCAAACGTTTTATTTCAGCATATACTGGATCGATCCGCCGTCTACCGCGATATCCGCTCCGTTGATGTAGGCCGCCCCGTCAGATGCTAGGAACAGCACGGTATTGGCGACCTCTTCGGCGTTACCCAGACGCTGCAACGCGCTTTTTGAAGCCAGGTAGGCCTGAACTTCGGCCGTTGCCACGGATAGCAATCCGGGAGTCTGGATCGGTCCCGGGCTGACGACATTGACACGTATCTTTCTCTCCGCCAACTCATTTACCGCGACATCCGCGATCTTGTTGAGTGCCGCCTTGGTCGCCGAATAAACGCTGCCCGCGAAGCTGGCAGCGGTTGCTACGCCTGAGGAGGTCATGATCACGGACGCGCCGGTCGCTAAATGCGGGATCAGTTTCTGCAGTGTAAAGAAAGGGCCTTTCACGTTCGTGTTGAACTGCGCGTCGAAATCGCTTTCACTCACATGTTCAATTGGTGCGAAAACGGCGATAGCCGCATTGAGGTACAATACGTCCACGGTTTTGCCGCTATCAGCCACCGCCTTTTCCAGCGCGGCTATGCCGTCAAGATTCGACGTGTCGGCTACTGCTGTCTGCAGGTTTGGGCTGCCGATCTTATCCGCCGCTTTCTTAAGTCCGCCTGCATTTCTGCCGGTGATAAGTACCTGTGCACCTGCCTTGATGAAGGCTTGTGCGGTCGCGAAGCCGATACCCTGGCTTCCGCCGGTTATAATAACATTCTTGCCTGTGAAATTCATTGTTTTATGTTTTAATATGGTTGCAAAATTATGTAAACAAAATATACTTTATTAACTTTGTAACTAAAAGTAACAGTATATTTCGAGTAACCAAGTAACTTATGGCGGAACAGATTTGTCACAAAACAGATATCATGGCGATTCATGATGCGATGGACGTCCTGAGCGGGAAATGGAAAATATCCATCCTTTCAACGATGTGTTATTACAACAAACGCAGGTTCTCGGACATCCTGAGCGACCTGGACGGCATCTCCAATAAGCAACTCAGCAAAGAACTTAAAGAACTGGAGCTGAACAAGCTGATCAAACGGACGGTCCTGGACCGGCAGCCCGTAACCGTCGAATATAACCTGACCGATTACGGCTGGTCGCTGCAGGACATCATCCGGGATCTGGCCATGTGGGGCGCAAAACACCGTCAGGTAATCGTCGGTGAACGCTCCGCCGTCGCAGAGGTCGCCTGACCAGCGGCTTTGCCTGTCCTGCCGGTCTGACCGGCAGGCGCTTGGCATCCACGGGCGTATGACAGCTCGCAAACAAAGTTAGGAGCAAAAGATGCCGATCTGCGTTCCAGACCCGATAAGGATACAAAAAACAGCGGTCCGGCTCATCCATGTTCCTGTACACCAGCTAATTTTGTGTGCGAATAAATTAATGGCAGCATGAATAGAAGATTGGTCTTTGACCGGTACGGCAAACCGGAAGAGGTACTCCGGGTCGAAGAGGCACCGGTGCCCGCAGTAAAAGAAGGCGAACTTCTTGTACGGATGCTCCGGCGGCCGGTCAATCCCTATGAACTGGCGCTGATTAGCGGTGGTGACCGGCAGCCCGGACAGCCTGTCGTACCCGGCTTTGAAGGCGTAGGCATCGTTGAACATGTCCCGGACGGGGCCGCTATTTTCAGGACCGGTCAGCGGGTGATCCCGACACCTGTCGACCTGCCCGGAACCTGGCAGGACCTTGTCACCGGCGCGCCCGACAAATTCATTCCCGTTCCCGACGCCATAAGCGACACGCAGGCCTGCCTGATTGTTAACCCGCTGACCTGCCTGGCGATCATCAGGGACGTATTGGACATTCGCGAAGGCCAGTGGGTGCTGAATACGGGAGCGTCGATGAACGTTGGCCAGTTGCTGGTCCAGTTCTCGCGGATATTCAAATTCAAACTGATCAACGTGGTCAGGGACCGGATTGCGGCGGAGCAGATGCGGGCCATGGGTGCGGAACACATCATCAATACACAAAAGGAAGATATCATGGTGATCACCCGCCATCTGACGAAAGGCTCCGGTACGAGCGCCGTGATCGATCCCGTCGGCGGAATTACCGGCACGCAGGCGGCAGCCACACTCGGTTTCGGCGGACGGATGATCCTGTTTTCCGATCTTTCCAAACAGCCCGTTAGCGTAGATCCAATGCTGTTCATTAGCAAAAAACTGACCGTCTCCGGGTACACGAGCCTTCACTGGCTCAGCGGCAACAGTTATGAGCGGAAAGCCGCTTTCGTCGGGGAACTGTTCGGGCTGCTTGCCGACGGATCGCTGGAGCTCCGTGCGGATGAAGCTTTCGCCCTGGACGATTTCGCTGCCGCGATACGGCGGTCCCGGTCATCCGGCCGGCCGGGCAAGGTGATCCTTGTCTGAGCGAGTTAGCACTATTATTTTTTTTACCATATGATAAATTTTTCGCCTGATATTATTGTGATCTTTATACATGAAAGAACTCCTTGATTATTTACAGCGATTTGATACACTGAACGAACAGCAGGCGGAACTGGTCACCAGCAAAGCCAAACTTCTTAAACTTCCCAAAGAGACCTACTTTTCCGAAGCGGGCAAGGTGCCGAAGCAGGTCGCCTATATTCTCGAAGGGGTGCTGCGCTTCTGCTACTACAATAATAAAGGTCAGGAGGTCACCCATTATTTCGTCGGAGAAGGCCAGTTTGTCACAGATTTCCCCAGGTTCGAAGCGCAGATCATTTCATCCGAATACGTCCAGACGGTTACCGATTGCAAATTGCTCGTATTCACCAAAGAGGACTGGGACGATCTGCTGGCGACCATTGTGAACTGGCGGAACATCGAGACCCAGATGGTTAAAAAATGCCTAGACGAATCCTTAATGAGACGCAGCAAAATGGTTTCCAGCGAGGCCACGGAGCGCTACCTGGTATTCCTGGAAAGTTTTCCCGCACTGGCGACCCGTATCCCGCTGGCTTACGTCGCTTCCTATATCGGCGTCACCCAGCAATCGCTGAGCAGGATCAGAAAAAATCTGCGTTAACTCATTTTTTACCATATGGTAAGCAGTTTTGGCGGCCAAATCCCAAGATTTGTAAAAATGTCTAACTTGTAAAAAAATGAGTAATAAAGTCGTACTGATCACCGGAACCAACAGCGGTTTCGGCTGGCTGACCGCGAAAAGCGTTGCCGCACTGGGGCATAAGGTATATGCCACCATGAGAGATACAACGGGCAAGAACGCCGAGAAGGCCCGTGAGCTGTCAGGCGTAGAGAACGTCACCGTGGTAGACCTAGAGGTAACTGATGAAGCCAGTGTGAAGAAAGCCTTCGAAAGCGTAATCGCTGCGGAAGGAAAGGTCGATGTACTGGTCAATAATGCGGGCGCAAGCATGTTCGGCGTCGGCGAGACCTCCACGGCTGCCGATCTGCAGCGTATGCTGGACATCAACGTGGTCGGCCCCTGGCGGCTGATGAAACTGGCTTTACCCGGAATGCGTGAGCGGTCCGAAGGGCTGATCATCAACGTGACCAGCGGTTTCGGCAGGGTAAGCTTCCCGTTCTTTACCATGTACTGCGCTTCTAAGTTCGCCCTGGAAGGCCTGAGCGAAGGACTTTTTTACGAACTCAGACCCTTAGGCGTGGATGCTGTCATCGTTGAACCGGGCGGCTTTCCGACGGAAATGGGCACCAAAACACAGACCGGCGCGGACACCGCGGCGGGTGATGGGTATAAAGCGCTGGAAGAATATCCGAGCAAGATATTCGGTGCTATCGGCCAGCTTTTCGAAACCCATAAACCGGACCCGCAGTACATCGCCGATGCGGTGGTAAAACTTATCGGCATGCCGAAGGGCGAAAGGCCGGTGAGGACTGTCGTCGACCCGACGACCGGGCAGTTCATCAGTGCCATCAACGAAGCCACACAGGCGGAATTTGACAAGACCATGGAAGCTTACGGGCTTAAAGAGCTGTTAGCCTGATCCAGGTCATCGCCTTATATCTTATTCCGTACTGATCTGCAACCCGGTGTCGCTTTGGCACCGGGTTGCAGGTTTTCGGCATACCCTTGACGACTTTTGTATCAAACACTGCATAATATGAACGACAGGAAGAACGTCATCAAAATTTATGAATCTGCGCTGGTTTATCTCGGCAGCTACTATAAATCGTTCTCCGAACTCAACTTCAGTTATGGTCTGTCGATCTGCAGGCGGCTGGCGGAAGAATGCCTCAAGATTGCTAAAGATGAGCAGCTTGGCGGCTATGAGCTCGGCAATGCGCTGCTCGCCTCCCTTTTCCGTTTCGCAGGCGTGACCAAAATCATGGTGCGCGAAGACACACCGTTTCGGCTGCTTGCCGATTTCGCGCAGCAGGCCGGTTACCCCCAGCAAGAGCAAGCGGTCGTTCGCGGAATGATCGACCGCCACATCCGCGCTGAAGCACCCGCGAACCTCGTTGAAAAGGTGGTCTGGGATGCCCTTGATTACCGCCTTGGCATGGACGACATGTTCATGCATATCCAGTATCTCCAAGAGGAAATGAACCGGCTGAATACCGAGCATTTCGATAAACTGGTCATTCTGGAAAAAGTACGCGACGAGTTTTCCGGTGAGCATTGTTTACCGACTATGCCAAACGGCATTACGCGGAGGATATGGCCAGGAACCAGAACAAGGTCCTTAAGCGGTACAGCGGCTGTGGCAACATCCGCCACCGGCAAACATGGCGCTGCGGTCATGCCGGACAAGGAGACCGAGGACATGTTCAAGATTGCTTTCCGGAATTACGTCAAACTGGTCGATGTGGCAGATTCCAAGGCGGGATTGCTGATCCACTCAACTCTATTATTATTTCCGTCGTGATCGGCTTTACAATGAGCCGCACGGAAAAGTACCCGATGCTGATCGTGCCGATCTTCCTGATCCTCGGTGTCGCCTTCGTTACGATCCTGCTGAGCATTCTTGCGAGCCGGCCGCAACGAAATTCCTATAGCCAGAACAAGGACTCGCAGAGCTACCAGACCTTTTTCTTCGGAAGTTTCGATCTGGTAGGCTTTGAATTCCGGGATGCCGATTTCAATACCTATTCGGCACAGCTCGACAGCCTGTTGAAAGGCGGAAAGCAGCAGGTCTATAACGAGATCTATAAAGAGGTGTTCAATGTGCGTAAGGTGCTGAATAAAAATTCACGTATCTGTCCTATGCCTATATGGCCTTTATCGGTGGGCTTGCCGTTTCCATCATCGCCTTCTTTATCGCCACCAGATGATTTATAATTAATTACAGGATATGCAAAGCAATAAAATAGTCGTCTGCGGAGCCACGGGAAACCAGTGGGGCGCGGTAGCGGCTGCTGGTCGGTCACCGCCCTGACCAGGGATCCGGATACTGATGCGGCTGAGGCGCTTGCCGCTTCGGGTGCCGAAGTGGTACAGGCCGATCTCTCGGATATGGCATCACTCCGGAATGCCTGCGATGGCGTTTTCGCGGTCACCCAGCCCCGGTCGTATGAGCGCGGGGGTCTTTGACACCGGCGCGGAGATGAGACAAGGCAAGAACATCGTCTGGGCTTGTCTGGAGGCCGGTGTTCCCCATGTCGTTTACAGCCCGTTATCAACTTGACGGGCAGCCCCTCGGGCGTTCCCTGGATCGACAGCAAACTGGTTTTGAAAGAGCTGTTCAGGAAATACCTGCCGGGCACGATGATCATCCTGCCGGCATTATACATGGAGCATATCGGTTCGCAACTGCTCAAGGTCAGCGGCAAGGTGATCAAGGGACGCTTCGGCGCTGACGCGCGGGTACCCTATATCGCGCTGCAGGACATCGGGATCTCTGCAGCCTGGCTCTTCGATGCGCCGGACACTTATAAGGGCACCAAACAGGTGTTGGCCGGTGATCTGGTCACCGGAAACGAACTGGCTGCGATGCTGTCCGGGCTGGCCGGCGACCGGCACTTTTCCTATCAGGCACAATTCGGTCTGGTCTCCGCATCTTCTGGCCGCGGTTCTTTGCGATGCGCCGGTTTCTCGAAGCGCAGGGAAGATGGCTTTTTGCGGAAAATGTTTCCGGTACGGGCTATCCGAAACTACCGGCAGAACCGCCCGGGATCAAAGAATATCTGGGAAAAGCAGCATGCAGGCTTTTAGGGCCTGCATGATACCGCGAATATATTTTACATGTTGCCTGGTAGCCTGAGTGAAGGTGTGTGATCTGCCGTAATCAGCTACCCAGGATCTGCTGGCGGATCTCCTTACGGGATGCCTCGGCCCCGATCTCCAGCCGGCGTTCATAAGCCGCTTTGGCATCCGGTGTGGCCAGGTAAGTAATCTGGTCTTTATCGTCTGTGGCCGCCTCATAAACGACCTCGGCAATCTTTTCGGGTGGTACGCCCTGCGACAGCATACTTTCCGATGCCGCGAATAATTTATCTTCCAGTTCCTTGTAGGCCGGATGACTGCTCTTGTCAAGTGAACGGCTCAGGAAATCCGTGAGCACCGCACCGGGCGCGACCGTCTTGATCCGGATATTATGAAGGCCCAGTTCGAAGGACATGCTTTCCGACCAGCCCTGTACGCCGAATTTGGCGGCGTGGTAAATGGAATACAGCGGAAAGGCCAGCAATCCGCCCATTGAGGTCGTGCTGATGAACACGCCGCTCTTCCTTTCCCGGAAATGCGGGATGAAAGCCTGGGTGACCCGGATCACGCCCATCAGATTGGTGTTCAGCTGTCGCATGATCTGCTCGTCGCTCAACGACTCCAGCACGCCGATCAAGCCGTAACCGGCATTATTGAATACCACGTCGACGGGATGCAGGGCAATGGCTTGCGCGACCGTGCTTTTGATCTGCCCGGGATCGGTCACATCAAGGGGCAGCAGCGTTACGTTCTCGAGTAAGGACAACTCCTTGTCTTTACCGGGGTCACGCATCGTCGCGATCACGCGCCAGCCTTTTTGCTGAAAGAATCTGGCAGTCGCCTGGCCCATGCCGGTCGAGGCGCCTGTAATGAATATGGTCTTTTTCATGGTAGTGTGGTTTTTATGTTCTGTAACTGTTTGTCTGGTCATTAGGTTTCGGTATTCGTCAGTTGTCACAGCGAACGGATCACCCGGAAGCGGTCGGCAAGCGCACGTTCTGTGATCGCTGAGGGAACGTTGTCATAACCGTGGGGCACGCCACGATGCAGGTGAAATTCAACAGGCACGCCGGCTTTCGAAAGGTCCAGGGCATATGCGATGGACTCATTCCTGAAGATATCCAGTTCACCGGTCTCGATATAGGCAGGTGCCAGCCCGGCAAAGTCTGTTAAGCGTGCCGGCGCTTCAACGGGCAAAACGTGTGCTGTGCCGACCCGGTCGCCCAGAAGGGCGCTCCAGCCTGTATAATTGTCTTCATGGGTGAAGGTCAGGTAGGGCTGCACAGCCGCGTCATTTTCCGTATCGGTGTTCCGGTCGTCCAGCATCGGGTAGATCAGCAGTTGCATGGCGACCTTTAATTTTTTTTCTCTGGCCAGGATCGCCGCGCCGGCGGCCAGTCCGCCGCCGGCGCTGTGGCCCATCAGAGCGATACGCGCTGCATCGATACCGAATTTAGCCGCGTTTTGGATCAGCCATTGAAGTCCCGAACAGAGGTCGCCGGCAAGCGTCGTTCCCCTCGCTTCGTCAGGTGCTTTACGGTATTCCACCGCGAGGAATGGCACACCCGTACCGCTGACATGCTGTGCGATAAGAGAGTGGAAGAGACTGACGCTGCCCATGATCATTGCGCCGCCGTGTGCGTAAATGATAGCCGAGCACGGCTGTATTCCGTCTTTATAGAAGTAGTGACGGGTAAGCGGGGTGCCGTCTTCCGCGGCGGTAGTAAAGGTTTCGGTTCTGATATCCGGATATTGCGGTGCCTGTCCGGCCAGCGCTTCCATGGCCTTGTTACCAGCTTTTCGCATCGCCTGCCAGTCGCCGGGCGCAGTGCCGAAGGCCGATGTACCGCCGGTTCGGGCAAATACATCCTTGTATCCCGGGTCCGGGCGGTAAGCTGAGCTGCCCGAAGGCGGATTGTTCTCGTTCTGTGATTGCATTCGTCCTGTACTGAGGTACTCCTCACAAATATACCGGCCAGCGCCCGGCGGCAGATTAGCCGAACTGCTGATTTTTGTAGCCGGATCAGCAGTAACTATTGCGTCCAATTAGAATCTGCCGCGTAGTGTGGCAAGTATCCCCATTCCTTTGTGAGCTATGTTGCTCAAACGTTTCGAAGATGCGCTCCTTTCTGTTGAGCCATCAGGTTAGGACTTCGCGCCACTTGGGAAAATTCTGATTTGGGGGATTGATTTTTTGCGTGTAAATATACTTTAATGATGAGTGATAGCTTGTGGATGTGGTTAGTTGCTCTAACGACGTTAGCGAACTCACAGTATTAAGCACTAAATCTGCAAAAGTGATACCACCCAAAGCTACATTTTATTTTCGAAGTAATTTTCACAGCGGTTGCGGGTTGCGAGTAAATTGGATGCCCGATTTATAGCTGCTGCTATCGATGCCTTGAGCAGCAGTGTGGTGACCACTATTACGTCTAAGCTCAATTCAAATTATAAAATAGCTATCAATTGCCTCGATGCACTGCGGCTAGAAATCCTACTTTTAATTGGCCCGATTGTAGAAGAGACTAAATCTGCGGTCTATAGGTTTATGGTTTTTTTTTTAATTTTATTATTTAAAGCATCCTTCGTAAAACGTCAGTTGTATCCTTCATATGTCTCACATCAAAAGTCTTTTCCGCGTATTAAATTTATTAGGGGCGTTTATGATGGTGACATTGATGGAAAGTTGCAATCATAAAAAAGAGCTTGCTACTTACAAAATTGGGTTTTCGCAATGCGTAGGTTCAGACCTTTGGCGAAAGACGATGCTCGAGGAGGTGAAAATCGAGCTATCGTTACACCCCGGCACCAAATTTATTTATACCGACGCTCAAAATAGCAGCAGCAGGCAAATCGCACAGGTAAAAAAGATGCTGAAGCAGGGCATCGACATATTGATTATATCGCCTAATGAAGCTCAGCCGCTTACCGAAATTGTGGAAGAGGTTTATAATAAAGGCATCCCTGTTATTATTATTGACCGCAAAACTGCATCAACACTTTACACCGCCTATGTTGGGGCCGATAACTATCAGTTGGGCAAAATGGCCGGTGAGTATTTAGGATCTACCTTAAAAGGAAAAACATCGGTTTTAGAGGTAATGGGCCTGCCCGGCTCATCGCCTGCTATTGAACGCGACAGGGGTTTCAGGGATGGATTGAAGCAATTTCCGGATGTACGTATTGCAACCAAGGTTTATGGCGACTGGCTAAAACCAAACACGCGCCGGCAACTGGCACGCATCAAGAACGAACTACCAAAAATTGACGCCGTATTTGCTCATAATGATGTTATGGCGTCAGGCGTAAGCGAATCGTTTAAAGCATTACATCAACCATTAAAGGCACGCATTGTAGGAGTTGATGCGCTGCCGGGGCAAGGTGGCGGTTTACAAATGATTGCGAACAAAGTTATTGATGCCAGTGTGCTTTACCCTACCGGTGGTAAGGAAGCCATAGCTACCGCCTTTAAAATATTAAACAATGAACCCTTCGCGCGCGAGAACATCCTTAAATCATTAGTGATCGACTCGGCCAACGTACAGCTCATGAACCTGCAATGGGATAAAGTACAAAATCAGCAAAAGGATATTGAGCGTCAGCAAACGCTGATAGCCGAACAGCAGAACATCTACAACAACCAGCAGATAGTACTCGATGTCATCGTAATTGCGCTGGTGTTAACCGTTATTTCGGGTGGGCTTGCGTTTTATTCGCTGAATGAAAACCGGAAGATCAACAAAAGCCTTAACGCCAAGAATGAGGAGATACTTTTACAGCGAAATCAATTGCTTGAAATGTCGGCCAAGGCTGAGGTGGCTACCGAGGCTAAGCTAAACTTTTTTACCAATGTATCGCACGAGTTTCGTACGCCGCTAACGCTGATACTATCGCCCTTGCAGGATATGATGAACAACCAGAAACTGATGGCGATGGAAGGCAAAAGCATGCGCCTGATACACCAGAACAGTCACCGCCTGCTGCGCATGGTAAACCAGATAATTGATTACCGTAAGATAGAATACGATAAACAATCCATCAAAACCGCGGAGGGTAACCTTGTAGCTTTTGTGCGCGATGTGGTTGATAACTTTAGGATGCATGCGCAGAAGCAGCATATATCGCTCACCATATCATCGGCAGAAAGTGATATAAAATGCTGGTTTGATGCCGCCATGCTCGAAAAGGTGTTTTTTAACCTGCTGGCTAACGCCATAAAGTTTACCTGCGAAAAGGGACGCATCAAGGTTAAGATAACCCGGCTGGCTGACCATGTTGAGGTTGATGTACAGGATACCGGCGTGGGCATGAGCACCGAGGAATTAAAGCTCGTATTCGATCATTTTTATCAAAGTGATCACATGCCACTGAATGGCTCGGGTATTGGCCTTTCGTTGTCAAAAGAAATAGTAGCCCTGCATCATGGCCACATTAACGTAACCAGCGAAAAATGGCATGGCAGTACCTTTACCGTAAGTCTGCCCTTGGGCAACGCTCATTTAAACGACGAGGAACGATCTGTACTGCCGGGCAACTGGGCTGGCATGGAAATACGCTCGGCCATTTATAACGCTGATATTAAGGAGCCGGTTAAGGTTATGGATAAAAGTCCATTTGAGGAGCCTAAACAGCACTCAATACTTATAGTTGAAGACAATGCCGAACTACTGGATTACCTGGCCGATAAGTTTTCGGTAAGCTATGAGGTGTTCACAGCCACCAGCGGCACCGATGCCATAACCAAGGCTTATGAGCTGGTGCCCGATCTGATACTTTCTGACGTGGTTTTACCTGAAATATCGGGCAAAACGTTGTGCGAGAAATTGAAATCGGATGTGCGTACATCGCATATACCTATCATACTGTTAACAGCGCAGGGCAGCATGGAGCAGCAAATATCGGGCATTAACGCCATGGCCGATTTGTATATTACCAAACCATTTAATATGGAGTATTTACAGGCCAGCGTGAACAACCTGCTGTATAACCGCCGCCTGCTTAAGGACAGGTTTACCAGCGACATTACCCCGCTTGAACGAGCATCAGGTTCAAGGCAGATAGATAAGAAATTCCTGAATGACTTTGCCGGTATTGTGGAGCAAAACCTGGCTAACGATCAGTTTAGTGTTGATGATATATGTAAGGTGATAGGCGTATCGCGCATACAATTATATCGTAAGGTAAAGGCCCTGCTGGGTTGCAGCATTACCGATTATATTTTAAACCGTCGACTGAAAAAAGCCACCTACCTGCTGCTTAACGAGGACATGACCATTGCAGAAATTACCTACGCCGTAGGCTTTTCAAACCCTAACTACTTCGCTACCGTTTTTAAAGGCAAATACAATTGTACTCCCAGCGAGTATAAGCGAAAAACGCAGGTTTAACACCTACCATAATAAAACTTATTTAAGGCCGGTTCATCCGGCCTTTCTTGTTTTGCACATCTACTTAAATCTATCCTACTATTACCATCGCCCTAAAAATAACAACAATTAGTAATTACGCATACTTAATGGTGTACCAAACACACCTGCCCCGCTATGTAACAAAGCCAAACATACGCGGTAACAAAAACTAAGATCGGTTTAAATAAACAGCTGCATCATAATAGTATAATACTAATAATCAACATATTATCAAATGTTATAAAATTGATACCTTTTGATATATAAACAATACCCGCACAGGTGCCCATCGCCATAATTTGCGGCAATAACCAATACATAAATCTTTACTTATGAATAAAAATTCTGTGCTGGCCTGGTCAATGGTCGTGGCGCTTGGCGGCTTCTTGTTTGGATTCGACACAGCCGTAATTTCAGGTGCCGAAAAGGCTATTCAAAAATTTTGGGAGCTTAGCGTATTTGAGCATGGCCTCACCATATCCATTGCCTTAATAGGCACAGTTATCGGCTCGTTGTTAGGCGCAAAACCGTCGGACAGGTTTGGCCGCAAAAACACCCTTTACTTTGTTGCCGCAGCCTACCTGCTATCATCATTAGGTACCGCTTTCGCCAACAATTGGATCATTTTCTTGGTATTCAGATTTCTTGGCGGCTTAGGTGTAGGCATATCATCAGTAACCGCCCCTATCTATATTTCAGAAGTATCACCGGCCGACAGGCGCGGCAAACTGGTAGGGCTTTTCCAGTTTAACGTGGTGTTGGGTATCCTGCTGTCTTACCTCTCCAATTACCTTATCAGCCAAACAGGTGAAGATAGCTGGCGATTAATGCTGGGCGTGCAGGCGGTACCGTCATTATTATTTCTTATCCTGATCAGGTTTATTCCTGAAAGCCCACGCTGGCTTATTCTGCATAGAAATGACCTGACCCGGGCAAAATCAATATTAGATATTATTGACCCGCTGAATAGCGTGAAAGAGCTGCAAACTATTCAGGCATCAGCCCACACGAACACCGGTAAACAGGAAAGTTTGTTTTCCGGGCATTACCGTACACCTATCTTATTAGCCGGTATGTTCGCCTTTTTTAACCAGGTATCGGGCATAAATGCCATTATATATTACGCTCCGCGGATATTTGAAATGGCCGGACTTGGTGCGCATACTTCGCTGCTCTCAACCGTGGGCATTGGCGTAATCAACTTTGTATTCACGCTGGCAGCCATTAATGTTATTGATAAAGTTGGCCGCCGTACGCTGATGCTGATCGGCTCGTTCGGCCTCATCAGTTCGCTCTTACTGGTGGCGTTCTCCTTTAACAACGCGGCGCAAAGCGGCTTTTCCATTCCGGTTTATATCATGATATTCATTGCGTTCTTCGCCTTCTCGCAAGGGGCGGTTATATGGGTATTTATCTCTGAGATATTCCCTAACTCAGTACGCGCCAAAGGGCAAACCCTGGGCAGCTCAACGCACTGGGTAATGGCGGCGGCCATAGCCTTCTGTTTCCCCTACTTTGCTGAAAAGCTGGGCGGCCAAACCACCTTCCTGTTCTTTGCGACCATGATGGTGTGCCAGCTCATTTTTGTATGGAAGTTTATGCCCGAAACCAAGGGCCGCAGCCTTGAGCAAATCGAAACCAATCTTATAACTCATTAATTGAGAGCCATGTTACAACAACAAAATTTAGCTGTTTGCTACGGCGAAGTTTTATGGGATATTTTACCCGATGGCCCCCAGGCTGGTGGCGCGCCGCTTAACGTTTGCTACCATTTGAATAAGCTGGGCTTACCTGCCGGCATGATAAGTTGTATTGGAGATGACGATAACGGCCACAAACTGATCGACGTTATGCGCTCCGCCGGTATAGCTACCAACCTGATACAAACCAATGCTACACAACAAACGGGCGAAGTAATAGCCGAAATAAACGGCACCGAAGAGGTTAGATACACCATTGTATCGCCCGTAGCATGGGATTATATTGAATACCAGCAAGAGCAGGCAGCAGCACTGGATGCTGCACGTTACCTTGTTTTCGGCACCTTAGCCTCACGTAATGCCGCCTCGCGCGATACGCTTTTCCGTTTGCTGGAAACAGATGCTATAAAAGTGTTTGACGTTAATCTTCGTCAGCCGCACTTTACGCCTACCCTGCTGCACAATCTGCTTTTAAAAACAGATATACTCAAATGCAACCAGGAGGAGATCAACATTATTTGCGAGCTTTTTGACGCGCCGAATGACAACCATAGCCAGATACTTTTCCTGATCGAAAAATTCGAATTAAAGGAAGTAATACTCACCCGCGGGCGTAAGGGAGCGCTTTATTTTAACGGCGATGATGTTTTTAAGGCACATCCGCCGGTTATAAAAATGGCCGATACCATTGGCAGCGGCGATGCTTTCCTGGCTGCTTTTATCTACAATCACTATCACCAAAAACAACCGCAAACCATTATTGACAATGCCGTAGCCATGGGCGCCTTTGTAGCCTCAAAAAAAGGCGGCTGCCCCGTTTATCAGCCTATTGAATTGCATGAGTTTTTGAATTACCGCCTACAGTTATAACCCAAAACCAATTAAAACCAAACATGAGAAAACTATTACTTTTTTGTTGCCTGCTAACAGCGCTGGCGCAAAGCGGGCTGGCGCAAACGCCAGCCATTACCGGTACCGTTACCGATCAAAATTCAACACCGCTTGAGGGTGTTACCGTTACGGTTATTGAAACACAAAAAGCGGTGATAACCGATGTAAAAGGCGGCTTTAACATTCAGGCAGCCGCGGGCCAAACCCTTAACTTTAGTTACATGGGTGCGCAAAGCGTTACCCGCAAATTAACCGGCACCGCCAAACTCACTGTAACTATGCAGATAAGTAACACCGACCTGAACGAGGTGGTGGTAACCGGATACCAAAAGGAACGCAAAAAAGACCTTACGGGCGCGGTATCCGTAGTAAATACCAAGGATATTAAGGACATACCGCTGGGCAACCCCGTAAAAGCACTACAAGGCAGGGTTGCCGGTGTTAACATTACTACCGATGGTAACCCTGGCGGCGGCGCAACAGTGCGCATACGCGGCATAGGTACGCTGGGCAATAATGATCCGCTGTATGTAATTGACGGTGTGCCCACTACCCGCGGCTTGCAGGAGCTTAACCCTGATGATGTGGAATCGATACAGGTATTAAAGGATGCCTCATCAGCCTCTATTTATGGCTCGCGGGCGGCCAACGGGGTAATTATTGTAACTACCAAGCGGGCTAAAAGCGGGCAAAGCCGTATCACGTTCAATGGCTCATCATCATGGCAGTTTTACAACTCTAAACTGGATGTGTTAAACACAAACGACCGCGGCCGGGCTTACTGGCAAGCCGCAGTTAACGACAGGCAAAACCCTAATCTTAACTCAACCTATCAATACGATTGGAATAACAACTTTGATAATCCAGTATTGAACAACGTAAGACTACCCGAGTTTTTAGATGCGGCAAAAACCATGCGCCCGGCAGATACCCGCTGGTTTGATGAAATATCCCAAACATCGCATATACAACAGTATAACCTGGATGTATCAAACGGAACCGAAAAAAGCAATTCCCTCTTCTCGGTTAGTTATTACGATAATAAAGGTATTATTAAAGAAAGTCGTAACCAGAAAATCACTGCCAGGTTCAACTCTGATTATAGTTTATTTGGCGGACGCTTAAAAATTGGCGAGAACTTTTCGGGCTCATATATCCGCAACCCTATGCTGCCGCTGGGCGATATAACTGGTTTGTCGCTAATTGATTTTTCTATCATTCCGGTGCGAACCATTGATGGCGGTTGGGGCGGTCCATCGGCGGGCATGGCTGACAGGCAAAACCCGGTTAGGCTGATTGAGGATAACAAACAGAACATCAATCACCTGGGACGTGTATTCGGTAACGCTTATGCCGATCTGGCTATATTGCCCAACCTTACCCTATCCACTAATTACGGTATTGATTATGCTACCAATTACAACCGTACGTTACGCAAATCATACGTGTCGGGTTATCTGGTTGACCCTTCGAATGCCGTGGGCAGCAACAGCTCGTACGATGGCAACCTGATCTGGAAGAATCAGCTAACTTATAACCTTTCATTTAAAAAGCATAAGATTGACCTGCTTGCAGCGCATGAGCAGATCAAGATCATGAACCGCAACCTTGGCGGCAGCAGGCAAGGTTACGCGCTGGAGAACATGAATTATGCTTATCTGAATGCCGGTTCAACCAACATCGCTAATTACGGTGGTGGCTCGGGCAATTCACTGCTATCAATATTTGGCAGGGTAAATTACTCGTATAACGACCGGTATATAGCTTCGGTTACACTACGCCGAGACGGATCATCCCGATTTGGCAGCAATAACAGGTACGGTATATTCCCGGCTGCATCATTAGGCTGGCGTATCAGCGAAGAAACATTTATTAAGGACAACCTGCCATTTATATCCGACCTGAAACTGCGTTACGGCTGGGGCCGCACCGGTAACCAGGAGATAGATAATTACGCCAACTACTCATTATACACCCCTATTTACGGCACCAACCCCACAGGTAATTTTGATGGTGGTACCGCTTATGATATTGGCGGCAATGGTACAGGCCAGCTACCATCAGGTTTTGTGCTGGTACAAACCGGTAACCCCGACATCAGGTGGGAAGAAAAAACCGAGAATAACTATGGTATCGACTTTGGCTTATTCAACAACAGCATCACCGGTTCAATAGATTACTTTACCAAAAACACTACAGACATATTGATAAAGCCAGCCTATTTAGCCGTTAAAGGTAACGGCGGCGACCGTTTTGCCAATGGCGCATCAGTATACAACAAGGGTTTTGAAATGGTGCTTAACTATTCAACATCATTCAACGAATGGAAGGTTGACCTGACGGGTAACTTCTCCACCTATCGTAACAAAATAACCAAACTACCATCCGAGGTATTGACCTCATATCCCGGCAACGGTACCGACAAAACCATTCTGGGCCGCTCGGTAAATTCCATGTTTGGTTACGTGGCTGATGGCATATTTCAAAACCAGGCCGAGGTTGATGGCGCACCCGAGCAGCCGGGTAAAGGCGTAGGCCGTATCCGTTATAAAGACCTGAATGGCGATAACCTCATTAACGATCGCGACCGCGACTACATAGGACGCGGCGACCCGGATTTTCTTTATGGTTTCAACGCCAACATCAGCTACAAAAGTTTCGATCTTTCGTTCTTTTTACAAGGCGTTAAGGGCAATGATGTGAATAACACCTACAAAGGACTAACCGATTTTTCGTCATTACAACCCGGTGCCAACTGGGGCTCGCGCGTGTTGCATGCCTGGACACCCCAAAACACATCATCAACCATACCCGCCCTTACCACTGTTGACAGAAATAACGAGGGACGCTTCTCAACTTATTTTATCGAGAGCGGATCGTACCTCAAACTGCGTAACATTCAGTTAGGGTATAACCTGAAAAACGTTTTAACTAAATACAAGGTACAAAATGCCCGCTTGTTTTTGCAGGCCAGCAACCTTGTTACCATCAAATCATCGTCATACACAGCTCCTGATCCGGAAAACCCGGGGAATGGTTTTCCGATACCGGTTATAACTACAGTTGGGCTTAACGTTACCTTTTAACTAATTATAAAAGAAAAATGAAAAGATATATATTACCTGTATTGATGGTTTGCCTGCTGACAACATCGTGCAAAAAGTTTTTAGATGAGCAGCCTCAAGGCACAGTGTCAGGCGATGACCTGAATACACCTGAAAATGTGGACAAGATGCTTATATCCGCCTATTCAGCTTTAGGTAACGATGCCTTTACCGCGCCTTATAGCAACCTATGGTCATATGGCAGCGTACGCAGCGGCGATGCTTATAAAGGCGGCGATGGCCCCGGCGACGTGGGCGATTTTCATGCTTACGAAACCTTCGCGCTTAATCGTGTTGATCTGGGTGCGTCGGACGTTACCTGGTTCAGGCTGTACATTGGGGTTGGTCGTGCTAACGATGCCTTAACCCGCATCAATACAATGACGGAGGCCGACTATCCTAACAAAACAGCCCGCCAGGCTGAAGCCCGTTTTTTGCGTGGTCATTTTTATTTTTTGCTAAAGATATTGTATAAGCATGTGCCGTATATTGATGAAACCATTGATCGCGCCGCTTATGATACGGTATCAAACCGAGGCTATTCAAGCGATGCCTTGTGGACCAAGATAGCCGACGATTTCAGGTTCGCAGCGGAAAGCCTGCCAACAACGCAGGCCGAAGTTGGGCGCCCTAATCAATACGCGGCTAAAGCCTATCTGGCTAAAACTTTATTGTATCAGGCCTATATGCAAGATGATAATAATAATGTTACCGGTAAAGACCAGGCAAAACTAACCGAGGTTAATACGTTGTGCGACGAGGTGATAGCAGGGCCTTATTCCCTGTTTCCTGACTATGCCCAAAACTTTTTGACCCAATATGAAAACGGTTCCGAATCGGTATTCGCCATACAGTACTCCCTTGATGACAATACCCCGTTTGGCCGTATTGATAACGGGCATTCGCTAAACTACCCGATGAATAAGGAATATGGCTGCTGCGGATTTCACGTGCCTAGCTATAACCTGATCAATGCCTTTGTTACTAACAGCCAGGGCCTGCCTGATTTTAGCACTTTTAACAATAACGAGATAGCCAAAGACGGCGACTACGAATCGCACTCGTTCGACCCGAGGCTTGACCATACCGCCGCTATACCGGGGCACCCTTACAAGTACCGGCCATCATTCATCTATCAAACATCATGGTCGCGCGCGCCGCAAATTTACGGGCCGATGCTAAGTTTGAAAGAAACGGTATTATTTGATGATCCATCTTTCAAGCGCTTCCCTCCTTTTATGTCGAGCTCGAAAAACTGGGCTATCATCAGGTTTGCCGATGTGATGCTGATGAAAGCTGAGGCGCTTATTGAACTGGGCCGCGAACAGGACGCCCTGCCGCTGATCAATGCTATACGCACGAGGGCCAAAAACAGTACCGGCCGGTTAAAGATGAGTGATGGTACATCTACCTCAAACTACCTGATTAACACCTATCAGCCCGGTGTAAATTGCACCTGGACTAACGACTACGCGCGCCAGGCCCTGCGTTATGAGCGCCGAATGGAGTTTGCCATGGAAGGTTACCGCTTTTTTGACCTGGTACGCTGGGGTATTGCGGCTGAATACATGAATACGTACTTTGCCAAAGAAAAAGGCCGCGTAACACACCTAAACGATGCCTCATTTAAAAAGAACCGTGACGAGTATTTGCCGATACCACTAAACCAGATCAACTTTAGTAAGGGCCTTTACAAACAAAATACCGGATGGTAAACCAATATAGGGTGATGAATATACTGCGCAAAGTTATACTTACAGGTTGGCTGATTAGCTGTACGCTCATCGTTCCGGCTCAGAATGTGGTTACCTTGAAATCCTTACTGAATGAGCTAGCGGATGCCTCGGCGGTTGCCAGATTGCCTGAAAGCCAATACCTGCTCAGGCAGGTAAGCAGTTATGACAGGCATTCGGTATCCGCGCAGCAACCGGGATGGTTCGCTAATGAGGATCATACAAACTTTATACGTATGGAAAACAACTCCGGTCGTAATGAACATGTAATGATGGACGAAGATGGGCCTGGTGCTATTGTGCGTTTTTGGGAAACCACCTTTAAAAGGCCCGGCACTTTGCGCATATACTTTGACAATGAACCAAACGCGCGTATCATCATCCCCGGATATGATTTGATGAAGTTCCCTTACCCTTTGGGGAAGGGACTTCTGATACCGCACTCAAGTTATGAGGCAGAAGCAAAAGGCGGAAGCACTTTATACCTGCCTATGCCCTATAAAAAACATTGTAAGGTAACCTGGGAAGACCCGCAGAACCCTGTTGCGGAGAAGCGTTATTACCAGATCAATTTCCGTAAATATCCGGCCGGTACAAAGGTCGAAACCTTTTCAGGCAGCGTGTTTACCGCTAATAAAGCGCTTATAAAACGCGTTAATGATAAGTTGCTTAACCCTAATATTCAGCAAATAAAAAACAGCAAGGCTTACAAAGTAGCCGCACAAGGCACAGCCATAATCCCACTCCCGGCAGGTAGCCATGCTGTTTCATTCTTTCAAATCAAACTGAATGATACAACTCAGTATACCGATGCCCTATTGCGTTCGTTATTTTTAAAAGCTGTGTTTGATGGCGAACAAACAGTTTATTGTCCGCTAAGTGATTTTTTTGGAAGCGGAGCCGGAAGTACCGCGGTAAACAGCTGGTACAGAACGGTAAGCCCAAAAGCTGAAATGATAAGCCGCTTTGTGATGCCTTATCAGCGTAGCGGCCGGCTTGCTGTAGTAAATAAAAACGACGCGGCAGTCAATTTAACTATTACCGTAATATCCAAGCCCTGGAACTGGGATGCATCAAGCCTTTACTTTCATGCCGATTGGCGTCAGGAAAATAACATCCCCATAAAAAGAACAGAAGCTGATAAACCTATTGAATGGGATGTTGCTAAGTTTACCGGTGCAGGCTTGTTTGTGGGCGAAACCTTTTCGGTAAATAACCATATGCACAAATGGTATGGCGAGGGTGATCAGAAATTATGGGTTGACGGGGAGCAATTCACATCAGAATACGGTACCGGCTTAGAGGATTATTACAACACATCATGGGCGCCGGTAGTGATCTACCAATCACCTTTTGCAAATGCTACGCGTGCGGATAATGAGGACTCATTTGGGGAAAACACCTTTACACGTACCCGAAACCTCGACGCGGTACCATTCAACAAACAGTTTCATTACAACGTGGAGATGCTTGGCTGGGAAAACGGCAGCGCTGATATTTCAGCCACTATTTACTGGTATGGCAAAAAAGGCGCGAAAAATTTATTACAGCAAACCGAATGACACTTATGGCTCGCAATAATAAATTAAACCCTTTATAACCCTTAAATAATTTAACCGAAGACAATTTATAATCTCTTCCTTTTATTTATAACTAAGTATGATTATGAAAACATTTACTAAAACAATACTTACCTGTTGCCTGGCCGCCTGCAGCGCATTACATGTACAGGCTGCTGATCTGCCTATAAAAATTACCAAGCGGTATTTGAACCTGCCGGTATCGCAGGCGCAACAACGCAGCAACATGAAGTTTACCGTTGGTGGCAAAAAGGAGCGCGAGTTCAAGATACGCTTAGCCAGCGGCGAACCCGAATACTGGGTGTTTTGCGATGTAAGTAACCTGAAAGGCAAAACCGTAACCATTAGTTACGAAGGTGACAACGCAGGACTCTCAAAAATTTACCAGGATGATAAAATTGCCGGGCAGGATTCCATTTATCATGAAAAAAACCGCCCGCAGTTTCACTTTACCACACGCCGTGGCTGGATCAATGACCCTAATGGATTGATATTTTATGAGGGCGAATACCATTTGTTCTATCAGCATAATCCTTATGAAAAGGAATGGGAAAACATGTCATGGGGGCATGCAGTGAGTAAGGATATGATACACTGGCAGGAATTGCCGGTAGCGCTTAGTCCGGATGATCTGGGCACCATGTTCTCAGGCTCTACCGTGATCGACTACAATAATACCGCCGGCTTTAACAAAGGCAAAACTCCTGCCATGATAGCCACTTACACTGTTGACGGGCATGGCAAACAAGTACAGTGCATGGCTTATAGCCTTGATAAAGGCCGTACCTGGACAAAGTATAAAGGCAATCCGCTGATTGATTCAAAAGAAAAATGGAACAGCCAGGATACGCGTGACCCGCGGGTGTTTTGGTATGCACCGGGCAAACATTGGGTTTTGGTGCTTAACGAACGCGACGGGCACTCCATCTACAACTCCGCTAACCTTAAAGATTGGGTTTACCAAAGCCATACTACAGGTTTTTGGGAATGTCCTGACCTGTTTGAGTTACCGGTTGATGGCGATAAAGGCAAAACCAAATGGGTGATGTACGGCGCTTCAAACACGTATATGATCGGCTCATTTGATGGTAAAAAGTTCACTCCCGAATCGGGCAAGCATTATTTTAGCACCGGTACCATCTACGCCGCGCAAACATTTACCAATATACCTGAAAGCGATGGCCGCCGCATACAAATCGGCTGGGGCCGCTTATCACACCCCGGTATGCCGTTTAACGGTATCATGCTATTGCCTACTGAGCTTACTCTGAAAACCACTAAGAACGGCGTTCGCCTGTTCAGTATGCCAATAAGAGAGACCGAACAACTGTTTGAAAAAACCGGACAGTGGACAAACCTCAAAGAAGGCGCCGCTAATGATCTGCTTAAGGCATATAATAACCATGACCGGCTGCGTATCAAGGCAACCATCAAGCTGTCGCACGCTACAAGTGCCGGGCTTAACCTTCTTGGGCAACATATCATTGATTACGATATGAACTACAACACGCTTAACGGCGTATTTTACTCGCCCGAAGACATGACCAGCATGGAACTAAGCGCTGATATTTACATTGACCGTACATCCATTGAGGTATTTATTGATAATGGCGCTTACTCCTACTCCATGCAACGCAAGCCGGATGCTAAGAACACCGAAGGATTCCATTTTTGGAGTAACAACATCGATGTGAAAAATCTGGAAGTGTACACAGTCAAATCTATTTGGGATCAGGCTAAGAACTAATCAACTTACAGATAGTAAAAACGATAAAAATTGTTTTAAATAAAGCTTCCTTTTAAGAGTATCCAGTACCATCTTAAAATTATACTTTAACACATCAACATTATCAAAACTTGAGGGTGAAGAAATTGGCCCTGCCTGCTCGGCAATGCTGGTAAAGCCTGTAATTTAAAAGTTTACAGGCTTTATTGTTTTATAATTTCTTGAAATCTTCATTTACAGCATTTTGATATTTTTTATATATATAAGTATTTGATTTGCTGCAACCCCAAAAAATAATCGTTGGCTATAAAACCCAACTACGATGGTTATCAATTGATATCTTTTTTCTTTTTAGTTTATTAATGATATTCTAGCTAACTGATTGGTCGAATTTACAGTATCAATAATACAGTTTACCTTGTGATATTTTTTACTGAGGTGAAGGATACGCTAAATCGCTCTTCAGTTTTATGGTCTAATTGATGCGGTAAGCCATCATTCCTATTGACAATTGGGTTATGTACACTTCAAACGGTTTATCAAGTTAAGAAGAGAATTGGATACGATCCATTACAAAGCTTAAGAAGACGTAAATGAACCGTAGCAGTGGATTTGACTTTATGACGCGGTACATAGCGAGCTGGATGGCGAGGGAAACTTTCGCTGGAGATCTTTCTTGGGGAGGCACAACCGGAATTAACAATAGCCCAGGAACAAACCTTACTGGCTGATCAAATCCTATTTGACTATTCCGCCGGCATTGTGGCTGTTTTCCAGCATTACGAGCACCAAGGCTTTTGGGCCTACCAACCCCGAAGACCTACTTGCCAATAGTGGTTATGATCCGCAATGAGCCAATAAAGACTTTAAAATACCAGCACGATCCTATTTTATATTTATATTCGTTTAGCTCATGGGAACGACACAGCTGATCAACTCTATAGCTTATGAAAACCTTCAATACTTTACTTTTACTCCTCACCATGTTTGTAATCAATGAATGCAGGGCACAAAACAGCCAGGCTCAAACGAAGACAAACGATAATTATACCGTTCAGTATCTGATCGTCTTTAATAACAAAAACGAAATTTTGATGATGAAGAACGGATTGGGTTGGCATACACCCGCCATCCGGTCGGACAAGCCTCAAGCCATAAGGGAAGCAATGGATAGCCTTTCGCATACTCTTGGATTGCGGATCAGCAATATCAAGCTTTCCGGGGTGTATACGCATAAATTCAGAGGGGTGCCAGATCATCCTGAGGTATCATTCAGGACATACTATACGGCATTATACCAGGCGGGTAGTATTAATCAACTTCCCGGTAAAGGCGTAGAATACTATTGGATACAAACCGATAAAGCATTGCCATTGCTACATTTTGAGTTCATGAAGCAGCAGATCAGACCAATTCTGCGCGACCGGGAGAAAGTTTGGGGCGGTACTTTTCTGATCACTTGGGAAAAAAATCAGTTCAAGAACAGCGAGATTATTGAGAATGTATATCAGCTTGGGGGTAGCTAACATTTTTTAAATAATAAATAATGGTTTTCCAGCAACATCCGGATAATAAACCTTAAGCTTTTGGAATAGTCATTTCCACCCAAACCTGGGCTTGATAATATCGTTTGAAATTACTCGTCACACTTATCAATACTCAAACGTCTTTCCATATATGCGCAAAATATTCATCTTACTTCTATTATCAACCAGCATCAGCAAAGCCCAGATCGGCACCCATTCAGGTAAACGTATCAGTATTGTAAGCATAGAGTTGCAAGTTAAAAAGGCCATGGATTCCCTCAAAATACCCGGCATGTCGCTTGCAATCATCAACAAGGGTAAAATCGTATATGCAAGGGGGTTCGGCTTTGCCAATGTTGAAAGCCGCAAGCCGGTTACTGCTCAAACATACTTTGAAGCCGCGTCTATGTCAAAGCCCGTCTTTAGTTTTTATGTTCAGAAATTAGCGAACGATGGCGTCATTGATCTGGATAAACCACTTTTTGAATATTTACCTTCAGCAGATATTAATGATGAGCGTTACAAAAAAATTACCGCACGCATGGTGCTGAGCCATACCACCGGCTTGCCTAACTGGCGCGAAGGTGAAAAGATGCAACTGGCGTTTGATCCAGGGAGTGCGTTTTCCTACTCGGGCGAAGGTTATATGTACCTCGCCAAAGTTATAGCTCATTTAAAAAAGAAGTCATTGCGTACCCTTGACCAGGATTTTCAGTGTGAAGTAGCCCTGCCGTTAAAACTTAAACACTTCCATTTTGTCCTGACGCAAGAAAGCAAAGAAAATTTCGCCACTGGTTATCAAGACGGCAAGCCCGTGCTTGACAACAGGGACCGTCAAAGCTTTGACGCCGCCGGTGGAATGTTCGCTAACGTGACCAACTATGCCAAATTTGTTATTCAGGTGATGAAGGTAAGAAAACTCTACCCGGCTTTGTATACACCCGTCATCACTTTAAAGTCGGATGATCCGGTAAAACTCTTTTTTCGAATAGATAGCTGGACAGCAGGATTAGCCGTTATCAAAGCCAATGGCGCTACTAATTATTGGCATGGAGGAAACAACCTGGGGTACACCTCTTCCTTTATGATTGATCCTGAAAAACAGTTTGGTTACGTTTATTTCACCAATGCCGACCAAGCCAACGGCATGAAAAAGATTATTGAGGAGATACTTTTTAATTAACGCATACATATTCTGAACCCAAAGCGGACACAACAGATGAACCAGTCTTATTTTGGGCATTTATCGGGTTGGTTTCGAAAATCAGAAATAGCAAAGCAGATAGAAGAACAAATTGAAAAAATGTTGATATAGCTTTAGATATAGATGGCAATGTTCAAATCACCGGTAAATTTTAATATTCCGACTTTTTATTACAGTATTAGTTAAAAAGCAAAGTTACCGATCATAGTCAAATTTCGATTTTATAAAAAACTTTAATTTATTTGTATGGCAAGGCTCGCAATTTCTCCCATCATTTCCCATTCAAGATGACAAACCCTGAGTTTAAAAACTCTCCACCTGTCGTAATTTCTCCGGATTAAGTGTATTTAAGTGTTTTTTAATGTCTTTCGGCGTCTTTTAATGTCATTAGATGTCCTTATGTGCACTAATTTCGCCCTCATTTTTTTTCGAGTTACAAAATCAATTTTCAGTTACAACTCACCTACGAAAACATTGCAAAGAACCCTCACCAGACACGAAATAACACAAAGAAAAACGCCTCTACTATTTGATAGTGAGGCGTTTGTTTGTCTTGTTATATGTTTATTTTGCGATACTTTGTGGGATCATTTGCCGATACAGAACTTACTAAATATATTATCCAATAAATCATCAGTTGTAACCGTTCCTGTAATTTCGCCAAGATAATGCAGGGCTTGTTTTATATCCATGGCTAAAAAGTCGGATGTGATGTAACCGTCCACACCGTTGAGCACGCGGTTCAGGGCTTCTTCTGTTTTTTGCAGGGCTTCGAGGTGGCGTATGTTGGTTACCAGGGTTTCGCTGCCAGTAAGTTGCTCCTTTATGGCCGCGTGGTATATGTGGTCTTTCAGCGAGTCGATATGTTGTTTTTGTTGTGCTGATACCTGTATAGCTTCGGCATGCAGCATAGTCAGTTGTGATTCGTTCAATAGATCAATCTTGTTAGCAACCAACAACAGGTTCATGCCGGGGCGTTGTAGTTTAGCAATGTCTGCATTAAGTTCTTCTGCTGTTATTTGGGCAGCATCGTAAACGTAGATAATCAGGGCGGACTGACTAATTTTTTCCATGGTACGCTCCACCCCTATCTGCTCAATGGCATCGGTAGCCTCGCGTATTCCGGCGGTATCAATCAGCCTGAAATTAATGCCGTTTATATTTAAAACTTCTTCTATGGTATCGCGTGTGGTACCTGCAATATGGCTTACTATTGCACGCTCTTCGTTTAACAGCGCATTCAGTAAGGTTGATTTACCAGCGTTAGGTCGCCCGGCTA
This sequence comes from Mucilaginibacter defluvii, assembly GCF_039543225.1. NCBI lineage: Bacteria > Pseudomonadati > Bacteroidota > Sphingobacteriia > Sphingobacteriales > Sphingobacteriaceae > Mucilaginibacter > Mucilaginibacter defluvii. Next base: position 1,051,155 of record NZ_BAABJI010000002.1, read on the forward strand.
TAACGGTGTTAACACCTTGTTTTATCGCGTTACCCAGTTCAAACGAGCGTATTAAGCCACCGATAACCTTCATGGTATCAACAACCAGTTGCTTAAGCTGAACGCGGTTAGCGAATTCAATATCCTCTTCCGAAAAATCAAGTTCCAGTTCAACCAATGAAGCAAATTGCACCAGCTGTTCGCGTAATGAGGTTAACTGATTGCTGAATCCGCCACGTAGTTGCTGCAGGGCCACCTGCTGCGATGCCTTTGAATTGGCCGCGATTAGGTCGGCAACGGCTTCGGCCTGAGACAAGTCGAGTTGTCCGTTTAAAAATGCCCGCAGTGTAAACTCGCCGGGTTTGGCAGCCCTCGCACCGTGCTTAATCAGTAGCCGGATGATACTTTCTAATATATAATTTGAACCATGGCACGATATCTCTACCACGTTTTCGCGAGTGTATGAGCGTGGCGCTACGAATAACGACATCAGCACCTCATCAAGCAACACGTCGCCATCAACTACATGACCAAAATGGATGGTATGCGATGCTTGTTTGGTCAGATCCTTCCCCTTAAAAACGCTCTGGGCGATGGTTATGGCTTGGGGACCAGACAGGCGGATAACGCCTATAGCGCCTACGCCGTTTGGCGTGGCAAGGGCAACAATAGTATCGTCATTAAGTATCATAATCAGCGCAAAGTTCGGTATAAATCACTAAACTTAATTTCCATAATTGAATTACTATGCATTTTAGATAAATTGTTATATTTAATATTCCTAATTTATCTAAAATTTAAACCTACGCACATGAGCAAAAAAAAGATCGAAGTATTCCGGGTTAGAATCAAAACGTTAAGCGGAGATGTACTAAATTTCGAAGATTTACTATTAAATTCAGACCTGACATCAATTAGTATAAAATCTGGCCCAAAACATACGCAATTTGTATTTATTGAAGAAAAAGAAGATGTAATATTAGGTATAGTTCAATCTACTAAAATGAATGCAACTCCACCTAAAAATAATATTCTAACAAACCAGTTGTCTTCATTAGGTTTAACGGAGCCAGAAGGATTGGCATATGGCAATGTCTTCCTGTACTCTAAAACATCAAAATTTTTCCTCTACGAAGTAACTAAAGATGGTTTGTACATGGGACAATTCGACAAACATATCTATGACATAGTTCATAAATACAATGAAACTAATGAATATTTGATCCAGTCCTTTGATATTCGATTTGATTTAGTAATGAATATCGATGCAATGAAAAAGTTATTAGGTATGGGCAGTAAAAAATCGGTTCATATGCAATTTTTTGCTCCGCAAGAAATAGTAAAAAAAGTTAAAAACAATCAAAAATCACTTAAAGAAATTGCAAAACCTGGTGAGGAACTAGGAGCCGAATTAATTGATGTCACATATAAAATAACAAGTAAAAAGGATAAATCTCTTCATACGAGTAAAATCAATCAAATGCTTGAATGGATTGGCAATAATTACGATTTGATGAAAAGCAATATAAGAAAATTTGCGATTAGAGGTTATGAAGAAGATGAAAGTAATATTACTGAAGTAGATTTTATTAAGGATAAAATGATTGAATTTATCAACTACAATGAAGATAAAAATATGGTTGACTTAAAACCTACTTTACGTAAGCAAGAAATATTAAGTGCTTATGAACGGATAAAAAACGACCTTGATAACTACCCTATATGATGACAATAGATAAATTAAAGGAAAAATATTTATCTACAGTCCTTGCATTAGGTTTCGCTTTAATGAATTGTAAATTTCATCTCAGTTCTAAAATTGATATGGAAAGCTTTTCAGATAAAGCAATTGACATTTCTTCAATTAGTTTTGGATTTTTGCTTGCTGTATTAGCATTACTTTTGCAAAGTGACACGCCTTCTATACAGCGGATAAAACAAGGTGGGCGATTTAATGAGCTTATAAATTTTAATAAGAAAGCAGTTGTTGCATCTGCATTGTTAGCAATTATTGCTTTGTTATACTTAAGCTTCAAAGTTGCTATAATTCATTCGAGCATTTACATTTGTGGCATTTCAATTCATGAATTTATTGATTGTGTAATCTTAGCAGTCTTTACTTTTCAAGTTATTGAAGTATATCTTTTTCTTGATTTATTCTATACTATAATTAAATGATTACCTCTTTCGAAGCTTTTTTAGATACCCTATCCGTTCACCATGTAGGTAATCAGGCGCAGGACGAAATGTACTCCCTGTCTGACGAACCGCTTGACCTGAAGGACGAGATGATTCCCCGCCTGCTGATGCAGTATTTTTTAACCCCGTTCGAAAAAACCAACGAGGTATACCACCTGATGCATCACAGCGACATCAACCTGAATGAGATATTCAGCTTTGTCACGCAGATTTTTGAGGATAACGAGCGTTTTCATGAGGTATCACAGCATATAGCCAAGCACCTTTATGCGGTTACTACCCACCCAAAAATTAAAGCCGGTGAGCTCTATGTCGGATTATTCAATAACGTGCAAATCGAGGGTGAGCTATTGGATGCGATAGGCGTTTTCAAATCTGAAACAAAGGAAACCTATCTAAAAGTTTACCCTGACAAGGGCGGCTTTAAGATGGACTATGAGGAAAACGGGATCAACATTAATAAGCTGGATAAAGGCTGCCTCATTTTTAATACCGCTAAAGAAGACGGCTACAAGGTGGTGGTGATTGATAAAACCGGCAACAGTCAGGACGCAGCCGTTTACTGGAAAGATGATTTTTTAAAGCTTAAAATCCGCAACGACAATTTTAACCAAACAGCCAATACACTCAGCGTATATAAAAATTTTGTAACCCAAAAGCTGGACGATGAGTTTGAGATGAGCAAGGCCGATAAGATAGACCTGCTGAACCGCAGCATGAAGTATTTTAAGGAGAAAGAAACGTTTGACCTGGACGAATTTGCGGGCGAAGTTATTGGCAATGAGCAAGCCATCGAGTCATTCAAAAATTATAAACAGCAATACGAAGACGAGTTTGAAACACCCATTGCAGATAGCTTCGAGATATCAACCAACGCAGTAAAAAAACAAGCGCGGGTTTATAAAAGCGTGTTAAAACTCGACCGTAATTTCCATATCTATATTCATGGCGATAAGGATTTGATTGAGAAAGGTTTTGATGATGACAAGGCCATGAACTATTACAAAGTATTTTTTAAGGAAGAGCAATAACGCAGCCCTGCTATTTTTGTTATTGCTGCACAATAAGATAGTTCTACCCCATAGATCAATGCCGCTGATATGCATTATTATGGGCTTTTTTATTAAGTTTGAGCCTCTAATAATTACTATTAACCATGCCTTCTGACGAACTGATATCGCACATTCAAACTAAAGCACCTATTGTAAATATCGTGTCAGCCTACCTGCCTTTGCAGGATAGCCGCAAAGCCTTAAAAGGCCGCTGCCCATTCCATCCGGATTCTGGCGCATCGCTCATGGTATCGCAGGATAAAAATACGTTTAAATGCTTCGGCTGTGGTAAAGAAGGTGGCCCCATTGAATTTTTAATGGCCATTGAGGGCAAAAGCCGAAGCGAAATTGCAGGCAGATTAGCCGTAAAGCTTGGCCTGGTACACGATTTACGCGCTGTTTAGATACACCGTAAAATAACAAAGGGAATATCGCTTGATATTCCCTTTGTGTTTATACAACCCATTACTACTTAATAGTAAATGTCGCCGTCAATCTTTCGTCAGCCGAATTATTGCCGATGTTTAATGTGTAAGTGCCTGGATATAATTTCCATTTGTTAGCTTTCAAATCCCACTTTTGCAGATCGCTCACCTGTATTTTAATAGTCGCTGTTTGCTGTCCGCCTTTAGTAACGGTTACGCGTTTAAAGCCTTTTAATTCTTTCAATGGCATGCGCTCTCCCTGCGGATATTTGATGTAAGCCTGCACCACTTCATCGCCATCCATAGCGCCGGTGTTGGTTACGTTAACCGATACGGTGATTGAATCCTTAGCGCTGTAGCTTTTTTGTGGCTGCGTTTTCCAGTCGAACTTAAATGAAGTGTAGCTCATACCGAAGCCGAACGGATATTGTACCGGCCCGGTAAAGAAGCGGTAAGTGCGCCCCTTCATGTTGTAATTATCATACGCAGGCAAATCGTTAACCGACTTGTAGAAGGTTAATGGCAAGTGGCCGGATGGCGAATATTTACCAAACAGTATATCGGCCAACGCGTTCCCCCCCTGCTCGCCTGGGTACCAGGCCAATATGATGGCATCGGCATAAGGGGCAATCTCGGCAATATCAACATCACTGCCCGAGGTAACTACCGCTATAATGGGCTTGGTTACCTTTTTACGCAGTTCCTTTAAAAAAGCGATGTTATCTGCCGGGATGCTTAAAGTCTTTTTGTCGCCACCGCTTTCGGATAAGAATGCGTCGCCTGCCTCACCCTCTAATACCGGGGTTAAACCTACTACGGCTACTGTTACATCGGCATTACCGGCAGCCCATATTCCGCCAAAATGGGTGGTATCTCTATTACCCGATCCTAAATCGTACTCCACACGCGTAGCCGGACCAACAGCGGCGGTAATACCCTCAACAAAATTTACCATACGGCTGCTTACGCCATGATAGTTAGCTACCAGCGCATCTAACGATGCGGCGCTTGATCCAACCACCATAATACTCGAATAGTCTTGCTTATTTAAAGGGAGAATATTCTTATCGTTTTTAAGCAGTACCATACTTTGCAGCGCGGCCTTGCGGGCTAAAGCTATGTGATAATCATTGTGTACACTATCAGCACCATAACCGGCATAAGGTGAGCTTTTGGCATCATCGTAAAAACCAAGTTTGAACTGTGTACGCAGAATTTGCGATAGCGACTCATTTACCTCTTTTTCGGTGATCAGTTTTTTATTGATCGCATTTACAATATCGCTTTGGAAAATACTGGAACAGTCCAGGTTAGTACCTGCCTTTATTGCTGCCGCCGCTACAGATACTTTATCGGGTAGTACCTTGTGGGTTAAATAAATATCATCCAACGCGCCACAATCGGTTACTACGTGGCCTTTAAAGCCCCATTCGCCGCGCAAAATCTGGGTTATGAGTTTTTTATTGGTGGATGTTGGTACACCGTTAACCCGGTTATAAGCCGTCATAACCGATTCCACACCGGCATCAACCAGTTTATGAAAAGCGTACAGATAGGTTTCGCGCAGATCTTTTTCGTCTACCTTGGCATCAAAGTAATCGCGTTGCGCCTCGGGGCCGCTGTGTACCGCGAAGTGTTTTGCTGTGGCTGATGTTTTAAGATGTGCCGGATCATTGCCCTGCATACCTTTTATGTAAGCGCTGCCGATGGTACCGGTTAAAAACGGATCCTCACCATAGGTTTCTTGTCCCCGCCCCCAACGCGGGTCACGGAAAATATTGATATTGGGCGACCAAAAGGTTAAACCCATATACATTAAACGCCTGTTTTGAGCTATTGATAAATTGTATTTAGCTCGTGCCTCGGTTGAAATGGCACCTGCTATTTCATTTACCAGGTCATCATTAAACGTTGCCGCCATGGCAATAGCCTGCGGAAAAACCGTGGCCTCACCTGCCCTTGCTACACCATGTAAGCTTTCGTTCCACCAGTTGTAGGCTGGTATACTCAGGCGTGGTACTTCGGCGCTGCGGTAACCCATTAGCGATGCTTTCTCGGGTAAGGTCAATTCAGAGATCAGCGCGTTAACCCTGGTGTTAACCGGTAATTTTTCGTCCCTGAACTTGGGCTTGTTTTGCGCCTTAACAACGAAGCTGCAGGTACACGCCGCCGCTAATAAAATGCACTTAATGTTTGGCTTAATTATCATAGCTTAAATTTATTGCAATCGGTTGCATTGCAAATCACAAGATTATTAATAAATTTCGAAAATCAAATACATTTTAAAATTTTAATAAAAGTATAAGTGTTTTTATAAATATTTTAATTTGTTTTTAGATATGATTTACTAATTTGGCGATTGATCCGGGTCAGTTAATAAGACTGACATTAATTTGCTTTAAGGGCGTGTCTGTTAACCCTATAACCACAAATCTGAAATGATAATAAATAAAACATCAAAATTTTTTATAATCGTAACCATTGCGCTGCTTGGCATAATAGTGAGTATCTCAACGCTTACTGCCCAAACAACTGCTCCGCAAATTAACCTTATACCCTATCCGCAATCGGTAATTAAAGGTACAGGCATTTTCACTATTAACAGTAAAACTAAAATAGCGCTGCCTGCGGGTAAGAAATTTTTACCGGAAGCTGAGTTGCTTAACGTGCTTATCACCAATGGATCAGGCAAGTCGCTGGCTTATGCTCCTGCATCTGCAAATGTAATACAGTTTATTACGGATAATACTATTACTGCTGATGAAGGTTATAAACTAACCGTCACCACGCAAAAAATAACCTTGGCCGCAAAAACGGCGTCAGGTATATTCAGAGGTGTTGAAACCTTACGCCAATTATTGCCCGACGGTGTTGAACAAACCGGTAAGGCAATTACCCTTACCGTGCCCGCGGTAATAATTACCGATCAGCCGGCGTATGCGTGGCGTGGTATGCATTTGGATGTATCCCGTCACTTTTTCTCTGTTGAGTATTTGAAGAAGTATATCGATCGCCTGGCCCTCTATAAATTCAACAAGCTGCACTTGCACTTAACAGATGACCAGGGCTGGCGCATCGAGATCAAGAAATATCCAAAGCTAACGGAGTTTGGCGCATGGCGCACGTTTAATAACCAGGACTCGGCATGTATCGAAAAATCAAAGGATAACCCTGATTTCGCTATCGACCCGAAACACATCATCAAACGTAATGGCAAAACGCTTTATGGCGGCTTTTACACCCAGGCGCAAATGAAAGATGTGATTGCCTATGCCATGAAAAGACATATCGACATCATCCCCGAAATTGATATGCCGGGGCACATGATGGCGGCTATTAACAACTATCCATTCCTGTCGTGCACAGGCGGCAGCAAATGGGGTGAGCTTTTTACTACCCCGATATGCCCTTGTAACGAAAGCACCTACGAATTTGCCGAAAACGTTTACAAAGAGATATTCGCGCTGTTTCCGAGCAAGTATATTCACATAGGAGGCGACGAGGTTGACCGTACCAGTTGGGGCGAATCTGAAGCCTGCAAGGCCATGATGGCCAAAGTGGGACTCAAAACATCGGCCGAACTGCAAAGCTATTTCATTAACCGAATGGAGAAATTCTTTAACAGGAATGGCAAAAAACTGATCGGTTGGGATGAGATATTGGAGGATGGCATCAGCTCGACCGCTGTGGTGATGTACTGGCGCAGTTGGGTGCCTAACGCGCCGATCAAGGCTGCTAAGAATGGCAATAAGGTGATCATGACGCCGGGAAACCCGCTGTATTTTGATAACGATCCGGATCAGAACTCGGTTTACAATGTTTACCATTTTAACCCGATACCCGAAAAACTGAACAAACAGGAAGCAGCCAACGTCATTGGCGCACAGGCCAACCTGTGGAGCGAGCGCATCCCGACAGAAAACCGTGCGGATTACATGATATTTCCACGCATGACCGCCCTTGCCGAGGTTTTATGGACCAATAAAAAGAATTACAAAAGCTACCAGCAACGCTTGCTGAAACAATATCCGCGCTTTGATGCATTGAAGATTCACTACCGCTTACCTGATTTTACGGAGCTGGTTGAAAGCAACGTATTTACTGATGAAGCCACGCTTAACGTAAGCAAACCGCTACCGGGATTAAAAATATTTTATACTTCCGATGGCTTATTGCCAACGCAGCAGTCAACCGAATTGACCGGCCCGTTAAAGATTTCGCAATCGCAAAACATTCGTTTGGTGGCTTATACCGCGTCAGGCGTTCGTGGCGATCTGTATAACTTGAAGTATGTAAAGCAACCATTGGCAGAACCGGTGAACAAAACAGGCTTACAGGCAGGTTTGGTGGTGCGTTATTTCCCTGCGTTCTACAAAAAGACTACACTGATACCTGACACGGCTAAAAATCAGGCGTTAACAGTGAGTACTGTTACAGTGCCTAAAGAAGCCACCGCGCCAAGCTTTGGACTGAAGTACAGGGGCTATCTTGATATCCCAACAGATGGCGTATACACTTTTTATCTGACCTGCGATGATGGCGGCATACTTAAAGTAGCCGACCGCCTGGTAGTTGACAATGAGGCTATGCACTCGGCTATTGAAAAAAGCGGACAGGTAGCACTTAAAAAAGGCCTGCAACCCTTTGAGATTAACTTTTTGGAAGGCGGCGGCGGTTACGCCCTAAAGCTGCTTTACAGTAAGGATGGTTCAACCCCGGCCGAAATACCTGCATCATGGTTAAAACATTAGTCCATTTTTAGACAGACATACAGAATGAAAAAAATAGCCCTCGCCTCGCTCCTGTTGCAAAGCGCTTTGGCCTTCGGCCAGCCTGCGCCTAAGCCTTACGGTGTAACGCCATCGGCAGCGCAGCTTACCTGGCATAAACTGGAGATGTATTGTATTGTACATTACGGGGTTGATACGTATACTGATAAAGAATGGGGTTTTGGCAATGAGGACCCGAAGCTGATTAACCCGGCAAAGTTTGACGCCGTGCAAATAGTACAGGCAGCTAAGGACGGAGGCTTTAAGGGGATTGTTATGGTGGCCAAACACCATGATGGATTGTGCCTGTGGCCTACTAAAACCACCGAACACAACATCAGCAAAGCCGCCTGGAAAAATGGCAAGGGCGATATGGTGAAAGAATACCAACTGGCCTGCGAGAAATTGGGTATGCAATTGGGCTTATACTGCTCGCCCTGGGACAGGAACAATGCCTTTTACGGCAAGCCTGAATACCTGAAGATATACCAGCAGCAGTTGCGCGAGTTATACAGCAACTATGGCAAGTTATTTATTTCATGGCATGATGGTGCCAACGGTGGCGACGGCTACTACGGCGGCGCTAACGAGACACGCAAAATAGACCGCACCACTTATTACGACTGGCCAAACACCTGGGCCATTACCCGTAAAATGCAGCCCGGAGCAACCTTGTTTGGCGATGTTGGCCCAGATGTGCGTTGGGTAGGCAATGAGGAAGGCCATGCCGGCGAAACCAGCTGGGCAACCTACACACCAAAACCCTCGCAACCCGGCAAAGAACCGGCTAACGGCGAGGTGCTATATGAATTAGGCATCGAGGGCACCCGCAACGGCAGATACTGGATGCCTGCAGAGTGTGATGTACCTTTGCGTCCGGGATGGTTTTACCATGCCAGTCAGGATGGGATGGCGAAATCGCCATATACCCTGCTTGATCTGTATTATAAAAGCGTGGGCCGCGGCGCGGCGCTGGATCTGGGTTTATCGCCAAATCGTGATGGGGTGATAGATGCTGATGATGTAGCCAAGCTGAAAGCCTTTGGCGAATTATTGAAACAAACATTCGCGGTTAATCTGGCTAAGGATGCTATAATTACGGCCAGTAATATACGCGGCAAAAACAGCAAATTGTACGGCACCCAATTCCTGACCGATACTAACCCTTTCTCGTACTGGGCCACGGATGATAAAGTGAATACCCCAATGCTCACCTTGAGCTTTAAAAAGCTGGTTAGCTTTAATGTGATTCAACTGCGTGAGAATATCAAATTAGGGCAGCGTATTGAAGAAGTGGCTGTTGATGCCTATCAAAATAGTGAGTGGAAACAGGTAGCTACCGCTACAAGCATAGGCTCAAAACGATTGATACGCTTGCCGCAAAACATTACAGCAAGCAAGGTAAGGCTCCGCATTGTAAAATCACCGGTAAGTATTGCGCTAAGCGATTTTGGCTTGTATAAAGAACCCGTGCATGTAACCGCGCCGATTATCAGTAAAACCAGCAGCGGTGAAGTTACCATCAGTACCGATGCGCCTGTATCAAACATTTACTACACGCTGGATGGCAGCACCCCAACCAAATCATCCACCCCATACAACAAAACATTTGTTTTGACCAAGGGCGGCGTTGTTAAGGCTATAGCGGTTGATGGAGGTGTAACCAGCGAAGCCGCTAACGTAAAATTCGGTCTGAATAAAAAAGAATGGAAACTGTTAAACGCCGCCAATAACGATGCTGCACAAGCTATAGATGAGAATTACCGCTCGATTTGGAATACTTTACAAAAAGACACTTCGGCAAGCTTCAAACCAACTGAACTGGCTGTCGATATGGGCACTGCGCAAACCATCAGCATATTCACTTATCTGACACGACAGGACAAGAAAACTGAGGGTATTGTTGACCGCTATACTTTTTATGTGAGCGATAATGGTACCGACTGGAAAGAAGCTGCAAAAGGTGAATTCTCCAACATAAAAGCCAACCCTGTTGAGCAGGAAGTGAAGCTAAGTGCACCTATTAAAGCACGTTATTTTAAGTTTCAAGCCGATCATGTGGTCAGCGGGAATGGTGTAGCGATTGCCGAGGTTGGCGTTAGCTCAAAATAATTCATCAAGATGTAATGACTGTTTTTGTGCGCCGTGTGCTGTTTTGGTATGCGGCGCGCAAATAAACCATAAGGCCAATAAAACACCGTAACTTCCGCCCCTTTCAATCCACTCCAAAGCGGCATATTGCGGGTACAAAAGTTCGGTTGCTACTTTCCATATAAAAAACACCAGTAGCAAAGTACGGTTCGGTCTAACTGAAATAAACACGGCCGCCGCAATTTCAACAATGCCATTTACCAAAGCCACATTTTCTGCCTGGCGGAAACCCAGCGCATTATATTGCCCAATTAATCCTTTTTTGTGGATCAGGTTTAACCAACCGTGCCCGGTAAGCAGTAAAAACGCCGCTATGCGTAAAGCTGATTGCACCATCTGCAAACGAGCTACACTAACAGTTACCGGCTGTTTCATCTTACTAAATAATGATTCAACAGACGGCTCAAATCCGCACAATAAAAGCAATGCCAGCGGCGCGCCGTAATTACCGGCACGTTCAATCATCTCGGCAAAAGGCTCGCCAGATAATGGGCGCATGGATGCGGTAATTAAACCCCATACAACCAACCAAAGTGTAACTGCACGTGTAGGATAGATCAGTATGCTGATGCCCATTAAAATATCAACCATACCTACCACAGGCATCAGTTTGTATGCCGTCGCCTCTCCTATCCCGGCTACGGCAAAATAGTTACACCAGATGGGTTTGGTTATAATGCCAAATGCGCCGTGGCCAATAAAACACATGGCTACGGCGCATTGCAAAATAATATATACCGGCTTTACAGCGCCAGTATTTAAAGCAGGTTTAAATATGGTTGCCTTTAGCGGCATCTCTCAATCAAATAGTTTACTTCTTGGAATACGGACGATCTGCCGGTTTTGTACCCCATTTAAAGTTGGGTTTGTTGCCCATTACAAAAACCAGTTCGCCGCCCTTCATTAATTCGGTATGGCTAATATAAGCTTTTGTGTATGGTTTTCCGTTTAAGGTAACGCGCTGTATGTATTTATTTTCATCGCTGTTATTAAGTGCGGTAAGTTTGAATTTTTTGCCCTCCGGCAGGTTGATCAGCGCTTCGTTAAACAGCGGACTACCAAACACATAGTTACCATTAGCCGGGTTAACCGGGTAAAAACCTAATGATGATAAAACATACCAGGCCGACATTTGCCCTACGTCCTCATTACCGATGATGCCATCAGTTTTGGTGGTATAAAAATCCTTCATGATGTAGCGTACCTTTTCGGCTGTTTTCCAGGGCTGCCCAGCGTAAGTGTATAAGTAGGTAATATGGTGGCTCGGCTCGTTACCGTGCGCGTACTGGCCTATCAAACCTGAAATATCGTTTGATGCTTCGGCACCCATATCGCCTTTGGCAACAAAAAAGGTATCCAGTTTAGCGGTAAACTTTTTATCGCCACCCAATAATTTTATCAAGCCCTCCACATCCTGCGGCACCAGCCATTGGTATTGCCAGGCGTTGCCCTCGGTATAATCGCCACGCTCGTGTATGGAGCGGAACGGATCAAACGGCTCTTTAAACTTACCATCAGCCAGTTTAGCACGAAAGAAACCGGTTTTGCTATCGAAATAGTTTTTGTAGTAATTACCCCGTTTACTAAAGTACTCGTAATCGGCCATGTTACCCATCTTCTTCGCCATTTGCGCAGCACTCCAATCGGCCAAAGCATACTCTAAGCCCATTGATACGGATTCGGCTGTACTATCCGCAGGTACATAACCCATTAATTTTACGAATTTGATGCCGCGCTCATCACCCATGGCAGTAGCTTTTACCGCTTCCCAGGCTAATTTTTCGTCAAAGCCTTTGTAACCTTTCAGGTAGGCATCAACCACTACCGGTATAGCGCTGTAACCCACCATACAGTTAGTTTCATTAGCCATCAGGTGCCATACAGGCAGCTTGCCTTGTTGCTTGTAAATGGCCAGCATGGTGTTTATCATATCGCTTACACGCTCAGGGTGCAACAGTGTGTACATTGGGTCGGCAGCACGATAGGTATCCCATAACGAAAAGGTGGTCAGGTTATTAAAACCCTCGTTTTTATGCACCTTTTTATCAGTTCCCCAATAATCGCCGTTAACATCATTAAATGCTGATGGTGCTATCATGGTGTGGTACATGGCTGTGTAAAATACCTTTTTCTTGTCCTCATCGGGCGTGGTAATGGCTACTTTGCTCAGTGCTTTATCCCAAGCGGCTTGCGCCTTGGTTACAGTGCCTGCAAAATCCCAGCCCGGTAATTCGGTTTTCATGTTAAGGGCTGCATTCTCAACACTTACCGGAGAGATGCCAACTTTTACATAAACCTTTTCGCCGTCTTTAGTAGCGAACGTAATTACCCCTTTAGCCTTAACCGCCTCGATTGATGTACCGGTTTTAACAGTGGTGCTGTCATAAACCGTTAGCGTTTTGACAGGTTTTGACAGGATCATGGTAAAAAATATCCGCTGATCAACCGCCCAGCCTTGTGAGTAACGGTAGCCTGTGATGGTGGTATCGTTCACCAGGGTAAGCGATGTTTTCATCGGCCTGTCCCAGCCTATGCCCTGCTGCAGGTCGATCACGATGTGTGATTGATCGTTTTTAGGGAAGGTATATTCATGAAAACCTACGCGTGGCGTGGTGGTTAATTTAACACCAATATTATAACGATTTAGCTTTACAGCATAAAAACCGGCCTGCGCAGTTTCTGACGAACGGTTGAATGTTGATATAAAACCCGATTCCGGATTTTCAAGGCTGCCTTTAGCAACCTTGATCGGGCCAGTGGTTGGCATCAGGGCAATATCACCCAGATCGCCGATACCCGTACCACTCAGGCGGGTATGGCTAAAGCCAACAATGGTGGTATCGCTGATATGATAGCCCGAACACCAATCCCAACCTTCAGATACATTTACCGGACCTAATTGTACCGCGCCAAAGGGAACGTTGGCGCCCATGAACACGTGACCATGAAAGCCCGTACCAATGTACGGATCAACATATTTTGAAAGGCCCGTTGGTTTGCCCTGCCCGAATGCCCCTCCGCACAATGCCGCCAGTGCAAACAGCGAGAAAATACTTTTTTTCATTTGTTTTGTTTTGTAGACTATTAAATAGCCCGCCAATTTAGCCCTAATTCTTAATTAACAGCGATGCTTATTTCCTTTAAGTTCCATCCGCTAACGGTTACTGCCGGTGTGGCGGTATGCAGTTTCGGATCGTAATCAACAGTCACCGTTTTGCTGGTGCCCGGCAATACCGATACATAGTTGTCACTATAAAAAACAGGTAACATGCGCTCTTTTGTAGTGCTGTTTAATAATGATACACGGTTAAAGAATGCCAGTGGCGTGTTAGCCGGGTTAGTTAATGTTACTTCAACCTTGCCGTTAGCTGCCTTTTTAGCCGTAGCGGTTACTTTTGAAGCGGCCATGTTTTTCAGGCCTGAATACTCGCCCTTAGCATCGGCAACCCAATAAATATTTTCGCTGATTATTTTTTGGGTATGATCCTGTAGTTGCAATACCAGGAAGGCGCCTTTATCCTTTGCTACTTCATCTAATTGCTTTTTTACTGACAGGTACCTCTTGGTGGTGGTTGGCGTAACATCCGCGAATACTTGTGTTATCGGTGTCTCCTTACCGTCCAAATCAAGTATCTTGGCAACGATCATCAGGTTGGTATGCGTTTTAAAGGTATTATTGGCAACCATCACCATACCATCGCCAGGGTTGTACATAATGTGCAGCGGCTGGCTGCCGTTGGTTAAGCCGTACAGGCAAGCATTTGGGTCGAGGTAATAATCATACATCTGGCCGCGCATGGCCGTCCACGGGTTTTGTGTTTTCCAGATGATGACACCGGTATACCAATCCCACATGTGCGAGCTAAAGCCTTCCATCAGGGCACGATACTGATCATAATTTATCAATTGTGCTTTTTCGGCAAAATCCTCGGCATCCTGAGGCTTACCGTACTTGTCAATAAAGCCATCGTAACCGATATACTTATGATAATCCCATACCGAATCAACCTTTGATTTACCGGTTGACGCGTCAAACTCCGGCGCAACCATATTTTCTTTAGGGATGAATCTTTTTAACGAGGTATAATCGCTTACCCCTACCGAGCCTACCTCGGAGTTGAAAGGGTACGTTTTAAAATCCCAGAAAACAGATAACGGTTGGATGCCGTACGGGCCATCGCCATTACCACCTAATACGTTGCGCGACATGAGCTCTGAATTGGAGTAGGATACGAACCAGCGGGTTGGATCAAGCTTAGGGAAAACGGTATCCTGCAATGCAGCCAGGATATCCTGCGGAGGCGTGATCTCGTTACCGCCGCACCATAAGGCCAGCGACGGATAGTTACGTACCATCTTCACCTGGTCAGATACTGAACGCATGTACAGGTCATGATCATCCGGATATTTACGGCGCGTCCACTGATCTTCAGCCTTCATCGGGTCAACCCAACGACCGTTACAATCGCCTGATCCCCATAGATCCTGGAATACCAGCAAACCATATCTATCGCAAGCCTTGTAAAACTCAGGGCGCTCAACAATAGCGCCACCCCAAATGCGGATTAGGTTCAGGTTCATATCACGGTGATAGCGAACCTCGGCATCATAACGCATATCCGAGAAGCGCAACATCGCGTCGGATATGATCCAGTTACCGCCTTTGATGAATATCTTTTGACCGTTAACATTAACCTGGCGGCTTTCGGTTTTCTCGTTCCAGTTGGTGGTAATTTGCCTTACGCCTACCTCAACATCTTCTTTTGACGATACCTTATTATCGGCAGTTAAAAACTCAATACGCAAGTTGTAAAGGTTTTGCTCGCCGTAACCATTAGGCCACCACAGTTTCGGGTTTTTAAGCACGTAATCATCCAACTGAACATCCTGAGATGATGATGGCTTTAGGATGATCTTTTTTGAAACCGAACCACCTGCAATCGTGTAACGCAGCGTACCGGTTACCGGTTGCGCCGTAGGGTTTTGTACGGTTGCAGCCACCTTAATAGTAGCCGGAGCTTGCGGACCTTCAGGCTGGCGCACACCCGGAACTAAAGTAATTACATGTGGATTTAAGATAGCAACAGCGCCGGTTTTTTCAATGATTACCTTATCCCATATACCGGTATTTCGGTCGCGCATGGGTTGTATCCAGTCCCATCCTGCGGTGTACTGCAGACCTACGCCCTTGGCAATGGTACCATCACCACCCTGGCCACCGTTAGGATTGCCCACCACATCGGGCGGGTGAACGATGATAGCCAAGCGGTTGCTGCCATTTTTAGCCAGCCACTTGGTAATATTATAACGCTGACGAAGGAACATGCCCTTATGCAGGTTTGCATTCAGTTTATGGCCGTTCAAATAGATATCTGAGCTGTAATTAACGCCACGCAGGTTCAAATAAACCTGGTTATTACCTTGTGGAGCGGCTTCCTTAAAATCCTTTACAAACCAGTAGGTATAGTAATCGCGGCCAATCTTGTAAATATCAGGTATACGCTGGTTGTTCATGCCGTAAAACGGATCAGGCACCTGCTTGTTATTGAGCTGGGTAGTTAAAACCGTACCCGGTACGGTAGCCTTTTCCCAATCTGTGGTAGCGAATGAGGCTTGCGACATTTTTACGCCACCAGCCTGTACTGTTGATGCCTTTTTGCATAACCAGCCTTCATTTAACTCGTATGTGGTTTGTGCCTTTGCGGCAGATAAGCTAAGGGCCATGAGTAAACCCGAGCCTAAACCGATATGTGCTTTTAAAATACTTTTACTGTTGATCTTCAAAACGATAAATGATTTATATAAAATTTAGTAGACGATTTTAAAACCGGCGGCCTCTTTTAAACCTGCCTGCTGATAAAGCGCTTTGTAATTGCTCACCACTATACCATCGGCACCGGCCTTCCATTTTACCTTTTGTTTGCCGCCCATTAGCAATACCTGCTTAGGCTTACCCATACCCTCAATGTTAATGGTTACGTTATCGCCTTGTTCACCCTCAGGTAATACAAAGGCATAGGCCACTTTTTTATCTTTCGATTTGGTATAGAATACATTACCATTTGAATATGGCGCAACGGCCCGTGAGTTATATATACCCTCACCATTGATTTTGATCCACGCTCCAATCGATTTCAAACGATCGTAAGCAACGGGGTCCCAATCGCCGTCAGGACCCGGGCCGATATTCATCAGCAGGTTACCGCCGCGCGATACTATTTTAACCAAAAGGTCAATAACATCATGTGCCGATTTGTATTTATCGCCCGGCACATAGCTCCATGAGTTACCCATGGTAATACAGCTCTCCCACGGATAGCTTAACGGTTTTTCGGGTACTTCCTGTTCAGGGGTGGTATAATTTTCGTATTGGCCGGCAACGGTACGGTCAACCACCATTAAACCCGGCTGGTGCTGCCTTGCCATTGCGGCTATCTTCGGCATGTCAATATCCTGGTTAAATTTGATGCCGCGCTGCCAGTCAACCGCCGTATCAATGGTTTCCTTGGGCCTAACCCAGCCGCCATCCAGCCATAAAATATCTACCTTGCCGTAGCCGGTCATTAATTCCTCTATCTGGTTGTAAGTGAATTTTTTGAAAGCATCCCAGCGCTCCGGGTATTTAGCCGGGTCATAATTCACATTACGATCCTTGGGCGGGAAGTATGGCCACCAGTAATCCTTTGAATGCCAATCGGGTTTTGAAAAGTATGCGCCGATCATGAAGTTCTGTTTCCTGAAGGCGTTAAATATCTCCTTGGTAACGTTAGCCCTTGGATTAGTTGAGAAGGGCGTTTTTTTATCCGTTATCTTATAGTCTGTCTGCTTAGTATCAAACATACTAAAGCCATCATGGTGCTTGGTGGTGAAAACCACGTATTTCATACCGGCTTCGTTAGCTGCCTTCACCCATTTTTCGGGATTGAACTTTACCGGGTTAAAGGTTGTTTGCAGGTTTTCGTACGCCTTAAGGTAATTATTGTAAGTATCTGAATACGGGCCTTTTCGCTGCGTCCAGCCTTCATCTTCAGGGCAAATGCTCCAGCTTTCAACCACGCCCCACTGGCTGTAAGTACCCCAGTGCATAAACAGGCCGAATTTCAGGTCCTGCCATTGGGCAAGTTTGGCCACCACCAGCGGGTCGGTCGGTTTTTCGTACTTTTTAGACAAGTTGTGTGCCTGCCCTAAAACGCCCGTACTGTACAGCATAGCTGCCGCAGCAAAGGCTTTACATATAGTAGATTTACTTATCATCAATGGTAACCGCTTTATTTTGTAATGCGTTTATCTTATTAATTAACGGCTGGCCCAAATGCTCAATAACCAGTACCGAGCCACCCAGCAACTGTGCTTTAACGTTAAGCTTTGATATAACCAGTTCGGTGTCGTTAGCCAATTGCGGTATGCAATGCTCATAAATGGCCTGCTGTATGGGCGACAGCCATAACTTACCAATAACACTGCCCTTGCCGCTCAAAACAATCGTGGATGGGTTCATGATGTGGATCAGCATAGCCAGTCCGCGCCCCACATTGTAAGCCGCTTCTGATATTAATTTTACCGACAGCATATCCCCTTTAATTGCCTCGTTAATAATAGCATTTGCATCAACCACGTCGTAGTTTTTCAGGCTGCTTTTTTGGCCGTTCTGCATTTCAAGCACGGCATTTTCAGTAATCGCTATTAAGGATGAATCCGTTTCCAGGCATCCGCGCTTACCGCACTTACATATTTTACCGTTGTTAACCAGCGATATATGGCTAAACTCGCCCGCCAGGCCACTATGCCCGCGAAATACCTTGTTATCGAGTATCATGCCCAGACCTATGCCCCAGCCCAGGTTAAGTATCATAGCATCGTTCTGTTCAACGGCAGCCCCAAACTTTTGCTCGCCCAAGGCTATCGCGGTTGAGTCATTTTCGATAAATACAGGCAAACCTAAACCCTGCTGTAGCTTTTCGGCCAGCGTAGTATCTGCATCAACATGCAAATAGCTTAAGTTTATGCCCCGCTCCGTGGCAATAAAACCAGGCATAGTAATGCCTACGCTCAAAAACCTGTCGGCACTTATACCCGTACTTCTAATATACTGATCAATACGGGCTACAAGCTCATCAGCCTGCATATCGTAAATTACAATTTTTTCCTTTACAATATCCTTTACAAACTGGTTGTTAAGGTTGAGCACCGCGTATTCAATATCATACTGGCTCATGGCTACAGATACGATAAAAAATGTATCAGGCACAAGTGAATACTTCAATGGCTTGCGGCCACCGTTTGAGTCGGCATATCCTTTTTTCTCAATAACACCTGCCTTTATCAGTCCGTTTATTACCTTAACGGTATAAGGTATACTTTTATTGATATAATTACTTATTTCGGTGCCCGATAACGCGTTATGATAGCACAAGCATTGTATAATGTTGGCATTATCATTCAATACAGACAGATCAGGTTGTAACATATTCCCTCGCTTACTTATTATTTACCTTGTTTAATACATGGCTTAACGCCTGCTTCCTTCATCCTGGCTATGATATAGCCGGCTACATTTTTTCCTTGTGTACTGCCTGTTTCTATACTTTCTATATAATGTATTCCTCCGTAAAATCTCGACATTCCGGCTTCATCAGCTGCCTGGCGGAATGAGTTGAATGATCGTTTTCCGCTTCCGAAAGGTAGTTCGGTATCATCCTCGTATTTAAAATTATCGCCCAACATATAGGTAAGTACCTCAGCCGATGCTGCTGATACTACCGAATGCCCGCTGGTATATTCGGGGAATGGCGGCGTTTGTAAAATCGGCTGCCATTTTACATCCATATACCGGTTAATGAATGTTTCGGGCCGGATGCGGTTAGTAGCGAATTTTTCTTCCCAACAGGCAATGAACGAGTCCATAAGGGTTAAGCCTTCCAAAGTCAGCAAGCATATTGTTTCATCAAACGTAAGCTTTGCCTGTTTTGATACCAGCGCGGTAATATGCATCCAATGCCCGCCCGGACTTATCTTTTTATACCCGATAGACATATGGCCTGAAGTGGTTATTGCAAACGGGTTACAATCCCAAAAAAGCGCCTGGTTAATCTGGTCATCAGTCAGTTTTTTTGATACCTGGTAAACCTCTTTCACCTGCTTGTAAAAAGCCGAAGTTGAATCTTTACTAAACGGTGTAAGCGGAGCCGGTTTACATTGCGTGGCCGTATCAAGCACCATTGTGCGTATAGTTCGCCAGTTAGGTTCAACCGCCTCAAAATATCCCGGCGGGGTTGGGTACCAGTAGCCTTCGCCTTGTAACGGCGTATAGCGTTTCAGGGCGCTAAGTTTGTTGTACCTGTCGCCTTTTGAAAAATTAACCGCATCAATTGCTGCCTGCTGCCCTACCTTTATCGAATTATCGATAACTTCCTGCTTGATACCGGTTTTCTTCACCTGTGTGATGAAAGCGTCCTGATCATCCTTAATCAAAAATCCTGATGGCAGCATGAGCTTAGCGGTTTCAAGAATACTGTAATAGCTGGCTATGCGGTAATCATAAGCCATTTTTACAGTATCTATACCATGCGTAGGCGAATAGCTTTTGATCAGTTTATTAAGCAGTGGCACATTATTATCATGCGCGTTAACAATATTATACGCGCCCAGCATACAGTAAGCGTAATAGCGCGCGGCTACGGGCGGACTAACCACATCGTGTACCATTACCATGCTCACGTTATGCAGCGCGTGCCCCGGCCACATATAATCCGGGAAACTTTTGGCGCGTTGCTGTGCAAGTCCCGCTACGGCATTAAATAACAGGATAACAAATACTAACCTTTGTAAAATTCTCTTCATCAGTATTTATAAAATTGCAATGGCCCTTCAGCCGCACCCACCACTAAATATTTATCCTTGCCTGCCTTTATTTGAATAGCCGATTTAACATCGCCGGTTACTGATAAGCCCGACAGCGGTTGTGGTACATAGCTAAATTTACCCTTGCCGTCGCCTTTCAACAAGGTACCATACCCGGCATCAATACTTCCAAATTTCAGGCGGTTGTTTGAGTGATTACCAAGCAGTAACAGGTCGGTATTTTTATCGTTATCGAAATCGCCGGTTAAAATTTGCGTTGTTACCGTAAATTGCGCCTGCACAGGTAAAGCAACAGCCTCAAACTTGCCGCCGTTGTTTACGAAACAAGTGGTTTCGGTTGTGTTGATGCTGAGCATACTCGCCTTTGATAGTTCCTCAGGCGTGAATATCTCCTTCATTGTAGCATCGGAGTAGGCGCTATAGGATGCAAACCTGCGGCGCATAGGGTAGATCTGCTCGTTAAGCTCATCACGGCTCACAAACGGATAGCTTTTACCCTGCACGTAGAAATTCAGGAAAGGATCAATGGAACCGTTGCCATCAAAGTCAGCATAGTATAATTCAGATGGTTGCTTGTCCGACGCGTTTAGCGGCGAATTAATTCCCATATTACCTGCTATGATATCAGGCTTGCCATCACTATTTGCATCGGCAATGGTTAACGACATCCACACACCTTTTTTCGGGGTAGCGAAGTAATCAGCTGTTTTATCAACAAAACCACCTGTGGTATTCAGGTACACCATTATCGGCATAAACTCACCGCAAACAACCAGGTCGGCACGTTTATCATTGTTAAGGTCGATCCATTGCGCATCTGTTACCATGCCCGGCTTTGCTGATGATGCTACGGTAAATTTACCTTTGCCATCATTTAATAGCCAAAAACTATCCGGCGCGGTTGGATATTTACCGGGTACTACCCTGCCGCCTACAAACAGGTCAAGGTCGCCATCGTTATCAAAATCATACGGACGAACGCACGATTTGCTGTTTGCCCCGGTTTGCGATGGCAATGCGGTTGGCGCCCATGTGAGGCTGCCTTTACCATCGTTAATATAAAGTTCATCCTCCAGGTTACCTGTGTTTGCCTCATAAGTAGCGTAACCGCCCTTGGCCAGGTATAGGTCAGGGAATTTATCACCATTGGCATCAAAAAAAGCAGCAGCGGCTACTGTACCTATATTTTGATCGTTACCACGTTTTAAATCAGTTTCCTTAAACGTACCGCCCTGCTGTTGCAGGTATACTTTGCCTACTGTTGTATTATCGGCACTGCTGATGTAAATATCCTGTAAGCCATCGCCATTAATATCGGCAGTAACCATAACCGGCGATGTTTTCGAGTACATGAACATCATCAGCAACTGGCGTTTAAAATCATTAATAACCAATGCCTGCTGATTAAAATCGACCAGTGGTTTTTGCTTGGTGAATATTGTTTTGGTACTGGTTAATGCTTCTTTAAATGACGCAGTTGAATTCTGCTCAACCTGCAAACGTTGATTAACGGCCGGGTTACCAATAACCTGCACCATTTGATCGGGCCAGATAATTTTTATTGAATCCACTTTTTTAGTATCGCCCAAACCAAAATTCAGTATGGTTGATGTACTGCTTAAATAGCCCCGGTTAGGATTTACTTCCTGGTATTGGGCGCCTGTTGTACCGTACAAATAAACCTTTGCCCCTACCGCATTTGGGTTTGGCTTTTTGCCATTGAGTTTAATGGCCAGGTAATTGTTATTCGCAGCGTTACGGGTGTTTTCGTAAATTGATGCTGGCTGATTGATATTGTTTATGATCAGATCCAGATCACCATCATTATCCAAATCAGCATAAATAGCTCCGCTTGATATGCTCGTCTCTGTTAAGCCCCATTCCGTTTGCTTATTGCTGAAAGTGAGGTTGTGGTTATTGCTGAAAATGTAATTAGGCAATTTGGTTGAAGGCATAGCCTTGATCAGCTCCATTAGCAGGAACGGCTCTTTGTTCATGGCTTTTTTGATCTTGTAATCGCCCCAATAGCGTAAAAAATCCTTGTTGGTGTAATCGCGCAGGTAACCGTTGCTGATGAAGATGTCCTTATAACCATCATTATCAAAATCAGCTATCAGCGGGCACCAGCTCCAATCGGTAGCGGCCACTCCCGCCATGTTAGCTATTTCACTGAACGTGCCATCGCCATTATTGAGCTGCAGCATGTTGCGCATATATTGTTTGTAGAGATCCTGCTTAAGCATTAGCTCAAAAGACTCATAATTTTCTTCGAGTTGTAATGATTTTTGCCTGTGGTTATCCTCGGGCAACATATCAAGGGTCAGGATGTCGGGTAAACCATCGTTGTTATAGTCGGCAATATCAACCCCCATCGAGAAATGCGACATATGCCTCAGCATTTTCTTCGATGCATCGGTAAATGTTTTGTTGTGATTGTTAATGTAAATGTAATCAGGCTCGTTGTAATCATTGGTAACATAAACATCCTGCCAGCCGTCCATATTAATATCGGCAATGGCAATGCCCAAACCAAACGTCAGCGGATTTTGGATGATACCCGCCTTCGTAGATACATCAGTAAATTTATTGTTATTGTTCTCGAACAGTTTGTTGCCCGCCAGCATATCCGTTTCGTTTTTATAACGGGCCAGCTCCATGTTATCAATTTTTTTGATATTATGGTTCAGCAAAAACATGTCGAGGTCACCGTCGTTATCATAGTCAAAAAACGCGGCTTGCGTACTGTAACCCGGGTCGTCGAGGCCGTAAGCGGCTGCTTCTTCCTTAAACTTATTATTGCCCTGGTTGATGAAGAGTTGATTACGGCGCTGGTTATTTTCAACCTTGCCTGAGTAGCATACGTAAATATCTAATAGTCCGTCGCCGTTAACATCGGCCATGGTAACGCCTGTTTTCCATGAGCCCGACCGGCCGGCCAGTTCCTTGCAGGCATCTTTGGTGATGTCCTTAAATTTCAGTCCGCCTAAATTAAGGTATAATTTATTAGGTTGCATATTGGCGGTAAACATCAGGTCAGTTAAACCATCGTTGTTGATGTCCCCCGCGGCTACGCCGCCGCCATTGTAAAAGTATTCGTACGAGAGTACGTTAAGCGATTCTGTTTCATTTATGGCATTTGAAAAAGTAATGCCCGTTTGTTTTGCATCAAGCTGCCTGAATAAAGGCTGCTGCGCAAACACATTAAAAGGTACAGCAAATGCCGCCGTAACACACAAAGCGAACGATCTCCACCCGGCCATAATAAACTGAATCGGAAGAAAAAATAAATGAGAAAAAAGAATAATTAATAATTACAACCCATTTCCGGGTTGTAATTATTAATTATAAAAGAAAAGTTATTGCTTATCCCACCAAACACGGGTAGCAAAATTATCAGGGCCCTGGCGTTGAACCGCTGCCTGGTAATTAGCACCATTAGTTTGCAATAATGTGGTTGGGTAAGGCATTCTGCGCGGAACCTGACCTGTGATAAACTGACCTGCATAAGTTATCGGCGTTAATACAGGGAAACCTGATCTTCTCCAATTAGCAAATGTTTCGTTGAAGTTGAAGGTAGTTGATGTAACTACATAATATTCCATGTTTATTTGCTCTAAAGCAGTTGCCGAAACTAACGGGTGCGCAGCAACATACGTTGCGATAGCAGCACTATTAACAGCAGCAGCTCCTGAAGTGTTATATTGAGCAAGTGAAGCCATGTCCGCAGTTAATGCGTTAGCATAATGTGTAGCTGCAGAACCTGTACTCCAACCCCTTGTGGCAGCCTCGGCTAACAATAGCTCAGATTCGCCATAAGTATAGATGAAGTTAGCGCTGGTTCTCTCAGCATAAACCTGTAAGCGCGGGCGAGAATATTTGCCTAGGGGTGCAGGAGCATCAGTAGCTGAAGCGGCCGGAGTAGCACCAGGATAACCGGGAGCATTTGAAATGTCTCTCGAACCACCGGTAGTTACATAGCCATTAGGCATACCCATTTGCAGGCTGTAAGTAGTTATACCCGGTTTGGTACGGTCCTCATTAGCTGCCTTACCATTACCATCAGTAATTTCGGCAATAGCAGATACACGAGGGTCATTGCTTGATTTCATAAAATCAATCAATGTTTTACCCCAGCGCACTTCCCTGAAATCATCAGTAACCAATAAAGCGTCAGAATTACTGCTGGTGTTACCATTGGCATCGGTCATTACCTTAGCGTTATCAGCAATAGAGCTCATGGTACCGCCTGCATAGGCTTTTTCAGCATATGTTTTAGCAGTAGCAGCGTCAACCTTAGTTAAACGCATTGCAGCTTTCAACATCAGCGAGTAACCCAAACGTTTCCACTGCGCGATGTTACCGCCGTAGAAAAGATCCGCTGTAGGTGTTGCTTTTGACGCGTCGAGTGCTGCAGTAGCTTGCTCTAATTGCGACAGGATAGCTCTGTAGATATCTTCTTGCTTGTCAAATACAGGCTCAAAAATGCCATTTTTTGCTTGTGAAGCCTGTGAATATGGCGCGTCACCATGTAAGTCGGTAACACGTTGTATAAACATTGCCTGTAAGATAGTGGCACAAGCCTCAAGGTTAGCATACTCAGGTTTGTCTTTTATCAGATTTTTCATCTCATATACCAATGACAATGCCTGATAGCTACGGTTCCAGGTGCGGTTAAAATAACCGGTACCACCACCACCGTATACATATTTATCGCCATTGCTGTAGTAGCTGAATGTTGACGCTAATGACTGCATCCACATGCTTTGAAACAGCAACTGATCATATCCGGTTTGTGAAAACGTAATCTGGGCCTGCGACATCAGGTAATTGGGGTTGATCAACTCATCCGTAAGTTTGTCTGGCTGCGTATTTACCTCTTCAAAATTTTTGGTACAACTTGTTACGAGAGAAGCTCCCGCTAACAAAAACCCAATAATATATCGTTTTTTCATCTCGTTAGTTTTTGAATTTAAAGTTTACGTTTAAACCATAAGTTCTGGTGAAAGGTAAGCTGGTACCTTCAATACCGGCATATCTTGGATCAGCAGAGAAGCCTGACTCAGGATCGATGTTTTTGGTCTTTCTCATGATCGTCCAAAGGTTACGGCCTACTGCAGAAACACCAATGCTGCTGAACGGAGTACCTCTCAGGAATGCAGCATTAAAGGTATAACCTAAAGTTATCTGGCGCAATTTGATAAAGCTACCATCTAATACGGATACCGCACCTACGTTACGTGATAATGCCTGATAGTAAGTTTGTGCAGGAGCAGCCGTGGTGTTTGTAGCACCTGATTCAGTAACACCCTGACCAACCACACCGCCTTCACGGCCTTCCAACGTAAGTTTATTTAAACCTCTGAAAATACTTCCGTTTTCAGTAGCTGAAAGCACTTTGTTACCAAAACGGTAATCAACCAGGAAGCTTAAGTTAAATTGTTTATAGTTGAATGTGTTGTTAAAACCACCGTAAATTTTAGGGATGGTTGAGCCCATAGCTTTCAACTCGCCGCGTTGTGGCAATCCGTCACCATCATATACGATGTTACCGGCAGCATCACGTTTGTAATCACTGGCCAGAATTTGCGGACCAGCTAAACCAACTACAAGCGCTGTAATAGCGGTACCTGAACTTGCCGCAGGACGGTAAGTACCAAAGTTTACGTTATTTTCCAAATCATCAGTTGACAGGATCTTGTTCTTAACAAAAGTAAAGTTGAATGACGGCGTCCAGCTGAAGTCTGATTTTCTTACCGGTGTACCATGAATTTCGACCTCTAAACCACGGTTTTGAGTTGAGCCTGTACCGATGTAACGGTTGGTGTAACCGGCCGTCCAGTCAGTTTGAGCATTGATGATCTCATCCTTGGTTTTACGTGAGAAATAAGTAATGTCAAAACCCAATCTGTCACCCCAGAATTTCATCTCTAAACCAGCCTCAAGCTCTTGCAATCTGTATGGTTTCAAAAACAAGTTGGGCAACTGGCTGCTGAAACCCGCAGCAGGTATGCCGTTAATTGAATTGTTCAGATCATAATAAACTGTGTTAGCGTATGGCTTCGCATCAGCGCTTGTTTGCGCATATGATAAACGTACTTTACCTAAATCAAGGCCATTTATCTGATATAATTCAGAGAAGATAAAGCTACCTGCAACAGATGGCGAGAATATACCGGGACCAACTGATTTAGAAATCGAGCTGTAATAGTCATAACGGCCGGTTGTACTCAATACAAAGAAATTCTTGAATGAAAAATCAGCTGAGTAGTACGCAGAATTTACTTGATTAGCAGATAGATCATTATACGGTCCTGAATCTCTCGTTCTAAAGTTTCTTAAACTATAAAAATATGGGATGATAAATCCATTTTGACCGTTGATATAAGTACCGGTAAGATTTGACTTACGAATGTTACCACCAACGCTTAAGTCTAAATCCAACAAGTCTTTAACTAAGTTACGCTTAGCGTTAATTAATACGTCCGCGTTAAACTCTGTAGTTTGCAGGTTGGTTTGATTCATAGTACCGTTATCGTTACGGTAAGCAGTACCTGTTGGCTCAATATCAACCCTTAAATCGTTACTGTTATCATAACCTAAACGGCCTTGAACATATAACCAGTTGGTTAAATCGTACTTTGCAGAAAGTGAAGATATTAAACGATTACGTTTAACATTTTTCTGGAAAAAGTTAGCAGCGAAATATGGGTTAGTAACATAAGTATCATCCGTAAAGGTTAGCTCCTTACCTCCGGTTGTAGTGCCTGGCGAAAGGGTCTTGATATCTTGATTCGGCGCCAGGAAAAGACCGTTGTTCGGGTTACCCGGGCCATCGCTCAAACCCGACCTGTTCTTAGAATTCTCGAGTACATAATTAGCTACCACACTAATAT
This sequence comes from Mucilaginibacter defluvii, assembly GCF_039543225.1. Lineage (NCBI taxonomy): Bacteria > Pseudomonadati > Bacteroidota > Sphingobacteriia > Sphingobacteriales > Sphingobacteriaceae > Mucilaginibacter > Mucilaginibacter defluvii. The sequence goes on from NZ_BAABJI010000002.1 coordinate 1,078,484, forward strand.
TCAACCTTTTGGTAACTTGCTGGCTACCGTTAAAGTTAAAGGTTTTCCTGTCTAAATAACTGTTTGGTACAATTGAATTGGCACGCAGGTTTGACAGCGATAAACGGAAAGCACCTGTTTCGTTACCACCGGTAAACGAAGCGGTGTTGGTAAAGCTTGGTGCAGTACGGTAAAAATCAATGTAATTAGATACCGGAGAATACGGATGCATTTTACCGTCGATCTGCATTACATCAGATCCATCCATTCTGGTACCCCAGGCAAGGCTACCTGATAAACGGGCCGCATCAAGTGTAGTAGGTTTTACTCCTTGTATACCCTGACCATAAACTTGCTGGAAATCGGTATTATCAACCGCTTTATCAAACTGAACGTTGCTATTAAATTCAATACCAAACTGAGAGTTCTTTTTACCCGATTTGGTAGTAATTAAAATTACACCGTTGGATGCACGTGTACCATATAGAGCCGAAGCGGTCTGTCCTTTCAATACAGTCATTGATTCGATATCGTCAGAGTTGATGTTTGAGATACCATCGCCATAGTCGGCACCGCCCCACTCGCCAGACTGGCCTCTTTGTGTATTATCCATCGGCACACCGTTGATAACATAAAGCGGGCCGCCTGCGGTAAAGCTGGTTAAACCGCGCAATAATACCCTCGCTGATGAACCCGGACCACCGTTTGAACCGCCTACACTTAAACCGGCAACGCGGCCTTGTAATGATAAAGCAACGTTGGTTTCCTTAGCTTTGTTTAAAGCCTCGCCATTTACCGTTGTTACAGCGTAACCCAGTTTCTTTTGTTCTTTAGTGATACCTAAAGCGGTTACAACAACCTCTTTAAGGTCTGTTTGCGATGGCTGTAAAGTTACATTAATAACTGTTTTACCTGCTACGGCTACCTCTTGAGATTGGTAACCTATAAATGAGAATACCAGCGTACCGTTATCTGGCGCGTTGATAGAGAATTTACCTGAAGCATCAGTAACGGTGCCTGCGGTTGAGCCTTTAACGGCTACAGATACACCCGGAAGCGGAGCTCCTTTTTCATCAACCACCCTACCGGTAACGGCTACAGGGGCTATTGTTTTTTTAACTGATACCGGCGCCGCTGCAACAGTGTTGCTGAAATTGGTTGCGGCCACGGCTAACATAGAGAACTTAAAAATTAATGAGGCTTTTTTTAGCCAGTACTTATCCCTTACACCCGATGGATGTTCAAAATATTTCATAATTTTACTCGGTTAAAGTGACTTGATTATCAGGCAATAACAGCTGCCACTGGCATTGCCCTTAGTTAATTAGTTTCTTGCAGGAATTATTGATTATAATTCCTGTTTTTTTTGCGGAGTACCGTTTATCTCATATTATATATCTTGTTTTAAGGTTAATAATCAATTAATAACATACATGTCTTTTTTAGCGTTGCAACAGGCCGCGCGGAATAGAACCCATAGGATATAGAACGGGTACCGCAAACCTTGATTTATATTGGAAAATTGATAGCGGGATGATATGCTCGATATCGATTGCAGAACTCAGAAAAAACTTGGCGGACCGATTGCCCACATTAGCTTTTTTTGATTTTTGATTAATGTACCAGGTAAAAATTTTATACATATTATACCAGCTGCAATTAATATTTAAATGTATTGGCAATTTAACATTAATGTTACAAATGCAAAACAATTTTTAATTTTTTTTTCTAAACACAAATCAAAATATTAAAAAACTGTAATCTTGACAATACTTTTTAAATATTTTAATTATTCACGAATATATAGTTTATTATTTCATTTAAAAAAGCCCTGATTTGAATTTTTTAATTGACCGTTTGACAGTTAAATTTAACATTAATCTACCAGTTTATGATTTTTGCAAGGTAAAACGTTATAACATTTTAATATTGTTAACAATAATGCTGACTTATTAAAGGTTCAGCTAAAATGGTTTACCACTTGTAAAATAAAATTAGCTTTGCTTTTTTTACAACAATCAATTGTACCTTAATGAATTTAGCCAGCAAACCGGCGACAGTACCGGCCTTTATACAAAACATCATCAAAAATATTCATCCTGTGGATCAGCCCTTTTTAAGCCACAAAGTAAAAAACGAATGGATTGACATTACATACAATCAGGCGCTCGAAAAGATTAACGCTTTATCAGCCTGGATGCTGCACATCGGGGTAAAAAAAGGCGATCATCTCGCACTGATGATTGAGAACGGGCCCGACTATATTTACTATGACCAGGCTTTACAACAAATTGGCGCAGTCAATACATCTATATATCCAACGCTTAGCGAGGCCGATGTGGAGTATATACTGAACGATTCGCAATCGCGCACTATATTAGTAGGCAACCCCTTCCTTTTTCGCAAAATTCAAAAGGCTGCCAACAACTGCCCTTCGCTCATCCACATCATACCTGCTTTTGATGAATTTGAAAAACATATATCAGGCCAAGCGTTAAACGTCGGTATCATTGGCCTTAAACAGGTTATTGCTGAAGGCACTTCGCTGCTTGGCCAGTATAAGGCAGATATCAATATAGCCCGCGAAGCAATTTTACCTACCGATATTTCATGCCTTATATATACATCAGGCACAACGGGTACACCTAAAGGCGCGATGCTTACGCATCAAAACCTTACCGCCAATGTTTGGGCGAGCCTCGAGCAGATAACCGTAGTTGAAAAAACGGATGTATTTTTATCGTTCCTGCCGCTATCGCATGTATTTGAGCGCACAGCCACTTACCACATTTGCCTGGCAATGGGTTGTAAAATAGTTTTCGCCCAAAGCCTTGAACTACTGGCAAAAAATATGGGTGAGGTCAGACCTACCATTATGAACTGCGTGCCCCGACTGTTGGAACGTATACAGGACCGTGCCATGAAAACAGGCACTGAAGCTGGCGGCATCAAAGCCAAGATATTTTTATGGGCGTTGAGCGTTGGCCGTAAATACCGCTACGCGTTAGAAGCCGGGAAATTGCCGGGGTTAATATTAAATACCCAAAACAAGCTTGCCGATAAATTAGTGTTCAGCAAAATTAAAGAGAAAACCGGCGGCCGCCTGAAGTTCATGATATCGGGGGGAGGTGCGTTGCCTAAAAATGTAGGCGAGTTTTTTGGCGATCTGGGCATTAAGGTGCTGGAGGGATATGGGCTGACGGAAACATCTCCGGTGATGAGTGTTAATGAGCAGGACAGGCAGGTTTATGGCACTGCCGGCCGGGTGATACCGGGTATTGAGGTGGCCATACAGAATATTGATACCAAGCAGATATATACCATCCAAACCCATAAAAGCTTTAAGCCCGATTTTGAATCAGACGAAGGTGAGATTATTGTGCGTGGCCATTGCGTGATGAAGGGCTACTGGAACAAACCGGAAGACACTGCCGCCGCAATTGATAAGGATGGATGGTTTCATACAGGTGATATTGGCCGCTTTTTTAAAGGTAACATTCAAATAACCGACCGGTTGAAAAATATGCTGGTAAATGCCTATGGTAAAAACGTTTACCCAACACCGGTTGAAAACACTTACCTGAAAAGCCCGCGAATTGAAGGTGTATTTTTAATTGGCGACAGGCGCGAATACATAACCGCTATAATTACCCCGTCGAAAGATGCGCTGCAAACCAAATTCGGGTTGCCCGAAAGTTTTTTTGAGCAGGAAGCAACCTTTATTGATGATGCCGAAATTGTTAAATGGATGGCGGAGGATATCCGCAAATACTCAAACGAGTTAGCTAAGTTTGAGCGTATCAAAAACTTCAAAGTTAAACGCAAACCGTTCAGCATGGAAGAGGGAGAGATCACCCCTACCATGAAAACCAAACGCCGCGTTATCGAACAAAAATATGCCGAGGCTATTGAAGACCTGTATGCTGCCGACGCAGACGACGCATTATAATAATAATTACTGCGCAACAATTTTGAATTCGGTACGCCGGTTTAACTGGCGGCCGTTTTCGGTATTATTGTCGGCAATAGGCTGCGTTTCGCCGTAACCTTTAAATATTAACCGCGCTGAGGATATTTTGGCGGCCATTAAATAATCATACACTTCCCTTGCCCTATTTTGTGATAGCACCAGATTCTGATCGTCATTACCTACGTTATCGGTATGGCCTGATATTTCAACTTTAACTGTTGCATTTTCACTTAAAAACTGAATCAGTTTGGCAAGTTCGGCTTTTGATTCAGGCCGTAGGTTAAACTTGTTTGTATCGAAAAATATATTACGCAGCACCACCTTCTTCCCTATTTCAATCGGCGACAGTTCTACATTTATAATAAACGGAGATTTTGGCTCACGGCCTGCCAGTGAAAAATTCTCGGAATAAAACAAATAACCACTTTTAGAGATATTCAACCCATAGTTTTTACCGGAAGTGAGTGTGGCCAAAAAGCCGCCATCGTCTTCGCTGCTGTAATCCTGGTAAACAATATGGTTTCGCTCGAGATCAATGATCTCCACATCCGCTTCAATAGGCTTTTTAGTTTTAGCATCAGTTACTTTTCCTTTTACATAGGTAACCAGCTTTGGCCGTGCCTTAACCGGCATTTCGAACGTATAGATATCAAACCCGCCGCTACCCTGTAATTTATTTGAAGAAAAAAATGCGTAATCGCCCTGAGCGGTCAGTGTCAACCCGTTCTCATCTCCGCTTGAATTAATGGGATAGCCCAAATTCTCAGGCTTTTGCCATTTTCCGTTAGCATCAAGCCGGCTTACAAACAGATCCTTATTGCCTAAACCCGGCCAGCCGTTCGAACTGAAATAAAGTGTATTATCATCGGGGTGGATAAAGGGAGATTGCTCATCATATGGCGTATTAATACCTGGGCCAAGATTTTCAGGTTGGCTCCAGCCTTTATCAGTAAGCGTAGTTTTCCATATATCGTAACCGCCCAGTCCGCCGGCTTTGTTGCTTACAAAATATAACGTCCGCCCATCAGCACTTATCGAAGGTTGCGATTCCCAGGCTCCTGTATTAACGGGCGGATTTATACCTACCGGTTTACCCCAACCCTCGCCATGCTTTTGCGCAATATAGATATCGCATTTGCCTCTGCCATCAGGACGGTTACAACCTGTAAAAAACAAATAACGACCATCCTGCGATATAGACTGAGCGCCCTCATTGTATTGAGCAGTATTAATATTAGAGCTTAAATATGCCGCAGGCTGCCAGTTACTATCCTTTTTTTCGCTTTTATAAAAATCCTCATTATTATTTATTTTACGGGTGAAGATCAGCATACTCTCGTCGGCGGTGGCAACAGGCATGTACTCGTCATCAACGGAGTTTACACCTGTGCCGAGATTTATTGGCTTAAACGCTACCGGATTTTTCACAGCTTGTATGGAGAAATCGCAATCGGCTATCAGCTTTTGCGCGTAAGCCATATTTTGCAGCGTGATGTTACCGAAGGCGAGATACTTTTGTAAGTGTAATTTTGCTTCCGCGTACTGCGCTTCGGTAATTTCTGCCTCGCCTGCTTTTAAATAGACAGCACGGTTAAACTCGGGGTTTGCTGTAATGGCTTTGCGATAGTAGTTAACGGCTTTACCAAATTCGCGCTTTCTTCGCCATAGATCGCCTAACTGAATATGCGCCTCAACAAACTTGTCATCCTCAGCAACAGCTTTGGTTAATTCGGCAATAGCCTCGTCGAACATCCTGTCGTCCATTAAATGATTGGCCGCTACAAAATGCTTGATAGCCTGCTTGTTGTTACTGGTATATTGGCCGTTTTGACCAAAAGAAACTGATGCCGCTAATGTAAAACATAGCAGAAGAAAAACGTATCGCATAGGTTACAATAACGATGGTTAGTAACCCAAGTTACAATAAATCAAGGGATATTTAAAAACTTGTGCGTTTGCAACGAAATTTCCCACTGCGGATTGTTCATCACATAATCTACAATTAATGGGGTCATTTCCTTGGCTTTTGACCATTCCGGCTGCAAAAACAGCTTGCAATCAGGCGAAACGGTTTTGGCATGCTGTTCGGCAAACTCAAAATCTGACTTATTAAATATGATGACTTTAAGCTCATTAGCCATTACAGCCACATCAGGCGATGGCGCCTTGAACTTTTTTGGAGAAAGGCAAATCCAATCCCAGTTGCCGGATAGCGGGTACGCACCGGAGGTTTCGATAAATGTGCGGATACCGTTTATTTTTAATTGCGCAGTAAGGTAATCCAAGTTGTATATCAAAGGCTCACCACCTGTAACCACCACATTTTTTGCCGGGTGTTGTGCAGCGTGTTCAACTATCGTATCAGCCGATGTAAGCGCATGCAGTTCAGCATCCCAGCTCTCTTTTACATCACACCAATGGCAGCCCACATCGCATCCGCCTAAACGAATAAAATATGCCGCCTTGCCGGTGTTGTATCCCTCGCCCTGTATCGTGTAAAACTCCTCCATTAAAGGAAGCAATGTGCCGTCGTCCGGTATTTGATGTGCCATACTAATTAATCGGCAAATATACACATTAACGGCATAGCCAATTTTTTACGGCTTTTTTATTTTATTGAATATTAGTTATTTTACTTTAAATTTACCTTGATGAAAAAAACCTGCCTTCCTATCACCCTAATAGTCATGCTCTTACTATCATCATGTGTTGATATTGAGGAGCGCTATAGCTTTGCAGCCGATGGATCGTGCAAGGTAGTTTATGGTTTTGATATGAGCCGGGCTATATCGGTATTGCAAAACCTCATGACCGACTCGTTGCGCACCACACCGCAATTCTCCATGAAAAAGGATACCGTACTTAACTTTTACAGCGCAATACCGGATAGCATCCAGCGTACCATGACGGCTGAGGACATTAAGCTTGCTCAAACCAGCGACCTGGCCGTTAAAATGGATCTGCAAAAAAGCATGATGAATGTCAAGGTCAGCCATTATGCAAAAAATACAGCCGATCTTGAATACTATCTGAAAAACATCTCGAAAATATCGCAAAACAGTCAGTTGAGCGCACTTACAAAAGGACAAAGCCGTAATACCGAGGCCGACTCAAAATCATTAATAGGCAGCCAGGATTATTACACGTACGAAATTACCCCCACCCGCTTCAGGCGTATTGTAGACAAAATGAAGTTCAACGCGTTTTTAAAACGCACGCAATCAACCCTGGTAATGGCCAAGGCCATGTTAATTGATATGCCTTACAAAGTGGTGCTTAATTTTGCCAAGCCGGTAAAAAAGGTGAATAACCCTAAAGCGGTATTATCAGCCGACAGGCGAAGTGTTACACTGGTTACCGACATGGACGAAATTACACGCAACCCGGCAGTAATGAATTTGCAGGTAGATTTTTAAATGGAGTGGTTTAAAATTGATGATGTGCAGCCTGCTGATACCTTTATTAAAAAGGTAAAAGCTGATGGCAAAAGTATATGTGTGGTTGGTTATGAAGGTAATATCTACGCGCTATCAGCACGTTGCCCGCATGCCGGCGAAGATTTAAGTCGCGGCTGGTGTAAAGAAGGCAAACTGGTATGCCCGGTACACCGTTTCTCCTACTCGCTTGAAAACGGAAGGGGAAGCGCCGGGCAAAATGATTATGTGCGCACCTATCCGGTTAAAATAGTAAAAGGCGAAGTGTTCGTTTGTGTGAGTTCTTTCTGGCAAAAAATCAAAAGCCTATTCAGCCGCAGGAAGCCCTTTTTTTGAAGAATGAGAACGAAGAGTGGCCGTATTTGCGCTGCTCAACAAAGGCGGGATGATTGCTTAAGTTTTGCATGGATTGATGCTCAATAATCAGCATACCGTCAGGCAATAACAAATCTTTCTCGAAAATCACCTTGGCAATTTCAGGAATGCGGTTCAGATCGTACGGCGGATCAGCAAAAATCAAATTATATTGCTCGGTTTCCATCGCCAGGTATTTAAACACATCGGCACGGTAAGTTTCAATACCTTCCAGCCCGTGTTTTTTAGCCATATCCTTCAAAAAGTTCAGGCCGTTTATATTACGGTCTACTGCGGTAACTACGCTTGCTCCTCTTGATGAAAACTCCAATGATAAATTACCGGTACCACTAAACAGATCGAGCACCCTGATTTCTTCCAACTCAATTTGGTTTTGCAGGATGTTGAACAAAGCTTCCTTGGCCAGATCGGTAGTGGGGCGCGCCGGAAGATTATTTGGCGGGTTAAGCCTTAATCCGCGCAGCTTACCCCCTATAATGCGCATAATGATAACGCGGTAAGTGACAATATCTGCTGCGCTTCTATCTCTCTCGGTAAAGCAAACAAGCTTAGGGTATTTAATTCAGCCGCCTTAAAAAACGCTGCTGCCTTGCTTAATAATTCATCGTCGCTTTCAATGGCTCCGCTAATGCTGAGATGCAGGTCGGCAGGCTCCATGTTAATGGCTTTAGCCGCCAATGCCGAGAAATACAAAACATCATCCGCAGTAGCGCATTCAAAGCTGTTGTAGTAGCGTATTTTACCGTATCTGAAGTAAAGCAAATCAATACGACCGTCCAGTAAATTCAAATAAAGCGTGTCGTCCGCCGGGTGATTGGCTCCGATAGCGTTTACGCAACCCTTAGCATTAAACACTGTATTTTCGAGCCCGAAACGCTGCTCTGCCAGGTCGGCGTGTTTAACGGGCACCTTGTAGATGACCATGTTCTCGCTATCGAGTTGCTGAACAAATAGTTTATCTGATGATTGCACATTCAGCAACCGGCCATAACCGGTAATATCGGCTTCATTATAAACCGCATTGGGCAACAAGGTAAAACCTGTTGCCGGTAAACCGATAACCAGTTGCTTGTAATCCGCTTCAAACAGGTCGGCAAGTTCTTCAGGAGTCGATAACTCTTCAAGCGGATGCCCGCTTTCGCAAACCAAAAGATTATTGCCTGCAGTTACCGCGTATGTAAAACTATTACTGTGCAGTTGTACCAGCAACGTATAATCAGCCGCAGCATCAAGGCCGAAAGCCTGGTCATGATAGTTAAATGTCGGTTCGTTCATGTATCAGTAGCGGCAAAAGTAATATTTTTTTATTGCTAAGGGTAAAGCTTGTTAACGGGCTACCTGATAATACTGTAAAGCTGTAGCAACTGGGTATCGCCATCCATGTAAAACTCTTTTTCTAAAGTAAAGCCCAGCTTCAGTAGCAAGGCCCCGGAGCGGGTATTCTCAGGGATGGTAATGGCTACAATCCGTTTAAAATCAAAATCATTCCAACCCTTGTTTAAAACGGCTTCAGCGGCTTCGAGCGCGTAACCGTTGCCCGTATATTCTTTAAACAAAGCATATCCGATATCAATATCTTCAAGCTCGTTGCGTTTAATCAGCCCGCACAAACCAATGGGCGTATTATCGGATTTTAAGATAACCGCCCATAAACCCAGGCCATGCTCTGCATAGCTTTTTATCGGCCCTTGCAGGTACCTTTCCGCATGGGCTAGGTTGTGCACGTTGCGGTCGCCTACATTGGTTAGCCATTCGGGTGTGTTTACTAATGCCAGTATAAATTCGGCATCAGCTAAGGTAAGTTCACGCAAAATAAGGCGCTCAGTCTCAATAATTATATTGGCCATTATACAGCCAATATAATTATTATAAACTTAACAAGTTACGCACCCTGCCCTAAATTTATCATCAGGCCGCCATCCATAGCATAGGTTGAGCCGGTAACATAATTTGCCGCCGGCGATGCCAGGAACAAGGCTACCTGCGCAATTTCTTCCGGCTTTCCGGCGCGCTTGGCCGGTATATGCGATGTGGCTTCTTTCAGTTGCTCCGGGTCATCCATAGCCTTTTGGTTCATCGGCGTAAGTATCATGCCAGGCGCAATGTTGTTAACCGTGGTACCGCTTTCAGCAAGTTCGAGCGCAAGCGAACGGGTAAAGTTACGCAGGGCACCCTTTGAGGCATTGTAATCTGCATTGCCGGGGGTCGCTATTTCCTCGTGGATGGAGGATATATTGATGATTTTACCCTTAATATTACTTTTTTGCAGATGCTGCACAAACTTACGGCTGGTAAAAAACGGACCGTAAACATTGGTACGAATACAGGTGTCAAACGTTTTGGTATCCATTTCCGCTACCTTGATATTTGAGCCGTTCACCGCAGCGTTATTCACTAATATATCAAGGCCACCAAGCTCTGCAATAATCCGGTCTATAACCTCATTTACCTTTTCTTCTTCCGTTACGTCGAGTTTTACCGACAGCGCTTTAACGCCGTGCTCTTCAATGCGTGCTTTAGTTTCTTTTGCACCCTCTTCGTCAGACCTGTAGCAGATAGCTACCGACGCGCCTTCTTTGGCAAAAGCGATGGCCGTTGCCCGACCGATACCTGAATCGGCACCCGTTATGAAAGCTACTTTTGATTGTAATATGCCCATGTCTTTTCTTGGTTGATGTTTTAAACAAAAACCTCGCCGGGCAAAAATGTTTTGAGTAATAATTAAATTAACACCGATCAGCTATTGTGCGGCGTATAAAACGGTGTGCGTTTCCAAACCATCATATACAACAACGCCAACAATGCAATTGCCGCGCAAACGAATAAGCTTATCGGAATACGCGCCAGCACATCCTGGTAATAGGTGCCAGCGAGTAAGGCGCCTAAACCTATCCCTGCCTCTAATGAGATATACATCGTTGCAACGGCCTTGCCCCGAAATTTCGGGTCGCTCAGGTCAACCGTCCAGGCGTTAATAGCCGGCGATGCGATGCCCGAACCGATGCCGAATAACACTGCGCCCGTCAACAGCATAAACGGTGTATTGCCAAATCCGGATACCAGGAGCGAAACAGCTATGATAGCTATACCCGCGCGTATAACGTTGACACGGCCATGCCTGTCAGACACCTTGCCGGCAACAAAACGGATCAGCAGCGAGGCAATAGTAAATACCATGAAGAACATACCCTTATTGGCTATGCCGATATGCTGCGACCAATCCGGAATTACAGTTAATATCGCGCCGTATGGCATGTAGGATATCAGGGTTACCACACCTGCCGGTATCACTCTACGGTCTATAATGTCATCTTTAGAGATACGGAAAAGCGAAAAGCTGAATGGCTTTTTGTCCTTAAGCGTTTCCTTCATGTTCGTCAGAATAATAATTGACATTAGCGCCAGGGCCGATGAACAGTAAAACAAAATGTCTATCGAAAAATGTAAAGTTATAGCGCTGCCTATTGCCGGGCCAATAGCCATACCTGTACTAAAGCATAACCCGTGTATGCCCAGCGCTTCGCCCCAACGGCTTTGCGGTATTACGTCGGCCACGTAAGCAGCTGTAGCCGTTGGCTTAAAACCGGTAGAAAACCCGTGGATTAAACGCAGAAACAGGAAACCGCTTACACTTGCCAGTAAGGGGTACAAAAAACCGCAAACAAAACATACTATAGAGCCCACCGCCATTATGGGCACGCGGCCTATGGTATCGGTAAATTTACCGCTAAAGGGACGGGATATGCCTGCGGTTAGCGTAAATAACGCTATGATAAGTCCTTTATATTTGGCTCCACCCAAACTGCTCAGATAGGCCGGCAGCTCAGGTATCAGCATATTAAAACTTGCCGAGAACAGCAGGGAGCTTAGGCAAAGCAAGCAAAATTGTAGGGTGTAAATACTTTTGGCAGGCTTGGTATCGGCATTCGCAGGTACCGTTTCCGTATCATCATTCATCTTCGGCGGCAAAGATAGGCCTTTTTGAATAACGTAAATGTAACAAGCCGGCTGTATTAATTATTATGCGAAAAACCAAACTGTTAAGCCGAATATTACGTAATTGTTAATATCCAATAAAACCTATTTTATGTTTTCAGTAAACCAAATGATATCGGCCAACATCCGGAAGGTACGTAAGGCGCGTAATTTTTCGCAGGATTACGTAGCCATGAAGGCCAGGATATCGCAAAATGCCTACAGTAAAATCGAGCTTGGCTATTCAAAAATCAGCCTCGAACGTTTTTTTCTGATAGCTGACGCGCTCGGGGTTGATTACACACAACTTATTCAGCCGAACGATTAAAATTAACCCCTTACCGTGTAAGTAAGTTTCACATGTAACTTGCTTACACGTTTTTTTCAAAACAAAAAACCGGCTGCACAATTAAGTGCAAACCGGCTTTCACTAAATACTCAATATATCTAAAAATTATTGCCAGCCGCCGCCCAGTGAGCGGTAAAGCTCAACAACGGCGCCTAATTGCTGCCGCTGTATTGATGCCAGGTTAAGCTGAGCTTGCAAGGCATTGGTTTGCGCGGTAATTACCTCAAGGTAATTAGCCATATCGCTTTTAAACAGCAAGCGGGCATTTTTAACCGCCTGGTTTAAAGTATCAACCTGGCCGGTAGCAATTTGCCTTTGTTGCTGCAATTTTTGGTTTTGCACCAGGGCATTGCTTACCTCGCCTACCGCGTTCAATACCGATTGCCTGAATTGCAGCACCGCTTGCTCACGCTGAATTTTAGCAACCTCGTATTGTGTTTTCAGGGTACGATTTCGGAAGATAGGCTGTAACACCGTACCGGTAGCCAAACCAAATAATGAACCCGGGATATTAAACCAGTTGCTTGATTTAAATGACTGCAAGCCACCTTGCGCCGTAATGGTTAATGATGGGTACATGTTAGCCTGCGCCACCCCTACCTGCGCGTTTGAAGCCACCAGCGCCATCTCGCTTGAGCGAACATCCGGCCTGCGGCTCAGTAGTGCGGCAGGTAAACCGGTGTTAAGCGAGGTGGGCAACTCTGCCGCTTCAATACCTTTGTTGCGGGCAATAGCGCCGGGTAGCTGCCCTGTCAATATCTGCAAGGCATTTTCCTGTATGGTGATGCTTTGCTCCAACTGAGGAATAAGCAGCGCCGTAGTTTGGCGTTGCGCATCAGCTTGCTGAACAGCCAGCAGGTTAACCTCGCCTGCATTTTTCAGCAGGCGGGTTAGGTTAACCGTACTGTCGCTAAGTGTCAGGTTTTGTTTGGCGATGGTCAACTGCCTGTCCAGCATCAGCAGGTTGTAGTAACCCTGTGCTATATCGGCAACCAGTTGGGTTTGCACCGCCTTTGTAGCTTCGTACGTTTGCAGGTATTGTGCCATAACGGATTCTTGTTGTCTGCGGATCTTACCCCAGGTATCCAGTTCCCATGACAGCAGCAGGCTGGCGTTGTAATCCTCAATGTGCTTGCTACCTAAAAAGCTGCTCGCGCTCAGGCCGTTCAAGCTATTGTCTGACGGGCGGTTGTATTGCCCGGTTACCTGCAAATTCAATTGCGGCAATAACGATAACTTGGCTTGTTTTACCTGTTGCTGGGCAATATCAATACGTTTAACCGCAATTTGCAGGTTGTAGTTGTATTTGATACCCCTATCAATCAAACCCTGCAAGGTGGTATCGGTAAAAAATTGTTTCCATTGTATGTTAGCAATACTGCTGGTATCGGCATAGCTTACCCCGGCAAACTTTTCGGGTAACTGCACCGTTGGCCGCTGGTAATTTTTTCCTGCCTTACAAGCGTTCAGAGTTAACGCTATCAGCAATGCGGCATATATAATTAAACTATTCTTTTTCATGATAATATATGATGGATCAGGCATTTTCAAGTTGTACTTGTTGATTGGCTTTTACTTCGGTTTTCTTTTTACCACCGCTCAATTTTTCCTGCAAGGCCTGGAAGATGACGAACAATACCGGGATAACAAATACACCCAGTATTACACCGGTAAGCATCCCGCCTACAGCGCCAGCACCAATACTATGGTTACCCAGAGCTGATGCACCTTTTGCCCTCATCAACGGAATCAAACCTACGATGAACGCGAATGAGGTCATCAATATCGGGCGAAGCCTTAATTGAGATGCTTCAAGCGCAGCCTCAACCAAGCCCATGCCTGCCTTGCGGCGTTGTACCGCGTACTCTACAATCAGAATGGCATTCTTGGCCAGCAATCCGATGAGCATGATCAAACACACCTGTACGTAGATATTGTTATCGATACCCAGCATGTTAATAAACAGCATAACACCGAATATACCCAGCGGTATAGTCAGAATAACCGCCAGCGGCAGTATATAACTCTCGTACTGCGCAGCCAGCAGGAAGTAAACGAATATCATACTCATCACAAAGATGAGCAGTATTTGTGAGCCCGCGTTGATCTCCTCACGGGTCATGCCGGTCCACTCATAACCAAAACCGCGTGGCAATGCTTGTTTGGCTGTTTCTTCAACGGCTTTAATAGCGTCGCCTGTACTGTAACCCGGTTTAGGCACACCGTTAATGGTTACGGCGTTAAACAGGTTGTTACGTGTTACCGTTTCGGGTCCGTAAACGCGTTTAAGCTTTACTACCGAGTTAACCGGCACCATTTCGCCCTGGTTATTTTTTACAAATATGTTGTTGAGTGATTGCGGGTTAGTACGGTAAGTAGCATCCGCCTGCACCATTACACGGTAATATTTACCAAAGCGGTTAAAGTCGCTTACGAAGCTACTACCGTAGTACACTTGCAGCGTTTGCAGCAAGTCCTTAACCTGCACGCCTAACTGGCGGGCCTTGGCATTATCAACATCCAGTTGATATTGCGGGTTACCGGCAGCAAATGTGGTAAAGGCATAAGCGATCTCTTTACGCTGCATAAGCGCACCTAAAAATGCTTTGGTAGTTGAATCCAGCTTACCCATAGTACCGTTGGTTCTGTCCTGCAACATCATTTCAAAACCGTTTACGTTACCAAAACCCTGTACGGTTGGGAAGGTAAAGAAGAACGCGCTTGCACCTTTTACCTGGGCGGCAACCTTTTGGGTCATCATGGCAGTGATCTGGTTCAGATCCTTCACCTCACCACGATCATCCTCACCCTTCATGCGGATGAAACCGGCACCGTATGACGAAGCGTTTGCGTTGGTGATAAAGTTCAAACCTTCTACCTGGTAATGGTTCTGCGTGATCGGATCTTTCTTTACAATATCATCTATCTCCTTCATTGCCTTACGGGTTTGCTCCAATGAGTTACCCGGAGGGGTGTTTACCGCATAAAGCAGGAAGCCCTGATCCTCAGTTGGAATAAAGCCTGATGGTGTACGTTTGATCATGACAAAAGTAACCGCGGCTACCAATGCCAAACCTGATACAGCTACCCATTTGCGTTTTATCAGGAATTGGATAGACCTGATATACTTACCTGTAAGCGCGTTAAAACCAGTGTTGAATGCAGCGAAGAAGCGACCAACAAAGCCTTTACGCTCCGTATGGCCATGTTCGCCTTGGGCATGCGGGTTTTTTAGGAATAAGGCCGTAAGTGCCGGACTAAGCGTTAAGGCATTCAGTGCCGAAATCAAAATCGCAATAGCTAATGTAAACGCAAACTGACGGTAGAATACACCTGCCGGGCCCTGCATAAAGCCTACCGGAACGAATACCGCCGCCATAACCAGTGTTATGGATACGATAGCGCCTGATATTTCACTCATGGACTCGATGGTAGCCGTTTTGGCGTCCTGCCCCGTATGTTCCATTTTGGCGTGTACCGCCTCGACCACCACAATGGCATCATCCACCACAATACCGATAGCCAGTACCAGCGCGAACAAAGTAAGCAGGTTGATACTAAAGCCAAACAGCCCCATGAAGAAGAAAGTACCCACAATAGCCACCGGAACGGCGATAGCCGGAATCAAGGTAGAACGGAAATCCTGCAAGAAAATGAATACAACGATGAATACCAGCACAAATGCTTCAATCAGCGTATGTTGTACCTGCTCAATAGAGGCATCTAAAAACTCCTTGGTGTTATACATTACTACCGGCTCAATACCTTTTGGTAAGGTGGTAGAGAATTCATCTAACAAACGTTTTGCTTCTGTCAAGATGTCGTTAGCGTTTGATCCGGCTGTTTGGAAGATAGCCACACCTGATGTAGCGCTGCCGTTAAGTACACTGTTTGATGAATAGGTATATGAACCGAATTCTACACGGGCAACATCCTGCAAACGGATAGTTGAACCATCGGCATTTGCCTTGATCACGATGTTCTCGTAATCTTTAACCTTGTTGAGCTTGCCTTTATACTTTAACACGTATTCAAATACTTCCTTACTGCTCTCGCCCATACGGCCCGGAGCGGCTTCCAAGCTTTGATCCTGGATAGCATTTGTTACATCAGCCGGTGCCAGGTTATAGGCTGTTAAGCGATCAGGCTTTAACCATATACGCATCGAATAATCGTGCGTACCAAATGGCTGCGCCTGGCCTACGCCTGGGATACGTTGCAACTGGGGTATAAGGTTGATCTTGATATAGTTCTGTAAAAAGGTTTCGTTATATGATGTATCCTTACTGGCCAGCGCCACGAACATAATGATACTGTTTTGTACCTTCTGTGTTGATACACCGGTTTGTACAGCTTCCTGCGGTATCTGGCTCAATGCCTTTGATACACGGTTTTGTACGTTCACCGCGGCAATATCCGGGTCGGTACCCTGTTTAAAATAAACGTTCAGGGTCATGGATCCGTCGTTGCTGGAGTTTGAGGTCATGTAGGTCATGTTCTCCACACCGTTAACGGCTTCCTCAATAGGCGTAGCTACCGAACGGGCAACCACCTCGGCATTTGCACCCGGATAAGAGGCCGTAACCTGTACCGTTGGCGGCGCAATATCAGGAAACTGCGTGATAGGTAAACCTAACAGCGATACGATCCCCAATAAGAGCAGAAGTATGGAGATCACTGTTGAAAGGACGGGCCTTTCTATAAACTTTTTAAGCATGATTGTGGTATTAAGTACCTCCCGGCGCTTACCGGGGGATACAGTTAATAAGGTATTATGTATTTAGAATGAACTATTTAGCTTACAGCGCTGCTGTTTTCAGTACACTGTCGGCAGGCAATACCTGTGGTTTGATCTGTACGCCATCGCGCAGCCTGTCAATCCCCTTGTAAACAATCTTGTCGCCTGCCTTAAGGCCTTTTGATACCAGGTAAAAATGACCGCTTGTACCGGTAACCGTTAGTGGCGTACCAACTACTTTGTTGCTATCGGTAAGCGCGTAAACAAACACCTTGTCCTGCAATTCAAATGTAGCCTCCTGCGGCACCAGTAATGAGTTGCTCGTTACACTTGGGATACGTATTTTACCGGTATTACCTGAACGTAAAAGCCCGTTGTTGTTGGCAAACGTAGCCCTGAAGCTGATGGTACCATTTGTTTTATCAAACTGCCCTTTAGCCAGTTCAACCTTGCCTTTTTGCGGATAGATGTTGTTATCGGCCAATAATAATTCTACTTCAGGCAAATGCTTGATCTTGTCTTCAATAGTATTACCGGCGTAGTGCTCCTTAAAGTTGATAAAGTCAACCTCGCTCATGGTAAAGTAAGCGTGAACGGCTTTATTTTCTGACAGTACGGTAAGCGGCTCGGTTTGAACTTTGCCTACCAGGCTACCTGTTTTGAAAGGGATACTGCCTACATAACCATCGGCCGGAGCGGTAACATTAGTATAGTTAAGGTTGATCTTAGCTGATTCAACTTGCGCCTGTGCCTGGGCAACATTCGCTTTAGCAGCATTATAAGCAGCCTTTGCCGAACGTAACTGCACATCAGACACTACATTATTTTCAACCAGCGGAGTTAGCTTGCTTACGTTGATAGAGGCGGTTTCAAGCGATGCCTGTGCGGAAAGCAACATGGCCTTAGCCGTGTTCAGTTGTTCGCGGAACGGGCGTGCATCAATTTTAAAGAGCGTTTGGCCTTTATGCACCTGCGCGCCTTCGTCAACGTAAATGGCTTCGAGGTAGCCATCCACCTGTGGGCGGATCTCAATATCGCGGTTGCCTTCAAGTGATGCGGTGTACTCGCTGTAAGTGGTAACCGGTTTGCTTTCAACGGCTATTACCGGAAGCTCCTGTGGTGGCGGGGCACCTGCCCCCGGCGTTGATGAACTGCAACTGCTATATAAAACCAAGGCGGCGATGGACACGAAGAGTGGCACATTTTGCCTGATTGAAAGGATAGAATTACTTAGCGTTTTCATGAATTTATATGTTTAGCGTGTATGATTACTTGTTTATAAAGTACTATTAATTAAATGTTTAAACATTGTTATATTTCCTAACACCGTTAGGAAATGACCGAAAAAATTTTAGACTACGCTACAGCATATTTTTTGTGAAGCCTGCTATGGCATCATCCAAAACCATTTTGTTAAGCTCATCGTCAATAGGGGAATTGCCGGTGATCTTGATCGATATTAAGCCGTGCATTACAGACCAGAACGTGTGGTACTTTAAACAGGAATTAATATCAGTACGTTTACTTTTTTTAATGAGCGCCTCTATCGGCTCCATCACTAAGGCCCTGAATTTTTCCTGCTCGGGCATTGCCTTGCTTATTTCGCAGCATTGCATGCCTATTCCAAACATTAACTGGTAAAGCTGCATGTTATTAATGCCGAAGTCCCAGTATGCATCAGCCATCGCCCTTATTTGTTCAGCCGGATCATCGTGCGCGTCTTTCGCATCGATCATCTTTTTGGAGAGTTTACGAAAACCCTTTTTTGCAAATTCAAGGTATATGGCTTCCTTGTTTTCAAAATGGTCATAAATAACAGGCACGCTATATTCAATGGCATCAGCTATTTTACGGATAGACAAAGCGTTCCATCCGTCTTTTTCAACCATTTGCCATGCAGCACAAATTATATCATGCTTCACTTCTTCCTTCTGCCGCTGCCTGCGCTCTAATATTCCCATTGTGTTATAATGTACAACCTAACAGTGTTAGCAAAGGTAACATTGTTTTAATTGATTATGCAAGAGTTTACAATGGCCAAGGTATAGTTATTATAATCGCGTGACAAATGCGCATCTATTTTTGCCACATTCACAGCAATTACGGAGTATTTGTTAACATATCTATAAAATCAATCGCCAACCGCTATATTGCATCTCTATTTAATTGACTTCATGAAACGATTTTTACCCGCTGTTGTGATGGCCATCAGTTCATTTGCTTTTGGGCAAAGCAAACCGGCCGATGTGAACACCTTTACCCTTGCCAACGGCATGAAATTTTTGGTGATGGAAGACAGCTCCATCCCCAATGCTAACATGTACCTGTTTTACCGTGTAGGCTCGCGCAACGAGTACCCGGGCATTACCGGCCTCTCCCACTTTTTTGAGCACATGATGTTTAACGGCTCTAAAAAATTCGGCCCTAAACAGTTTGATAACACCATGGAGTTTAACGGTGGCGCCAACAATGCCTATACCACACAAAACGTTACGGTTTATACCGACTGGTTCCCGGCATCGGCTATGGAGACCATGTTCGACCTGGAGAGCGACCGCATTGCCAACCTCACCATCGATCCGAAAATGGTACAAAGCGAGCGCGGTGTAGTATCGTCTGAAAAAAGTACAGGTTTGGAGAACAGTCCGTGGGAGCAATTGAGCGAACTCATTTATTCAACCGCCTTTACCGAGCACTCATACCACTGGCCGGTTATCGGTTATCAAACCGACATTGACAACTGGACGAAAGAAGACCTGGAACGTTACTTCCGCACCTATTACGCCCCCAATAACTGCGTAGTAGTTATTTGCGGCAACGTTAAAACCGCCGACGTAAAAAAACTGGCAGATAAATATATGGCCTCCATTCCGGCACAACCCGCGCCGCCGGTAGTTCACCTGAAAGAGCCGGAGCAATTGGGCGAGCGCCGCGTAGAATTTAAAAAAGACCTGCCCGTGCCTTACCTGCTGATGGGCTACCACACCCCTGCCGCGCGCGACAGCGATTACTATGCCCTGAGCATTTTGAGCGATATTTTATCAAGCGGTAATTCATCCAGATTATATTCGGCCCTGGTGGATAAAAAGCAACTGGCTACCAGCATTTCATCCAGCTTTGATGAGAGCTTCGATCCGGGCTTGTTTATGATATATGGCGTAGTTGCCAAAACATCAAACGAAACAGCGGTTGAAAAGGCTATTGACGAAGAGATCGGCAAGATCATTACGCAGGGTGTTACTGACCGCGAGCTGCAAAAAGTAAAAAACCAGAAACTGGTACAGCTTTACAAGCAACTGGAAACCATTAACGGCAAAGCAAATTCGCTGGGTACTTATGAGTTATTTTTTGGCGATTATAAAAAGCTGTTTGATGCACCTGCCGAATTTAACAAGGTTACAGCCGCCGATATTAAACGCGTGGCAGCCAAGTATCTTAAACAAACCAACCGTACCATCGGCGTAGCCAAATCAACCGTAAAATAACCTTATGAGAACGATATTTAAACATACTATATGCGCGCTGCTATTGCTGGCAGTAACTATTACCGCCCATGCGCAATCGGCATTTAAGGTGCCGCCCTACCAAAAATTTACGCTGCCTAACGGCCTCACCGTTTACCTGATGGAGCAGCACGAGATACCGTTGATCAGTGTATCAGCCGTATTGCCTGCGGGTGCTATTTATGATGGCGATAAGCATGGCCTGGCTTCCCTTACCGCTGCGGGTTTGCAATATGGCACCAAAAGTTTTACCAAGAACCAGATAGAAGAGGAACTTGACTTTGTGGGGGCTGACCTGAACAGCTATGCCACCAAAGAGTATGCCTCACTAAGCGCTAAATTCGCTGCTAAAAATACCGATAAGGTTTTGGCCATTGTAAGCGAGGTGTTGACCGCGCCAACCTTCCCGGCTGTTGAATTTGACAAGGAAAAAGAACGCGTACTGGCCCGTTTAGACCAGGCTAAGCAAAGCCCAAGACAGGTGATCAACGCCTATTGGGATAATTTTATTTATGGCGCACATGTGTACAGCAACAGCACAAGCGGCAGCCCGGCAACGGTGGGTAAACTTACCGCTGCCGATCTGAAAGCTTTTTACAACAACAACTACATTCCGCAACGTTCGGCTATTGCGGTGGTTGGTGACTTCAAGGCTGCTGATATGAAACAAAAGCTAACCAGATACTTCGGCAAATGGAACAACAAAGGCGCTGCACAGATCAGCGTACCGGCAACCGTTACCGCCCCAACCGAAGCCCGTGTTTTACTGGTTAACAAGGAAGATGCACGCGAAACCACCTTTTTAATCGGCGGCCTTGGCATTAAGCGCGATAACCCGGATTACGTAGCGATTGACGTTGTAAATACCCTGTTTGGCGCGCGCTTTACCTCGATGCTAAACGACGAACTGCGGGTAAACTCCGGTTTAACCTACGGCGCACGCAGCAGCTTTAACCCGCTGAAAAACTCAGGTACCTTTTATATTTCGACATTTACGGCTACCAAAACAACCGAGGCGGCCATTGATAAGGCTCTTGAAGTGTTGAACCGTCTGCATGAAAAAGGACTGGATGAAAAATCGCTTACCTCTGCAAAAAATTATGTAAAAGGACTGTTCCCGCCGAAATATGAAACCTCGGGGCAGTTGGCCGACCTGCTGACGCAGATGTTTTGGTACGGCTTCACTGAATCATACATTAATGATTTTCAGGCCAATGTTGACAAGCTCGACCTTGCCCGCTCAAAGGAGATCATTGCCAAATACTTCCCGAAGGATAAGCTGCAGTTTGTGCTGGTAGGCAAATCAGCCGATATTAAGAAGATTTCCGAAAAGTACGGTAAAGTCACCGAAAAGCAAATTAAGGCAGATGGTTTTTAACATTGCCTTTAATTTTAAGAAATAAATCGTTTATTTGCGGTGCCCAAAAACGGGCACCCTTATAACGACTCCGTAGCTCAGTTGGTAGAGCAACAGACTCTTAATCTGTGGGTCCTGAGTTCGAGCCTCAGCGGGGTCACCGGTAAGGCCTTTCAGAATTACCTGAAAGGCCTTTATTGTGTTGATCGGATTTTATATAATCAGTGTATGAAATATATAAACATAATATTTTTAAGCTATCTGTTAGTTTGTTGTTCTTGCAATGAAAACCCCTCTAATAAGCTAAATCCCGACTGCATTAATATAAATACTAAAGGCACAGAATATCTTACCAATTATCAAAACGGTGATACACTGGCACTGGATAAAGCAATATATTTTTACGAAAAAGCCATAAAATGTGATTCGACATATTTGTTAGGATACAGAAATTTGGCATTAGCTTATGATTATAAAAAAAGTTATAAAGAAGAACTGAACGTATTCCAGAAGGTGTCTTATCTAACAAATAACGCTCCTGCAATATTGGTAGAAAAGGCCATCGTTTTTGAGAAGTTAGGTTTAACCGGTTCTGCAAATTATACCTATAAAGCGGCTCAATCAAATTTAAAACTTATCTTACTAAAAACCCTCAAAATACAAATTTAATCAGAGGGTATTTATTATTGCTGGCGCTTACACGAGGAAAAGAAGCGGCATTAAAAGAGCTTGATGCAAGGATATCGACAAATCCGGCAATTTCTTCCGGATTGGCATCTGAGCGTTATTTCTATCAAAACTTTAAGAAGCAAAGCTATATTTATAACCTAAGCGAAACAGTAACGAAATAATCTAATATTTTGTACGAAAGGGTCGAACTAATTTCATAACAAGCGTTAAATAATTTAATTCAGAAAAGATTTAATATATAAATTCTTAGCAGTTGGGTTTCCCAATGCCTGCTGTAACAAAATTAATATTTCCGTTTTGTAATTAGCCCTGTCAAATAACCTTAGGAAGAAAAACGGCACAACACTTTTATCGCTGTAGTTTTCTATAATATTTTTGCATTCTTGCTCTGTAAAATCGTCATGATATAATCTGTGTTTAAAATAACGTCGCCAAAAGTGTACCTCAACACTATCAGGATAAAGCGATATACCTTTTGCAATTATTTCAAAGCACCTTTTACTACCTACTGTTCCCCATTCATCCGGGATACTATTAGGAATATTAAATTCTATGTGCTCGCAAGCAAATGCCCAATAAAGAAAAGCGAGATTAATATAACAATCTAATGGTGTTAATACATCTGCAGATATACATTTCTCATATGCCGTTACCGCAGCAATGTACTCCTTATTTATGTCCTTGCTAACTGCTTCTAACATAATGATAAACTTTACACCAACCCCAACCCCTTAGTCGCTTTCAACCATTCCCTTGCCATTAGCTCGTGGCCGGCGGGCATGGGGTGTACACCGTCCCATATCCAGTAATCGGCCGGGGCTTTTTTAAGGGCATTGTTAAAGGCTTGCTGATAAGGCACAAATACGGCGTTGAACTCACTGGCGAGTTGTTTAGCAACTTCGGCGCGCTTGCCGGTTTCGGTACGCCATTGATCCCACATTTTATTTACTTTGGCTACGTGTAATACAAAGGGCTCGCCTATTACCAGCTTAACGTTGGGCAGGGCTTCGGTAGTTTGTTTCAGCAGGTTGCGGTAATCAGTTTCAAAGTTATCGGCGGTAAAGCCCTCGTGTCCGCGCAGCATGGCCAGCACATCGTTAACGCCAACCAGTATGCTCAGTACATCGGATTCAATGTCCAGCGTATCGGTTTGCCAGCGTTTGGCCAGGTCAACCACCTTATTGCCGCTCACGCCACGGTTAAAAAAATGAAACTTGCGCTCCGGGTTGTCAAACCATAAACGGCTTGATATTAAATAAGCATAACCATGCCCCATAATATGGTTCCAGTCGTTATCGCGGGTGCGGTTTCCGTCGGTTATGGAGTCGCCCTGAAAAAGTATTTTCAGATCGGTAGGTGTCTTATTATCGGCAGGTCCTGCCCCTGCTTTTACGAAAGTTGGTATTTCGGCTGCCACTCCTAATAGAGCGGCACTTTTCAAAAATGATCGACGTGTTGCAGCACACATATCAGGAAAAATTTATTTATAGTAGTTCCCGGAAAGATACGTTTTATATTGACAATGCTTTTTATACCAGCGTTATGATTTAATTAACCATTAATAAGTGTATTGCCAATTTAAAATATGCTCAGCCCCATATTAAAACATAGATGGTAAAATAAACCGTAAACCAACGCAAACGGTAACGACCATGCCAGGTAGCCCGGCCATATGCGGCTGCGCTTGCCAAACGGATAAAACAGCAGCGCGTAAATCAAAAAACAAACTACGGCCAATGCAAGGTTTACCTGTATTAAGGTTGTTAAAAAGGCCATTGCAGCCAGTCCCGGCCGTATGGGTAGCCCGCTGATCAGGCCGTAAAGCGTCCCCATCAATACGGTAAGCCCTATAAAAAGCAAGGCATATTTAAATCCTCTTTTTAAACGAAAGGTAAACGATGTTCGCTTCTCCATGTCATCATCTGTTGACGTTTCTGATACGACAACAACACGTAACGCGTTTTTTTGCACCTGTTTACCGCCCTGCTTTTTAAACCGTGGCCACCAAATAACAACACCGCTTATAAATAAAACCAGCGGCATTGATCCACCCAATAAAGCCAGTATTTGAGTTGGCAAACCGCCAAACGTACCATAGTGCAGCGGCGTGAGCCAACTCAGATAAGCGTTGCCAACTTCCGGAAAATCAGTACGGCTATTGAGTAACAGCTTGCCTGTATATTGATCGAGCAGGGCCATCTCGCGTTTACCGCTGTGGGGTAAACCGGAACTCATCATATCAAACCGGTAACTGGCGGTTGTATCTTTAGGTACGGCATAGCCTAAAACTTTAGCGCCAGGCATTGCGGCTTCTGCCTTCTTAACCAATTCGGTAAGCGGTATCGGCTTAACGCCTGCCTGGTAGTGCGATTTTGCACCTAACAATTGCTGAACGCCTTGCGGACTTTTACCCGAGCACAAAAATAACATCGGGATAACAACAACCGAAAATGTAATGCAAACGCCGGTCAGCGCCAGCACAAACACCACCGGCGAACTGTATAGGCCAACCACCCGGTGCAGATCATAATTCCGCCGTTTAAAACTTGCCCGCTGTTTAATCAAAAGCGCGGCTTTAAGTTGTTTTAACTTTTGAGGCACCCACAGCCTTAACCCGCTTGCTGTAAGTATAAGCAAACAAATAGCTGCCATGCCAACTATATACCTGCCGGCCACGGGTATAAGCAAAGTTCGGTGCAATTCTGTCACCACACCCACAAAGCCGGAATCGTGCTTTCTGACACCGCGAACGCTGCCTGTGTATGGGTTGATGAATATCTCCAGCCCAGTAGCCGCGTCATACGCTTCGTAAGTGGCTGTAGCGCTGGTGTCATCTGCAGCTAAATAACTTATTTTATAGGCAGGATGTGCTTGCTGAAAACTTGGAAGTAAAACGGCAGGCGGAATTTTATTGCCGGTTGGTTTTACGATGAACAATTGCGGATTGAGCGCTGCATCTATCTCTTCCCTGAAAACCAATATGCTGCCTGTCAGGCCAACAAAAGCGATGATAAAACCGGCAATGATGCCCAGATAAACATGCCACTTACCAAACCAACGTTTTTGATGTGATGCCCAGGAAGTTTTTTTACCGCTCATTTAAATTGACAGGAAGTTAACACTATTTAGACTTAATAAAAATTAAGTGCAAATAAAGCATTTATACTTCTACTTATCAATAACCTGAGTATAAATATTATCCGGCAATAGCCAGCAGGTAATCCATATCCATGTTTGCTGCAGGTAATGTATTTTGCGCAGCATAGGGCTTACCCGCTAAACGTACTTGCTGACCATGCGGAACGCCTTGTAAACGAACAGTTTGCTGATCAAACTTAACATCAGCGGTTTCCAAGTGGGCAAAGGCATCTTCAGATATCAGCATATCGTTGTTCAATTCCTTGGTTTTAGCTTGCAGCCGGGCGGCTATGTTCACAGGCAAGCCCATTACTGATAATTGTGCAGGAGCATCAAGGCCAAACTCGCCTACGAAGACCTTACCCGAATGTATGCCCACCCCTACCTCTAACGGATTGCCGTAATAGGGTATCGCATAAGCGTCATTAAATAATTCAATAGTTTGAAACATGGTACGCGCGGCTTGGTATGCATTATTTACAGCTTCGCGCAAGTTGGTTTGCAAGCCAAATACAGCATACAGGTTATCGCCTGCAACTTCAACTACCTTACCGCTAAAATTTTTGATGATCTGATTGAAACCGGTGAACAGCCTGCGCACCACTTGTATCACCGACTGTGTGCTTTGCGACTCCATTAAGCCGGTAAAGTTGCGGATATCTAAAAACAAGATAGCCAGTTCCTGCTCTGTGTCAACTACATTAGTTAAAGTGGGGATAATTGCCGGGCAGCAGCCTTGCAGCGCTAAGTTCAGATCGTTTTTCATAACCGTTTTGTTTGCTGTATACCTGTGATGACGCAAACCTCCGCAAAACATTTTAAACAAAACGCACTATTTACAAAGCCTGATACCCGGCTGACGCAAAACAGACAATGCGATGGCAAAGCGCTTTAAACCTTTTATTAAACGTTCGAGCAAACTAAAAATAAAGTGTTGTTTAAACAATTATGAAGATTTAAGTTTAACTTGCCTTTGCATTTTAACCAATAGATAAGCTTTGCTTTAGCCTGATCTTTCAATCTGAATAATTTATGCGTGGCTTTTTGTATCTCATAATAATTTTATACGCTTTATGTCATACTGCTCTGGCACAGTCAAAAAGCGGTGTTGCTGACCGTGAATTATGGCTCCGATATATGGATAAAGTGGCACGGCCTGTTATGGAAAACCTTGCTGCCGACCGCTTAAAGGAAGTCATGCCGGTTGAATTTGCCGACAAGATCGACAACCGCGAATCGAGGCAAAAGGT
The DNA here is from genome assembly GCF_039543225.1 of Mucilaginibacter defluvii. Taxonomy (NCBI): domain Bacteria; kingdom Pseudomonadati; phylum Bacteroidota; class Sphingobacteriia; order Sphingobacteriales; family Sphingobacteriaceae; genus Mucilaginibacter; species Mucilaginibacter defluvii. The sequence continues at coordinate 1,105,242 of NZ_BAABJI010000002.1, forward strand.
CGCTTACCTGGAAGCCTTTGGCCGCGCATTATGTGGCATATCCCCCTGGTTACAAACAGAAGGCGGCAGCATTACAGAACAAAAACTCCGCAGCCAACATCGCGACTGGGCGCTTAAAGCGATGGCTAATGCGGTTAATCCGCGAGCTCAGGATTATATGCAATGGCGCGGCGGGCAACCATTGGTTGACGCCTCTTTTGTAGCTTACGCGCTGATACGCTGCCCCTGGCTTTGGCAAAACAGCAGCGAGCAGGTAAAGCAGCAAATTAAAGACGCTTTTACCCTTACACGTGAAACCGTGCCGGTTTACAGCAACTGGATATTATTTAGCGGTATGATCGAGGCGTTCTTTTACAAATACGGTTTAAGTTACGATGCCGTACGGCTGGAATATGCCATCCGCGAGTTTACGCAACACTGGTACGTTGGGGATGGCATGTATTCAGACGGTATGCAGTTTAATATGGATTATTATAACAGCATCGTGATCCATCCGTTTTTGAGTACAATTTTGGAGGTGTTGAATACCAATGATAAACGCTATCAAAAAGAACAGCAATTTGAGCTTGCAGCCGGCCGGCGTTACGCACAGATACAGGAACGCCTGATTAATACTGACGGCACCTACCCCACGTTAGGCCGTTCGATTGTTTACCGAAGCGGTGTGTTTCATCACCTGGCTAATATTTCGCTTGCAAAACAATTGCCTGAAAATTTAAAACCGGCACAAGTAAGATGCGCGCTTACAGCAGTTATTAAAAAAACGCTTGCCGAGCGCAGTTTTAATAAGAGCGGCTGGCTTAACATAGGCTTACATGGCCAACAGCCGGGCCTCGCCGACTTTTACATTACCACCGGCAGCTTGTACATATCGTCCGCTATTTTTTTACCGCTGGGCTTACCTGCCGATGATGAATTCTGGACATCACCTGCCCAACCGTGGACATCAGTTAAAATTTGGACAGGCCAAAACGCGGATGCAGACCATGCGCTTGATCTTAAAAAATAATTTATGAACAAGTCTTCCACTAAATTTAAATACCTATTTACAACTCTAATATTTAGCTTGATATGCGTTTTATGCCAGGCACAAACCAGTACTGTAGCTTTTGATGGCTGGGCAAATAACTCTATCAATACTGTCATCTTCCGCAAAAATTCGCTGGTGAGTTTTAAGGGCGAACAATTTGCCGCTTATTATGATACCAGCCAGCATGTAGTGTTGGCAAAGAGAAAACTTGGGTCGGCAAAATGGCAAACCTTGCGTACGCAATACACCGGAGACGCGGCCGATGCGCATAAAAGCATCAGTATAATGGTTGATGGCGAAGGTTACCTGCATGTAACATGGGGCCATCATGACGGACCATTAAATTATTGCATCAGCAAAAAACCGGGCGGGCTTGCACTGGGCGAGAAAAGGCCAATGACCGGTACAAATGAAAACCTGGTAAGCTATCCTGAATTTTACCGCCTGCCGGGCGGCGATCTTTTATTTCTTTTCCGCAACGGCCATTCGGGTAATGGTAGCCTGGTCATCAATAAATACGACTTGAAAGGTAAACGCTGGTTGCGCGTACAAAACAACCTGATTGATGGTGAGGGAAAACGTAGCGCTTACTGGCAAACTTTTGTTGATGAGCATGGCGTGATCCATGTATCATGGGTATGGCGCGAAAGCCCTGATGTGGCCAGTAACCACGATATGTGTTATACGCGATCCGAAGATGGCGGACTAACCTGGCAGCGCTCCACGGGCGAAAAATATAAGTTGCCCATCACCGCTGCGTCTGCTGAATATACCTGCCGCATTCCGCAGCAAAGCCAGCTTATAAATCAAACCAGCATGTTTGCTGATTATAAAAGCAATCCGTACATTGCCACCTATTATTGTGAAAAAGGCGATTCTGTACCGCAATACCATATTATTTACCTGAACAATGGCCGCTGGTTGGTTGCAAACCTCGGCTTCAGAAAAACGGCTTTTAGCCTCAACGGCTTCGGTACAAAGAGCATCCCGATATCACGGCCACAGATTGTTGCCTGGCGATCAAAGGGCAAACTTTCGGCCGCGCTGATATTCAGGGATGACGAACGGGGCAGCAAAGCATCCATCGCGGTAACTGATAATATAGCCGGTAATAAATGGCTCATTAAAGATGTTACCCCGGCAGCTGTTGGCTCCTGGGAACCTACTTACGATACTGAACTATGGAAAACTGAAAAACAACTACATCTATTTGTACAAAATAACATTCAGGTTGATGGTGAGGGTAAAGCAAACGCGGCGACGCAGCCTGTAAATGTTATCGAAATAAACAATCTTCTGCAATGATAAAACACCTGTATGTTACCGCGCTATCCATCGCAACTACTGTGACGGGTTACGCGCAAAATAACCCGGTTAAAAACGCCGATGTCATATTCAATGCCTCGGTAAAGCAATATCAGTTATTAAGCGAAAAGGTGAAACCCGGGCAATACCCTAAAACCTATCATGCAAACGGCGATAAGCTCGAAACCAGCGGATCTGACTGGTGGTGCAGTGGCTTTTACCCCGGCACTTTACTCTACCTAGATGAGGCGGCCGGTGCACCCGCACTTAAGGCTGAAGCCCTGGCATTTTTAGAGGATCTGAAGAAGGAACAATACAATAAATCAACCCATGACCTGGGGTTTATGATGTATTGCAGTTTTGGGAATGCGGAGCGGTTAAGCCCTAAAAAGGAATACGAAGACGTATTGATGCAGAGTGCGAAATCATTAATTACACGGTATAATGCGGCGGCTAAGTGCATACGCTCATGGGACAGCTCTCCGTGGAATCATGCCGGGGCCGATGAAATGCCGGTGATTATAGATAACATGATGAACCTGGAACTACTGTTTTGGGCAAGCAGGTTTAGTGGTGATGCTACCTATAAAAACATTGCCATTAACCATGCTAATACAACTATGGCCAATCACTTCAGGCCCGATTACAGCTCGTACCACGAAGTGGTTTACAACACTACCACCGGCAAGGTTACCAAACGCATCACCAATCAGGGCGCAGCCGACAACTCATCATGGGCCCGCGGGCAGGCATGGGGGCTGTACGGCTATACCGCTACTTATCGCGATACAAAAGACAAAAAATATTTGCAGCAAGCCAACCGCATTGCCAACTATATACTCTCCCACCCTAAGATGCCCAAAAACCTGATACCATACTGGGATTACCAGGCGCCGGGCATCCCGAATGCATTGCATGATTCTTCGGCAGGCGCAATAACCGCGTCGGCACTTTTGGAGTTAAGCGGCTATGTAGACAAGAAACTGGCAAACAAATACATCGCGGCAGCAAAAACCATTTTAACAGCTTTATCAGGTAAAGAATATTTTGCCGAACCGGGCACCAACGGTGGATTTTTATTAAAGCACGGAGTGGGTAATATGCCGAACAAAACGGAGATTGACGTGCCGCTTAGCTATGGCGATTTTTATTTTATTGAAGCGCTTATGCGTTTAAAAAAGCTAAAATAAGCCCATGAGATTAACCAAGTACCTGCTGGTTGCCGCCACAATTTTTTTGTATAAGTCTGCCTGCGCTCAACAAGTATTAAACGTATCGGTTAGCAATACCCTTGGTTTTGACAGGACTGAAGTGGTTAGCATTGATGTAATAAAACTCTCCGGCTTTTTGAAAAGAAAGCAGCTACAGCATATCCGCATTAAAAATAAACAAACCGGCAAACCTGAACCCGTTCAATGGGTAGACAACGACAGCGATGGTAAGCCTGATGAGCTATTGTTTTTAGCCAATGTTAACGCCAACGGCAAAGCGGATTTTGTTTTGTTTGCAGATAAAAACCTGGCCCTGCCAAAAAGCCAATTGATTGCTTACTCGCGTTTTGTACCCGAACGTACAGATGATTACGCCTGGGAGAACGACCGTGTAGCCTTCAGAACTTATGGTCCGGATGCTCAAAGGCGTACAGAGCAGCATTTGGAAAATGGCACGCTGAGCAGCGGTGTTGATCTTTGGCTAAAACGTACCACGACGCCAGTGATCAATAAATGGTATAATGGCTATCTCACCGATCCGGGCTTTTATCATACCGACCATGGCGAAGGTTACGACCCCTACCATGTGGGTGCAAGCCGTGGCACCGGCGGAACCGGTGTTTGGGTTAATGACAGCCTGCTGGTTTCAAAAAATTTCGTCACACATAAAACCGTAGCCGAAGGGCCATTGCGCACTATTTTTGAACTTACGTATGCACCATACGGTCCGTATTTGGTCGTCGAAAACAAGCGTATATCTCTTGATGTGGGTAGTAACTTCAGTAAATTCGTCATCGCTTACCGGTCTAAAAAGCCGTTGCCCAATTATACCGTCGGCATCACCTTGCATAGAAATGAGGGACAAACCGGTATCGATGAAAAAGCAGGCATTTTTAGTCACCACGAGCAGATTGATGGCGTTTATATTGGCCAAGGGATTGTTATTGATCCTAAAGTTATTCAAAAAGCATTCGCCAATAAAACTAAAACGCCGGATCAAAGCAACCTGCTGGTACTAACCAAACCATCGGGCAAGGTAACTTACTACGCCGGCTTTGCCTGGCAAAAAAGCGGCCATGTACAAAACCGCTCCGATTGGGAGAATATGCTTAAGAAACAAGCTGAAATTGTGGCGCATCCGCTAATCGTAACAACCAAATAATCCTAATATATCCACATATAATAACAGCATAATGACTAAATCAGAATTCAGATACGCGCATCACCCGGAAGATGCAAAAGCATATACAACCGAAGAACTGCGCGAACATTTTTTGATTCCCACCCTTTTTGAAGATGATACCATACACCTGGTTTACACCATGTATGACAGGTATATAGTTGGCGGCGCTTTTCCGGTTACCAAAGCCGTTGCTCTTGAAACCATTGACGAACTTAAGGCCGATTACTTTTTGGAACGCAGAGAGTTGGGCATCATTAACGTTGGTGGCAAAGGCGTGGTAAAGGTAGATGGTACAGCTTATGAACTATCAAAAAAAGAAGCACTGTATATAGGCCGTGGTGTAAAAGAAGTAATATTCGAGCGCCCTGGTGATGAGCAACCTTATTTTTATATCAACTCGGCACCGGCACACCATGCCTATCCCACCCAAAAAGTAAACAGGGATAACGCAGAAATTATTGAATTGGGTGAGCAAAAAACAGCTAACCGCCGCACCTTAAATAAGCTTATAGTAAACAGTATAGTAAAAACCTGCCAACTACAGATGGGGCTGACCGAACTGCACGAGGGCAATGTTTGGAATACCATGCCATCGCACACCCACACCCGCCGCATGGAAGCCTACTTTTATTTTGACCTGGCTGAGGGGCAAACCGTAAGCCATTTTATGGGGCAACCGCAGGAAACCCGCCATATTTTTATGCAGAACCAACAGGCGGTAATTAGTCCGGAGTGGAGTATACACTCAGGTTGCGGCACCAGCAATTACTCCTTTATATGGGGCATGGCCGGCGAAAACCTGGACTATGGCGATATGGATGGCGTAGCGCCTAATGAACTTAAATAATAACGGCATTGCATGGAACTATTTAGCTTAAAAGGTAAAACAGCCGTAATAACCGGCGGCACACATGGCTTAGGTATGGCTATGGCTGAAGGGCTGGCACAGGCAGGGGCAAAATTGATTATTACCAGTACAACGCCTGCTAAACTTACTGATGCACTGGCTCATTATAAAGCACAAGGTTTTGAAGCATCGGGCTACGTGTTTGATGTGACAGATGAAGCTGCAGCTATTGAGCATGTGGCCAAAATGGAAGCCGAACACGGCGCCATTGACATACTTGTGAACAATGCAGGCATTATAAAGCGCGTTTTAGCAGTTGATATGCCGGTAGAAGATTTTAGGCGGGTGATAGATGTTGACCTTGTGGGTGCCTTTATCATGAGCCGGTTGGTGGCCAAGGGTATGATTATCCGCCGCAGCGGTAAGATAATTAATATATGCTCCATGATGAGCGAGCTTGGGCGCACCAATGTTACCGCTTATGCAGCGGCAAAGGGTGGTCTTAAAATGCTGACAAAGAACCTGGCAACAGAATGGGCACCCTACAACATACAAGTTAACGGGATTGGCCCCGGCTATTATGCCACGAGCCAAACAGCGCCCATACGTGTTGATGGTAACCCGTTTAACGAGTTTATCATCAGCCGGACACCGGCAGGTCGTTGGGGCAATCCGCAGGATTTGGCCGGAACGGCGATCTTTTTAGCATCAGACGCGAGCAACTTTATAAACGGTCAAATTATTTATGTTGATGGCGGATTATTAGCTACTATAGGAAAACCTTCTAACGAATAAGCTATACTACCATGTAAGCATAACCAATTAACCAAAACCGCCAATAAACCTATGTACCAAAAAGATATTAAACCAGCAGGTAACTACCGCTGGACGATATGCGCACTATTATTTGTAGCTACTACTATCAATTACCTCGACCGGCAGGTACTCAGCTTACTACAGCCTTATCTGGAGGAAAAGTTTGGCTGGACAAATAGCGACTACGCCAATATTACAGCCGTTTTTCAGTTTGCTTACGCACTTAGTATGTTGTTTGCCGGCCGTATAGTAGATTGGCTGGACACTAAATGGGGTTATGGTTGGGCAATCGTCATCTGGTCGGTAGCAGCCATGATCCATGCGCTTTCCATCCCGATTGGCGAAGCATTTAATTCATTGCTTGGTTTGGCCGGGATATCCATTTTCTCGGTTTCAGTTGCAGGCTTTATAGTAAGCCGTACGCTACTAGCTTTTGGCGAGGCGGGCAACTTTCCGGCGGCGATAAAAGCTGTGGCAGAATACTTTCCCAAAAAGGAACGGTCATTCGCAACAGGTATTTTTAACTCGGGCGCCAACATTGGCGCTGTACTTGCACCGCTAACCATTCCCTGGATATACGCAAACTGGGGATGGGAGTCGGCATTTATATTGGTGGGCGCGTTCGGTTTTTTATGGTTGATATTCTGGCTTGTATTTTATGAGAAACCGGAGAAGCAAAAACGACTAAGCAAAGAGGAGCTGGTATATATCACCAATGACCGGGAAGACGCTGCACAAGCCGAAAAACAGCTAACCGACGTATTAGAAAGTAAGATATCATGGTTCAAGCTATTGGGTTATAAACAAACCTGGGCATTTATATCCGGCAAGCTGCTTACCGATGGCGTATTCTGGTTCTTTTTATTCTGGCTGCCGGCCTATCTAAAAGCGCAATACAATATAGTGGGCGAAGGCGTTATGATACCCCTGGCAGCAGTTTATACGCTAAGTATGGCCGGTAGCGTTGCCGGCGGATGGCTACCGATGTACTTCATTAAAAAAGGGCATAACGTTTTTGAAGGACGGGTTAAGGCAATGCTCGTTATCGCAATATTCCCGCTGGCAATTTTGGCAGCACAGCCATTGGGCCATATCTCCTACTGGATACCTATTGTACTCATCGGCATTGGCGCGGCGGCTCACCAGGCCTGGAGCGCGAACATTTTTACAACGGTAAGCGATATGTTTCCTAAGAGGGCCATCGGCTCGGTAGTAGGTATGGGCGGTATGGCAGGCGGCTTGGGTGGTGTTGTGGTATCGAAAATCAGCGGAGCCCTATTCGATCATTATAAAGCGCTTGGCCACATAGAAACCGGCTACACCATTGTTTTCACCGCTTCGGCTGTAGCTTACCTGATAGCGTGGAGCGTAATAAAAACATTGGTGCCTAAATATAACCCTGTTGTATTGGATTAAAGTACATCGGCGCGGCCACCTAACTGAAAATGCGGACAGGAGCCTATAGCTATGGCATTTTATTAGCTACGAACCGTTTGTACGGATGATTCGAGGTTTAAATAAACCGCTCCGATATTACTTACCATTTTATAAACCGTTTAACAAACCACTTTACTATATACACAACTAACACTATGGACGCTGGCCAAAGCATGCCCCATTCAACACTAAATACATAAGATGACGTCGCTAAAAGTAACAACGTGAGGAAAAGTATAATGGCGTAAACAACGTTTTCTGCCGTTATACTTTTTGAATTCTCCTCCCATTGCTCCCCAATTGAAGTGGCAACGGCATCAGCAGAAATGCCGTTTTCCGAAATTATACTTTTTGAATATCCCTCCCACTGCTTTCTTATGGCGGCAGCATTGACTTCGGTGGCCTTAATCGTTAATACAGTTTCAACCTCAACGTTAATCTTGGTCCACTCAAGATAATTATCCAGCGTAAACGGATCGTATTCCTTTAAAAAGTTGATGATTTCAACCTCCAATAGTGCTGCATCGTTTAAATAAAACAGGTCGAAATCGCCAAACTGGTATAGGTAATTGGTTTCAAAACTCGTGAGCAAATCAAAACTTGTAAACGATTCGAGCAGCCTGGCGGTTTTTTCAACTGATGAAGGAGAATTTTCACTTATAAATTTCCTGTACAATAATCCCAACAAAACACGGACGCAAATAGGGCTATTTATCTCTGCGGTGTACTTACTTATAATTTCGATCATGTTGTTTTTATCGCGGCTCAACGATACATCGATAAAAAAATAATCAGGTTCATCCGTATTCCTGATAATATCATCAGCCCACGATATTACATCGTTGACTGTAATTATATTCAGGATGAGCCCCTCTCGAAAGACATCAAGCAGTAATACAAATTCTTCAGGTTTTGGCGATAGCATTTAAGTTCAATATTATATAGTAACCCATTGTTAATGACACAAATAAAAAATGCTTCTGCGCAGTGTATTTGCGCAGTAAAAAGTATTTTCAATATTTATAAAAATATTCTGCCATGCCTGTTAACCGTAATGCGCTTATCCGTTACCGTACCATTGACAACTGCCTGCAAAACCGCCACCGCAAATGGACGCTCGACGATTTGATTGACGCCTGCAGCGATGCTATTTACGAGTACCAGGGCATTGATACCGGCGTTAGCCGCAGAACCATACAGGCTGATATTGAGATGATGCGCAGCAACAAATTGGGCTACGAAGCGCCGATTATTGTTACTGATAAAAAGTATTACACCTATGCCGACAAAAGTTACAGCATCACGAACAGCCCGATCAGTTCGCAGGATATGCAGGTGCTCAGCGAGGTATCCGGCCTGCTCAGGCAGTTTAAGGGCTTTAACCATTTTAGCGACCTCAATGAAATGGTAAGCAAGCTGGAAGATAAAATATACGCGCAGAAAACCCATAGTCCGCCGGTTATTGATTTTGAAAAGAACGATAACCTGAAGGGGTTGGAATGGATAGAGGTTATCCGCAAGGCTATTGTGGCCAAAAAAACACTTTGTATAACCTATCAGTCGTTTAAAGCCAGGGCGGCAAATACCTTTTGCTTTAGCGGATATCTTTTAAAGGAATACCGTAACCGCTGGTTTGTACTTGGCCAGCGCCATGGCCGCGGCGGTGCATTGCTAAACCTTGCGCTTGACCGTATCCAAACCATTGAAATACACAACGAAGCCTACGTTAAGAACAACCTTATTGACCTGGCTACTTATTATAACGACGTAATAGGTGTAACCAAAACGCCCAGACAGCGCGATTGCGACGTTATTTTCTGGATAGATAATGACAACGCTCCGTATGTGATCACCAAGCCCCTGCACCACACCCAAAAACTACTAAAGGAGAAAGATGGCGGCAAAATATTCAGCATTAAAGTAATACTCAATTTTGAACTTGAACGCGAACTCCTCGGCTTTGGCAACAGGATACGGGTGCTCGGCCCGCGTGTATTGGTCAAGCAAATTAAATCCAACCTAAAAAAAGCATTGGCGCGTTATGAAAATGTACCGGCAGTCAGCTCTATTGAAGATGATATGGATTAGGTAGTTTATATTTTTGATAAGAAGCAGCTTAAGCCGCTACGATGTAATTTTCAATTTGGTTACAAGTCTCCTTGATTTGGTTACAGCGCTATATACCGGTATGCTGACATTTGTTTTCATAAAATTTTTAATCTTATGGAAAATCAAATAGCATCATCAAACAAACAGCTTATTGCACTGGTAACCGGTGCTAACCAGGGTGTAGGTAACGAAATAGCCAAGGCTTTGGCCGCTAACGGCTATATTGTTTACGTGGGTTCGCGTAAACTTGAAAACGGCGAAAAGGCAGCCGCCAAAATCGGCGAAAAGGCAAAGGCCGTACAACTGGACGTAACCCGGCAACAAAGTGTTGACGCCGCTATAAAACAAATTGAAACAGCATACGGCAGGCTGGATTTGCTGGTTAATAACGCAGGTATCTCTCATGCCGGGACAGCACCCAAAAATCCTGAAGAACTGATGAGTACCGGAAGAGCGGTTAACGTATCGCTCGATGAAGTGCGTACCGTTTGGGAAACTAATGTTTTTGGCGTGATAGCCGTAACCCAGGCGGCTTTGCCCTTGCTGCGTAAATCAGAAGCCGCCCGCATTGTAAATGTTTCCAGCGGATTAGGCTCGCTCACCTGGATATCTGATCCGGCTTGCTGGGCACGTGAACATTTTGGTATTGTTTACGCCGCCTCTAAAACCGCGCTTAACGCCGTTACGGTAGCTTTCGCGCTCGAACTGGAAAAAGAGAACATCAAGGTGAACGCCACCAGCCCGGGCTATACCGCTACCGCTTTAAACAATTTTCAGGGAACAGACAGCCTGGAAGTTGGCTCACGCGAGCCGATACGTGTGGCTTTAGAAACCGACGGACCGACCGGCACCTTTACCGGTCCCGAAGGCCAGCTCCCCTGGTAATTAATTGCAAATTTCTCAATCCATTTTAAATATGACCGGCGGCTGAAAAGCTACCGGTCGTATTTTTATTATCATTACATCATGAAACTTGAGTCGCCCAAGATACTGAAACTGGAATCTATAAAGGAGATACACCGGATGCTCGATATTCCCGGACCGGTTCACCCGCTGATTTCTTTGCTTGATACACGGGATGAACGAATAAACCTGAGCAAGCTGCCGGTTACATACGTTACCACGCTTTATAAAATCTCGTTTATTGAAAAGCTTGGCGGTAAATTCAGATACGGCCAGGGATATTATGATTTTGACGAAGGAAGCATGGTCTTCACCGCGCCTAACCAGGTGGTTGGCAGTACAGCGGTTTACAAAGGCAACGAGGGGTATTCGCTCATTTTCCACCGCGATTTTTTGCAGGGTTATCCGCTTGCGGCTAAAATAAAGCAATATGGGTTTTTTACTTACGCATCTAACGAGGCGTTGCACCTCTCTGAAAAGGAAAGGGGAACCATATCGTCAATTTTCAATATCATCCGCGAGGAACTCGACAGCCGTATCGATGATTTTAGTCAGGAGGTAGTAATAGCGCAGATTGAATTGTTGTTGAGCTACGCGAAGCGGTTTTACAAGCGACAGTTTTTAACCAGGCAGGCGGCTACTAACAATCTGCTGCAACAGTTTGAAGAGTTGCTTAATGGTTATTTTAATGTCGATAACCCGGCAAACCAAGGTGTGCCAACGGTACAATACCTTGCCGAGCAGTTAAACTACACGCCAAACTATTTAAGCGACATGCTGCGCTCGCTAACCGGGCTTAACGCGCAGCAGCACATCCACGAAAAACTGATAGAAAAAGCGAAAGAGTTGCTCACCACCACTACCCTGACTATTAGCGAGGTTGCTTATCGGATGGGCTTTGAGCATTCGCAATCGTTCAGCAGGCTTTTTAAGATGAAGACCAGGCTTTCGCCTGTTGAATTCCGGTCAACCTTTAATTAAAACTTTTTGACCGTAAAGTTTATTTAAAGTACTATGGAATCAGACAATAAAGCCACATTAACAAAGGCCAACAGTTACGTAACTGCCGGCGATAACGAAGGTTTTTTGACCTATTGTACAGACGACGTGGTATGGGAATTTGTAGGCGACCAGGTGCTTAAAGGCAAAGACGCAATACGCGAATACATGAAGGATGCCTATGTGGAACCGCCCAGCTTCGATGTGCAAAATTTAATCGCCGAGGGCGATTTTGTAACCTCGGTAGGCCTTATCAGCATGAAGGATGAGAAAGGCCAGTTGATTAACTACTCGTATTGCGATGTATGGGAGTTTCGTGATGGCCAGATGGCTGCCTTAAAAGCATTCGTTATCGCGATATGAAATGCTTAAAAAAAAACAAAACGCCCGTTAAATTTTTAACAGGCGTTTTGCTCATACATCAGGTTTAAATTACTTCTTTTTGAGCCCTTCAACTACGCCAACGTAAGCGGGTTTACGCACATAGCCCTCAGTCCATAAGCCAATCGGCTCACCTGCCCGCCAGAATGAACTTGCCGGACTATCGAGCGGGCTCCATATAGTGATGCCATATTGCTGCGCCTTAGGTATTATTTCAAAATACTTTTGAATAACAAAGGTGTACATCTCCTTTTGCGCAGCGTAATCTGCAGCTGTAGCCTGCGGCGTTTTTACGCCCGCGGCGATACCCATATCCAATTCTGATACCTTGATCAGTTTGCCGGTAGCGGCAAGCAGCGTGAACATTTCTACAATCTTTTCACGATCAGCATTAGCGTTAATATGCATTTGAGTACCTATGCCATCAACTTTGGCGCCCTGGCTTTCTATATATTTTACATAGTTTATTAACCCGCGGCATTTGGCCAGGCTGTACTCCAGGTTATAATCATTAATAAAATGAATATCAGTAGCATTGCCATACTGCCTCGCAAACTGGAAGGCTTTAACGGCATAATCCTTACCCATATAATCCTGCCAGTAAAATTCGTCAGCAGCAGTGGTTCGGCCAATGCCTGTTTTCAATTCATCCGGCTTGCCGTCATCCATAGGCTCATTTACTACGTCCCACACCTTTACGTCATCTTTGGTAGCGGTAACTATACCTTTTATCCATGTTTCCATTGCCTGGATGATCAGCATACGTTTTTCTTCCGCAGTTTTTTCTACTTTAACCTGCCCGCCTGTAGCGTTGTACTTTTTAAGGGTGATATCATCAAAGTAATAATTAGTGGCGGTTTTACCTAAGTTAAAGGCAATTGCCCCGCTGGTAGCCATGTCCTGAGTTACCGTAATTTGTTTGGTGTAAGTTATCCATTGGGTAGTGGCCGATATGGTACCAAAAAAATCCCAATGTTTATAGGCACCCGGCGTAACGTGTGCTTGCGTGCTGAATGAAGCAGGGGCATCAGCACGCACCTTCATACTTAGCTCATATTGTTCGCCTGCAACCACAGCCGGCGAAAACTTTAAAAAGAACTGCGCCTCCCAGTCATTGGCCCGTACGGTGGCGTTTGTCATTTTAAACGCACGACCGGTTCCGCCTGCTCCCTCTCCGGCGGCGGTAAAGCTCGTGGTTAGATTTGCGTTCACCTGGTAGTTTGTCGCGGCGTCGGTTTCAAAATCGGCACCGGTTACCAAATCCCACGTCGGCCCGGTTGATGATGTGATAACGGGCGCAATTAAACTTTTTAGGTACGTAGCATTTTGGTTGGCGTGCCAGGCCAACGTGTGCCCGTAAACCGTTAAGCCTGCATTTTTGGCAATACTCACCAAGTTAGTTACCGGCGTTAGCGCCAGCTCTCCGTTTGCCTGTACTACGGCGCCGTGTTTCATTTCGTAACCCAACGTTATCTCATCAAAGTTGGAGTTAACCAGGCGGTACATCAGGCCTTTGCTCACATAATCATTCATTGATACCGCGGCGCCTAATTTAAATGCAGGGTTAGCCTGCCTGTCCAGGTAACTTTTTAAAGGTTCGTAAGCGTCTATCTGTTCCTGGTCAGCTATCGTAGCAGGCTTTGCTACTTCATAATCAAGCGCTTCGTATTTAGAACATGATGCTAAAACTACTGAACCGGCCAGGATCAGCGTTGCTTTATACAATTGTTTCATTTTATCTTTCTGATCTAAGTATTGTTATTTAATCGGGTTAAAGGTCTCCATCTTAACCCCTCTGTCACGCATTACCAATGTATCGGTAGTAGCCACCCGCATATCGGTCAGATCTACCCTATAATTCAGATATAAAGCATCGCGATCCTGCGCGCCCCAGCTGTTCCTTTCGCCGCGCTTTACAAACTTGCCGTTGCCTGTCGCGGTGTAACCGCTGCCTGCCGCAGCTACGGTGCAATTGCCTTCGTTATCAAAAGTGAGCAACAACGGACAGCTTACATCTACATTGCCGGCGCCCTTGTAAACCAATGGAAACACGGCCTGCGTAAGCGTGCGGGTGCTTAGGGCCTTAACCTCATCGCGCTCAACATACTGGTTATGCCTTACAATGGTCTTGGTTAAATCAGTGTTTCCGTTTTTACCTTCCATTTCGTCGCGCCCCCGACGCAGGTAATTACCCGTCCAGGTGTTGATATATTTAATGGCATAAAGCGTAAACTTTCTGGCCTGCAATATGGAGTCTGCATTAGTTACACCGGTCATGGTTATCGGTATTACGTAGGTAACCTTGGTCGACTGCGGGTCATTAAAATAGGCATCGGTAAATTGTACCTCTACCCCACCCGCGATTTTACCTTTCGGGATGATGATCCTGTCAGAAGCCAGGCGGTAGTAAGAGGCAGGCATCGGCTGCACATCTCCGCTATAGTCAGGCGGATTGAACTTCAACCCTTGCGTTAAATCGTTATTCACCGCGATGTTGATGGTGATATCTTTTTCGTTTGAATAAACACCGCCGGTTGTAGCCATTATTTGGCATTTGTGCGCGTTATCAAGTGAGGTATCAAACAAATCCTCCCCCATGGTAAGCGTGCGTACCGGGTATTGGTACGCAAAGTAAACCGACTGCACGCCGTAGTCCGGAAAGTCCCATTTTTCATTCTTGCACGACGAAAACGCAAACAGTGCTAAAAGGCCTATATTAATTAATCTTCTCATTTTTATCTTTTTAATCGTTACACTTAATTACCAGCCGTTATTTTGCTGAAGCGCTTTAAACTTCAATATCTCGCTATATGGTACTGGTCCATAGTTCATAAAGCTTGCATAAGCCCGGTTTTCCACCGTTATCGGTGTGTATGTGCTTTGCATAATATTTACGCCCAGGGCCGGTTCGTTCAGGTTGGCATTCCAACGGCGTAAATCCCAAAACCTGAAACCTTCAAAACATAGCTCCAGCCTTCTCTCATTCCTGATCAGCGTACGCATGGCGTTTTTATCTCCCTTGATTGATTCGAGATATGCGTCGCCATTATTCAGGCCCACACCTGCGCGCTGGCGGATCTTTTTGATCACGTCATAAGCAGAATAGCTATGTCCGCCGGTGGCTAAAGGGCCCCAAGCCTCGTTTGCAGCTTCGGCATAAATGAGATAAATTTCGGTATAGCGTATGTGCGGGTTATAGTGCTTTTGATTACTGATAGAGCTGGAGCTACGGTTAACATCCTGCCTTAACAGTTTACGCATATAATAACCCGTACGGGTTGATGTTTCCACCTTGTTAAGCCCATCATTGGTATTACGATCTGTGGCGGTATAAATGGTGGATGACCCGGGACCGGCAGTGCTGCCATTTAACACAATGTATAAAGCCAGCCTTGGGTCGCGATTTGTGTATGGTGTAGCTTCGTTATAGCCGCTGGCTGTGTTATCAATAGGGTAACCATTGGCTGCCGGAAAGGCGTCAACCAGGTTTTGGGTTGGGTTCAAGCGCCCACTGCCTGATAGTGTTGGCGGAAAATGACTGGCCTCCAGATCACTATTTTGCGCGATGGATGTACGCCACATTACTTCGGGCGGGTTAGCACCCGAACCCAGGCCATCAATCTGGTTGCCGCTACCACCCGCGTACCAGGTAAGCCCGTTAGCTGCCAGGCCGTTAACGCCACCATTAAGGTCGATAACCGCTGCGGCATAGTTCGCCGCATTTTCCCAGGTGGTGCTTGAGCCTTCCGCGAAAGCCGGGCTTGCCGCCATCAGCGCCGCTTTAGCACGGATGGCCTTTGCAATGCGCGCCGTAAACCGCTGACTGAACAGCCTGCCAAACACACGATTGTAAATTTCTGTAGCAACGCCACTGTATTTAGCAGGAATGTCTGACGGTGATGAGATATCCCGGTAATCAAGCGGCAACAACTCTTCAGCCTGCTCCAGATCAGCATAAACCTGCTTCATGCAGTCATCAAACTTAGCGCGCGGCTGGTTAAAGTCTGACGATGGAGTTTCGGGCTGCAACAGTATCGGGAAACCCAAAAGTTCTCCGCCCGCTTTGCCGCCATGCGCCTGCAACATATAATACATAAACATCGCACGTAAACCAAATGCTTCACCTTTCAGCCTGTCCTTAAACATCTGGTTGAGTTTTGGGTCGAGCGCGTCAAAAGTAACTTTGTCGGCTTCGGTCAAAAACATGTTGAGGTACTGTATGGCAGCCTTTGAGTTAGTCCACTGATCAAGCGGGTTAAAACTGGCCGTCCATTGCCCGGTGGCTATTTTTGAAAAGCCGCTATTCAAGTCGTTAGTTACCGCATTATCGGTTGCAACATCGCTAAACGTCCATCCGTTTGTTGGTATACGGGTGTAACCGTTAAGCAGCAAACCATGCGCAAGTAAAGGCTCATCATATATATTTTCAAACTTGCCGTTGTTTTGCAGGGCAGGCTCTACAAATTTTTTGCAGCCGCACAAGGCAAAAACAGTTATTAATAGTATTGAAATTCTTTTCATATCAGTTTTCATTATATGGCCTTAAAAGCCCGCTTTTACACCCAGATTGTATAACCTTACCTGCGGAGCCGCGCCAATATTCATTTCCATCAGTTTACGCTCTTTGGCAACAGTAAGCAGGTTAAAGCCGGTAACATACATACCTATACTTTTTAAAAGCTTGCCTTTAAGTAATGTCTCAGGCAGATTGTATGAAATCTGGACCTTTGTCAAATCAAAACGATCAGTACTGTACAGCCAGAAATCAGAGTTACGGAAGTTGTTATCGCTTGTAAGCGTAGTTAGGCGCGGGTAAGTAGCGGTATTTTTGGTTTCTTCCGTCCAGCGTCCGCGTACTACCTCCGAGTATTTGTCCTGCCCGTCAACCCAAAAGTATGAGCTGTTTTTCATTGCCTTGGCACCAAAACGGCCGGTAGCCAGGGCGAAGAATGTAAAGCTTTTCCAGCGGGCGGTAAGATTAAGGCCCAGCGTAAGCGGTGAACCAAACCATCCCCCCTTACCCAGGTCAACCTCGTCCTGCAGGTTTACTATACCATCACCGTTGATGTCCTTATACTTAATGTCTCCTGCTTTTACCTGGCCAAAAGCGGGTTGAGGCAGGCCATTACCGGTATTTGCGGCGGTAGCTTCAGCAGCATCGGCATAAAAGCCATCGCTTTGCAGTCCCCATATCGCATCAAGCGGCCTACCCTGGCGGTTCTGATACGCATCGGTATAGAACTCAGCGCGCTTGGTTGCCTTGGTTTTGTAATAAGTAGCAATGGTACCTATCGTCCAGTTAACATCGCCGGTGCGCTGATTAAGGCGCAGGTCGAGGTCAAAACCGGTACGCTGATCGCCGTTGAAGTTCACATAAGGTATGAATGATGAGTTGAAAACCGAGAAATAGCTCGGGAACAGCGAGGTACTTTGGATAGCCATATCTACCAGCTCATTGCGGAATAAGTTTGTGGCGAGCATCAGCTTGTTGCCAAAAAAAGCGCCTTCAAGTCCAACTGAAATTTCTTTACGCTTGGCAAAAGTCAGGTTAGGGTTACTGCCCCTGCGCGAGTCTGTGGTTTGTGCAAGCGTACCGTCGTTCCAGCTATAGTACGAGCCTTCACGCTGCGTATAAATACTTTCGTACAGGTAGTAATCAGCAACATCAAGGTCAGTTACCAGTATACCTGCCGAAGCGGTTAATTTCAGGTTGTTGATAACGGTGGAATTTTTCAGGAAGTCTTCCTCGCTTAAGCGCCATCCGAGTGAAACGGTAGGCGAAAAACCGTAAGCTTTATCACCCAAAAACTTTGGCGAATAAACCATCGCCCCGGTAAAATCAGCATAATACTTTTGCTTGAAATTATAGCTCAGCTGCAAACCTGTGTTTGAGTTGGTGGTGTTTTGATACACCTCTGATTGTGACTGACGGTAAGCGGCAGCTAACAATACGGCCGAGATGTTATGCTTCTCCTTGATAGAGGTACGGTAGTTTAACTGCGCCGATAAGGAAAGCGTTTGACGGAACCAGCTGTCGGATATGTTTTCGATGCCCGACCTGGTGTCGGTGCCAAACATGGTTAGCGAGCCGATAACATCCTTACCGTTATACGACGCCCAGTTAGGCTGGTAAATGGCATAACCATTATTATACCCCTGGTTATAGCGGTTTAGATAATCAACACCCATATTGGCGTTAAAGGTCAACCCTTTCACGATGCCTTTCAGATCAGCCTCAATACCTGTAGTGAACTGAAACTGGCGGCTTACAAACTTATTTTTACCACCCGCGTAAATAGCCGCGAAAGGGTTGGTTTGATCCAGCTGCGTACCGCCCAGTAAATACTTACCATCAATAATGTTAGCGCTGCCCGCGGCAATAATTTGCGTGGCCTCATCGCCCGGTTCAATAAAACTTAGCGGAATAAGCGGCGTAAAGCGGTAAGGGCGTATAGTTGCCGCACTTGCCCAATAATCGGTGTTAACACCCTGCCCGCTGTAAAACACTGCGCTTGCATCAACAGTGGCCTTTAGTATACTGTTCAGCTTAACATCAACATTACCACGCACGTTAAAACGGTCGTTAGAGGTGTTTTTTGCCATACCAAAATCAAGCAGCGAACCGGTTGACCAAAAGCCCACGTTGGTGTAATAACGCGCACGCTCGTTACCGCCAGAGATTTCAGTCGTTAGGTCATACCTTGCAAAACTGCTTTTTAAATACTCCGATGAATAAAAATCAACATTAGGATAACGATACGGGTTTATGCCGGATGCATGGTTGTAAATGGTCTCATCGGTATATAAAACACCTAGCCCGTCATTTACCCTGGCCTCGTTATACAAAGTCATGTACTCTGCCGAGCCTAAATATTGGGGGTAGCTCTTGGGTACGTTTATGCCCGCGTTGGCACGCACGTTAATTTTCTGCTCGCTGTTGCCGCCGCGTTTGGTGGTTATCAGCAAAACGCCTTTGGCTCCCCTGCTACCGTATAAGGCTACTGCCGATGCGCTTTTTAAGAACGTTACCTCATCAATCTCCGATGGCATCACGTTATCCACTTCGCGCGGAACGCCGTCAATCAGCACGAGGTAACTGTTCATGCCCCATATATTGCCGTTAAAACCTGCGGCCTGCGCTTCCATGCCTTCAAGGCCGTATATCGAAAAGTTTTTTTCGAAAACCGATTTAAAATCGACGTTGGCCACGCCCCCCAGCAGATCTTTGTTTGACACCTTTTGAAATGCCACCTGCACCAATTGCTCCTCTTCTGATAGTACGATGGTCTTTAAGGTATCGGTAGCTATTACTGACAATGGCTTAAAACCCTGCGCTGTAATATTGAGCAATGTCAGCGGCGGAATATCTGCCGAGAACTCGCCCGCGTCATTAGTCGTCAGATTGATAATATTGTTCTGGCTGTTTATCCTGGCGCCTTTTACGGGCTCGTTGCGTTGCCCGCGCACAACCGCATTTATTTTTATATTGGCGGCATCCTGCGCCTGTACAACACTGGTTATCAGCGCTAACAGAACATACAATACCATTCCTATTTTTGAATACTTCATTGTTAAATGTGTTTAATAATGTGTAGATCAGTGCGCTACCAACCCGGGTTCTGTTTAAACTCCGCATACATACTTACATCCGCGCGCTTAAGCGGCAGCCAGTAATGTTTCTCGCTAAAAGGACGCTGAAGTATAGTACGCTCGCGAAAATTAACCACCCGGCTATCCTTCGGATCCTTAGATGGATCAAGCGGAGCGGCACGATCAAACTCAATAGCGGTTTTTAGCGTGTATGGCAGCTCAATAAGTTGCAGCCAGCGGCGCAGGTCAGTAAAGCGGTGCCCCTCAAACGATAGTTCTACCGCGCGTTCGCGCCTCACCTCCTTCATAAACTCATCTGCCGAGCCTAAAAACCTGGCGGCGACATGCCCTACACCTGCCCTGTCGCGAATTACATTGATAGCATCAACAGCTGATTTGGCGTATGACGGATCTTTAGCCGAAGGCGAGCTATACCCCGCGGTAACCGCTTCCGCGTACATCAGGTATATATCGGCCAGGCGCATGTACGGTACCTTGATGTTGAGATTTTGCCCGTAAGCGTACCCTTGATCAAACTTATTAGAAGTTATAGGCGTGAATTTGTATAGCAGGTAACCGGTACGGCTGCCCACACGTTCATCACGGCTGCTGCCGCCGGTGAACAGGTTGGCGTAACGGTTAAACTCCGGAACGGTTGACGGCAGTGAGCCTTTAACCAGTTTGATCCCGTCAAACACAATGTCATTATAAAAACGCGGATCGCGGTTACGCCAAGGGTATTGCGGATCGTACCCCGACTCGGCATCGGCCTGTGCCGAATTGGTTATCGGCAGCCCGTTCTTCATGCCATAATTATTAATGTAGTTAGCCGTTGGCGCGAACACCACGTTGCCTTCTTCAATAGTTGGCCCCGGTGTATATTGCTTAGCGGTACCATAGGTTGAGCCATGCGCATCCCAGTATGGTCCCCTGAAAATGGCTTCTAACCCATCAGAACCACCGCCTCCCGGCATTTGCCAGTTTTGGCCGAAGGTGTAGAAGTTGGTGTAATAACGGTCAAACGGCAACAGCTTATAAGGGGTTTGGCCGCTCTCGCTAAGCTTAAGCAGTTCGGCAAAGGCCGCCGCTGCTTTTTTACAAAGTTCCACGTTGTAGGTGCGGCTGCCTGTCGACTCATAGTTCATGAGCGGACTACCTGCCCACAGGTAATTTTTGCCCAGATAACCCAAGGCCATTGTTTTATCAATACGCAGCTGGTTTTTACCCGGCGTACGGCCACCCGGTCCGGTATTATCCCAGTTAAGCGGCAGCAAATCGGCAGCCTCCCTAAAGTCAGCCGCGGCTTTTTCCGCACATTCCTGGTATTTTAACCGTGGCGAGCGCAGGTCCTGGTCGGCAGGTAATACCTTATCAATGTAAGGTAAACCACCAAAATACTGCATCAGCTGAAAGTGAAACCATCCCCTGAAGAATAATAACTGACCCTTTATCAGGTTGCGCTCCTCATCAGTGGCGTTGGTAAGCAGGTTCATGTTCTCTAAACCCAGGTTAGCCTTGCGGATGCCGTACCATGCCAGCGGCCACAGGCCCTTGGTAAAGCGGTCGTCATTAGTATTAGCGTTATTCACGTCCATCCAGCCGGCTCCCCAGCCGTCAAACTCGCGTTGCCAGCCCCAGAAATCGCCGTTATCAATCTTGTTCACAAAATGAAAGTTGAGTGCGGATGATTGTATCTCATCATCGCCCCAGTTCCAGCTGTTTGTCCAGTAACGGTTGGTAAAATCGGGTATGCAATTGTATAATTCTTCTGTATACCCCTGAAAATTGGTAAAATCCTTAAAGGCCGTTTTTTCTGATACGATAGACTCCGGACTTTTGTCTAAATATTTTTTGCAGGAAAACGTTCCGCTGACAAGCGAAATCATGCCCGACAAAACGATTATTTTTATATTTCTTTTCATAACGGTCAGCAGTTAGAAGGTGATGTTTGCCCCAAGGTTGAAGCGTTTGATAGTTGGATATGCGCCCTGCGATGCCCAGGCCTGCCCGCCCGCGCTCTGAAAGTTTGATTCGCGGTCGTCAGGCATTTTTGTCCACACGTACAGGTTATTACCGTTTATAAATATGCGCAGGCTAGACATACCGGCACGCTTAACCCATTTTTGGTTAAAGGTGTAGGCTATCTCAGCATTTTTTAGCCTGATGTATGATGCATCAAACATATACCTGTCTGCCGACTGGTAGCCGCTCGGCGTTGATGCCCAGCGCGGGATAGGCACATCCGCTCCCGGATTGCTTTTTGACCAGTATGTACCCTCATCAAAAGCGATGGTGTTTTGCGAACCGAACGTGGTAAGTACCACCTGCCTTGTTACGTTATTTACGCCGTAAAACTGAGCGAATATGCTGAAGTTCTTCCAGTCGAAACCGATAGTAGCGTTGTAGGTATTTTGCGGATTGCCGGTGTGTCCATAAGGAATATTGTCGCTCGCGTCAATAACACCATCGGCATTGTAATCAATAATATAATAGTTACCCGGTATCTTCTGGTTATCGTTGTCGGCATGCGCGGTACTGGCATACAATTCATCCCAGGTGTTATAATAACCGGCACTTACGTATGAGTTAGTTTGAAATATTTGCTTACCAGTACTTTTCTGATAATCAGGCAGCAACTCCGGAATGTCCGCTTCTACTACCTTATTCTCAGCATGGGTAAAGTTTACGTTCGTCCACAAGCGCAGATCAGGGTTTATGCGTTTGTTGAAACGCAGGTCAACCTCGTAACCCTGGGCGTTTACCTTACCTTTATTAGCCGTAGGCGCTGTAGCACCGTAGTATGATGGTATGGCACGGGCGGCACCAGAACTCAGGATGTCTGTCCGTTTATCCCTGAAAAAGTCAACGCTGCCGGTTAGCATGTCGTTAAAAAAGCTAAAATCAACCGCTATGTTCGACTTTGCCACCTTCTCCCAGCGCACGTTAGGGTTACCCACGGTGGTTTGGCGATACCAGTTATAAATACTCTGCTCAGCCGGTATGCCGGAAGTACCCAAACGGGTGCGGCCGCCAAATGCCCATTCAGACAGATACGCGAAGCGCGGTGAACCGCTGTCATCACCAATAGTACCGTACGAGGCGCGAAGCTTCAGCATGCTGATAAAAGTCAGCGGCTTAATAAATTTCTCTTCCGAGATCATCCAGCCAGCACCGAGCGATGAGAAGAAGGCGAAACGGTAATCGGGCGCGAATTTTTCGGAACCGTTGTAAGCGCCGTTATAATCCAGGTTATATTTTCCTTTATAGCTGTAAGTAGTTCTGAATACCCATTCCTCCCGGTATGATGGAATAATGCTGCCTCGTGCGGTTTGATCGCGGTTCCAAAGCCCCATGGCGGTAATATCGTGCTGGGAGCCAATCTTTGTAGCGTAATTAAGTTGCACTTGCGAAAACATACGCCGTTGTGTAGCGCCGTCATCAACCGCGCCCCCGCTGGCCAGCCAGCGGATGCTTTCCTCAAACGCAAACTGCGTACTGGCATCTTTGTCAACCGCGTAACTTACGGCGCCTGTAAGCGGGTCGATGTATTTGCGCTGCGTGTTATTGTTGGCGTCGTTAATACCGCGGCTATTCTCAATAAAGGTATTATCAATTGACAGGGTACCTTTTACGCTGAGGCCTTTGGTGATCACACTCAGGTCCTGCTCCAAAATAAAGTCGGTAGTAATGCGTGAGGTGGTCAGCATCTCCGCGCCGCTTGTAGCCAAAATCTGGGCGGAGTTGGTACCCTGGCCGGTGTTAGGCGCATAATACCCCCAGGTACCATCAGCGTATTGCGGCAAAAACAGGTTGGGCGCGGTATAGTAGGCTGCTCCCCATGTATTATACTCGTTAATGTTGATCCAAGGCCGCTTACGTACCGCTCTTGATCCGGCCAGATTGGTACGGAAGGTGGTGGTTGGCGTAATACTAAAATCCAGGTTACTGCGCACGTTTAAACGGTTAAAGCCATAACCGGCGTTATAACCACGGTTATTGTTAAACGTTCTGAAAAGGTCACCTTCGGTTTGATAATCGGCACTGGTAAAATACTTTACATACTTGGTACCGCCACTTATATTAAGATTGGCGTTGTATGACATGGCCTCGTCACGAAACAGTGTATTTACCCAATCAACATTAGGGTAACGCTCACGTTCCATTTCGTTTGCGGGTGAACGGTATTTGGAGATGATATCCTGCGGCATGTAATCGTTCCAGGCAGTTGGCCGCAATGCAAGCTCATTCTCTATGGCGAGGTTACGTATTTTGAACATATCATACGAGTCGTACTTGCCAGGCAGTTTCGATACCGATTTCATCACCGTATTGGCTGATGCCCTGATCTCGGCTTTGCCTTCTCTGCCGCGTTTAGTGGTAACCAGTATTACACCATTAGCACCACGCACACCAAACACCGCGGTGGCCGAGGCATCCTTAAGTACGGATACAGAGGCTACTGAACCGATGTCGATATTGTTAATGGAGCGCTCAACACCATCCACTAATATTAGCGGACTTGCATTGTTCCAAGTACTGCGCGCACGTATTAATATTTGCGGGTCCTCTTCGCCGGGTAAACCGGTACTGGCAGTAGTTACCACACCCGGCAGGTTGCCCGTAAGCGCGGCGGCCAAGCTTGATACGCCGCCTGTACGCTCGAGTGTTTTGCTATCGGTTTGCACAATGGCGCCAACAACGCTTTGCTTGCGTTGCTGCCCGTAAGCCACGTTTACAATAACCTCGCTTAATTGCGATACATTATCCTTAAGGCTAACGGTTACAAAATCCTTACCGGCAACGTTTACCTCCTGGGATAACATGCCGACTACATTGATAACCAGTATCTGCTGGTTGTCGGGCACTTTAATGGCAAACTCACCCTTGGCGTTGGTTTGTGTACCGGTTTGTGTACCCTTAATGGTTACACTCGCGCCTATTACAGTGTTCTTTTGCTGATCAAACACCTGCCCTCTCACCGTACGCAGCCCCTGCGCACGCGCCGACTGAACAAGTAGAGTAAGCGCCAGCAATACGTAAAATATTTTAATTGAGCGGCAATGCCAATGTATTATGCCATTGTCGCCTTGCACTTTGGTATTGGTTTTCATCATGAAGTTTTTTGTTGTTTTGGCGATATGCCTGACAATACCTATTTGAGGTGTGAAACGAGATTAGTTGAATACACTGAAGCATAGAATGCCATAGAGGCTGGCAGTAAAAATCTTTTCATAATTCGGGTTTAATTAATAATCAACAGGTTGTTTGGCTACAATCCCGGCTATCCGAGCCAGAGATGCATGAGGGCTTGCAACATCGCCTACGGCGAAGCCCGAAGGTTAATCAGCACTTTAATCATGTAAGTCAATTTTATAAATGGTAATAATTGGTGGCGTACACATTCCTGTCGGCACATAAAATAGCTGCATTTACTTGGGGCCTGGGCTTAGGGTTTATGCAGTTGTAACTTTCCGCTGATTTGATGATTCCAAACTCATAATTGATGTGCCGACCAACCGGCAAGCAATGAGCGCTAAATGATGAAGAACTCCGGCAAATTGTTGCCGTGCCGCCCTCAGTGGAAAGCGGATAGATTTTCATCATCATGTTAAAAAAGAATAATTCAGGTTCCCGTTGGAAAGTTTATGGAAGCGAAGCTATCGGCAAGGCACTTTTTTGTCGTGCTGAAATGTTTAGAAAGATAGCATTTATGTTAACTGTGAAGCAAACAAGGCCTGCTGACGCATAAAACCCACATTTTTTACATCGAAAAATGCCGATTAGATTTGTTAATGCAGGATTTTTGGCATTGCCAATTTGTTTAACATAGTGGAAATGTAGGATGACAACCTTAACATTTGTACCACCAATTCACCACAATTGTATGATGGGGGCAGGATATTTTATAATAAGTTTGCTATGCTAATCAAACCAAATACTAAATCATGAGAAATAAAAAACGGCTGATTCTATTACTGCTCACCGCCTCGTTAACAAGCGGATTTGTTGAAACAAAAGCACAGGATATTGTGAAACCCGCAACCGCAGGATTCGACACTTATCAGCAAAACATCCAACACGGTAACATCGACACGATAACCTATGCATCTGCAACGGTAGGAACTAACCGGAAGGCTTTAGTTTATACACCGCCGGGATACAGTAAATCAAAAAAATATCAGGTGCTATATCTGTTGCACGGCATTGGCGGCGACGAAAAAGAGTGGCTGAACGGCGGTAAACCACAGGTGATATTAGATAACCTGTACGCTCAGGGCAAACTTGTACCGATGATTGTAGTGATGCCTAACGGCCGTGCCATGAAAGACGACCGTGCTACCGGAAATATAATGGCGCCTGATAAAGTGGCCGCGTTCGCTACGTTTGAGCAGGATCTGTTAAATGATCTTATTCCCTATATCGAAAAAAACTACCCGGCAATAACCAAACGCGAGAGCCGCGCTATAGCCGGCCTTTCAATGGGTGGCGGGCAGGCGCTTAATTTCGGACTGGGTAATCTGGACAAGTTTGCGTGGGTAGGCAGCTTTTCGCCAGCCCCAAATACGCGTAAGCCCGAAGAACTGGTGCCGGATGTCGAGAAAGCGAAAAAGCAGCTTAAACTATTATTTATTTCATGCGGGGCAAGCGATGGCCTGTTATCATTCAGCCAGCGCACCCATGCATACCTGGATGAGAAGAAAGTACCACATATATACTTTATTGAACCCGGCGGTCACGATTTTAAAATATGGAAAAACGGGTTGTTTATGTTCTCGCAACTCATCTTTAAACCCGTTGATTCATCAAACTTCGCGAAATACACCGAAATGGGTATGAATACCGCGCCTGCTAATAATTAATTACCAATTATCTCATCAATAAAAAACGCCTGCTTGACACAGGCGTTTTTTATTTGGAAAATATTTAAGGCTTGGTGCCGATATTATTTATCAGTACGGAATGGCGAGGCCGGTAATCCTTGCTGATTATACAGGTTAGCGCCGTCGGGGTTATCAGCCCAGGCGTAGCGTACGTATTTAGGATTAGGTACGTCCGGACTTGATACGATAACCTTGTCGCCAACTATCATCGCATCCGCCCAAACAAATTTTTTATCTGCACCGGCTATTGCAAACTGTTGTAATTTATCGCTGCCCTTAATGGTTAATCTGTTACCGGTATTTATAAAAGTCAGGGTAATATGGTTGCCATCTGTAGTAGCCGTGCTGCATAAGGGGCCCGGGCTGAGTGTTTGCGCGTCACCGTAGGCAACCTTTTGGGCGGCCAGCGCCAGCCTTTCGCCAATATCTTTTTTATTCAGGGGATGAATATCGTTCCACTCGCCCGCATCAATGGCCACAGCTAAACCGGTATTTTTTAAGGTAAGTGCCTCAAGCTGCGCCTCGCGTATCAGCGCCCAGGCACTCTCCGCAGGCGAATATTCAACATCGCCAAAACCGGGCAGTTGCGCCACCAGGAAAGGCAGTTCTGGGTCGTTCCAGGCTTGCCGCCAGTCGGCAATAAGCGCCTTTAACAACGACCCATAATTTGCAGTGCCGATATTACTTTCGCCCTGGTACCAGGCTATCCCTTTTATTTGATAGCTCGTGGCCGGATTGACCATTGTGTTATACAAACCTGTCGACTCATTTTGCGCAACTACATTGTTATTGCCTGCTTGTATTTCGCCATTTGGCTTGTTAAACACCTGCCCTACTTTGTACAACCAGTCTCCCCTTATATCAACATGATGTACACCGTCCGTCAATTCGTAACGTTTATCAGGTACGAAACCGCCTTTGCCTGTAAAATTGCTTACACGTACTACCAATATATTTTTACCCGCCTTGAGCAATCCTGCTCTGACCTCGTAACGTCGCGGGGGATATTGATAAGTTATAGCGCCTACTTTTTCGCCGTTTAAATAGGTTTCGTCCGCATCAATTATGCGGCCTACAAACAGCTTGGCCGGCTTGCCCGCCATAGCGGCAGGCACTTCAATCTCCCTACGGAACCACACGACGCCGTTAAGGTTACGCACGCCCTGATCGGCCCAGAAACCGGGCAGCCAAAAGGGTTTCCAGCCGGTGGGCACAAAGGTGGTATCGTACCATTTCGGGTTAGCCTTTACGCCTTCATCAACGCCTTTATTGTTAGCTTTTACAGGAGTATTAACCTTAAGAGTATCATCCTTGAGCCGCTGGCGTAACCGGCTAAGCCGGTTATTAAGTAATGGAAATGTTTTTACCGCATTGGCACTCAGCCAGGCTTCTATAGGTGTTCCGCCTACACTGGAATTAATGATACCGATAGGCACTTTATATTTTAAATGAAGCTTTTTAGCCATAAAATAGCTTACCGCGCCAAATTCCATTACATTTTGCGGCGTTGCCCGCTTCCATTGCCCCGGCGGCAGGTCATCATGTTCAGCACTAATGTCAGCCGCGGTTGGCACAAAATAATTACGTATCTGCGGATAATCTGCTGAAGCAATATCTTCGGGATACTTTTCTTTAACGCGCTCCATCGGGTTTACCATGTTTGATTGCCCAGCGCAAAACCACACATCCCCTATTAAAACATCATCCAGCGTTATATGGTTGCTTGCATCAAGCTGCATTTTGTAAGGGCCGCCTGCTTTCATGGCCTTTATTTGCACCCGCCATTTTCCGGCGCCGTCGGCTACGGCGTGATAAGTTTTATCAGCAAACGTAATTGCAATTTTCTCCTGCGGAGAGGCCCAGCCCCATATATGTATTTTTTTTTCACGCTGCAAAACCATGCCGTTGCCAATTAAATGCGGCAACCTGATCTGCGCGTAAAGCTTATTACAGGCCAGGCAAAAAAACAGCACTGCTAACAAGCGCTTAAAATAGATCATCGGGTTAAATATTATCTGGTTATAATTGGTACACAAAACTATCTACCTGCAGGTAGTGCAAATACCATGTTTGTTTAATTTAAGGCCACAGATGTTAATCATCGCCGGTTCTTTAAACCGAAATTTCATTCCTGAATGTTTATCGTAAGGTTTTATTAAACATTCGCACCAGTATTTTAAACATTCATCCCACAGCGGCTATGGCATGGTTTAGTATTATTACCTTTAATTATAAACCATAACCGGTAATGTGCCGGCCTATATAAAACCTATGAAATTTATTTACACATTTTGGTTGTGTTGCTTGCTAACGAGTGCAGCTAACGCTGATAACGGTTATCGCCTGTGGCTGCGGTATGATCCGGTGGAGAACGTCACGCTCGCCCGGCAGTACAGGCAACAAATAGCTTCTGTTGTTTTTGAAACAGGGAATTCGCCTATTATACAATCAGCGCGAACAGAGCTTAAAAACGCGTTGCAAGGCCTGCTTAATTATAGCCCCGCTTTTGTTAACGCGCCAGGTAAGGGTTTAAGGTTGATATTTGTAAAAGGTGGCAGCAAACAGCTTACTCCGGCACTTAACAAATTGATAAACAATACCAGTAATGAGGGGTACGTTATCAAAACAATCAGCCTGAATAATTCGCCATGCCTGGTTGTAGGCGCGAAAAATGACAAGGGCATTTTATACGGCACTTTCCATCTACTTCGACTGCTGCAAACACAACAAACACTTGCCAATATCAATATAACTGAAAGCCCGAAATTACAGGTACGGATTTTAAACCATTGGGATAACCTGGACAGAACGGTTGAACGCGGCTATGCCGGATTTTCCATCTGGAACTGGCACAAACTGCCGGGTTACATCGATCCTCGTTATATTGATTACGCACGGGCAAATGCTTCAATTGGCATCAACGGGGCGGTTATCAATAATGTGAATGCAAACTCGCTTATACTCACGACAGATTATCTGAAAAAAAACGCGGCACTGGCAGGCGTGTTCAGGCGATATGGCATTAAATTGTACCTGTCAGCCAAGTTCAGCGCGCCTATTGAAACAGGCGGATTGAAAACCGCCGATCCGCTTGACCCAACCGTTAAGCAATGGTGGCAACAAAAAGCGGACGAGATTTATCGGCATATCCCTGATTTTGGTGGTTTCCTGGTTAAAGCCAATTCAGAAGGACAGCCCGGCCCTCAAAATTATGGCCGAACCCATGCCGACGGTGCGAATATGCTGGCCGATGTTTTAAAGCCACACGGTGGCATCGTAATGTGGCGTGCCTTTGTTTATGATGATAAAACGCCCGATGATCGCGCCAAACAAGCTTACAACGAGTTTAAACCGCTGGACGGGAAGTTCCGTTCCAACGTCATCATCCAGGTTAAGAACGGCGCTATTGATTTTCAGCCGCGGGAGCCCTTCCACCCGCTTTTTGGAGCTATGACTAAGACGCAGATAATGCCGGAGTTTCAAATTACGCAGGAATACCTGGGCTTTTCAACACACCTGGTTTACCTGGCTACCCTGTTTAAGGAATGCCTGGATGCCGATACATACAGCCAGGGGCACGGTTCAACGGTCGCGAAGATCATCAGCATACCTGTAAATAACTCTTTAACAGGAATTGCCGGCGTGGCTAACATCGGTACAGATATAAACTGGTGCGGGCATCCGTTTGCGCAGGCTAACTGGTATGCCTTTGGTCGCCTGGCCTGGAATCCGGATCAAAACGCGGCAGATATCGCGCGCGATTGGCTGAAGATGACTTTTTCCAATCAACCTGATTTTGTTAAACCCGTTACCAGCATGATGCTGGCATCGCGCGAGACGGCGGTTAATTATATGACGCCGCTTGGCCTGCACCACATAATGGGTACACACGCGCATTACGGACCGGCACCGTGGGTAAATAATCTTTCGCGCGCGGATTGGAACCCGGTTTATTATCATAAAGCTGATTCTGCCGGGATGGGATTTGACCGTACAGCGACCGGAAGCAACGCCATTGCACAATATTATCCACCCTTGCGGGATAGCCTGAATAAGGTTGAAACTACGCCCGAGAAGTATTTGCTCTGGTTTCATCACGTTGGCTGGAACACACATTTAAAAAATGGCGAGACTTTGTGGAACGAGGTAGTGAAACGCTATTACAAAGGCGCTGCGGACGTTGCCGGAATGCAAAAAACATGGGCTTCGGTTAATGGAAAGATCGACAGCACAAGGTATCACGAAGTTAAGCAGTTGTTAGCTATTCAGGCAGAGGAAGCTGTTTGGTGGCGGAACGCCTGCGTGCTTTATTTTCAAACTTTCTCTAAATTGCCATTGCCTGCCGGGTATACAAAACCGGACCACGACCTGCAATATTATAAAGATCTAAAATTCAAATATTTGCCTTAACCAATTATCCTAATGACTTTATCAACCCTGATCAAAAACACATTTATAATACTTTCCTTATCGATAACTACTTTACCTAATGCTTTCGGGCAACAGGCAAGTAATCCTATCATCCATGCTGATGTGCCCGACATGTCTATTATCCGGGTAGGAAACACGTACTACATGAGCAGTACAACCATGCACATGAACCCGGGTATCCCGATCATGAAATCAACCGACCTGGTGAACTGGAAACTGGTAAACTATGCGTATGACGTGCTGGATAACACGGATGAGCTGAGTTTAGCTAACGGAAAAAGTACCTATGGAAAAGGTTCATGGGCTAGCAGCATCCGTTTTCACAACAACACTTACTATGTCAGCACCTTCTCGGGCACTACGGGCAAAACCTATATTTATTCTACAAAGAACATTGAACGCGGCCCCTGGAAAAAGATATCGTTCGCGCCATCGCTACATGACCATTCTTTATTTTTTGATGACAACGGCAAAACCTACATGGTATACGGCAGCGGCAAGATAATGTTAGCCGAACTGGCTGACGACCTTTCGGGTATTAAACCGGGTACACAACCACGCGTTATTATTGAAAATGCGGATTTGCCTACCGAACCGAACCGGGGCTTACTGGCCGAAGGTTCGCAGCTTTTTAAGGTGAACGGCAAGTATTATATCTTAAACATCAACTGGCCGCGCGGCGGTATGCGCACGGTTATTGTTCATCGTGCAGATAAAATTGACGGACCTTATGAAGGGCGCGTGGCTTTGCAGGATAAGGGCGTTGCGCAAGGCGGCCTTATCAGTACTCCGGCGGGCAAATGGTATGCCTACCTTTTTCAGGACGCGGGCGCGGTTGGCCGTATACCCTACCTGGTGCCTGTAACCTGGAAGGATGGATGGCCGGTTTTAGGTTCCAATGGCAAAGTGCCTGAAGTGCTCGATCTGCCTGCAAGCCGCGGCCTGATACCCGGCATAGTATCTAATGATGAATTTAATAAACCAATAACTACCCTACCACTGGTTTGGCAGTGGAACCATAACCCGGATAACAAACTATGGTCGTTAACAGAACGAAAAGGATATTTACGCCTGAAAACGGCACGGATTGACAGCAGCGTGCTATCCGCCTGTAATACGTTGACGCAACGCACTATCGGGCCTACATCATCAGCTGTAACAGCTATTGATCTCTCGCACCTGCGTGATGGTGATTGCGCCGGACTATTGTTATTACAAAAGAACTATGGCTGGGTAGGCGTTAAAGCCCAAAACGGCGGTTATGCCATCGTGATGGTTAACGGCGAAAGCGGTACACCTGTTGAAAAAGCTCGTGTAGAAACCAAGCAAAGCAAAATATTCTTCAGGGCTGATTGCGATTTCCGCAACCGTACGGATAAGGGTTACTTTTACTACAGCCTTGACGGAAAAACGTGGACGCCAATAGGCGAACCTTTAAAAATGGTGTACAGCCTGCCGCACTTTATGGGTTACCGTTTTGGGCTGTTTAATTTTTCAACAACTAAACCCGGTGGTTATGCCGATTTTGATTTCTTTCGCATCAACACATCGATATTAAACCAATAAACACATCTTTTAATTCGATAAAAAAGGGGCTGACCATAATGGTCAGCCCCTTTAATTTCGCCCGCACCATAATTAATATCCCGGGTTTTGGTATGCAGCTTTTTCGGCAGCGCTCATTTCCAAACCGTCAATCTGCCCCTGCGGAATAGGCCTCAGGTACAGGTGGTTATCAATTGTACGGGTTACTTTAACCGGAGTATGATCGCCAAAGTTGGTGCCGCCTATGGTGTATGAGGCGGCAAGCTCGGCCCATTTTTGTGTTCGCACCAGGTCGAACCAGCGGCCGCCTTCGGCGTAAAACTCACGCGAACGCTCGGCAAGCAGGTAGTTCAAATCAATATTTGCAGGGGTAGCGGCTACCATGGCAGCGCTATTATCCTCTACTTTGGTTTTATTGCCATTGTTATCAAAACGCCATTTACCGGCACGGGCACGTATCACATTTATTAAATCGTTGGCTGATTTACCGGCTTGTACTGTTGCGCCCTTAACCGCTGCTTCAGCAGCTATAAAGTACAATTCCGAGAATTTGAGTATCGGGTACGGGCGGGTGCTTCCGGCGTTGGCTTCACCCAATCCGTTGCCTTTGTCTGTACGGTACGGGCCAAGCTTCCATAAACCGGGATAGATGATACGGCTTATAGCGCCCGGAGAGATCACGAAATCGGCACGGCCGGGTAACACGCCCGCACCTACGTTGGCGTTCTCGGTAGCATAGGTTATGTTGGGGTTATCGTTATCCAAAAATGTAAGTACCGCGTCGCCGGGAGCAATAGGCAAGCCGTTAGCATTAATCAGCGTTGGCGAGGTGTTGCCCGCTTTATTCCAGTTACCGCGGTAAACAGTGGTAAAAGTACCGTCGTACCTGGAATCGTTCACCTTATCGGCAAATGTATTTTTAAGTACTTCGATGGTTGGCGCCATACGTACCCAAGGGCGGCCCAAATGCTGATCGGCTTCACGCAGAACCGAATTTACACCCGAACTTTTGATGTTCGGATAGTTCCAGGTCATCATCCAGCCGGCAAAATTATCAGGGGCGCCACCACTACCGAAGGTAAGGCTGCCGCCGTTGTATTTCTCGCTGGTCTGGGTGTGATCGGCGTAAAGCACCATTTCTTTATTACGATCATTCTGCGCCAGGTTAACATCGTAAAATGTAGGCTGTAAGCCGAACGGCCCCGGGTCATCAATGGCTGTTACAGCTATATCGTACGCCTGCTGAAAATACCATTGCGCGTTATGTCCGTCCGGGTCGGTACGGTCAGTCGCCGGATAGGTTGGTATGCTGTTCGGATTTTGCAGCCACCAGCCGTAGGTAAGGTAAGCTTTGGATAATATCAGCCTTGCCGCTGTTTTGGTTAACCCGCCGGTTACGCGCCCGGTTTGCGGCAGATCGGTAATGGCCTGCAGCAGATCAGGAAAGATAGCTTTGGTATACACCTCCGGAACGGTATTACGTACCGATTTACGTGTAGGCGTAGTATTAAACTTAAGTTCGCCCGCGCCCAAATCCAGCGGTACGCCGCCAAAGGTTTGTACGAGCAAAAAGTAATCAAACGCCCTGAAAAACCTGGCCTCTGCAATCAGCGCGGATGATAAGCCTACCGCGCTCGCGTTCTCAATAACACCGCTGGCGGTATTTATATTAGGGAAAGCCTCGCCCCATAGTATGCTCGACGGATAGCTTGTAGATAAAATTGAACCTACGCCCGAGTTATCCATATCTTTAAAGTTACCGTCGGCACTTTGGCCCCAGGTAGCCTCGTCGGTACCGGTAACGCCCGAATTATAATAATAAGCCTGCCCATAAATATTGCGCAAGTGGCTGTACATGGCGGTAAGCCCCCCAACTACGCCTTGCTCGGTTTTAAAATATTCGGGGGTAAACACACTGCGTGGCTGTTCATCAAGCACCTTGCTGCAACCGGCTAATAACACTGAGGTTGCCAGGGCACACTTTAAAATATTTTTGATTATTAAACTTTTCATCTCAGTAGGTTTTAGAATGTTACGTTAAGACCAAGTATAAAATTACGGGTTGATGGCGTGTTGGTGCCGATGGTCAGGAACCTCCGTTGTGATTCGGGCAGCGGTACGGCGGCGTTCTCGTTACCAAAAGAGTTCGTTTCCGGATCCATGCCTGATTCCTTGTGATAAGGTGAGA
Organism: Mucilaginibacter defluvii; assembly: GCF_039543225.1. NCBI lineage: Bacteria > Pseudomonadati > Bacteroidota > Sphingobacteriia > Sphingobacteriales > Sphingobacteriaceae > Mucilaginibacter > Mucilaginibacter defluvii. The sequence goes on from NZ_BAABJI010000002.1 coordinate 1,140,098, forward strand.
ACAGCACGAATGCATTTTGCACCGTGAAATAAGTACGTATGTTTATTTTTGAGCTCTTGGGCAGTAACTCACCTAAGTTATAGCCAAGCGACATGGTACGTATTTTAAGGTATGATGCATCAAAATAACCCAGGGTGCTGCCGTATTTAGGATTATCACCACTTTGGATGCCGCCCGGTTTAGGATAACGGGCATCCGTGTTTTCGGGCGTCCAGTAATCAACCTTAACGTTGTTACGGCGACCTGTAAGCATATTCAGGTATCCGCCTGATCCATAAAGTGTACTGATTAACACACCGCCGCTTTTAAACGCACCAACCATGGTAAAGTCGAAACCCTTATAAGCTACACGGGTGTTAAAGCCGCCCTGAAAATCAGGGTCGACATCGATGATCTGCCTGTCGGCGGCGCCAATGGCGCGTGTTGGCTGGCCGTTGGCATCAACCGGACCGGTATATTTTACCTTGATCATGCCTACGTTGCCGCCCGGTTCCAGTATGTTCAGGTAAGGGTCGCCCTCCTGCCATAAGCCCTGGTACTCGTAATCAAAAATGGAGTTAATATTATGGCCTACAAACCAGCCGTTACCCTCATCCCTCGTTTGGCCTGATGCAAGCGCGACTAACTTATTACGGTTTGCGTAAATGTTTACACCTAAATCCCAGGTCCAGCCATTTTTGTTGTTGATGATGGTGCCGTTCAAGCTTAACTCCACGCCTTTGTTTTGTGTTCTGCCCACATTGGCGGTATAGCTGTTAACGCCAGAGGTTGGCGGCAAGCCCACACTCAGCAATAAGTCTTTAGTGTTATTAACATAGTATTCAACCGTACCGGATAAGCGGTTATTAAATAAGGTGAAATCTAAACCGTAGTTCCAGTTTTCAGAATACTCCCAGCCCAGTGCCGGATTAGGCAATTGGGTTACGTAATAACCGGTGGCATAATTGGTTTCGCCAAAATTATACTGGCGTGTGTTCAAGGCGCCAAGCGTTTGATAGGCATTTACAGCCTGGTTAGAGGTTTGGCCATAACCCAGGCGCACCTTAGCGCGGTTAAGCCAGGTAACATCTTTCATAAATGATTCGTTATTCAAATTCCAGCCTAATGATACGGCCGGATAGGTATGCCATTTATAACCAGGCGCCAATCGTGATGAAGCATCAGAACGCAACGTAGCCGATATCAGATACTTATCGTCATACGAATACATTACGCGCCCCATATATGAGCGTAGGCCGCTCAAACTATAATTGCCATTACCGATGGTAATTTCGCCGGTTGCCTGGCCAAGGTTATAAAACTGAAAAGCGTCTGACGGAATATTTTTAGCCGACATTGAGGAACTGTTGTATTTAGTTTGCTCCTCAGAGTAAAGAGCCGTCACATTAAAATTATGTTTTTCGGCAAACGTACGGTCATAGGTCAACAGGTTTTCAACCACCCAATGATAGTTTTGCGAATTGGTTACTCCGGCTACCGATAGCGAAGTTGGTACCGAGCTGTTTATGCCTTGTCCGGTGTAATTACCATTGTTGTTCTGTATAAAATCCAAACCCACATTAACGCGATATTTCAAGCCCTTTACCCAGGGTATCTGTGCTTCGCCGTAAAGTGAATTATAGGTAGCAAATCCGCGGGTTTCATTCAGCCATTGATCCTGTAAATTATTTACAATATCCTTGGTTAAAACATACGTTTCGTCCTGCGGCATTTTTATGGTTCGTTTAATCGAGCCATCGGCATTATAGGGGTTAGCTATAGGCGAACTGCTCAAAGCACCATAGATACCTACCTGGCTTCCCTCGGTAAGGTTATAGTTGTTATTGGTTGTAAATCCAACTTTAAAAATTTTGGCAACCTGCTGATCTACTGAGCCGCGCAGCGAATAACGTGTGTACTGTTGGGTTGGTATTACGGCCTCGTTTTTATAATAACCGCCGCCAAAATTATAGCTGCCGGTTTGGCTCCCGCCGGATACGCCGACATCGTGGCTGTTAACAGTGCCCGTTCTGTATAAAAGCTTTTGCCAATCAATATTTACGTCATCAGCTTCATCGGCTCCGTTGGTAAATTTTCCGGCGGCTTTACGCAGCGCTACAAATTCCGATCCGTTCATCATCGGGTAAGGGGCAAAAATTTCCTGCCTGCCGTAATAAGCATTATACGTAATTTTAGCGTTGCCCCCCATCTGCCCGCGATTAGTAGTAATAATTATCACACCGTTTGCACCCCGCGAGCCATAGATAGCCGTGGCCGAGGCATCCTTCAATATGTCAATGCTTTTAACATCGTTAGGGTTGATGTCGGCCAGTGAACCTACAAACGGGATACCATCCAGCACAATCAAAGGGTCATTACTGGCGGTTAACGAGCGCTGGCCACGGATGAGTATCTGCGTTGTAGCCCCGGGGCGTGTTGATGTTTGCGATATATCAACACCCGGAAGCCGGCCCTGTATGGCCTGACTGATATTTGGCGCCGGTACTTCGCGCATTTTTTCGCCACCGATGGATGCCACCGAGCCTGTAACCGCTTCTCGGCGTTGGGCACCGTAACCTATCACCACCACATCTTCCAGGTTTTTACTGTTGGGGTTTAGTTTTATGGTAAGCTGATCCTGCCCGTTTAACGTTTGTACCATATTGGCGTAGCCCACAAATGACACTACAACCGCTTGCTCGCCCGCCGGCAGATTAATGCTGAAATTACCATTTGCATCTGTAGCGGCTGATACGTTACTGGATTGTGCCTTAACCGTTGCGCCGGGCAACGGTTGATTTTTTTCATCTACTATCTTGCCCGTTATCTTTTTGGTTTGTGCAAACGCGCTTATCCCCGTGAGCAGCATCAGCAGCAAGAGCAGCGATGGCTTTTTAAATGTTCGTAGTTTTTCTTTCATAATTTTTTGTTGAGGTGTTCATTTATGAGTTCATAAAATTGGCTTGCTAAAAATTGGTTGACCGACATGCCATCTTACTTCGCAATCGATTGCAGACTATAATAAAAATGGTTAGCCTGAACAATCAGAGAAAATTGGTTTATAAAAATAACTGGTTTACAATTGGCGGTTTAACCACAGTTACCTGCGTTTAAACATATCAAAGGTCAATTTTAAGCGTATTGACAGGTATAACAAATTGACAAATGTTATATAACTAATGTTCAAAAACGTCTTTCAGTAAATGCTGTAAGCAAAAAAACCGGTCACGGCGATAAAGGATTTTCTTTACCACCGGACCGGTTAAACTATTTAAACTAAAACTTTGCTTTTTACATGCTTCCCTTAACCTTGTAACCTAACAATGCAAGCATTTTTTCGCCGTAACGCCTGCCAAGTGTTCGGTAACCGGCAGCGTCAAAATGTAGCTTATCAGCAGCGGCACTACATCCGGCAGAGGGAATAATATAGGCATTAGGTACAACCTGCGGCAAGGTATTTATAATGCTGTTCATGCCGGCGCAAATGCCGCCCTGGTCTGCACCCAGCATCTCACCAGCCAATAATGGCACCTGGTTAGGCTTAAGATTAAGGTCAGCTATTAGCCTATCGTAAATAATCTTTATTTTTTTTGTCCACAAAGTATCGCCCGTGTTTGATTCGCCCTGGTGTAATAAAATACCTTTTATAACACCTGAACGTTGCGCGATCTTTGCAAGTTCCACCAAACGCCCATACGGATCATTATTGTACTCCGCCACCATGGCTTTCATCCAGCCCGGGGCTGTTTCTATATAGCCGGGGCTTGTTTGCTGGTTAAAAAGCTCTATCCTTGCGCCACCTACTGATACGTTAATTACGCCTACCCGTACATCCTTAGGCAGATTGGCAGTAAGTGTGCGGCCAAAATAATCGGCAGGTGTGATGCCGGTGTTGCAACGGCAAAGCGGCGGTACCGCGGTGTACCAGTTACCTTTTTTGCGGCCCCTGTCGGGGCAATCAACGGCTTGCAGTACCCGGAAACGGCTGTCAACAGTAGTGTCCTGCGCCTCGTACTTTGCGTTGCCTTCCATGTTCGATTGACCAAAACACAAAAAAATATACATCTTCGGGTCCTGCGCCATAGCTTGGTCTGAAAACATTATAAAGGTAAATAAACCTGCAAGCTTAAGTATTTTAAGCATTTCTACTTTGATTTAAATTTGATGCTTTTTATAACGATCTGTCCAGGTTTTCCGGTCGGGAATTTAAGGAAAACGTCATGCTGGCCGGTAACATTTTTTATTGTGGCGTTAAATACTTTCGCTACCGCGGTTGACGTAACCGGAACTTTCGCAATCAATTTTCCATGTTTCAAATCATCAATCCAAACCTCTATAGTGCCGTTACCGGTGGCAGTTGCTGTTAATTCTGCCACCGCGGGCGACTGTTTACCAAACTCAACTCCTGAAAGCATTAACCAACCGCCATAGGTTGATGTATTGGTGACGCCGTCTGCCACTTCTCCTTTTATTTTTCTGACCCCGAAATAATTACTGTAACCAGTCGCCGGTAATGCCGACAGGCCGTCTTTACAAATAAACAGATCAAAGTCAGCAGCTTTGCCTTCGGCAAATAAGCCCAGGCTGGTGCCCACCCACGAGTTAAAGTTAGGTTGTACTTTATCCAAACTAACCGCGCTTACCGTGCGCCCGACAGTTACCCAATTTTCACCATCACCGCTGCAATAGGCCTGCAGCATATGCCCGTTACGTTCAATTTTCAGCCAAACCACATCACCAAACGTATTGGTAATTGATTGTGTGACTGAATCTGTACGGAAAATGATCTGCTTACCATCGGCATAACCAGTATACAGCCGTACAGTTACCCGCTGATTGCCGTTGGTTAAGTACAGGCCCGCTTTAGCTGCGGTGTCGGTAGCGTTAAGCTCCACCCTGGTAATTGCTGTATAAAAATGGTCGGTTTCCTTTTGCATCAGGTGCGTACGGGTGGTATCCGGCTTTAGCCTTACCCAGCCCCTCCTGTCTGTCAACGAACAATTTGCCGATGCCTTTTTAGTAAGAAAATGCCACCACAGCCCGAGTTCATTGCCATCAAAATAATCGGTGGTTACACTACGCCATGGAATGGCCGAATAAGGCAAATTTGGCATTAACAGGGGCTGCGTAGTTGGCGCAACACCCCAAGGCCTGTCGCCCTCCCATATCACCTGGTACAAACCCGTTTGCCTGCCCGTGCCAGACCAATCATCCCTGTCGTATTTTTCGTAGCTCTGCCCTATCGTCCACCAGGTACCGTCGTTCAGCATAAACGGCGCGGAAATATGATTAGGCCTGCGAAAGCCCACTGCCGCATCGGTAATCGGCTTAAAGAAGTCGCCCAAACGCTCCCATTTTGTAGAATCGCTAGTTAAGGCCGTAGTCCGCATTACATATTGCCCGCCCGATACGTCGCCCGCCGGAAAATAGTAGTAATAGCCATTGCGTTTGCTCATTACCGGGCCTTCCGCCCAACTGTATTGCAGCTTAGCGTTTATCCAGTCGAGGTTAATCACGGTATCGGTAAGCTGGCCGTCTTGCCCAAGCGCCTGCAGGCGGTTTACTTTTTGTCCGTTTTTAATTACCATGTAAGGCTTACCATCGTCATCAACAAAAATAGAATTATCGTAACCTAGGTTACCCGTTACAGCGTTTGTTTTTACTTCAACCGGTGCCGACCATGGTCCTTTAGGAGATTGCGCTTTACAAAACCACTGGCCGCCTGCCGAGAAATATATCCAGTAACTGCCATAAAAATAAGTTATAGCGCCTTGCCATATTCCACCTGAGGGCTTATCGCCTACCCAGGCGGCCTTTGATGCAGGCAAAACCCTGCTGATGACTTCCCAATGTACCAGATCCTTTGAATGATAGATAGGCAGGTAAGGATTAAAATGGAATGTTGATCCGCAGTGATAAAAATCCTCGCCTACCTTTAACAAAGTTGGGTCTGGGTGATCACCGGGTAAAACGGGGTTTACGTAAGTTTTAACCGATTGATAAAAGGCCGACGAATCTGTTTTTTTGGATTGCTGCGCCGATACTTCGGCCAGGTTCAGCGTAAATAAACATAGAGCGGCTGCAAGCCGGCAAATATTACTCATATACTATCAGGGGTTTGGTATTTGTGCGCCAGGTTTTAACTGATGAACAAAAATGGCATTAACCATATATCGGCGATACTGCAATTGTCTTTTTTTATAGCACAAATGTTAAGTAAAAGAGTAGCGCATTTTATCAAAATAAACGCAATTATCTAATTAAAAGATAGTTACACCAAAACCACCTATCTATCCGCATTAAAAGCAACACGTTTGATACTTTCGGCATTCGGGTTTTATAGCTAATTTTAGATATATCAAAACCAATCCGGCATCCCTGCCGCCCTAATATGATGAAGATAGCCGCGCCACGCGCCATACTGTTGTTTGTATTTTTATTTTTCGCGCCTTTTTATTCCGGCGCTCAAAACGACCCCTTAAACTTCAGTAACCTTACAGCCAAGGATGGCTTATCATCAAACACGGTATACGCTATACTTAAGGACCGTTACGGCTTTTTATGGTTTGCCACCGAGGATGGGTTGAACAGGTTTGACGGTACCAACTTCCGCATATACCGTTACGTGGCGGGTGATTCATTGAGCATTGGCGCAAACCATGTAACCGCGCTATATGAGGATAAGCGTGGCACTTTATGGGTTGGCACCAACGGTGGTTCGTTAAGCGTGTATAACCGGAATGCCGACTCTTTCTTCAATTTCAGTTCGATGCCTGGCAATGTTATCGGCGGCGCTGTAACATCAATATGCGGCGATGGCAATGATAATGTATGGGTTGGATGCTACGACGGCTTGTTCAGCATTGATATTACAACACGCAAAGTTAAGCGCATACCAACCGGCATCAACGTGGCCGGAAAACCTGTTACAAAGGTATTTCTGTCGGCGTATAAAGACAGCAGGCAGCAAATGTGGTTTGGCACCGACAGAGGCCTATACCGTTACAATAGCAAAACGGGAACATTCACTTTATACGGACATAACGGTAACGACAAAAACAGCCTGGCAGCCAACCTGGTATTATCGATAGCCGAGGATAGTAAACACAATTTGTGGATTGGCACCGTAGGCGGCTTAAGCAAGTTGAACAGCGATGGTAAAACCTTTATCAACTTAAAGCATAACCATAATATTAAAGGCGGCTTAAGCAGCGATATTGTTTATGCCATAGCGCCTGACCGCAGTAACAATGATCTTTGGCTGGCGACCGAAGAAGGCCTTGATATACTGAATACCGAGACCGGCGTGATTACAACTTACAAGCCCGATAAACGCGACAAAAGCAGCCTGTCGAGCAGGTCAATCAGATCGATTTATATTGACAAACTGGGGATATATTGGCTGGGCACTTTTCAGGGCGGGATAAACAAGTACGACAAAAACTTCAGCTATTTCAGCAAAAAAGAAAGCAACCCTTTTGATAACAGGGGTTTAAGCGCCTCGGTAGTAACCTCGTTTGCCGAATGGAAAGGTAAAGGGATATTTATAGGTACAGATGGTGGCGGTTTGAATTTGTACCATCCCGAAACCGGCCTTTTCGATCATAACAACATTACGCCTAAACGCGCCGGGACGCCTCATGGTATGGCCGTATTAGCGCTTGAAATGGCGAAGAACGGACAGTTGTGGATCGGCACATACCTCGATGGACTTTTTGCTTATAATCCCACCACCGGAGCCTACCGACAGTTTACGAAGGGCACGGGTAATCTCGACCTGAATTTTAACGACATTTTTTGTGTTAAAGAAGATAGCAAGGGCAATATATGGATAGGCACCAACGGCGGCGGCATCAATATTTACGACCCTAAACGACAGGTTATCGACAAGATAACCAACGACTTCAGCAGGCCTAATGATACGCGATATCCGGTAAACAATATTATCAGGGCGTTTGCGGAAGACCGCCGGGGTAAAATGTGGGTGGGTACATTTGGCGGTGGCATTTCCGTTTGGAACCCGGCTACCCGCCGATTTAAATTCTATAATAAAACTAATAATAATTTACCTAATGATTATGTGCTCTCGATACTCGAGGATAGCCGCGGGCGAATTTGGGCAGGTACCAGCGGCGGCGGGCTTAGCTTACTTAATGCCGCGTCGGATAAGTTTGTAACCTACTCTGAAAATGACGGGCTGGCCAATGACGTGGTTCAAAAACTGCTGGAAGATAGCCACGGCCGGCTGTGGCTGAGTACCAACCAGGGCATCAGCTCGTTTGATGCGGGAATAAAAAGCTTTGTTAATTATACCCATCACAACGGCTTACAGAACAATCCCTTTGTGCGCGGTGCCGGCCTGCGCGATTCAAACGGCGAACTGTACTTTGGCGGCCAGGATGGCTTTAATCATTTTAACCCGCTTGGCATGAACAGGAATAAAAACGTTCCGCCTGTTGTGCTTACTGAACTTAAAGTTGATAATAAACGCGTTATGCCGGCCGATAAAGGCCCCATACAGGAACCGATATTACTGGCAAAAGAAATTCACCTGGATTACCGGCAAAGTTTTTCCATCAGCTTTGTGGCGCTTAACTATACCAACTCGCAGCAAAACAAATATAAATACCGCCTGATCGGTTTTAACCGCGACTGGATAACCGCGGGTAAAGAACATACCGCATCATACACCAACCTTAACCCGGGCACTTACGAGTTTCAGGTTAAAGCCAGCAATAACGACGGGCTCTGGAACAATACCGGCCGAACGGTCAGGATCATTGTGGCACCTCCCTTCTGGCTATCGGTGTACGCGTTTATTACTTACCTGGCGGCTGGCCTCGCGCTTTTGTTTTACATCAGGCACAGGGGTATACGCAAGCTTAAAACGCAGTTCGCATTGCAACAGGAACGACAGCAAGCCAAACAAGCCATTGAAAGCCAGCGGCGCGAAGCTGAACACACGCGCGAACTGGATCAGCTTAAGATCAAATTCCTGACCAACCTGAGCCATGAGTTCCGTACGCCGATTTCGTTAATTGTAGGGCCGGTGGATAATCTGTTGGATAAGATCAAGGAGCCTGAATTAACCGGGCAACTGGGGCTTATAAAGCGCAATGGCCGCCGTTTGCTTAACCTGGTTAACCAATTGCTCGATTTCAGGAAAATGGAAGAGGATGAACTTAAGCTAAAACTCGGCCGCGGCGAAATTGTGCAATATATACGCGAGGTTACAGACTCGTTTACTGACCTGGCAGAACGTAAACAGATCAACCTGAGGTTTGTAACACCCAACCGCAAAGCTTATGTTTATTTTGATGCCAATAAGGTAGAGCGTATACTTTTCAACCTGCTATCAAACGCCTTTAAATTCACGCAGGAAGGTGGCCTTGTAACGGTAGAACTTGCTGTTAACGAAATGGATGGTACAGACAAGGTTAATGTAGTCTGCTCTGTTACTGATACAGGAATAGGCATACCGGCCGATGTATTGGCAAAAGTATTTGACAGGTTTTTCCAGACGGAGACCGGACCTGCAATTTTAAACCAGGGTTCGGGCATTGGCCTGTCCATTACGCGTGAATTTGTAAAGATGCACGACGGACAAATTTATGCGGAAAGCGAGCAGGGAAAAGGCAGTCGTTTTGTTTTTGAGATACCCCTGCGGGTTGCCGAATCGGATGTGGAAATAACAGCGACACCTTATCCAAAAATTATTGCAATAGAACCCCTTGCAGTTGTTGAGCCTGCACCAGCCGAGTTGCCAGCTGATGAACTGGTGAACATGCCCTCTGTTTTAATTATTGATGATGACGAGGATTTCAGGTTTTACCTGAAAGATAACCTGAAGGCGCACTATCGCATTTACGAAGCATCAAACGGAAAAGAAGGTTGGCAAATGGCGCTATCACGCCACCCGGATGTGATCGTGTCAGACATTAACATGCCCCTGATGAATGGCATTGAACTGGGCAAAAAGCTTAAGGCGGACAAGCGTACTTTACACATACCCATGATATTGCTTACCGCATCCAACGCGGAGAACGACCAGATAAAAGGGCTGGAATCGGGCGTTAACGATTTTATTACCAAGCCATTCAATTTCGCGGTTTTAGAGGTAAAAATCAAGAATCTTTTAACCTACAGCCGCAACGCGCGCGAAACCTATTCGCGGCAGTTACAGGTTACGGCCGGTAATGTGGTGATCGAATCAGAAAACGAAAAGTTTTTAAATAAGGTGATGCAATATATTGAGCATAACCTTACCGATCCGCAGCTTTCTGTTGAAGGCCTGAGCCGCGAGCTGGTTATCAGCCGGGTTTCATTGTATAAAAAACTGCTGGACATTACAGGTATGTCTCCGGTTGAATTTATCAGGTCGGTTAAGCTGGAAAAGGCCGCCGTTCTGCTCGAGAAAAGCGACATGAATATAGCGCAGATTGCTTACCAGACCGGATTCTCCACTCCGAATTATTTCACCAAGGCTTTTAAAGAAAAATACAACATGGTACCGTCGGAATATATTGAGGCGAAGCGCAAATTACAGGATGCATAATAGCTAATCCCTTATGGAGAGACTTTATATGAGGCTGCGCTTTATGCCCATTTCAAGTCCCCGCAATTCGGCAAGGCCTTTTAGCCGGCCAATAACCGAGTAGCCGGGGTATGTATCATACCTGAAGTCGTCCAGTATTTTATGCCCATGATCTGGGCGCATAGGTATACATACGTCTTCACGTCCATCTTTTGCGCGTTTTATCTGCTCTTTAATAACGGCCTGCATTACCTTAAACATATCGGTACTGCCTGCCAGATGATCATCTTCATAAAAACTGCCATCGTTTTCACGATGCACGTTGCGCAGATGCAGAAAGTTGATATACGCCCCCAATCGTTCTATCATACCAGGCAGATCATTATCTGCGCGGGCACCAAGTGATCCCGTACAAAAAGTAATACCGTTGCTGGCGGAGGGATAAGCGTTAATAACATCACGCAGATCATCCTCGGTGGACACTACCCTGGGTAACCCCAGTATCGGGAACGGCGGGTCATCCGGATGAATGCATAATTTAATGCCGGCCTGCTCCGCATAGGGTACTACAGCTTTCAAAAAATAGGTAAGATTTGCTTTTAAAGCTTCAGCGTCAACAAATGCATACTTTTTTAGATATTCCCTGAACTCCGGTATGGTGTAAACTTTATCGGTACCGGGTAAGCCCGCCATAATGGTGCGCACAAGTACGTCGCGCTCATTGTTGGTAAGTCCGTTGAGATAGGTTTTTGCTATTTGTTGCTGCTCAAGCGTATGCTCCTTGAGAGCGGCCTCACGTTCTAAGACATATAGATCAAACGCGGCAACCGCCGGTGCATGGTACCGCAAAGCGGATGCATTGTTAGGCAGCCGGTAATCCAGGTGGGTACGCGTCCAATCCAATACCGGCATAAAGTTATAGCAAACCGTTTTAATGCCTGCCTTGCCCAGGTTCTGCAGCGTTTTAATGTATTTATCTATATAACTGTCGCGCAATGGCGAGGCTATTTTAATACTTTCATGAATGTTTACACTCTCCACCACAGACCATCGGAGGCCAGCCTTTTCAATCAATGCCTTGCGTTGTGCAATAGCTTCCGGCTGCCAAACTTCTCCGGCTTCAATATTATGAAGGGCGGTAACTACGCCGGTAGCGCCTGTTTGTATTATGGCCGAAAGCTCAACGGGATCATCGGGACCGAACCACCTGAAGGTCTGTTCCAGGTTTTGTACATTCATATAACAGGTTGATTATTTAATTCAGGCATGCCCTATACCCCGCTATTCACAGCAAAGCCGCCGTCCACATTTACAACTGTACCGGTAACAAATTTTGATGCGTCGCTCAACAGCCAAACCAAGGCACCTACCAATTCATCAGGTTGGCCAAAACGTTTAAACGGCGTTTGCCTTATAACCGCCTGCCCGCGTGCGGTAAAACCGCCATCGGGTTGTGTAAGCAGGTTACGATTTTGTTCGGTGATAAAAAAGCCCGGTGCAAGCGCGTTCATTCTCAGTTTATCGCCGTAACGGGCGGCCGTTTCCACGGCGAACCACCGGGTGTAAGCATCTATGGCTGTTTTTGCCAGCGTGTAGCCCAACACCTTGCTGATAACCGTTTGCGATGCCATGCTGGATATATTTACTATGCTGCCCTGTCCGCCGCTGGCCATAGCCTCGCCAAATACCTGCACAGGTAGCATGGTTCCCCACAAATTAAGGTCCATTACCTCGCGCAGGCCATTCATATCCAGCTTAAAAATATCATCCGCCGGATTAATAACACCCGCAGGTTTGTTACCGCCCGCGCCGTTAACCAACCCATCAATACGGCCAAACGCTTCAAGCACTTTTTCCCTTGCCAAAATAAGACTTTCCTGGTCAAGCACATCGGCTACCAAGGCTATCGCCCTGCCGCCTCGATTGATTACTTCCGCCGCCCTTTGCTCTGCCACTGCCCGGTTACGCCCGAGTATACCTACAGCGCCCCCGGCATCAACTATGCCATTTATAAAGGCCTCGCCCAAAACTCCGGTGCCCCCGGTTACTATAATAGCTTTATTTTTTAACGAAAACATCTCCATCTGCCAAAAGTAAATAATGGCTATGCATCAATACCCTTACTTAAAAACTTATTTAACAAAGGGATCAATCAAGGCAATGGAACCGTCGGCATTATGTGTCAACTCAGTTACTTTGATATTACGTAAATGTGTTTTACCGGACAGCTCGGTATCATGGTAAAAAATGTACCATTTACCTTTAAATTCTATGATGGAATGATGTGTTGTCCACCCCTGAACCGGTTTCATGAAAACGCCTTTATACGTAAACGGCCCCATTGGCGAGTCGCCAATGGCATAGCAAAGCAAATGCGTATCGCCGGTAGAGTATGAAAAGTAATATTTGTTATTGTACTTATGCATCCACGATCCTTCAAAGAATCTTCTGTCATGATCTTTGCCCAGCAATGGCTTACCCAGGCTATCCAGTATAAGGGCATCCTTCGGTGCGCCATCAAACTCTTTCATATTCCCTTTTAGCTGAACAACCTTGCACGATAGTGCCGGAGCATCATCATTTTTTAGATCCGTTTTTGAATCGTTCACCCGCTTGCCGTTAGCCCATTGCTGTAATTGCCCGCCCCATATACCGCCGAAATAAATGTAGGTTTTGCCATCGGTATCGGTAAATACAGCCGGGTCAATACTATAACTGCCCGTAATAGGTTCGGGTTCGGCTTTAAACGGCCCGGCCGGATTTTCGGATGTGGCCACCCCTATCTGAAAGATATCCTGTTTATTTTTAAGCGGAAAATACAGGTAATAGGTACCGGACTTGTACGCAACATCGGACGCCCAAAGCTGCCTGCCCGCCCACGGAATATCCTTTACATCAAGCGCTACACCATGATCGGTTATCGGCCCGCCAATGCTATCCATCGAAAAGATGTGGTAATCTTTCATCGCGAAATGGTCGCCGTTATCGTTCTCTTTTATGCCTGCATCATAATCGTGCGAAGGATAGATATAAATTTTACCGTTAAACACATGTGCCGACGGATCGGCAGTGTAAATATCTTTTACAAGCGGCGGGGATAAAAACTTCACTTTCGCAATTGTATCAGCCCCGGTTGCGGTAGTATCATTTTTACCGGCAGATGAACTGGATGAGTTGCAGGATATTAACACCCCGATAGCCGCGAGGTATAACGGCATACCAAAACGCACTTTATTTAATACTGACATAATAGGTTTATAGAAAATTATAAGGAGATAATGTTGTTCAAATTTAACCGGGCGTTTGCGACATCAGTAAAACAAATGTTTATAATAAGCCAACAGATGTTCAGCCTTTAAAAATTGACTACAGACCAGTAAGCTTTTTTACGCCCGAGCTGTTCATCAAACAACAATGGGTAAGCTTTAACAATTTTTCTGCTGGTTACTTCGCCCGCGGCGGCGCCACCGGCAAGGCCGCCACGCCTTAAATCGAGCCAGCTGTGCTTATCAGACACATTCCAGAAGGTAACATTGGTAATAACTCCTTTGTACTCCCGCAGAATTTTAAAAATCTCGGCATACCTGTCTGCCTGTTGCTGCGCCAGTGCGGGCGTCAGGCCGGAGTCGGCCGGCAATGCAGGAGCTCCCGGTTTAAAACGGGTTCTCACGGTGATATCCAATTCCGTAACCTGGAGTTTTAAGCCAAGCGAGGCATACCTGTCAAGTGCCTTACGCAGCATTTCTGGTGAGGGGTCATTCAGTTTCCAATGACCCTGCAAACCTATGCCATGTATCGGTACGCCTGCATCTTTGAGTGATTTGCAGAGCTTGTATATTTTCTCGCGCTTTACTTCATCCTCGCTATTGTAATCGTTGTAATACAAAGCTGCGGATGGGTCGGCTGCGTGGGCGTACTCAAAAGCTTTGGCAATAAAGTCTTCGCCGCATATTTTGTACCATAGCGTATTGCGAAAATAAGTGTCCTTGTTATCGTCTATGGCTTCATTAACTACGTCCCAGGCGTAAATTTTGCCCTTGTAGCGGTTAACTACCGTGGTAATATGATCTTTAAGGCGGGCAAGCAAAACAGCTTTGCTAACCTGGTTGCCCTCGCTGTCTTTAAACATCCAGGCAGGGGCCTGGGTATGCCACAACAAGTTATGGCCACGTATGCGTATTTTATTTTTTACCGCAAAATCAACGATAGCGTCGGCGCGGCTCCAATCATACACATTTTCCTGCGGATGGATAGGTCCCATCTTCATATCATTCTCCGCGGTGATGCTGTTAAATTCTTTTTTAATCAGATCGGCCTCGGCACCCTGTATCGCCGCCATATTAACGGCCACCCCTACCGTAAAATAATTACGATAATAATCCTTCAGTCCCTTTTCCGCAGCTAACGCCTTTGCATTTGGTTTTGTAGCGTCTTTTTTGGGCAACACATATTGCATTAACGCAAGTGTACTCCCAAGCGCGAACACAAGGGTTATATTTTTTACAAATTTACTAACAAGCGATTTTTCGCAGAATTTCATCATACTGTAACTGGTTGATATAGGCCGTAAAGTTGATTAAAACCCAAACCCGATACTGCCAATTTTAGTGATATTAATAGTTCAAATGTTAAGTATATCCGCTTAAACCAATTAAACAGCGGCAAGTTTGTTAAACCCCTTACATAGCGTTATTATTCTCGGCGTGCAATTTGTTCTCCTTGCGCTTTATATTAATATATTCGGAAGGCAAAACTTTGTACCGCGCTTTAAAAAGTCGCGAAAAATAGCTTGGTGTTCCGAAACCCGTCATGTAAGCTATCTGGGCAACGTTATAATCACTTTTTTCCAGCAGTAAGGCCGCACGCTCAAGCTTTACTGAGCGGATGTATTCAACCGGACTAAGCCCTGTCATTTCCAGCAGCTTGTGGTATAACGATCCGCGGCTCATGCCTACATGCCTGCTCAATTCTTCAACTGAAAGATCAGGGTCGTTCAATTTCTCGTCAATATATTTTACGATGTTGTTTAACAATTTGGCATCGGTCGATTCAATTTCGATCTCATCGCCTTTAACCTGTATCTGTTTGGAGTAAGCATCCTTTAGCGAACGGTTATACTTAAGCAGGTTTTTGATCTTGGTATTCAATATCCCGAAATTGAATGGCTTGGTCAGATAATCGTTAGCCCCTGATTCCAATCCCTTTATCTGATCTTCTTCACCACTGATAGCGGTTAGTAATATTACCGGTATGTGGCTGGTACGTTTATCGGCTTTCAGCTTCTGGCTAAGCTGGATACCGTCCATAAAAGGCATGCTTATATCACTAACAATTAAATTGGGGTGGGTTGCCAATGCCTTTTGCCAGCCTTCCCGGCCGTTTGCAGCCTCAACAATGTGGTAATACTTCTGCAGGCTGTCCTTCAAGTAATAACGGAATTCGGGGTTATCTTCAACCAGTAATACGGTGGCTTGGTTAGTGCGGGTATCGCTTACAGTATTAACATTATTATCTTCCTTTAGCGTAAAATCATCGTCATCCTGGCTCATCAGTTGCTGCGAAACCTGTTGTGGCTCAATATCAGCTAACGGCAGGGTAATTATAAATGATGTACCTATGTTAAGCTCACTGCTCACGGTTATTTCGCCGCCATGAAGCTGAACAAACTCCCTGGCTATCGAAAGGCCAATTCCGCTGCCCTGGTTTAATACCTGCGTAGGCTTATTCTCCATAAAAAAGCGGTCGAATATGCGGCTTTGGTGCTCCTTGTCGATGCCTATGCCTGTATCAGTTATCACAATACGGCAGCCATTGGGCAAATTATCATCACCGGTTATTACTGAAAGACTAACCGATACAGAACCACCCTCGCCGGTAAATTTGAACGCGTTTGACAGGATATTGAAAATGATGCGTTCTATTTTGTCGTGATCAAACTGTGATATAAGACTATCAACATCGCTCGATATGGTAAGTGCAATCTTTCTTTTGTCCGACAGATCCTGAAACGCTTCGGCCGCCTCTTTAATAAACGCGACCAGATCTCCGGTTTGTTTATTCAGCTTCAGCTCCTGCTCTTCCATTTTCCTGAAATCGAGCAGTTGATTTACCAGGTTCAACAACCGGCGTGCGTTTCGGCGTATCATTTTGATCTGCGCTGTAGCTACCGCCTGGTGCGGCAGGGTTAGCAGCTTATCGGCCGGCGCCATTATCAAGGATATAGGCGTTCTGAACTCGTGGCTTAAATTGGTTAAAAATTTAATTTTTTGTTCATCAAGCTCATGTATGCGTTCTGCCTCAATACGCTGCTGCTCAACCAGGCGTTTGGCGTTGAGTTTTTCCTGCTCAATGGCTAAACGGTTTTTAATTTTTTGAATGCCACGGTGCCTGGTGTAAAACAAAAACGATAAAAAAAGTAATGCATAAGCCGCATAGGCATACGGTGTACGCCACAAAGGTGGATGTATGTGTACCAAAACAGAAGTTACGTGCTTGCTCCAAACGCCCTCATTATTGCTTGCTCGCACCTGAAAAATATAATCGCCCGGATCGAGGTTGGTATAATAAGCGGTTTTTTCCTTACCTACATAATTCCAGTCCTTATCAAGGCCCGACAAACGGTAGGCGTAGTTGTTCTGCTGCGGCGCAGTGTAATTAAGCGCAATGTAACTTATTGAAAAATTTTGCCCGTAATCCAGATCAATCTGTTTTGCTACGCTAATTTGCTCCTTTACAGGCGAATCCTCGCCTGGCAGCACGGTTTTGTTACCCACTTTTAAATCCGTTAGCAGCAGCCTGGGCATGTAAGTGTTAACTGGCAGTTCGGCTGGCTTAAAGTAGTTGAAGCCGTCTTGCCCGCCAAAGTAAAGTTCGCCGTCTGATGCTGCAAGACCCGCGCTAAACATAAACGGACTATCCTGCACGCCATTTGGCCTGCTATAGTTTTTTATCTTGTTAGTTGCCGGGTCAATACTGCTTATGCCCTTGTCTGTACTTACCCATATCAACCCGGCTTCATCCTGCAATATCTTATGTATGATACCGTTTGCAAGCCCTTCGGTTTCGCACAGGTGGCTAAACTTTTTTGTCTTGCTGTTAAAACGGTTAATCCCGCCACCGTTAGTGCCTACCCAGGTAGTACCCAACCGGTCATGCAAGATGCTCAACACCACGTTGTTTGATAAACCGCTGTTGGTTTTATTGAAAACTGTAAACTTCTTGTTATCCGGATGGAATACGGCAATACCGGTTCCGTTTGAGCCAAGCCATATATTGCCCGCATTATCTTCCTCAATAGCGCGCATAAAGCCGTTAAGGGGCAAAATATTCGTGTTACCGGCTTGCGATTGGACGCCGTAATTAAGCATTTTTTTCGTAGCCGGATTGAACACATCAACGCCGCGGCCATTGGTGCCGACCCATATCAGCCCCCGCGAATCCTGCCGAATAACGAAGATATCGTTCTGGCTTAAGCCCGATCCATCACCCACCAGGTACTGGCTGTACTTGCCTGTAACCGGATCGTAATTAAAAAGCCCGTTTTGGTAAGTGCCTATCCATAATTTTTTATGCTGATCCAATTCAAGCGTTAATATGGATAGCGGCCCGCCCGAATGATCGATCTTACTTTTAATATCCAGGTGATCAAAAAGGCCGGTTTTACGGTTAAACAAATTCAAACCGCCCCCATCAGTACCCACAAAAAAGCGGTTGTTCTGGTATTCAGCAAACGCAGTTACAAATGGTGAAGACAAGCCATTGGGATCAAACGGGAAACTGCGTTTGAGGCTGAACAAAGCCAAATTGGGGTCGTACTTATTTACGCCGCCCTGGTGCGTGCCCAGCCATATTATACCGCGCTGCGCCAAAAACAAATTCTTAACCGACTTATGCGATAGGCTGAACGACATGCGCCTGTCAGGCCGGATGTTATGAAACGAGGATGATCCGCTATTAAAAATACTAAGCCCGTTTTCTGTACCCAGCCATAACTTACCATCCGGCGCTACAATAGCCGCGTAAATAATATCGCTGCTAACGGAGCCTGAATTTTTATCATCATGCCGGTAGGTTTGGAAGCTTTTACCATTGGGCATCAGCTTATTTAAGCCTTTGTTGGTGCCAAAAAACAGCGCGCCGGTTCTATCCTGCACAATGGTTTTTACGTTATTATCGCTCAGGCTGCCGGTTATTTTCGTGTTATGCAGAAAGCGCTGCATCCTTTTACTCCTGATATCATAACGCAGCAAGCCGCCATTGGTACCTATCCACATGCGATGAAAGCGGTCCTCAAAAAAAGATAACACCATCAACGTATTTACAGGCTTAGGCAGGTACTTTGCAATTTTATAGGTTACAAGTTTTTTTGTTTTAGGGTTGATAATATAATAAGCGTTAAAGCTACCTACCCATATATTCCCTGCATGATCGAGATGTAAGGCTTTGGCCGTTGGCTGTGTGTTACGCGATAGCGCATTGTCAATTTTTATGGTGACGAAAGAATCGTTTCGCGCATTATACCAGGCAATGCCGCTGTTATCAGTACCTACCCACAAGGTACCCGAGCGATCCTCGAGCAGCGAGGTTATTTCGTTGGTAGGTATTGTGGTACTGTCTTTATCGTTATGCGTATAAACCGTAAAGTTTGTGCCGTCGAATTTATTCAGGCCATCAATAGTACCAAACCACATTAGCCCGGCCCGGTCCTGCGTTATAGCGCTTATGGTATTCGATGATAAACCATCTCGGGTGGTGAGCGCCACAAATGAAGGTTCCCCCTGCCCTAATACCGACGCGATGGAGCAAACAAAAATAACAATATACAAGCAGCAATATCTTAAGGCCATAAATTCATAATTGGTATCAACGCTTTATCGTCAAAAAAACTAATGCGTAAGTTTAGCTTTTCGGCGTTAATTATTGGTTAATAACAAATATAATGGCTTTGCCGGCTCTTGCTACACTTATAAGATTTTAATAATTTTTAACTGTAAATTATCTACCGGTGAAGGTGTGCAGATTAGGCAAAAGTTTTATCAATGATAGTGACCTGGGATTATAAAGCGTTTTATTCAAACAATAGTAACTGGCACCTTTTTTTGACGATTTATCCTTTTCAGGGGTTTTTATTAATAAACCGGTTGAAAGTATGCGCTTGCTCAAGTTACGTTTATCAATGTGTGCATTGTAAACGCTATCGTAAAGGTTTTGTATTTGTGGTAACGTAAACCTCTCTGGCAGCAACTCAAACAGCAAAGGGTGTAAGGCTGCTTTATACCGCAAATGATTGATGGCTGAATTGACCGTTTCCCGCTGATCGTGCCTGAGTTTGGGCATTTTATCGAGCGTAAACCAATGGCCTTCCAGACAAGCATCGACAGATTTATCCGGCCGGGAAGCATCTAATAAGGCGATAAAAGTTATGGAAACCACCCGTTCGCCAGGCGATTTAATCACGCCATCGCGGGTATGCAACTGCTCCAGAAAGGTGGTTGATATTCCTGTTGAATTATACATAAGGCGTTGGGCGGTATCATCGGGGCTTTCACTTTCGCCCACAGTAACATACGCGAAACTCCACTTACTTAATTCTTTGCAATCGCCTTTAAACAGCAGTATTTTTAAAAAATCATCCTGAAAACAAAAAGCTAAACATTCAACAGTTAACAGCACACGAGCCTTACGCTTATGTGGCCTTACAGGGCAGCTGTTGTCCGGATAACTGTTTGCTAAATTTGTAACGCCATGTTCTATTAATTCCACCTTGTTTTAGTTAGATAAACTTGTACTTAATCGCTTTTTGTAGCGATTAAATATTTTACTTATACAAAACTAATTTGCAGGGCATGGCCTGGATATTACAAATCATAAAATTGTTAGCACTAATGTTTATAGCCGGCATTATTTTCCATGCGTATCATACATTAAATCCACCTTTAAAAACAAAAAAAGCCCGCGATAACGCGGGCTCGGTATATATAATGCACGGGATTTAAAATCAGTTTTGGAATGTATGTTCGCCGCTGGCAACCGTATGTTGTTTGTACGATTTGCCTGAGGCATCAGGTACAAACACATCCGCAATAGTATTAGGCGGAATAATCACCGTGATACTAAACTTACCATTTTCAATTTTCCACTTGCTGCTGATGAGTCCGTAATCACTATCTAACGATCCCTCTGCCGAGGTAAGCTTACCTCCTATAATTGGCTTGATCATAGTTTTTTTGTAACCCGGTGCAGCCGGCTGAATACCTGCTATGTTTTTGTACATCCAATCGCCAATGGCGCCATAGGCATAATGATTGTAAGAGTTCATATTCGGTGTTTGAAAGCTACCATCAGGCTTAATGCCGTCCCAACGCTCCCAAATAGTAGTGGCGCCCATTTTTACCGGGTATAACCACGAAGGGTAACTCTCTTGCATCAGAAGATCGTAAGCCACATCGGCATGGCCAAACCGGCTAAGTACATGGCACAGGTAAGGCGTTCCTAAAAAACCGGTGGTAAGGTGGTTGCCGTAATCCCTTACGTTGGCCACCAAACGGTCTGCCGCCTGTGCACGTTGATTTTCGGGAAGCATATCAAACTGCAAAGCCAGTACATAAGCCGTTTGCGTTGAGGAGATAAGCCTGCCGCCCGCGGTTACATACTCATTTACATAAGCCTTTTTTATATTGTTAAGCAGCGTGTTGTATTTATTAAAATCCTCTGTTTTGCCGAGTACCCGGGCAGCATTGGCTAATAACTGTGTTGAATTAGCGTAAAAGCATTGGGCAATCATGTATTTATCGGTCACCGCCGCGCGGCCATCGTTATCGTCATCCGGGCGGTAAAATAGCCAGTCGCCAAAATGGAAACCGGTATTCCATAAGTTGTTTCTTGAGCGGGAGGTAATGTAATCTACCCACCCTTTCATGCTGGTGTACTGGTCTTCCAATATGCGTTTATCGCCATAGCTCACATACATACCCCAGGGGATAATGGTAGCCACGTCAGCCCAACCCGCTGACCCGGCGTCTGACTGGTTTAACACATCAGGCACCACAAACGGCACGCTGCCATCCTTATGCTGATCGGCTTTAACATCCTTAAGCCATTTGGTAAAAAATCCGCTTACATCCATGTTATAGGCTGAGGTATTGTAAAACGCCTGGGCATCTCCCGTCCAGCCGAGGCGCTCGTCCCGCTGTGGGCAATCCGTAGGCACATCAACAAAATTTCCTTTCTGCCCCCATACAATGTTGTGTTGCAGTTGATTCAACAGCGGGTTTGATGTTTTGAAAGTACCGGTTACCTGCATATCCGAATATAATGCCACAGCTGTCAGGTCACCGGGCTTCGGCTCCTGCGGGAAACCTTCAATCTTTACATAACGGAAACCCTGAAAGCTAAACTTAGGCGAATAAACCTGTTCTGTATTTCCTTTTAAAACATAAACGGTTTGCTGTTTTGCCGAGCGCAGGTTATCGGTATAAAAGTTACCGGCTTTATCCAAAACTTCGGCATGAGTAAGCTTTATCTGGGTACCTGCCGGGCCCTGGGTTTTTATTTCAACCCAACCAACCAGGTTCTGGCCAAAATCTGCCACCAAGTCACCCTGCGGGGTCTTGATTATTTTAACTGCCGCTATGCGTTCGTGTTGCTTAACAACAGGCCCGCTCATGCCGGTTAAATCATTATAATTATAATTTTTTATGGCGACCGGTGCCCAGGTGTTGTCTTCGTTGTAGCCTATTGCCATCCAACCAGCCTTTTCTTTGCGTGCATCATAAACCTCGCCATTGTAATGGCTTGATTTGAGCAATGCGCCGTATGATGTTTTCCAGCTCTCGTCAGTTACGATGGTTTTGGTACTGCCGTCGGTATATTGCACGTTAATCTGCATCAGCAAGGCGCGGGTATCGCCGTAATAGTTCTTTTTCTGATCCCAGGTAAGCCCGCCCCTGTACCAACCGTCGGCAAGTATTGCCGATAGTGCGTTGCCCCCTTTTTTTAGTAAAGCAGTAACATCATAAGCCTGGTATTGCAAATGATCTTTATAGCTTGTCCATCCCGGTGTAAAATAAGCGTCGCCTATTTTTTTTCCGTTTATATAGGCCTCGTACATGCCTTTGGCTGTTATATAGGCCGTTGCCGTTTTAACGGCTTTACCGATATCAACCTGTTTCCGAAACATGGGGCTGGCCTGTGCCGTATCTGCACCTTGTACCGCAACCCACTTGGCCTTCCAGTCGGTAGCCTTTAAGCTCATTTGCCAGTATTGCACCTCGCTCCATTTGGATTGATTGCCATGGTTATCCTTTACCCGCACCTGCCAATAATAGCGCTGGCCGGGCTTAAGCGCCGGGCCTTCATAATTTACCAGTACCGATTGATCGCTGTCCTTACTTTGTTTCCAAAGCAGACTTTTGCCGCTGGCAACTTTGTCGGTCGTACTGATTCTGATCTCGTAACGCTGTTGCCTGGTATCTTTTACCGTTGAGATTAATTTCCAACTAAGGCGCGGTACATCCGGCACTACAGAAAGGGGCTTAACCTGGTGCTCAACCTGTAAAGCTGTTACGCTGAGTTTTTGCGCCAATACAGGCAGATGCGCTACAGTCAGTAAAAAAATAATAGATGGTATAAATTTAGGTTTCATGCGGGTTTATAAAAATATATTGGTTGTGCCAGGCAAAACCGGATGCTTTAAAGTACATACAAATTAAGCATGTTACCTTTATTAAAGCAGGTTTACTTTACTGGTATAGCAAACATATTGATTTGAAAAAGAAGAACTATCCCCTACTCTCTTTTTATGCGCGAACAGTTTGGGATGGTTAATTAAACTCATTACGTTAGCTTTACCGTAGAAACTTCGTTCAGCCGAAAGATTATAAACAACCAATGAAGAACTATCTGAAGATAATTATGATTGATGAATACAGCGTTACACCAAAGTACCGGCAATTGGCCAATTGCATTATTGCAGGCATAAAAGCCGGTGATGTGGTTAAAGGAGATATGCTGCCCTCAATAAATGACTTGAGTATAGCGCTTGACCTGTCAAGAGGATCAATTGAACGGGCTTATAATGACATGAAGAAGGCCGGCATCGTGGCCACTATACCTGGTAAAGGCTGCTTTGTGAACCACACGGAATTTAACGACCCAACCCGTGTACTGTTGCTGTTTAACAAATTAAGCACCCATAAAAAAATTATCTACGATGCTTTTGTAGAAACACTTGGCAGTAATGCCTCAATAGATTTTTACGTTTATAATAACGACCCCTACCTGTTTAAAAAGATATTGCACGAGCGTGCGCTTGAGACCTACCATAAACTGGTAATTCTGCCTTATTTTATTGATGATTACGAAGAGAGCTATCGCCTCATTAATTCTCTGCCCAAAAACAAGCTCATCATTATGGATAAGCTGCCGATGAGTATTAACGGCGAATTCGCGGCGGTGTACGAAGACTTTGCCAACGACATTTACAGCGCGCTTTTACGGCTGAACGATCATTTAAAAAAATACCGGCAGCTAAAGCTGATCTTTCCGGATGGCGCTTATTACTCTCAGGGTATTATTCGCGGTTTTGAGAATTTTTGCCTTGACCTGGCTTTTGATTTTGAAGTGCTGACTACACTTGAGCACCATGAGATAAGCCCGGCAACGGTATATATCAACGTAGCTGAAGATGACCTGATAAAGCTTATCAGAAAGATAAAGCATACACCTTATGTGATTGGTAAGGATGTGGGACTGATATCGTACAATGAAACGGATATTAAAGAAGTTATACTGGATGGCATAACAACCATTTCAACAGATTTTGTTGCTTTAGGAACACGCACCGCGGAGTTGGTGATGAGTGACGAAAAAGGCCATTATGCCGTACCTTTTAACGTGGTGGTGCGCAACTCGCTATAAATAGCCAAACAATTATACCTTATATAATAAGACGGTAAAGGATAGTTTGCTGATGCCTTAAAACTACCTTAGCCCAACCCCCGCATAATAATGTTATTGTGCGACCAGCCGGTTACGTAAACTTAAATTTTAGCAATGCAGGTTATCTTCGGTATCATTTACCACTTTATAGGCGGCTTTGCCTCGGGTAGCTTTTATATCCCCTACAAAAAAGTAAAAGGCTGGGCCTGGGAAAGCTTTTGGATAGCGGGCGGATTGTTTTCATGGATCATTGTTCCGCCGTTGGCCGCCTGGCTAACCATACCCAACTTTACCCATATTATTGCTCAAACCAATGGCAACATACTATTGCTTACCTACTTTTTTGGCCTGCTATGGGGAATCGGCGGTTTAACTTACGGGCTCGGGGTGCGGTACCTGGGTGTATCATTAGGGAGTACGATTATTTTAGGTTTGTGCGCCGTGTTTGGCTCAATAATACCTTCGGTATACTATAATTTTAATCCGCAACCGGGTAAAGACACCATAACCGATATGGTGCAGAACCCTTGGGGGCAAGTAGTGTTGCTTGGTATATTGGTGTGCGTAACAGGCATTATAATATGCGGCCGGGCGGGAATGCTCAAAGAACGTGATCTGGCGGTAAATCCGCAAGCTAAGAATAAGGATTATCGTTTTGGCCTCGGTATCCTTGTCGCAATTGTATCAGGCGTGCTGAGTGCTTGTTTCAATTTCGGTATCGAAGCAGGTAAAACCATGGCCACCGTGGCCAACGCCGCCTGGCAGGTTCAACACCCGCAGCAAGGTAACTTCCTTTTCTCCAACAATGTTACCTATGTGGTTATACTTTGGGGTGGATTTACTACCAACTTTATTTGGTGTATGGTACTTAATGCGCGCAACAAAACATTCGCTAACTATACTGATAGCAGCAGGCCACTGCTTAAAAATTACATCTTTTCGGCATTAGCAGGTACTACCTGGTTTATGCAGTTCTTTTTTTACGGCATGGGCGAAAGCAAACTGGGCAATGGCGCCAGCTCGTGGATACTACACATGGCATCTATCATCTTAATTGCAAACTTATGGGGCCTGGCATTGAAGGAATGGAAGGGAGTAAGCAGAAAAGCAAAAAAAACGCTGATAACCGGCATCATCACCATCATTATATCGGTGCTGTTGGTTGGCTATGGTAACTCTTTAAAATAAAACCTGATAATTATAAAAACACAATATGTCTGCTACGCAATTTAAACATGTAAGTTACTTATGGAACGAAGCCGAGGCTGCTAAACTCGCCGGCGACGAAGTAGCTTTATTGATATACCGCTCGAATTTATTAGGCGCCGACCTGCGCCTCACCAATTACGGCGGCGGCAATACCTCCTGCAAAGTATCCGCTAATGATCCGCTTACCGGTGATCCGGTTGAGGTGATGTGGGTAAAAGGATCAGGCGGTGATTTAGGCACGCTGAAAAAGAGCGGACTTGCAGCTCTTTACTTAGACAGATTGCGCAGCCTGAAGAACATTTATCGCGGCGTTGAACATGAGGACGAAATGGTGGAGTTGTTTAACCATTGCATATTCGATCTTTCGTCAAAAGCACCGTCTATTGATACACCATTGCATGGATTTTTGCCCTTCGCACATATTGACCACCTGCATCCCGACGCAGCTATCGCCATCGCGGCAGCAAAGGATGGCAAGCGTATAACAGAAGAATTATTTGGCGGCACTATTGGTTGGGTGGAATGGAAAAAGCCCGGGTTTGAGCTTGGCCTGCAACTTAAGGCCTGCCTTGATGCTAATCCGGGTATAAGGGGTATTATGTTGGGTTCGCACGGTTTGTTCACCTGGGGCAATACTGCATACGAGAGCTATATCAACACACTTGAAGTAATTGAAAAATGCGCAGCTTATTTAGAAGATAATTATGCAAAAAAAGGTCCGACCTTTGGTGGGCAACGCATAGAAAGCCTTGATGAAACAGCCAGGAAGCAGCAAGCCGCGGCATTAGCGCCTATATTAAGGGGCTTCTGCTCATCAAAAACACGCATGGTAGGACATTTTACGGATGACAGCCGCGTGCTTGAATTCATCAACTCAAATGACCTCGACCGCCTTGCCCCGCTTGGTACCAGTTGCCCCGATCACTTTTTACGTACTAAGATTAGTCCGCTGGTTTTGGAATTGGAAAAAGATGCTGAACTGAATGATGTTGAGTCTCTAAAAAACCAGTTGGCACCTGCGTTTAAGGCCTATCGCCAAATGTATACCGACTACTACAACACCTGCAAACACCCTAACAGTCCGGCCATAAGGGATGCTAACCCGGTGGTGATTTTATACCCGGGCGTGGGTATGTTCACTTTTGCCAAGGATAAGCAAACTGCACGTGTAGCCGCTGAATTTTATATAAACGCCATCAATGTAATGAAAGGCGCCGAAGCCATCTCCGAATACACTTCACTACCCCGCCAGGAAGCGTTCGATATTGAATACTGGCTGCTGGAAGAGGCTAAACTGCAGCGTATGCCTAAACCCAAAATACTCTCAGGCAGGGTGGCGCTTATTACCGGCAGCGCGGGTGGTATCGGCAAATCGATAGCCAAAAAATTTGTTCAGGAAGGTGCGGTAGTTATCTTGAATGACATGAATGTAGAACGCCTGGACAGCGCCGCAGATGAATTTAACCGGGAGTTTGGTAAAGATGCCTATACAACCGCCGTTTTAGACGTTACCGATAGAAACCAGATACAGGCAGCATTTGATGCCGCGGCGCTGACCTTTGGCGGGGTGGATATTGTTGTAAACAATGCAGGCCTTTCCATATCAAAAACCATTGCCGACCATACCGAAAAAGATTGGGACTTATTATATGATGTTTTAGTAAAAGGACAATTCCTAGTAACGCAAGCAGCTGTTGATATACTAAAAAAGCAGGCCATCGGGGGCGACATCATTAATATTGTAAGTAAAAATGCCTTGGTAAGCGGTCCTAACAATGCCGGTTATGGTAGCGCCAAAGCCGCTCAACTGCACTTAAGCAGGCTAAACGCTGCCGAACTCGGTACAGATAAAATACGTGTAAACGTTATTAACCCTGATGCCGTGATAAGCGATAGCAATATATGGGCAGGCGGTTGGGCCGAAGGCCGTGCTAAAGCCTACGGCATTACTGTTGATGAGTTGCCTGCCTATTACGCCAAACGCACGTTGCTCAACGAGATCATTTTGCCTGAGGACATCGCCAACGCATGTATAGCCATAACGGGTGGCCTGCTCAATAAATCAACAGGCAACATTATAAATGTTGATGGCGGCGTTGCTGCAGGGTTTGTGCGTTAAATTGTAAATTACACCGGGCTGTGCGCCAATCGCGGCCCGGTAATAACCTGAATTATACTATGCAAATAAATAAGGAGACTGTTCAAAACATCAATAACGACGCATTCCCCTCGCATCAGCGCCGGTTTAATTACCTGGCGGATGAAATTAATAACGTTGAAACGATCATTCAAAAGCTGATTGCTTTTAACATTGCCATACCAAGTTGGGCGCTCGGTACCGGTGGAACACGTTTCGGGCGATTCTCGGGTGGTGGCGAGCCGCGCAGCCTGGAAGAAAAGATTGAGGACGTAGGTTTGATACACGCGCTCAACCGCTCCAGTAATTCCATTTCTTTGCATATACCCTGGGATATTCCCGATAACGCGCCGTCCATAAAGGCGCTGGCCTCGCAATTAGGGCTACATTTTGACGCTGTGAACTCCAATACGTTCCAAGATCAGCCGAATCAAGCGCTGAGCTACAAATTTGGCTCGCTGCACCACGTGGACAAAGCAGTAAGGCAGCAAGCGGTTGAACATAATATCGAAGTAATAAAATATGGCGAGGAGCTTGGCTCAACGGCGCTTTCTGTCTGGCTGGCTGATGGATCAAACTTCCCCGGGCAGCTTAATTTTCGTAATGCATTTCAAACCACGCTCGAAAGCTTGCAGCAGGTTTATGCCGCCTTACCCGATGACTGGAAGATATGGATAGAGTACAAACCTTACGAGCCTAACTTCTACTCCACCACCATCGGCGACTGGGGGCAATCCTACCTGTTAGCCAATAAACTTGGTGCAAAGGCAAGTACGCTGGTTGATCTTGGCCATCATCTGCCTAATACCAACATCGAGCAAATAGTTTCGCTATTGCTCATGGAAGGTAAGCTTGCCGGTTTTCACTTTAACGACTCTAAGTATGGAGACGACGACCTGACGGTGGGCTGTATCAACCCCTACCAGTTATACCTGATATTTAATGAGTTGGTTGAAGGCCTGGATGCCCGTAATTTAAACCATGCCACCGGCATTGGCTGGATGATAGATGCATCACACAATGTTAAGGACCCGGTTGAAGATTTACTGCAATCGGTAGAGGCTATTAAGATTGCCTATGCACAAGCGCTTTTAGTTGATCAGGACAAACTTAAACAAGCCCAGCTCAATAATGATGTTGCCCGGGCTCAGGAAATTTTGCAGCACGCTTACCGAACCGATGTGAGGCCGTTGCTCGCGGAGGCAAGGCTACGGGCCGGCGGTGCATTACAACCGTTGGAGGTTTTCCGCTCGCTTAAGGTACGAGAAAACCTGATACAGGAACGTGGGCTTAAAACTGTAACAACCGGTTTGTAAATGAGCGCCAAACCTGTAGTTGCTGTTTTTGACATCGGTAAAACCAACAAAAAATTGTTGCTCTTTAACGAGCATTACCAGGTTGTTTTTGAACACTCCGAAAGGATTGATGAGGTAATTGACGAGGATGGCTACCCCTGCGACGACATCGAGAAGCTGCGTGCTTTTGTTCGTGATAATCTGAATAAAGTGTTAAAAGCTGAATTTTATAAGATAAAGGCCGTTAACTTTGCCGCCTACGGGGCCAGTTTTGTTTATATCGATCAGCATGGCGAAGTACTTACGCCGCTCTACAATTATTTAAAACCGTATCCGTACAAGTTGAGCCGTCAGTTTTATAATACTTATGGCGAACCCGAAGCAATCGCGCTACAAACTGCATCACCTGCTTTGGGCAATCTTAACTCGGGTATGCAGCTGTATTGCCTGAAGCACCAGCAACCAGAAGTATTTAAAAAAATAGAAGCCGCACTGCATTTACCCCAATATCTAAGCTTTTTGCTAACTGGCCGGGCTGTGTCAGAGCTTACCAGCATCGGTTGCCATACCGCATTGTGGGATTTTGCTTTAAACGATTATCATCGCTGGGTTTACGAAGAAAAATTAAATGAAGTGCTCCCGCCCTTAAAGACTGCCAATGACGTAGTTAAGGTTGATTTTAATGGCCATAATATGCACGTTGGTACCGGCCTGCATGATAGCTCGGCAGCACTTATCCCCTATCTGATCAGCTTTACTAAACCCTTCGTTTTACTCTCGACAGGCACTTGGAGCATTACCTTAAACCCATTTGACCAGACGCCACTTACCACGGAACAGCTCGAAAAGGATTGCCTTAATTATATACAATACGAGGGCAAGCCGGTAAAGGCTGCACGTTATTTCGCAGGGCCCGAATACGAGCAACGCTTAGCACAAATTGCTGCTCATTTCGGTCAATCTGTAAAAAAATACGAAGAGCTTACGTTTGACAAAGCTATCGCTGATAAAATGCAAAGCAAGCAAGCGGTAACAAGAGGATCACTTAACCAGTCATCCCCAACAACTGACAACACAAATTTAGAAATGTTTAATAACGACATTGAGGCTTATTATTGGCTGATGACGGATATCGTGAGCAAGCAAAGGGCATCAACCGAGTTGGTGATGAATGGCACGCCGGTAAAGTATCTGTTTGTTGATGGCGGTTTTAGTAAAAACGAGATTTTTATGCACCTGCTGGCATCGGCATTCCCGCACCTGGAAGTGTATGCAGCCGGTATGCCGCAGGCTACGGCGATAGGCGCTGCATTGGCCATTCATCATGGATGGAATCACAATCCATATCCCGCTGATTTGATTTCACTCAAACGATACTCCTGATTTGCATACAGGCGGGTTGTTTAAATTGCCAAACAAAAACAGTCACTGTGTACGTTATAAAGTACGGCGTTTTTAGCGTGCAAGTATACGATTAAGCTAACCGTTAACTTGGCATACATTTAGCTAATAGTATAACATGACTAAGTTTCAAGAAAATGCGACAGTGGTGTACACCACTCCCGACGGAAGAAGGATCGATACCTTTGTTGTGTATGCTACCAATGAAAAAACAGGTTTAACGCTTATTAACCACGAAAGCCTGATGGTTACCGCAGATAGCTTAACACTACACCCAAAAACCGTTGGCCACTATCACATGCCTTTGAATGATGCGTTTAGTTTTGAACTGATTAATAAATTAAAGGCTAAATATGCCGATATGGACACCCAGCCTAAAACGGTAAAACTTAGCCGGAAACAAGAAAAAGTTACGTTACCTGTACTTGCTAAAGCATCATAACATTATGAAACTTACGTGGAAAAAACCCGCAAATCAAAAAGGCTGTAAGATAGTATCGCTATTTTTTAACGCTAACTGGCCTGATCTTAAAACCATACATTACACCAAATTGTATACGGAATCCAAAATCGGGCTGGTATTGTGCTAACAGGTTTTGAACACGCCATAAACTGATCAGTCTTACATATACCTTGAAATAATAAAACCGATCCGCTGACGTAAGTCATTGTGATCGGTTTTTTGTTTTTATGCGATGAAATATACTTCTGTTAAATAAATTATTTTTCTGCCGATAGCGGAATGCTAAACCAGAAAGTGCTCCCCTCACCTAAGGTACTCTTAATACCTACTTTACCGCGATGACGCCTTACAATCTCCGCGGAGATATACAGCCCCAATCCTAAGCCGGAGAATTGCTGCGACGACTCCTGCACCCTGTAAAACCTATCAAACAGATAAGGTTGTTTTTCAGGTGGTATGCCGATACCAAAGTCCGTTACCTCTACCTTAAACATCTTTTTCTCCACCGAACAATTAATTACCACATTGTCAGCCATCGGCGAGTATTTGATGGCATTAGTTAAAAAGTTATGCACTACCTGCTCAATACGCGGCCTGTCTGCATTGATAACAATATCATCCTTATGAGTAAATATTAATTTTTGCTTTATACCGGGAGCTTTAACGTCTTCAATACATTCCTTAATCATATCAATAGCGTTAAACTGCTGATAGTTCAACACCATTTTACCTTCCTGAATTTTGGTTACATCCAAAAGGTCGTCAACCAGGTTAGTAAGCTTTTGCGTTTGATGCGAAGCCTTATCGATAAAATGTACCAGGTTCTCGCTCACATCCATTTTATCAATCATACGCTGAACAATCTGTAACGAGCCTTTCATGCTGGTGATAGGTGTCTTTAGTTCATGGCTGGCAATGCTCATAAATTCGTCCTTACGGCGCATTAATTCTTCGGTAGCTATGCGGCCAAGCACAATATCGGTCACTTCAAAGCCAAAAAACGCAATACCATCAATATGGCTGCCATCATAATTGTAAACCGGCGTCAAGGTAATATCCATCCAGCATTGTCCGGTTTGATTGCCGGAAGTTTTTTCGCGGTCTATTTTGATCTGCTTGCCCTCAAAGGTTTTGCCGCTGGCAAAAACTTCTTTTTCAATCTCCTCAAAGTTCAGGTCATCCGCGCTGAACTTCAGTTTGGTAGCTTTTCCCTTGGTATGTTTTGAACCAAAAAATTCCACATAGGCCTCGTTCACAAAATCGTACACCAGTTGCTTACCACGTTTAATGGCAATCAACGCGGGCGCGTGGCTAAATATATTTGAGAACTCCTGCTGCTGCTGGTTAAGGCGTGTTTGCAGTTCCTGGCGCTTTTGCTCGGCTTCTTTTTGCCGGGTAATGTCAATAATATAACTAACGGCAGTGGTCTCGCTATCCTGCTCAAGCAATGCCGACCCCATGAGTACCGATAGCAACGACCCATCCTTTTTAAGGTATTGCTTTTCAAAAGGCGGGCATATTTTGTTCTCACGCAATTGTCTTACAGCTTCATTGCTAATGGCCATATGCTCGTCGGGCGTAATTTTTTTCCAGTCAAGCTCACCATTCTCAAGGCTCGCCCTATTATACCCAAGCATGTTTAAAAAGGCGTCGTTAGCTTCGAGTATAGCGCCATCCAGATTGGAGAACAACATGCCGATCATGTTCGACTCAAACACTTTCCCAAATTTCTTTTCGCTGCTGTTAAGCCGCTTTTCTGTTTCAACAAGCTTGCTGATGTCAATAATTGAACCTACCAACCTATAAGGTGTTCGCAGTTCATCTTCAAGTATGCTGCCCCTGTCAAGTATAATGGCATATTCGCCGTTAGCTTTGCGGAAACGGTACTCGGCAGACCAGTTGCTTTCGTGGTTATTGATGGCATCATATACGCTCGCCTCAACACGCTTGCGGTCGTCAGGATGGATATGGGAGAACCAAAAATCAATTTTCTTTGTCTCGTCAGATAGTTCGTAGCCGAACATGCTGGTAAAGTTATCGCTCCGCCACATGGTATTGGTAACCAGGTCCCAATCCCATATGGTATCATTAGTAGCTTTTGATACAAACTTGAACCGCTCTTCGCTTTCGCTCAGTTCGCGGGTACGTTCCTGTACCTTTTCTTCAAGGCTTACATTTAAGGTCCGCAGGCTCTCGCGTGCTTTCACCAACTCGGCATAGTTATTTTTAAGCTTTTGTTCGGCAAGCTTGCGCTTGGTGATATCGGTAAAGCTCATTACCACGCCGTCGGCCATTTTAGCTACCATTAGCTGATGCCACATATTGCCGCTTATCTGCAATTCGGTTTGCAATGGCGAATTTACGGATATACGCTCGAGGCTGCCAGCTGGGAATATTCTGTCCAGTTGCGGGAAATCGCCAAGTGCCGGATGCGCCATAAGCTCTTCGGCTGATTTTTGGAAAAGATCTTTTGCCGCGTTATTGAATGATATACAACGGTACTCCGTAACCTCGCCATTTTTGCCTCTTTCAGCATGAAATGCCAATATAGCGGCCGAGCTGGCGTTGTAAACGCCGGCTATCATGTTATTCAGTTTAGTGATGGCCGTAATATCAATAAAAGTAATCACCACGCCATCAACCTTGCCTCCCTTTTTAAGGTAAGGCATTATACGCATCAGGTTGTTACTGCCATTATGCAGCGTAACCTCTTTTTCAATAACCGTATTATTGGCCAGTACGGTATGTATATCCTTATTCAGGCTATCGTACTTAATATTGTTTGACAGATGGTTGATAGGCCTGCCAATGTCAGACTCTATCACATTGATCATATTCACCGCCGCCGGGTTAAACTTACGGATTAACAGGTTCGAATCAATAAATATCTGCCCGATAGTAGTGCTCCTGAAGTAGTTATCCAGATCCTCATTCAGCTCAAGCAACTCTCGTATCTTTTGCTGATGCTCGGTATTCAGCGTGTGCAACTCCTCGTTCAGTGATTGCAGTTCCTCGTTGCCTGATTGCAACTCCTCATTGGCCGACATTAACTCCTCGTTGGACGATTGCAATTCTTCGTTAGTCGTCTCCATCTCCTCCATTGCCAATTGCAGGTTTGAGCGCGTTTCGGTGAGCGCTGTCTCCATCTCCATCAGGTATTCTTCCTGCGAGGTGAGGTGATCTATATCTGCGGGCTGAACATTTTTAAGCGGAACGTCAATTTGCGCGTCGTTAAGCAGTATCAGCGTGTACCCGTTAGGCGATTGCTCATCGGGCGGTTTAATGGTCATTTGCAAAACGCGCTTACCTTCTAACTGCCCGGTTATCGTTTTGGTCTCGTTATCCTTCCAGGCCTTGCGGATGCTTGTGCTCAGCAATATGGATATTTCGCGGTTAACCATATTGAGCAGGTTGAGCTCAAGCTTCTTTTTGGGCAAGGTTAAAAACCGGGTAAAATCGCCAATCGTTTCCCTGATCAGGAAAGACTTATCAATAAAAACCCCTACATAACCCATTTGCCCGATAATCAGGCTCTGGAACTCATCCGCAACGGTACGGGTGGGTTCAGCCTGCTTATTCTGTATTTTTTTTGATGGTGGCTGCGCAGGCAAAGGCGAGGGCACCGTTGTAGAATAGCTATGGTGCAGGCTATATTTTATATTACCCGATTTTTTATAGATTTTCAGCTTGGCGCTCACTTCAACCAAACCATCCATTATGCTGCCGGCGTTCTCGCTCGATCCTAAAAACAGGTAACCGCCTGATTGAAGCGCATAATGGAAAGTAGTCAGTATTTTTTGCTGCAACACGGTGTTCATGTAAATCAGCATATTACGGCACGATATCAGATCGTTCTTTATAAACGGCGGCGATTTGATAACGTTATGTGCCGCGAATACTATCTTCTTGCGTATATCAGGTATTACCGAATAGGTATTATCCGAATTTTTTACAAAGTATTTTCGCAGCGTATCCGCGTCAATCTCCTTAACGCTTGATGGCGGATAACAATTTTTTGAGGCGATGCGTATGCTTTCCTCGTCCAGGTCTGTCGCGAATATTTTAAGATCAACCTGACGGCTCAATGCTTCCAGCTTTTGTTGAAAGGCAATAGCTATTGAATACGCTTCCTCTCCGGTACTGCATGCGCAAACCCATATTTTGATGGTACTACCTTCATCTTTTGAGGCGATGATTTCTGGTATTACCTCTTCCCTAAGCTTCTCAAAAGCCGGCTTATCTCTAAAAAATTTGGTAACGCCAATCAAAAACTCCTTGGCCAATATTTTAGCTTCGGCGGGCTTTTGATTAATGTAAGTGATATAATCCTGCAGGTTATGCAAATCGGCAGCGGCCAGCCTGCGGGCTATACGCCTCAGGATAGTTGGAGTTTTATACAGGTTAAAATCCTGCCCGGTTTGTGTAGATACAATATCAAATATCTCGTTCAGGTGCTCATCTTCATAAAGCTCCTTTTCGAGTTGCGGCGCATATATATGATTTACGTAATTATAAATTTCGGTATGCATATTTGCCGGCGCCAATATAAAATCGGTATTACCCGTAGCTATGGCGCTGTTGGGCATACCATCAAACTTGGCTGTGGCCGGATCCTGCGCTATAACCATGCCGCCGCACTCTTTGATTGCTTCTATGCCCTTGCTACCATCAGAGCCAGTACCTGATAGTATAATGGCTATTGCCCGTTCTTTAACATCATTTGCAAGGGTGAACAAAAAGGTATCGATAGCCGTGTTGGGCGATTTATCTTTAACCTTGTCTGCCAAACGCAGCTTACGATGACGAATGGTCATCGTTTTTTTTGTAGGGATGATGTAAACGCAGTTTTTTTCTAACAGCATATCGTTACCTGCTTCCATCACCTTCATGTGGGTGTGCTTGGCAACCAGTTCTACCAAAAGGCTCTTATAATCGGGCGATAAATGCTGGATGACCACAAACGTAAAGCCTGAGTTAGGCGGCATATGATCAAAAAACTCGTGTATGGCTTCCAAGCCGCCGGCGGAAGCACCTATAGTAATGATATAACGATCGTTTACATCATTTTTCCCGGTATCCTTAACGCCTTTAGCTCTCAAAACTTGTTGTTTTTTGTCTGGAATTCATAAATAAAGCTGCGCATCGTTTCTGCCACTGCCATTTCCTGCGCCGTCCACGGCGGCGATGTTTGATGCACCGTTTGCTGCCACAGGTTAAACGAGTTTCGCGGATGATAATTTTTTCCGTCGAGCTCAAAATTTATAGCCTGATCTGGGTTGCCTCCCCACTTAATTTCGCGTTTAACCTCGCCCCTAAAGCAAATAATAAAATCGCCACGGTCCGCGTCAACGGGTATGGCCAATATTCCGCTCGCTATTTCGGCTATAGGCAAAGCATCATCATAAAGCTCCGGCAAATGGTCTGTAGCAAACACACGTTCTACCCTTTTGGTTTGTAACCATAAAATCAGGTTTTCAACAAATTCCTGATCCGGAATGTTTTTAATGCCCCAAACAACACCATTAATAACGGCTACAGCGCCGCTGGCATTAAATAGTTCAGTTATATTTGGCTGATCTTCAGTAAGCAAACCCCTTATCAGGTCATCCTCGGCATACACGCGGGCCATCAGCAGGGTTTGTTCTTTTTGCAGTTCAGTTTCTACGTCAGCCTCATTTTTATGGAGTAATGATTCAATGCGCGCCGATATGATGGACGACAACAATTCGCAAATTGAACATACTTCAAGGCTTAAATATTTATCCGTAATATGGTGGCAGGCTATAAGCCCCCATAATTGCCCGTGATAAATTACGCGGATAGACATTGACGCTGTTACACCCATGTTTTTCAGGTACTCCAGGTGTACAGCGGCCACACCACGCACATTACAGTCAGACAGGTCGGTAAAGGTTTTGGTAACCAGGTTAACTATCGGGTAAAGACTGATGGGTTTATATGTACGATCGGGTATTAAACGGTACGGATTTTTAAGGTACAACTGCCTGGCCTGCCGCGGCACATCAGAAGCGGGGAAAGTAAGCCCGAGGTAATGTTCCAGGTCGCCGGTCTTTTCCTCGGCAATTACAGTACCGTTCCAATCTTCATCAAACCGGTACATCATCACGCCATCAAACCCGGTTATCTTTTTTATTTCAGCGATGCCTACCCTGCAAATTTCCTCTGCGGTTTGGCACGCCTCAAGGCGGGCAATGGCCAGCTTAACTTCTTCAAATGCTTCGGTAAAAACCCGGTCGGCGCCAAGTTTTTTCTCCATCTCTAAAATCACATAACCCTCTTTTACATGTATCAGTATTTCCATACTGTGGCCATGCAGGTTAAATGTGAGCGGGGCTTTGGCTTGCACAGCATCATCTAAACGCTGTTTAAGTTTATCAAGTTGATCCGGCCCGGCTAAGTCACTTATATTTTTAGTTATCAATTCCTTTGCAGGCAGCTCAAGCAGTTCAGTCAGGTTATCGCTACATTGAATAATGTTTAGCGATCCGGCTTCTAACACCAGCAAATAGCCGTAATCCTGTATAACATTTATATGATTTAGGGGAAGGTTACCGCAAAAATCAGAATCATAATTTTTCTTTTCAGCCATATTAGCTTTTAACAACAATAAGTTTGCTGAGGATCATATCAATGACAAGAGCGGAATTTCGGCTAATAAAAATCAACAGCAGATGTAACGGCTAAAATAATATAAATATTTTACTATGAACAGCTGCCTCAATAATAAGCACAACCCTTGGCTATACCAGTGTTAAGGCAATATTATGCATTATGATAACCGTACGTAAAATAATACATACTATTTAACAAAGGGAAAGAAAAAAAACGATATATATGACGAAATAGTGTTTAGGTTTTTACAGGTTGATTCAGGGCTTTATAACCACCCCGATATTTAGGCTATATGGCAGGGGTATTAGTTAACCCAGGCTTTGCCGGGAAGATACTGACCGGCAATTTCTTCGAGCTTTTGCTTAACTACAGGCTTACTTATAAACCCTTTTACGGCTGCAAACGTTGTTGCGCGTTGCTTATCGCTACCATCAATAGACGAACTTACTATAAAAACATGCGGCTGTTTTTGTAAAGCAGGCATCAGGCTTTCCAAATCGGTTAAAAATTGCCAGCCGCTATAAGGCATATTCAAATCGAGGAAAATAAGATCTGGTAAAACAGAAATATCTTCATGATTTTCTTCGAGGAAGTTGATGATCAGGGCTGCATCCAACGTATGTACCGAGTCTTCAAAAATTTCATACCGGTCAAACATCTTTTGCATAATTAAGTGCTCCATCGGGTTATCATCAATCATCAGCGTTTTACACATGTTTATTTTCATTTGTATAAATTTTTACAATCAACGTGCCAAATGATTTCTCTTTAGTTAAACGCCTACCAACTTAAAATCAAGGTGTACATTTTACACCATGGGTATAAAAATGTAGAAAATTGGGGAAGTAAATCATCGCACATATAACTTTTTAAATACAAAGGCGGTATCCCTGTTAAGTAGAGAAACCGCCTTTATCATTACTGTCATTATTAATTATTGAGCAAAGTATGCGCCCGAGTTCATATCCTCAATTAAGCCGATATGCGTTGGCTGCCAACTGAGAACCTGCTTGGTTTGCTCACCGGATGCCGGGGTATTAATTGTACCGAAGTAGTTGAACCAGCCAAAATATTCAGCAGCCTCTTCCGGCGTTTTGCTTACCACAGGCAGGTTGAGGTTTTCGCCGATCGTTGAGGCAATTTTAATAAATGGAATGCCCTGCTCACCTACCGCGTGGTATACCGCTCGGGGCGCGTTTCTCTCCAAAGCCAACTGATACAGCACCGCGGCATCAAGCCGATGAACGGCAGGCCATTGGTTTTGGCCCTCGCGCAGGTAGGCTGCTTCTCCTTTTTCGCGGGCAAGATTGATCAGTATAGGCACAAAACCATGATCGCCCGCATCATGTACAGATGGCGGCAAACGCACTATAGACACGTTGACGCCCGACTGAGCTACCGCTTTGGCCGCTTCTTCCGTCGCTTTGCGCGGGCTCTTACTGTTTTCGGGCGTTACTTCATCCGCTTCTGTTACCGGTCTGCCGGTTGAAATCAGCGCCAAACCCGAAGTAATGATAAATGGCTTACCGGTATGAGCCATAACGCTGCCCATAGCTTCTATGGCGCGGCGGTCAATCTCGCAACTTTCGGTAAAACGGCTAAAATCATGAATAAAGCCGGTGTGAATAACGCCGTCGGTTTGCGCGGCGCCGCTTTTTAAACTTTCAATATCCGTAAGTGCCCCCAAATACACTTCGGCACCCGCTTCAATAAGTTTTTGTGCTGATGATTCAGAACGGGCAAGCCCCAATACTTTATGGCCTGCGCTTAAAAGCTGATTTACTACAGCTGAGCCTACAAAACCTGTGGCTCCGGTTACAAATACACGCATAGTTTTAATTTTATGTTTAATGATGAGGCCTTTATAGCCGCATTTATTGAACACAAAATTGCGCATTGCACACACCCTTAAAAAAGGACATTTGACGTTATTTTAAACACGCTGTAATTGTGCCTGCCGTATGCGGCTAAGCGTTTTAAGGGATACGCCGATATAGGATGCCGCCATGCGCAACGGCACCTTATTGAGGATGCCCGGATAGTTTTTTAAAAAGTCTTCGTATTTTTCTTCGGGCGTGGCACTAATGGTTTTGTAAAGCCGGTTACGGCTCAGGTTAAGGTATTGGGTGATCAGCTTATCAGAATACCGTTTAAGTGAAGGTATGGCTTTCACTAATTCTTCGAAGCTATCCTTGGTCCATAGCATTACACGGCTTTCTTCAAGTGCTTCAATATTGTAAT
Organism: Mucilaginibacter defluvii; assembly: GCF_039543225.1. Classification (NCBI taxonomy): domain Bacteria; kingdom Pseudomonadati; phylum Bacteroidota; class Sphingobacteriia; order Sphingobacteriales; family Sphingobacteriaceae; genus Mucilaginibacter; species Mucilaginibacter defluvii. The sequence continues at coordinate 1,179,928 of NZ_BAABJI010000002.1, forward strand.
TGGATGGTATACGGTTGTTATAACTTTCGCCATCCGTTGTCCAGCTCATAGCCGGCGAAAACTGCATGATATGCTCCTCGCCATCAGCGCCAATGCCATACATCCTTAAAAAGCCTGCCAACACAAAAATCTTATAACGACACACATCGCCTGCCTGTAGTAAAAACTGCTTCTTTTTTAATGTAGTGATGGTTGCTGCACCGATTATCCTCTCCATCTCATCGTCGGTAAACGTGATGGCGTGCGCATTCATGTATTCTTTAAAGCCGGAAATCATGGTATCCAATCGTTATAAAATTAAGCAGCTGTTGTATTACTTTTCGGCAAGAGGCTCGCCTTCAAACGCGATACCATTCCAGCCATGTGCCATAAACTGCCTGATGTTTTGATGCGCATTGCCCTCAGGGTCGGCTAAAACAGCGCGATAGTGCTCTGCAAATAAAAGCAGCGTGTTCTCAGCGCTTAGCTGGTTCAATTGTGCAAAACCAAAAACCCTGGCACTACCCTGATTTTGTGAAGCTTCGTTATACACATCACCGTTTTTAAATGCTGTTGGTGTGTGCTGATAGTACTTTTCTATCAATTCGAGCACCTCGCTAAAGGCGAGGGTATTTTGTTTTGCTTTAAGCAAAAGTGTATCCAGTTGATCTTTCATTATATAAATTGTATCGAGGCAGCTAATCAAGTAGCTGATGTATCTTCTTCGCAAAACTACAATATCATTACGTTACGCTCACCTTGAATTTAATAATCGTATCAATTATCGTTTACGGCTTACCGTCGGCACAACAGGCAAGCCCTCGTTACCTGCAGCGCTTACAGATTGTACGGCAAAAAAATAATTGTCCTTTGAGTAAGGCAACTTAATTTTAGTATCGGCAGTGAATATCTTTTTTTGCCATACCGGGCTGGTTGTTTCGCGCATCAGTATATAGTAACCGGCTACCTTGCCGGCTGGCGCCCTCCAGCTAAGCTCGGTAGAATTACTGAGCGCCACAACCGCTATATTAACGTCCTGCGGTGCCTGCGGCGATTTGGCCAGGTTAGCCAGGTTACTCAGGTTCATGGCGGTATTTTTTCGCAGGTACTCATAATCCATAAACTCTGGCAAATCCCCATACTGCACGCCATTCTCTACCCGTACATCCTGATGCTGGTGGTTAAAATTCTCGTTCATTTCGGTTATGCGTACGGCAGCATATCCCTGTTGCTGGTAAGGCAGGTGATCGCCGCCGCGCAAAAAACGGTCGGGCCGGTATATCATTACCACCTCCAGGTTATCTACATACCGTTCTCCAACTTCCTTCACATAACGGGCCAATTGCCGCGATGGGCCGTCGTTCTCCAACCCCATGGCGCGTATGGCCGCTGCTTTTTGCTCGTTCAGTTCAAACGCAGGCAATCCCTCACTAAAAACGCGAACGCGCGTATTATTGATGATATTGGTTTCGTTACTGTTATTGCTGCCCATTATGTCGTTGTTCAGCACGGCCTCTATGTGCCACTTGTTGCGTTTGGCATTGGCAGCCATAAAGCCGGCGCCCAGCAAGCCCTGCTCCTCTCCGCAAACAGCCACAAAAATTATCGTAGCCGGAAATTTGTGCCTACTCATAATCCGGGCACATTCCATAACGGCGGCTGTACCGCTGCCATCATCATTTGCGCCGGGTGCTATACCTGTGCGATCCATCACGCTGCTCCGCATGTTATCCATATGCCCGCTAATAACGAAGATGCGATGGTCGTTCGGGTCGGTACCTTTTAACGCGCCAACTACATTGGTGAGCACTACCGTGCTGTCAATACGTTTGCCATCAGGTTTGTAAGTGCTTGTATCAAACGCGACCGTAAACCTTCCACCGGATGCGGCAGTAAAACTTTTAAACCTGCTCAATATCCAGTTCCGCGCGGCGCCAATTCCCCGTTGAGGGTTTGTAGTGCTGCTAAGTGTATTACGCGTGCCGAAACTTACCAGCCGGACTATGTTATTCTTCATGGAATCTGCAGATACCTCCGAAACCATCGAGGCGATCTCGGCATCGCGTTGAATGATCACCGGCGACTGGGCATACATACGGTTTACCGTACAGGCGGCAATTACAATAAGTAAGCATTTCTTCATCGTGTAAAAATGTATCTGTTAAAAATAAGGATGGTATATCAATAATAACACTATAACGCCATGTATCTTTTTAGTTGCAGTACAGCGTTAATGCGTTTAAATACCACCATGTATCCGATTTTAAAAAAGTAGATTACCTTTATACATCAACTAACCTGCTTTTTCATTTTTTATGTTAGACAGTTTTCCGTTCTATCTATCGCTTGCCGTAGCCATTGTTTTAATTGTTATGCTGGCCAACCGCATCAAGGTAGCCTACCCGGTTCTGCTGGTGTTAGCCGGGTTGGCGCTGAGTGTTATACCGGGCATTCCGCAGGTGCATATCGATTCGGAGCTGATTTTCGTCATCTTCCTGCCGCCGCTGCTTTACGAGGCCGGCTGGCAAACCTCGTGGAAAGAGCTATGGCGCTGGCGGCGTATTGTGAGCAGCTTTGCTTTTGTGGTGGTATTTTTCACCGCGTTTTCGGTGGCGCTGGTTGCTAACTACTGGATACCGGGTTTTACGCTTGCGCTTGGCTTACTGTTAGGTGGCATCGTATCGCCGCCTGATGCCGTGAGTACCGCTGCCATACTGAAATTCGTAAAAGCACCTAAGCGGCTAACCTCTATATTAGAAGGCGAAAGCCTGCTAAATGATGCTTCATCGCTTATTATATTCCGTTTCGCGTTTATAGCAGTAGGCACCGGGCAGCTTGTATGGCATGAGGCCGCGCTATCATTTGTGTGGATGGTTATTGGCGGAATTATGACCGGTATCGTAATAGGCTACCTGGTTATGCAGGTGCATAAACTTTTACCCACCGATGCCAATATGGATATTATACTCACGCTGGTAACGCCCTATGCGATATATATCTGTGCCGAAGAAGTGCACAGCTCGGGTGTGCTTGCCGTAGTGGCGGCCAGTTTGTTCCTGTCATACCGCCGGCATAATTTTTTAAGCAGCACCGCCCGTTTGCGGAGTATTAACGTATGGGAAAGCCTGAGCTTTTTGCTCAATGGCCTGGTGTTTTTACTTATCGGGCTCGACTTGCCGCAAATTACCGCTGAATTAGGGAACGTGAGTATGAAAGCCGCTATCGGTTATGGCCTGCTGGTTACCGGCGTACTGATAATTACCCGCATCATTGCTGCTTATGGGGCAGTTTTTGTAACGCTTATAGCCCGTAACTTTATTACGGTGGCAGACGACCGGCATCCCGGCTTTCGCACGCCGTTCATACTGGGTTGGGCAGGTATGCGCGGTGTGGTATCGTTGGCGGCGGCTTTGTCCATACCTACACACTTGAGCGATAATGTGCTTTTTCCACAGCGCAATCTCATTTTATTCATCACATTCATCGTTATACTTACCACTCTGCTGTTGCAAGGCCTTACATTGCCTTTGCTGATCCGCAAAATGGGGCTTACCGACCCGGATGAAAAGCTGCCCGAAGAAAAGATGTACGCCAAGCTACGCAGGCAGTTAAATAAGCTTGCGCTGAATCATCTCGAGAAGAAATATCCTGAAGGTCTGCACGATCACCCGGTACTGCAGCAAATGGCTCAAAAGTGGCGGTTAAACAGCGATGAACCGGCCACCGCCGATATGCCCGACGAAACCAAAGATGTGTACAGCGAGATACTTGAACAGCAGCGCAACTGGCTCATAAAACGCAACCTCGAAACTTTTGCCATTACCGAGGAAGTGATACGCAAGCATTTGTTGTTTCTGGATCTGGAAGAAGAGAAGCTGAAGTATCTGTAACTATAACATTCCAAGCGAGTGCCCGAAAGTAAACGTGAAGCTTGTGCCTTTGCCAGGCTCACTGCTTACTTTAATATTTCCGTTGTTTGCCAGTACAAACTCATATGAAAGCATTAAACCAAGGCCGGTCCCCTTTTCGCCGTGTGTGCCGCGCTGACTGGCATTCAAGCGTTTAAAAACCTGCGCGGCCTGTTCAGCGGGCATACCAACGCCGTTATCCTTAACATAAAAATCCAGTTCGCCTTCTTCGGCACCGGCTAAACAGCCAACCATAATGTAACCGCCTGTTCCGGTAAATTTTATAGCGTTTGAAAGCAGGTTACGGATGATAAAATCGAAATGATCCGCATCGCCATATAAGGTAATATCCTGCGCGATTTTTGTGTTGATGATGATCTGTTTTTCGGCAGCAGCGTTTTTAAACAGGCGCAGGTTCTGCGCCACAATCTCAGCCGGATCAAAACTAACCGCGTTTACCTGCTTGCCTTTCAGCTGCAATTGCCCCCAGCGCAGCAATTTGTTCAGCACATCCAACGATGAATCGCAATTATGCTGTAATTCAGTAACCACCTGTTTACGTTCCGACGCAGTGAGATCATCATCCTCAAGCAACGACAAAAAATTCTTTAACGTAGCCAGCGGCGCGCGCAGATCGTGCCCTAAAACGGAGAATAATTTATCTTTACTCTGGTTACTGGCTACCAGGTCGGCGTTCAGTTGCTGCAATTGTTTGTTATAGGCACGTATACGGGCATAAAAAATAATTACAATTACCAGTATGGCAACTACGGCAATCGCTATAAAGATTGTTACACGTTGCTGAGAGCGCTGCTCATTATTTACGTATTTTAATTTTTCCACGCTTGACTGGCTTTTCTGCAGATCATAGCTGGATTGCAGGTTGGCAATTTCAGTAGCCCGGGCCAAATTAAAAAGGCTGTCGCTTAACGCGCGTTCACGCCTGTTCACTTCAAACGCGGCTTTGTAATTGCCTTGTTGCTGGTATATGGCGGCCATACGCTGCAAGGTTTCAATCGCTATCTTGCTCGCCTTTTTTTGATAAGCCAGGGTAACAGCCTGTTTTAAGTATGATAACGCTTTATCAGCATCCTGAAGCTTGTAAGTATCGGCCAGCCCGTTAAGCGTTTGCAGTTCGCGCAGGTAGTTTTTTATCCGCCTCGCCCGCTCTAAAGAGGTGAGCTGTATTTCTGCCGCCTTTGCCGTATTGCCTGCCTTAGCGTAAGCCATGCCGAGGCCATTAAGCAACGTTACGTTTAGTCCTGCATATTGCGGCACGTTGCTTAGCGCAATACCTTTTTCATAATAGTTAATGGCCTTTTTTATCTCACCTGTTGCCGTATAAACTACACCGTAATTATTATAGATATAAAGCGTAAGGCCGCTAAGCGGTAGCGTTTTCGAGATCGATTCGGCTGTTTTCAGATAGCTTAATGCAATGTCGTACTCTGACTGGCCCATGTAGGCCTCGGCCAGCGTGATGTTGGCTTCCATAATTCCGGGCCTGTTATTGTTTTTCTCGTGCATACGCAGAGCCCTGAAAAAGTAACCCGTGGCCTTATCAAAGCTGCCTTGGCGCATCTCTACTACGCCTAACCTGATTATCTCGCCGGCAATACCGTCACCATTTTTAATTTGCTCATATAGATGAATGGCTTTCAGATATTTCTGCCGCGCGGCTGAGAAACGGCCCTGGTTCTCATCAATAATACCCCAATGGGTAAGCATCACTGCCTCGCCTTTTTTATTGCGTAGTCGTCGGCTTAGCTCAAGCCCTTTTTTGGCGTAAAAAACACCTGAATCAGGTACTGAAAACCTGTATTGAATTACAAGCTTCTCGTAGTCCTCCACGGTTTTCGGAGTGTTGCCGGCAAAAGCCGTAGTGGTTATGATAACCAACATGGCCAGGCCAATCCACCGGGTCAATAAATACCGTATAGCACCAATTGCTTGCATTAATCAGGAAAACGTGTTCAAAAATACGCATTTAGCCTTATTTTAAATTAACGCCATTACATCGTTACATAGTACCGCATAAATCGTACTGCACCATAAAGCAGTTTAACCCTTCATCTGCACATAATAGTTGCCATAGCATAAAGTGTTTATTGGAAAGGTCAAACCCGCCGCCATTTTAATTGTTGATAAAAATATTCAATTAAAGGTAGAAATTATGAGCCTTAAGGAGTACGAGAAGAAAAGGAACTTCAGCAAAACCTCAGAGCCGAAAGCCGGCCGCAGCATGGATAAAGATCACCTGATGTTTGTGATACAAAAGCATGATGCCAGCCGCCTGCATTATGATTTCAGGCTGGAGATGGATGGTGTACTTAAAAGTTGGGCGGTGCCCAAAGGCCCGTCAACCGATCCGCAGAACAAAAGGCTGGCTATGATGGTTGAAGACCACCCTTTCGATTACCGTAACTTTGAAGGTGTTATACCCAAAGGCGAATACGGCGGCGGTACTGTTATTGTATGGGACGAAGGAACTTACGAACCTATTGAAGAAATCAAAGGTAAAAAAGCCCAGGAGAAGCATCTGCTGAAACAGTTAAAGGAAGGCTCGTTGAAAATACGCTTGCATGGCGAAAAACTACAGGGTGAGTTCGCGCTGGTAAAAACGCACGGCATGGGCGAAAACGGTTGGCTGCTTATTAAGCATAAGGATGAATTCGCTTCAAAGAAAGATGTCACTAAGCTTGATAAATCAGTCCTGTCCAACAAAACCATCGCTATGATGGAAAAAACCAGCGAAAAGGTTTGGCAAAACGGGCACGAAGAAGATGTAGAAAAGCCGAAGAAGACAGCTAAAAAACCGGCAGCCAAAAAACGGCAACCGGCCATGGCCGACGATAAGCTGGAAAAGGAAACTCAGGAAAGCGAAAAACCTGACCTTAACGTTGACGACTTGTTAAAATCAGCCCCCAAATTAAAAGCGCCAGTCAAAATTAAGCCTATGAAGGCTACCCTGGTTGATGAACCTTTTGACGACGCTGACTGGCTATACGAGGTAAAATGGGACGGCTACCGAGCCATTGCGGTGATTGATAAGGATAGCGCGGAACTGATATCGCGCAACAATATTCCGTTTGATAAATATTATCCGATCAACAAGTTACTAGAGGATTGGAAAATCAATGCTGTAATTGACGGTGAGATTGTGGTTTTAAATGATAAAGGCACATCCGACTTTGGCGCGCTGCAAAACTGGCGCAGCGAAGCTGATGGTAACCTGGTGTATTACGTGTTTGATATACTTTGGTATGAAGGAAAAGATTTAACTCAATTAGCATTAGATCAGCGCCTGGCTATCCTGCAATCCGTTATCCCAACTGATGACGACCGCATCCGCCAGAGTAAATCATTCGCCGCTAACGGTGTTGAGTTTTTTGAGGCGGCAGAGAAGATCGGCCTCGAGGGTATCATTGCCAAAAAAGCCAGCAGCGTTTACACGTCCGACCTTCGCTCGAAAGAATGGCTCAAGATAAAAGTACAGCGCCGCCAGGAAGTGGTTATAGCCGGCTTCACTAAAAATGCGGGTACATCCAAAGCTTTCAGTGCACTGATTTTAGGCGTTTACGATGGCAAGACACTACGCTACGCCGGCAAGGTAGGCACCGGTTTTTCAGACAAGCTGCAAAAAGAGATGATGGAGCAGTTTAAGCCGCTGATAACAGACAAAGTTCCGTTTGATGTAGAGCCGGATGTGGATAAACCATCGCGTTTCAGGCCGCAGCGTATGGGCGCCAAACCAACTTGGTTAAAGCCCGAATTAGTTTGCGAGATCAACTTTGCCGAAGTAACCAGCGACGGCGTTTTCAGGCAGGCATCATTTAAAGGCATGCGTGTTGATAAAAAGGCGAAAGATGTAACGCTGGAAACCCCGCAGGACACCCAGGATACCGTTGAGGAAACAGATGCCGAACCAAAAAAATCGCATCAAGCCATAAAACCGCCTAAGGATAAGCACCGCAAAACGCTGCTCAATCCAAAAGATGAAACCCAGGTGCGCAAAATTTGCGGGCACGATATTAAGTTTACCCACCTGAGTAAAGTATATTGGCCGGAAGACAGCATCACCAAGCGCGATATGTTTAACTACTACTACCGCGTAGCAGAATATATTTTGCCTTACCTGGTTGACAGGCCGATGTCACTCAACCGTTTCCCTAATGGTATTCATGGCAAAAGTTTTTATCAAAAGGACGTAAAGGGCAAGGCGCCCGAATGGATTACCAAAACCTTCCCTTATACCACCAGCGATGGCGAGCATAAGGAATACCTGGTCGGGTCGGATGAATCATACCTGCTGTGGATGGCCTCACTGGGTTGTATAGAGATGAACCCATGGTTTAGCCGCGCGCAATCACCGGACAATCCTGATTATTGCGTGATTGACCTTGACCCGGACAAAAACACGTTTGACCAGGTGATAGAAGCGGCGCAGGAAGTACACAAAGTGCTGGACGCGATCGGCGTACCATCGTTCCCTAAAACATCGGGATCAACAGGTATACACATATACATACCTATGGGTGCCAAGTATGATTATGACCAGACACAAATGTTTGCCAAGCTGATTGTTCAGCAGGTGCATGAGCAGATACCTGATTACACCAGTTTGGAACGCATGATTAGCAAGCGAAAGGGTAAAATGTATCTCGACTTTTTGCAGAACAGGCCCGGAGCAACCATAGCCTGCCCCTACTCGTTACGGCCAAAGCCTGGCGCCACCGTATCTATGCCGCTTAGCTGGGATGAAGTGAAGCCCGGACTAACCATGCGCGATTTTCATATTAATAACGCCAAGGACCGGCTTAAAGAAACCGGCGACCTGTTTAAAGGCGCTTTAGGTAAAGGCATTGATCTGGAAAAAACACTAAAAAAAGCACAAAGCATATTCAAATAATCATGAACGTAATTAAAAATATGATAGGCGGCCTTGCCGGTGCAGTGGCCCTCAATATATTGCACGAAACCCTGAAACGAATTGACCATAACGCGCCACGTGTTGATCTAGTTGGCGAAGAGGGAGTGAACAAAACTATTAAAGCAGCAGGTGGGCAACCGCTAAGTGGCGATAAGCTGTATGCAGCAGCCCTGGGCGGCGATTTAATCAGTAATGCACTTTACTATAGCACCATAGGCTTAGGCAAAAGGAAACACCTGCTTGCACGTGGGGCGGCATTGGGGCTCGCGGCGGGCTTAGGAGCCGTGACGCTACCTGAAAAAATAGGATTAAGTGACACACCGGTAACTAAAACATCCAAAACAACAGGTATGACGGTTGCTTACTATCTGTTTGGTGGCATAGTTACCGCGTTAACCATAAAAGCGCTGCGGAAATAATGCTGCCCGAAGAGCTTACCCGGTTTTATGCGGGCACCAGCAATGTGGAGTTGCCGGTGAAGAACAAGCTACAGTTTCCGGATGAGTTTAAGGATAGAAGTCGCTTGTGTTATTATGCCAGCTTGTTCAACACCGTTGAAGTAAACAGCACGTTTTACAGGTTGCCCATGCCTTCAACCGTAAAAAAATGGGCGGACGATGTGCCGGATAACTTTCGCTTTACGTACAAGCTATGGAAGCGGATAACCCACAATAAAGGTCTGGAATTTGATCCTGCTGATGTAGTGCGTTTTCTTGAGATAATAAAGCAGGCCGGCGATAAACGGGCATGTTTGCTAATTCAATTTCCGCCATCGCTACAGGTAAACCATATTCACCGGGTGCAATATTTGCTAAGCGTTTTAAGAAACAGCGGTAATGACTGGAGAACGGCCGTTGAATTTCGTCATAAATCATGGTATACCGACCGCGTGTATCAATTGCTCAGCGACTTTAATGCTACATTAGTATTGCATGATCTGCCTGCATCGGCTACTCCTTTACAGGAACCTGATACTGATTTCGTTTACCTGCGTTTTCATGGGCCTGATGGTGGATACCGGGGGAGTTATACGGATGATTATTTAGCCGAATATGCTTCCTATGTTAATGAATGGCTTGATGATGGCAAATCAGTATACGCTTACTTTAACAATACCGTTGGAGACGCGGTAAACAATTTGATTACACTGCGCAACATGGTGCTTGCTGACGGATAGCAAATGAGGGGTTTATATCCGAAAATTATTTGTTACCTACAACATAGCCTATTAAAAACGCGATGATGATCAGCGCCAGGCAAACGTATAAACTGATCTTAAGCGATTGTACCTTTCGGTTCAGATCAATTACCTGGGATTGATTGGCCAGCTTCTCGTTTTGCAGGCGCATGTTTTGCTGCTGTAGTTTGGCAAGCGTGCCGCCCACTTCGTTAGGGCGTTGCTGCTCTAAATGGTAGCGACGAGTAAAGCCACCCTCCTTCAAAAACTTTTCGCCTTTGGGTTTTAGTATGAGTTTCTCGGGCAACTCAAACTCACCATGGCTGCCTGATACTACCACCAGATCTTCGCGTATCAAGGCCTGTACCATGGCAAAGGCAGCGGCCTCGTCTTGGTCGAAAAGACTTAATATTTGCCGACGTGTTAAGCTATCCGGAACGCCGAATGATTCCAGCATAACATCCAGCATCTCACATTCATATTCGTTCAGATCGGTCATTTTTCAAAAATAATAAATAAGATGCTTTAAAGTACCGATATTTTCAGCGTGATAATATAAAATAGCGCTAAAACAAGAAAAGCAGCCTTTATCGGGCTGCTTTTATGTCTGTTTGTGCGGAAGAAGGGACTCGAACCCCCACGCCTCGCGGCGCCAGATCCTAAGTCTGGTGCGGCTACCAATTACGCCACTTCCGCATTAGGATTTTTACAGGCTGCAAAGATAGCTTTATTTACTTATTATTAAAATAGAATTTAAACTTTCAAGGTAAGTAGCTAATCCTCTTGCAATTATTTTTTTTGTATGATTAGTAGGCATTCTCTTCGCCGCGTACTGCGTTCCAAAATGTCAGGAATATGATCTTCATATCCAGCAGGAACGACCAGTTTTCCAGGTACCATACATCCGCTTCAACGCGCGCCATCATGTCCTCGGTGGTTTTAGTTTCACCGCGCAGTCCGCGTACCTGTGCCCAGCCGGTAATACCAGGCTTTAAAAAGTGGCGCACCATAAAACGGTCAATCAATGCAGAATATTCTTCGGTATGCTTAAGCATGTGCGGGCGCGGCCCTACAACCGACATATTGCCAATCAGCACGTTAAAAAATTGCGGCAACTCGTCCAAGCTGGTCTTGCGCATAAACTTGCCTATCTTGGTTACGCGGTCGTCGTCCTTAGTGGCCTGCTTTTTATCCGAATCGTTATTAACCTTCATACTGCGGAATTTGTAGCAGTTGAACGACTTATTATCACGACCTGAACGCGCCTGAACAAAAAACACCGGTCCTTTTGATTGCATTTTAATAATGATAGCCAAAATCGGGAACAGCCAGCTAAATACAAATAAGATGATAAACAGCGAAAAACCGATATCAAAAAACCGTTTTATAGCACGGTTCAGGATATTTTCAAGCGGCTCGGGCCTGATAGAAATAACCGGTATGTGCCCGAAACTTTGTATGAGCGTTGGCTTTATACCGTAATCATAATAATCGGGTATAAATTTAAAACGGATCAGGTTTTTATCAGCCTCAAGCATTAACCGTTCTATTTTTTTGGCCTCGGTACTGGGCAGCGTACAGAATATTTCGTCTACACGGTTACTTATTGCGTAGCTGATGCTATCGTTAGTGTTACCGAGATAAAGTTCCTCATTGCGTAGTTTGGCGGGGTTATCATCAAAAAAGCCTACCACACGATAGCCACGGCTTGGGTTGGTGTTGAAGAAGTTAGCCAGGTCGTTACCAATACGCCCCGCACCTATTATGATGGCACTTCGCGAATCAAGCAACAACGCCCGGTCGCTTCGGCGAATGCTTAAGAAAATCAGTTTCCAAAAACCTAACAGAAACCCGAATAATGCAAGCGAATAAAACAAATACTCGCGGGTGATGAAGTATGCCTTGGTGCCGATGAGTATGATAATGGTAAAACAAATAAAGCTTACAAATAAAAAATAAGTCTTTATTAATCCGCGATAGGTACGGATGGAATCCTTATTCAACACATGCTCATAAAGCCCGGTAATATTTGCAGAAAGCAACCATATCAGGTTAAAAACCAATACAATAGGCAGGTAGTTTTTATTACTGATCCAGGAGATGTATGATTTATCTTCTATCAAATAAGCGATCACCATACTTAAATTCAATATGATGTAATCGATAGTTAGGTTGATAGCTTTAATAAAAGTAGTATACCTATGGATCATAGAAACGAATAACTGTAAATTAGACAGCTAAAAATTATTAAGTTTTTAAAATTTAAACCTTAATATTATGAATTTTCAGCCCTGACACCAACAAAATTAAGAAAATTAAATTCCCCTGCTAATAAAATCACACAAATTAACCTTTTCATTAACGGTACGCGAATTAATTAATATTCAAATATCTATACATTAAGCAACACCTGAAATTAATTTAATATTAAATATAAATATTTTATAAATATTAAAATGGTGAACGCGCACCCGCTACAACCTGCCATTGATTATATTTCTGTTGAGCAGTCCTTTTAAATCATAAATCACAGCATTCTGATCTCTTTTTAAGAGATTATAGTCAAGCTTCAAGAATTCATCGTGCGCTACGGCAACAATAACAGCGTCGTATTTTTTATCAAGCGCTTGCTTATCGGCAATTGTAGTAATACCGTACTCCGCTGCAACCTCGGCAGGGTTAACCCATGGATCGTACACAACGTAATTAGTCTCAAACTCATCGAGTACCTTTACAATGTCAATAACCCGGGTATTACGCACATCGGGGCAGTTCTCTTTAAAGGTAAAGCCTAACACCAGCACCTCGGCTTTCTTTACCGGTATGCTGTTTTTTACCATCAGCTTGATAACCTCTAAGGCTACATAGGTACCCATGCCATCATTAAGCCTGCGGCCGGCTAATATTATTTCGGGATGATAACCTACTTCCTGGGCTTTTTGCGCGAGGTAATATGGGTCAACTCCGGTACAGTGCCCCCCTACCAGCCCGGGTTTGAATTTCAAAAAGTTCCATTTGGTACCGGCCGCTTCAAGCACATCATTGCTATCTATCCCTAACAAATTAAATATTTTTGATAGCTCGTTCACAAAGGCGATATTGATATCGCGCTGGGCATTTTCTATCACCTTGCTGGCTTCGGCAACTTTAATACTCGGCGCCTTATGTGTGCCTGCCGTGATGATGCTGCGGTACAAATCATCAATAAAACCAGCCACCTCAGGGGTAGAACCCGATGTTATCTTAAGGATGTTGGTAAGTGTGTGCACCTTATCACCCGGATTAATACGCTCAGGCGAATAGCCTGCAAAAAAGCCCTGGTTAAATTTCAATCCCGAAACGCGCTCCAATATCGGCACGCATACCTCTTCAGTTACTCCTGGGTAAACGGTTGACTCATAGATTACCACATCACCATCAGTAAATACGCGGGCAACGGTTTCGCTGGCTTTTTCTATCAGGCTTAAGTCGGGGCGGTTATGCTTGTCGGTTGGTGTAGGTACCGATACGATGTAAACATTACAGCTTTTTATATCCTCAGCGTTCGAGGTTAGTTGCAGGCCCGTATCATCATCCCTTCTGTTTAATACGGCTTTTAAATCTTCTTCCGCAATCTCCAAAGTACGATCATACCCTTCAAGTAATTCGCCAATACGCCCGGCACTGATATCAAAACCCCAAACCTGATATTTTTTAGCGAACTCCACCGCTAACGGCAAGCCTACATAACCAAGACCAATAATTGCTATCTGAACCTTTTGAGGCGATATAAATACGGATGATGGACTAACGGTATCTGTCATTTTATAAATAAACACACTGCGACAACAGCATTCAGGTTGAATAAGTCAATTATGCATAAATACAGGCAGCCTGTATTTTGTTTTTACTGATTGTAGATTTGGTAAACACCCTCAACGGTGCGCTCCTCGGCGTTACCTACCAAAAGGGTGGTAATTTTTTTATCGATCATCAACTGCTCGGCATTGCTCATCAGTTCGTCACTACCGATGATGATGGGCGACGTGGTCATGATATCCGCTATCCTCAAGGCAGTGGTGTCACTATTCTTCAACAGCGCACGGCGCAGATCGCCATCGGTAACAATACCCTGAATACCCGCACTGTTGCCTACCATTACCATACCCAAACGTCCGGCCGACATGCGCATCAGCAAATCGGTAAAGGACGCATTTTTATCGATATAAGGCAGGTTATCCGTCCGCATAACGTCTTTTACCTTTGTTAATAACTTACGCCCCAGGCTCCCCCCCGGATGAAAACGGGCAAAATCCTCATGTTTAAAATTGCGTGCCTCCATCAGCGCTATTGCCAGGGCATCGCCCATTACCAGCATAGCTGTGGTAGATGAGGTTGGCGCCAGTTCAAGCGGACAAGCCTCGCGGGTTATTTTCACGTTAAGGTGATGATGGCTATTTTTAGCAATGGTTGATGCCGGATTACCCGTAATACCGATAATAATATTGTTGTGCCATTTAAGAAATGGGATGAGTTTCAGCACCTCGTCTGACTCGCCGGAGTACGAGATCAGCAACACCACATCATGCTCGCTGATCATCCCCAGATCGCCATGAAAGGCCTCAGCCGGGTGCATATAAAAACTTGGCGTACCGGTGCTGGCCAGCGTTGCCGCTATTTTTTTACCGATAAGGCCTGATTTACCTATGCCGGTAACAATGGTTTTGCCACTGCTGCCGAGTATGGTAGTAATAGCCGCGTCAAAAGCGTCATCAAGCAAACCGGCTACATGCGTAAGCGATTCTATTTCGATATCAAATACTCTTTTGGCGATATTTTTCATTTTATTCTGAACCTGAATTCTCAGAATTAGAGAATTGACAGAATTTTGCTTTGCGATTTGTATTTACTCTAAATTACACCAGTGTTGCTATTACTTTTTCCAGGTCGTGGAGTTTGAGCATATTGGGGCCGTCGCTTAGAGCATTGTCGGGGTCGGGGTGTACTTCCATAAAGTAACCGTCAGCGCCAAATGCTTTAGAGGCAAGGGCCATCATGGGTACAAAGGTACGGTCGCCGCCGGTTTTGCCGCCTGCACCACCCGGGCGCTGTACCGAGTGGGTACAATCCATACAAACGGGGTGGCCAAAAGCTTTCATATCATAGATATTCCTAAAATCAACTGCCAGGTTATTGTAGCCGTACATGTTACCACGCTCGGTCAATATCACTTGGTTATTACCGGCCTCAATTACCTTTTGGGCCGGATAAAACATATCCGCCCCTGAAAGAAACTGCGCTTTTTTAACGTTCACAATTTTACCGGTTTGCGCGGCAGCAACCAACAGATCGGTTTGGCGGCATAAAAAGGCTGGTATCTGCAACACATCAACCACCTCGCCCACTACTGCTGCCTGGTGGCTTTCGTGTATATCGGTCAATATGGGTAAGCCAAAGCGCTCCTTTACATTATTCAGCATCTCTAAACCCTTCTCTAAACCCGGACCACGGTATGAGTGGATAGATGTACGGTTAGCCTTATCAAACGATGATTTGAATATTACCGGCACATTAAATTTTTGCCCTACTTCGGCAACTTTTTCGGCAACGGTGTATAGCAGTTCCTGGCTCTCCATAACGCAGGGACCTAATATAAAGAATGGCTTTTGCCGTATTTGTTCAAACAACATAATGCTATATTAATATCAGCAAAGATGCTAAAATTCGAGCCAATTATAAATTTATGACAATTTGGCTTACAGTGCCTGTGCTATAACAAAACCGCTTGCCCATGCCCACTGAAAATTATAGCCACCCAGCCAACCGGTTACATCAACACACTCGCCGCCAAAATATAGGCCGCGCACCTTTTTAGCTTCCAGTGTTTTGGATGATAGTTCATCGGTTGACACCCCTCCGCGCATCACCTCGGCCTTATCGTACCCCTTATCTCCTGCCGGTTTCACTTTGAAATTATGTATCAGGCTTTCTATCACATCAACATCTGCCTTGCTTAACGATGCCAGATTTTTTTGCACCGGCAGCCTATCGGCAAGCGCATCGGCAAACTTGCGGGTAAACAATCCGGAAAGTAAGGCCAGCAAAGTCTTTTTACCGTTGATGGTTCGCTCCTGCTGTATCAGTTCGGTTAAATTTTGGGTGGGCAGCAAATCGATATAAATAAACTCACCGGGTTTCCAGTACGATGATATTTGCAATATAGCAGGGCCGCTCAACCCCCAATGGGTAAACAGGATATTCTCCTCAAAACTTGCCTCATCATTCCACACCCGGCAAAAAATACTGTTGCCTGATAGTTTCTCGTACCAGGGCTGATCCTTACCGGTAATAGTTAATGGTACCAGCGCGGGCGCTGTATCAACAACTGCCATACCGAATTTGCGTGCTACGCGCATCCCAATATCTGTAGCGCCCAGCTTAACAACTGGCAAGCCGCCCGAAGCCATAACTACTTTGGGCGCGGATATTTTTTGCTCGCGCATGTGCTGTTCGTATACAATCTCAAAGCCATTATCGGTTTGTTCAATACTTTTCACCGTGGCATAATAGTAGATTTGCTGACCCAAATCAGCACAAAGGTTGGCAAATATATTCACTACATCACGCGCTTTATCCGTCTCCGGGAATAGCTGACCCAATGTTTTTTCTTTTCCGCTGATGCCGTAAGCCTCAAAAAAACTGATGGTATCATCTACTGTCCACTGCGCGAAGGCCGATTTGCAGAAGTGCGGGTTTTGCGATATAAACTGTTGGGCCGAAGCGTACAGGTTGGTATAATTACACCTGCCGCCACCGCTGATGAGTATCTTAGCACCGGGACGGTCGTTCTTTTCCAATATCAATACACGCTTACCTAAAAAGCCGGCTTGTACGGCACACATGAGTCCGCAGGCGCCCGCTCCAATTATTATAGCGTCAAAATCTGTTTGTTTTATTAAATTTGCTGTCATGCACGAGGTTTCGCAAATATCCGAATTTGGCAAGATAATGATATTTTTAATTGTCGGTTTTTTAGCCGTTGGCTTAACCTTTTTTTTGAACAAGCTACTGTCAAGGCAAAACCCTAACGATTTAAAGCTATCCTCATACGAGTGCGGCGAGGAACCAACCGGCAGCGCATGGCTGCCCTTTAACTCCCGCTTTTATGTTATTGCCCTCATTTTTTTGCTGTTTGATGTAGAGATGGTGTTCGTTTTTCCCTGGGCTACGGTATTCGGCAATCATGAACTGATAGCCGCTGATAGCCGCTGGGGATGGTTCGCCTTAGCTGAGATGTTCATATTTTTAGGCATACTGATATTGGGCCTGGTGTACGTTTGGCGCAAAGGCGACCTGGAATGGATAAAACCCAAGGTTACCCTGCCAAGCAGCGGTGTAAACATTCCTGCCGCTTTGTACGAAAAAATAAACCTTGAGCAAAGTGTTTACCAGGTAAAGCCCTTTAGTATCGAAGCTATAGCCGCCGAACCGACAGTTGTTGCTGCACCGACCGCTGCCGTGGCTAATGCCGAAGCTCCTGTACGCAAACCTATGTTTAAACCAACTTTTAAAAAGCCCGGAAATGACGCCTGATTTAACGAACGAAAGTGGTGGTTTAGTAGTAACCAAAATGAACGACCTGCTCAACTGGGCGCGTATGTCATCCCTTTGGCCATTGAGTTTTGGTATTGCCTGCTGCGCTATCGAGATGATGGGCTCCATGGCATCAACGTACGATCTGGACAGGTTTGGCGTATTTCCTCGTCCATCAGCACGCCAGGCAGATGTAATTATCATCGCGGGAACCGTTA
The DNA here is from genome assembly GCF_039543225.1 of Mucilaginibacter defluvii. Lineage (NCBI taxonomy): Bacteria > Pseudomonadati > Bacteroidota > Sphingobacteriia > Sphingobacteriales > Sphingobacteriaceae > Mucilaginibacter > Mucilaginibacter defluvii. The sequence continues at coordinate 1,197,712 of NZ_BAABJI010000002.1, forward strand.
CCTTTAAAATGGCCGAGCGCATTAAACGCCTTTACGAGCAGATGCCCGATCCTAAATATGTTATCTCCATGGGATCATGCTCCAACTGCGGCGGCCCTTACTGGCAGCACGGTTATCACGTAGTAAAAGGTGTTGACCGTGTTATACCCGTTGATGTTTACGTACAAGGCTGCCCACCACGCCCCGAAGCATTGATAGGCGCTATATTAGAACTACAGAAAAAGATTGAAACTGAGCAATTGGTTAGGATATGATGGAGTTTTTGGATACTCATTACCAGGCTTTGCTATTTTTATTACTTAGTATTATTAGCTTTTCATATGGCGTTCAAAAAACAGCAAAAATGCATCTTTTATTCATTGATTAAAGTTTCTCCTCGGTAGCCGGCTCATCAAAAATAGTTGTATTCTCTTCTTTTTGTTGTTGATTTTTTTGTCGGCGTACACATTCAATAACAAGAACTAATACTATTAGAGCTGCTATATTTAGTTGAAAGGTAAACCCTTCATTTGATTTAATCGCCATTGAAAAATTCGATTGTATCAACCCTAAATTAAATTTCAAGCTACCTTCATTAAAGCCAAGCGCCAGTTGTACGCCTGAACTATAAGCAAACCCGTAACCAAGCATCTTCCAATGTACAAGTTGCAATATTTGATTTATGATAGTAAATAACACGCCATACTTTGCACCATGAAGAAGCTTTGCGCCTGAAACGATTGAGAAGATGAACAGTGATAAGCCTGTTGTAAATATCAGCAGTATTGGTCCATTAATCGCACCTGTTCCGCTAAGCAAATAGGCAAGCATCAGCAAGCCTGTTATACCGCCTACTATTTGCAGCCACGAGATAATTTTTAGGATAAGGTTGTATTTTTTCATAATAAGGTTATCAAACATAAAAAATTAAAACAACTTTACCGTTATAACATTTAATAGCAGTAATTTAATAAGTGAAATGCCGGTTTAGGCATAGTACCTTGAACCCACAATATGTATTTAGCTTTAACCATCACAAGTTTTCTGCTTGTATTTCTTGTTTTCTTGCCGCTCATTAAACATAGCTACTGGGTGTTTCGCTCATTGGAATATCCACGTTTCCAAAAATTTATTATTTGTGTAGCAGTATTTATTGGCTGGGGTATACTTTATTCTTTTACCCGGCAGATAAATATTTATGCCCTCGCGGCATTATGCGCAGCAATCATATACCTGATATTTAAAATATATAACTACACTGTTTTCGCCCCTAAAGAAGTGCGCGGAATAAAAAGCCGCGATGAAAAAAACGAAATTAAAGTACTATCTGCCAATGTATTTCAGGACAATACACAATATCAGCGCCTGCTTGAACAGATTAAAAGCGCCGATCCGGACGTGATATTCCTGCTGGAAACAGACGACAAATGGGAAGCGGGCGTACAGCAACTCGAAGCGGACTACCCGCATATGCTCAAGGCACCGCTGGATAACACTTACGGACTACTTTTTTACAGCCGCTTTCCGCTGAGCGATGGAAAGGTTAACTATCTCATAAAAAACGACATTCCTTCTATAGAAGCTATAATTCATCTGCCATCCGGCGTAAAGGTACAGCTGTGGGGCTTGCATCCTGAGCCGCCGGTACCGGGCGAAAGCCTATATTCTACCGCCAAGGATAAAGAGTTGATGAAGATCGCTTTAAAGGCCCGTGATTGCGAATTACCCATTCTGGTTTTTGGCGACCTGAACGACGTGGCTTGGAGCTATACCACTACTCTTTTCAGCAAGGTGAGCGATCTGCTTGATGTGCGTAAAGGCCGCGGCTTTTACAGTACCTTTTCGGCCAAGCACTGGTTTTTGCGTTTTCCGCTTGATTATATTTTTTGTTCGGCCGAGTTTGGCTTGGTACAAATGCGCCGCCTGCCCTACAACGGATCAGACCATTACCCGATATTTACCCACCTGATATTTAACAAGCGTCTTGAACGTGTTCAAGATGGCCCCGATGCCGACCACGAAGACATTGAAGAAGCTAAAGAAATACTGGAAAAGGAAGTAGAAAAGGACTAAACAGAAACGGGGTTAAGTGAATATCACTTAACCCCGTTTTATATTATCAGGCAGGTATTAATATGCCCTGGCAAATAATACTCTTTGGGTTGATGGCTTGCCGGTCAGTATACATTTACCTTCTTCCTGCTTATTATTCAAAGGGATGCAGCGAATGGTAGCTTTAGTTTCATCCTTGATACGTTGCTCCGTTTCGGGTGTGCCATCCCAATGTGCCGATAGAAAACCCGGTTTTTC